>NZ_CDBT01000013.1 GCF_000819765.1 Aeromonas bivalvium
GCCAGGGCGCTGAGCCAGACCCTGAGTCTGGTGACGCGGGGAGAGGTGCAGACCCTGGACGGACAACGGCTGGCGCTGGTCCCCCAGAGCATCTGCCTGCACGGGGATGGCGCCCATGCCGTCGCCTTCGCCCGGCGCCTGCGGGAGGCCCTGATCGCAAACGGGATATCGATAAGGCCTCATTGAAGGGGCGAATTCAGGCCGCGCGGCCTTCACATGGAATGGAGAAACTCATATGGATGTCAGTCTGTTATTGCCCCTGATAGGGATCCCAGTGGTGGTACTGGGGTTTGCGCTCAGGTTCAACCCGCTGCTGGTGGTGACGACGGCGGGGCTGGCGACCGGTCTGGCGAGCGGCATGTCGCTGGTCGCGCTGCTGGAGACCTTCGGCGAGAAGTTTCTCAACAGCCGGCAGCTGGCCACCTTTATCCTGATCCTGCCGGTGATCGGCCTGCTGGAGCAGTACGGGCTCAAGGAGCGGGCCCAGAGCTGGATCGCCAGCATCCGCAAGGCGACCTCGGCGCGCATCCTGATGCTCTATTTCGTGCTGCGCCAGGGCACGGCCATGCTGGGCTTGCTGAGCCTGGGGGGCCACGCCCAGACGGTGCGTCCGCTGATCGCCCCCATGGCGGAGGGGGCCGCGGTGCATCGCCACGGAGATCTGCCCAAGCCAATCCGCGACAAGATCCGGGCCCATGCGGCCGCCTGTGACAATGTGGCTGTGTTCTTCGGCGAAGACGTCTTCCTCGCCTTCGGGGCCGTCTTGCTGATGAGTGCCTTCCTGCAGGAGAACGGGATCACCGATATCGAACCGCTCTACATCGGCCTGTGGGGCATTCCGACCGCCCTGTGCGCCCTGCTGATCCACATGGGGCGTCTGCTCATGCTGGATGCCAGCATCGGCCGTGACCTTGCCGCCTGGCAGGCCAGGACCCCCGACCAAGCCGTGCTGGAGCGTGCATGATGAACAGCCTGATCACCATCAACGACATCTATTATCTCATCGGCCTCGTCGTCATGCTGCTGGTGGGCATGACGCTCTCTGACCGCCATAACCCCAAGCGCCTGACGACGGCCCTGTTCTGGTGCTGCTTTGGCGCCATCTTCCTGTTTGGCGATCTGCTGGTCAGCCAGCTGGGCAGCCAGATGGCCTACCGGATCGTGGGGGGTCTGGTGATCCTGATGGCCCTGCTGGCCGGCACCGGTCAGCTGGCGATGGGGCGTTACGCCCAGCGCAGCGATGCAGAGCGGCAAGGGTCGGCGGTCAAGCTGGGCAACCGCCTGTTCCTGCCGGCGGTCATGATCCCGGTGGCGACCGTGCTCAGCACCCTGTTGCTGGGCCATGCCAGCCTGGGGGATTACTTCGTGCTGGATCAGAAGAACGTCACCCTAACCTCGCTGGCCATCGGCACCCTGGCGGCCCTGCTGCTGGGCTGGAAGCTGACCGGCGGCACCCCCTTGCAGGCGGTGCGCGAGTCGAGGCGTCTGGTGGATGCCATCGGCTGGGCCGCCATCTTGCCGCAGATGCTCGCCATGCTGGGCGGGGTCTTCGTGGTCGCCCAGACCGGGGAGTCGGTGAAGGCGGTGGTGGACTTGTTCGTCACCCCGGACAACCTGTTCCTGATGGTGGTGATCTACTGCGTGGGCATGGCGCTGTTCACCATGATCATGGGCAATGCGTTCGCGGCCTTCCCGGTGATGACGGCGGGGATCGCCATCCCCTTTCTTATCATGGGGGCCCATGGCAACCCCGCCGCCGTGGTGGCCATCGGCATGCTGTCGGGCTATTGCGGCACCCTGATGACTCCCATGGGGGCAAACTTCAACATAGTGCCCGCCGCCCTGCTGGAGCTGGACAACAAGTATCAGGTCATCCTGGTGCAGATCCCCACCGCGCTCATGATGCTGGTCTGCAACATCTTGCTGATGTACTTCCTGGCGTTTCGCTGATGTGGTCATGACGGGGGTAGCCCGCCCGGCCTGCCCTCGTCCCTCCCCGCACCCGCTGGCCGCGCGTCGGGATTAACAGAAGGAGATGGCCATGAAGACCATTTTACTGACAGGTTTCGAACCCTTTGGCGGCGAGCCGCTCAACCCCTCCTGGGAGGCCGTGCGGCAACTCGATGGCCAGCGCCGTGGCGATCATCAGATCCGGGCGGTGCGGCTGAGCTGCGCCTTCGGCCAGGCCCTGACGGAGCTTGAGGCGGCGCTGGCGCAGCACCAGCCGGTGCTGGTGCTGGCGGTGGGTCAGGCGGGGGGACGCAGCGAGCTCAGCCTGGAGCGGATCGCCATCAATCTCGATGACGCCCGCATCCCTGACAACGCCGGGGCACAGCCCATCGACAGCCCCATAGTGGCGGATGGCCCTGCGGCCTATTTCACCACCCTGCCCATCAAGGCCATGGTGGCGGCCCTGCGTGAGGCGGGCCTGCCCGCCGCCGTCTCCCACAGCGCCGGTACCTATGTCTGCAACCACCTCTTCTACGGCCTGATGCACGAGATAGGGCGGGGCAGGCCGGGCTGCCGGGGCGGTTTCCTGCACATCCCCTATCTGCCCGAGCAGGCGGCGCGCCATCCGGCGGGCACGCCCTCGATGAGCCTGAGCCAGATAGTGCGCGGCTTGGAGGTCGGCCTCGATGCGGCGCTGCATCACGAGCGGGATCTGCGGATCACCGGGGGCACGACCCACTGAGGGCGTGGCAATGGTTGCCTCGACCTGGCCTCCTTGTTAGCCTCTGCGACATTGATACAGGAGAAACCAATGAGCAAGGTACTGGATGAGCTGCTGGCACTGCTGGCGCTCGAGAAAATCGAGGAGGGCCTGTTTCGGGGCCAGAGCCAGGATCTCGGCCTGCGGGCCGTGTTTGGCGGGCAGGTGATGGGGCAGGCCCTGTCGGCCGCCAAGCAGACGGTGGCCAGCGATCGCCAGGTACACAGTTTCCATTCCTATTTCCTGCGCCCCGGCGATGCCAATCGCCCCATCATCTATGACGTGGAGAACATCCGCGACGGCCAGACCATCTCCACCCGCCGGGTCAAGGCCATCCAGGGCGGCAAGCCCATCTTCTACCTCAATGCCTCCTTCCAGGTAGAGGCCGAAGGCTTCGAGCATCAGGCCCAGATGCCCGCCGGCATCACGCCCCCCGAGCAGCTCAAGAGCGAGCTGGAGCTGGTGCGCCCCTACGAGCAGCAGATCCCGCCCGCCCTGCGCGACAAGATCCTGTGCGAGAAGCCCATCGAAATTCGCCCGGTGACCCTGGTCGACCCCATACGTCCCGATGTGCACCAGCCCCTGCGCCACGTCTGGTTCAAGGCCAACGGCCAGATGCCCGACGATCAGCGGGTCCACAAGTATCTGCTGGCCTACGCCTCGGATTTCCACTTCCTGTTTACCGCCCTGCAGCCCCACGGGGTGTCGTACTGGGAGCCGGACATGCAGGTGGCCACCATAGATCACTCCATGTGGTTCCACCGGGACTTCAGGCTCGATGACTGGCTGCTCTACGTGGTGGACAGCCCGAGCGCCAGCGCCGGGCGTGGTCTGGTGCGTGGTCAGTTCTTCACCCGTGACGGCGTGCTGGTGGCGAGCACGGCCCAAGAGGGAGTGATCCGCCGCCGCGCTGCGGATGCGTGAACGCCTCTTCATCCGTGACGGGGTGCTGGTGGCGAGCACGACTCAAGAGGGAGTGATCCGCCGCCGCGCTGCGGATGCGTGAACGCCTCTTCACCCGTGACGGGGTGCTGGTGGCGAGCACGGCCCAGGAGGGCGTGATCCGCCGCCGCGCTGCGGATGCGTGAACGCCTCTTCACCCGTGACGGGGTGCTGGCGGCGAGCACCGCCCAGGAGGGAGTGATCCGCCGCCGGGGCTGAGACGCTTCACTCAACCAATAAAAACGGGAGCCACTGGCTCCCGTTTTGCTGTTCGAGGTCGGCGATCAGGCCGTTTCGCGTTCGGGGCCGAGCCGGCTTTGCTCCCCCTGGGCGAAGCGATCGGCCCAGAGGGCGATGACGCCGTCGCCGGTGACGTTGCAGGCGGTGCCAAAGCTGTCCTGGGCCAGGTAGAGGGCGATCATCAGGGCGATGGAGGCCTCGCCAAACCCCAGCATGGAGGTGAGCAGGCCGAGGGCCGACATGACGCCGCCCCCCGGGGCGCCGGGCGCCGCTATCATGATGACGCCCAGCATCATGATGAAGGGCAGCATGGTGCCGTAGCCCGGGATGGCCAGGTGCTCGGAGAGGTACATGACGGCGGTGGCGCAGGTCACCAGGGTGATGGTGGAGCCGCACAGGTGGATGGTGGCGCACAGGGGCACGGTGAAGTTGGCGATCCCCTCGCTCACCCCGTTCTGGCGGCTGGCGCGCAGGGCCACGGGGATGGTGGCGGCGCTGGACATGGTGCCCAGGGCGGTGAAATAGGCGGGCAGCATGTTCTTCAGCAGCAGGAGCGGCGAGCGGCCAAACGCCAGCCCTGTGCCGAGGAAGAGCAGGCACAGCCAGATCCAGTGCATGACGATGGCCATCACCAGCACCACGCCGAAGGTCTTGAGGGTGGCGAAGACGGTGCCCTCCACCGTCATCTCGATGAAGACACCGGCGATGTAGATGGGCAGCAGGGGGATGATCACCCGGGCCAGCAGGCGGTCGATGATGTCGCGGCCCTGATCGGCGATGCGGCGCAGGTCAGTGGCCTCGTTGGCGCTGATGCCGATGCCGAAGATGAAGGCGGCGGCCAGGGCCGACATCACCCCGAACAGCGGCGGTATCTCCATGCCGATGTAGGAGACCAGCTTGCTGGCGGGGTCCGCGCTGGCGGTGGCGGCTTCGGTCAGGGTCGGGATCAGCTGGCGGGCCAGGGTGAAGGCGAAGGTGCCGGCCAAAATGGTGGAGCCATAGGCCAGGGCCACCGTCTTGCCGAGCAGCTTGCCGGAGTTCTTCGGCAGGCTGGCGATGCCGCTGGTGATGAAGAACAGGATGATGAGGGGGATGGTGAAGCCAATCAGCTGACCGATCACCGTCTTGGCGGTGAACAGCAGGCGGGCGACCCATTCCGGGGCATAGAGGCCGAGCAGCAGGCCGGCGAGGATGCCGGCGAGGAGTTTGAGCACGAGTTTCATGGGGCAGATCCGGTGTGAGTGTCTGATTTGTTATCTTATTCTGAATTTAGTGCGGCTTTTTAACACATATTCAGCGTTATGTCTGTCTATGCCTTGTTATGTCAGTGTTAAATGTTGTGTGGCACCGCCCGCCCTCCGGCAGGGCAGGCCCTGGCGCGTCGACTCGAACGATCAGAGGGCGGTTTTTCGCAGCAGCAGGTGCAGCCAGAGGGCATCCGGCGAAGGGGACTCCCCGCCGAGTGCAGGGGAAGCCAGACGGGGCAGGGGCGCCAGCCAGCGGCGCGTCTGGCAAAGACCATGGGCGGCAAACGGGGGCGCGTCCTCATCCAGGCCGAGGGGCGCTGGGAGGTTGCAGTAGAGCAGGCCGCCCACCTTGAGCAGGGCGCCCAGTCGCGCCAGCATTGCCGCCAGCCGCGCCGGCTCGCGCCCCGGATCAGGCAACAGATCGCAGGCCCAGATGCCGTCGAAGGGCACCACAGTGGTCAGGGTCAGGATGTCGCCGACCCGCACCGGCAGAGCGCCATGGCGGGAGGCGCGCCGGGCAGCGGCCAGATCCCGCTCGATGGCGCTGACCACATGACCCTCTTGCTGAAAATGGCGGGCATCCTGCCCCTCGCCGCAGCCCGCATCCAGCAGATGGGCCCCGGGCGCAAGCTCGGCCAGGAAGGCGCGATAGAGGGGGGCGCGCGCGGTGCAGAGGGCATGGAGGTCGACGGCGTCTGGCATGGGCATCTGTGGGATCCTGGGCTGGAGGCGGGGAGCCATGTTAACAAGGCCGGGGGCGGCCATGCCAGGGGTTGTTCACCCTGGGCGCTCCCGCTGCCGTCACGGGCGGGCGGGGGGCATGTGGCGCAGCTGGATGAACAGGCAGTCGAGCAGATAATCGGCCTCGGCGGCCAGGTCGATGCGTTCGGGAAAATGCAGCCAGTTGAGGATGTAGCCATCCAGGGTGCAGTGGAGCAGGGTGGCGGCGCGTCCCAGATCCAGATTGGCGGGGAGCTGGCCATGGCGCACGCCGTTGGCGAGGGATCGCTCCAGATCCTGGGTGAAACGCAGGGACTGCTGGCGGGTGTGCTCGCGCAGGAAGAGGGCCTCTCCCTCTATGGTTTCCAGGCTGAACATGATGGCGAACATCTGGCGATGGCCGGGATCCCGGGTGATCTTGATGAGGGCACTGTGCAGAAAGGTGCGCAGGCGCCCCAGGGGATCCGGCTCCTCGGGGTCTATGCTGGCATCGAGCTGGTGGGAGAGGGGGGCGCACAGCTCCTGCCACAGGGCGATGAACAGCTCCTCCTTGTTCTTGAAATGCCAATAGATGGCGCCCCGGGTCAAGTCCGCCACCCGGGCGATGTCGGTGAGACTGGTCTTGGCCAGGCCCTGGCGACAGAACAGATCCAGTGCCGTGTTCATGATGTGGCAGCGGGTCTGCTGGGCTTCTTCTTTGGTACGTCTGACCATCTCGTTTCGCTTAGTCCCAAAAGGGTGATTTTAATAACAAAAACCAATATACATACATTCGTGAATGTATGTATATTGCCCCATCTTAGCCCATTTTACCAAGGGGGGCCCGTTTCCCCCCCTGATTATCCGCAAGCAGATAGAGGATCAGGTGCTCCATGCATAAAAATAAAATCGCCCGTTCAGTCGGGCTAGCCTTGTTGGCCGCAGCCATGCTGGCGGGCTGTGGCGAGAAGGGGGCCGCCGAGGCGCCTGGGCAGATGCCCCCGACCTCGGTCGAGGTGGTCACCCTGCACACGGGCCCGCTGCAACTCACCACAGAGCTGACCGGTCGCACCGCACCGCTGCGGGTGGCCGAGGTGCGGCCCCAGGTGAACGGCATAGTGCTCAAGCGTCTTTTCACCGAGGGATCCGACGTCAAGGCCGGCGATCTGCTCTACCAGATTGACCCCTCCCTCTATGAGGCCGAGCTGGCCTCCGCCCGCGCCAATGTCGCCAAGGCTCAGGCCAACGAGCGCACCGCCCAGCTCAAGGCCAAGCGTTACGAATCCCTGCTCAAGGTCAAGTCCATCAGCCGTCAGGACTATGACGATGCCCTGGCCAGCTGGAAGCAGACCCAGGCAGAGGTGATGGCCGCCAGGGCCGCCCAGCGCACCGCAGAGATCAACCTGGGTTATACCCGGATCACGGCGCCCATCAGCGGCCGGATCGGCACCTCAGCGGTGACCGAGGGGGCCCTGGTGACGGCCCAGCAGGCCAGCGCCCTGACCACCATACAGCAGCTCGACCCCATGTATGTGGATGTGCGCCAATCCACCGCCGATCTGCTGCGCCTCAAGCGCCAGGTGGCGGCGGGCAAGCTGAGCGCCGGCCAGTCCGATGACGCCAGGGTGAGCTTCCAGCTCGAGGATGGCAGCCGCTATGGCGAATCCGGCGAGCTGCAGTTCTCCGACGTCAGCGTGGACGAGACCACCGGCATGGTGGCCCTGAGGGTGATAGTGCCGAACCCGGATCAGCTGTTGCTGCCCGGCATGTTCATGCGTGCCACCCTCAAAGAGGGGGAGCGCAGCCAGGGCCTGCTGGTGCCGCAGACCGCGGTGACCCGCACCCCCAATGGCGGTGCCAATGTGATGGTGGTGACGGCGGATAACAAGGTGGAACTGCGGGACATCCAGATCAGCCGCATCATCGGCAGCAACTGGGTGGTGGAGTCCGGCCTCAAGGCGGGTGAACGGGTGATCGTCGCCGGCTTGCAGAAGGTCAGACCCGGCGCCGATGTCGCCCCCAGCGAGCAACCGGTGCAGGCGCAAGTCGCCCCGGCCAACAAGTAGGATGGAGTAGTCGCCTCATGGCACGATTTTTCATAGATAGACCCATATTTGCCTGGGTGATCGCCTTGGTGATCATGCTGGCGGGGGGCCTGGCAATCCTGACGCTGCCGGTCTCCCAGTACCCCACCATAGCGCCGCCTGCGGTGGGAATCTCTGCCAGTTACCCCGGCGCCTCCGCCAAGACGGTGGAAGACTCGGTCACCCAGATCATCGAGCAGAACATGACGGGGCTGGATCACCTGCTCTACATGTCGTCCCAGTCCGACTCTGCCGGCAATGTGTCGGTCACCCTGACCTTCAAGCCGGGCACGGATCCGGACATCGCCCAGGTGCAGGTGCAAAACAAGCTGCAACAGGCCACCTCGCTGCTGCCGCAAGAGGTGCAACAGCAAGGCATACGGGTGCAGAAGACCTCCAGCAGCTTCCTGATGGTGGCGGGCTTCATCTCCACCGACGGCAAGATGAGCAACGATGACCTCTCCGACTATGTGGTCTCCAACATCAAGGAGCCTCTGAGCCGCCTGGACGGGGTAGGGGACATCACCCTGTTTGGCAGCCAGTACTCCATGCGGGTCTGGCTGGACCCCCATCGCCTCAACCGGGTGCAACTGACCCCGACCGACGTGAAGGCGGCGATCCAGAGCCAGAACGCCCAGGTGGCCTTCGGCAAGCTGGGGGGCACCCCTTCGGTGAGCGATCAGCAATTTACCGCCACCATCATGGGCCAGACCCGGCTCTCCACCGTGGAGCAGTTCAACGACATACTGCTGCGGGTCAACCAGGACGGCTCCAAGGTGCTGCTCAAGGACGTGGCCCGGGTCGAGCTGGGGGGCGAAAACTATGACGCCGACGCGCTCTACAACGGTCAGCCCACCTCGGCGGTCGCCATCAAGCTGGCGACCGGCGCCAACGCCCTGGATACCGCCGCAGAGGTGAAGGGCAAGATAGAGGAGCTCTCCCGCTACTTCCCGAGCAACATGAAGGTGGTCTATCCCTACGACACCACGCCGTTCGTGCAGATCTCCATCGAGGAGGTGGTGCAGACCCTGGTCGAGGCGATCTTCCTGGTGTTCTGCGTCATGTATCTGTTCTTGCAGAACTTCCGCGCGACCCTGATCCCGACCATCGCCGTGCCCGTGGTGCTGCTCGGTACCTTCGGCATCATGGCGGCGTTCGGCTTTTCCATCAACACCCTCACCATGTTCGGCATGGTGCTGGCCATCGGCCTCTTGGTGGATGACGCCATCGTGGTGGTGGAGAACGTGGAGCGCCTGATGAGCGAGGAGGGGCTCTCCCCCCTGGAGGCGACCCGCAAGTCCATGGATCAGATCACCGGGGCCCTGGTGGGCATCGCCCTGGTGCTCTCCGCCGTGTTCGTGCCCATGGCCTTCTTCGGCGGCTCTACCGGCGCCATCTATCGCCAGTTCTCCCTGACCATCGTCTCGGCCATGGTGCTCTCTGTGCTGGTGGCCCTGATCCTGACCCCGGCCCTGTGCGCCACCCTGCTCAAGCCGATGACGCACGGCGAACACGCCAGCCATCGCGGCCTGTTCGGCTGGTTCAACCGCATGTTCGACGCCAGTGCCGAGCGTTATCGCCGCGGCGTGGGCAAGGTGATCAAGCAGGGAGTTCGCTACGGCATCATCTATCTGGGGATGCTGGCGGTGCTCGCCGTCCTGTTCCTGCGCCTGCCCACCTCCTTCCTGCCGGAAGAGGATCAGGGTGTGATCATGTCCATGGTGCAGCTGCCGGTCGGTGCGACCAAGCAGCGCACCGAGGCGGTGCTGGCCGAGATGCGCGACTACTTCCTCGAGACCGAGAAGGAGAACGTGGAGTCCGTGCTGACGGTGGCGGGCTTCAGCTTCGCCGGCAGCGGCCAGAACAGCGGCATGGCCTTCATCAAGTTGAAAGACTGGGACGAGCGCCAGGGGGAGGCGCGCAGCGCCAATGCCATCATAGGCCGCGCCATGGGCTACCTGTTCAGCATCAAGGAGGCCCAGGTCTTCGCCTTCAACCTGCCTCCCATCCCGGAGCTGGGCACGGCCACCGGCTTTGACTTCTTCCTGCAAGACCGCGGTGGTCTGGGGCACGAGAAGCTGATGGAAGCCCGCAACCAGTTGCTCGGCATGGCGGCGCAGGATCCCAATCTGGTGCGGGTGCGCCCGAACGGGATGGAAGATACCCCCCAGCTCGACATCCAGATCGACTACGAGAAGGCGCTGGCCCAGGGTCTCTCCATCAGCGACATCAACAACACCCTGTCGGCGGCCTGGGGCTCGTCCTATGTGAACGACTTCATGGATCGCAACCGGGTCAAGAAGGTCTACATGCAGGCGGATGCGCCGTTTCGGATGAACCCCGAAGATCTCAAGCTGTGGTACGTGCGCAACGGTGAGGGCAAGATGGTGCCCTTCTCGGCCTTCGCCACCACCCGGTGGAGCTATGGTTCACCCCGTCTGGAGCGTTACAACGGCGTCCCCGCCATGGAGATCGTCGGTGAGGCGGCCCCCGGCAAGAGTACCGGTGACGCCATGGCGGCCATCGAGGCCATGGTGGCCCAGCTGCCGGAGGGGATCGGCATCGAGTGGACCGGACTCTCCTTCCAGGAGCGCCAGGCTGGTTCCCAGGCGCCGGCGCTCTATGCCATCTCTCTGCTGGTGGTGTTCCTGTGTCTGGCGGCCTTGTACGAGAGCTGGAGCATTCCGTTCTCCGTCATGCTGGTGGTGCCGCTCGGAGTGCTGGGGGCCATTCTGGCCGCCACCCTGCGGGGTCTGGAAAACGACGTCTACTTCCAGGTGGGCCTGCTCACCACAATCGGACTGTCGGCCAAGAACGCCATCCTCATCGTCGAGTTCGCCAAGGAGCTGTATGACAAGGGGATGGGGCTGGGTGAAGCCGTGGTCGAGGCGGCGCGCCTGCGCCTGCGGCCCATCTTGATGACCTCCCTGGCCTTCATCCTCGGGGTACTGCCGCTGGTCATCAGCAGCGGGGCGGGGGCGAGCAGCCGCAACGCCATCGGCACCGGCGTCATGGGCGGCATGATCAGTGCCACCGTGCTTGCCATCTTCTTCGTCCCGCTGTTCTTCGTGCTGGTGATGCGCTATTTCACCAAGCAGAAAAAGGATGAAGAGGGCGAAACCCTGCCCAGAGCGAGCAAGCAGGCGTGAGCCGGCGCGTGAAGCCGTGAATAGCAGATGCAAGAGAGGGAGGCCTGGCCTCCCTCTTCTTTTGTGGGGTCAGTGCACCCATAGCGTCATAGGCATGGCGCCATAGAAAAAGGGCCACTTCTTGCGAAGCGGCCCTTTCCAAACGTTTGGTGGAGCTGGGGGAGTCTGAACTGTGCTCTTAAGTCATTGATTTTAAGTTATTAAATTTTTCATGTTAAGCTTTGGTGGTACATGCAGTGGTACATACTGTAAAACCATCTTGTCTCAAGGAAAATCCAGAATATTTGGTTGACGTGTGATTGTTTCCCAAATCGGCGTTTGAATTGAACTAACTGAGGGAGTGGTGATCATCACCATTCCCTTCATGTTTGCATCAAGTCGCTTCACCCCATCACCAACTGGTCTCAATACATCAAGTTTCTGATCCACTGTGGCTCCCTCGCCTTCTGGGTTGATGCAGATGCAATGGACAATTGGTTCCACCCCGACCATCACGGGCGACGGGGACGTAGCCAGTTTTCACTGGCCAGACCATCTCTACCTTCTGGATTCTCAAGGGGATTTTCAGCCTCTCCCAGCGAGTGACCCAAGGACTACTCGACTCTCTGATTTAGTTGATGAATGTTTCCTCTGTGCGCCCCCGATTACAGCTGTGCCAGCAAGCGAACCCGTACGGTGAAGGTGGCCTATAGGCAGCCATCTAAAGGGACGATTACCGACCTGGTTATTGATTTAATTGGCCTGAAGGTGCTTGACGAAGGCGAGTGGAAAGTCAGAAAACACGGCGCCAATTTGGAATCGAACGATTTGTATTGATTTCGGATACGATGTTAATCGTAAACTGACAGGAGCGGAGTTATTTATAAAATCATATAAAATACTAGCGGTTATTTATAAGAAGTAATATTTTTCTGTCATTTTAACGGGGTTATTTATGAAGTCTAATAATGTCAATGTTTTTTTATTGTTTTTATGATTTTTCTCTTGTGTATTTTATTATATGTGATTTAATCCTTCTCAAGTTGGAGGGTGAGGTATATATGGTATACGAGCAAGATATTCGTTTGATAAAGATGACTGAGGTGTTAAAAAAAACAGGAATGTCTAAGTCCACAGTTTACAGCTTAATAAGCCACGGAATGTTTCCACAACAAGTAAGCTTGGGTATTCGCTCCGTTGCATTTGTAGAGGCGGAAGTTGATGCTTGGATTAGAAATAAAATCGCCAATAGAAATCGTTGAAACACTTATAGATATACAGATAAAACCTAACTATAAGGGTCATCTATGTATTGATAGAATAGAATGTTGAGCCACAATTTGAATGACTTGTGGTTCCTATGATGAGTAACAGTGTTCATTTATTTTATGACCATATGTTTTAAATTATTTTAATATAATAATGCCTTGAATTTCATCATCAAATTTTTGAATTTTTAAAGTGAAATCGAACCACTCAAATTTCATCATGGGACAATCTGTCCACAAAATATTTGGAGGTGGTTTGTTATCTCTAACAAAATGCTATTTGTTAACTAACTCGTCTGAGAATTCGATACAACCGTAACTGTACAGTCTAAGCCCTGCATTTCAGATCATGTTGATGGTTCATTTTTGAACTGTTGTTAGTGTGTACTGATGTCGATGACTGTTTAGATGCGTTGTCAGCCGACAATCGCTGCCAGTCAGCATCGAGGTTTCCATTTCATGATACCGATAATGCGATTGCCAGCGGCCACTGATGCGCAGAACACCCTGTTGTCAGCTGACAATCACCCTCGCAGAGGGGCTTGGTTCCATTTCACGATACCGATAATGCGATTGCCAGCGGCCACTGATGCGCAGAACACCCTGTTGTCAGCTGACAATCACACTCGCAGAGGGGCTTGGTTCCATTTCACGATACCGATAATAGAATTGCCAGCGGCCACTGAGGCGCAGATCACTCCGTTGTCAGCTGACAATCACTGCCGGTCCGCAGCCAGAATTTCATTTCACGACACCTATAATGTGTTTGCCAGCGGACACTGATGCACAGATCACTCCGTTGTCAGCTGACAATCGAGTTCGCTGGAGCCAGATTTCCATTTCACGATACCTATAATGCGAATGCCTGCGGGCCCTGATGAGCTGATTATTCCGTTGTCAGCTGACAATCGTTGCCAGCCAGCAGCCAGGATTTCATTTCACGATACCGATAATGTGGTTTCCAGCGGCCACCAAGATGAAGATCGGCAAGATGCTTGTTGGCCGGATTTCCATTTCACGATACCTATAATGCGAATGCCAGCTGGCCCTGATGAGCAGATCACCCCGTTGTCAGCTGACAATCGAGCTCGCTGGAGCCAGATTTCCATTTCACGATACCTATAATGCGAATGCCTGCTGGCCCTGATAAGCTGATTATTCCGTTGTCAGCTGACAATCGAGTTCGCTGGAGCCAGATTTCCATTTCACGATACCTATAATGCGAATGCCTGCTGGCCCTGATGAGTTGATCATTCCGTTGTCAGCTGACAATCGCTGCCAGCCAGCAGCAAGAGTTCCATTTCACGATACCTATAATGCGAATGCCTGCTGGCCCTGATGAGCTGATCATTCCGTTGTCAGCTGACAATCGCTGCCAGCTAGCAGCAAGAGTTCCATTTCACGATACCGATAGAGGCCAGGCCACCCGTTGTTAGCCGACAATTGCTACGGTGTTCTGAGATCGAGATTTAGTTAAACGGCAAACGAGATCTGAGATCCGTTTGGCATTTCAACATTGAGCTGTAGTTTTCCCCCAGCAGCCTCGACCCAGCGTTTAAGGTCCATCAGTGTAACGTCCTGTATTGATGGATCTTGATCGCAAATCATGGGTTCGGTGCCAGCCTGGGCCAGCATTTCACTGAGTTGGTTCATATGAACCTCTAGTCGCATTTGCTCTGCTTTTTCCCTGGCCTGAGTGACAACGTCGGGTATTTCTGTGGTCAATATTTCGTCAAGGACGCGTGCCATGGCTACCTCAAAAGAACACTCGATGGACTGGGTCCTGAAAAAGTCATTTTGCGCTGAACGTAAGTGGCTAAGTTCTGTACAAGATATGAGCAGTATCACCGGTGTGGGTTGAGGTGTCTACGAATGGGCTCCAATGGAGTTTTTTCGTGTTTGCTGCGGCTCTGCCGCCAGCAGCTGCACCAGTTGTAGGAGGGCTGTGTTGTTCCATTTCTCACTACCGATAATGGTGTGAGATTGATGCGGTGATAGGTGTATGGTCGCGGAATGAGGTAGTGCTGTTTAATCTTGAAGTTATCGATGCATTGTTAAGGTTGGGTCACAGAAGTGGCTGGTGAAAACAGTCAGTAAAACAATGTCAGTCAGGCTTAGCTGACCGACATTAGGTCATGGTACCGCTCTTCATTCAGTGGAAACTTGGACTGCACCTTGTCCTAGAACTTGGTGGCGATTTTAGTTGACCACGAGATTGATCAAATCCGCATTCTTGAGCTTGAAGGTACAGCCTTGCTCAATTAGCTCCTCCCGGTTGGCCAGTACCAGCGGGTAGAGCAGGGGATGTTGTTGGTGTTCACCGCTATAGCTCACTTGCATCCGCTCTAATGCGTAATGGACCAAGGGGATCCGTTGACTGATCAACAGCTGGTTCCCAGTCATGGCATAGTCTCTGGCAATGATGGCTTGCTGTCCCTCGCTGAGGCCTGGGTTGGGAACGACTACAGCGGTCACCTGGGTGTTCCACTCCAGATCTTGATCCCGGCCATGAGGGGAGGCATCCAGCAGATCCGGTTCGCCCCGAAAACGACTCATCACAAAGTCCAGATATTCCCCCTTCTTCTCGCAGTAGGCGCGTACGTGCCAGCGGATCCCGTCATAGACCAGAGTGTGGGGCACGATATTACGGCCACTCTGCTCCTCTGAACTGAGGGATACGTAGTCGACATCGACCCGCAGCTGGCCACGGGCCGCCTGCACCAAACCGCGCACAATCCTGGGGTCGATATGGCGGTTTGGCACATCCAGGATCTCGATATGGCCGTAGCGCAGATCCATCAGCGGAAGTGTCAACAGGCCCGCTTCATGCTGTCGCTGGTGCTGCTTTTCACGGTGTAGCAGCATCAGGTACTCATCCACTTTTCCCTCACTAAAGCGCGGAACAAAGTGCTCTGTGGGTCTGTATCCCTTCAGGCTTCTGTCATAGACCAACCCTTCCGGTGAGTAGTGGGTCAGGTAGTGGTTGATATCCCGTGACGCCTGTTGGCGACCGATATTGAAGGCGGTCATCAAATGATTGGTGGTCAGCCGTCCTTCCCACTGCAAGACGATCTCCAGCAGACGAAAACGCAGGGTTTGATCCCAGGTGAGCTCTTTGGGTGCCATACGTGCTCCAAAATGCGACATGTTTATGTAACCAGTATCGGCATGAGTATACAGGCTACATATAATGAGTCCATATAAAGCGGTGTCAGGGGAGTAGGTCATGCATGGCAAGCTGGTTATCACCTGCCAATTCCAAGTCTTTTGCCATTGGGAGGGGATGGCGTCACAGCCAGCGGCACCTTCCTCATATCTAGCAACTCCAATTATTACCAAAGCGACAAGTGGCTTATTTGGAGCACACAGTGCTAGGTGGGCTGCAAGCAGGGGGTGATCTGATACCCAAAAATGCAAATGCCAGCATTGCTACTACCAGACCTGCCGGAGGGGGCGATCGTTACCGTCAGCAACAGCATTACTCATTTCAAACGCCATCGTTACTGAGGTTCTATGAATTCAACGCTGATATTGGGTCAGGCGGCAATGCCACTGATCAAGGGGATTTGTTGCCTGTTGCCGGCCAAGCACGTCGGCGAACTTGTGGCCGTGATTGCAGAAGAACAGAACCGGTATGACGCTGTGGTATTAAAGGAAACCGGGGGCTCGCTTCCTTGTACTGAGTTGCGCAAATTGGTACGTTTGGCTTTGCATATTGATCGGTATCGGTTGGATCGTACTGTTCTGCCCATCTATCAAGGGCGGGAGCAACTCATGTCAGGCGCAGCTGCATTACTGGATGACGATACTACTCTTGCATGTGGTGATGCTATGCGGTTATTGGCATTGTTACTCGACAAGCTGTTGAGGGGAAGCCGTGGTAGTGCACAGGCCAAGCTTGACGGACTCACCCTTAGTGCTATGGAGCAGAGAGCACTGGCCGCCCAGTCCCCCAACACCGGCGCTGTGATGAGGGGGAGCTGGCGCCGAAAATCACGTAATCAACTTGGCCGAAGTAATTGGCTCGATGTGGTCGAAGCAGCGCTCTGGTGTTTCTGGCATAGCGACACATTGCGAGATGGAGAAGCTCTGCTTGGTGTGTTACTAGGCGCAGATATCCGGATTTGCATTGTCTATGGCATGTTGGCGGGAGCCTTTTACCTAGCTGATCAAGATGAGATCCATAACCCCTTAGTGACGAATTAACCTGTCATTTCCACCACCGGATAACAGGCATTCCCCCACAGGGTATCGGGATGGGCCATCATCAACTCGATGATCACCGGCACCAGTTTACCGAGCAGGTTGGCGCAATCCTTCAGTTGTTTGCGATTGACCGAACTGTTCCAGGTCGCACCGCCATGGATCAACTGGTTGCGCAAGGTATAGAGGCGATTAAACACCACACCCAGCAACAGCGGGGTATTGCTGCTGGCGAGCGCAAGGGTCGCCATCTTCTTGCCCTGTGCCAGCCGATCTTTCCACTGGGCTTCACTTATCTTGCCGCTGTGATAATCCCAGAAGCTTTGCAGCACAAAAGGGGTGTCCAGCAGCATGCGGATATTGCCCGAGAACTCCTGCCAGACCAGTTGCTCTATCTGCTTGTGCTCATCCAGTTCGCACAGTTTCTCCAGAAAACCTTTGAAGGTCTCCTGTTCGGAGAGGCGACGATCATCATCGATTTCAGTGGCATAAGCCGCATTGAACGCAATCCAGAGAAAGATAAAGCGGCCATCTTCATCTTCGGCCATTTCAGCGCGTTGCAGCCAGCTTAAGGCACGATGAACTCGCAGGTTGAGGTTGCTGGGAGAGTGTTCACGCAGCGTCCGGTGACGGGTTTTCAACTGTTCAAAATTCAACGATGATCTCCTTCTCAATCAGATGAATAGCCAGCTTCTGTAACCATGCCCCCTGCACACGGAATTACTGCGACCTCAACAGGCTTGTTACGAACTGGCTGGAATAGCAAAGGGTAATAACAGCGGTTACTTTCGGAGGACATCCTTCAGCTTAGCGATGGCCAGCTCCACCATTGTGGCCGACGATTTTTCCAGTGGGGCATGGTTGCACTCGGGACAGGCCTCAAACCAGGTATGGCCACGCACCATAACGTCGCTCTTGGGAGCAACCGTCTTGTGCCAGCCGCAGTGGGGGCAATGAAAGGTAAATGGATGTGGTGGTACAGGCATGATGCTCCCCAAAAAGGTCCCTTTTGGCTTAGCCTATCATGGTTCGATATTGATGGACGCACCATCGATCACAGACTGAATCGTCCCCTTCACATCGTCCGACAACTGTGTAAGAGCCGCAGAGATCTCTCTGGTAGCATCACCAAGCCGCTGATTGCCCCGGTATTCCCCCATTTTTAGGGGCACTCAAAATGGGGGGAATACCCTCAAACAATGGACATCTTAGAGTTTGCTGCAAATAGCAACATTGATACGCACAAACTCATCCCACGGGATGATATCCACTAGCTTGGCGCGGTAGTAATCCTCAACACGGCAGACTAATGGCCGCTGCTCGTAGATAGTGCATAACAGTGTCTCTTCAGCTAAATAACCACATACTCCGTCGCCACGATCGAGAAAGGCGGTTTCGGGGCTGGTGCTTACCCTGCGGCAACATTTACCGCAGGCTGTGCATGGAAAAGGTGTGAGTTGTACGTCAGGCATTATCGGGGGTCAGACGTATCAATAATTGCTGTGCTTTTGCAACCACGACGAGATGCTCCTGCTCATTCTGGTTGGCTGATGCCAGCAGATCCGCGACCTTCTGTTTCATTTCACTGAGCCACGGCTCCAACCCTTCCGCGATCATGCCGGTCATGGCTGACTCATATTGATTAGCGATATCCTGTGCAATATCGTCCACTTCCTGCATGAAACGTTCGCGTTCACGTTGCTGTTGCTCCAATTGCTGGCTCAATTGCTTCTCTTCCGGATCATCGGCGAATATGTCCCAAAGCCCGCTTAGCACGGTGATCGCTGGGCCAACCATGGGTATCCATTTACCCACCACTGCGGCCCCCCATTTTTCCATAGTTTTCGCACCGATGCCTTTCATGACAGAAGGCATCCAGTCTTTTACGATCTTCAGGCCGGTAACGATATGTTCCGGTTTCGCCATCTTGCCTACCGTCCCCGCAACTTGGTGCAGCATATCGGCATTGATGTGAGAAAGTGCGCTCGGTTTATCGCCAACCGCAGCAGTTTCAGCTCCTAGATTCACGCTATTTATCTTCACGCCATTATTGTCGGCTCGATGTAATAGTGCGGCCTCCAGTATTGCGACATCGTTATTGAACTGGTTAGCCAGAAATTCCATCTCGTCTTGCAATACCCGGCTCGTATTTGCACAGGCATCCTGATAAAAACCTTCGATTTTGCCTTGGCTTTGCTGTGGATCTTGTCTCAACGCAGATTTACTACGCTCATAAATAGTCGTGCGATTACGACCTATTTCATTTTTTATTTCCTTGCGACAGTGTCCCTGTGCAGTAACCAAGTTACGCAACAATGTATCGTATTGGCACACCGTATCACTGCCCGCATTCTTGGTTAATGTTTCGATAAAATGAGCGAGGAAATTATTTAATTGACCAGCTAATCGAGCATATACGTCATCTTGGGTAATACCATCTATAAATGTTGTTAGTGCTGCTTCGAAAGCGGGAAAACCACTATTGTTAAGCAATGCCGATTTTTGTTCTAATTTCCCTTTTAATGCTCGCTGTGCATTAACTCGAAAAATGGGAATGTCCGCCAATACACCGTGTATACCATGAGCCTCAGCTAGTAGCTGCAAGCGTTCTCGCGTTTTGTTTTTGAGTTGAATGAAATCCTCTAATGATAGTGGATTTTTTTCATTAAAAACGAGAAAGAGTTTTTTGCCGTTTGCCAGCAAATCGATAATAACCTGCAATGTTTTTATCTCTTCCGCCGCACCAGAAGGATTGACAACAAAAATAATCGCATCGGCTTTGAGCATCTGCTCGCGAGTCACCTTCTCGTGTGCCAGTGGGGCATCTACCCCCGGCGTATCGAGAATGGCATATTGGCCCCAGCGATATTCATCAACCCGATCAGTTAACGGAATATCGCCAGCCGGAGCGATATTTTGCCCAATCAGCGCATTGATGAGGGTGCTTTTACCTGCATTGTACACACCATAAACCATGATGCTGGCATCTGGCTTGCTTTGTTTCTCGGAAAATTGAAGTGCGATAGGCTTAAAGACCTTCCCCATATCTGGGTAGTCTCTCACCATCGCCTCGGTATCGTTGAAGATGCCGAATAATGAATTTAGTGATGTTTTCATAGCATTACCTTTGAGTGAGCAAGCGAGTAGTCACATTCTTCAATTTTTCAATTTCATCGCTCAGGGTGTTGACTTCGGATCCCAATGCGCTAGTTAGCATTTGGGTATCTTTTAGTAACTGTGCCGTCAGCTTGCTTGCATGATCCTGAATCACACTGGCGATGGATTGGCTGTAATTTTCTACAGCTTTAGCTTGAATAACATTCAGATTATCACCCACCGCCATTTCTATCGTGCGCGTACGAACTTGTGCCCCATCACTCATCATACTCGCCGTACCGCCAGCAAGTGTCGCCCCCGCAGCAGCCCCGACTGGGCCCGCAACGAAAAGACCGGCGATGCCGCCAAGTATTGAAGCAATGCCCCCATTACGCTTGCGGTTGCCTTTGATCACGATATCTGGAATTTCTTCGGTCACTTTATCCACGGAGAAATTGGGTAATTCGAGGGTACTGGATTGCCAAGTCTGACCTACAACGCTTTTGAACTCGCTGGTGATGTCTGAAAATATATCGGCGATAGCCTGCTCAACTATTTCTTGATGAGCTTGCGCCCATCCGCTCTGAGCCTTTTGCATGGCACTGTTCATGGCTGATTCGTTGTCACGATAGTCCACAAATTGATTGAAAGATGCATCAATCACATCTCGCATACTAGCTTGTGCTTGCCTAGTCTGACGAATAATGGCCTGTGACAGGGTTCCATGTAATATATCAAAGTCGGTAGAGAATTTTGATATTTGCTGAGAGTAAGGCTCTAGATCTTTTTGACATTCAGATAAGAATGACAAGAAGTTATTTAATGGCACGTTGCGCTTCATACGTACGCCATCTTTCTGCGATATATCGTTTAGCTTTAAAAATAATTCCACCATGCCACTATCAGCCATCAATGTAGCATCGTTAGCATTAATTTGAGCATAACGGGCCGATATAGAAATAATGCCTAGATTGTGACGTGAAACACCATTTTCATCCAACTCTTTAGCAACATGATCTCGTTGTGCTTTACGATCCTGTTCAGTTTTCATTGCCCAAGATCCAATAGGGCAATCTTTTTCTTCGTCCCAGTCGGTTTCAATGAAGTTATCACTACCGGTGAGTAGTAACAATATTTCTTTATTCTTGCTGAGTAGTTCGCGAATTTCTTTCATATCGCTAGCCCGGCCAGGTGAACCAGAGCTCATCGTATAGAGAATCAGGTCAGCATATTGAACATATTTTTCAGCCAGCTTGCCATTCTCTTCCTTGACAGAATGTAAACCGGGGGAGTCCACCCACGTTAAGCCCGGCAGGCTGAAACTCTGAATGGAGCTGGTCGCTTCGATTGCACCTACTCGAAACTCTTGTTTATTTTCAGCCTCTCGATGTGCATCACCATTACCGGCTTTAGTATTTTCGTGTGACAAGTATTCTGGTTTATTTATAAATTGACGGTTTTTCATTTCGTCAGTTGGATCGGTATCTCCCCATGCTATATAGTTGCCGAGTGAGCTTTTGCCAGATTTTACTTTACCAAATACAAATACCAGGAGGGAATCTTCAAACCCTTTTTGAAAGGCTAATCCCTTATCTCGTTCACTCAAACGATCACGCCAACTCTGATCTTGTGCGGTCAAACTTTGAATGAAATGTTTAATCTGTGAACTAAGTGGATTGCTCTGTGGTAATTTAGCTTCGGTGTCCTTTAGATGTTTCGTCATTTTTTTCTGAAAAGAGCCATAGGCCTGCTGGAAATGTTCATCCTGCTTTTTTGCCCCCTCCAAGGAGGAGGCAAATTGACCCTGAAGCTGACAAAACGATGTTAATAACTCTTCTCGTAACATCAGCATAATCCTTATAGGTTATCTTTTAATTTTTGAAGGCGTTTGCGGTAAGATTGCAAATCGTTCAGAAGATCGTCGCTATCACAGATCAGATTATGAGCGTCGTAAATAGCTGGTGATGGTGAAAGCGTGACATCATACAACGTTTCAAAACGATCCAGATTAGCTCGAGTGACATTATCCAAGAAACCCAGTTCGTAGCTTTTAATAAAGGATTGTGTGATAGAACGTGTATATATGCCCGATCCATTGATTACACCTCGATAAGATGAATCAGATGTATACCTTACCTCTACAATATCGGTGAGTGCTTGGGAAAGCATAGGCGCATAGCTATTGCCATCTTGTACGAGAGCGTTTTTTACTGCTGTGCGATCTCGCTGTTTAGCTTGCTCACGTTCAACTCGATTACGTTCAGCGCGTTCATTGGCTGCTCGCTCTTCAGCTTCTCGCTCACGACGACGGTTATCACGTTGACGCTCTTCATAATCATCATCATCGTCATCGTCGGAAGACAACAGCTTATGTGCTCCATAAAGCACCGCAGCACCAATTAACCAAGGTAATGCCATATTATATATCCCTATTAAATGGAATTGAATTGTGAAACATGAGATGCTATCGTATTGTTCAATGAGTTCATCGTGTTGTTAAAGGATGAAAATCCATTGACGAGCAGTTGTTGAGTTTCAGCTTTAGTTTTAGACACTTGTTTTTCTGCTTTGGTTAGTTTTGCTAAAATAGCATCCAATGCCTGCACTTGACGCTCACGCTTCACTGCCGAAATTTGAGTGAAGTTAATAGTATTCAAGTGCTGCTCAAGATCAGGAATATGGCTGGCCTTCTTGAGGCCATCTTTATGTTCGGTGACGCCAGTCTTATAACGGGTGCCGGAAGTTTGAAATATGCGAGGAACAAAACCCAACAGAGATTGACACTGTTCCCCAATTTTCTGTTCAATAAGGCTAATTTTATCCGAGTTCTCTTTATCTGATTTGCTCAGCACAATGATGATATTTTGTTCGGCATATTTACCAAAAGATGTTTTCAGATCTTGCAGAAAATCGAGTTCATTTTTTTCGAGTTCACCTTGTGGCTGATGCACAAATAACACTACGTCAGCTTTTGCGGCACCTTGATTGGCGACCTTATCATCGGCATCATTGGCATCGAGGCCCGGCGTGTCGAGGAAGGTAAAGCGATCCGTTTCAAACCGCTTGAGTTCAGCTGTTTCACGCCGATCGGCGGTGCGGAAAAATTCAGTTTCAAGCTGATTGGTCAGCATGTTCAACAGGTAGCTTTTACCTGCATTCATCAATCCCCAGGCAGCCACAACCGGCTTGTCTTCGGTGATTTTTTGTGTCAAGAGTTTATCTGCTTCTTGGAAAAGATCTATATATTTAGATTTCATTTAGCAATCCATTAGTATTTGCATTGTCAGTCTTTCAGGAAAAAGGTAATGCCATCTTTTTTATACCCTCGACGCACTAATTCTTTCAAAGCGACAGTTCTAGGTATTGTAGATGATATTTTTCCAAGTGAGATGCCTGCAAGCTCTTGATCGGACATATACTTTACTTCTAGGTTATTAAAAGCCTTCTCTACACGTTTAGCAGAGTCAAACATATCAAAAAGTCCCATATTGTTTACTCCCTTTATTCCATCAATAAAGCCAAGTGAAATTATACTTGCACATCCAAAATAGATGTCGTTATTTTCTGGATCTTTTGCTCAAGATCATCCATAAATCGCTGCGCCAATGACTCTGGTGAAATAATTTTTATCTCAGGCAGCCAATAGCGTAACCAGCGGAAAAGATACTGCGGTTCTGTGACAGTGGTAGAGATATGCAAACTACCATCAGGTAGTTTGTTTAATAATCTCTGCTCTGGAAACAGAGGACGTCGTAGGACAAATTTAGCCACGATGGGCGACACATGCAGGGTGATAAGCTGCTTGGTGCCAAAAGAGATGCCGGACGCATTCTCAAGTTCATCTATCACGTCAGGTCTTTTATCAAAGCGTTGCTCACAGGCTGAGAAGCGCTCGATGTTAGCCACTTCAAATGACTTTAATTGCTTATTTTCAAACGCAACAAGATACCAGAGCCCGCTCTGATTGATGAGCTTGTAGGGTTCGGCCTGTCGAGCCTTGTTGCGATAGGTATAGGTGATCAGAGTTTGCTGCGTGATAGCCATATTTAACTGTTGAATAATACTGCCTAGCTTGCTGTTGTCGCGGCTGGAGTACCCCTTAATCTGGTTGTGTTCGTTATTTTTCACAAACTCTTTTAACTGAGGCCCTGTCGAATTGGGGAACAACTTTGCAACATCGGCAAAGGCAGAAAAAGATCTCAATTCATTAATATGAAGCTGGGGTTGCAGCGATGCCGCCAACTGATACTTTCCAGAGCCTGAAGGCATTTCCTCCAGCAGATGAGACAACCTGGATAAGTCACGATATGCCGTCCGTTCAGTGATGTGAAAGCGTTGACATAACCAGAGTCTGTCAACTTGCTCACCTTGATACAGGTAAGACAGTATGCCGCTTATGCGGTCAATTAACGTGTCATGTTTTGAACTCACTTTCTTCATCCTGAACCACGCTGAGTATGCTGAGCATTGTAACGCAAGGTGCTGACAGGTCAT
This sequence comes from Aeromonas bivalvium, assembly GCF_000819765.1. GTDB lineage: Bacteria > Pseudomonadota > Gammaproteobacteria > Enterobacterales > Aeromonadaceae > Aeromonas > Aeromonas bivalvium. The sequence continues at coordinate 24,112 of NZ_CDBT01000013.1, forward strand.
GTCAGTTGAGTCCATCTTTATATTTAATCATGCAAAAACGGGAGCTAAATCACAGGTGGCGATTCAGGAAGCAGAACTGTGGCTATCACCAGCGTTCGATAGCCGAGACCGCCATGTACCGGTTCAAGCAACTCATCGGGCCGAAGCTGAGCCTGCGGAACAACAACGCCTCACAACTGCCCAGCTTATCGCAGCTGATCGGGGTGGCAGCTCGATTTCACGCTACCGATAATGCTTTGCTCCATGCTGATGAGGCTGCGATTGTGGAGCTACAATAGCCCAGCTCATTTCAGTTGATCGGGATGGCTGCTCAATTTGATACTACCGAGGCGTTGTTGTCCAAATCAGCTATCAAGTCATGACTTCCCCAGCCTCAGGTGACCGCTACACTCGGGGCTGTCTGACAGGCAGACCAAGGGTATTTAGTTTGTTCATTGCCTTCACATACGCCATCACTTCGCCCACTTGGCCGTTGTAGTTACGCAGACTGATTTTCCCCGTCAGCAACTGCTTGAACCGATACATCGCCGTCTCTGCCAGCGAGCGACGGTGATACCCCGATATCTTCTTCCAATGCGCCAGCCCTTCCTTGCGCATCACAAGCACAGCGTCATTTCTTGGGTGTCCTTTTTTCCATACCCCCGCGCTCTTGCGGGGCGGGATACAGGCGCTTGCCCCCTTGCGGGCTATCAGCCGATGGCAGGCCTTGGTGTTATAGGCGCCATCCGCATAAACATGTCCCAGCTTACGCCGCAGAGGGTTGAGCAAGGTGGGCAACACCTCGGCATCATGGATATTTACCAACGAGACTTCCGCCGCCACGATATCGTGGGTCACTGGGTCTACCGCCAGATGCAACTTACGCCAGACTCGCCGCTTTTCGGCCCCGTGCTTTCTGACCTTCCACTCGCCTTCACCAAACACCTTCAGGCCAGTCGAGTCGATAACCAGGTCGGTGATGCGCCCCTTGCTGGGCTGCCGATAGGCCACTGTTACCGTGCGGGCCCGTTTGCTGACACAACTGTAATCGGGGGCACAAAGTGGTACGTTCATCAACTCGAACAGGGAGTCGAGTAGTCCCTGAGTAGCCCGCAGAGTGAGGTTGAAAATTCCCTTGAGCATCAGGAAGGTACAGATGGTCTGGTCAGTGTAAAGCTGGCTGCGGCCCCGCCGCCCATGATGGTCGTGGTGAAACCAGTTGCTCGTGGCCTCAGCATCAACCTAGAAGGTGAGTGAACCACGGTTAATCAAAGACTTGTTGTATTTAGGCCAGTTGGTGATGGGGTGAAGTGACGTGGTCATGATGCAGACTTGAAGAGGATGCTGGTGATCAGATCACCGAGTCCTCAGTTAGTTCCATTCAAGCTGCATCGATTTGGGCAACAGCGCCTACTACCGATAATCGTTACCACTGATGTAGGAGGTTAGAATTGTGGGGCAACAACGGGCAGAGCCGAGGTGATTGCCTAGCAGCGGTTCAATCTGACGCTACCGATAATGGCTGCTCTGGTTCATAAGCTCCTGATTGGGCAAAACCGAGATGGCTACTTGGTAGCAGTTCGATTTCACAGTGTCTCTCGGCAGGCCATATAATACGTGCCCCACAACTCGCTAGCGGGTCGTCCATGCATTTTAATACCTATATCTAACAACAACAGCTCCCACTGCCGTGTATCGCGAAAAGCCATCTCACGAGCCTGTTCGATGCTATGGGTAGAATAGGCACGGAGCAATTTGTCTGATGTCGTCGAAAACAACCGTTCAAAAAACGCTAGATCTTTCGCAGCCATAACTTGTGAGCGCAATGTTTTTAGATGCATTTTATCCATTTGTGAATACCGAACTGCATCATCAATAAATGCATCACAAACCTCATATGGCATCTCATGGGACCTCCCATGAGTACTGAGGGCTACGATTAGCAGAATGATTGTCGTCATCACCAGATCCCTGCCAGCATGAATAAACTAGTCTAGCAGTAACTAATGGAACCCGTTGAAGGTCGATCTCCGGTGAGAGGATTGCATACAGTACACGTTGAACGAACAAACATACCCTCCCTGTGCAACTCAAATAATTTATCGAAAAATATTGGCACCAAACTACAGCTAGGAGATAATGCTAGGTGATAAACAAATAACTTTTTAGGCGTGATATCCATGAACGATTTTATCAAAACACTGCTGAACATTCGTAGTCTCCGGGCTGCTCTGCGTGAACTGCCATTCGAACAACTGGTCGAGATTAAGAACAAATTTGATGAGGTGTTTGCAGAGCGTGAGGCTGCTGAGCTCCGATATCAGGAAGAAAACGCTGAACGTCTGCGTAAGCTGGCGGAGTTCAGCGAGATGCTGAAAAACGCAGGGATTGACCCCAGCGAACTGGTTGGTAGTGCAGCTCCGTCGAAAGCTGACGGAATGGAAAAGTCCAAGCGAGCGCCGCGTCCCGCAAAGTACAAGTATCACGAAGATGGCCAGGAAAAAACCTGGACTGGTCAGGGCCGTATGCCGAAAGCCATCGCTGAGGGCGTTGCTAGCGGAAAGTCCTTAGAGGATTATTTGATCTAATCCACAATTATCGTGGTATTGAAAGCAGCCGTAAGGCTGCTTTTTTTATTCATTCGACTATAATAAATTTTGTTTAGAGTGGCATGAAACATTTTTGTTAATGCTATTCGTCCATTACTCTACATGTATAGCGAGTGTTCGATGAAAATAATGACCACAAAAGAGGTTGAGGTTATAGCTGATATTCAGTGTGACGTATGCCATAAAAGCACAACCCCACATATGAACCCAAATTTGTATAATCCTCAGTTTGGAGCCCTGACTGCAAAATGGGGTTATGGTTCGAAACATGATGGTACGGCATATGAGGTACATCTATGTGAGGAATGCTTTTTTACTGTGCTGAGTCAGATAAAAAATATGCGTAAAAATGATCATGCGGGTTATGTTGATGATCAATCATTTGGGAGAATTTTATCTCATAGTCGTGAGCTTATATGACATCATTGGCTCGACCAGATCTAGAAAAGGTATGCCAGTCATAGGATGAGAGCATGCCTTTTTATATAAATTTAATCAGCCTATGTCATAGTTTTAATTTTATGGATGAAAATTAAATTCACTATGTAAATCTAGTTAATTTCATATTTTAAATTTTAACTTTCGCCAATGCCATTGATAACTTTAGTCGTTAAATTAATATTTTAGCTCAAGAAGTTGTTGATATTATATTTGGTGTTTGCAATACTATAATTAGAGTGAGTATTAAATATTGCCAAACAATTTAACTCATTTCTGAATGTGACTTCGTATAAATTTATTGTATATTTTTTGAAAAAACTCTAAACCAGCTATGTTTTAATGTCTATTAAATAGGTTGGTTTGAAAAACAAAACGCATAACACTACTAATAATTATTATAAAGGTGCACGCAATGAACATAAAACCATGCTCAGGTAGACCCAAAAAATCAGCTGATGAAAAACGCAGTTTAATGCTCCGAATCTCATTTAATGCAGCTGAGCAACGTGTTTTAACTAAGCATAGTAAAACCTATGGTATTCCCAAAAAGTCTAGCCTGATTCGGTTTTTGGCTCTCAGGGAACCAGACAGTAATATCTCACCAGATTTTTCATATGATGAGCGCATGAGATTGCTAGAGGATCTATACAAAGTATCCTTGACTTTAAATGAAGTAATTTTATTCATTCAACAGATTGAAGCTGGCAATGATATCTCTAGCTATATTACTGAAAGTAGTGAAGACTCGCGTTTGATGTTTTATTTATCATCTATCAATTCTAGGCTAGCAAGCTTTGAAAAAGCCCTCATTGGAGGGATTTTGAAATGAATTTTGAAAAGCATCGGAATAGCCAGAATTTCCAGTACAGACTGTCTTATATTTATCGTTCGATACAAATTGGTAAGAAGCGAAAGTCAATGCCATCAAAAGTTATTCATCTCGGTGGTGGTGTAATTAATAGACCAAGCGTTATGTTGAATGAAATCGGTGAGGTCTCTGATTATGACATCGGGCCACTACTTACAGAGTTGAATATGCATGCATCATTGTATGCAGGCACAGGAAACCAACTATGTGCACATTATTCACTATCATTAAGCCCCAATGAATCATTAACGCCATTTCAATGTCTAGTTGCAGCTAGGCTGCTAATGATTGAGCTGGGATATGGTAGCGATACTAGATGGACATCTGTTATACACCGCGATACAAGCTCTCTACATGTACATGTTGTAGCATGTAGAGTCAAACTTGACAGAACTTTGGTTGATGATAGTAATGACTACGCTCGTGGAGTTGACGCTGCTCGGAAAATAGAAATTAAATTGGGATTGTCGAACTGTAAAAGCCCTGAAAAAAATTTCGGTCATGAGTATAGCATAGTCAATATTAAAAATGGCCGTGGTAGAGGGAGCTTTCATGCTATGCATGATCCCGCCTGTATAATTAGGGATGCAATGGACGAGGTTTTTAAAAACCAGCCGAACAACATGACTGAATTTGTCATTGGGTTGCGTGAGCATAATGTAATGGTCAGGGTGAGGAGAGCAGATAATCACAAGCCAAAAGGTATTTGTTATAGTATAGACGGTAAGAAATGGATATCAGGGTCTAAGGTTAAGAGATTGCGGGCTACTTGGTTTCAGCTGCTCGACCAGGGCATTGAATATTCACCTCGGCGAGATGACTTAAATTTGCAATTAGGTGAATCAAATCAATTAAGCGAGCTTAAGGTTATACTATTTACTGCATGGATTCGTTGTACTAAAAATCAATATGCCAAGATGAAAAGATCAGTGCAGTCATTTGTGGATAAAAAAACATATGGCACATCGTCATTCTCTTTCCGGCTTCTAAGATTGGATTTTGTTTTGCTATCAATCGAAGAGCCGTCAGATAGTTTTATATCAAATGCACGAGCACTGTTGAAAGAGGTTTTGGCTACAGTTTTTAGGAAAGGGCTGGATAGCGTTCATGCAGGATCAAACGCACTGATTCCTGATGGATATGTCCAAGATATTAACTCAGGAAAAGATACTATTGATAAGCCAAACATGTTTTTCTTAGACAGAGACAAACTTAAGAATGAAATTTTGAAGAACAATGAATGGATTACTGATTGGTATGGACATTCCATATTACATGAGCAAACCGAAGAAAAAAATATAAAATAACTATAATAATGAGAGGTGTGACATGGCTAATATGAGGTTGAATGCAAATCTGAGAACCGTATCATTTAGCAAAACCGTGAGTGTACTGGAAGAGCTGGAGCTCAGTTCAGGTAAATGTGTTCGTAGGTATAGGGCTGTAAACGTTCACCTAGGTACAGTTGATGTAAATTCTGATTTTTCTCTTATAAAAGAGTTAACCGAGGCTGACGCAATAAATGCAAAGCTTTGGGTCCAGGAGCAGCAACGACTGGTCCAGTATGCTTATATGGAAAATATGAGGCGTGGGTTCCTTGGTGGTTCTCCTGTGATTAAGCGTAGTAAAGGCGACGATGAGCAGTATAGTGATTGCTATGGTTTTATACCGGGTCGGAAAGTCGGTGAGTTTATTGGTGTGATTATTGATGCTATTCCTATGGTTGAGGAATGTAGCGTAGAGAAGGATGAGTATGAAAGAGAGTATGAGAAAGTGGAGCGTTTTCGTAAGAAAGGATGTCTATCTGAGATACTTGATCTGCTATTATATGCCCTGAAAAGAAGCAATGAAAAAGTACCTTTCTCAGAAAAAGAGAAATGTGACCTATATTGTGCTGAGAGAGTTCTTTTTTACTTTTGCACTGAAGGCATGGATATGAAACAGAGTAAGTTAGAAAGTGCCTCTCGAAATAAAGCTAAAGATAAATATAAAAATTTGACACGAGCTAAAAAAATTTCCGTGTACGAAAAAAGGAAGTATAGATATGACACCGGTTTGACCGGTGTCATTTTTGGCTTCGATTCTCTAATGAAGCAAGTCGTCATATAAGAGCTTTAGAGATCTCACGCTTAATTATATCCATTGCAGGTTGACATGCTAGACGACTAAATATTTTGTATGTTGACAAATGAGGGAGGCGTACAAGCAAGGAAACTTGATCCCCCCTTTCGTAACGCTGAATTTGGTATCTGACTCTCCCCCAGCCAATTTGTTCATTGATGTTTTCAACCATCTTGAACCCCTGCTTGGTTAAATGGCTATCCAGTTCATCAAATACAATTTTCGAAATCGCGATATAGAGTTTACAGTGGACCTGTTTTATACGCTCATCCCATATTTGACGTGCATGTTCAAGCCACTCAGCCTTTCCTTTTAATGAATGCCAATTTCGTGAGCGGGCAGGAATATAGTTTGTCATTAGAGAGCCATCCATGAGCTGTTTGTATGATACACCCAGTTCATCGCCAATCATTGTATATAAGGCTCTCATCTGCTGTTGTAGCGGTGCTTCACCCTCCTCGCAGCCCTTCCAAGGTTCACTGTAGTATGCACATTCAGACTCCACAGAAATTGCATTGGTATCACATGGTCCACCACCTGGATTTATACCAAAGAATGCGACAGGATACTGAGGGGATAGCATGTTCTCATACCTACAGAAAAGCAGGTCCCACCCCATATCATTCTTTAAGTTATCATATTTGTTTTGGATGAACGCAAACAGACTCTCTTTACACAAGAAATTGATATCCGTACTCATACATTGTCCATTACATCGTCAAAGCGGAAGTTAGATTGTCATTCTGAATTAAATAAAAGTCAACAAGATAGCATTTTTACCATTTATGTTTTAAAGGGAACTTTCATTACTCGTACTTGTCGATTTTAGAAGCCTTTTTATTTTTCAGGGGGTGATTATTGACAGTTGAGAAATCATTACAAATATCACTTCTTCCCCCAAGAACCAGAGGATTTTATGCAGAGTGACATGATTTACTATCTCTGGAGTTTAGTCACAGCTCTGGACTCATCATTTTGACTTCGCTAAAAAGTTATTAATGGCCATAATGCCCAGTTCCATTTTTATTCTTGCAGAGACATTTGCTGAATGAATATGAATTTTGGGAGGAAGGAAGTGATTTGTCATTACCTCATTTTCTATCCAGAGAATAACGTCGTATCCGGTTCCTCTATCATCATCACCGAGGTCATGGTCAAGACTAATTTCAGTCACCATCTCTGTTTTTAGCCATGCAATCGCCTCGTCCGGCCAAAAGACACGAACCCACCCTACCGGAGTTTTTCTTTCATCGTCCAGATACAATTTCATACCATTTTTTCCAGGTTCAGTTCCAATACGTGAGCAATCCCGCGACTGGCCCCATCAACAATCAGCTCACCGGGAAACGGTAGTCTGGATGACAAACCAAGATCGGGATCGATGTAGTAGACACATGCGCCAGGGTTGATGTTTTGTAACAGAGAGCTCGCAGGCTCAACAAGCAAACTGGTGCCGACAACTACTACGGTATCAGCCTCGCAGAGCCAGCGACGAGCTTGTTGATACTCATAAATCTTTTCACCAAACAGCACGATATCTGGACGCAATTGTGAGCCTGTGGATGGGCAGCGATCACCGATCGCAACATCCTCATGCCAAGGCAGCCGATATTTTTTGCTACGAAAACCTATGGGGACCAAAAACTGGATTGAACCATGCAGATGAAGGACTTCACGGCTACCTGCTCTCTCATGTAAGTCATCAATATTTTGGGTGATGACCCTAACAGTACATTTTTGTTGTAGCAGGGCTATCAGATAATGCGCCTGTGAGGGGGCGGCTTCTAACATGGTTTGACGCCGTTTGTTGTGAAAGGCCAAGAAGCCAGCCAGATCCGTACTCATGCTACTAGCGTGGGAATAGCGCCAGTTCTCATGATTACGCCAAATGCCTTCACTTCTAAACGTGGGCACACCGCTTTCCGCTGATAAGCCCGCCCCGGTAAAGAAGAGGATTGTGGGATGGTAGTGTTGGCCTGTTACCGAGGCTTGTGCTCTTTTTTCTCTGTGACGGCGCTGATGTCTTCGTGCTCGGGAAGAGATTGGTTGCATACGACCACCTTTTGTTAAGGTGTGACCGGCCCACCCGATTGATTTGTTACTTAACCAGGGGGTTGGGATCACACCTCATGACTATGTTCCTACTTACCTCGTTGAGGTAAGAATGAGGGGGGGCGGCAGTTACCAGTTGAGATCAAACAAGCTGCGACTAATGGATGTTATTGCACTAGCAGACCTGGCACTTTGTTTACTGATGGGCTCGCTATGCATGAAAAACCAGTAGCGGTACTCCTGAACAAAATGGTCACTTGCCTGCAAAACCGGTTCCCGGTAATCGCGTCTTATGCGCTCCGTTATGACCCGCTGTTCATCCAAATGCTGATCTTTGAGGCCAAAGCCATGTTGTCGGACACACCAGTCGAAAACACACAAAGCGGTTAACTGGTTGTATCGCCTAAACGGTCGGATTGAACTAATCAGATAAAACAGTTCAGCCCCTCTGGCAAAGATACAGGGATAGGCCTCCTCCCTGATTTGGTTTCGCTGCACGCGCATGATGGTCCAGTCCAGGATTTGAACCATACCCTGGGTGGTCATGGAGGGGGGGTGATCAATGGCACGACTGACGAAACGATGGATTTGCAGGACTTTTCTTGTGGAAATCATGGTTGTGAATCGCCCCTACTTTCCTAGACACCTCAAGAGCCTCAAACTGAGGTCATTCAGGAGGTGTTATGAGCAAGCAGCAACGTTACACGGAAGAATTCAAACTGGCCGCCGTCAAGCAGGTGACTGAGCGCCATTACCCAGTGGCAGAGGTCGCTGAGCGACTTGGTGTTTCCAGCCACAGTCTTTACGCCTGGATCAAACGCTATAGCCAGCCCGAAGTGCAGCAACAGCATGACTCCAGCCAGCAAGCCGAGATTCGGCGCCTCAAGGCTGAACTGCGCCGCGTCACCGATGAGCGAGATATCTTAAAAAAGGCCGCCGCGTACTTTGCCAAGCTGTCAGGGTAAGGTACGCCTTCATCCGGGCACACGCGCCCACACATCCCATCCGCCGACTGTGTAGGATGATGAATGTCCACCCGAGCGGTTATTACGCCTGGCAGCACCAGCCTTTATCTGCCCGCGCACTTGAAGACCAACGCCTCCTGGGTCAGATCAAGCAATGTTGGCTAGAAAGCGGCGGCGTCTATGGTTATCGCAAGATCCGGGACGACCTGCGAGAGATGGGCGAGACTTGTGGGAAACACCGGGTGGCGCGATTAATGCGTCATGACGGTTTACGTTCACAAACCGGTTATCGTCGCCGTCCCGGTCATTATGGTGGCCGGCCAACGGTGGTTGCACCGAATCATCTTGAACGCCAGTTCGATGTGACTGAGCCAAATAAGGTCTGGGTAACGGACATCACTTATATTCGAACCCATGAAGGTTGGCTCTATCTGGCCGCAGTATTGGATTTGTTTTCACGACAAGTCATTGGTTGGTCAATGGGGCCACGTATCGACCGAGAGCTGGCTATCAGCGCGTTACTGATGGCGGTGTGGCGACGGCGACCGGAGCAGGAAGTGCTGGTTCATTCCGACCAAGGGAGCCAGTTTAGCAGCTATGACTGGCAGGATTTTTTGCGGGATCATCGGCTTAAGGCCAGCATGAGCAGACGTGGCAATTGTCATGATAACGCGGTGGCGGAGAGTTTCTTCCAGCTCCTAAAACGCGAGCGGATCCGACGTAAAACCTATGCGGATCGCGAGGAAGCCCGGCAGGATGTGTTCGATTACATTGAAATGTTTTACAACCCCAAGCGTCGGCACAGTTTCAACAATGGGCTATCGCCAGTAGAGTGTGAAAAGCAATATTTCGATCGGCTCAAAAGTGTCTAGAGAAGCCGGGGCGATTCACTATCACACGGTAACGTCTACTCCTTCTACGTCTGTTACTAATCGATTTTTTGCTCATGTAGTTTCATAGAAACCTCAGTTTACGCACGTAAAAAAGCCACGATTATTTTCCAAGACACCTAAGCATTTTTTTTCATAATCGCATCATTTTTTGCGAGAGTCTCATGCCATTTTTTTTACTTTTTATGGTGGGATTATTCTGTGGAAACCTATTGTTTTTTTCACGAGAAAAGACTTTTTCTGTGAGTGTTTTTTTTGATTTTCATCGTTTGAAATTCCTCATTTTGACAATAAAAAAAGACCAAAAAACCAATTGAAATTTCAGAATAAAATATTTTCGATATTTTTTGTTGTTTGCTATTGCCATTTATATGAAAGCAACCTAAATTAACGGCAACAAGGTGCATGCTATACATTCATATCTACAAATGATGAATGGGTGTACTTTAACCTTAAAAATCATATTTGGTAATAAGCTCCTCGCTATTGGCGGAGCTTCAACTACCAATAGATAAATACAAGTGCCGAAATATGCCATGTTAACATGTAAGGTAGTATTGTAATGAGAAAAGTAAACGATGATGTTTGTGCGATTGATCTCGAGGTGAATAATAAAGCTCTCGGCCTTTTGAGCGATAGCTTTAACCTGAATGAAACTACCCGTTCCCATGATGGGCATGTGGTGCTAAAAAACTTTAATTATATTCATGAACCCCATGATTTCCCTGCATTTGTAATTTTAAATAATGACATTGCTGAACTCGTTGCACGTGCATTAGATAATGCATCTATTAAGGTATATCATGATGTTCTTGCTGATGCATTTTACAATGATGAGAATGATAGGGCTGTTACTTATGACCAAGTGCTTTCTGATTGGGCTCAAAGCAATATGCCAAGTTACTATAGACCAGGTAGTGACTACCAATCTGCTGAGGAGTTCCTTGCAGATATGGGGACTGACTATGTGAATGACTCTATTATTCTAGCAAATTATAAAATGGCTATAGATGTGCTGTTAAGAGCAGAAGCAAAGCTATGATTGATGTGAGTTTAGTTTCAATGCTGAACAATTAAAGGTTGGTCTTGCTTGTTTCAACGTATTACTGGTGATTCTGAAATTTAAATAGCTGTATGTACGTGCTTAAAACACCCATGCCAAAAACGTAAACTTCAAATTCGATGGAAATAGCATTCTCAACGTATGTGGGGCTGTAAATACCGCAGCTTGTTTACAGTCCCCTTGTGTCTATTACCACATAGCCTGAAGTCAATGCTCCCTCTCTCCCTCTCTCCTTCGGGTATATTTTGCATCTAATCATTTTCGAGTTAATGGTTAGATATCGTGTTGCCGTGGCATAGCTGAAATGAGTGGATATAGAGCTGGATCCTGAATACTGGCAAGCATAGCCCCTCAGAACCGCTTAAAAACTCTTTATACTGGTGCTGCGAGGCGTTGCTATGCGGATCGTTGTACAGAAGCTTGCTTCTGAGCAATAGACCTCCATTGAACTCGATAATTAGCACGAAGCGGAAATCGGCAAGTATCTTGTCCGTGCTCCCTAGACTTTTAATCGCTGAAGATCTCTTAGATACCATTGGTGAAACTTGCTAAGGTCACTCTCCAGTTCCTTAAAGGTGTTGTTATAGATCGCATCACTAGTAACAGCGCAAGCAGACAAGCCCGCCTCATAGACGAAGCGAGTGGCTATCGGTGGCTTCTTCGGGGTGCTGTCCCAGTGATTTCTCAGCCACAGTGTGAGCCCTTCATCAAGAGGGGCAACCAGATTAAGCTGTTGTTTTGTGCGAGTAATTCCGACATAAAACAACCGACGTTCTTCCTCGATGTTCTCGTTGGTCGAAGGGGGGCTCATCGATGTGCGCTCGCTATGAAGATCATCGATTTTGCCGCCAGGAAATTCTTGCTCATTCAAGCCTATCAGTATCACTTTATCCCACTCTAGTCCCTTGGAACCATGCAGTGTGGAAAGGATGAAGGGTTCGCTGTCAGTCGCAGCCTCTTCCGGGTTTAGGATAAGTTTTAAAAACGTCCGGGAATCGATCTTACTAGAGTCAAGTAGTTCCACGATCCTCACGACTCCTCGTTGCCGATCGTTTGAGCCAGTGCGTGTTACGCCGTCTGAGCCAACACTATCAATAAAACCCTCCATGCCAAGACGGCGTAACACATCAATAGCTGGCGTCTCCTCTCCGTCCTTTTGGCATATAGTGGCTAGTCTTCCTAGCCGGTCTTTTTGGTATTGTGCGCCGTCGAATATCTGACCAAGAACAGTCCATAGATCGGCATGTGGAGCCATCAATCCACTGAGCGCGGCTTTTAATTGCCCTGTCTGCCAGTTAAAACCAGCTTCCTTCAGAAAGCCGTAGATAATCGCCTTTTTGTTGGGGTGGTTTTCAAGTAGCCGCAGATCGCCGTACACAGACAGCAATACGCCGACTACCAGTATTCCAATTTCAGTACGGGTATGTAATGCGCTTGAACCATTGAGGTAGCGATAGGGTAGCCCACACAGGCGTAATGCAATTTCCGCCTCGGCAAGGTTCGCCTTAGTGCGGGACAATATGGCTTGTGTTCCGCTGCTCACCGAAAGATTTGATAGCACCTTGGATAAGCAGTTATCAAAGTGCAATCTGACCTCTGTTTTCGGGGTGCTAGGATGACTGACACAAAGCTTGGTCAGTTTAGTGGAATTACGCCGAATTACCGAGTTTGCCATCAAGGAAAGCTCATGGCCAAACCTGAACGTGCATGAAAGTTGAAATACCTTCGTATTCTGGTAATGCAGTTCAAACAGGCCACCGATAAAATCTGGTCGAGCACCTCGCCACTCGTAAATACACTGGTTAACATCACCCACAGCCATAACTGACGTATCCTGCTTGGATAGCAAGCGGGTCATTTCATGCTGTATCCAGTTAACATCCTGATATTCATCAACAATGATGTGTTTGAAGTGGGCGCCAAGGCTGCTGTCTTTACGCAACAGTGCAACAGCCTCAACCAAACAGTCATCAAAGGTTCGCAGACAGTTTTCCTCCAACAGCTCACAATAGCGGCTATAAGCGCGAATAAATTCCCGTTTGATGCTGTTGAATGTTGGATCATTAGCTGCATCAACAGGAGTTACTGCCGCAGCGCGCCAACGAGAGATAAACAACTCGAAGGTTTCAATTTCATTGGGGTCGATGTAACTCGCCTCATAGTCAAAACCATAGCGATAGGCTTGCTTAACCAGTTGCTCATATTGGTAGTCGGTGGGCGTGATGAGGTTTTTCTTCTTGATTAGCTGTCGGCGCTCCCCGTAACCAACAATCGTTAAGGCCAAACTGTGGAACGTGCGGATTTCTGGTATCACTCCCGACTTTAGTGCTGTGTTCAATTTCTCAGTGAAGTTCTCCTGGGCAGATTTGTTGTACATCAAAATCAGGATGGAACGAGGGTCCGTCCCCGTTTTTACTAACCTTTCAATGCGCTTGACGAGAGTAGTTGTTTTTCCACTGCCCGGTACGGCCTTTACCAACGCATGTCCGGTATCATGGCCAACAATGCTTTTTTGCTCCCAAGTCAGTCTTTTTGTCATGCCTTAACCTTGTAACTGGCGCACTGACGGGCCTCTGTGTAAGGAACTATTTTTGCCTTACTTCGACATTGCAGATAGCCATCCTCCCAGCGGTTTGCTTGCTCGCACATAATGCAGTTAGAAAATAGCGAATGAGGATCGGCTTGACGGAGAAAAGTTCTTAAGTTATCGGCCAACTCGGCACCTCCTAACGATTTCGGCCAGGTGTTGACGTCAGAGTTGATTGTTAGATCCACTTCAGCGAGCCGCATCGTTTGTTCGTTGAGTCGGCCGGAATCGCTTAAGCTCCAAACAGACATAACCACGTTACCTGCGGAGCAGACGCCAGTGCACGTATCAACGGTTTGCGAGGGAGGGGCCCAGTTGAACACTCTCAGAGAAGTATCCTTGATTGAATATGACCCGGTAAGCAACATCTGAATATCGGCGGCAGAGTGAACCTTAAACTCAAGAATCGGGATGCCGGTTTCGATCTTCTCTTGAGAGCAGGGGTGTGTAACAAAAATCTCGACATAACAACGCCTTTCGCCAGCAGCATCACACAACATTATGTCTGGGCGCAGTCCTGTAACCTTATCGTACTTTTCCAACTCCGCCTGATCGAAGAATTGAGTCAAGTTGTAGCGCGCAGGTACGAATTTTAGGCAGTGAAGTGTTTCGTCCCTAACTAATGCCAAACGAGAACCATTACAGGAAACCCGGCGCTCTAGCTCAAGGCTAATAGGCACTTCGTGGCTGAGAGCTTGTTGGTAGCGATAGAAGAATGCTTCTTTGGCGCACTTGTGCAGGTAGGTTTCAACGGCGCAACATTCTTCAGAATGACGGAAGTGCTTAGCATAGTTTTCGCCTAATACTGGCGTGAGGTTTTTTTTACAGCCTGGACAGGTGTAGATACTCGAGCGCAGAGCATCGCTAATGTGCGTGAGTGCGCCTTGGCTGTCTAAGGCGAAGGCGTACTGTATTGAGCTGGATTGACTTGTCATGACTGCAAAGGGTCCCAGAAAATCGCCGCTAAGAACAGGTCTGTGAAACTCATCCTATTTTGAGTCCCTTTATCAGTGATTTGTCAATTTGAGCCTATAACGGGTATTTCTACCGCCTCCACCAGGTTCTTTTTCTAGGCAGTTTTTTTCCAGTAGATCAGTAAGGTGGCGCGTGGCTGTAGATTTGCTCACCTGAGCAATTTTTTGATACTGGCTGGCACTAATGTACGGAAGGCTGTCCTTGGATTTGACCCCATAGG
>NZ_CDBT01000014.1 GCF_000819765.1 Aeromonas bivalvium
ATCAAACCTTCCTTATATCAGTGGGAAACAGCGCGGCGATCTTCTTGGTCACCGCCCCGGTCATCAGGGCGACATCACCCGGCACGCTGGCAATATCACCCGGCAGGGCCAACAGACTGGCTCCGGCCATATCTGGCATTCCTTCTATTCAGTGGGACACATCCGGGCTGCCCAGGTCAGGGTGATGAGGGGATCAGGCGACCACGGGCCCATCCGGGGATCACCCTTTGGGGCAAAAGATGGCACAGTGTAACCAGAAGCCGCCGTTTCGGCAGCCCCTCTGAGTCGGATGACACCGTCTCAGCCCACCCCAGCCCAAGGAGTTCCCATGCAAGCCTGGCAGCCTCTGCTCGATTTCTGGTTTGGCGATGACGCCGACGACGCCCCCCGCGCCCAGCGGCAAGCCTCCCTCTGGTGGGGCAAGAACAGCGAGACCGATGCCCTGCTGGCCCGCCGCTTCGGCGAACTGGCCGCGGGGGCGGCCAGGGGCGAGCTGACTCACTGGGCCGAAGTGCCCGCCGGCCGGCTGGCGCTGATCCTGCTGCTGGATCAGTTGCCGCGCAACATCCACCGGGACACCCCGGGCGCCTTTGCCCAGGATGGCAAGGCCCGTGACCTCTGCCTGGCGGGCCTCGCCCTCGGGGCGGACAGGTCCCTCTCCCCCCTGGCGCGGGTCTTCTTCTACCTGCCCCTGGAACATGCGGAGTGCCGCGAGCAACAGGCCAGGAGCGTCGCCCTGTTCGAGGCCCTGGCGGCCGAGCAGGCCACGGGGCCTGCCCGGGCCACCTTTGAGGGCTTCGCCGACTTTGCCCGCCGCCATCAGGTGATCGTCGAGCGCTTCGGCCGCTTCCCCCACCGCAATGCCATCCTGGGCCGCCCCAGCACCCAGGAGGAGACGGCGTTCCTGCAGCAGCCCGGCTCCGGTTTTTAAGCCGCCCCGGCGGGGCCATCAGCAGAAACGGGCCCGACGGGCCCGTTTTTCATCAAGCGGCGCAGCGACTCAGGCCGCCTGCGCCAGGTCTTCCTCCTTCTTCTGGTAAGCCTGGGGGGAGAGCCCCAGCAGCTCCTGCACCGTGGAGGCCACAGTGATGGAGGAGAGGGTCCCGGTCAGGATGCCGGCAAACAGGGTGAAGGCGAAACCATGGAGGGCGTCACCGCCAAACAGCAGCAGTGCCCCCACGGTAAACAGGGTGGTGCCCGAGGTTATCATGGTGCGGCTGAAGGTCGCCTTGATGGCAAGATCGCTGCAGCCGTGCATGTCGAGGCGGGTACGGGAGCTCAGTATGTCCCTGAGCCGATCCGAGATGACGATGCTGTCGTTGAGGGAGTAGCCGATCACCGCCATCAGCCCCGCGATCACGTTGAGATCAAATTCGATGTGAAACAGGGCCAGCAGCCCCAGGGCCACCACGCCGTCATGGAGCACGGAGAGCAGTATGCCCACAGCCTGGCGCCATTCGAAGCGAAAGGCCAGGTAGACAGAGATGGCCAGGGAGGCCACCAGCACCGCCATCATCCCCTGCTGGAACAGCTCGGCGCCCACCTGGGGGCCGACTATGGTGGTGCGCAGCAACTCCACCGGCAGGCCGATCTGGCCGGCCAGCTGCTCCGCCAGAGCCTGGGCTGGCATGGGCAGGCCATGGGGCGGCAGCTTGATCAGCCACTCCCCGGGCACCCCGGCCGGTTGCAGGCTGACCAGGGCTTGCAGGGATCCATCGAGCAGGGCGTTGAGTTCGTGGGCCTCCTTGAGGGTCTGGATCTTGAATTCCAGCAAGATGCCGCCGGTAAAGTCGAGGCCCAGTTGCAGGCCGTTGCCCAGCAGCAGCGCCAAGCTGGCCAGGGTGACAAGTACGGAGAAGCCCAGGCCAAGATAGCGCCAGCGGGTCAGGTTCATGGCAAACAGACGATGGAACATGGTTAAACCCTCTGCAGCCGCTGGCTGCTCTTGCCCCAGATGGGATTGATGATGGCACGGGTGCCCCAGATACCTGTGATCATGCTGGACACCAGCCCCAGGATCAGGGTGATGGAGAAGCCTTGCAGCGGCCCTGAGCCGATGGAGTAGAGCACCACGGCGCTGATCAGGGTGGTGAGGTTGGCATCGAAGATGGTGCTAAACGCCGAGCGGTAACCGAAGTCGATGGCCCCGGCCAGGCTGCCCCCCTCCCGCAACCTGTCTTTCACCCGCTCGAAGATGAGCACATGGGTATCCACCGCCATGCCGACGGTGAGCACCAGACCGGCGATGCCGGGCAGGGTCAGCACGGCGCCCGGCAGCACCGCCAGCATGCCCACCTGCATCAGCAGGTTGGCGAGCAGGGCCGAGATGGCCACCCAGCCAAACTTGCGATACCAGGCCATCATGAACAGCATCATGCCCGCCATGCCAAACGCCAGGGCGGTGAAGCCCGCCTCTATGTTCTGCATCCCCAGGGTGGGGCCTATGCTGCGCTCCTCCAGGATCTTGAGCGGCGCGGTCAGCGCGCCGGCCCGCAGCAACATGGCGAGCTCCTGGGCCTCTGGCATGCTGCCAATCCCGGTGATGCGAAACTGGTTGCCAAGGGCGGTCTGTATGGTGGCGACGTTGATCACCTCGCTATGGGCCCGAAGCTTGCCCTTGCCGTCCGTCTTGTATTCGGTGAACAGGGTCGCCATGGCGCTGCCCACGTGCTGGCGGCTGAACTGGCTCATCTTGCTCCCCCCCAGGGCATCGAGCACGATGGCGACCTGGGGTTGACCCATCTCCCCCATGCTGGCCCTGGCATCGACGATGTGCTCGCCGGTCAGCACGGGTTTGCGATCCAGCCCCACGCTGCGCCCCTCTCTGTCGGTCATGACGAAGTGGCTCTCGGGTCTGGCCTGATAGAAGGCCAGGGACGCCGTGGCCCCGATCACCTCCTTGGCCTGCCTGGGGTTGTGTACCCCGGGCAGCTCGATGCGAATGCCGTCCTGGCCCTGGCGCTGGACCGAGGCCTCGACGATGCCAAGCTCGTTGATCCGTTTTTTCAGGATCGACAGGTTCTGGGTCACGGCGTTGTTGATGAGCAGGCTGCGCTCGGCCTCGCTCAGGGTCAGGGTCACCTCATTGCCGCTGCGAGACAGCAACCACTGCCCCTGACGCACGCCGCCGCTCTCCTTGATGAGGGTGAGCCAGGGGGTCTGCTGTGCGTCCTGGGGCAGCAGGATGCGCACCTCCCCCGTCGCGACCCGGCTCACGGCGCCGCCCCGCAGGTGGGCCTCACGCAGGCCGCTGCGCAGGTTGTCCACCAGGTTGCGGGTCTGGCTCTCCAGCACGAAGTCCAGATCCACGCCGATCAGCAGCTGGGAGCCGCCGCGCAGGTCCAGCCCCAGCTTGATGGGGCTGGCACCGAGCCGGCTTATCCAGCCAGGGGCATTGGCATGAAACTCCAGGGTCAGGGCGGCGCTGTCATGGCCCTGCCCTTCCAGCAGCTGCTTGGCTCGCTGTTGATCCGCCTGATTGGCAAACACCAGCTCCAGCTTGTCCGCCGAGGCGATGGTCTGCTGCACCGCGATGCCCTGCCGGGCCAGCAGCTCGGCATCGCCGGTGCTCAGACTGGTCTGGCCGTGCAGGCCGAGGGAGGGCTGCTCACCGAAGAAGGTGGGCAGGGAGTAGAAGCCGAAGGTCAATAACATCAGCAGCAACAGGGCGTACTGCCAGGCGCTCGTGCGATTGTGCACGAGGCGCGATCTCTTTCTCACGCTGTTCATAGGGAAGATCCGGTTCGAAGGATACGGGGCGAGCACCCGCACGGCGGGCGTCATCGCGAACAATCAGTCGATATCGGGCAGGGATTGCCCGGGGAGCGGCCAGCAGGGATTGACCCGGCGGCGGCTCGGGATCAGCGCGAAACGGCGCTCTGGGAGAAGCGGTATTGCAGGTGGCGGCGGCAAAGCCAGTGGCGATGAATGGCCCTGAACTGGTCCCGGAAACTGTGTCTCTGGTAGAGCAGGGCGCGGCAGAGCAGCAGGCCGCCGAGCAGCAGCTGGCAGAAGGCGGCGGACCAGTCGGCGATCAGCTGGTAATCGAGCGGCGGACGTTCGTCTTCCCTCAGCTGGGCATGTTCCAGGCGCAGCAGATGGCTCTGATGGGTGCCGATGAACTTGACCGCCCCCCCTTCGGGGACGCTGGCGCCATGGAAGACGCTCTCCTGACTGTGCTGATGCTGGGGAACGACCACCGCAGATCGCGCCACTCCAAGAGTGGCGAACAGCAGCATGAAGGCCATGAGCACGCTCATCAGCATCCATTTCACTGTATCTGGACGATTGGTCGACATATTACCCCGATATAAGCCGTGGGCGGGCGCCCACAGCTGGCAAGCTATCACAGCCAAGGTGACGGGGGCAAGGCCGCGCCTGCCCCGAACACACTCATCGGCTGCGGGTCATGGTCTCGAAATCCTCGGCATACTCCTTGAGCAGGGTATAGAGGTGGGCGCGCTGGGAGAGATCCATCGACTGGCTCAAGGCGCTGAGCCACTGGATGGTGCGCTGGCGTGACTGGTCGGTATAGCCGGTGAAGCGGCCATCCATCAGGCCGTCCCCCTGTTGCAGCAGGCGGGTCAGCTCCTTGCCAAAGTCCGGGCTCTGGCGCTGCTTCATCAACCTGTCCAGCTCCCGGGTCCAGGCCCCCTGAAACTCGAGCCAGGGGGGCATCATCTCGTATTGCCACTCGGCCCACTGGGCGATGAGCGGCTCCTGGGCCGGCTTCACCTTGCCTATCCAGAACACCAGCCGCTCCCTCAACTTGTCCTGAAATTCCTGCTGCATCCCTGTCTTCGACTCCGTGAGGAAGTCATGCTGGCGCTCCTGCTGACGCTTTACCCTGTCGGCCATGAAGCGCGCCACCTGGGCATCGGTCAGGGTGCGGGCCAGGCGTACCGTGCGGGGAATGGCGTTCTCCAGGGTGCGGGCCAGGCTCGCCTGTGTCCTGTCCAGATGGAGTGTGACCTGGGCCGGGGTCATGGGGCTGGCCACCGCCTTGGCCAGGGCATCGAGATCCCGGGCGTAGATGGGCAGCTCGTGCTGGCGATGCCAGGCCATCAGCCCCTTCACCTCGGTATCCAGCAGGGTCTTCTGGTCGCGGTCCAGGGAGAAGTAGTCGTCCAGCTGCCAGACGATGGCCGAATCGAGCCAGTAGTAGATCACCCGGGTCGCACAGCCGACCAGCAGCAGGCAGGCCAGACCCGCCAGCCAGACTCGTGTTTTCTTGCGCCAAAGGTGTGTCATCAAGATGGTTACTCCAGTCGTTGGCGATGATGGGCTATCAGGGTGCCATAGGCCGGATCCGGCGCCTGTTCGGCCATGAGCAGGGCCCACAGCAGGGCGATGTAGTCGACCCAGGGCAAAAAGGCCGCCCCCTGAAACACGGGGATCGGGGTGGCACAGGCGAGCCGTGCATGTTCTTCAAGATAGCAGGCTTCAAGCACCGCCATCTCATCCAGGTCCCAGCCATGGGTTCGCACGATACTGGCCAGTTCGAATCCCGGGTGACCGGCGGCGCCATACTCCCAATCGATGACCCAGGGCCGCTCCCCCAACAAGTTAGCCGGATTGAGATCGTGATGGCAAGGGAGCCAGCAGCCGTCCGGCTCCCGGCTGGCGAGCAGGGACGCCTCCAGGGCGGCCAGCCAGGGCGGGGGCGCCCGCAGCCGGCTGCGATAACCTTCGGCATGGGCCCGCACCGCCATCCTGACGGTCGGCACCGGCAGGCGATGCAGCCGCACCAGCAACCGCGCCAGGGCGGGCAGCGCCAGATGGCGGGGAGGAGGCGATTGTGCCCAGCTCGGCGCCTCGCACCAGTCCAGCAGCAAGATGCCGCGCTCGGGATCCCCGTAGTGGCAAGGCAGCGCCAGTCCGGCCGCCATGGCCCCACGATAGAGCTGCCACTCGGTGGCCCGATCGATGCCAAGGCGCACCGGATCCGGATGACCCAGCCGCAGAAAGTAACTGCGCCCCGAAGGGAGGCGCAGTCGATAGTTGCGGTTGGTCAGGCCGAGCCCCAGGGGGGCGAGCCGTCCCGTCCGCCAGGGGGCAGGCAGACTCGCCAGCAGGGCCTGGTTACCAGCCAAAGGTCGAGGTCTTGGCCTGCTTGCGGATCTCCTTCTGATCCGCCCACTCCAGCTCGCCGCTCTGCAAGTCCATCAGGTTCATGGTCATCTGGTAGTAGACGTCCTTCACCTTGCCGTTGTCCTTGACGATGCTGCTGAGGTTGCCATAGACCATGTAGCGGGCGCCGGTCTGCTTGCCCAGGCGCACCATGGCGGCAGGGTCCACCATGCCGCTGCTCTGCTGGTATTCGAGCTGCTGCCTGACCGCCGCCACCTTGCTCATGTCGACGAAGCGGAACTTGCCCGAGCGCAGCAGCCTGGTGCGCAGGGTGTCTGTGATGGCCTCGGTGTCGATGTGCTCCGAGGTCTTGTTGCGGATGCTGTCCATGAACATCACGGGACGCCCCCCCGCGGTGATCTCGGAGGTCGCCGGCGAGGCGAGCAGGGAGTCGGCCATCTTGTCGGCGATGGCCTGCAGATCGCTCGAGCCATAATCCACGGTGACCGTCTCGGTGGCGGTGGCATCGCCATAGCTCACCGTGGTGCTGGAGCAGCCCCCCAGCAGCAGGACACCGGCCAGGATGAGCAGGGCATGATTCATCTTCATCGGTTCTTTCCTCAATCGTTCAATACGCAGGGACAAAAGCCCCCTTGCCGCCGCGCCGGGCGGCGCTCCCATCATGGGATCAATTGGATTCGGCTATCACTTCGCGCACCACCAGGCGATACCCCAGCACCTCCCGGGTCGGCGCCAGGGCCGACAGGGTGCGGCGCTGCTGGCCGTGCATCACCAGCGGGGTCCAGCCGCGGCCATCGGGGGCCACCTCCTGGCCGCTGGCATCATACCAGTAGAAGAGGTATTGCAGATGATTGTCGCCGCGTCGCTGGTTGGTCAGCGCCACATTGACCTGCAACAGGCCATTTTGCTGGCGCCGACCCAGCTCTGCCAGCTGCAGATCCAGGCTGCCATTGTCGACCCGAAACTCGGCCGGGCCGCCGCCTGGGGCCGACAGGGCGACCCCGCTGGTGTTGCTGGCACAGGCCGACAGCAGCAGGGCGAGGCCGCAGGCCAGGGCTAATCGTTTCATGTGTGCTCCTCGAATGAATGGCGTGTCTCGCCCCTGGGCTAGAGGGTCAGCACCCGGGTGGTCAGGGCGGCGCCCAGACGGTTGGCCCAGATCAGGGTCGTGCGCCCGGCCCGCACCTCGATGGGCAGGGTCTGGCTCGCGCTCCCCGCCCCCAGGATCAGGCTCTGGCGACCCGCCGGCAAGCTGGCCTCCCAGCTCGATGCCTGGGCCGGCAGGGTCAGCCAGCTGCGGGTATCGGCCCGCTCGGAGAAGGTATTGAACAGGCCGACCACCAGGTTGCCCACATCTCCCCCCTCCTTGGCGGCGGTGCGTCTCAGCTGTTCCTTGGCCAGCAGCCGCAGGGCCTGACGGCTCAACATGGCCGGCAGGCGCTCTTGCAGATCCCTGGCGGCCAGGGCCTCGAGCCGCACCAGGGGCGCCGTGGTGCCGGCCTGGCCGGCCACCCCGACCCTGAGGGGGCCCACGTCCGCGCCGCGATTATCGTAGTAGGGGATGGCGACGGTAAAGGTACGAAAATCCCCGGCCGAGGTGAACAGGGGCAGCGGCAGGAAGAGTTCGCGCCGGGCCGGGATCAGGCCGTCTTCGAACAGGATCACCACCCTGCCCTCCCCCCGCGCCAGGGGCGGCGCCTTGCGACCGAGGCGCCGCTCTGTCTGCTCCAGC
The DNA here is from genome assembly GCF_000819765.1 of Aeromonas bivalvium. Classification (GTDB taxonomy): domain Bacteria; phylum Pseudomonadota; class Gammaproteobacteria; order Enterobacterales; family Aeromonadaceae; genus Aeromonas; species Aeromonas bivalvium. The sequence goes on from NZ_CDBT01000014.1 coordinate 7,823, forward strand.
TCCTCGGGGGAGCCCCGCAGGCGCGCCAGCCGCAGCAGGGCCCCTTGCAAAGCCGGGTTGTCCGGCGCTATCTCCAGGGCGCGGCCATAGTCGACCCAGGCATCGTTGAGATCCCCGCTCGCCTCATAGAGCACCCCGGACAGATAGAAGGTGTAGGCATTCTGGAAGCCATTTTTGACCTGACCGACCAAGCGATCGAGATCCGGCGCCCGCGACAGGGCCTGGCGCACCCCGGCCTGCGCCTTGGCCTTGGCGAGCTCGCCATCCCGTTCCCGCAGGGCCCGCTCCTGCACCTGGTTGGCGCGGCGCACCTCCACCAGGGCCCCCTCCCGATCCCCTCGCGCCAGGTAATCGAGGGCCAGGTAGTGGTGCAGCATGGTGCGCTCATAGTCCGGGGTCTGATAGCCCAGGGTCTGATCGTTGGTCAGCAGGCTGCCCGCCTGGGCCAGCCCCTGACTCACCCGAAAGCGTGCCTGCTCATCCTGTGCCGTCAGGGCCCGATCCGCCGCCACCCAGGCCTGGCGGCTCGCAGGATCCTGCCGGGCCAGCTGGGCGATGCGGCCCAATTCCAGGCGGCTGAGCACATAGCCGTCATCGCCGGGGACCAGCTCGCGCACCTCGGCCATGGCGTCCAGGGCCCTGCCCTGGAGCAGGGCACTGCGCACCGGGGCCATCTGCACCGAATAGGAAACGAACAAATCCTGCCAGCTGGCACAGCCCCCCAGCAGCAGACCGGCCAACAGCAGGCCGGTCGATGCAAGGAGACGCATCACAGGCTGAGCAAGGGGCCCAGGGGTTGACCGCCGACCAGGTGCATGTGGATGTGATACACCTCCTGCCCGCCGTGGCGGTTGCAGTTCATGATGAGGCGATAGCCATCCTCGGCGATGCCCGCCTCGGCCGCCAGCTTGCGGGCCACGGTAAACATGCGGCCCAGGGCCAGCTCATGTTCGGCTTCGACGTCGTTGACCGTGGGGATCAGCACATTGGGGATGATGAGAATATGGGTTGGCGCCTTGGGGAAGATGTCGCGAAAGGCGGTGACCAGATCATCTTGATAGAGGATCTCGGCCGGGATTTCCTTGCGGATGATTTTGCTGAAAATGGTTTCATCGGCCATGGGTAACTCCTTGCGTTAAAAAGAAAAATCAAAATAAAGCCTCTAACGAGGCTATTCCATCGCCGCCGGGGCCGCCAAGTGTGACACAGGCCGGTTTTTGCGACAGCCGTTGTCACAATGTCTTCAGTTATTGTTAAAAATACCGATAGCCAGAACGAGGGATCTCCGGTGCCGGGCGCGACGTCCGTAGGGTAGCAAAGGGACGGGGGATTCAGGCAAGGGACTTTTGCATTCAAAGCGGGACAATAATGAAACTAAGTATGTCGGACCTCTCCATCTTGCAGCGGGTCTATCTCGGGTTTGCCATCCTGGTGGCCGTGATGATAGCGAGCTCTGCCTTCACCTTTCACAGCCAGCGCGCCCTCGGTCAGGCACTGCATCAGGTCACCCAGCAGTCCATGCCGCTGGTCCAGGCCAGCAGCCAGACCCAGATAAGCTTGCTCAGCGCCAACAAGCGGCTCAACGACGTGCTGACCGAGCAGGATGCCAGGATGCTGCCCGAAGAGATAGCCGCCCTGGAGGAGGCCGAGGGCGAGGTTGATCGCCGGCTGCAGGCCCTGACGGCCCAGGCTGGCGATCAACCCCAGCTGCAGACGCCGCTCACGGCCCTCAAGGAGCAGGTCGCCAGCTATCAGGCCCTGACCCAGGCCTTGCCCGCCGAACACCAGGCCCTGCTCAGCCAGTTGCACAAGGTAAACCAGGCCAAGGGCCAGTTTCAGGTCACCCTGCCCCAGTTCAAGAAGAACCTGGTCGACATGATGGCCGGCCAGGAGGACAGCTTCATCAAGATGCTCTCCGAGAAGCTCACCACCCAGCTCTCCACCATAGAGCTCTCCACCATGGATGCCCTGAACCAGTCCGTCACCGGCCCCATCGAGTCGGCCCTCAAGCGCAACAAGATGCAGATCGGCGGCTTCAACGGCACCATCGCGGATCTGGAGCGGGAGCTGCCGGACTTTGACAACGACGTCGGCCACAACGTGCGCGCCTTCGTGCGCGACACCACGGCCGCCGACGGCCTGCTCGGCCAGTATCTGGCCCTGATGAAACAGCAGGCCACCCTGCACGAGAAGAGCAAGCAGGCGAGCCAGCTCATCATCGCCATCCAGGGCCAGCTCGAGGCCATCACGGACCAGAGCCAGCAGCTGATGAACGCCAGCATCCAGGTCTCCGAGCAGGTACAGCAGCGCAGCAGCCTCTCCCAGGGCATCAGCATAGTGCTGGCCATCCTGGTCGCCATCCTGGTGGCCATCACCCTGGGCCGCGCCATCCGTCGCCCCCTCAAGGAGCTGCTGCGGGTGCTGACCCAGGTGACCCAGGGGGACATGACCCTGCGCATCGGCTTCAAGAGCCGCAACGAATTCGGCCAGCTCGGCAGCCAGGTCAACCTGCTGATCGCCCAGATGAGCGAGGTGCTCTCCCAGCTCTCCCAGGCCTCGACCCAGCTCAATGACGCCGCCCACGACAACCGCCACACCACGGAATCGGTGCGGGCGGATCTGGAGAAGCAGCGCCAGGAGACCGCCTCGGTCGCCGCCGCCATGACCCAGATGGAAGCCTCGGTGCGGGAGGTGGCCCAGGCCGCCAACCAGACCCTGGAGCGGGTGATGGACGTGGAGAAGGCCTCCGAGACCGGACGCCAGGTGATGGCGGGCAACATCAGCACCACCCACCAGCTGGCGGGCAAGTTGCAACAGACCGGCAAGGTGATTGGTGATGTGAGCGCCATGAGCGATCAGATTGGCAATATCCTCGACGTCATTCGCGCCATCGCCGAGCAGACCAATCTGCTGGCGCTCAACGCCGCCATCGAGGCGGCCCGGGCCGGGGAGCAGGGCCGCGGCTTCGCCGTGGTGGCCGACGAGGTGCGCAACCTCGCAGGTCGCACCGCCCACTCCACCAACGAGATCCAGACCATGATAGAGAACCTGCAGCAGGGGGTCGCCCGGGCGGTCAGCGTCATGCAGGAGTGCTCCCGCGAGATGGACAGCTGCATGAGCCAGAGCTCCCACGCCAACAACGCCATGGAGGAAGTGCAGGGCATAGTGGTGCTCATCAGCGACATGTCGAGCCAGATAGCCTCCGCCGCCGAGCAGCAGCAGGCCACCAGCGCCGACATCGCCACCAACCTCAATCGCATCTCGGACATCTCGGACCTCAACTATCAGGGGATAGAGCGGGTCGCCGAGACCAGCCAGCAGCTCGATGCCCTGGCCGAGCAGCAGGAGAGCCTGGTCAGGCGTTTTCGCCTCAGCGCCTGACGGCTGCCCCAAAGAAGAAGGCCCCGCATCTGCGGGGCCTTCTTCATGATTGGGCAAACCGGGCCATCAGGCGTAGGCGATGGCGCCCTTGCCCACCCCTTCATAGGCCACCACCTTGACCAGCTTGTCTCCCACCATCCCCTTCACTTCCCGGGCGATGTAGCAGGCCAGCAACTCTATGGTGGTGTCCGTGTCTATCATCTCCACCTCGGCGACCGGCATGGCAAGCTGGAACAGGCCCTGGGGCGCCACGTACTTGAAGCCGATGTGACCGCTCCCCAGCAGGGGGGCGGCCACGGCACTCAGGGCCAGCTCGGTCAGGGGCACCTCATCGTCGGCGGTGCCGAGGTAGATATCGGCCCAGCGCTCGGCCCAGTCAAGCTCCAGCTCCTGGTCACGCGCGCCGTCCACCTCGATCTCGATGGGGGAGCGGTGGCCGTGGGCTATGCGCTGGCAGTTGCCGTCGTGCTTCTTGAGGCCGTGGCTGTAGTGATAGAAGGCGCCAGCAATGGCTTCGTGACGCAGGGTCAGCGACAGATCCTTGATGTTGCCGGGCAGCTCCCTGGCCAGCACCCCCAGCAGATAGCGGGTCACCGACTCCTTGTCCACCTGGGTGCCGGGGATGAAGGCGAACGCCTGCTCCGGGCAGCGCAGGTGGATGGATTTGTCCTGGCGCAGCAGATCGACACAGGTCTCGTCGCCGGACAAGGACTCGATGCGTACCATGGCATTGTCCGTCGGCACCAGCAGCTTGTGATCCACCTCGCGGTCGATGATCGCCTTGATGAGCTTCTTCACCCGGCCAAAGTCCAGCAGCATGCTCATCTCGTTGAGCTCGCCGCTCATTTCCACGTCCACCAGCCAGCTCTCCCCCACCATGCCACGGCGTTCGCACAGATAGCTGGAGTCGATCACGGTCAAATCTCTTACAAATAACTTCATCACTCAGGCCTTGCTACAGAGTAGGGACAGATTGCGCTATTATGACCCGCGATCACAGACAAAGGAACTGGACCCGCCATGAACACACTGCTTATCAAGAACGCTACCCTGGTCAACGAAGGGCGCATCTACGCCTCCGATGTGCTGATCGAAGGGGAGCGGATCAAACGGATCGCCCCCCACATAGAGGCGCCGGACGCCATGGTGATCGATGGCACCGGTCGCCACCTGATCCCGGGCATGATCGACGATCAGGTCCATTTTCGTGAACCGGGCCTGACCCACAAGGGCACCATCGCCAGCGAATCCCGGGCCGCCGTGGCCGGTGGCACCACCAGCTTCATGGAGATGCCCAACGTCAATCCCCAGACCACCACCATCGACGCCCTCGAAGCCAAATACCAGATCGCCGCCAACTCCGCCGCCGCCAACTACAGCTTCTATCTGGGTGCCACCAACGACAACCTGGAAGAGATCAAGAAGCTCGATCCCAAGCAGTCCTGCGGCATCAAGATCTTCATGGGGGCCTCGACCGGCAACATGCTGGTGGACAACCAGGAGACACTGGCGGCCATCTTCCGTGAGAGCCCGGTGATGATAGTCACCCACTGCGAGGACACCCCCTCCATCAAGGTGCTCGAAGACGAGGCCCGCGCCAAGTGGGGCGAGGATGTGCCCATGCGCGAGCACGGCCGCATCCGCAGCGCCGACGCCTGCTACAAATCCTCCAGCATGGCGGTCTCCCTGGCCAAGCAGTACGGCGCCAAGCTGCACGTGCTGCACCTGACCACGGCGAAAGAGCTCTCCTTGTTCACCGCCACCCCGGATCTGAAGGATCTCAAGGACAAGAACATCACCGCCGAGGTGTGCGTCCACCATCTGTTCTTCAACGAGGCGGACTACGACACCCTGGGCAGCCAGATCAAGTGCAACCCGGCGGTGAAGAGCGCCGCCGACCAGCACGCCCTGCTGGATGCGGTGCGCAACGACGTGCTCGACATCATCGCCACCGACCACGCCCCCCACACCTGGGAAGAGAAGCAGAACAGCTACTTCAAGGCGCCGTCCGGCGTGCCCCTGGTGCAGCACTCCCTGCAGGCGCTGCTGGAGCTCTATCACAACGGCGTCTTCAGCCTGGAAACCATCGTCAAGAAGACCTCCCATGCGGTGGCCGAGCGCTTCCAGGTGCAGGATCGCGGCTACATCCGGGAAGGCTACTTCGCCGACCTGGTGCTGCTGGATCTGGGCAAGCCCTATGTGGTCAACGACGACAATCTGCTCTACCTGTGCGGCTGGTCCCCGTTCAACGGTTACCGCTTCCAGAGCACCATAGAAATGACCCTGGTCAATGGTCAGATCGCCTGGCAGAACGGTCAGGTCACCGATCAGGTATTGGGCAAGCGGCTGACCTTCAACCGCTGAGACGGGCAACCGCAGCCAGAGCGCCATGATTGAGATGACCCTGGTCAATGGCCAGATCGCCTGGCAGAACGGTTAGGTCACCGATCAGGTATTGGGCAAGCGACTGACCTTCAACCGCTGATCCCGTCATCGCGGATACCAGACGGCCACCCACAGGGTGGTCGTTTTTTTGGCCGCAAGGCCCGAAAAATAGCGCCAATACGGGCAATTGCTCGCACTTTGATCCGAAGTTGCCCACAAAGCAGGCAAACGATCTCACGGTGTGATTTCCCCTGTTGACAGGATAGGGGCATCTCCATAAACTCAGCCCCCGTCAGCCAAGCTGACGCAGTCGGCGTGTAGCGCAGCCAGGTAGCGCACTGTCATGGGGTGTCAGGGGTCGGAGGTTCGAATCCTCTCACGCCGACCATCATTCCCCGAGAAAAGGCCCAGTCAGTGACTGGGCCTTTTCTTTATCCATATTCCTGCCTCGTCGGTGCGGGCCTGCACCAGGCCAGCCTGGCGGCGGCCCTCCGCCCGCCCATTCCCGGGTCATCCCCACGCCAGCCCGGTTGACCGTCAGACCCTGACTTGCCCATGGCCCTTCCCTGTGTTTTGATCGGCCTATCTCACCGCCCCGAGGCCAGATCCATGTTCACCAGACTCCTGCTGCTGCTCTGCGCCCTGCTGCTGGCGGGCTGCGCCACCCCCTATGACAGCAAACCCTCCCTCTGGGGCGGCCAGACCGGTTTTTCCCAGAGCCAGATAGGCCCGGATCGCTGGCAGATAGAGTTTGTCGGCAACGATCTGGTGAGCCGGGAGACGGCGCGCAAGTATGTGCTCAAGCGCGCCGGGGAGCTGGCCCTGGCCCAGGGTTATGGCTGGGTCGAGGTGATGAGTCTGGATATAGTGCGCGATGCGGTGCGCGCCACCCCCCGTCGCCCCCAATTCGGGTTCGACCGCTATGAGCCCGACACCTTCATGGAGCAACTTCACGTGGAGCACCGCATCTCTGCCCTGCTGATCCTGCGCCTCGCCCATCGCCAGCAGGGGGACGAGGCACTGTTAGCCGCCTATCTCGCCAGGATCGCGACCGACTAGCATAAATCACTGCCATATTAATAAATGGCATATCGAATACACCTAAGACCAGCGATAAAAGTGTGATCCAGCGCTAGATTTCACCGCGCCCTTTGGGCATGCTGCGCCCATGGCTCGCCTACGTGGCGATCCGGCCCGGCTGTCGTGGCACGCGCCACCCCATCCCGACTCCTTGTGCTGCGCGGATCTCTCCCCATGAAACTGAACAAGCTGACTCTCGCCATCCTGACTGCCATGCTGCTTGGCATCGCCACCGGTCAGGGCTACCGCCTCTTTGCCCCGGATCAGGCCCCTGCCTTCGCAGGCAACATCACCCTGCTCACCGACATCTTCCTGCGTCTCATCAAGATGATCATCGCCCCCCTGGTGTTCACTACCCTGGTGGTCGGCATCGCCAAGATGGGCGACACCCGCACCGTGGGCCGGATCGGCGCCAAGACCCTGGGCTGGTTCATGCTCGCCTCCCTGATGTCCCTCTCCCTTGGGCTGCTCATGGTTACCCTGATGCAGCCGGGCAGCGGTCTCTCCCTGCCCCTGCCTCCCGAGTCCGCCAGCAGCGGCCTCGCCACCACCAGCCTGGGCCTGCGCGACTTCATCGCCCACGCCATCCCGAAAAGCGTGGTCGAGGCCATGGCCAACAACGAGATCCTGCAGATAGTGGTGTTCTCCCTCTTCTTCGGGCTGGCCGCCGCTGCCCTGGGGGATGCCGCCAAACCGGTGGTGATGCTGCTGGCAAGCAGTGCCGAGATCATGCTCAAAGTCACCGGCTACGTGATGAACTTCGCCCCCTTCGCCGTGTTCGCGGCCATCGCGGCCATGGTCGCCAGGGAGGGGCTCGCCATCCTGGCCACCTATGGCAGTTTCATGGCCCAGTTCTACCTGGCCCTCGGTTGCCTCTGGCTGCTGCTGATCGCCATGGGCAGCCTCTTCATCCGCCGCCGCACCCCGGCCCTGCTGGCCCTGATCCGCGAGCCCGTGCTGCTCGCCTTCTCCACCGCCAGCTCAGAGGCGGCCTATCCCAAGACCCTGCAACGCCTGGCGCAGTTTGGTTGCCCCAAGCGCATCGCCAGCTTCGTGCTGCCCATGGGCTACTCCTTCAACCTGGATGGCTCCATGATGTACTGCACCTTCGCGGTCATCTTCATCGCCCAGGCCTATGGCATAGATCTCTCCTTCGCACAGCAGATCACCATGCTGCTGCTGCTCATGGTCACCTCCAAGGGGATGGCCGGGGTGCCGCGCGCCTCCCTGGTGGTGATCGCCGCCACCCTCAACCAGTTCCATATCCCGGAGGCCGGTGTCTTGCTGCTGCTCGGCATAGACCACTTCCTCGACATGGGCCGCTCCGCCACCAATGTGCTGGGCAACGCCATCGCCGCCTGTGTGGTGGCCAGGACCGAAGAGAGCCTGGGTGACAGCGCGCCGCTGGGCGAGGTGGATACCGCCAAGGCGTGAGCCCGATATCCTCCAGACAGAAGACACCAACAGAGCGGCCCGCATCAGCGGGCCGTGTTATTGTCTGCGAGTGAGTGGCAGCCTCAGCACCAGCGGCGCACCCGCCTGCAGTAGTCCAGATATGGCTCGCCAAAGCGCGCCCGCAGAGCCCGCTCCTCGGGCACGATTTGAAAGCGGGTGAGCCAGCCCCACAGCAGCAGGGGTCCGATCCAGACCCAGGCTCCCCCGAGATAACAGGCCAGCGCCATCATCCAGCAGAGCAGCCCCAGGTACATGGGATTGCGACTGAGCCCATAGAGCCCTGTGGTCACCAGGGCCGTGGCCTGCTCCGGGCGCATCGGGCTGACGCTGGTGCCATGGCGACGAAAGCGCAGCAGAGCGCCAAACCCGAACACGCAGCCGAGCAGCGTCAGCAACAGGGCCGCCACCGGCCACCCTTCCCCGCCGCCGCTCCCCAGCACCATCCCCAGTGCCACCACGCCAGACAGCAGCACGGGCGGCACGCGACACTCCAACGATCTCATCTCTCATCTCCCAAGATGACGTGCCACAAAGGGCACCATACGGTACACTCCCATTCGGGTCGAGTTACCCACTAACTAGATATAAATCAATAAGAAGGCATCGATGGCCAGGCCACTGATGCCAGGAACGGATCTCGGGGGAACCCGTTGTTCTCCCAGCCTTGCCTCAACATAACAGGACACCCCATGAATCAGAAAACCCTGCTCGCTACCCTGATCTTTGGCCTGCTGGCCGGTCAGGCCACTGCCGCTCCCTACCTGCCCCAGGCCAGCGACCTGCGCAGTGGCGAGGTACAGACCGCCGCCAACGCCTGGCTGGAGGTAGATCTGGGTGCGTTTGAGCACAACCTCCAGACCCTCAAGACCCGCCTCGGCGACAAGGGCCCGCAGATCTGCGCCATCATGAAGGCGGACGCCTATGGTCACGGCATCGATCTGCTGGTCCCCTCCGTGGTCAAGGCGGGCATCCCCTGCATCGGCATCGCCAGCAATGAAGAGGCCCGCGTGGCCCGCGAGAAGGGCTTCACCGGCCGCCTGATGCGGGTGCGCGCCGCCACCCCGGATGAAGTCGAGCAGGCCCTGCCCTACCGGCTGGAAGAGCTGGTGGGCAGCCTGGTGAGCGCCCAGGGGATCTCCGACATCGCAGTGCGTCACAACACCCGGATCCCGGTGCACATCGGCCTCAACTCCGCCGGCATGAGCCGCAACGGCATCGACCTGAGAGCCGAGGACGCCAAGGGCGAGGCCCTCTCCATGCTGGCCCTCAAGGGGATCACCCCGGTCGGCATCATGACCCACTTCCCGGTGGAGGAGAAAGAGGACGTCAAGCTGGGGCTGGCCCAGTTCAAGCTGGACACCCAGTGGCTCATCGAGGCAGGCAAGCTGGATCGCAACAAGTTGACCATTCACGCCGCCAACTCCTTCGCCACCCTGGAAGTGCCGGAAGCCTACTTTGACATGGTGCGCCCGGGCGGCATCATCTATGGCGATACCATCCCCTCCTACACCGAATACAAGAAGGTGATGGCGTTCAAGACCCAGGTCGCCTCGGTGAACCACTACCCGGCGGGCAACACAGTCGGTTATGACCGCACCTTCACTCTCAAGCGCGATTCCCTGCTCGCCAACCTGCCCCTGGGGTACTCCGACGGCTATCGCCGGGCGCTGAGCAACAAGGCCTATGTGCTGATCCAGGGCCAGAAGGCACCCGTGGTGGGCAAGACCTCCATGAACACCGTCATGGTGGACGTGACCGACATCAAGGGGGTCAAGCCCGGTGACGAGGTGGTGCTGTTCGGTCGCCAGGGAGAGGCCGAGGTGAAGCAATCTGATCTGGAAGAGTACAACGGCGCCCTGCTGGCGGACATGTACACCATCTGGGGCTACACCAATCCCAAGAAGATCAAGCACTAAACAAATTTCTGCGATGAAAAAGGGCTCCCGAGGGAGCCCTTGTTGTCTGTGTCTACACCGTCTTCTGGTCGATCACCTTCTTGCGGGTCACCCAGAGGCTGAGCCCCATGGAGCTGACCAGGGTCAGCACCACCACGCCGAGGGTGATATACCGCACGGGATCTTGCGCCAATCCAGCCAAACGACCTTACGCCAGCTTCTTGCGGGTCACCCAGAGGCTGAGTCCCATGGAGCTGACCAGGATCAGGGCCACCACGCCAAGAGCGATGCCGGTCGGTATCTTGAAGATATCCAGCAGCAGCATCTTGACCCCGATGAACATCAGGATGCAGGCCAGGCCGTATTTGAGCAGGGCGAAACGCTCGGCGACACCGGCCAGCAGGAAGTACATGGCGCGCAACCCCATGATGGCGAAGATGTTGGAGGTCAGCACGATGAAGGGATCCGTGGTCACCGCGAAGATGGCCGGGATGCTGTCCACCGCGAAGATGAGATCGCTCACCTCCACCAGCACCAGGATGAGCAGCAAGGGGGTGGCGTAGCGCACCCCGTCACGCCAGACGAAGAACTTCTCCCCTTCCAGGGTCTCGGTCACCTTGAAACGGCGCCGCATCCAGCCCAGCAGGGCGTTGTTCTCCAGATCCGGCTCCTGGTCCGCCGCCCACAGCATCTTGGCGCCGGTCAGCAGCAGGAAGGCGCCGAACAGGTAGAGGATCCAGTGGAACTGCTCGATGAGCCAGCTGCCCGCGAACACCATGCCGGCCCGCATCACGATGGCCCCCAGCACCCCGTACAGCAGCACCCGGCGCTGCAGCTCGGCCGGGATGGCAAAGTAGCCAAACAGCATCAGCCAGACGAAGACGTTGTCCACCGCCAGCGCCTTCTCGATGAGGTAACCCGAGAGAAACTCCAACCCCTTCTGGTTGGCCATCTCCCGCCCCAGGTGCAGGTCGGCCCAGTACCAGATGGCCAGATTGAACAGCAGGGCCACGCTGACCCAGACGAGGGACCAGGCCCCCGCCTCCTTGAGGGAGACCTTGTGGGATCGGCCGCCCCCCACGAACCGCAAATCGACCCAGAGCAGGGTCAACACCAGGGCGAAAAACCCCAACCACATCCACCATTCACCCATGTTCAGCTCTCCTTGAAACGACAAAACCCACGACCGGGAGGCGTGGGTTTGCGTTTGGAGCAGCATCGCCTTGCCTCTCGGCAAGGTCTCACTTACAGCCGATTGGCATCGACTGCCCGGGTGCCGGGTGGCTTGCTGCGCAAACACACCGTAATGACGACAGACCGGCGAGAAGTTACTCCCCTTGTGGGGCGGATGGTAACAGCCTCGAACGGCGGCGCCAAGGCGCATCTTCACTCAGGCGCAAAAAAGAGGGGCGCCCGACGGGCGCCCCCTGGCAGAGCCCTGGCCTTAGAGCGGATCCACTTTCAGGCAGGAGACGGCGTGATCGAAGTTGCCCTCGAGCACGGGTCGGGTCTTGGCACATTCGGGGCCCGCCACCGGGCAGCGGGTGCGAAACACGCAGCCGGACGGCGGATTCATGGGGGACGGCAGATCCCCCTCCAGGATCTGGATGACCTTGCTACGCTCGAGATCCGGATCCGGGATGGGCACCGCCGACATCAGGGCCCGGGTGTAGGGATGCAGGGGATTGGCGTAGATCTCCTTGCCCTTGCCAAGCTCCACCGCATTGCCCAGATACATCACCAGCACCCGATCCGAGATGTGCTTGACCACAGACAGGTCGTGGGCGATGAAGATGAGCGACAGCCCCATCTCCTTCTGGATGGACTTGAGCAGGTTGACCACCTGGGCCTGGATGGAGACATCCAGCGCCGAGACCGGCTCGTCGCAGATGATCATCTTGGGCTCGAGGATCAGCGCCCTGGCGATGCCGATACGCTGGCACTGACCGCCCGAGAATTCGTGGGGATAGCGGTTCACCAGGTTGGGCAAGAGGCCCACCTTGGTCATCATGGCCCGCACCCGGTTCTCCACCTCCGCCTTGGGGAGCCTGGGGTAGAAGGTGATGAGGGGCTCGGCGATGATGTCGCCTATGGTCATGCGCGGATTCAAGGAGGCCAGCGGGTCCTGGAAGATCATCTGGATCTCCTTGCGCTTTTCGCGCAGGGCGTTCTGCTCGAGCTTGGTCAGATCCTGGCCCAGCCACACCACCTTGCCGTCGGTGGCCGGCACCAGGCCTATCAGGGCCCGGGCGAAGGTGGACTTGCCGCAGCCGGACTCCCCCACCACGCCGAGGGTCTCCCCCTCGTACAGGCGCAGGGTTACCCCGTCCACCGCCTTGAGGGTGGAGGGCTTGGCCCAGGGCCAGGCCTTGTCGCTCTTGATGCTGAAGTGGACCTTGAGGTCGGACACTTCCAGCAGCAGTTTCTTGTCGGTACCCATTTAGTTCACTCCCTTGACCATGGCATCAGACACCCAGTGGCACGCACGGGTGCGGCCGTCGTTGAAGGGCAGCAGGCGCGGCGACTCCTGGCCACAGCGCTCGTGCGCGCGGTGGCAGCGCTCCTGGAAGGGGCAGCCTTTGGGCAGACGCAGCAGGTTGGGCGGGTTGCCCGGTATGGTGGGCAATATCTCCCCCTCGGTATCGAGACGGGGAATGGCCCGCAGCAAGCCTTCGGTATAGGGGTGGCTCGGGCGATAGAAGATGTCGTTCACCCGGCCGTACTCCATGGTGCGCCCGGCGTACATCACCAGCACCTTGTCGCAGATACCGGCCACCACGCCCAGATCATGGGTGATCATGATGATGGAGGTATTGAACTCACGCTTGAGCTCGTTCATCAGGGTCATGATCTGGGCCTGCACCGTCACGTCCAGTGCCGTGGTCGGCTCGTCGGCGATGAGCAGCTGGGGCCGGCACAGCAGTGCCATGGCGATCATCACCCGCTGGCGCATGCCGCCGGAGAACTCGTGGGGGTACATGTTCATGCGCTGGCGCGACTCTGGGATCTTCACCGCGTCCAGCATGCGCACCGACTCCTCGAACGCCGCCGCCTTGGTCACCCCCTTGTGCAGCATCAGCACTTCCATCAGCTGATCCTTCACCTTCATGTAGGGGTTGAGCGAGGTCATGGGGTCCTGGAAGATCATGGCGATCTTCTCGGAGCGGATCTTGTTGAGCTTGGCTTCGGGGAGATTGAGTATCTCCTCCCCCTGAAACCTGGCCGAGCCGGTGATGATGCCGTTCTTGGCCAGCAGCCCCATGATGGCAAACGCGGTCTGGGACTTGCCCGAACCGGACTCGCCGACGATGCCGAGGGTCTCGCCTGCCGCCAGGGAGAAGTTGAGGTCGTTCACGGCCACCACGTTGCCGTCCGGGGTCTTGAACTCGACCCGCAGATCTTTTACATCCAGTAGATTCATCTAAAAATTCCTTATCGATCGCTCGTGATGCTTGCCTGACCAGTCCGCTGGCGCCGCGCGCTCAGCGGATGGGTCTTGTGGCGCCCTGGGGTCTTGTCGGGCCCTTGGCGCCTTACCGATCCTTTGCCGTCTTATCGATCCTTTGGATCGAGGGCATCACGCAGACCGTCCCCGAGGAAGTTGAAGCAAAACAGGGTCACGACCATGAAACCGGCGGGGAAGAGGAGTTGCCAGATGGCCACCTCCATCGACTTGGAGCCTTCATCCAGCAGGGCCCCCCAGCTGGTCATGGGCTCTTGTACCCCCAGGCCCAGGAAGCTCAGGAAGGATTCGAACATGATCATCCCGGGCACCAGCAGGGTGGCGTAGACCGCCACGATGCCCAGCACGTTGGGCACGATATGACGGGTGATGATCTTCCACTTGGAGACACCGCACACATGGGCCGCCTCGATGAACTCCTTGCTCTTGAGGCTCAGGGTCTGGCCGCGGACGATCCGCGCCATGTCGAGCCAGCTCACCGCGCCGATGGCGATGAAGATGAGCGCCAGATTGCGACCGAAGAAGGTCACCAGCATGATGACGAAGAACATGAAGGGGAAGGCGTTGAGGATCTCCAGCACCCGCATCATCAGGCTGTCGACCCGGCCACCGATGAAGCCGGAGGCGGCGCCGTACAGGGTACCGATGATGACGGCCACCAGGGCCCCCATGATGCCGACCATCAGCGAGATGCGCCCGCCCAGCAGGGTTCGCACGAACAGGTCGCGCCCCAGGCTGTCGGTACCGAACCAGTGGCCCGTCTCCATGTCAGGGGCTGCCTGCATGGCGCCCCAGTCCGGATCGTCGAAGGTGTATTGAGAGAGATGGGGCCCGACGATCACCGCCAGCCCTATGAAGGTGAGAATGATGAGACTCACCAGTGCGGCCCTGTTGCGCAGGAAACGGCGGCGGGCATCCTTCCACAGGGAACGCCCCTCCACCACTTCCACTTGCTGGGCGAACGCCTCGACGGCTTCGCGTTTCTCAGTTGTGACAACCATGATGTACTCCCGGCTTAGTAACGGATCTTGGGATCGATGAAGGCATAGAGAATATCGACCACGGCGTTAAAGGTGATGGTCAAGGCACCGACCAGAATGGTCAGGCCGAGCACCATGGAGTAATCACGGTTCAGCGCTCCGTTGACAAACAGCTGGCCAATCCCCGGCAGGCCGAAGATGGTCTCGATCACCACGGAACCTGTGATGATGCCGACAAAGGCCGGGCCCAGATAGGAGACCACCGGCAGCATGGCCGGGCGCAGGGCGTGCTTGAGGATGATGTGGCGCAGGGGCAGGCCCTTGGCACGGGCGGTGCGGATGAAGTTGGAGTTCATGGTCTCTATCATGCTGCCACGCATGATGCGGGAGATGGCGGAGATGTAGTACATCATCATGCCGAACACCGGCAGCACCATGAACTGCACCCCGCCCCCCTGCCAGCCACCGGCCGGGAACCAGCCCAGATAGATGCTGAAGAAGAGCACCAGCAAGGGCGCCAGCACGAAGCCGGGTATCACCACCCCGGCCATGGCCGACGACATCAGCAGATAGTCGATGAGGGTGTTCTGTTTCAAGGCCGCTATGGTGCCGAAGGTGACCCCCAGCAGGACCGCAAACAGGAAGGCGAAGGCCCCTATCTTGGCGGAGACCGGCAGGGCCTGGCTCACCAGATCATTGACCGAGAAATCCTTGTATTTGAACGAAGGCCCCAAGTCACCTTGAACCAGGTTGCCCAGGTAGGTGAGGTATTGGGTGCCGATGGGTTTGTCCAGGCCGTACTTGGCCTCTATGTTCGCCAGCACTTCCGGCGGCAATGCCCGTTCGCTGGTAAAGGGGTTACCGGGGGCGAAGCGCATCATGAAGAAGGAGACGGTGATCAGGACCAGCAGGGTCGGGATCGCTTCCAACAGACGTTTGAGGATGAATTTCAACATAGACATTTCCTGTCCTGTACTGCTTCCAAAGGGTCGCGGTTTTAATTTAGGCCCGCGCCGTGGCGGGCCTGCTTGTTATGCGACTTGTTTCTTTACTCAGTGAGCAACGACATACATGTCTTTGCTGTAGAGGTTGTCGAGCGGGTTGGCCGGGTAGCCGCCCACGTAGGGCTTGACCATGCGGGCCGTCACGTACTGATAGATGGGGGCGATGGGCATGTCCTTGGCCAGGATATCTTCGGCCTGGGCATAGAGCTTGTTGCGGGACGCATCGTCGACCTGATCCCGCGACTCGTCCATCAGCTTGTCGAACGTCGGGTTGGAGTATTTGCCGTCGTTGTTGCCGTGGGTGGTCTGCATCAGATCCAGCATGGAAGAGGCTTCGTTGTAATCCGCAATCCAGCCGCGGCGGGCCACATCGAACTGCCCTTGCTTGAGGGTCTCAAGGTAGGTCTTCCACTCCTGGTTCACCAGGCTCACCTGCACGCCGAGTTTCTTCCACATGGAGGCGACGGCCACGGCCACCTTCTTGTGGTTGTCGTCGGTGTTGTAGAGCAGCTCGAACTTGAGCGGGTTGCCCGGGCCATAACCGGCCTCGGCCAGCAGGGCCTTGGCCTTGGCATCAAGCTCGGCCTGGCTCAGCTTGGACCACTCGGGCGCCACCGGTTTGAAGCCGTCCACGAAGTCAGGCACCAGGGCATAGCTCGGAGTCTGGCCCTGCCCCATCACCTTGTCGGCGATCACGTTGCGATCGATGGCGTAGGTGAGGGCGGTACGCACCCGGGCGTCGTCATAGGGTTTGCGCTTGGTGTTGAAGGTGTAGTAGTAGGTGCCCACATAACCGGTCACCTTCAGCTCATCGGGCTTCTCTTTCTTCATCTGCTTGAAGCGTTCGATGGGCATCTGATAGGTCATGTCCACTTCACCGGCCAGATAGCGGTTCAGCTCGGCGTTGGTGGACTGGATCGGCAGATAGGTCACCTTGTTGATGACGGTCTTGGCGTTGTTCCAGTAGTGGGGGTTGCGCTCCACATCGACCCGCTCGTTGACCACCCAGTCTTTCAGCTGGTAGGCACCGTTGGAGACCATGTTGCCGGGCTGGGTCCACTTGTCACCAAACTGCTCGATCACCTTCTTCGGAACCGGATAGGTGGTGGTGTGGGAGAGCATGCTGACGAAGTAAGGGATCGCTTTTTCCAGCTGCACCTCGAAGGTGTGATCATCGACCGCCTTCACCCCCAGGGTGTCGGCCGGCTTCTTGCCCGCGATGATCTCGCTGGCGTTGACTATGGTCGGGATCTCCATGTACCAGGAGTAGGGAGAACCCGTCTTGGGATCCACCGCCCGCTGGAAGGCGAAGACGAAGTCATGGGCGGTGACGGGATCCCCGTTGGACCACTTGGCATCCTTGCGCAGGTGGAACACGAAGTGTTTGTTGTCCTTGGTCTCCCAGGATTCGGCGACGCCGGGCAGCACTTCACCCTTGGGGCCCGAGCTGACCAGGCCTTCGAACAGGTCACGTTGAATATTGGATTCGACCGTTCCTTCGGTCTTGTGCGGGTCCAGGGTGGCGGGCTCGGAGCCATTGCCTTTGACCAGGACCTGCTCGGGGGCAAGCTTGGTACCGGCGGGAACATCGGCGGCGTGGGCCTGAGAGGCTCCGCCGAATAGCGCGGCCAACAAAAGGGTATTAATCATTGTTTTTTTATGAGTCATTTCCATTACTCCAACAAGAACATTCCATGCGTTCGTTCGTAATGCGAGCCGAGGCACGCAGTCAGCATAATTCCCTGTCATTTCTGATAATGCAATAGATAGCTTCAGGGCAGACGCGCGAGTTTGGTCAAATAAACAACTTTCAGCGAATTATTCAGCATTTAAATAGGCTATAACGGTGCTTTTATATACAAAAGCCGCTCGATTCTAGGAAATGGTTCCAGAAAAAGAAACAACAAAAAGCCGGTCACAGGGACCGGCTACGACAAAACAGACTCACCTCACATCAAACTGGGAAAGACCCCCTTGATCCCCGCCACCATGATCTCGATGCCAAGGGACATCATGATGAGGCCCATGATCCGGGTCACCACGTTGATGCCGGTATTGCCCATCAGCTTGAACAGCAAGGGGGCCGCTCGGAAGATGAGCCAGGAGCAGAAAGAGAAGACCACCACCACCAGGGACATGCCGAGCAGCTGCTGCCAGTGGCTCTGGCTGGCATAGACGATGACCGAGGAGATGGCCCCTGGCCCCGCCATCAGCGGCAGTGCCAGGGGCACCACGGCAATGGATTCACGGGCAGCCAGCTCCCCCTTCTCCTGCTTGTTGTGTTTCACCTCCCCCAGCTTGCCCTGCAGCATGGACCAGGCGATCAGGGTGATGAGCGAGCCCCCTGCGATGCGGAACGACGCGAGCGAGATGCCGAAACCGTCGAGGATCAGCTGCCCCATGTACATGGCCACCAGCAAGATCACCATGACGGCGATATTGGCCGTGGTATTGGTCTTCATTCGCTCGGACGGAGTCTGGTGATTGGTCAGGCTGACGAAGACCGGCAGCAGACCAAGGGGGTTGATGATGGCGATAAGACCAATGAAGAACTTCAGATACAGCGAGAAATCGATGTCAGCCACGGATGTCATCCACACAGGAGCGGCCACAAGGCCGGGGTAATAAATTGTGCGTAAATTTACCCCATTGCGAGTAGGGTCACCAATCAAATAATTTCAGGCTGAAGCGGGCTCTCCAGTTAGTTCCTCTAATGTGTTATCAAATTTCGACACGATCGTTTGTTAAAAAACATTGTGGTGAATTAACATTTTGATAAACTCCTTTCGAGCTTTATCTCGCCATGGATCCTGGCGGCAATATTTCATCTCATGAAAAGAGGAGTTTGCAATGATAGATACGGACATCACGCTGGATTGGCAACTCGATACCCTGCCGGCGGAGCAGGTTGCCACCCTGACGCGGTTTTTCGGACAGCTCCCGGTCGATCCCTATATCGACGGCGATTTTCGACGCCGCCGCTATGGCCGCTTCGAGAAACAGGGCCAGGGCTTTCACCGCCTCGACAATGGCGTCTTCTTCCAGGCCGCCGCCATCAACAAGTTCCTCGGAGATGTGCCGCGCACCTATGCCGATCTGGTGCCCGCCTTCGCCGAGCATGACGCCTTCCAGGCCATGCTGGCCGCCTTCGTGCGCCACACCGCCCTGGCGGATGGCCGCGAGATAGGGGTACACCAGATGCGGATCTGCGCCGCCTCCGGCAGCGAGACCCCACCCGCCCCCGAGGGGGTGCATCAGGACGGCTTCGACTTCATCGGCGTCTTCTTCTGTGGCAGCCAGGGGGTCAGTGGCGGAGAACTTCAGCTCTATCATGGATTAAGGCAACCACCTTTTTTCCAACAAGCATTAACAACCGGCGAGTATCTGGTGCTCGACGATCGCCGTTTCTACCATAATGCGGCCCCCATCCTGCCTACCGAACAACAGGGACACTGGGATGTCGTCGTTTTAACTGCTTGATTTTAATGGCGTGAATGACCTTCACGCCCCCTTTTCTCCCGACATGCCCCCTTCCCACAAGCCCGTAACATGCTCAAAACATGTATTGTGAAATAAAATTTCTTTTGTTCTTTTGTTACACATGATCCAGATCAAGCTTCGTCGGCGGGAGACGACCCATAATCGATACCGAAAGCAGTTCAGTAAGACGTGTAAATACCCCATAGGGGTCAAGTCGAACTTGACACGGCGACTATAATTGCCGGGCATTGCTAAGGTCTTACTAAACAGTTTTCAAAATCATCAGGAGATAAACATGGCAGTAACCAATTTGGCTGAACTGGATGCACTGGTCGCCCGCGTCAAGGAAGCCCAGCGTGAATTCGCCAGCTTCTCGCAAGAACAGGTAGACAAGATCTTCCGCGCCGCCGCCCTGGCCGCCAGCAATGCCCGTATCCCCCTGGCCCAGATGGCCGTGGAAGAGTCCGGTATGGGCATCATCGAAGACAAGGTCATCAAGAACCACTTCGCCTCCGAATACATCTACAACAAGTACAAAGAAGAGAAGACCTGCGGCATCCTCAGTGAAGATGACGAGATGGGTACCATCACCATCGCCGAGCCGGTAGGCATCATCTGCGGTATCGTACCGACCACCAACCCGACCTCCACTGCGATCTTCAAGTCCTTGATCTCCCTGAAGACCCGCAACGCCATCATCTTCTCCCCGCACCCCCGTGCCAAGAACTCCACCAATACCGCTGCCAAGCTGGTTCTGGATGCAGCCATTGCCGCCGGTGCGCCGAAAGACATCATCGGCTGGATCGATCAACCGACCGTTGAACTGTCCAACGCCCTGATGAAGCACAACGACATCAACCTGATCCTGGCCACCGGTGGCCCGGGCATGGTGAAAGCCGCCTACTCCTCCGGCAAGCCCGCCATCGGTGTGGGTGCCGGCAACGTTCCCGTCGTCATCGACGAAACCGCCGATGTGAAGCGCGCCGTCGCCTCCATCCTGATGTCCAAGACCTTCGACAACGGCGTGGTCTGTGCCTCCGAGCAGGCCGTCATCGTGGTCGATTCCATCTATGACCAGGTGAAAGAGCGTTTCGCGACCCACAACGGTTACGTGCTGACCAAGGAAGAAGCCGACAAGGTGCGCAAGGTCATCCTGATCAACGGTGCCATGAACGCCAACATAGTGGGCCAGCCTGCCACCAAGATCGCCGAAATGTCCGGCGTGACCGTGCCCCCCACCACCAAGATCCTCATAGGTGAAGGTCTGGAAGTGTGTGAAGAGGAAGAGTTCGCTCACGAGAAGCTCTCCCCGACCTTAGGGATGTTCCGTGCCAAGAACTTCGAAGAAGCCGTCGAGATGGCCTGCACCATGGTCAACCTGGGTGGTATCGGCCACACCTCCGGTCTGTATACCGACCAGGATCGCAACGCCGACCGCATCAAGTACTTCGGCGACAAGATGAAGACCGCCCGTATCCTGATCAACACCCCGACCACCCAGGGTGGTATCGGTGACCTGTACAACTTCGCCATCGCCCCGTCCCTGACCCTGGGTTGCGGCTCCTGGGGTGGTAACTCCATCTCCGAAAACGTGGGTCCCAAGCACCTGATCAACAAGAAGACAGTCGCAAAACGGGCAGAAAATATGCTGTGGCACAAACTTCCTAAATCCATCTACTTCCGTCGTGGCTCCCTGCCAATCGCCCTGGGCGACCTGGAAGGCAAGAAGCGCGCCCTGGTGGTCACCGACCGCTTCCTGTTCAACAACGGCTACGCCGACGAAGTGGTTCGCCTGCTCAAGGGCCTGTCGATGGAAGTGGAAGTCTTCTACGAAGTCGAAGCCGACCCGACCCTGTCCGTGGTGCGCAAAGGCGCCGAGATGGCCAACTCCTTCAAGCCGGACGTCATCGTCGCCCTGGGTGGTGGTTCCCCCATGGATGCCGCCAAGATCATGTGGGTCATGTACGAGCACCCGGACACCGCGTTCGAAGATCTCGCCATGCGCTTCATGGACATCCGCAAGCGTATCTACAAGTTCCCGAAAATGGGCGTCAAGGCCGAACTGGTCTGTATCACCACCACATCCGGTACCGGTTCTGAAGTGACCCCGTTTGCGGTCGTGACCGACGACGCCACCGGCATGAAGTACCCGCTGGCCGACTACGAGCTGACCCCGAACATGGCCATCGTCGATGCCAACCTGGTGATGGGCATGCCCAAGTCCCTGTGCGCCTTCGGCGGTATCGATGCCGTGACCCACGCCATGGAAGCCTATGTCTCCGTGCTGGCCAACGAGTACTCCGACGGTCAGGCGCTGCAAGCCCTGAAACTGCTCAAAGAGTACCTGCCCTCCAGCTATCAGAACGGTGCCAACGACCCGGTTGCCCGCGAGAAGGTGCACAACGCCGCCACCATCGCCGGCATCGCGTTCGCCAACGCCTTCCTGGGTGTGTGTCACTCCATGGCCCACAAGCTGGGTGCCGAGTTCCACATCCCGCACGGTCTGGCCAACGCCCTGCTGATCAGCAACGTCATCCGCTACAACGCGAACGACAACCCGACCAAGCAGACCGCGTTCTCCCAGTACGACCGTCCGCAGGCTCGCCGCCGTTACGCCGAAGTGGCCGACCATCTGGGTCTGACCGCCGCCGGTGACCGTACCGCCGCCAAGATAGAAAAGCTGCTGGTATGGCTGGACGAGCTGAAGGCCACCCTGGGGATCCCGGCCTCCATTCGCGAGGCGGGCGTGACCGAAGCCGACTTCCTGGCCAAGGTGGACCAGCTGGCCATCGAAGCTTTCGATGACCAGTGCACCGGCGCCAACCCGCGCTACCCGCTGATCAGCGAGCTCAAAGCCATCCTGATGGACACCTACTACGGCCGTCCCTTCAGCGAGGAGGCCCAGGTGGTCGCCAAGGTCGAGACCAAGGTTGAAGGTGGCAAGAAGAAAGCCAAGGCCTGATAAGCCGCCGCAGTGACCCGAAAGCCCGCGCCCATGCGCGGGCTTTTTGTTTGTCTATCTCTCTAATTTTGCTAGCTTGTGGGTAGGGTTTTGGCGAGGGAGTGTGTCATATGGCGCTGGTAGAGGCATCCATAGAGCAGCTGCGGGTGGGTCACTATGTGCATCTGCCCGTGGGCTGGCAGCAGCACCCTTTTCTGTTCAATGCCTTCAAGATCAAGGATCAGCAGCAGCTCGACATCATCCGTCACCTGGATCTGGCCCTGCTCACCGTGGACACCGACAAGAGCGATCTGCCCCTGGCCCCCCTGCTGCACGGTGAGCCCCCTGTGGTCGCGGCGCCGGACGCCCCTCCCCCCGAGCCCCTCACCGCTGACACCGGCTTTGACGAGAAACACTGGCGTCGCTCCCTGCGGGCGGCCGAGAAGGCCTATGGCCAATCGATGTCGGATCTGCGCGAGGCGCTTGGCGCCCTCAACCTGAAACCGGACGAGGGGCTGGCCAACACGGCCCAGCTGGTGCGTACCCTGGCCGCCCGCCTGGCACAGCACGAGGGTCCCCTCGGCCTGCACCTCATTCGCACGCCCCACAGCGACATACTGCTGCAACACAGCCTCAACGTCGCCTTCATCGCCATGCTGATGGCCCGCGAGCTGGAGATGAGCCCCCTGGCGGTCGAGGAGGTCGGCCTGGCCGGCCTCATTCACGATATCGGCGAGCTGAGGATCCCCTCCCAGATAAGCCAGAAGCGAGGCGAACTGACCCGGGCCGAGCAGAACTACCTCAACATGCACCCCCAGTACGGGCTGGAGATGCTCAATCAGCTGCAGGCATTCGAGCCCAGGATCCGCCAGGTGGCCCACCTGCATCACGAGCGACTCGACGGCAGCGGTTTTCCGCTCGGGATCAAGGGGGGAGAGATACCGCCCCTGGTGCGACTCATCGGTCTGGTGGACTACTTCGACGAGCTGCTGCACCCCAGGGGAGCGAGCCAGCCGGTCACCCCCAATCAGGCCATCAGCCTGCTCTACAAGCTTTCCCAGAAGAAGTTCGAACAATCCATGGTCAAGCTGCTCATCAAGCTGCTCGGCGTCTATCCCCCGGGCACCCTGGTGCAGCTCTCGGACGGCGCCCTGGCCCTGGTGATCAGCACGGAGCCGACCCGCCCCCTCAGTCCCAAGATCCTCCCTTTTATCAAGGGCCAGCGAGCCGAGGGGGTCAGTCTCATCGATCTGCGCGAAGATGGGCGCACCATCACCGCCTCCCTCAAGCCGGAGGAGCTTGACGAGGCCCAACGCCACTTCTTCAATCTGGGGCGACGTTGCTGTTATTACTTTGCATTCTGAGTTATCCCCAGAAGCTGGGGATAACTCATTGGACAAACCTGAATAATTGCTCGAGCCCCTCCAGAATCGTCCGCCATTGGAGCTGGATAAAAAACGCCCAGCCAGAGGCCGGGCGGAGCATGCCACCTCCGTGTGGCGCGCCCGATGGACGCATTCATGCTCACCATCTGAATATCAATTGTTTCTCGTTTATACAAATATCAATTTAACGCACTGATTTTATATGTTTTTATTTTCACGCTCTGGCAAAATGCGCCCCAGCATCACAGTGGCACCACCACAGAACAAGATCCGGATCACAGTTATCGCACGATGGTAACCAGTTGGCTCTCTCACCATGGGGAACACTTTTCATGCAATTGATCCTCTCTCTGCTGCAACAGATGAGCGTCTTTCTGGTCATCGCCTACCTCTTCTCCAAGACACCGCTGTTTCGGCCCCTGACCCACTTCTCGGTGCGCCTGCCCCACAAGGTACTCATCTATGTGCTCTTTTCCGGTTTCTGCATCCTGGGCACCTATGTGGGGCTGGACATAGACGATGCCATCGCCAACACCCGGGCGGTGGGCGCCGTGCTCGGCGGTCTGCTGGGGGGCCCGTTGGTCGGCCTGCTGGTCGGTCTGACCGGCGGCCTGCACCGCTACAGCCTGGGGGGCTTTACCGATCTCGCCTGCGCCATCTCCACCACCTGCGAGGGGCTGCTGGGGGGACTGGTCCACTGGCGCCTGATGCGGGCCGGGCGGATGGATGCCCTGTTCGAGCCCAGAACCGCCTTCTTCGTCACCCTGGTGGCCGAGGCGATGCAGATGGCCATCATACTGCTGGTGGCAGCCCCCTTCGACAAGGCGCTGCTGCTGGTGCGCACCATCGCCACCCCCATGATCCTGGCCAACTCCTGCGGAGCGGCGCTTTTCATCAGCATGATCCGCGATCAGCAACAGATGTATGAGAAGTTCTCCCGGGTCTTCTCGGCCAAGGCCCTCACCATCGCCAACCGCACCGTCGGCATCATGAGCCGGGGTTTCACCAGCGATGCCAGCGAGAAAATCGCCCACATCATCAAGGAGGAGACCGGGGTCGGCG
The DNA here is from genome assembly GCF_000819765.1 of Aeromonas bivalvium. Classification (GTDB taxonomy): domain Bacteria; phylum Pseudomonadota; class Gammaproteobacteria; order Enterobacterales; family Aeromonadaceae; genus Aeromonas; species Aeromonas bivalvium. Next base: position 32,334 of record NZ_CDBT01000014.1, read on the forward strand.
CCGTGGCCATCACGGATACCCGCCAGATCCTGGCCTTCATCGGCACAGGGGAAGATCACCACAAGCCCGGCACCCCCATCACCTCCCGTCTCACCCAGCAGGCCATCAGCGAGAACCGGGTGCTGTTTGCCGATGGCAACAGCCAGCCTTATCGTTGCAGCATCTCCCCCCAGTGCGAGCTCGGCTCGGTACTGGTGATCCCCCTGCAGGGAGACATGGGGGTGATAGGCACCATCAAGCTCTACGAGCCCAAGACCCGGCTGTTTCTCAAGATCAACCACACCCTGGGCGAGGGGATCGCCAACCTGCTCTCCCAGCAGCTGCTCAGCGGCCGGATAGAGCAGCAGCAGCGGCTGCTGATGCAGTCCGAACTCAAGCTGGTGCAGGCCCAGATCAACCCCCATTTCCTGTTCAACACCCTCAATACCATCAGCGCCATCACCCGCAGCAACCCGGACAAGGCCCGGGAGCTGCTGCTGCACCTGTCGCGCTTCTTTCGCAACAACCTCAAGCGCCAGAGCGGGCTCGCCACCCTGCAGGAGGAGCAGGAGCACTGCCAGTCCTATCTGGAGATAGAGCTGGCCCGCTTTGGCGACCGCCTGACCGTCATCAACGAGATCCCGCCCCATCTGGCCCAGCTGCGCCTGCCAAGCTTCACCCTGCAGCCCCTCATCGAGAACGCCATCAAGCACGGCATCTCCACCCTGCTCGGCGAGGGACGGCTGCGGCTGCTCGCCCAGGAGCATGAGGGGTGCGTGACCATCAGCGTCGAGGACAACGCCGGCTGCTGGCAACCGGGGGCAAACGGCGACGGGCTCGGCATCTCCATCGTCGACAAGCGGCTAAAGAGCGCCTTTGGCCCCCAATATGGCATCAACATTCGCTGCGAGCCCGACCACTGGACCCGGGTCTCCTTCACCCTGCCCAAGGAGAGCACATGACCCCTTTCCCCCAGCCCAGAGACGGGCACGCCCCTTGCGCCAGGGAGGCGGCATGATCCGTACCCTGATCGTCGACGATGAACCCTATGCCCGGGACGAACTGGCCCTGCTGCTCGGCCAGGATCCCGCCATCGAGATCCTGGGGCAGGCGGCCAATGCCCTGGAGGCACTCACCCTCATCAATGCCCTGAAACCGGATGTGGTGTTCCTCGACATCCAGATGCCCAAGCTCAGCGGCATGGAGCTGGTGGCCATGCTCGACCCCCTGCCCCGCATCGTGTTTGTCACGGCGTTTGATGACTACGCCGTCCAGGCCTTCGAGGAAAACGCCTTCGACTATCTGCTCAAGCCGGTGGAGCCTGCCCGCCTCGCCAAGACGCTGGCGCGCCTCAAACAGGACATGCGCCCCCAGCCCGTGGCCACCCTGGCGCCACCCATTCGCCACATTCCCGGCTACCTGCACAACCGGGTGCGGCTGCTGCCCATCGACCAGGTGGAGTACGCCTTCTCGGATCTCGGCGGCGTGCACGTGGCCTGCCAGGGGGAACTGCTCCACACCCAGCTCACCCTCAAGGCCCTGGAGGAGAAGAGCCCGCTGCTGCGCTGCCATCGCCAATACCTGATCCACCCCGCCGCCATCTTCGAGATAGCCCTGCTCGACAACCAGCTGGCCGAGATAGTCACCCCCAGCGGGGCCCGCGTACCGGTCAGTCGCCGCTACCTCAAGGAGCTCAAGGACAAGTTCGGCCTCAATTGAGCGTTATATCAAGCCGGTACAGTGAGCGGGATCACACACGCCCGCCGCTCGGGTCGCCACATGACCGCTCAGGCTTTTTCACATGCGCTTTACACACCCGCCCCCTAGACTCCCGCTGCACACCACAATAACAAGCATTGGAGCGTAACAATGGTCTGGTTCTTCCTCTGTGTCGGCCTGCTGGTCGCCGGCTATTTCATATACGGCAAGTTCATCGAACGGATATTTGGCCCAAAACCCGAGCTCAAGACGCCGGCAGTCACCATGGCCGACGGGGTGGACTATGTGCCCATGTCCGACAAGAAGATCTATCTGGTACAACTGCTCAACATCGCCGGGGTCGGTCCCATCTTCGGCCCCATCCTGGGGGCCCTCTACGGCCCGGTGGCCATGCTGTGGATAGTGTTCGGCTGCATCTTCGCCGGCGCCGTCCATGACTACTTCTCCGGCATGCTGTCGGTGCGCGCCAAGGGTGCCTCCGTGCCGACCGTGGTCGGCGAGCACCTGGGCTCGGTCGCCAAGCACTTCATGAACCTGTTCGCCGTCATCTTGCTGATGCTGGTGGGCGTGGTGTTCGTGCTGAGCCCGGCAGGCCTGCTCTCCAGCCTGACTCACATCGAGATCGTCTACTGGATTGGCGCCATCTTCGCCTACTACATACTCGCGACCATAGTGCCCATCGACAAGATCATCGGTCGCTTCTACCCCATCTTCGGCGCCCTGCTGGTGTTCATGTCCGTGGGCCTGGTCATCGGTCTCATGGTCTCGGGCAAGGGGTTCTACAACACCGGGATGGATTTCTCCAACCTGCACCCGACCGATCTGCCGCTCTGGCCGCTGCTCTTCATCACCATCGCCTGTGGCGCCGTGTCCGGCTTCCATGCCACCCAGTCGCCGCTGATGGCCCGCTGCATGCAAAACGAGAAATCCGGCCGCTTCATTTTCTACGGCGCCATGATAGGTGAAGGGGTCATCGCCCTGATCTGGTGCACCCTGGGTCTCTCCTTCTACGAGAGCACAGATGCCCTGAACGCCACCCTGGCCAGCGGCGGCCCCTCAGCCGTGGTCCACGAGGTCTCCACCGGTCTGCTCGGCACCGTCGGCGGCATCCTGGCCATCCTCGGCGTGGTGATCCTGCCCATCACCTCTGGCGACACGGCATTTCGCAGTGCCCGCCTGATCGTGGCGGACTTCCTCAACATGACCCAGAAGCCCATCGTCAAGCGTCTGCTGATCGCCATCCCCATGTTCGTGGTGGGCTACCTCATCTCCAAGGCGGAATTCGGGGTGATCTGGCGCTACTTTGGCTGGGCCAACCAGACCACGGCCGTGATCATGCTGTGGGCCGGCGCCGCCTACCTCGCCAAGGAAGCCAAGCTGCACTGGGTCTGCACCATACCGGCCATGTTCATGACCGCCGTGGTCATCACCTACCTGGCCAATGCCCCCATCGGCTTTGGCATGGAGATGGGCATCTCCACCATCATTGGTCTGGCCTCCACCGCCGTCATCACGGTCGCCTTCCTGCTGAAGTACCGCCCGGCCCTGGTGAGCCGTCCCAACGAAAGCTGACCCCCCTCGACAAACCGGCAACGGCAAAAGGCCCGGCATCACTGCCGGGCCTTTCTCGTTGCGCGCACTGACGCCATCAACTGGCTCAGTTGCCGGCGCCCCCCTCCCCTTTGGGCGCTTCGGCCGGTGCCTGGTACCACTGCTCCCTGGCCACCAGCACCGCCTGCTCGGGCTGGGCAATGAAGTTGGGGGACATGATCTGCACGCCAAACTCGTTGAACACGTCCTGGATGTGGCCGTGGAGCTCGGTCTTGACCACGGCGGGCAGCAAATCCGGCTTCATCCGCACCTGCAACTCGTACTCCACGTACCAGTCCTGCAAATTGAGCTGGCGCACCAGGGGGGCCTGCTCCTGGTTGAGTCGCTCGCAGCGCCGGGCCGCCAGCTCCAGCATGGCATGGACCTGACGCCAGGGAGTGTCGTAGCCGATGGTCACCTTGGTGAGCAGGGCCACCCCCTTCTCCCCCGCCAGTCGGGTGAGGTTGGTCACCTTGCCCCCCACCACCACGGCGTTGGGCAGGGTCACTTCGTGATCCTGACGGGTCACCAGCTTGGTGGAGAGGGCACTAAGCTCGGTCACCATCCCCTCTACCTCGCCAATCTGCACCAGATCGCCGGGGCGCAGGGCGCGAGAGTAGATGAGCACCAGGCCGCTCATGGCATGGTTCATGATGCCGGCGGAGCCCAGGGTCACCATGAGGCCGAAGAAGACGCTCACCCCCTTGAAGGCATCGGAATTGGCCCCCGGCAGATAGGGATAGGCCACCGTCAGGGCAAACAGCCAGATCACCACTGAGAGCAGGCGTCGGGTCGCTCCCACCGTCTCGGCGTGCAGCCCCTGCACGCGGAACTGGCCACGCTCGATGCGATCGAAGACGATGGCCAGCATGCGAATGAACAGGCGGGTGATGACGAAAATGAGCATCACTGTCACCAGCCCGGGCATGGCGGCCATGATCCCCTCCAGCATGTCGGCACACAGGGCGAAGAGGGAGGTCCCCAGTCGCTCGCTCCAGGCTCGGGTCTGGGGGAAGAGTGCCAGCACATAGGTGAGCCAGCCATAGGTGAGCATGAACAGCAGCAGCAGGGTGACGATCGCCAGCAGGCGGACCTCCACATTGCCCGCCACCTGACGCCACTGATGGGGGATCAGCCCCTTTTGCAGCAGGAGTCGGCTGGCAAGCCACTTCCTGACCCGTCTATGGCCCCATTGCAGTGACCAGACCAAGCCAAAGAAGATCAGGCTGGCCAGCAGTGCCATGCCGCCGGCCTTGAGCAGGTAGGGGGTGGAGTGCAGCTCAAGATACTTGAGCCGTACCTTGTCGAGCCGCCCCCTGACACGCTCGCTCGCCTGGTCCAGGGTCAATTCATCCAGGGTCTCGAGATCCCCCTCCACCAGCACCAGGATCCGCTTGCCATTGACCAGAAACTCCCGGGAGTCCTGGCCAAAGCGCATGGCGCTCACCAGGGTGATGGGTTGTTCAAGGTCGGACGCCTGCAACTGCTTGACTCGCTCCTTGACCAGACGCACCCGGGCCGCCCCGTCCAGGCGACCGAACTTGGCCTGCAGCAGGACGATGGGCTCATGGAGCAAGGTCAGGGTCTGCGCCTTCTCCTGCTCGGTGGGATCCAGCCTGGGTTCGGCGCCAACGGCCTGCGTGACCAGGGACAGATTGGCCAGCACCAGCAACAGCCCGGCCCACAATGCCTTCATTGCAGATTTTTTTTTCATCTCGTCACTCTCGCTTTCCTGTCCATGGACCACCGGACCTGCCCGGTTCATCTCCTGACGACACATCAAATCCCCTATTGAAATACCGCCGTCATCCCTCACCATAATATGCCCCTGAATGAAGGCTGTACCGCCAAGATTCGCACGTAATTTCCTCTTTATGCAGGGAAAATATGCTGGCATCATGACAGCCGATATACTGTGGATGCTAGGCTAAATTTGGCCTTGCGACTGAGATGTAAACCGGAGAGATAAATGGCACTTGATTATATTGCCCTGGGAATATTGGTGTTCGTTGTCTTGGTCATGTTTTACGGAATCATCGTCATTCATGATATTCCCTATGAAATAGCCAAGCATCGCCAACACCCGCACCAGGATGCCATTCACGTGGCAGGCTGGGTCAGCCTGTTTACCCTGCATGTGCTCTGGCCCTTCCTCTGGATCTGGGCCACCCTCTATCGCCCAGAACGCGGTTGGGGCTTTAGCCAGCGCCTTGAAACAGACGAAGCCGACATCACCAAGCTCAAGAAAGAACTTGCCGCTTTGCAAGCACGCATGGCAACGCTCGAACAGACCGAAAACAGGTAATCACTCATGGATTTGCTACTTATTCTTACCTACACGGCCGTCTGCGTCGGGATTTTCAAGGTATTCAAGATCCCGCTCAACAAATGGACGGTGCCGACCGCCGTGCTGGGTGGCGTCATCATCATCGGCACACTCATCATGCTGATGAACTACAACCACCCCTATTCGGAACTGGCCCGTAATTATTATGTCTCCACCCCCATAGTGCCGCTGGTGAAAGGGCGGGTCACCGAGGTGCCGGTCAAAGCCAATCAGCCGGTCAAGCAGGGGGATGTGCTGTTTCGTCTCGATGCTGTGCCCTTCCAGGAGAAGGTTGCCAGCCTGACCGCACGGCTCGCCTCCAACACCGATTTCCTGAAAGCCCTCGACGCCAGACTGCGCTCCGCCACCCTGGACAGGGATCGCGCCCTGGAACTGGTGCGTCGCGGCATCGGCAAGCAGCGGGATCTCGACGTGACCCAGGCCAACGTGGACGACATCGTCGCCCAGATTGACCAGCAGAAGGCGTCGCTGGATGACTTGAACGCCCAGCTCAACATCGCCAAGTACAATCTGGAGCAGACCGTGGTCTATGCCCCGAGCGACGGCCATGTGGTGCAACTGGCGCTGCGCCCCGGCATGATTGCGGCCCCCTTCATGTATCGTCCCGTGATGACCTTCATTCACGAAGATGAAAGCACCTACGTCGGCTGGTTCTGGCAGAACAGCATGCAGCGCCTGAAGGCGGGCGATGAGGCCGAGGTAGTGCTGGACGGCATCCCGGGTCGCATCTTCAAGGCCAAGGTGCAGTCCGTGATCCCCGCCATGGCGCCGGGCAACATCCAGGCCCAGGCAGGTCTTATCGATCAGACCTCCGCCCAGGTACCGGGCCGTCTGCCCATCGTCCTCGAGATCACCGATCCCGAGTGGGCCAAGTATCAGGTGATCGCCGGTGCCAGCGGCCAGGCAGCCATCTACACCGAACATTTCCATCATGTGGCCATCATGCGCAAGATCCTGATGCGCATGGGCAGCTGGCTCAACTACCTGTTCCCCTTCCACTAAGGATCTCCTGGTGGTCATCACGGGCCGGCATCATGCCGGCCCGTTTTATTGGGTAGACGGCCATTTCCTTCCCGGGTCTCGCCACGCTGCATTTTGCCACCAAGATCCCTATAATGGCGCCACCTTGCGCCGACCCACGCCAACACGCCACACCCCATGTTTGTTCTCAGACCCTACCAGACCGACGCCGTCAACGCCGTCATCCGCCATTTTCGCAAACACCCGGATCCCGCCGTGGTGGTCTTGCCCACCGGGGCCGGCAAGAGTCTGGTGATCGCCGAGCTGGCCCGCAAGGCCCGCGGTCGGGTACTGGTGCTGGCCCACGTCAAGGAGCTGGTGGAGCAGAACCATGGCAAGTACGAGGCCTGGGGGCTCAAGGCCGACATCTTTGCCGCCGGGCTGGATCGCAAGGAGGCGAACGCCCAGGTGGTGTTTGGTTCGGTGCAGTCGGTGGCCCGCAATCTGGATGCCTTCGATGGCGCCTTCTCCCTGCTCATCATCGACGAGTGCCACCGGGTCTCGCTCGATGACGACAGCCAGTACCATCAGGTGATCGGGCATCTGAAAGCGGCCAACCCGGCCCTCAGGATCCTCGGCCTCACCGCCACCCCTTACCGGCTGGGGCTGGGCTGGATCTACCGGCGCCACTACCACGGCATGGTGAAGAGCCATGGCGAACGGCTGTTTGGCGATTGCGTGTTCGAGCTGCCCCTGCGCTTCATGGTGAAAAACGGCTACCTGACACCGCCGCGCATGATCGATGCCCCCATAGTCCACTACGACTTCAGCAAGCTGGTGCCGCGAGAAAACGGCCTGTTCAGCGAGGCCCAGATCAACGGCGAGCTAAAACGCCAGGAGCGGGTCACCCCCCACATAGTGAGCCAGGTGCTGGAGTATGCGGCCGAACGCCAGGGGGTGATGATCTTTGCCGCCACCGTCGAGCACGCCCGGGAAATTCAGGGGCTGCTCAGCGCCCAGTCCCAGCACGCGGCCCTCGTCACCGGCGAGACCCCGGGCCCGGAGCGCGATGCCCTGATCCATGCCTTCAAGGCCCGGGAGATCAAGTTTCTGGTCAACGTGGCTGTGCTCACCACCGGCTTCGATGCCCCCCATGTGGATCTCATCGTGATGCTCAGGCCCACGGAATCTGTCTCGCTCTACCAGCAGATAGTGGGCCGGGGCCTGCGTCTGTCGCCGGGCAAGACCGACTGCCTGGTGCTCGACTACGCCGGCAACAACTTCAACCTGTTCGCCCCCGAAGTGGGGGAACCCAGACCCCACGCCGGTACCGAACCGGTCCAGGTGCCCTGCCCCGCCTGCGGCTTTGCCAACACCTTCTGGGGCAAGACCGACGAAGATGGCAAGGTGGTCGAGCACTACGGCCGCCGCTGCCAGGGGCTGTTTGAAGATGACGAGGGCCACCGCGAGGAGTGCGACTACCGCTTTCGCGCCAAGATCTGTCCCGGTTGCGGCAGCGAAAACGACATCGCCGCCCGTCGCTGCCAGAGCTGCGATCAGTTGCTGGTGGATCCGGACGACAAGCTCAAGGAGGCCCTCAATCTCAAGGACTGCATGGTGATCCGCTGCGCGGGGCTGACCCTGGCCGCCGGTCGCGGCAAACAGGGGGAGCGGCTGGAGGTGACCTATCACGATGAGGATGGCCTCACCCTGATGGAGTACTTTTCTTTCCACACCCAGGGGGCGCAACGCTTGTTTCAACAACGCTTTGTGCGTCATCATTGGCCCGCCCCGGGCCTGGAGCCCGAATTCACCACCCTGGCGAGCGTGCTGGCGGCAGAGCGCCAGTTTCGCCACCCGGACTTCGTCATCGCCCGCAAGTCGGGACGTTTCTGGCAGGTGAAAGAGAAGATTTTTGATTACGACGGCCGCTACCGCACCGCCAACGCCCCTGGCTAGGGCGGTGTCTGGCCAAAACAGATGAATATCTTGGTTTTCAGGGTTGGCCTTCCCGCGCCAGCCCCTTCGTTACGTTAGAGGATGTTATGCAGCGGCTCTTGATAGGTGTGTGTGCTCTCGTTTCCCTGGCGGCCCAGGCCGCCCCGCTGACCCCGCCCCAGGGCGGCCAATATGCCGTGATAGTACAAGGCAACAACGGGGTGGAGTTCGCCCGCCATGCCGACGACATGATAGCGCCCGCCTCCACCATGAAGGTACTCACCGCCCTGGCGGCCCGCCTCGAGCTCGGCGCCGACTTTCGTTTCAATACCGAGATCCAGGCCAAACCCGGCGCCCGGCATGGCAACGCCCTCAATGGCGATCTCTGGATCAACTTCGTCGGCGATCCCACCCTGTCACGCATGGATCTGCTCGCCCTGTTCAAGCAGCTGGGCGTCTCTCGCATCAAGGGCAACGTCTACGTCAATACCGGCGCCTACAACGGCTACGAGCGCGGCAACGGCTGGTCCTGGGGGGATCAGACCCTCTGTTTCGCCGCCCCCGTCTCCTCGGTCATCATCGACAAGAACTGCGCCTATGGCACCATCACAGCCACCCAGATAGGCAGGCCCGCCACCGGCAACGTGGCCACGGGCGTGCCCATCAGCATCAGTGCCGAGAACGTGGAAGTGATGAGCTATGGCGACATGGCACGCCAGTTCTGCGCCCTGGAGGTAGACATGGCCAAGGGCAATCACTATGAGCTCAAGGGCTGCATCACCCCGAACAAGGAGCCCCAGGGGCTGCGCTTTGCCATCCACGACGTGGAAGCCTGGGGTTGGGACAACATCCGCTGGGCCATGGACAGAGCCGGCATCCAGCATGATGGCCTGCTGCGGGTCACCCACAAGGCCCCGGAGGGTGCCGAGACCCTGGCGACCCACACCTCGGCCCCCCTGCCGGTGATGCTGGCCAGGATGCTGAAAAAATCCGACAACACCTACGCCGACACCTTCCTCAAAACCGTGGGCCGTCACTATTACAACAAACCGGGCAGCTATCGCAGCGGCACCATGGCGGTGCGCGCCATCCTGACCAAGCACGGTATCAACCTGGGCAACGCCACCCTGGCCGACGGCTCCGGGCTCTCTGCCCACAATCTCATCAGTGCCCGCCAGATGCTGTCGGTGCTCAGCTTCATCCAGAAGAACGACGCCGAGCTCGACTTCATCAAGCTGCTGCCAAGCTCCCAGGTGGATGGCACCCTGGCCTGGCGGCGCAGCGTCACCGCCCCCATGATGAAGAACAAGGTCCATGCCAAGACCGGCACCATCACAGGCACCTCCAACCTGGCCGGTTTCATCGACACCGCCGGTGGCCAGCGCAAGGCGTTCGTGATGTTCCAGCGCGGCCTCTCCCAGGATCCGGCCACCCACGAGCGCTACCGTGCCAGCAAGGCGCCCTGGCCCTGGACCGTGTTCGAAAAAGGCGTGCTGGAGAGCATCTACCAGCAGCAGCCGATCCAGATCGCCGGGCAATAAACGGGTGGCCGTGCCAGCAAGGCGGCCCCATCCCCCGGACTCTGTTCGAAAAAGGAGTGCTGGAGAGCATCTACCAGTAACAGCCCATCCAGATCGCAGGGCAGTAAGGCTGGCTTGAGCAAGCCCCCTCGCCGCCAATCCAGAATGCCGCGCCAGGTGCCGACCCCTGTGTCGGCACCTGGCCGGGGTGCAATCGAGCACCGCGAACAGGCGTATCGGAATTTTCAGCTTTGACTGGCCGAAAGCCGAGGCTATCCTGTCATCCGCCTCGTCTCAACGGCCTTACCTAACGGAGAGAAAAGATGTTTGTAGAGATTTTTGGTCGTCCCGGTTGCCCCTACTGCGTGCGCGCCAAGATGCTGGCCGAGCAACTGCGCGAAGCGCGCGACGATTTTGACTTCAACTACGTGGATATCAACGTCGCCGGGCTCACCAAGGACGACCTGGCCGCCAAGGCGGGCAAGCCCGTCACCACGGTGCCGCAGATCTTCCTGGACGAGCAGCACATCGGCGGTTGTACCGACTTCGAGGCCTATGCCAGCGCCCACCTCGGCCTGTAACCACCCAGCTGTCCATGTAAAAGGCGCCCTTGGCGCCTTTTCTTATGCCAGCGTCCGGATTTACTCCACCCGGGTGAAGCGGCTCACCAGCTGCCCCCGATACTCGGTGCTCCCCATGAACATGGGCAGAGGGCGGGCGTAGATGGCGTCATCCTGCTCGGATTGGTAGACAACCAGGGACTCCCCGGTCTCGGTATGCCGGGCCAGGGTCAGCACCCGATAAAATCCCCCCTTGCAGTGGCGATAACGCCCCGGGCCCGGCAAGGGCCCCCCCTGTTGCTGATCCATTCCCATCTCCCAGTCCATCGCCAAGGCCTCGTGCCCGCCTGCACCTGCCCTTGAGCGACCATGCCAGGGCAAGCCGGGGGGCCAAACGACCGTTTTTCACGCAAGCCAATCGTGCCACAAGCACGGGCTAATTCAACACACTCGCTGTTGATATCTATCCCTTCCCTCATCTTTCACTGGTAATGTCGTCGCAGGGCAAACGATCATGCTGAATTTAACAAACCAGCAACCCTGTTTGAGGGCTAAAAATCAGGGAATTATTCTAAAAAGAAGATTGTTCTAGCATTCAATTCTGTGAAGAATAGAGGCAAAGAAATTTGATACTAAAAATCGCCTTTTTCGCCAACGCGCCCCAGGGGATCTCGTTCACTATGTTCACCATCGACAAGTCGCACAAGCTCGACGATGTCTGCTATGACATTCGCGGCCCTGTGCATAAAGAGGCTCGCCGTCTCGAAGACGAAGGCCACCGCATCATCAAGCTCAACATCGGCAACCCGGCCCCGTTCGGCTTCGAAGCGCCGGAGGAGATCATCAAGGATGTGATCCTCAACATGCCCCAGAGCCAGGGCTACTGCGATTCCAAGGGGCTCTTCTCCGCCCGCAAGGCGGTGATGCAGTACTACCAGCAAAAAGGGATGCGCAAGGTCGACATCGACGACATCTACATCGGCAATGGCGCGAGCGAGCTCATCGTGATGGCCATGCAGGCGCTGCTCAACAACGGCGACGAGATGCTGGTGCCCTCCCCCGACTATCCGCTCTGGACTGCGGCCGTCACCCTCTCCGGCGGCCATGCGGTGCACTACCGCTGCGATGAAGGGGCTGACTGGTATCCGGATCTCGACGACATCCGCGCCCGCATCACACCGCGCACCCGCGGCCTGGTGCTGATCAACCCCAACAACCCGACCGGCGCCGTCTACGGCAGCGAGTTTTTGCTTGAAGTGATCGAGATCGCCCGCCAGCACAACCTCATCATCTTCGCCGACGAAATTTACGACAAGATCCTCTACGACGACATCTCCCACACCAGCGTCTGCACCCTGTGCGACGACGTCATGGTGGTGACCTTCAACGGCCTCTCCAAGGCCTACCGCGCCTGCGGCTTCCGCCAGGGCTGGATGGTCATCACAGGGCCCAAGGGCCGCGCCAAGGGGTACATCGAGGGGCTGGAGATGCTGGCCTCCATGCGGCTGTGTGCCAACGTGCCCATGCAGCACGCCATCCAGACCGCCCTTGGGGGCTATCAGAGCATCAACGAGCTGATCCTGCCGGGTGGCCGCCTGCGCCGCCAGCGGGACAAGGCCTGGGAGCTGCTCAACGAGATCCCCGGGGTCTCCTGCGTCAAGCCCAAGGGGGCGCTCTACATGTTCCCGCGCCTCGACCCCAAGGTGTACGACATCCGCGACGACCAGAAGATGGTGTTCGACCTGCTGCAGCAGGAAAAATTGCTGCTGGTGCAGGGCACCGGCTTCAACTGGCCCGCACCGGATCACTTCCGCCTGGTGTTCCTGCCCAGGGAAGAGGAGCTGGAAGAGGCCATTGGCCGCCTTGCCCGCTTCCTGAAGGATTACAAGCAGTAAGCCAAGGCTGTGATTGCAACCACCGGCATGGCAAAGAGAGGCTCCCCCGGGCGCCTCTCTGGCTGGCGGCCTCTTTCGGGAGGAGTACAGACCGGATAGCAAAGGGCCCCGTCTGCAGCAGACGGGGCCCTTTCTCATGACGCAGGCGAAAGCCTTAGAGTTCGATCACGTCGAATTGCACGTCCGGGTTCACGTCCGCATCGTAATCCACCTCGTCCAGGCCGAAACCGAACAGGCGCAGGAACTCCTGCTTGTAGCCGGCGTAGTCGGTGAGCTCACAGAGGTTCTCGGTGGTGATGGAGGGCCAGAGATCGCGGCAGGTCTGCTGCACGTCTTCCCGCAACTCCCAGTCGTCCATGCGGATGCGGGCCTGCTCGTCCAGTGCCAGCGCCTCGCCATAGAGACGGGTGCGCAGCATGCGATCCACCTGCTCCATGCAGCCCTCGTGAATGCCCTTCTCCTTCATGATCTTGAAGGCCATGGAGATATAGAGCGGCATCACCGGAATGGCGCTTGATGCCTGGGTCACCACGGATTTGAGCACGGCCACGTGGGCGGTGCCCCCCTTGGCGGCCAGATCGCCACGGATGGCGGCGGCGGCGCGGTCCAGATCTTCCTTGGCGCGGCCCAGGGTGCCATGCCAGTAGATGGGCCAGGTCAGGTCGGTGCCGATGTAGGAGTAGGCCACGGACTTGGCGCCGTCGGCCAGCACGCCCGCATCACGCAGGGCAGCCATCCACAGCTCCCAGTCCTGACCGCCCATGACGGTGATGGTGCTCTGGATCTCTTCCTCGTTCGCCGGCTCGACGGTGGCGGTGATGATCTGATCCTTGTTGGTGTCGATGGCGGTTGAGGTGTAGACCTCGCCGATGGGTTTCAGCGCAGATCGCACCACTTCGCCGGTGTCCGGCAGCTTGCGCACCGGGGAGGCCAGGGAATAGACCACCAGATCGATTTGACCCAGATCCTGCTTGATGAGCTCGATCACCTTGGCACGGCACTCGTGGGAGAAGGCATCGCCATTGATGCTCTTGGCGTAGAGGCCAGCCTCTTTGGCGGCCTTGTCGAAGGCGGCGGAGTTGTACCAGCCGGCGGAGCCCGTCTTGGTCTCGGAGCTCGGCTTTTCGAAGAAGACACCTATGGTCGCGGCGCCGGAGCCAAAGGCGGTGGCGATGCGGGAAGCCAGGCCGTAACCGGTAGAGGCGCCGATCACCAGCACCTTCTTGGGCCCATTCTCGATGGTGCCCTTGGCCTGGGTGTAGGCAATCTGACGGCGAACATTGGCTTCACAGCCGACCGGATGGGTGGTGGTGCAGATAAAGCCGCGAACCTTGGGTTTGATGATCATGTGTTTTCTCTTATCCGTTTGATGGATGAAATCGGGCATAAGATACCTCATCTTGCCGAGATAAGGTGCTCTGATGTGTTGAACGGCCGGGAAAATTGGTAAAAAAAGAGGACCCGGGCAGCGAGACTCAATCCCTCGGTCGCCTTGGCATCCCCCGCGCTCTCTGCGGTACCACTTGCCGGGAAAGCGGACATAAACAGCATGAAAACAGCGCGTTACCCCAATTCTCCTCTGCTGTCGGCAAAGGAGTTGTACTAGTATTGAGCCGGTCGGTTATCGTCAGAACAAAGCATCACAGGGGTCTCACGGAGGAGCACCACATGTTTTGGAAACACACGGACAGCAATGAACAACGCGAAGAAACCGCAAGAGTCGCCGGGCTGGACGCCTTCGAGCAGGCGATCCAGTCCCAGGCGCCCTATATCCAGTTCACCCCGGACGGCATAGTCACCTTCGTCAACGATCGCTTCCTCGCCATCGTGGGATATGGGCGTGATGAGGTGCTGGGGCAGCACCACAGCACCCTCTGCTTTCCCGATGACGTCAAGACCCGCGACTACGAGGTTCTGTGGCAGGATCTGCGCAAGGGCACCTTTCGCAGCGGCCGCTTCATCCGTCAGGCCAAATCGGGCCAGGCCGTCTGGCTGGAGGCCACCTATTTTCCCATCGTGGTCGAGGGCAAGGTGGTGCGGGTCGCCAAGGTCGCCTCGGACGTGACCCAGCAGCAATCGTCCCTGGAGCGAAGCCAGGCCTTGCTGGCCGCCCTGGACAAGTCCCTGGCCGTGATCGACTTCGAGCCGGACGGCACCGTCATCACCGCCAACCAGAATTTTCTCCACTGCTTTGGCTACCGGCTCGAAGAGGTGGCGGGCCAGCATCACCGACTGTTTTGCGATGACGACTTCTACCGCCAGCACCCCCACTTCTGGCGGGATCTGGGCGCAGGCACCATACAATCCGGTCTCTTCATGCGCCTGGGGCACCAGGGCCAGAAGATCTGGCTGGAGGCCACCTACAACCCCATCTTCAATCACGAAGGCAAGGTGGTAAAAATCATCAAGCTGGCCAGCGACATCACGGAGCGGGTCGAGCAGGCCCTCTCGGTGCGCGAGGCGGCCAAGAAGGCCTGCGCCATCGCCAGCGAGACGGTCGCCAGCGCCGACAAGGGACGAGAGGTGATCGACAAGGTGCTGGACACCTCCCGTCACATCAACAGCTCGGTCAGCGAGGTGACCCAGCAGATAGAGCGGCTCAACCAGCAGTCCAGGAGCATAGAGTCCATCATCTCCACCATCAGCGGCATCGCGGATCAGACCAATCTGCTGGCCCTCAATGCCGCCATCGAGGCGGCCCGGGCGGGGGAACAGGGGCGAGGCTTTGCCGTGGTCGCCGACGAGGTGAGGCAGTTGGCGGCCAGAACCTCCTCCTCCACCAACGAGATCGTCTCCGTCATCAAGCTCAACTCCCAGATCACCTCCACCATCACCCAGACCGTCAGCGTGGTGTCCGACAAGGCGATGGCCGGGCAGGAGCAGGCCAACATCGTCTCCGCCGTCATCAAGGAGATCATCGAAGACGCCAACTCCGTCTCCGACACGGTCAAAAATCTCTCCATATGAATCACTCCCGACGAGGTGCCCCCCTGGCGCCTCGTCGGGAGAGATGGGCACAAGGGACGCGTCCTCGCACCACAGGGCTGGATAATTCACTAATAACCCTGCGGGCTTGCGGTTGTTTCTGACCCCCTAACATCAGATAATACCGCCCGCCTTCACAGCGGATAATCCAAATTCTGATGACTGAGTACCTGCTTTTACTGATTGGCACCGTGCTGGTGAACAACTTCGTGCTGGTGAAATTCCTCGGCCTCTGCCCCTTCATGGGGGTCTCGGGCAAGCTGGAAACCGCCATCGGCATGGGGCTGGCGACCACCTTCGTGCTGACCCTGGCCAGCGCCTGCTCCTATCTGGTGGAACACTATATTCTGCTGCCGCTCTCGGTTGGCTACCTGCGCACCCTGGCCTTCATCCTGGTCATCGCCGTGGTGGTGCAGTTTACAGAGATGGTGGTACGCAAGAGCAGCCCGACCCTCTATCGCCTGCTCGGCATCTTCCTGCCCCTCATCACCACCAACTGCGCCGTGCTCGGGGTGGCGCTGCTCAACATCAACGAGCGCCACAACTTCATCCAGAGCATCATCTACGGCTTCGGCGCCGCTGCCGGTTTCGCCCTGGTGCTGGTGCTGTTTGCCGCCATGCGTGAGCGCCTGGTGGCCGCCGACATCCCGGCGCCGTTTCGTGGCGTGTCCATCGCCATGATCACCGCAGGCCTGATGTCCCTTGCCTTCATGGGCTTTACCGGCCTTATCAAGATATAGCGCTATGACTCACCTATTGTTTGCCATCCTGGTTCTGGCGCTGTTGGCCCTGGCCTTCGGCCTGATCCTGGGATTTGCCGCCATCAAGTTCAAGGTGGAGGCCGATCCCATCGTCGATCAGCTCGACGCCCTGCTGCCCCAGACCCAGTGCGGCCAGTGCGGCTATCCGGGCTGCAAGCCCTATGCCGAAGCCCTCGCCAATGGCGACGCCGTCAACAAGTGCGTCCCGGGCGGCGATGCCACCATGCGCAAGATTGCCGACCTCATGGGGGTGGAACCCCTGGCCATGGGGGACGGCCATGCCGCCGTGCCCATCAAGAAGGTCGCCTTCATCCATGAGGATCAGTGCATAGGTTGCACCAAGTGCATCCAGGCCTGTCCGGTCGACGCCATCGTCGGCGCCACCAAGGCGATGCATACGGTGATCAAGGATGAATGCACCGGGTGCGACCTCTGCGTCGACCCCTGCCCCACCGATTGCATCGAGATGATCCCGGTCCCCACTACGGTCGATAACTGGAAGTGGGATCTCAACAGCGTCGTTATCCCGGTCAAGATGGTGGAGTAGTCATGCAGTCTGTAATCGAACGCATCAAGGCCGGTGCCCTGTGGGATTTTCATGGCGGCATCCATCCCCCCGAGAACAAGCAGCAATCCAGCCTGAGCCCTGTGGTGCAGGCGGGACTGCCCCCCGAGCTCATCATACCGGTGCGCCAGCACGCGGGCCTGGCCGGCGAGCTGCTGGTCAAGGTGGGCGACAAGGTGAAGAAGGGCCAGCCCCTCACCGCCTTCGAGCGGGGCCGCTTCGTGCCGGTCCACGCCAGCAGTTCAGGGGTCATCAGCGCCATCGGCCAGCACACGGTCGCCCACCCCTCCGGCCTCTCCGATCTCTGCATCACCCTGATCCCCGACGGAGAGGACGCCTGGTGCGAGCGCCAGCCCCAGCCCGATTACTGGAACCTGGACCGGGTCAGCCTGCTCGAGCGCATTCAAGGGGCCGGCATAGCCGGACTCGGCGGCGCCGTCTTCCCCACCCACAGCAAGCTCGATGGCCATGGCCAGCTCACCGAGATCCTCATCATCAACGGCCTGGAGTGCGAGCCCTACATCACCACGGATGACCGCCTGATGCAGGAGTACGCGGACGAGATCCTGGAGGGTATCCGGGTGCTCAAGCACCTGCTCAAGCCCAAGCTCTGCCTGATCGGCATCGAGGACAACAAGCCCGCCGCGGCCAAGGCCCTGCGTCAGCAGATCAGCGAAGAGGACATCCTGGTGCGGGAGGTCCCCACCAAATATCCCTCGGGCGGCGCCAAACAGACCATAGAGCTGCTGACCGGCCGTCAGGTACCCAAGGGGGGCCGGGCCGTCGATATCGGCATCATGGTGCTCAACGTCGCCACCGTGTTCGCCATCAAGCGCGCCATCGTCGACGGCGAGCCGCTCATCGAGCGCATCGTTACCCTCACCGGAGACGCCTTCAAGCAGCCGGGCAATGCCTGGGTGCGCCTTGGCACCCCGGTACGCTGGCTGCTGGGGCGCTTCGATCTGCAGCCGGAACCGGGCCAGCGGGTGATCATGGGGGGGCCCATGATGGGCTTCACCCTGCCCCACGCCATGGTGCCTGTGGTCAAGGCCACCAACTGCCTGCTCGCCCCGACCCGGGCCGAACTGCCCCCTCCCGAGCCGGAGCAGTCCTGCATCCGCTGCAGCGCCTGCGCCGACGCCTGCCCCGCCACCCTGCTACCCCAGGAGCTCTACTGGTACAGCCGGGCCAAGGAGTATGACAAGGCGGAGCAGCTCAACCTGTTCGACTGCATCGAGTGCGGCGCCTGTGCCTGGGTCTGCCCGAGCCAGATCCCCCTGGTGCAGTACTACAAGATTGCCAAGGACGATATCCGCGAGGCCCGCGAGGAAGCCGAGAAGGCCGAACGCGCCCGCTTGCGTTTCGAGGCCAAGCAGGCGCGCTTCGAGCGGGACAAGGCCGCCCGCGAGGCACGCCACGCCGAGGCCGCCGCCCAGCGCCGCCAGGCCATGACGGCCGCCACCGGGGAAGATCCCGTGGCCGCCGCCCTCGCCCGGCTCAAGGCAAAACAGGAAGCGACCCCAGGCGAAGGCGCCCCTGACAACGCAGCCATGGCCGCCGCTCGGGAGGCCCGCAAGCAGGAGGCCCTGGCGCGCCGCGCCGCCAAGGCGGCCGAACTCGAGGCCAGTGCCCCCATGACGGAGCCCGCCCCGTCCCAAGAGTCCGATCCCAAGAAGGCGGCCATCGCCGCCGCCCTGGCCCGCGCCAAGGCCAAGAAGGCCGCCCAGGCTGCCGGGGACCAGATTGCAGACGACTCTGCCGCCGCGCCCATCGCCTCGAGCCAGGCACCGAGCGAGCCGGTGACGGGATCTGCTGCCGAGCTCGACCCCAAGAAAGCGGCCATCGCCGCCGCCATCGCCCGCGCCAAGGCCAAGAAGGCCGCCCAGACCATCGGGGACCAGGGCGCAGACGACTCAGCAGCCACGCCCATCGCCTCGAGCCAGGCACCGAACGAGCCGATCGCCGAGTCCGCCCCCGAGGTTGACCCCAAGAAAGCGGCCATCGCTGCCGCCATCGCCCGCGCCAAGGCCAAGAAGGCCGCCCAGACTGCCGGGGACCAGGGCGCAGACGACTCTGCCGCCGCGCCCATCGCCTCGAGCCTGGCACCGAGCGAGCCGATCGCCGAGTCCGCTCCCGAGGTTGACCCCAAGAAAGCGGCCATTGCCGCCGCCATCGCCCGCGCCAAGGCCAAGAAGGCCGCCCAGGCTGCCGGGGACCAGGGCGCAGACGACTCTGCCGCCGCGCCCATCGCCTCGAGCCAGGCACCCAGCGAGTCGATCGCCGAGTCCACCCCCGAGGTCGACCCCAAGAAAGCGGCCATTGCCGCCGCCGTAGCAAAAGCCAAGGCCAGAAAAGCGGCCGAGGCCAAGGAGGCCCCCGCAGCACAGCCCTGCGCCGAAACGGCCCCTGGCGCCGAGTCCGCCCCCGAGGTTGACCCCAAGAAAGCGGCCATTGCCGCCGCCGTGGCAAAAGCCAAGGCCAGAAAGGCGGCCGAGGCCAAGGAGGCCCCCGCAGCACAGCCCTGCGCCGAAACGACCCCTGGCGCCGAGACGTCTGCCCCCGAGCTAGATCCCAAGAAGGCAGCCATCGCCGCCGCCGTGGCAAAAGCCAAGGCCAGAAAGGCGGCGCTTGCGGGCGCCACCACAGACAACGAAACGGTCAGCCCGGCTGACAGCAAGAGGGATACCTGAGTCATGTTCACTATCGCGAGTGCCCCCTTCGCTCACAACCGCAAGCAGACCCAGACCCTGATGCTGCTGGTGATCCTGGCCTGTCTGCCCGGGCTCGCCGCCCAGATCTGGTTCTTCGGCTGGGGCTCCGTCATCCAGATAGCCCTGGCCGCGGTCACGGCCCTTGGCTGCGAGGCCCTGGTGCTGCGCCTGCGCGCCCGGCCGGTCAAACCCGCCCTGCTAGATGGCAGCGCCCTGCTCACCGCCGTGCTGATAGGGCTGGCCCTGCCGCCCCTGCTGCCCTGGTGGATGACCCTGGTCGCCACCGCCTTCGCCATCATCATCGCCAAGCACCTCTATGGCGGCCTGGGCCAGAACCTGTTCAACCCGGCCATGGTGGCCTATGTGCTGCAGCTGGTCTCCTTCCCGGTACAGATGACCAGCTGGCTGCCGCCGTCCGACATCGCCGCCTACGGCATCGGCTTTGGGGATGCCGTCTCCACCATCTTCACCGGCTTTAGCCTGGACGGCTACAGCATGGCCCAGCTCAAGCAGGGGGTAGATGGCCTCACCATGGCCACGCCGCTGGATACCCTCAAGACGGGACTGGGCCAGGGGCTGACCGCGAGCGAGGTGATGACGCACTCCGTGTTCGAGGGTTGGGGCGGCATCGGCTGGAGCTGGGTCAACCTGGGCTACCTGCTGGGCGGCCTCTTCCTGCTGCAACAGAGGGTGATCGCCTGGCGCATCCCGGTGGCCATGCTGGCCAGCCTGTTTGGCGCCGCCACCCTGGGCTATCTCATCAGCCCGGATGCCACCGCCACCCCCATGTTCCACCTGTTTTCCGGCGCCACCATGCTGGGGGCCTTCTTCATCGCCACCGATCCGGTCAGCGCCTCGACCACGGCCCGGGGTCGTCTCATCTATGGCGCCCTCATCGGCGTGCTCATCTACATCATTCGCCGTTTCGGCGGCTATCCGGACGCCATCGCCTTCGCCGTGCTGCTGGCCAATCTCTGCGTCCCCATGATAGACAGCCTGACCCGTCCCAAATCCTACGGGGAGCGTCGCAAGTGACAACCGTGTCCCAGGCCCAGCGCCCACA
>NZ_CDBT01000015.1:0-48499 GCF_000819765.1 Aeromonas bivalvium
TTGCGTCGCTACCGAGGTAGTTCAGCGGCTCAATGAATTGCTGAAATAAACTGTTCGACTTCTTATTGCTAAGAAATCGTCTTGGTCACTTCACCAGACATTGAAAATCAAAAATTAATTTTGATGCTCGATGCTGTGAGTGCCCACACAGATTGCTTGATTCAAATTGTTAAAGAGCGTTGCAACGTTTCGTCGCTGCGGGAGTGGCATTCTACTCAACCGCCTTCTCGAGTCAAGCCTTATTTTACAAGGCTTTTTCGAGGCACCGACCGGCTTGTTTGCGTTGCCGCTTGCCCTGTCGATGGAGGCGCATTATAGAGAGATTGATCTCTCTGGCAAGCCCCTTAATGCAATAAAATTGCAAAAATCTGCCTTTCTTTAGTTATTCATAACCAATCACAGCTTTTATACAAACTTATCCACAAAAACGCCGCAGGACGGCTCGTTCACCATGCCCCTGAGCCCGTTTTCCCCGGTGCAGCCTGCCTGGTTGCCCATGATGGCGAACGCATCCACTCGTCTATATCGCTTACCTACATAAAGAAGGGCTCATCTCAGCCCTGCCTCTGTGACCCAGAGGGCGATCAACTCGGCGGCAGGCAGGTCGCGACAGCCGGAGACATTCTGCCCGGCCCAGAGCGGCGAGAAGCCGCTCTCCCCCGCCTTTTCGGCTGCCGCTCGCAACGGAGCCAGTGCACGACTGGCATGGGGAAAGGTCGGGGCCAGCGCCGAGAAGGGGCCAAGCTCGCGCATCAAGCGGTTCACTATGCCTCTGGCGGGGCGACCGCTGAACAGGTTGGTCAGGGCCGTATGCTGACCATGTATCCCCTGGATGGCGGCACGATGCAGGGACGAGATCGTCGCCTCGGGACAGCACAGAAACGCCGTTCCCATCTGCACGGCGCTCGCCCCCAGTGCCAGGGCAGCCAGTATCCCCTTGCCATCGACTATGCCTCCGGCGGCGATGACAGGCAGATCCACGGCCGCCACTATCTGGGGCAGCAGGGTAAAGGTGCCTTGTTGCAGCGCGAGATCTTCGCTCAGGAAGTGGCCACGGTGACCACCGGCCTCCAGCCCCTGGGCTATGATGGCGTCGGCGCCATGATGCGCCAGCCACTGGGCTTCGGCCACAGTGGTGGCACTGGCGAACACTTTTGCCCCCGTGGCTTTTACCCTGGCCAGCAGCTCGGGGTCTGGCAGTCCGAAGTGAAAGCTCACCACGGCGGGTTTGAACTCGGTCAGGATGGCGGCATGCTCGGCGTTGAAGGGGGCACGACCGGGCGCCGTCGTCGTGGCATCGGCCCTTACCCCGAGCTCACCATAATAGGGTGCCAACGCCTCTCGCCAGCGGCGCTCCTCGGCCGGTTCAGGTTCGCTCTGTCGATGGCAGAAGAAGTTGATGTTGAAGGGCCCGGGGCCACTGGCTGCCAACTGTTCCAGCGCCTGACGCAGCTCGGCCGGGCCGAGCATGGCCGCCGGCAAGGATCCCAGGGCCCCCGCCCTCGTCGCCGCCATGGCCAGCTCAGCGTTCTGCACACCCGCCATGGGCGCCTGGATGATGGGATAGCGCATTCCCAGTTCGGCAAAGATCGTCATGAGGCGGCTTCCTGTCTGTCATGGTGTGTATGGCTACGGGCCAGCGCGATGGCGCCGTCGATGGCCCCTCGGGCCTGGGGGCTGTTCTGCCAGCAGGTGGAGCCCAGCATGTTGGCCACCAGCCGGACTATGTGACCTGTATCAGCCTCGGCCAGCGCCTCCAGGCTGTGATACCCCAGCTGTTCGATCCGTCCGATGACGGTAGGGCCCACCCCTTTCACCTCGAGCAGCAAGTTGCGCTGCCGTGGCGAAAACTCTTTCACGTCGGTCATTGCAGAACTCCTTTGCGATGGCTGTCTTTGTACATCAGGCCCGCACGGGCCCGCTCGACACAGAGAGGGGTCAACGCACGCTGCGCAGCAGGAAATCCGGCTGACCACAGGAGCGACGCTCCCGTTTTTGCATCTCGTCCGGACAGGGGATGGCATCCGTCCCTGCCTTGTTGAAACAGATGTATATCTCCCGCAGGAAACGCCCCCCGTCGGCGCAGGCTACTGTGATGCTATCTGGGGCCAGCCAATGGTTGGCAGCGGCCAGATCCGCCTTGAGCTGGAAGCGGCTCTTGCGCAGCGGCTGCGGCGGCGCCTGGTAAGCGGCCGGGATCTGCACCTTCTGGCGCAGGTCGCTCGCCAGCTGATGAAATGCGAACTGGCTAAGACCGGAGCAGGTGCCGTGTTTGCGCCATTCATGGCGATAGAGGAAGCGGCTGGGATAGAGCCCGGGAAAATCACGCTCCACCTCCCCTGCGAGCCGCTCGGTACCGCACTCGGACGGATAGCCCTTCAGATATTGGGGCCAGAGCCCGTGCAGCACGAAACCCAGCTGGCGGCTGCACTGCTCCCGATCGGTCGGTTTGATGGCGCAGTGCTCGGGCGACCAGGAGAGCGCCATGGCGTAGTAGTCAAAATCCCCTGCCTGCCCCTTGCCCTGCGCTGCCTGGGTCCACAACAGAGTGGCCATCAGCAACACCATGATCTGCTTCATCATTCAACCTCCATCACAGTGAACAGCCCCTTTCTGGCGCGGCGTGTTCTCCACGGCGCCAGGGTCCATGCTCCCATACAAGGGAGTCAAAGAACAACCATGCCAAATGCCCTTATCAAGAGTGGGTCAGACCAGTAAAGGGTTTCCCCGTCCGGATCAGAGGCGTAAGCTGGCTCTCCGGCGGGCCTTCATGACGCGCCACTTTTCCCCCGATTTCATCAGCAACAGGACGTAACATGATCCGCAAGAATCCCTCAGGTCACCTGCCCGTTATCGACGAATCCGCCTATATCGACAAGACCGCCATCATCTGTGGCAAGGTGATCATCAAGGAAAATGTCTTTGTCGGCCCCTACGCCGTGATCCGTGCAGACGAGGTGGACGAGAGCGGTGACATGGAGCCCATCGTCATCGGCGCCAACTCCAACATCCAGGATGGGGTGGTGATCCACTCCAAATCCGGCGCCGCCGTCACCATAGGCGAGTTCAGCTCCATCGCCCACCGCAGCATAGTGCACGGCCCCTGCGAAGTGGGTAACCGGGTCTTCATCGGCTTCAACAGCGTGCTGTTCAACTGCCACATAGGCGAAGGATCCGTGGTGCGCCACAACTCGGTGGTCGACGGCTGCGATATTCCCCCCGGCTTCTATGTGCCCTCCACCACCCGCATCAACCAGCAGAGCGACCTGGCCCAGATCCCCCGCGTCACCGTGGACGCCACCGAGTTCTCCGAGGACGTGGCCCACACCAACATCGATCTGGTCAAGGGTTACAAGGCGCTCTCCAACGAGTTCTGAGTCCAGGCCGACCATAAACAACGGGCGCCGCGGCGCCCGTTGTTCGTCATCCTGACATGTCGGGGTTAGCCGGCCCGCACGCAGACGGCCCCGTGGGCCTCCTCTGGCAGATCGCCCATCGCCTCGCCGTAACCCAGATCGAGCAAGGGAGCCTCCCCCTCGTCATTGGGTGCGTCACTGCTCCAGACCCGGCTGTAAAGCGGCCAGCCATGCTCCGTCAGCAGCTTCATCTCTTCGCCGGCCTGATGATAGGTGGTAAACAGGCTCGCCAGCTCATCGGCTCCCGGCAGGCGCCAGTCATCGTGACCGCGGGCCACCAGTTGCTGGCAGTACTCTCGCGCCCGCCCCTGGCTCATCACCACATAGTCGATGGCAAAGGGGTTGTAGTCCCCGTCCTCATCCCTGGCGCTGCCATCGTAGTCGATGCCGATCCGGTCGGCCTCGCTGCGGGTCAGCGGGCAGAGGAAGGAGAGCGCCCCCGCCGCCAGCTCGGGTTGATGGCAACCCAGGCCAAAATCGGGCTGGGCATCCACCACCTGCACCGCCACCCTGAGGGTGTGGCTCCCCGCGCTTGCCTGCACGCTGGCAGACCCCACGGCCAGGGCCGTGATGACGCCACTGCCATCGACCCTCAGCCGCTCGGGGTGATCGCTGCGCCATTGGACGGCCTCAAGCACCGGGGTCTCACTGCCATCACTCAGCCGCAGGCCTGGTTGCAGGGAGAGGCTCTGCCCCACCTCCAGCCGGGGCTGGGCGGGCGTCACCACCAGCTCGACCGGGATGGCGCCGACGGCCTCTTCGTCATCCACCTGGCTCAGTCCCAGCTCGGCCACGGTGGCCGGGGTGCGCCTCGGCTCGAGGGAGGCTGCGCGCAGGAACTCGCCGATGGCCTCCAGCTCGTCGTTGGAGAGCCCCAGGGAATGAAGGCGATCCGAGGCCTTGGGGAAGAAGGGATCATGCACGTCCACCCCGGTCGGGAAGCCGACTCCGCTGCTCCACTTGGTGACGCCGAAGTTGTACATGGCCACCACCCCCTGCACCGAACCACCGAGACGCTGGGCCAGGATGGGGAAGACGCCGTTGTGCATATAGGGACCGGTGAAGGCCACGTCCCTCAGGCTGGGGGTCTTGAACAGCCCCATGTCAGCCTTCAATCTGGTCTGCAGGAAGCGGCCCCTGTCCTCGAGGTTGCGGCCGTAATAGGTCAGCCCCAGGCTCTCGAACTTGTGCTGACTCAGCAGAGGGCCCGAGTGGCAGTTCATGCAGCGCCCCTCGGTGCGAAACAGGTGCATGCCCCACAGCGCCTTGTCGCTCATCGCCTGCTCATCCCCCTTGACGAAGCGCTCCAGCGGGCTCTCGCGGCTGATGATGGTGCGTTCGAAGGTGGCGATGGCCTTGGCGACCCGATCCAGGGTGATGGTCTCGTCGCCGAAGGCGGCGGCAAAGGCGGCCGGGTAGTCGCTGCTTGCCCGCAGCCGCACCAGCAGTTCGTCGTGATCGAGGGCCATCTCCACCGGGTTGCTGATGGGATGGAGCGACTGCTCCTCCAGGGTGGCGACCCGTCCGTCCCAGAACTGGCTGCTGCCATAACCGGCGTTGAGGATGGTCGGCGCATTGCGGGTCCCCTTCTGCCCCAGATGACCGACCGAGACACTCAGCCCGTCGCCCCATCCCTTGCGGGGATCGTGGCAACTGGCGCAGCTGATGTCGCGGGCCTGGGATAGCTGCTTGTCAAAGAAGAGTTGCTGGCCCAGCACCACCTTGGCCCTGCGGTAAGGGTTGTCGGCCGGGAAGGACATGGCGGGCAGGGGGCCCAGCTCCTGCCACTCCACCCCCTCGTCCACCATGGCCGCCGGCCACTGGCCCGGGTCGCCGGCATATTGTGCCCGCAGGGAGAGCAGATCCGGCATCTCGCTGCTGCGATCCACCGAAGGGCGTACCGGATAGGGGGAGAGCGCGAACCAGAGCAGGCTGGCCTCCCCCTCATCGCGCCACGCCTTGGTCAGCGGCTGGTAGCGCCGCGCCAGCCCGGTGCCATCCTGCAACCAGATCCACTCGGGCAACGGGATGGTGAAGGTGTTGGGATAGCGCCACCCCAGCTTGTCGCTGCCAAGCAGGCGCTCGAATTCGGCCAGGGTCGGCAGGCGCCATGACTGCTGGCCGCAACTGCTCGGCGCCACCAGCGCCGCTCTCGTGACACGGGCCGAGGCGGCAAAGCCCTCCCCCGGCAGCCAGAATTGGCTGCCCTTGACCCCGGTGACGGAACGGGCATCGTGCAGACAGTGCCAGGCCCCCCGGGTCAGCAGGCGGCCCTGCTCATCCAGTCGCAGCAGTTCGGCGGTCTCCGGCTCCTCCGGCATCACGGGACTGGCCGGATAGAGCTGCAACCGGGCGGCCTGGATCGCCTCCCCGTTGCTGCGGCGATACCAGTTGCGGGCGGCGCTGTCGTCCCGCAGGGCCAGCAGCATCTGCCAACTGTCGGGATAGTTGAGCTCGGCCCCCAACCGCTGGGCCCTCAGCAGGGCCGCATACTCCTCTATGTCGGCCTGCTGTTGCAGGCGGATCTCGCCGCTCTGCCCCCACTCCGCCATCTCCAGCAACCCGTTCCCGTTGCGATCTGCCAGCAGGAAGAGCGCCGTCTCCTCCTCGTCGAGCCGCAGGGAGGGGGTGGCGCGCCGGGCCCGGGACTCACCGGCCGCGAGATCCGCCACCCGGGCCGTGCTGGCCCTCAATATGTATCCCTCCTGCTCCCCGACCAGCTCAAGGGGGGCCGCCAACAGCAGGCCGGCAGGCAGGGTCAGGGTCGGGTTGCCCTGACCGCTCAGGGTTGCACTCGTCTCCATGCCGGTGGCGCGCTGGCGCAGGCTCAGGGTCGCCCCGGATGCCAGCCGCTCGCCGATATCAATGGTCAGGGTCAGCTCGGCCCGGGTATGGGTCTGCTGTGGTGGCGTCACCGGCGGGGTGACGGGCGGGGGGGTGACAACGGGAGGCGTGACCGGCACGTCGGGCTCCTGGCCCTCGCTGCGGTTGTCATGGCAAGCACTCAGGGCCAGCAGGCTGGCCAGCAGAAATAGGGGTTTCATCGTGTTGTTTGGAGTGGTCGGACAAGCCGGCAATTATCAGGTTAAACGCTAATCATTATCAATCGCTTCTTGCCGATTTCTGTTTATGGACTGGGCGAAAGGTGTTCAGCTGCGATGTCCCTGCGATCGGCGGCGTGCATCCAGGCGACCCCCGCCCGCTGAAGCCGCCAACGACAGAGCCGCCCGAAGGCGGCTCTGTTCATCAAAGGCAAGGCGGTCATCTGTGGCCATCAGGCCCCTATGATGCCGCCATCGTCCCGGGTGATGCGCAGCACGGCGGAGCGGGGAATGCTGGTGCCGCCGTCCGGGAAGTGGGAGGGAGCCAGCTCTTCCCCAGGGTGCTGCACCCCGACGAACAGGGTGCGCCAGTCCGGACTGAAGGTGAGGCCCGTGATCTCGCAGGCCACCGGGCCGGTCAGGAAGCGGCGCACCTCGCCGCTCGCCGGATCCGCGCACAGCATCTGGTTGTTGCCCATGCCGGCAAACTGCTTCTCGTTGGAGTAGTCGCCATCGGTCTGGATCCAGAGCCGCCCCGCCTCGTCGAAGCCGATGCCGTCCGGGCTGTTGAACATGTTGTCCGGGGTGATGTTGGCACTGCCCGCCATCAAGCCCTCTTTATGCACGCCGGGGTTGCCCGCCAGCAGGAAGAGATCCCACTCGAAGCTGTCACTGCCGTGATCGCCCGCGGCCGGGCGCCAGCGGATGATCTGGCCATAGGGGTTCTCGGCCCTGGGGTTGGCGCCGTCCAGGGGTTGGTTCTCCTTGAGGCCGCGGTTCTTGTTGTTGGTCAGGGTGCAGTAGACCTCGGCCCTGTGGGGGTGCACGGCCACCCATTCCGGCCTGTCCATGGTGGTCGCACCCAGCCGGGTCGCCGCCTCCCGGGCGAAGATGAGCACCTCCCCCTGATCGGCGAAGCCGTTCTCCCGGGTCAGGCCGTGCTGGCCGTGCACCAGGGGCAGCCACTGGCCTGTACCCTTGAGATCCCCCTCTTTGGCGTCGAAACGAGCCACATAGAGGGTGCCCTCGTCCAGCAGATCCCGGTTGGCGGCATCGTTGCCCGGCGCCACCTTGTTCTTCGAGACGAAGCGATAGATGTGCTCCCCCCGCTCGTCATCGCCCAGATAGACCACGGCGCGGCCATCCTGGTTGACGGTGAAGGCCGCATTCTCGTGTTTGAAGCGGCCAAGGGCGGTGCGCTTCTTCGGGGTGGAGGCGGGATCCTGAGGATCGATTTCCACCACCCAGCCGAAGCGGTGCGGCTCCTGGGGATGTTTGGCGAGGTCAAAACGCTCGTCAAACTGATGCCAGCCAAAACCCGCGTCCTCGGCGGCCAGACCGTAGCGGGCGGCGCGCTGGTCCAGCTCAGGCTTGCCCGCACTGCCGAAGTAGCCGTTGAAGTTCTCCTCGCAGGTGAGGTAGGTGCCCCAGGGAGTCTGGCCGTTGGAGCAGTTGTTGAAGGTGCCAAGGGCGGTGCGTCCCTCGGGGTCGGCCTGGGTCTTGAGCAGGGCATGGCCCGCCGCCGGGCCGCTCAATGTCATGGGGGTGGTGGCGGTGATGCGGCGATTGAGGGCCCCCTTGGGGTTGGCCTGCCACTTGCCATCTTTGCGTACCAGCTCCACCAGGGAGACCCCGTGGGCCGCCTGGGCCTTGGCGACGGCGTCGGCATTGAGCGCCTTGCCCCCATCCGCAAACAGATATTCGTAGTTAGTGTATTCGTTGTTGACGGCGAGCAGGGCGCGATCCGGCCCCAGGGGGAAGAAGCTCATGCCGTCGTTGTTGTCGCCAAACTGGCGGGCCTGGGCCCTGGCGTCATTGCCCTGGGCAAAGGCGGGGGCATCGGCGAACAGGGCATCCCCCCAGGCGATCAGCACCTCGGCCTTGTAACCGGGCGGCACCACTATGGTGTCGGCCACAGAGGCGGGCACGGCCTGGAAACCGAGCAGCGGCTGGGTGGCGGCGGCCACGGCGCGGGCCACCGGATTGGCGGCAAAAAACGCCACCATGCTGGCGGCGCCCACCCCCTTGAGGAAACCCCGGCGGCTCAGGCCCGCTTCGATCAGGCGGTTGAACTCCGGCTCCTGCTCCCGGGGATGGTTGGCACTGTCTCTCTCGTCAAAACGGCTCATCGGCTTTTCCTTGTTATCTGCACTTGTCTGGTTTGCCACTCACTGCGTCCGGCCACAGCATGGCGGCATTTTATTAAACGAAGATGACAAGGGATGGGATAAGCCGCCTGGCCCGGCAAGGCGCCACCGCCCAGAACAAGGGGCGGTGGACACGAGTCCCACCGCCCCAGGAGAGGCATCGCTGATAGAGAGATTAGCCCTGGCCGCACTTCTTCAGGCTGATATGCCCGTTTGTACCGGATAGCGCCCGCTGGCAGCTGGCAGCCTCTAGCCGCATTTTTTCAGGCTGATATGCCAGTTGGCACCGGATTGCACCTGATGTTTTGCAGCGAAGCTCTCCATGTTCAGGGCCACCGACACCTGCAACAGGCTGTTGAGGTAGACCAGGGGCTGGCCTTGTGGCACGTCGCCGAAGCTGCTGACGTAGGGGGCCTTGCCCTCGTATTTGAGCGCATCCCCTTCGCTGATCCTGATGCAGGCGCTGTCCCCCTTGTGGATGCCTGCCTTGCCGAGAAGGGCCTCGTCGATATTGGTCCAGACGTTGCCGTACTGCACATCGAGGATGGGGATGGTGCCCTTCAAGGTGCCATCCTCCTCGGCCACCGCGGGCTGATAG
This sequence comes from Aeromonas bivalvium, assembly GCF_000819765.1. Taxonomy (GTDB): domain Bacteria; phylum Pseudomonadota; class Gammaproteobacteria; order Enterobacterales; family Aeromonadaceae; genus Aeromonas; species Aeromonas bivalvium. The sequence continues at coordinate 9,203 of NZ_CDBT01000015.1, forward strand.
GGGATGGTCACCACCTCGGCGGGCAGCAGACGCCCCACCTGCTCGAAGCTGATGGCACCGGAGGCGAGGCGCGCGCCCGTGTAGGCGTAGACGTCGCGGCCGTGGAACGTGTAGGACTTCTCGGAGCCCTTGAGGCGGTTGCGCTTCTCGTCGATCTGGCGCACCGCCTCTATGCCGAAGTGCTCCGCCACCAGGGTCAGGGTGCCGTTGTCCGGGCTGACGATGTAGTGGCCGCTCCTGGTCTTGAGTACCACCGACTTGCGATCCGTGCCCACACCGGGGTCCACCACGCTGACGAAGACGGTGCCCGCGGGCCAGTATTGCAGGGTCTGATAGAGGCGGTAGGAGGCTTCCCAGATGTTGTAGGCCGGGATCTCGTGGGTCAGGTCATGGAGCGGCAGGGTGCGGTCCACCCCGAAGGCGACCCCCTTCATGGCCGAGACGGCGCCATCCTTGAGGCCGAAATCGGTCTGGAACACCAGGGCCTCGCTGGCGAAGGCGCCAGCCCCCACCAGGGAGAGGGCAAGCACGAGGGCGCGGGGGACGATACGAATATCCATGTCAGAGCTCCTTCCAAGACGTTTGGACGTCCAGATTGCCATTCAATGATTTCTTTGCAACCCCATCTCCCCGAATGGGGGGCGAAATGACTCGCCAATCCGCCCCGTGCGGGTGTATCCATGGGGCATCCAACGCCAGGAGCACACCCCATGACCAGAGAGCATCACGACACCATTTTGCTGAGCCTGGGCAATACCCAAAGCCGGGTAGCGCTCACCGCAGCCGATGGCACCAGCCAGACCTTTTCACTGGCATTGGAGCTCGATGCCCTGACCCCGGGTCCCTTTCGCCGGGATCCGCCGACGCCCCTGGAGCTGGAGCAGGCCATCCTGGTAGCGGAGGATACGCCGAGCGCCCTGGAGCTGGAGCAGGCCATCCTGGTAGCGGAGGATCTGCCGACGCCCCTGAAGCTGGAGCAGGCCATCATGGTGGTGGAGGATGTGCTGATGCCCCTCGCGGCCCGGATCCCGCCCCACCCCGTGCTGCGCCTGCAAAGCCCTGTGCCCCTGGCCGAGGCCCTCGGCAGCCGGGTGCAGAGCCGGGAGAACATAGAGCGGCTGTTCGGCCAGCTGGTTGCCATGGTGGAGGGGGATCCCCTGGCATCGGCCCAGTTGCCGAAGGATCGCCGTTTCGCCGCCGCCCTGCTGATCCTGCGGGAGTGGATGCACCACCTGGATGCCGGCAGCGTCGCCCTGGTCGATGGCTGATGCCCCTGTCAGACAGCAGGATTGAAGCGATGCCGTGACACCGCCCAGGCCAGCCCAAGGCTGGTCAGCGTGCTGCCGACGAACAGCAGATCCAGCGCCGCCAGGAGGCCTGTACCGTCGCTCACCCAGCCCAGCAGCACGGGCACCCAGTTCGCCACATAGGCGATCACATAGAAGAGGGAGAGCAGCCGCGCGTGGCTGGCCGGGGGGGCGATGCGATTGATAAGGGTCGCGCTGCCCACGAACACGGCCCCCTGGGCGTAGCCCGCCACCAGCAGCCCGAGTCCCGCCAGCCAGCCCGGCAGACCGTGCACGGCCCCGGCAAACAGCAGCACGCAGAGCGCCAGGGCCAGGACGCCGCTTTGCAGGGTATGGCGGGCATCGAGGCGACGGGCCCAGAGCTGGCAAAGCCCGGAGAAGACCAGATAGGCCGCGACGAGATAGCCGAACAGCCCCAGATCCCTCATGCCGAGCATCTCGCTCACCACCTTGGGGCCGATGGCCAGCAGGCTGGCCGCCACCGCCCAGGCGGTGAAGAGCGCCAGGGCGCAGAGAAAGAACCCGGCCCCCGTGGCCCTGAGCCCCTCCCCCAGGGATCCCCCACCCTGCCCGCTCGGAGCGGGCGCCGCCATCCTGGCACCTCTGGGCCAGCTCAGCACCAGGCCCGCGATGGCGCAGCTCGCCATCCCCAGGATCAGCAGGAAGGGCAAGGTGGTCGGGTAGTAGTCCAGTTGCAGCGCCAGCCCGCTGAACACGGGGCCGAGGGCCAGCCCGGCGGTAAAGGAGAGGGTGGCGCTAAGCGCCGCTCGCCTGCCGCCATCCTGGGGACCAAAGCGCAGCAGCGCCACGTTGGCGGCGCCGGTCAGGGTGCCCGTGCCAATCCCGGCCAGGACCCGCCCCAGCAGCAGGGACCAGAAGCTGTCGGCCAGTGAAAAGAGCAGGGCGCCCCCCGCTACCGCCACCAGGGCGGGCAGGATCAGGATGCGCAGATCCGCCACCCTTCCCGCCAGGTTGCCCACCCCGAACAGGGCGATCAGCACGCCCCCCGCATAGCCGCCATAGATGAGACTGAGACCGAGATCGCTCAGGGCCAGCGCCGCCTGGTAATGGGGATAGAGCGGGGTGGGCACGCTGCTGTTGAGCAGGGCCGACATCAGGGCCAGGGCCAGAAACCCGAGCAGGCGGGGGCGAGCATCGACCTCGCTGCCGTGGGCAGCAGTTGGGGCGCAGGGGGATGACATCAAGACTCCAATTACAGACAGGAAAACCGCTATCGGGAGCATCATCATAGCGATCCCGCCCGCCCCGGGCTGCGGCAGTTCTGCATCATGGCGATTCAAACTTGCATCACACCGGCGCGGCACGTCCATTGGCCGGGAAGCCACAGGCACGAGCCGGATCCGGCCTGGCCCCTTGTGCTGCCATCCTCGCTGACATCTAATATTGCGGCGCCAATCGGGCGCCCTGCTTGAGCGAGGAGCAAGCATGAACAACTGGGATGACGCCCGCTTCTTCCTGGCCCTGGCACGGCGGGGCAGCCTGCGCCAGGCCGGACTCGAGCTCGGGGTGGATCAGGCCACCGTCGGGCGGCGGATCACCCTGCTCGAGCAGCAGCTGGGGGCCAAGCTGTTTATCCGCACCCCCAGACACTATCGGCCCAGCCCCCTGGGGGAGGCGCTCTTGCCCCAGGCCGAGGCCATGGCGCAAGCGGCTCTGGCCATGGCGCGCACGGCGAGCCTGGGGGAGCTGGAGGGGGAGCTTTGCATCGCCACCACGGACACCCTGGCTCAGGGCTTCGTGCTGCCGGCCTTCAGTCTGCTGCGCCAGCGCCACCCCGGCATCCGCCTCAAGCTGCTGACCGCGGTCAGCGTGAGCGACATCCCCAATCAGGAAGCGGATCTCGCCATTCGCAGCGTGCGCCCAGAGCAGGGAGATCTGGTGGTCAAACGGCTCGCCACCATCAGGATGGGGCTCTACGCCTCCCCCGACTACCTGGCCCGCCGCGGCACCCCCCTATCGGGTCAGGCGCTGCAACAGCACGACCTGCTGCTCTTTCCCAGGGAGCTGGTGGCCCGCCACTGGCTGAGTCTGTGCGGTGAACCGCTCCATGAGCCCAATGTGGTGCTGCAGAGCAATGCCCAGCTGGTGCTGATGGCGGCCGCCCGCCAGGGACTCGGCATCGCCCTGCTCTCCACCTTCCTCGCCGAGGAGGATCCGGGCCTGGTGCGCCTGCAGCCCGACCAGCACGACCCCATCGACATCTGGATGGTGCTGCACCCGGATGTGCAGAAGACGGGGCGGATGCGCGCCCTGGTGGCGGCCCTGGAGGAGGTGTTTCAGTCCCAGCAGGAGAGCCAGTCCCCCTCAATCCCTGCCACAACCCGCCAAAAGCACACAGATTGAGCGGGTATGCCCCCCATACGGGGCACTTTCTTCGCAGCGAAGAATGCTAGAGCCCGCCGTTGTTTTTTTCCTTAAATAACGGGACGTTACATGAAGAAGTTTGTTGTTTCATCCAGTGTCATCCTGGTGACTAGCTTGTTGACAGCCTGCGCTAGCGAGTCGTCACGCACCCTGGAAGTGCCCAAGGTCGCCTCCTATCAGAGCCACTATCAGGGCACGCGCAGCCCCATCGCCGTCGGCAAGTTCGACAACCGTTCCAGCTACATGCGTGGCATCTTCTCCGACGGCGTGGACCGACTGGGCAGCCAGGCGAAAACCGTGCTGATCACCCATCTGCAGCAGACTGGCCGCTTCAGCGTGCTGGATCGCGACAACATGGAAGAGCTCAAGGCGGAGGCCGGGATCAAGCAACAGGCCAATTCGGGGGGCGGCCTCATCGGCATGCTGGTGGTGGCTGTCGTCAACCAGATTGCCAACACCATCACCGACAAGGGCCATGAAATCGCCGGGATCACCAGCTTCAGGCTGCTCAGCGCCGACATGCCCAACGGCATCCTCCATGGCCCCTACTCGCCGAAATATCAGGCTCGCTAAGGCGCCCGCCACACTCCACACAAGAGGGCACCATGCCCTCTTGTTTCCGTCGCCCCCCCTTTCCCCTGCCTGACATCGAATGGCGCCTCATCGTCTATCTTTTTGATATTGTTGGCTCATTTTTCCGCATGTCGGATAACGTCCCACCAACTTCATCTGGTGATGCCCGGCAAAATCAGTTACAAGAATGGCCTCTGTCACCACGGGAGCGTTCATCGCATGGCTGGATCACCGAGGCATATCGTTCCCCGCTCGTGGCTGAATCGATTGGGGCTGCTTTGCCTGGCGATAGCGGGACTGGGGCTGGTGTGCAACTACACCTACCTCCGTATCAGGCACGACATGCAGCTCATCACCGCCAAGCAGCCCAATCTGTTCGAGGTGTTCTCTCAGCGGGCCCGCATCCTGGCGCCAGAGAAACTGGCTGACTTCATCGACAACAGCAGCATCAAGATGCCCATCTTCAGCGAGCACGGGGATGCGGCGGCCTATGCCTATGGCTATGATCTCCCCACTCTGAAGCGTCTGGCGGTCATTCCCGTGTTGCCCCCTGCCAACCAGATGCTCCTCGCCTACCAGTACGTCATCTCCAACCCCGAGGTCCTCAACCTCTACGCCCTCTATAACGATCGTCGCATGCTTGGCATGGTCGCCAACAAGGAGATGCTTCCAAACCAGTTGCTGCCGGTCAACACCGACCTCAACGACATCGAGCCCTGGACCCACTATTTCGGTTGCGCCTTCTTCGTCTCCACCCATGTCCCCTGCAGCACGGATGAAGCCTGGGTATCCGAGATCTACACCGACACCTTCACCGGGCTGAATACCATCACCCTCTATTTTCCCTTCGTCTATTACGAGCCCGTCATCAAGGACTACCGCTATGGGCTCAAGGGCATCGACATCGCCGTCGACAGGGCGTTCAAGGAAGTGCTGCAGCCCTTCGAAAGCCTTAATCCGACCCGGACCGTCCTCTCCTTCGAGGAGGTCGAGCCCTGTCGTCCGTTCCACCTCTGCCTGAGCACGCCGCTGATGCGCACAAAGGCGGACAGCGACCTCAACCTCAAGTGGTCATACAGCTACGGCGATTTTTCCCGGGCCGTCCTCTTCGGGCCGGCCTTCAAGATCTATCTCATCGCCCTGCTGCTGCTGATGCTGACGGGGCGAAGCATCATCACTCGTGTACGCACTCAGGCACAGACCGACGCGCTGACCCGGCTGCCGCGCCGTGACATCCTCAATCAGGCCCTGCTGCGGGAGCACGACTACCTGATGATCCTCGATATCGACAACTTCAAGTCCGTCAACGACACCCATGGTCACGGGGTGGGTGACCTGGCGCTCGTCGCCTTCGCCAATCACCTCAAGACCAATATCCGCAAGGGCGATGTCGCCATTCGCTGGGGTGGGGAAGAGTTCATCGTGCTGTTCAAGGGGATGGACGATGACAAGATGATGCATCGCTCCGCCGCCCGTCTGCTGGAGCGGCCATTGCACATCCCCGAGCTGCCCGCCCCCATCACCTTCTCCGCCGGAGTGACCCGCATTCGCGATTACCTGACGGTGGCCGAGGCGGTGCAACTGGCCGACGATCTGCTCTATCACGTCAAGCAGCATGGCAAGCGCAATATCGCCTATTACCAGGGGCAGACCATCCGCCTTGTCCGCGATCCAGGCGCCGATTCGGCTCCCTGAGCGACCCGGCTTCTGCCGCTCCCCTGCTATCTGTTACCATCCCGGCCACGCTGATTGTTTCCGTCCCGGCCACGGGGCGGGATAACCCCATACTGGTGCCCCATGTCCATTGTCTCTTTCGCCGAACTGGCCCTCTCCCCCCGCCTGCAGCAGACCCTGACCGAGCTGGGTTATGCCGCGCCTACCCCCATTCAGGCCAGCGCCATCCCCCTTATTCTGGCGGGACGGGATCTGATGGCGGGGGCCCAGACCGGCACCGGCAAGACCGCCGCCTTCGTGCTGCCACTGCTGGAACGGTTGCTCAAGCAACCGGCAAGCGATGCCCCCCGCCCCATCCGCGCCCTGGTGCTGGTACCGACCCGCGAGCTGGCGGTGCAGGTCTTTGATAGCGTCGCGCGTTACGGGCAAGGCACCGGCCTCACCAGCGCCCTGGTCTATGGCGGGGTGAGCATCGCCGCCCAGGTGGACGCGCTGAAAGACGGGGTGGATATCCTGATCGCCACCCCGGGCCGCCTGCTCGACCATCTGCGCCAGGGGGCCCTGAGTCTGGCTGCGCTGCGCCATCTGGTGTTCGACGAGGCGGACCGCATGCTCGACATGGGCTTTATGGACGAGATCAAGGCCCTGCTCAGACAGATACCGGCGGATCGCCAGACCCTGCTGTTTTCGGCCACCTGCGACGACAACCTGTTTGCCTTGAGCCGGGTGCTCTTGCGCGACCCCGAGCTTATCGAAGTGGCGCCGCGCAACACCACGGCGGCCGAGGTGGAGCAGCGGGTCTATGCGGTGGATGGGGATCGCAAGCTGGCCCTGGTCGAACACATGTTGACCGTGAAGGGCTGGGCACCGGCGCTGATCTTCAGCCGCACCCGGCAAGGGGCGGACAAGCTGGCCCAGCAGCTTGGCAAGGCAGGCATCCATGCGCTCGCCTTCCACGGCGATCTGTCGCAAGGCGCGCGGGAGAAGGTATTGCTCGAGTTTCGCGCCGGCACCCTGCAGGCCCTGGTGGCCACCGACGTGGCGGCCCGCGGCCTCGATATCAGCGATCTCAACCATGTGATCAACCTGGAGTTCCCCTATCAGCCAGAGGATTACGTTCACCGTATCGGTCGCACCGGCCGCGCCGGCAACAAGGGACTCGCCGTCACATTGTTCAGCCCGGAGGATGCGCCATTGCTGGAGAAGGTGGAAGCCGTGCTCGACACCCGATTGCCCCAGCAGTGGTTCCCGGGCTTTGAGCCGGATCTGACCCGCTTTAACCCCGAACCGCGCCGCGCCAGCAAGGGGGCACAGAAGCAGAAGGCCAGAAAGCAGGCGCTGGCGGGCGGCAGCAAGGGATCGTCCCGCAAACCCGGGTGAGCACAAGGGGAGTGTGAATATGGGCGGGACGGGCGCCGCCAGGGAGGTGTTCCGCCTCCCCTTCGCGGCGGCGCCGGAAGAGATCAGGAGCCCAGGGTCAGATCCTTGATGGTCTCGGAGGGGCCGTTGCTCTGCACCGAGGCGATGCCGTTTTGGGCCGAGGCCTGGCTGGCATACATCTGGCTCGACCCTATCACCTGATGATTCTTCGCCTTCAGGTTGAAGTGATACTTGCCGTTGGCCGCCTCTTTCAGCTCGTACTGCCCCGCCTCGGGGGCGTTGCTCTGTACCGAGGCGATGCCGTTCTGGGCCGCCCCCTTGCTGTTGTACAGCTCGCTGCTGAGGATCACCTCCCCGTTCCCCGCCTTCAACACGAAGTGATACTGGTCGCTTTTGGCCAGCTTGAGTTCATACCATCCCATGTGGACATCCTTATGTTGAGTGACACGCCTCCATAAGCTAGCCCGATCCTGATGACCGCCATATGACGAAGGGGGAAGATGGCCAGAAGAGGCCGTTTTCGTCATCCGCTGCGCCGCTTATTGTCGCGCCCGGGGCGCGGCAGATCCGATAAACAGCAAGATTGTCCAAGCGATGACGCCCTCCTGGAGGCTAGATTGGGATGGCTGCCGAGCAGAGGAGGAAGGATGAGCCAGGACAACCAGTTCATATTCGCACACAGCCAGCACCTGGCGAGCCTGACTGCGCTGCGGGTCAACATGACGGCGTTTCGCTACGACCGTCACGCCCACGAGGAGTACTCCTTCGGGGTCACCCTGGCCGGGCGCCAGAACTTCTTCTGTCGTGGCGACTTCCACTCCAGCCCGGCGGGCAGCGTCATCCAGTTCAATCCCGGGGATGTTCACGACGGTCATGCGGGGGACAACGCCAGCCTCGACTACGCCATGCTCTATGTGCCGCCCCATGAGCTCACCCCGCTGTTTGCCAATGCCGCGGGGGAACGGGCGACGCAGACGGCCCCCCTGTTGCCGTCCCTGGTGCAGGATGGGGAGCTGAGCGCCTGCATACTGGCGCTGGTCCAGGCGGTGCGCGGCCGGGCCGGCAGCATAGAGCAGGAGTTTGCCCTCTACCGCCTCGCCGCCCGGGTGATGCAGCAGGCGGGACGATTTGAACCCGATGGCCGGGTGAGCCGTGTCGATCGCCTCCTGTTGCAGGCCAGGGACTTCATCCACGCCCACTTCCAGCAGGATATCTCCCTGGCCGACATCAGCGCGGCGGCCAACCTCTCCAAGTACCACTTTCTGCGCCTGTTTCGCCAGCAGCTCGGCATCACACCCCATCAATACGTGATCAACTGCCGCGTCAATGCCGCCCGGCGTGCCCTGGCCTGCGGCGAGTCGGCCCAGGATCTGGTGTACCGCTACGGTTTCACCGATCTGAGCCACCTCAACCGCCGCTTCAAGCGCATCTATGGCATGACCCCGACCCAATACAGCGCCAGCCTGATCCGCTGAGCCCAAGGAAGACCCCATGATTGAGATCCTCGCCTATGCCATCGGCATCATGTATACCCCAGGCCCCGTCAACCTCATCGGCCTCAATGCCGGCCTGGGTGGTCGCACCCGGGCCAGCCTCGGTTTCTTCCTCGGAGTCGGCATGGCGATGTTCATGCTGTTGCTGCTCTTTGGCTGGCTGGGCACCCGCCTGGTGCGAGAGGAGATACTGATCTATGCCAGCCTGGTGGGGTGCCTCTATATGGTCTATCTCGCCGTCAAGATAGCCAGCGACAGTGGCGAGACGCTTGCCCGGACGGCCCCCGTCCGCCCTCTTGGGGTGCGCAGCGGCTTCGTCATCCAGTTGCTCAATCCCAAGGCCATGATCGCCACCCTGCCCATCACCAGCATCCAGTTCCCGGCGGCGCAGATCCACGGCTGGAGCCTGCTGCCCTGGTCTCTGCTGCTGGGCCTGCTGGCCGCCGGCGCCCCCGGCAGCTATTCCGTGGCTGGCAACCTGGTCGGGCGCCAGCTCCAGGACCCTCGCTGGTTTCGCTGTTTCAATCTGCTGATGGCCACCCTGCTGCTCTACAGCGCCCTGGCCCTGGCCCACCAGCACGTCTACCTGCCGCTGGCCCGCTGAACATTCCCCAATGAGAAGGGGCCTGCCACCCCGGCAGGCCCCTTCTGCTGATATGCCGTCAAACCGATGAGCCCTTACTCGGGCTGATGAAACGCCAGGGCCCCCAGATAGTCCCCCTTGCCCAGCTCGACCCCGGCCCGGCGCAGCAGGGCATAGGTCATGGTGAGGTGGAAGTAGAAGTTGGGCAGTGCGTACTCGTAGAAGCAGGTCTTGCCATCCATCCACTTGCCATGGGCCCAGTAGGGGGCGTATTTGCCGCTCTCGAACGCGCTGTAGTCGGCATCCAGCTGGCTGGTGAGAAAGTCGATGGTGGCCTGGATGCGCCCGCGCAGATCCGCCATGGTGTGGGGTTCGTCGGCAAAGCCCGGATTGTCGCCGTGGCTGGCGGTCGCCACGCAGGCCTTGGCCGATTCGCAGCAGATCAGAACCTGCTTGCTCAGGGGGAACATGTCGACGATCAGGCGATCGCCGAAGAAGTTGTCAACATCGTATCCCTTGGCCTCGGCGTGGGCCGCCGCCTTGACCAGCAGTCGGTCCAGGTTGGCGAGCATCTTGATAAACTGGGCGGTAAATTCACGATTCATGAAGGCTCCTCGATAAAGGCTGGGCTCGCCGCCTCGCTGGCGGCGTCGCTCACTATACTGCCTTTTTCAGAAGAAGCGTCACCGGGAACATGCACAGGCTCCGGTCAGGAATCGCGCGAGATGCTCCGTCGGCGATCTGCGCCCCAGGGGACTGGGTTCCCTCCTTGTCGTCCGGCCGGGGCGACAAAACGCCAAAGAAAAAGCCCAGCATTGCTGCTGGGCTTTTGTGTTGGCTCCTCCTACTGGACTTGAACCAGTGACATACGGATTAACAGTCCGCCGTTCTACCGACTGAACTAAGGAGGAATTGTACTGCGGAGACTGGATATCGCTATCCCGACGTCCTTTGTTTGGTGCCCAGAGACGGAATCGAACCGCCGACACGGGGATTTTCAATCCCCTGCTCTACCGACTGAGCTATCTGGGCTAAATGGTGCCGGCTACCGGAATCGAACTGGTGACCTACTGATTACAAGTCAGTTGCTCTGCCTACTGAGCTAAGCCGGCACACTCAAACCATTGTGCATGAACATATTTTTACTTCATGGCACCAAATCTTGGTGCCCAGAGACGGAATCGAACCGCCGACACGGGGATTTTCAATCCCCTGCTCTACCGACTGAGCTATCTGGGCGTGGCCGCTATTAAACGGATTTTGCCCTTGGGGGTCAACGGGAAATTTTACTTTTTGTCTCGTTCGTCTCTTTTTTGCACAACAAACCTCTTTTTGTGCAATTCCCCGCCAGACTCATCCCTCGTCGACCCCGCCCCTGCGCCACAATCTGGGCTCATCCCCCTTGAGCAGGCGGGAAATATTCTCGTGATGGCGGATCAGGATGAGGCAGGAGAGCAGGGAGACCGGCAAGGTATATTCCGGCTTGAGCAGGTAGGCAAACAGGGGCGCCAGCAGCACTGTCACTATGGACGCCAGAGAGGAGTAGCCGCTGATCAGGGCCACCAGCAGCCAGCTCGCCACCACCAGGGCCCCCATGTCCAGGCCGATGGGCAGCATGGTGCCCAGGGCGGTCGCCACTCCCTTGCCGCCGCGAAAATGGAAAAACAGGGGATAGATGTGGCCGAGACAGGCGGCCACCCCGATAAAGCCGAGATAGACGGGCTTGATGCCGAGAAACCAGGAGAGATAGACGGGGGCCGTGCCCTTGAGCATGTCGAGCAGCAGCACGGCCAGGGCGGCGCCGCGACCACCGAGGCGCAACACATTGGTCGCCCCCGGATTATGGGAACCATGATCCCGGGGATCCGGCAGGCCTGTGGTGCGCGACACCAGCACGGCACTGGACAGGGATCCGCCCAGATAGGCCAGAATAATCATCAAAATCGTCAGGGCCGTCATCTTGGTCGTTTTTACCACGATATGAATGGGGTATGATGCGGGCCACATTCTCCGGCTCGGGCTACCCGGGCCGTTCGCCAATGGCACGTGATCTGCCAGGCCAGCATCCCTGCGCTGTTTCACAGCCCATCAAGAGTAAAGAAGAAGTACTGTCATGGACAAGGTGTTTATTCGTGGACTCGAGGTTTTGAGCACTATCGGGGTGTATGAGTGGGAGAAGGGCATACGCCAGAAACTCTGCTTCGACCTCGAGATGGGCTTCGACAACCGCCCCGCCGCCGCCGGCGACGACATCCATCTGGCGCTGGATTACGCCACCCTCTCCCAGAAAGTGTCGGAATATGCCAGCACCAGGGTGGTGGAACTGGTGGAGACCATGGCCGAACAGGTCGCGCACCTCATCCTCAGCGACTTTCGGGTGCAGTGGGTCAAGGTGACCCTGACCAAGCCGGGTGCCGTACCCAATGCCGCCGGCGTGGGGGTCGAGATACTGCGCCACCGCACCCCGGCCGCGAGCGAGCTCTGATGACCCGGATCTACATCAGCCTGGGCTCCAACATTGATCGCGAGCGCCATATCCGTGCCGGGCTGGATGCCCTGCATGGGCTGCTGGGGCCGCTCCAGGTCTCCCGGGTATTCGAGAGCGAGGCGGTGGGCTTCAATGGCCGCCCCTTCTACAACCTGGTGGTCGGCGCCGACACAGGGCTGGCCCTGAACGACCTCTGCCAGCAGCTGCGGGCGCTGGAGTTTGCCCACGGCCGCGAGCCCGATGCCAAGAAGTTTGCTCCCCGCACCCTGGATCTGGACCTGCTGCTCTACGGCAATCTGGTCTGCGACGTCCCCCTGGTGCTGCCCCGCGGCGAGATAGTGACCAATGCCTTCGTGCTCTGGCCCCTGGCCGAGCTGGCGCCGACCCTGCGTCACCCCCTGCACGGCGAGACCATGGCCGCCCTCTGGGCCGGCTATGACAAGGCTTCCCAGCGCCTCACCCCCATCCCCTTCGACTGGACGCCGAGCGGCGTCCTGGCCGATACCCGGGCCTGATCCGCGCAGCATGGCCCTCCCCTCTCCCGATCGGGGGAGCCTCAGACTATTTCCCTGCATGATGACGGGATGACGGGATGACAGAATCCTTCGAATCCCTGGCCCGCCCCTGGCAGAAGAAAAGGCTAAAGCAGCCTTCAGTATCCACCTTCAGCGCCGATACACTGACCATCTCCTTTGCCCCTTGAGGTCGTCGTGAACGTCAAACAGAAACTCGTGTTGTCCGCCATCCTGGTGGCCGGGATCCAGGCCATCGTCATGGGGGTCGTGTTCTACTTCTCGGAGCAGGAATCGCGCAGCAGCGCCGAGATGTTGCTGACCAAGCAGGCTGAGGCCGATCTCATCGCCCTGAACCTGAAAGAGAAAGAGTTTCTGCTACGCAGGGATCCCGCTGCGGCCACCGCCTTCGCGGCCTTGCGGGATGAAACCAGCCGCCTGCTCGCCGACATGGCCAGCCACCACGAGGGGCGCCAGCAGGGCGACATCCTCACCTTCGCCAGCCTGTTGCAGGATTATGCCCGCCAATTCGAAGCCCTGCGCGCCCAGCAGGAGAAGATAGGCCTCACCCCGACCAGCGGCCATTATGGCGCCCTGCGTCAGGCCATTCATGCCCTGGAGCAGGAACTCAAGGCCCGGGGTCAGCAGCAGGAGAGTTTGCTGATGCTGCAACTGCGCCGGGACGAGAAGGACTTCATGCTGCGCCGCGACATCGGCTATCTCGCCAAGTTCGAACAGAACCTGGCCCCCCTGGCCCAGGCCCTCGCCGGTGAACCTGCCCTCGCCACCCTGCTGGAACGCTACCGTCAGAACTTCACCGCCCTGGTGGCGGAAGAACAACGGCTGGGTCTGAGTGCCGAAGAGGGGCTGCGCGCCGATCTCAACCGCAGCGCCGAGCAGATGCGCCAGGCTGGCATAGTGTTGGCTCAGGATCTGGCCAGAGAGGCCGAGACCAACCATAGCCGCATCCTCTGGATCATGGGGCTGCTCTGCTCCCTGGGCATTGTGGTGGCGCTCTGCCTCAATCTGCTGATCGGCCGCGACGTCATGGCGGGGCTGCAACGGCTGGCAGACACCATGCGCCGGGTCACCGCCAGCAGCGATCTCACCCTGCGCGCCCGCATCGGTTCCAGGGACGAGTTTGGCGCCATGGGCCGCGACTTCGACACCATGCTGGAGCACTTCAATCAGGTCATAGGCCAGGTCGTCGCCTCGGTCACGGATCTGGAGCAGCTCACCGCCCAGCTGCAGCGCAACGCCAATGCCGCTCGGGAAGGCACCCAGCAGCAGTTGCAGGAGAGCGACCTGGTCGCCACCGCCGCCACCGAGATGGAGAGCACGGTGCAGGAGATCGCCAGCAACACCGAGAGCGCCGCCGAGAGCGCCCGCACCACCAACCTGAGCGCCCAGCAGGGCCGGGAGCGGGTGGAGACCACCATGGCGGTGATCCACTCCCTCTCCACCAAGCTGGAGGCCTCGGGCCAGGAGGTGATCGCCCTGGCCGAGGAGAGTCGCCAGGTCGGCAACGTGCTGGAGGTGATCCAGGCCATCGCCGAGCAGACCAACCTGCTGGCCCTCAACGCCGCCATCGAGGCCGCCAGGGCCGGCGAGCAGGGGCGAGGTTTCGCCGTGGTTGCCGACGAGGTGCGCAACCTGGCCATGCGCACCCAGCAGAGCACCAGCGAGATTGCCGCCATCGTCTCCGGCTTGCAGGCCCGCACCCAGAGCGTGGTCACCCTGATCGGCGAGTGCCGCACCCAGGGGGAGCGCAGCGTCGAGGCCGCCGGGGAGGCCAGCACCCAGCTCGCCAACATCACCCGCCAGATGGACCAGATGATGGACATGAGCACCCAGATAGCGACCGCGGTCGAGGAGCAGAGCTCGGTGGCGAGCGAGATCAATCGCAACGCCGTGGTGATCCGCGACATCGCCAACGACGCCCTGACCCAGGCCGAACAGAACAGCCGCGCCAGTCAGAACGTGGCCGAGCAGGCGAGCCTGCTCCACCGGGCGGCCGATCAGTTCAGGGTCTGATCCCCAGATCCCATATGAAGAGAGGGCGGCCAGGGCCGCCCTCTCTTTTTTCCTCCCACCCCATCAGACCGGGTCTTCACGCCGACGCCCCTTCACCTCGTCCCTGGCGAGCTGGGCGACGATCATCGCCGCCCCCATCGCCCATCACCATCAGGCAGAGCCTTCGCGCCGACGCTCCTTCATATCGTCCCTGGCGAGCTGGGCGACGATCATCGCGGCCCCCATCGCCCATCACCATCAGGCCGAACCTTCGCGCCGACGCCCCTTCACATCGTCCCTGGCGAGCTGGACGATGAGCATCGCCGCCCCCATCGCCCATCACCATCAGGCCGAACCTTCGCGCCGACGCTCCTTCATATCGTCTTTGGCGAGCTGGGCGAAGATCATCGCAGCCAGCATGGCCATCAGGCCGATGCAGAGATAGGTGAGGTGGAAGCCATGGAGCCACTGCTCGCTGCTCGAGGCGGCAAAGAGCCCGAGCAGGCTGGCGGCGATGGCAACCCCAAGGCTCATGGAGAGCTGCATCACGACTGACAGCAGACCGTTGCCGCTGCTGGCGTGCTCGGCACTCAGATCCTGCAAGGTGAGAGTGTTCATGGCGGAGAACTGCAGCGAGTTGATGGCGCCGAACACCCCGAGCCAGCCGAGCAGCGCCCAGTAGGGCAGGTCGTTGTCGATGAGGGCGAAGCTGGCGATCAGGGCCCCCAGCAGCAGGGTATTGCCCACCAGGATGCGACGATAGCCGATGCGGGGGATCAGCTTGTTGACCAGGGTCTTGGTCAGCATGGCGCCGAGCACGGTCGGTATCATGGTCATGCCCGCCGCACTCGGCGAATAGCCCAGACCCAGTTGCAGAAACAGCGGGGTGAGAAACGGCATGGCGCCGCTGCCCAGGCGGGCAAAGAGGTTGCCCCAGACCCCGATGGCGAAGGTCTTGGTCTGAAACAACGCCAGACTGAACAGGGGGCGCTCGGCGTTCGCGGCATAGAGCCAGTAGCTCGCCATGGCCGCCAGGCCAGTGATGAGCAGCAGCAGGGACCAGCCGGTGGAGAGGCTGTGCTCCCCCAGCCCCTGCAGACCGACCGACACCAGCACCATGCCGGCGCTGAACATCACGAAGCCGCGCCAGTCGAATCTGGGCGTCTCCCGTCGCATCTCCGGCATGTAGTACCAGCTGGCGATGAAGCCGAGCAGCCCCACCGGCAGGTTGATGAGAAACACCCAGTGCCAGCTCGCCACCTCCACCAGCCAGCCCCCCAGGGCCGGGCCTATGAGGGGCCCCACCAGCCCGGGGATGGTGACGAACGACATCACCCTGAGCAGATCCCGCTTGCTGAAGGCCCGCAACACGGCGAGCCGCCCCACCGGCATCAGCAGGGCGCCGCCCACCCCTTGCAGCACCCGGGCCGCCACCAGCAGCGGCAAGGTATTGGCCAGGGCGCAGGCCAGAGAGCCCAGACTGAACAGGGCGATGGCCCACAGATAGACGCGGCGGGTGCCGAATCTGTCCGCCAGCCAGCCGGAGGCGGGGATGAGCAGCGCCACCGTCAGCATATAGGCGATGACCACGGACTGCATCTGCAGCGGGCTCTCCCCCAGGGCCTGTGCCATGCTCGGCAGCGCCGTGTTGAGGATGGTGCCATCGAGAGTCTGCATGAAGAAGCCGACCGCGGTCAGCCAGGGCAGCCACTTGAGTTGGGCCGCTGAGAGTTCCGGGTGTGGCTGCGTCATGGTGTCTCCGTCAGGATTGGGGGGTTGAGGCGCTCAGAAACAGGTCGATGCAGCTGTTCAGCCAGGCCTCCTGCTGGGCCGGGCTCTCCATCAGGGGCAGGCCCAGCTCGCGGCGGATCCTGTCCTTGCCCTGCCACATCAGCAGCAGTTGCAGGGCGGCGTCCTGGCTGTCGGGGTGGTGGAGCAGGCCCAGCTGTTTCTGCCGCTCCAGCCACTGTGCCAGGATCCCGAGCACTTGCACCGGTCCCGCCTCGAAAAAGAGCGCGGACAACTGTTCATCGTTGCTGCCAACGCAGGTGCGAAAGATGTTGATCGCCTGCTCGCTCAGCACCAGGCGGCGAAAGCCGCGCCCGAACAGCAGCAGGCTCTCGCGCACCGAGCCGCCCTGCTCCAGCAGGGCCGCAGAGAGCTCGTCATTGTGACACTTGGCCCCCACCGCCTCGGCGAACAGCAGCTCCTTGCTGGTGAAGTGACTGTAGACCGTCTGCTTGGAGACGCCGGCGGCGCTGGCCACCATGTCCATGCTGACCTGATGGGGGCCCTGCTCGCAGAACAGCTGCCCCGCCGCTTCCAATATGGCTGCCCGCTTCTTTTGACTGCGCGGTGAATTGTTCATTTTGCCTCCAAATCAAACTGGACAGTCTAGTACCGATAAAACTAGACTGTACGGTATGGTTTGAATACTAAATCAACACAAGGATGATGTCATGGCGCTTCTGCTACTCGCGCTCTTGCTGCTCGCCGGCTGCGGTCCGGTCAGTCAGGAAGTGGCGACCCCCACCCCGACCCGGGTCACCGCCCTCCCCCTGCAATCGAGCGATCACTATCCGGAGCTGCGCCGTTACACCGGCCGGGTCGTGGCACCCCAGGAGGGGGCCGTCGGCTTCGAGCTGGCGGGGCGGATTGCCTCCCTGCACAAGGCGCGGGGCGACACCTTCGCCGCCGGAGAGTTGCTCGCCACCCTGGATACCCGGCTGCTGGAGGTCGAAGCCCGCGAGCTGGCCGCCCGCCTCGGCCAGAACCGGGCCGAGCTGACCCTGGCCCGCCAGACGCTCACCCGGCTCACCACCCTGCGCCAGCGCCAGTTCAGTTCGGATCAGGAGATAGACGAGTGGCAGGGCAAGACCCGCATGCTGGAGGCGAGCGCCAGCCAGATAGCGGCGGCGCAAGAGGCCAATCAGGTCCGTATCGAGAAGTCCCGCCTGCTGGCCCCCTTCAGCGGTACCGTCGTGAGCCGGGAGCAGCCCCTCGGCGCCGTGGTGAGCGCGGGCCAGCCCCTGTTCACCCTGATCCGTACCGGTCACTGGGAGGCGGACATCGGCATTCCCGCCGAGCTGGCCGCCACCCTGAGCCCGGGACAAACCTACCCGCTGCAGGCGGCGGATCGCACCTTCACCGCCCGCCTGGTCAACCTGGGGATCCGGGTCGATGGCCACACCCACACCCGCAGCGCCCGTTTCGCCCTGGGAGAGGACGCCGCCATGCTGGCCGAGGGCCAGCTGATCAGCCTGCTGCACCAGACCCCCAGCGCCATCGACGCCTATGTGGTGCCCCTGACCGCCCTGACCCAGGGGATCCGGGGCGGCTGGACCCTCTATGTGGCCACCCGCACCCCGGAGCCCACCATCGTCAGCCGGGATGTGCGCCTGTTGCAGCAGGATGGAGAGCGCGCCTGGATAGAGGGGGCCCTGCAAGGGGATGAGCGCATCGTCATGGACGGCCTGCACAAGCTGGTGCCGGGTCAGCGGGTGACGGTGCAGGAGGCGACCCCATGATCCGCGCCTTCATCGACAACGGCCGACTGGCCCTGCTGGCGGTAGCCCTGCTGATCGCCGCCGGGCTGGCCGCCCTCCAGAGCCTGCCCCGCACCGAGGATCCCCAGATCATCAGCCGCTTCGCCAGCGTGGTCACCCCCCTGCCCGGCGCCAGTGCCGAGCGGGTCGAGGCCCTGGTGAGCGAGCCCATAGAGAACCGGCTCAGGGCCCAGAGCGAGGTCAAGCTCATCGAGTCCCACTCCCGCCCCGGTCTCTCCATCATCCAGGTCGAGCTCAGGGACGAGGTGACCGAGGTGGTGCCCGTCTGGTCCCGGATCCGGGATCGGCTCGGGGATCTCGCCTCCGAGCTGCCCGACGGGGCCGGCGCTCCCCAGCTCAACGACGAGAAGGGCTACCCCTTCACCCGGCTGGTCAACCTCAGCTGGCGCGGGCCCGGCCCCATCCAGCTGGATCGCCTGGCCCGCTACAGCGCCGAGCTGGAGCGGCGGGCACGCATGCTGCCCGGCACCCAGTACGTGGAGCGCACCGGTGCCCCCGAGGAGGAGATAGAGGTCATCTTCGATCCCCTGGCCCTGGGCGCCGCCGGGCTCGATGGCCCCACCCTGGCCCAGGCCCTGCGGGGGGCCGATGCCAAGGTGAGCGCCGGGGAGTTGCAGGGGCGCAACAACCGGCTGCTGATCGAGTTGCGAGGCTCCCTCGATACCCTGGAGCGCATCCGCCAGATCCCCCTGCGCACCGACGAGCAGGGCCGGACCCTGCGCCTTGGCGACATCGCCGAGGTGAAGCACGGCATCCGCCAGCCCGAGAGCCAGCTCGCCTTCGCCAACGGGGAGCGGGCCATCGTGGTCGGCATCCGCATGGCCCAGGACAGGCGCATCGATCTCTGGTCGGCCCAGCTCGATGCCATGCTGGCCGACCTTGCCCTGAGCCTGCCGGACAACATCGCCCTGACCACCAGCTTCGATCAGCGCCAATATACCGAGCGCCGCCTCTCGGATCTGCTGGTCAACATAGGACAGGGGTTCGCCATCATCATGGGGGTGCTGCTGGTGACCCTGGGGGTGCGGGCCGCCCTCATCGTCAGCCTCTCCCTGCCCCTGACGGTGGCCTTCACCTTCGCCTGCATGAACCTCATCGGCCTGCCCATCCACCAGATGTCGGTCACCGGCCTGGTGGTGGCCCTCGGCATCATGGTGGACAACGCCATCGTCATGGCGGATCGGGTACAGCATCAGCGCCGCCACGGCATGGGGGTGACCGCCGCCGCCATGGAGGCCATCGGCCACCTCTGGCTGCCGCTGCTGGGGTCCACCCTCACCACCCTGCTCGCCTTCCTGCCCATCATACTGATGCCGGGCCCGGCCGGTGAGTTCGTCGGCGGCATCGCCTGGGCGGTGATCTTCTCCCTGATCGGCTCCTACCTCATCTCCCATACCCTGGTGGCCGGTCTGTCGGCGCGCTGGGTCGCCCCTCGGGGAGGCAGCGCCTGGTATCGGGATGGCCTGCACCTGCCCGCCCTGGCCGCCCGCTTCGAGCGCAGCCTGGCCTGGGCCCTGGCCCGTCCCCGCACCAGCCTGCTGCTGGTCTGCCTGCTGCCCTTGGCCGGTTTCTGGGCCGCCAGCCGCCTGACCGAGCAGTTCTTCCCACCGGCGGACAGGGACATGATCCACATAGAGGTGAGTCTCTCCCCCCAGGCCAGCCTGGGCCACACCCGCACCCTGGTGGCCGCCATGGAGCAGACCCTGGCCCGCTACCCCGAGCTGGTCCGCCAGGACTGGGTCATAGGTGACAACGCCCCCAGCTTCTATTACAACCTGGTGCCCCGTCAGCAGGGCCGGGTCGATTATGCCCAGGGCATGATACGGTTTCGGGATCTCGCCAGCGCCAACCGCCTGATCCCCCGGTTGCAGCAAGATCTGGACACGGCCTTCCCCCAGGCCCAGATCCTGGTGCGCAAGCTCGAACAGGGCCCCCCCTTCAACGCCCCGGTGGAGCTGCGCCTGTTCGGCCCGGACCTGCACCAGCTCCACCGCCTCGGGGAAGAGGTGCGCGCCCTGCTCGCCGAGACCCCGGATGTGATCCAGACCCGGGCCACCCTGCAGGCGGGGGTGCCCAAGCTGTGGCTGACGGTGGACGAGGAGGCCAGCCTGCTGGCGGGCATGAACCTGGGCCAGCTCGCGACCCGGCTGGAGGCGGCCCTGGATGGCCGCGTCGGCGGCGCCGTGCTGGAGGGCACCGAGTCTATCCCTGTCCGGGTGCGGCTGGCGGCAAGCGAGCGCCAGGATATCCAGGATCTGCTCAACCAGCCCCTGAGGAATGACGAGGGGGGCACTGGGCTGACCCTGCGCAACCTGGCCAGCGCCACATTGAGCCCGAGCTGGGGGGAGATCAGCCGCCGGGACGGCGAGCGGGTCAATGTGCTGGAGGCCTACCTGAGGATGGGGGTGCTGCCCCAGACGGTGCTCAACCAGGTGCGTCAGCGACTGGATGAGGGGCAACTGGCGCTGCCGGCGGGTTATCGGCTGGAGATTGGGGGCGAGTCGGCCAAGCGGGACGAGTCCGTGGGCAACCTGATGGCCCACGTGGGCCTGATCGCCGTGCTGCTGCTGGCGGTGCTGGTGCTCAGCTTCAACTCGTTTCGCATGGCGGGGGTCATCATGCTGGTGGCGCTGCAATCGTGCGGGCTGGGGCTGCTCTGGGTCTGGCTGCTCGGCTACCCCTTCGGTTTCACCGTCATCATAGCCCTGCTCGGCCTGATGGGACTCGCCATCAACGCCGCCATCGTCATACTGGCGGAGCTCAAGGCGGATCCCCTGGCCATGAGGGGGGACAGGGCACAGATCCGCAACCTGGTGGCCGGTTGCAGCCGCCACATCGTCTCCACCACCATCACCACGGTCGGTGGCTTCCTGCCGCTGCTGCTGGGAGGCGGCGGCTTCTGGCCTCCCTTCGCCATCGCCATCGCCGGGGGCACGGCCCTGGCGACCCTGCTCTCCTTCTACTTCGCGCCGGCCGCCTTCCTGCTGCTGCGCGGCCAGGCAGCCAGCCAGGAGGCGGACCGCCAGCAGAGACCGCCCCTGGGGCAGACAGGCTGAGACGCAGGCCCGAGGCTCCCGGCACCGCCAGTCAGGCGTCCGGCGACCCCAGCATCGCCTTCAGCCGCTGCTCCAGGCTCGGCTCTGGGGCCTTGAGGGTCGCCAGGAACAGGGCCTCGATAGCGGCCTTGTCGGCGCGCCTGACGATGAATACCAACCGGGACTGGGCACGTCCCTCCGGCCAGTCCAGCAGGGTCTGCAACGGATAGAGCTGGCCATGTACCCCGTGGATCACCACGGGTTGGCTCTCCCCTTCCAGCTGCAATATGCCCTTGAGCCGCAGCAGGGCGTCGCCGTATTGCGCCTGCACAGCATCGATGGCGGCCAGCAGGCGGGACGGCTTGAGGGGTTCACCGATGCGCAGGGAGAAGCTCTCTATGTTGCCATGGTCAAAATGGGTGGGGGCGGCGGCCCCCACCTTGGCGGCAAACGGCTGCATCTTGGGTTGCATCGGTGATGCCAGCCCCTGTTTCGGGGACTCGGTGCGCAGCCAGGCCAGCAGCTGGCGCACGTCCCGACCGGCCGCCTCGTTGTAGGCACCGAGCTTCTCCAGCACGGCGGGGGAGAGCACACCATTGCTGACCCGCTCGACGGGCGCCGCCGGGTTGAGGGTCGCCAGCCGGGCCTCCACCCGATCCAGCTGCTCCGCCTCCACCAGATCCCCCTTGCTCAGCACCAGCAGATCCGCCAGGGCCACCTGTTTGACCGCCTCGTACTGGGCAGCCAGCTGCTGCTCGATATGGCCGGCGTCCACCACGGTGACGGTGCCGTCGAAGCGGTAGCGCTGGGCGATGAAGCCCTCCTCCTTCAGGGTAAACAGCACAGGGGCGGGATCCGCCAGACCCGTGGTCTCGATGATGAGCCGCTTGAAGGGTTTGATCTTGCGCTGGATCGCCTTCATGAAGAGCCCCTGCAACGCCTCCACCAGGGAGCCCTGCACCGAGCAGCAGATGCAGCCGGAATCGAGCAGTACCACCTGCTCGTCCACCTGCTGCACCAGGTGGTGATCCAGCCCCACAGCGCCGAACTCGTTGATGAGCACGGCGCACTCCCCGAGCTCGGGCTGCTTGACCCAGTGGTTGAGCAGTGTGGTCTTGCCGCTGCCGAGAAAGCCGGTCAGCAGGGTCACGGGGATCCGGGTGTCTTGCATGTCTGTCATAGGGATGACTCCCCTCTGGTCGGCAGTGTGATGAGTAAGCGGGTGTCTTGCATATCCGTCATGTCAGTTCCTTACCGGTTGGCAAACAGCTCGCCGAGCCAGCGGTTCTCGAAGCGGCCGTGGGGGTCGAGCTCGCGCTTCAAGGCCAGGAAGTCGTGCCAGCGTGGCAGCAGGGCCGGGAAGTCGTAGAGATCCATCGCCAGATGCTTGCCGAAATGGGGAATGCCGCCAAGGGGCACCAGCAGTTGCTGCAACTCGCGCATCTGCTCCATGGAGCCACCGACGAAGGTGCCGTCCGCCGCCAGATAGACCAGGAATCCTATCCAGCACACCGACTTGCCATAAGCGGCGCTGAGCCAGGCCTCGGAGGGGCCGGTGCAGCGCAGGATGAAGGGGTAGTGCAGCGCCCCCGGGTTGCGCTCCTGCCAGGCCTGCAGGATCTCCAGCGCCTCCCCCATGCGCGCCAGGGGCACGGCCACCTCGCAGTTGATCTGGGGGGCCGGTATCCCCTTACAGAGGATCTGGTAGACGTTGCCCACCAAGTCAGAGGCATCCTTGAAGCGGCGCACCGTCTCGAAGTGCTCCCCGGCCCGGGCCTCGTCCTTGGTGTCCCGCGCCATCTTCTGCAGGGTGGCATCTATGGTGGCATTGAGGGCCAGGTTCATGCGCTCGTCCATGTCTCCCTCCAGCAGCAGGGGCTCGCTGCCGCCGGCGCGGTAGCGGGCCACCTCGTCATCGGAGGCGGGATCCACCAGCCAGATGTGGCTCTCCCCGGTCCAGGCGAACCACCAGCTCTTCACGAAGCCGTGCTCCCGGTTGAGCCGCTCGTTGTGTTCCAGCAGGAAGGGGTAGTCTGTGGTGAACTTGGTGCAGCGCATGATGCGGTTGGGCACGGTGCGCAGGCGCACATCCAGCAGGATGCCGAGCATGCCCATGCCCATCACGAAGGCGCCGAAGCGGGGATCCGTGCGATCCACGCCAATGATGTCGCCATTGGCCAGCATGATGGTGAGGGCCTCCACCGCATCGCACAGGGCGGACTGGTGCAGCCCCTGGCCATGGGTACCTGTGCTGAGCGCGCCGCCCAGGGTCTGAATGCCGATGACCCCGGGGGACGCCGGCAGCATGCGATCCATGGCGATGAGATCGGCATAGACGGTATCGAGCGGCGTCCCCGCCAGGTAGGTCACGGTATCGGCTGTCTTGTCCAGCTGGCCGCGCAGGTGGTGCAGGTCCACCAGCAGCGCCTGGCTGCCCTCGGCATAGACGCTGTGGATGGGTTCAAAGGAGAGGCCGGAGCCGATGAGCCGCAGCTTGCGCTCGGGGTATTTGCGCAGCAGCTGTTGCAGCTCGTCGCGATTCGTCGGGCGCCACACCTGATCCAGGGCGCCGAGGGGGTTGGTTCGCGACCAGTTGAACAGCACCTCCCGATTGCCAATCGCCTTGATGCTGTGAAATGCCTGGAACTGAACCGTCATACCGCGCCTCATCTGCCTTCAAAATGAGCGGCGATTCTACCGAAAAGCGAGCGCCAAGGCATGAAAAACAAGCCCCTACAGTCGGGGGTGGATAAGGCGCGCCTCTCCTCCTCTCCTCAGCGCGAGGGCTGGGTCAGCGCCAGCAACATGCCGAATCCCACCAGCAGAGCGCCAAACACCCGATCGATCCAGTGACGCACCGCCAGCAGACGCACCCGCACCGAGGCGCTGGAGAAGAAGAGCGCCACGGCGCCGAACCAGAGGGCGTGAGCCAGGGCGATGAAGGCGCCATAACCGAGCTGGACCGCCAGCGGCGTCTGCGGCTGCACCACCTGCATGAAGAGGCTGACGATGAAGATGGTGGTCTTGGGGTTGAGCACATTGGTCAGAAAACCGGTGCGCAGCGCCCCCAGGCTGGAGAGAGCGGGCTGGCTGAGGCTCTCCTCAGCGGCGGCCGGTTTGGCCCGCAGCATCTTGATGCCGAGGAAGATGAGGTAGGCCGCCCCCGCCAGCTTGATGAGGTTGAACAGCCAGAGGGATTGCTGGATCAGCAGGCCTACCCCCAGCAGGGTATAGCTCACGTGGACACAGACCCCGGCCGCGATGCCGAGCGCCGTCAGCACGCCGGTGCGGCGCGAGAGCAGCAGGCTGTTGCGCGACACCATGGCAAAGTCGGGCCCGGGGCTGATGACGGCAAAGAGGGTAATGGCAACAACGGCGAACAGTTCGGTCATGAAAATAGTCCTGATTAGAGGGGATATCGGCTATTTTATTTGGCCATTGCACCAATAACGAACGATGATTTCTGACATGAATGGTGAAAATAACTCACAAAAAAGTCTATCGCTTCCCTCCCTGACGGCCCTGCGCTGCTTCGAGGTGGCGGCCCGCACCGAGCACTTCGGCCGCGCCGCCGACGAGCTGCACCTCACCCATGGCGCCATCAGCCGGGCGGTGCGCCTGCTGGAGGAAGACCTGGGGGTCAGGCTGTTCGAGCGGCGCCAGCGTCGGGTCTTTCTGACCGAGGCAGGCGAGCGGCTCTATCGGGCGGTCAGGGAGGGGCTGGGCGGCATCCGCCAGACGGCCCAGGCCCTGCGCCAGCAGAGCCGTCCCTCGTCGCTGGTGCTCTCCTGCGAGCCCACCCTGCTGATGCGCTGGCTGATCCCGCGCTGGCCCGCCTTCCAGGCCCTGCACCCCGAGCTGGATGTGCATCTGATGGCGGGGGGCGGCGCCCTCAGCTTCGACAGTGGCATCGATCTCGCCATCCGGCGCAACGACTTCCACTGGCCCGAGGAGCTGCACAGCCAGCTGCTGTTCGAGGAACGGACCGGCCCTGTCTGCCAGCCGGGCAAGGTGGCGCAGTTTTTCGAACGACGGGAAGAGGGCTGGGCCCTGCGCCCCTCGGCCCCCCGCCTGCACACCAAGACCCGTCCGGGCGCCTGGTTGGAGTGGCAGCAGCACGCAGGCATGTCTGCCGACGAGGAGGTGCCGGGCCAGCGCTTCGAGCACTTCTACTTCAGCCTGCAGGGCGCGGTGGCGGGCCTTGGCGTCGCCATCGGCCCTTATCGGCAGGTGTGCGACGACATAGAGGCTGGGCTCTTGGCCGCCCCCCTCGGCTTCGTCCCGGATGGCAGCGGCTATCACCTGCTCGCCCCCGCCAAACCCGAGCCCGGCAGCCCCCACGAGACGCTGGCGAACTGGCTGCATCACCTGAGCTGAGCCCTCGCCGCCCCTCACCCGCGCGGCTATCTTGAGCCAGGGGAGTGCACGGCACCCGGCTCAGCCGGCCCGAAAGGCACTGCCCCCCTGTTGCGCCGCCAGCAGCAAGGCATCGACCACGACGCGCACCTTGAGCGCCATGTGCTGGCTCCTGGCCCAGAGGAGATTGATCGGCATCTCGCCGCCGGCGTGATCATCGAGCACAGAGACGAGGGTGCCCGCTGCCAATTGCTCGCTCACCAGCCAGGTCGGCACCTGTGCCAGCCCAAGGCCGGCCAGTGCCGCTGCCCGCACGGCTTCCCCATCCCCCATCTCGTAGCGAACCGGAATGTCACGGACTTGCGTTTTGCCCGCCCCATTGCCGAGCAGCCAGCCATGACGATGTCCGGCTCGCCAGTCAATGATGCAGTCGTGCCGTGACAGCTCGTCCGGGGTCAAGGGCACCCCGCGCCTGGCCAGATAGGAGGGGGCACCACAGATGATCAGCCGCTGCTCACCCAGGCGGCGCGCAACGAGATCCCCCTGGTCGTCCAGCGCTCCTATGCGCACCACCAGATCGATGTTGGCCTCGATGAGATCGACCTTGCGCTCGTTGAAGGTCACCGAGAGATCCAGCTGTGGATGCTGGCCAGCCAGTTCCAGCAGGAGAGGCAGCACGTGCCTGCGACCAAACGCAGCGGGCAGATCGATGCGCACGCGCCCCGACGGGCTCTGCTTTCCCGATGCAAGGCTCTGTTCCGCCTCTTCCAGTACCCGGGTAGCCTGGAGGCAGCTGGCCAGATATGCCTCCCCCTCCGGAGTCAGGCTCACCCGACGGGTTGTTCTGTGCAGCAGCTTGACCCCCAACCGTGCCTCCAGACGCACAATGCTCTTGCTCAGCGCCGAGCCAGTCAGCCCCAACGCCAGCGCCGCCACGGTGAAACTGCCTGACTGCGCCACGGCGACAAAATGCCTCACACTCAGAAAGGGATCCTGTACTGCCATCCATTAGGTCCTTGAGGGAATTAGAGATTGGAATAATAGCTACTTAATCAATCTACAGGAATCAATCACACTATAAACAGGTTCATTCAACACCACCCCTTGCCTGGGGTGGCTCGGAGAGCCTTGAGTTCCCAACTCGCTCAGACGTTACCTTATCACCAGACAGGAGAGACCAGATGTTGACCGTCAAACCCCTCAGTGGACACGTTGCCTTCGTACAAGGTGGTTCCCGCGGCATTGGTGCCGCCATTGTGAAACGCCTCGCTCGCGATGGTGCCGCCGTGGCCTTCACCTATGTCTCCTCCGCCAGCCAGGCAGAGGAAGTTGTCGCGACCATCACGGCGGCGGGCGGCAAGGCCCTGGCCATCCGGGCCGACAGCGCCGATGCCGCGGCCGTGCAGCACGCCATCCGCCAGAGCGTCACCCACTTCGGGCGGCTGGACATCCTGGTCAACAACGCCGGGGTGCTGGTATGGGGCAGTATTGAAGAGCTGACCCTGGACGATCTCGATCGCACCCTGGCCGTCAACATTCGCAGCGTGTTCGTGGCCAGCCAGGAAGCGGCTCGCCACATGAGCCAGGGGGGACGCATCATCAACATTGGCAGCACCAATGCCGATCGCATCCCCATGGCGGGCGGATCCGTCTACGCCATGAGCAAGTCGGCCCTGGTCGGCCTGACCAAAGGCATGGCACGGGATCTGGGCCCGCGGGGCATCACGGTCAACAACGTGCAGCCAGGCCCGGTCGATACCGACATGAACCCGGCTGACGGGGAATCGGCAGAGCAGCTCAAGGGGATGATGGCACTGGCCCGCTACGGCAAGGATGAGGAGATCGCCAGCTTCGTCGCCTACCTGGCGGGGCCTGAAGCAGGCTATGTCACTGGCGCCAGTCTGACCATAGACGGCGGCTTCTCCGCCTGAATCTCCATTTGATGTCGGATACAACAGCCCCGGCACTCGCCGGGGCTTGCTTACCAGGGGATAGGGCTGTCACCCACGGCCGTGAGGAGGCCTGCTGACAGGGCAAGTTCAGGCTGGTTCGAGCAGCGCCTCTTTGACGCCCGTCGCAGGCAACCCTTCCCGCCCCAGCTGCTCGTCGCAGAACTGCCGCACGGGCACGGGGCGGCCAAACAGGTAGCCCTGCAGATAGGTCACCTTGCCCTCGAGATACTCCGCCTGATCCCGGGTCTCGACCCCTTCGGCCACCAGGGCCAGACCGAGGCGATGGCCGAGATCGATCACGTTGTCGACGATGTGCTCGGACAGGGATTCGGTACCGATGCGCGCGATGAAGGACTGGTCGATCTTGAGGTAGTCCACGTGGAACTGCTGCAGATAGACCAGGCTGGAGTGGCCTGTGCCAAAATCATCCATGGCCAGCTTGACTCCCAGCTCGTCCAGCGCCTGGAACAGTGCCAGGGTGTGGGGATCGGCAACCAGGAGCTCCCGCTCGGTCAGCTCCAGCACCAGCGTCACCTTGCCCGGCACAAAATGGGCGAGGAATCGGCGGCAATCCTCCAGCAGGCTGTCATCCCGGCAGTGGGCCGCGCTGATGTTGAAACCGACATGAAAGCCATCGGGCAACCGCTCCTGCTCGGCGGCCAGCCGCAGACCCACCTCCCCCATGATGAGGCTGGTCATGGGCACGATCAGCCCGCACGCCTCCGCCTGGGGGATGAAGAGATCCGGCCGGATCAGCCCCACATCGGGATGCTGCCAGCGCATCAGCACCTCGACCCCCATGATGCGCTCGCTGCCGCTCTCCACCAGGGGTTGCAGGTAGGGCACGAACTCCTTGGCCCGCAGGGCCCGGGCCAGCTCGCTGGTGGGGGAACGGGGGCGACCCAGCAGCCACCACATGATGGCGGCAAACCCGGCACAAAAGCCAAGCAACAGCCAGATCCCGAAGTCACGGTGCCGCCACATCCCCAGGAGCGTAGGCTGGGAGGAGTAGCCCGCATAGATGGAAAGAGGGTAACCAGCAGCCTGGAGCCGCACATGGTCCTGGCTCGCCAGGGGAGGCTCGGCGGCAAAGAAATGGCCCTCCTCGTCGAGCCAGCAATCGCCGACCCTGAGCATGATGGGCATGGCGCTCTGGGTAAGATTCAGCATGAAGTTGAGGTAGTCCCCATCGATCAGGGTGAGGACGGCTCCCCGGGGCGAGGCGGCACGCACCGAGAGGAGAGGATGCTGGCGCCGCACCAGATTGCCCGCCATCAGCCTCAGGCGACCCTGGCTGTAGGCATCGGCGACATAGGGGATCTCCCGCAGGCCAAATTGGGAGGTGCAATAGATTTGGCCCCCCGCTCCCAGGTTGACCGAACGCACGAAGGGCACCATGGCGACCAGGGATCTGAGGGTCGGCATCGCCGCGGTGCAGGGCTTGCCCAGAAATGGCAAGGCCTGGTCGTTGGCCTGCTCGGCATTGGCCAGCATGGTTTCCATCAGACCCAGGGTATGGCTCGCCGCCTGCCTCGACTCCCAGCGCAGATCGGCACGATAACGCACCAGCAGCGCCCAGTTGCCGAGCAGCATGGGCAGCACGAACACCAGCAAGGTGATCAACACTCTCGTTCTGGGTCTGGCCGTATCGACATCGTTGCAATAACGCATGGTGGCTCCCGCTCATGAAAGGAGATCCATGCTAGCAAGCCCCTGCTGAACCGGAGCCTAATCGTTCAAAAGATGAGCAGCCGTAATGGGCTGTGTACGCCGCCTTCTGGTCAGGAGCAGAGGGCGAGACTGGTGCAGGGGGCCTTCGCAGGCGTCGAGGGCGCCAACTCCCGGCAGAACTGGCGCAGCGGCACTGGGCGGCCAAACAGGTAGCCTTGCAGATAGGTCACCTTGCCCTTGAGGTATTCCGCCTGCTCCCGGGTCTCGACCCTTTCGGCGATCAGGGCCAGGCCGAGCCGGCTGCCAAGGTCGATGACGTTGTCCACTATGTGCTCGGACAGGGACTCGGTGCCGATGCGGCCGATGAAGGACTTGTCGATCTTGAGGTAATCCACATGGAACTGCTGCAGATAGACCAGGCTGGAGTGGCCGGTGCCAAAGTCATCGATGGCAAGCCTGACCCCCAGATCGTCCAGTTGCCGAAACAGGGAGAGGGTGTGGGGATCGGCCACCAGCAGTTCCCGCTCGGTCAGCTCCAGCACCAGGACCACCTGCCCCGGCAGGAAGTGGGAGAGAAACGCACGGCACTGCGCCAGCAGGGAGAAGTCCCGGCAGTGGACGGCGCTGATGTTGAAGGCGATATGAAAACCATCAGGCAGCTTGTCCTGCCAGCCCGCCAGCTGCTGGGCGACCGTTTGCATCAGGCGCGCCGTCATGGGCACTATCACGCCGCACTCCTCCGCCTGGGGAATGAAGAGATCGGGACGGACAAGACCGGATGAGGGGTGTTGCCAGCGCATCAGCACCTCGGCCCCCATCACCTTGCCCCCCTCGCCGGCCACCAGGGGTTGCAGATAGGGGACGAATTCCTTGGCCCGCAACGCCCGCTTCAGCTCCCCCTCCATGGAGCCGGGGCGACCCAGCAGCCACCACACCAGCAGGGAGATGCCGAGGGAGAATCCCAGCAGCATCAGCATGGTCACCCGTCTGACCTGCCAGAGGGAATGCCAGCTGGATGGCAGCACCAGGCCGGCGTAGATGGAGAGGGGGTAGCGTCTCGACTGGACACTGTGATTGGCCAGGGTGGGCAGGCTGGGTTCCCTGCCCATCAATTCCCCCAGGTGATCCAGCCACTCCTCCCCGACATGGAGCAGGACCTCGCCGCCATGGGGCGCGCTCAGGGTCAGTATCATCTTCAGATACTCCCTGTCAATGGTGCTGAGCACGGCGCCATGCTGGCTCTCGGTGCGCACCGCCAGCATGGGCTGACTGCTCAGCTCGGCATGGCCAGGCAGCAGCCGCAGGAAACCTTCATGGTAGGTGTCAGGCTCATCCTGCCAGCTCACCTTGCCCATCACAGAGTTGCAATAGATGCCATTTTCATCGATCAGATTGAGGGTTCGCACGAAGGGCACCAGCGCCACCTGCTTGCGCAGGGTGAGCAGGTTGGACTGGCAGGGATGGCTGATCAGGGGGGCCACGGTACGATTGGCCTCCTCCACATGGTCAAGCATCACCTCCATCAGCTGCACCGCCTGGGTCGCGGCCTGTTCGGACTGCCTATCCAGGGTGCGCAGATAGTTGGCGTGCAACTCCCACAGCCCCACCGACAGGGGCAGGGCAAAGACCAGAACCGCACTCAGCAGGCGCCAACCAGGGCGAGAGAGATCGAGACTGAACAGAAACATAGTGTGGCCAGACCATGGGGCTGAGAGGATAGCCATCATGGCTGTATCGCCTCACCTGGATGACAAGCTGCAAACATCCGATCGCAGCCGGGGAAGACATGATAATGGCTGTCCGCCGCGCCATTCAGGATCCAGATCATTTTTTACTCACATACTCACCGACCTGTTCGTCCCCCGTTTCGCTGGCCACAACAAGCAAAGCCCCGGCACAGGGCCGGGGCTCGTCTTCATGCTGAGTGCGCCATATCGGCGCCCAGCCTTA
This sequence comes from Aeromonas bivalvium, assembly GCF_000819765.1. Classification (GTDB taxonomy): domain Bacteria; phylum Pseudomonadota; class Gammaproteobacteria; order Enterobacterales; family Aeromonadaceae; genus Aeromonas; species Aeromonas bivalvium. Next base: position 40,141 of record NZ_CDBT01000015.1, read on the forward strand.
TACCGCTTGCTGCAAAATCACCGCATCGGCCTTCTGGGTGTAGGAGGCGATCTCGTTGAAGTTGAGGTAACGGTAGGTGTCTGCCGCCGTGGCATCCAGGGTCTTGGCGTACTCCAGATACTCGGCCACGGTCGGGATCTTGCCGATGATCGCGGCCACCGCGGCCAGCTCGGCGGAGGCCAGGTAGACGTTGGCCCCCTTGCCCAGACGGTTCGGGAAGTTGCGGGTGGAGGTGGAAACCACCGAGGCCCCTTCCGCTACCCGCGCCTGGTTGCCCATGCACAGGGAACAGCCCGGGATCTCGATGCGGGCACCGACCCGGCCGAAGATGCCGTAGTAGCCCTCTTCGGTCAGCTGATCCTTGTCCATCTTGGTGGGGGGCGCTATCCACATCCGGGTCGGCAGGGAACCCTGGAACTTGTCCAGCAGCTTGCCGGCGGCACGGAAGTGGCCGATGTTGGTCATGCAGGAACCGATGAACACCTCGTCGATCTTGTCACCGGCCACGTCGCTCAGCAGGCGGGCATCGTCCGGATCGTTCGGCGCGCACAGGATAGGCTCCTTGATGGTGGCCAGATCGATCTCGATGATTTCGGCGTACTCGGCATCCTTGTCCGCTTCCATCAGCACAGGATTGGCCAGCCACTCTTCCATCCCCTTGATGCGGCGGGTGATGGTGCGCACGTCGCCATAGCCCTCGGACAGCATCCATTTGAGCATGACGATGTTGGACTTGAGGTACTCGGCGATGGGAGCCTGATCCAGCTTGATGGTGCAACCGGCGGCACTGCGCTCGGCACTGGCATCCGCCAGCTCGAACGCCTGCTCCACCTTCAGGGTCGGCAGACCTTCGATCTCGAGGATGCGGCCGGAGAAGATGTTCTTCTTGCCCGCTTTCTCGACGGTCAGCAGCCCTTTCTGGATGGCGGCGTAGGGGATGGCATGGACCAGATCACGCAAGGTGATGCCGGGTTGCAGCTCGCCCTTGAAGCGCACCAGCACGGATTCGGGCATGTCCAGTGGCATGACGCCGGTGGCGGCGGCGAAGGCCACCAGGCCGGAGCCCGCCGGGAAGGAGATGCCGATGGGGAAACGGGTGTGGGAGTCACCGCCGGTACCCACGGTATCCGGCAGCAGCATGCGGTTGAGCCAGGAGTGGATGACGCCGTCACCCGGGCGCAGGGAGACACCGCCGCGGTTCATGATGAAGTCCGGCAGGGTGTGGTGGGTCTGCACGTCGATGGGCTTGGGATAGGCCGCGGTGTGGCAGAAGGACTGCATGGTCAGATCGGCGGAGAAGCCGAGGCAGGCCAGATCCTTGAGCTCGTCGCGGGTCATGGGACCCGTGGTGTCCTGGGAGCCGACCGTGGTCATCTTGGGCTCGCAGTAGGTACCGGGGCGTATGCCCTCCACGCCGCACGCCTTGCCCACCATCTTCTGGGCCAGGGTGTAGCCCTTGCCGGTGTCGGCCACGGGCTGCGGGCGACGGAACACGGTGGAGAACGGCAACCCCAGGGCCTCGCGGGCCTTGTCGGTCAGACCGCGGCCTATGATGAGCGGAATGCGGCCACCGGCGCGCACCTCGTCGATCAACACGTCGGTCTTGAGGGTGAACTCGGCCAGCACCTCGTCGGTGTCGTGGCGGCAGATCTTGCCCTCATAGGGGAAAATGTCGATGACATCGCCCATGTTCAGCTTGGCGACGTCCACTTCGATGGGCAGGGCGCCGGCATCTTCCATGGTGTTGAAGAAGATGGGGGCAATCTTGCCGCCCAGGCAGACACCGCCGGCGCGCTTGTTCGGCACGAAGGGAATGTCATCCCCCATGAACCAGAGCACCGAGTTGGTGGCGGACTTGCGGGAAGAGCCGGTACCGACCACGTCGCCGACGTAGGCCAGGGGGAAACCCTGCTCTTTCAGGGCATCGATGGTCTTGATGGGACCGATGACGCCGTCCTTGTCCGGGGTGATGCCGGGGCGGGCGTTTTTCAGCATGGCCAGGGCGTGCAGCGGAATGTCGGGACGGGACCAGGCGTCCGGTGCCGGGGACAGATCGTCGGTGTTGGTCTCGCCGGTCACCTTGAACACGGTGACGGTGATCTTCTCGGCCAGGGCGGGGCGGTTCAGGAACCACTCGGCATCGGCCCAGGATTGCAGCACCTGCTTGGCGAAGGCGTTGCCCGCCTCGGCTTTCTCCTGCACATCGTGGAAGGAGTCAAACATCAGCAGGGTGTGGGAGAGGCCCTTGGCAGCAAGAGGAGCCAGGGTCGCGTCGTCCAGCAGATCGATCAGCGGCTGAATGTTGTAACCGCCCTGCATGGTGCCGAGCAGTTCGACCGCCTCGGCGGCAGTCAGTATGGGAGAGTGGGTTTCGCCCTTGGCGACGGCGGTGAGGAAGCCGGCCTTGACGTAGGCGGCCTCATCGACACCGGGCGGGACGCGGGAGGACAACAGCTCTTTCAGAAAGTCTTCTTCACCGGCGGGGGGGCTCTTGAACAGTTCAACCAGTGCGGCGACTTGCTCTGCATCCAGAGGTTTGGCAACCACGCCCTCGGCGGCACGTTCTTCGACGTGTTTACGGTAGGTTTCAAGCACGACTAATTCCTCTTTGGTCTTTTTTGGGGCTCGCCCAGGCTGGCGGCGATCGTCCTTGCGGGACACCCTTAGGGTGCTCCCCACTATATAAGTTTTAACGAGTAATTAAAATCCAATCCCTGCACACATATTCATCTGCCATAGCTAACCAATTAAACTTGCTGATGTTTTGCCTGTTAACAGAAAAGACAGGAAATTCAACTTAACAAGTTGTCATCATTTTCATGCTATTCGAAGGTGCTGCCTAACTGCAGGTAGAACACATCATTGCCCCCCTCGGCCATGCCATAGCCGAGGAAGACGGGGCCGAGGAAACTCTCTATCCCCACATAGACGGATCCCGCGGTGAGGGAGCTCTGGAAATCGATGTCCGCCCCCTTGTTCCAGACCCCGCCCTGCTCGATGGAGCCACCGAGATAGAGGGGAGCCCGCAGGGCGCCAAAGTCGTTGTCCGCCACCCGATAGATGTAACGCAGGCCGCCAAACAGGCTGTAGCGCCCGGAGAGCTGATAGCGCTGGAAACCGGAGAGGCGGAACAGGCCGCCGAGATCCTGAATGTCGAGGGGAACCGCCTCGTCGGTGTCCAGTCCGCCCCCTTCCAGCAGCAGGTTGACGCTGTGCCTGTCCCAGGACCAGGGCTTGACCAGGCTCAGGTGATAGCTGGCCCCGGCCGAGCTGTCATTGCCATCTATCCCGGAGCCATCGTCAATGGAGACCCGGGTATAACCCGCCCTGGCGTCCCAATAGACCCCGGCGTAGGGGAAGTAGCGGCTGTCCAGGGTATCGTGCTCGAAACGCACATAGGGGCCCCAGGCGGTGGCATCCACAGAGGCGTCCTTGAACACCTGCAGATCTATGGTGCCCACCTTGCCGTTCAGCCCCAGGGAGAGGCGGCTCCAGGGCTGCTGATTCCAGCCCAGGGAGAGATCCGCGCTGAAGAAGCTGTACTCGGACTCCACATAGTCGACCGGCAGGTTGGGCTCATCGCCGCTGGCGAAGAAGATGCGGCGCTGGGTCTTGTCATATCCCAAGCTCGCCTCGCCATAGAAGGTCTGCGACGCCTCCAGCGGGGTATAGAAGTCGGTCTTGATGTGCTTGGCGGTGCCGAGCGAGGCCTCTGTCAGCCACTCGGCCCCCAGCTCGTTGACATTGGTCAGGGTGTAGGACATGCCGACGTTGTAATTGGAGTCGCTCTGGAAATCGTCGGAGAAGCCGAACTGGAAGTTGAGGTAGCCCGGCCCCCAGTTCTTCTCGCTGGCATCCACCACCAGCACGTTCTCGCCATTGCGCTCCTCGACCTGGTAGGTGATGCGGTCGAACGACTCCAGGGCATAGAGGCGACGGATCCCCTCCTCCAGGCTCTCGTTGGTCTGCACCTTGTCGGGACGCACCTTGAGGGTGGCTATCATGGTCTCGTCGGAGAGGCGCGACTTGTTGACCAGCTCCACCTTGTCGATGAAGTAGGCGGGCTGGCCACTGCGCTCGGCACGGCGGCTCAGTTTCTGGTTGCGATAGGCGGCGTAGTCCGCCTTGGAGAGGGAGAGGGCGTCGAGCTGGCGCGACGCCGCCTCGGCCACCCGCTCGCCCCGCTTGATCCCCTCCGGCATCAGGGCAAAGTCGGCGATGCCCATGTTGCCGAACTCAGGGGTCAGCAAGATGTCCCCGGGCCCCAGCAGGGCCTTCTGCTTCTCGGTCCCGACCTGGGTCATGTAGGTGGTGAGCTGATCAATCATGGCCAGCCCTGACTTGAGCTCCTCCCGGGTGCGCAACCTGGCGCTGATGTCCACCGCGATCACCACATCCGCCCCCATGGCCTTGGCCACATCCACCGGCATGTTGTTGACCGAACCGCCATCGGACAGAATGCGCCCCTCCCACTCCACCGGCTTGAGGGCCCCAGGGATGGACATGGAAGCCTGCATCGCCTTGGCCAGGCTGCCGTGGTCCAGCACATAGGGGGTCACCGTCTCCATGTCGGTGGCGACCGCACGGTAAGGGATCGGCAGATCGTCGAAGCTCTTTTGCACCGGCAGGTTGGAGGTGGCGTGACGCAACAGGCTCGCCATGGATTGGCCCTGGAAGAAGCCGTCCGGCAGCTGGGTGGTATTGCCATTGACGCCGATGTCGGTGCGCAGCTGATACTGCTCGTTCTGCTGCTTCTTGCGCAAGGAGAGCTCGTTGCGTCCCACCTTGTCCTGATATCCCTTGTTCCAGTCGATGGCCAGCGTCATGCGCTCCACCTCCTCGGCGCTGAGCCCCATGGCGTACATGCCCGCCACATAGGAGCCCATGCTGGTGCCGACCACTATGTCGACCGGAATGCGCTTTTGCTCCAGCACCTTGAGGATGCCGATATGGGCCGATCCCTTGGCGCCACCGCCACTGAGCACCAGGGCGACCTTGGGGCGATCCGCCGCCATGGCCTGGGAGCAGAGCAGGGCCAGCGACAGGCAGCCGAGCAGCAGAAGAAGGGGGCGGGTCCATTCCCGGCGAGAAGCGTGCATATGAGTGTCCATGAGTCAGGCGCATTGCGATGATTGCAGCCTACTATAAGGGGCAAGCGGGGAACCGCAACCGTCCCGTGAGCCGCCGTGGATCCTGCTGGCCACGGGATCGAATCCAGATGATACCCCTCTTCCCATTGCGCCGTGAGCGCAAACGCAAACCCTGAATAAAACCCGGCCCGGCACTCAAGAATTCATCCCGACGGCCGCTACTATCATGACCCTCTTGCAACCGGATCTTGAGTCAACATCATGCTCGCAAGCCTGACCCTCAAACAGAAAATAATCGCCACCGTCACCCTGGCCGTGGTGCTCTCCTGCCTGCTGGTGGGCTATTTCAGTCAGCGCTCCGCCCAGCAGCTGATCGAGAGCCGCATGTTCGAGCAGGAGCTGCCGAACCTGACCCAGCGCATCGGCAAGGACATCGAAAAAGATCTCAACTCGGTGGCCAACGCCGCCAGGCAGCTGGCCAATGACCGCTTCGTGCTGGACTGGGTCGAGCGCGGCATGCCCAGGGAGCAGGAGAGCATCCTCATCAGCCAGCTCAAGGATCTCACGGCGCAATATGGCCTGGTGACCGCCTCCTTCGCCGACCGCCAGAGCGCGGCCTACTACAACCAGGATGGTTTCTTGCGCAACCTGACCCCGGATCAGGATGCCTGGTTCTACGGCTATACCAAGAGCCAGCAAGACCTGATGCTCAGCATCTTTCGCGAGAGCAATGGCGAGATGAAGCTGTTCGTCAACTTCCAGCAGCTGGGTGGCCGGGGCCTGGCCGGGCTCGCCAAGTCCCTGGATACCATGGTCGCCACCCTCTCCAACTTCCGGGTCGGTGACAGCGGCTTCGTCTTCATGACCGATGGCAGCGGCAAGGTGAAGCTGCACCCGGATGCCGCCCGCATCGACCGTGACAATCTCAATCAACTGGCAGGCCCTGTCGCCCCGGCCCTGCTCGGCAAGCAGGAGTTTTCCGCCAGCCACGCCGAGGTGGACGGCCAGAAGGTGGTACTCGCCACCAGCTATATTCCGCTGCTCGACTGGTATCTGGTGGTCCAGGTGCCCGAGGCCGAAATCTATGCCGAGCTCGACCAGGCCCGCCTCCATATCCTGCTGGTCAGCCTGGCCATCGCCGTAGGCATGGGCCTGCTCGGCATGGTGCTGGCAGGCTCCGTCAGCCGCCCCCTCAACGAACTGGCACGCCTGTTCCGGGAACTGGGCAGCGGTGACGGCGACCTGACCCAGCGTCTCAAGGTGGACGGGCGGGATGAACTGAGCGAGGTTGCCAGAGGCTTCAACAACTTCGTCGCCAAGATACATGGCTCCATCGAGCAGGTGGCCAGCAACTCCCGCCAGCTGGCCAGCACAGCGGCCCAGGTCGCCGAGCAGGCCCAGCTCACCCAGCACAACTGCACCGCCCAGCGGGATCGCACCGTCCAGGTCGCCACCGCCATCCACGAGATGGGTGCCACCGTCAGCGAGATCGCCGGCAATGCGTCCCTGGCCGCCGACGTCGCCCGCCAGGCCAACGAGCAGGCCGATGCCGGGGCCGGTGTCGTCGCCCAGGCCCGCCACGGCATCGTCGGCCTCTCCGACGAGCTGGAATCGGTCTCCGGGGTCATCGGCTCACTGGCCGGTCAGACCGATGCCATCGGCAGCATACTCGACACCATCCGCAGCATCTCGGAGCAGACCAATCTGCTGGCCCTCAACGCCGCCATCGAGGCGGCCCGGGCCGGCGAGCAGGGGCGCGGTTTCGCCGTGGTGGCCGACGAGGTGCGCAACCTCGCCAGCCGCTCCGCCGCCTCCACCGAGGAGATCCAGAAGATGATCGACGGCCTGCAGGCCCAGTCGGCCCGGGCGGTGAGCGCCATGGCCGAGGGACACGGCCAGAGCCTGACCGTGGTGAACCAGGCAGATGCGGCCAACGAGGCCCTGGGCCAGATCACCGCCCACATCACCCAGATCAGCGACATGAACATCCAGGTGGCCACCGCCACCGAGGAGCAATCCAGCGTGGTGGGTGAGATCAACCGCAACGTGGAAGACATCAACCAGCTCACCATGGAGACGGCGGACATAGCCCACCAGCTCACCGCCTCGAGCCGCAGCCTGCAGCAGCTCTCCGGCGAGCTGGATCAGCTGGTGGGCAACTTCCGGCTGTGACGTGACTGAGCGCTTCGGCGCTCTTTTTCGACCGGACAGGCAAGGAGTGTCGGTCCGGCCATGACGGCAAATCGTCATGACAAGCCGCTACATTAGCGACATAGCAACACATCAAGGAGCCATCATGCTTGCAGGAAAGATCACCCTGAAATCCCAGCTCATCCTGGCCGTCACAGTGCCTTGCGTCGCCCTCTTGCTGGTCGGCGGCGCCAGCCTGCGCAGCATGGGCCACATCAAGTTGCAGGCCGATGAGCTCTACCAGAACACGGCCACCCCCATGCGCGCCATGGCGGAGGTCGCCTCCCGCATCCCGCGCATGCGGGTCGGCATCGACATGATGCTGCTGCAAGACACCTCGCTGCGGGATGAGAAGGGGGTGCTGACCCGGGTCAAGGAGACCCGCGAGGAAGACATTCCCGAGATGCGCCAGGCCATGCAGCAGGCGGTGACGGCCCAGGTCGATCCCGCCGCCCGGGCCGAGGCAGAACGCCTGCTCGGCCAGTTCGAGCGGATGGAGCGTGACGAGCTGACCCCCATGCTGCAGGCCCTGGAGAACAATCAGATGGAGGTGGCCCGCACCCTCTATCGCGACCGTTACAGCCAGACCTATGGCGAGATGCGCAAGGGGGCCAATGCCCTGCTCGACGGCCTCATCGCCCAGGCCAGGCACAGGAACGAGCTGAGCGAGGAGAGTTACGGCAGCGGCCGCAACCAGATGATCGCCATCATAGTGGCCGCCATCCTCATCTCCCTGCTGGTCTCCAGCCAGATCCTCACCAGCCTGCGACGCAGGGTCAGCTTCCTGCAGCACCATATCGGCGAAGCGGCGACCCATCTGGCCCTGGACAGCCGGGCCCAGATCGAGGGCAAGGATGAGCTGGCCGAGATAGCCCGCAGCTTCAATCAGTTCGTGGCCCGCATCCACGGTGCCATCGAGCAGGTGGCCAGCAACTCCCGCCAGCTGGCCAGCACAGCGGCCCAGGTCGCCGAGCAGGCCCAGCTCACCCAGCACAACTGCACCGCCCAGCGGGATCGCACCGTCCAGGTCGCCACCGCCATCCACGAGATGGGTGCCACCGTCAGCGAGATCGCCGGCA
>NZ_CDBT01000015.1:48647-118895 GCF_000819765.1 Aeromonas bivalvium
CAGGCCGATGCCGGGGCCGGTGTCGTCGCCCAGGCCCGCCACGGCATCGTCGGCCTCTCCGACGAGCTGGAATCGGTCTCCGGGGTCATCGGTTCCCTGGCCGGTCAGACCGATGCCATCGGCAGCATACTCGACACCATCCGCAGCATCTCGGAGCAGACCAATCTGCTGGCCCTCAACGCCGCCATCGAGGCGGCCCGGGCCGGTGAGCAGGGGCGTGGTTTCGCCGTGGTGGCCGACGAGGTGCGCAACCTTGCCAGCCGCTCCGCCGCCTCCACCGAGGAGATCCAGAAGATGATTGACGGTCTGCAGGCCGAGTCGGCCCGGGCGGTGAGTGCCATGACCCAGAGCCGCAACCAGAGCCTGACCGTGGTGGGCCAGGCCGACGAGGCCAACGGGGCCCTGGGCCAGATCACCGCCCACATCACCCAGATCAGCGACATGAACATCCAGGTGGCCACCGCCACCGAGGAGCAGTCCAGCGTGGTGGGCGAGCTCAATCGCAACGTGGAAGACATCAACCAGCTCACCATGGAAACGACGGACATAGCCCACAGGCTCACCGCCTCGAGCCGCAGCCTGCAACAGCTCTCCGGCGAGCTGGATCAGCTGGTGGGCAACTTCCGCCTGTGACACGGGTCAGCGGCGCTGACAACGTCAGGCCGTGACGGGGATTTGTCTCGACAAGAAGGGGCGCTGCTGAGGCGCCCCTGCTCTGAACCCAGAAAGCCGCTCATGGAGCGGCTTTTTGCTGTCTGCCTGTGACTCAGGGCAGCTTGACCAGGGGCTGATCCCGCAGCTCGGTGGGGCGGCCGTCCTGGATCTGCTCCACCTGGGCCAGGGCCTGCTTCACCTCCTCCCCATTGCGCAGCAGGCGATAGGTCAGGTCGAAGGTCTTGGTCTCCCCAGGTTGGATCTTGGGCACCAGCCCCAGCGGACGCTGGTACTTGGTGCTGTAGGCATAGCTGGTGCCTGGCTCTATGCCGGTCACATAGCCCTGGGCCCGGGTGTCTGTGTTCTTCCACAGCGTCAGCACAGGCAACTGGCGCGTGTTGTAACCCACCGCCACCCCGACGCTACCCGCCTTGTTGTTCAGCACCGCCAGGGTATTGCCCTCGGCATCGCCGTAGGGCACCAGGTTGAACACCATCTCGTCGAAGCCCTTGGTGGGCCCCATATAGGTTTGCCAGCCCTTGAGCCCCGCCTTGGCGTAATCGTTGAACGGGGAGATCTGCTTGACCGGGGTGCTGACCCGCGCCCCCTCCTCCAGGATGGGGGCCCCGAAGTTGCCGTGATAGATGATCTGGTACTCGTTCTCGTAGTCCGCGTGGTTGGTCAGCTTGTCCTGCAGGGCAAACTCCGCCTGACCGGGCACCACGCTCAGCTGGGTCCAGGTGACCAGCTCGCTCATCTTGAAGGTGCGCTCGTCCACCCGGCCCCGCACGTGGATGGCGTAGGGCGGCTCCTCATCCACTGTCACGCTGACCACTGAGGCCGGTATGTTCTGCACCCGGCCGTGCAGGCTCTTGAGACGGCCGTCGTCATCCACCCCGGGGTGGCCGGTCCACTCGTAGCCGCAACGTACCAGCATCTCGTTGAAGCCATCGAGCCAGCCGAGACCGGCGCGGCTCTCCAGATCGATGAAGGCCGGGTTGACCACCTCCTTGACCGGCGAATCCCAGCCGAGGCGCACATCGGCCCCCTTGACCTCCTTGATCCCCATGCCACGGGTCGGTACCAGGGTGATCTTCATCACCCCGTTGTCGACGATGAGCAGATCCACCCCCTCCTGACGCCCGCCGTGCAGGCGCTTCTTCTCGATGGAGAAGGGGACCGGGCTCTTGATCCCCAGCTTGTCGCTGGTGATCTTCCAGTCCCCCACATCCAGCCCCTGCTGGGAATCGGTCAGCAGGAATTCGGCGGCCTGGCCCGAGCTCGCCCCCAGGGCGAGCAGCACGGCAATGGAGAGTCTCTTCAACATGGCTTTATCCTCGTGTCTCTTGTTCTTGTGAGTGGTTTTCGTGAAAGCTGAATCGTTTCAGTGATCGAAAACTAGGCGCCTGACGCACCAGACTCAAGGGTCAAAAGGGGGAAGTGTGAGCCGTTTGACAATAAAAACGGCCCTTGCCCTGCTGAAGTGAAGGCTGACTCACACTTCGTTTTGCTGTGCCGGGGACGGACCGGGAGCTGGCGATCGGCCCATGAAAAGAGCCGCTCATTGAGCGGCTCTTTTCATGGTCATGGGAAGGCAAGGGTCAGGTCGTGGTCTGGCGAGTCCCGAAGTAGTCCGCCAGGAAGTCGTCGAACGACAGGCTGTCCCCCCGTTCCCGCTCCCGCTGCTTGAGCAGGGAGTCCCGCGCCTCGCCGGCGAAGTAGGCTTCATCCCAGTATTGCAGCTCACCGGCCAGCAGCTGCTCCCGGTATTGGCTCGCCAGGGCGTCGCCGAAGCAGCCGTTGTCCAGGCCTTCCTCCTGCAAGCGCCTGAGCAGGCGCGCCGAATAGGTGAGCTCGGGATCCAGCAGCTTCTCCCTGTGCATGGCCAGCGTCTCGCGATAGCGATTGCGGCCGCAGCAGCGATCCAGCAGATCCGCCACCAGCGCCAGTTCGTCAAACAGCTGGAGGCCGTACTCCTTGAGGCCGATGGCGGCCCCCTGCTCATCTTCCAGGGTCAGGCCGGGACGGCGTCCCTCCAGCACCACCTTGGTCTGGTTGCGACGGTTGCGGGCTATCTCCTGCTCCGTCAGCTGGGCGGAGGGGCGCAGCAGACACCAGACCAGGAAGACGTCGAAGAAGCGCACCTGCTCCGCCTCGATGCCGAGGGGGGTGAAGGGGTTCACGTCCACGGTGCGCAGCTCGATGTATTCGATGCCGCGTTGCTCCAGCGCGTCCGAGGGCTTCTCGCCGCTGCGGGGGGTACGCTTGGGCCGGATGGGAGCGTACAGCTCGTTTTCGAGTTGCAGGACATTGTCGTTGAGCTGGCGGTACTCGCCGTTCACCTTGACCCCTATCCTGGCGAACTCGGGATCATGGGTGTTGATGGCGCGGCGCAGGGAGGCCACGTAGGCGGGCAGGTTGTCGTGGCTGATGTCGAGCCGGCTCTGGGCGCTGCTGGTGTAGCCGAGATCCGACAGCCGCAGCGAGGTGGCATAGGGCAGATAGAGGGTGCCCTTGCCGAGCTTCTCGAACGGCAGCGTACTGGTCCGCCCCTTGAGAAAGGAGCTGCAGATGGCCGGGGAGGCACCGAACAGGTAGGGCACCAGCCAGCCGAAGCGGTAAACGTTGCGAATAAGCCCCATGTACTTCTCGGAGATGAAACGCTGGCTGCAGCAGGGCTCCCCCGCCAGATCCTGCCACTCGCACCAGAAGCTGTCCGGCATGGAGAAGTTGAAGTGGATGCCGGCGATCACCTGCATCAGGCTGCCGTAGCGGTGCTTGAGACCCTGACGGTACAGCGTCTTCATCTTGCCTATGTTGGAGCTGCCGTACTGGGCCAGGCGTATGCTCTCCTCGTCGCCGACGAAGCAGGGCATGGATAGCGGCCAGAGCCGCTCCTCGCCGATGTGCTGGCTGACGTGATGATGGATGTCACCGAGTTGCTCCATCAGGCTCTCGATGGAGTCGGTGGCCGGGGTGATGAACTCCAGCAGGCTCTCCGAGTAGTCTGTGGTGATGTTGGCATGGGTCAGGGCCGAGCCCAGGCTGTGAGGGTGATCCCCCTGGGCCAGGCCGCCATCCGGGGTGATGCGCAGGGTCTCACGCTCCAGGCCACGACGGATCCCCTTGAGGGCTGGCAGACGATCCGGGGTTCCCAGCGCCGCCAGCAACTCACGCAGTGACAAGCTAGATGTAGTCATATTCAAGGCTCATTGTTGGCCGCCCCAGCCGGGGCGGCGCTCAGGCATGCCGCACGCCTCCCTCAGGGAAGTTGCAGCGGATAGATGGGAAGATGAAGCTCGGCCAGAGGTTTTTCAAGCTTTTGCTTGTCGCCTACCACCACTATCACCATGTCGGCCGGGTTGAGCCAGCGGGCTGCACTCGCCTTCAGCGTCTCTTGTGACACCGTTTTGATCAGTTGGCTCTGGGCCTGCACGAAGTCGGGCTTCAGGTCATACATGATCATCTGCAGCAGGAAGCCGGCCTTCTGATCCAGGGTCTCGTAGGAGAGAGCATCCTGCTGGGAGACGGCGCTGCGCATATAGGCCAGCTCCACCGGAGTGGGGCCGCTTTTGCGGTAGTCATCCATCTCCTTGAGGAACTGACGAATGGCATCCACGGTCGCATCGGCGCGCACATTGGCACCGGTGGCGAAGACGCCGACGTCGCGATTGGCGGAGAAACCCGAGCTGGCGCCATAGGTGTAACCCTTGTCTTCCCGCAGGTTGAGGTTGATGCGGCTGTTGAAGTTGCCCCCCAGGTTGAAGTTCATCAGCCCGGCGGTGAAGTAATCCCCCTGGGTATCGAACGCCATGGCGCGCCGACCGATGCGGATCACCGACTGGGGCGCCCCCGGCTTGTCCACCAGATAGATGCCGGGTTTGGCCTGCTCCCCCCTGGGCTTGAGATCGCCCAGCACGGGCGCCGTCCCCTTCCAGCGGGTCAGGAAGCCAAGCTGCTCCTCTATCTGCTGCTGGCCGACATCCCCCGCCACCACCACCTTGGCGTTGGTCGGATTGTAGTAGTGCTGGTAGAAACGCTTCACGTCCGCCAGGGTCAGCTTCTCCACATCCGCCAGCACCCCGTCAGAGGGCTGGCCGAGGCGGCTCTGCTTGCCGTAGACCAGCTCGCGAAACGCCTGGCCCGCCAGCCATTCCGGCTGCTGCTCGCTCTGCTTCATCCCTTGCAGCAGCTGGGCCTTGACCCGCTCGAAGTCCGCCTCCCGCAGGCCGGGTCGTTCAAGCACCTCGCGCACCAGCGCCATGGTCTGGGGCAGCTTGTCCGCCAGACTGCTGATGGTGATGAGGTTGTTGTACTGGGCGCTGGAGACGCTGATGTCCGAGCCGAGCTTTTGCAGCTCGTCGCTGAGCTGGGCCTCGGTCAGGCGCACCGTGCCCTGCCCCATCATGGCGGCGGTCAGATTGGCCAGTCCCAGCTCGCCCTTGCCTTCGGCACGTATGCCACCCGGCAGGGCGATCATGATGGAGACCGCCGGGATCTCGTCACTCCTGGTGCCGATGATCTCTATGTGCTTGTCCAGCTTGCCGTGCCAGATGGCGGGCACCTTGACGCTCACCGCGTCCGCCGTCCCGGGCTGCACGCTACGATCAAAACTGTCCTTGACCGGGCGCTCGGCCAGCGCAGCGTCATGCTGGCTATAGTCTGGCAGCTCCCGCCTGGCCGGGGTGAAGTTGGGCTTGGCCACCTGCCAGTCCAGCTTGCCCCTGGGCACCACGCTCAGCACCACCGCCGGCTTGTTCGCGATGAACGTGTCATAGGCGGTCTTGACCTGCTCAGGTGTCACCTGGCCGATGGCATCCAGGCTCTTGAACACATAATCGGGATCCCGGGCCAGCACCTGACCCATGGCGAGCTGGCTCACCTTGCCCGAGACGCTGTCCAGCCCCCAGATGGTGGATGCACGGTACTTGCTGATCGCCTTCTCCAGATCCTCGGGCTTGAGGCCGCGCCGGGCGAACTCGCCTATCACCTTGTCCACCTCCCCCTTGAGGGTCTTGAGGCTGCCATCCACCGCCGGATTCGGGTAGGCGTAGACCGTCAGGGTGCAGGCCAGCTCCTCGCAGTAGTGGGAGGCGCCCACGTCCAGCGCCTTGCCGCTCTTGACCAGAGACTGATAGAGCATGGAGCTGGCCGAGCCGCCGAGCACGTCGGCGAACATGTCCAGCGCCGGCTCCTGGGGATCGCCAAGGGACACGGTCGGGTAGCTGATGTAGAGCAGGGGCAGGTGCACCTTGTCTTCCAACGTGATGTAGCGGGTCTCGGGCAGGGTGACCGGCATGGGGGTCGGCTCCGCCACCTCGGGACCGCGGGGGATGGGGCCGAAGTACTGCTCAATCCAGGCCAGGGCCTGCTTGCTGTCAAAATCGCCCCCCAGGGTCAGGGTGGCGTTGTTCGGGCCATACCAGCGCAGGAAGAACTGCTTGAGGTCGTTCACGTCGACCCGGTCCAGATCCTCCACATAGCCTATGGGTTGCCAGGAGTAGGGGTGGGTGCGCGGATAGAGCGCCTCGCCGACCCGTTCGCTCACCAGGCCATAGGGCTGGTTGTCGACCCGCTGGCCCCGCTCGTTCTTCACGGTGGCGCGCTGGATCTCGAACTTCTTCTGGCTCACCGCATCGAGCAGAAAGCCCATGCGATCCGCCTCCAGCCAGAGCACCTTCTCCAGCTGGTTGGCCGGGACCGTCTCGTAGTAGTTGGTGCGGTCCTTGTTGGTGGTGCCGTTCATGTCGCCACCGGCCTCGTTGATGATCCGCATGTGCTCCTGATCGCCAACGTGCTTGGAGCCCTGGAACATCATGTGCTCGAAGAAGTGGGCAAACCCCGACTTGCCCACCGTCTCCCGGGACGAGCCCACATGGTAGGTGACATCCAGGTGCACCAGGGGGTCGGACTTGTCGGGGGCCAGGATCACCGTCAGGCCGTTGTCGAGCCTGTACATCTGGTAGGGAATGCCGAGCTTGCCCTCCTGTCTGACCTGCTCGGACACCAGGGTGGGCGCCGCCAGTACCGGCAGGGAGAGCCCCATGAGAATGCTTAATGGAATGAGTTTGTTCACGCTTACCTCGTGAGTGACTAAGGGCTAGAAAATCTGGCTGGCCAACAGAAACACCAGGGCATAACGCAGCAATTTGCCGAGCCCGATCAGGATGAGAGAGCGCCAGAAGGAGAGGCGCAGCCAGCCGGCCAGCAGGCAGAGACCATCGCCGAGCACGGGCGTCCAGGCGAGCAGCAGGCACCAGTGGCCATGATGTTTGAGCCAGGCAAGCGCCTTTTGTTCCCCACGGCCTTGAAAATCTTCCGGTTTTTTCTTGTAGGTGGCGAGCCAGCCAAGCCACCAGCTGGTCATGGAGCCCAGGGTGTTGCCCAGGGTCGCCCACAACAGCAGGCTGGCCATGCCCCAGTGCCCCTGGGCGGCCATGGCTCCCAGCAGCACCTCGGAGCTGCCGGGCAGCAGGGTGGCGGAGGTGAAGGCGCTCAGAAACAGCCAGCCGAGGCTCATCTCCATGGGGCGCGCGCCAGAGAAGCAGACACCGGGGCCGCGCCGTTACTCATCCAGGCTCGCTCCCGGCATGCGCAGCAGCAACTTGCCCCGGGTATGCCCCCCCTCGATGGCGGCATGGGCCAGGGCGCCATCGGCCAGCTCGAACTCGCCGCTGATGCAGATCTGTGCCTCGCCGAGGCGCAGCAGGGTCAGCATCTGGGCCAGCTGCCCGGGATTGGGTTGCACCAGCATGCCGCGCACCTCGATGCCGCGCTCGCTTGCCGCCAGCTTGATCGCCTCAGCCGTGATGGTGGGCACTGTGATTAGGCGACCCCCCTCGGCCACGCAATCGAGCGCCGCCTTGCCGCTGTCACCACCGACCAGATCCAGCACCAGCTCCACCCGGCCGACCTGAGCGACCCAATCGGGATCGTGATAATCCAACAGCCGCTCCGCGCCCAGGCCGTGCAGGAAGCCGTGATTGTCCGGGCTCGCCAGGGCCGTCACCCGTGCGCCACTGGCACGGGCCCACTGCACCGCCAGATGGCCCACACCACCTGCACCGGCCAGGATCAGCACCCGCTGCCCCTGCTTGAGCTCACCGTGCTCGAACAGCCCCTGCCAGGCGGTGAGACCGGCCAGCGGCAAGGCCGCTCCCTGCTTGATGCTCACCTCCTCCAGGGGCACCAGCAGCGCCGCCTGCGCCAGGATGGACTCGGCATAGGCCCCTCCCTCCAGGGGGAAGCCGACCATGCCGCACACCTTGTCCCCCACCTTGAGGCTATCCACCCCTGGGCCCAGGGCAGCCACCACACCGGCCATGTCATAACCCGGGGTCCAGGGCAGCTTGTCCTTGTTCTGGGCCGCCGCCCAACCGAGGCCGGCCCGGGTCTTGGCGTCGATGGGGTTCACCCCGGCGTAACAGATGCGCACCCGAACCTCCCCCTCTGCGGGCACCTTGTCCTGGGAAGGGGTGAGGCTGAGTACCGAGGGGTCGCCGAATGCGGTAATCTGTAACTGCGTCATTGCACAATCCATCCTGTTGATTGATCAAGGGTCAACAGAATAACAGCGAGGACACCATGGCTCGAATGTTTCTTATCCCCCTGCTGCTGGCGCTGGCCTGGTGGGCCTTCCTGCTCTATTTTCGCATTCCCATCAAGCAGGGGGCCAAGGGGTTTTACTGGATCATCGGCATCGGCGGCGGGCTTGCCGCCTTCCTCAGCCTGATGATGGTGCTGACTCACTAGGGTTTGTCGATTGAGAGAGAACGAAGCATCTATGCTGCAGGGGCTGAATCATCTCACCCTGGCCACCGGCGACCTCGACAAGAGCCTGGCCTTCTACGTCGACCTGCTGGGATGTCGCCCCAGGGTGAAGTGGGCGCGGGGCGCCTATCTGACCCTGGGGGAATTATGGCTCTGCCTCTCCTGCGATCTCCCCCGACCGGCCGGGGACTACAGCCATGTCGCCTTTGGCATCCCGGCCGAGCACTTTGCTCCCTTCTGTGCCCGCCTGCGCGCGGCAGGGGTCGTGGAGTGGAAAACCAATCGCAGCGAGGGGGACTCCTTTTATCTGAAGGATCCCGACGGTCACCGGCTGGAGATCCACGTCGGCGACCTGGAGAGCCGGCTCGCCTCCCTCAGGGAGGCGCCCTACCAGGGCCTGGTCTGGTTCGATTGAGCCAGAGTCATTGACTCTCTGCACGCAGGTGGTAGTGGCGATTGCTGCCCTGCCCCAACACCCCCTGCGACAGCAGATGCTGGAATACCCTGTCGACCTCCTCCAGGGAGAGCGAAAGCGCCTCTGCCACCCCCCGCTTGCTGCACTTGAGCTCGCCGCTCTCCAGACCTGAGCGCACCTGGGCTATCACCTCTGGCTCAGGCTCCAACCGGCTCGTCAGCTGGGGCTCGGTGGACTGGGGGTCGGCCTGCCGATCTACCCGCTTCTCCCGCGCCTGTTGCCACAACCATTGACGACGAAAGCGATTTTCCTCGCCAATCAGGCTGACGAAGAAGGCCCCGAACGCATCGAGCAGTATGGAGAGGAAACAGACCAGCAGGAACTGCACCTGACCTATGCTGATGCCCATGCCGTCCGCCAGGCTGCTCATCAACCCCAGCATGGAAGATTGCTCGTTGACCGGCTTGGCATCACGCTCCTGGCGCAGCTCGTCCTGCTTCAACCTCAGCCTGGTGTTGGCCTGCTGCAAGCCGCTGACACCGCTGGAGATACGCGCCATCTCTATGTACTTGCGCGCCGCCTCCTCGTTGAGCTGGATCTGGCGCTCTATGCTGGCGATCTGCTCGTCGAAGCGGGCGATCACCCGCTCATGGTGCGCCTGCTGGCTCAGCACCGTATTGGTGGCGCTGTTGATGCCCCCGATACTGCCGCCGATGGAGATGGCGGCCAGCACGCTGTAAAACAGCAAGGACCAGAAAGCGCCGCCAAGATCGCGCCGCGCCTTGCACTCGCCATATTCGTACCAGACGTAGAACTTGCCCAGTTCGAAGATGATGGCCAGACCGCCGAACAGCCACTTCATCACCGGATTGTCGTCGATGGAGAGAAACAGCAGCAGGGAGAAGACGATGGAGGCCAGAATGGCCAGACCGGTAAAGCTGTACACAGTGGTCAGGGCAAACCATCCCTTGGGATGGCGCAACTGATAAGGTGAGGAGAGAGCGGGCAAGGCGGAGTCTGTGTGCATGGTCGGGACGGGGTGGTTGGTGTATCAGGCCGCCGATTATAGGGCCGCTGTGCCCGGATTGAAGGCTATCCCCCTGAAATAGCCTGAATTGGTAGACGTTCGGACAGGAGATGACCAAGTTGAACAGTTTGTCGGCCAGATGGCACCCCATCACCGGTTTTCACCTTGGCACCCGTCAGGCGAGATCTATACTGGGACCACGCTTCATCACTACAAGGACTGGATATGACACGACACACCACTATGCTACTGGCTCTGCTTGCCATGAGCGCCGCGGTTCAGGCTGCCCCTCCCGGCAACAAGGATGGCGGCATCAGCATCTCGGGCGACCGGGTAAGCATAGATTTTGATACCAAAGAGTACGACTGGTGGCAGCGCAATTGCCTGGACATCAGCATAGGAGACAGTCGCCTGAGGACGGACTGCGGCAAGGTGGATGGCAAGTATCGGGATCACTACAACCGCAGCATCCATGGAGACAACAATCCGGGCCAGGGCCACAACAAATCCAAAGGCAACAACGGCAAGGGCAAGCACAACTAGCCAGCCTGTCGCCCCCACCGACTGACTACCAGTAATTCTCCGAACTGATCTGACCTGGGGTGCGCCTCAGGTTCTTGGTCAGCCCCTGGGCGATGAGCGCAAGCTGGGTCGCCTTCACCATCTCGGGATTGCCGCAGATCATCACCTGGCTGTGCTTTGGGCTGAACGCCAGACCGACCCGTGCCTGCAAGGCGCCTTCGTCGATGGCCGCCGGGATCCGCCCCGCCATGGCGCCGGGCCAGGGCTCGCGGCTGACAAAGGGGACATAGTGCAACCGGCTGCCCAGCCGGGCCTGAAGTTCGGCGATCAGGGGCTGATAACTGAGTTCCTCCCCCCGCCTCACCCCATGCACCAGGATCAGGTTGTCGAAGCCTTGCTCCGCCTCCCCCGCCGCCAGGATGGAGAGGAAGGGGCCGATGGCGGTACCGGTGGAGAGCAGCCAGAGATCCCGGCCGGGGGGGATCTCGCTCAGGGTCAGGAATCCCGTGGCCTGGGATTGTACCAGCAGGGTATCACCCGGCTGCAGGGTGCCCAGGCTGGGGGTGAGTTCACCGCCCGGGATCTCCACCAGATAGAACTCGTGATAGGGGGTCGATGGCGGATTGACGAAGGAGTAGGCGCGCTGGATGCGGCGATCGCCCTGTTCGAGGGCCAGCTTGGTGAATTGCCCCGCCTGGTAGGGGGCCAGATCCGCCTCCACCCGCAGAGAAAACAGGGTATCCGTCCAGCGGATACGTTCGATGACACGTCCTTCAACCCAGGCCGCCATGGGCACCTCCCGCGCAAAAACAGTCTCTTACTGTAGCTTGGCGGCCCAAAATAAAAAACCCGCGCCTTGGCGCGGGTTTTTCTGCAACAGCGAATCGCTATTACAGGGCAACAACCTGGATCTGTACGGTTGCTTTGACGTCAGCGTGCAGCTGAACAACAACTTCGTACTCGCCGGTGTTGCGCAGAACGTTGCCCATGCGGACCTCGCTCTTGGCAACGGCGACGCCGGCAGCAGTGATGGCTTCAGCCACGTCACGGGTACCGATGGAACCGAACAGCTTGCCTTCGTCGCCCGCTTTGGAAGCGATGACAACGGCAGCCAGTTCACCCAGCTTGGCAGCGCGCTCTTCAGCGGCAACTTTACCGGCAGCCAGTTTGGCTTCCAGTTCAGCACGGCGAGCATCGAAGGTCTCGATGTTGGCCTTGGTAGCCATAACGGCTTTGCCTTGCGGGATCAGATAGTTACGGGCGTAGCCAGCTTTAACAGTGACTTGATCACCCAGACCGCCCAGTTTGGCGATTTTGTCGAGCAGGATAACTTGCATTACCTTTCCTCTAATGAAGTTGAGTTAGGCTTAAGTGCCGGACCGATGCTTACTTGTTGTGCAGATCGGTGTACGGCAGCAGAGCCAGGTAACGAGCACGCTTGATGGCGCGTGCCAGCTGACGCTGATACTTGGCGCGGGTACCGGTGATACGGCTCGGTACGATCTTGCCAGATTCAGTGACGTAGTTTTTCAGAGTAACGATATCTTTGTAGTCGATCTCGGTAACGTTCTCGGCGGTGAAGCGGCAGAACTTACGACGACGGAAATAACGTGCCATGGCCTTTATCCTCTATGTCAGTGATCTAAGAATTACTCTTCGGAGGAAGCTTCAGTCGCTTCTTCGCGGCGCTCGTCGTCACGACGGGGGAAGCGCTCTTCTTTGGCCTTGGCCATCGGAGAAACTTCGGTCACGGCGTGCTTGGTGCGCATGATCATGTTGCGGATAACGGCATCGTTGAAGCGGAAGTTGGTTTCCAGCTCATCGATAACGGCTTGCTCTGCTTCTACGTTCAGCAGAACGTAGTGGGCTTTGTGCAGTTTGTCGATCGGGTAAGCCAGTTGACGGCGGCCCCAATCTTCCAGGCGGTGAATGGTACCGCCGGCAGCGGTGATCGCGCCGGTGTAACGCTCGATCATGCCGGGAACTTGCTCGCTCTGGTCCGGATGAACCATGAAGACGATTTCGTAATGACGCATTTTAGCTCCTTACGGATTAATTCAGCCTCCGCCCAGGTGCAGCCAGACCTCGGAGGCAAGGAACGTATGGTGTGTTTAGACGCTGCTTTCTAGGGCGGCGTATTGTACGAAATCGACACAGCGACTGCAACCGGCACCTGCCCCTGTCGCCACGAAATATTTCCCCGCTCCGCCATTCCGATTTCTCTATGGGCTTCATCTAAAATCACAATTGATAATAATTATCATTTACGGCTATGCTAACGCCATATCCCTACGGAGGATGCCGTTATGCAACCCGCTGCCACCCTTGCCCTGGCCCCACGCAAACTCAAAGCCAGTCTGCTGGGTCCCGCCTTCATCGCCGCCATCGGTTATATCGATCCGGGCAACTTCGCCACCAATATCCAGGCTGGATCCACCTTCGGCTACCAGCTGCTGTGGGTGGTGGTGTGGGCCAACCTGATGGCCATGCTGGTACAGACACTCTCTGCCAAGCTCGGCATAGTCACCAGCAAGAATCTAGCGGAGCACATCCGCGACAGGCTGCCCAGGCCGGCGGTCTGGGCCTACTGGGTGCAGGCGGAGATCATCGCCATGGCCACGGATCTCGCCGAGTTCATCGGCGCCGCCGTGGGCTTCAAGCTGCTGCTCGGGGTCACCCTGCTGGAGGGAGCCTGCATCACGGCCGTGGCGACCTGGGGCATTCTCATGCTGCAGAGCCGGGGCCAGAAGCCACTGGAGTACGTGGTGGGCGGCCTGTTGCTGTTCGTGGCGGCGGCCTATATCGTCGAGCTGGTGTTCTCCCGCCCCCATCTGCCAAGCCTGCTGGAGGGTGCCCTCTTCCCCGGCCTGCCCAATAACGAGGCTATCTACCTTGCCGCCGGCATGCTCGGGGCCACAGTGATGCCCCATGTGATCTATCTCCACTCGGCCCTGACCCAGCATGGCGAGGGGCAGGAGCCGATCCACCAGCGCCTGCATGCCACCCGGGTCGACGTGGCCATCGCCATGACCATCGCCGGCTTCGTCAATCTCGCCATGGTGGCCATGGCGGCCGCCGCCTTCCACGCCTCTGGCCATCATGACGTGGCCGAGCTGGAGTCCGCCTATCAGACCCTCACCCCCTTGCTGGGCCCGGCCGCCGCCACCCTGTTCGGGCTCTCCCTGGTCGCCTCCGGCATCTCCTCCACCGTGGTGGGCACCCTGGCGGGCCAGGTGGTGATGCAGGGCTTCGTGCGCTTCACCATTCCCCTCTGGCTGCGGCGCCTCATCACCATGATCCCGGCCTTCATCGTGATCGCCATGGGGCTCAATACCACGGAGATCCTGGTGCTGAGCCAGGTGATCCTGAGCTTTGGCATCGCGCTCGCACTGATCCCCCTGCTGATCCTGACCGGTGACGGCGCCCTGATGGGGGAGTATCGCAACCATGCGGTTACCCAGGCGCTGGGACGTCTCATCGTCGCCCTGGTGATCGGCCTCAATGCCTATCTGCTGGTCTCCCTCCTCTGATCGCCGCCTGGCTCATTATCCCGGGTTAATGAGCCAGGACTCCCTTTGCGTTATGCTGCGCTCCTGTTCTCTCACAGGAGTATCCCATGCAACATACCCGCGCCAGCTTCGTGCTGGGCCATCATCAGGAGCAGGCCAGCGTGCGCCATTGCCAGGGGGGCGAGCCGACCCTGCTGGTGACCGATCTCACCCCCTTCCACCCCCAGAGCCATCTCTGGCCCGATCAGCCTGGTGATGTGGGCACGGTGCGCTGGGATGACGGCGAGGCGGCCGTCGGTCCCTGCCGCATGGGAGCCATCAGTCCGGCAGGCGAGCTGTTCGTGGATACGGAGATCCCGGTCAAACGGGGAGCGGAGGGCTGGACCTTCGTGGTGGTACATCCCCTGGCGGGCGCCCACACCCTGCCCGTCGGCACCCAGGTTGAATTGCAGGTTGACACCGCCGCCCGCCATGCCTTCAGCCTGGGTCACAGCGCCTGCCATCTGGCGGCCCTGGCGCTCAACCGAGCCCTTATCCCTTACTGGCGCAAGGCGGTGAGCGAACACGACGCCCTGGGCCAGCCCGACTTCGATCGCCTCGCCATCCAGCACTCGCGGGTCGAGCCCCATGGCTCACGGGAGCAGTACCGCATCGGCAAGAGCCTGCGCAAGAAAGGGATCAACGGCGAGCCCCTGCTGGCGGAGCTGGCGCAGATAGAAGAGAGGGTCAACAAGCAAGTTGCCGACTGGCTGGCGGCGGGCGGCGAGATCCGCCGCTCATGGGACGGCGAGGCCATCATAGATTCGCGCTACTGGCACTGCACCCTTGAAGGAAAAGAGGTGACCATTCCCTGCGGCGGCACCCATGTCGCCAGCCTGGCGGACCTGGGTCGGGTCAGGGTGACGCTGACCCACGACGACGAGGGCTTCAGCCTGCACACCCGGGTCCTGCCCTGACCCGCACGGGCAGCGCCTCTGCGGCTAACCCAGCCGGCGCTGCCAGTGGATAGCGAGCAGGATCAGGGCGACCCCGAGCCAGAGGTTCCAGCTGGGGATCTCGGCAAACAGCCAGACCCCCAGCAGCATCACGAACATCAGGCCCGAGTATTCGGTGGCGGCGATGCGGCTCGCCTCCACCTGTCGATAGGCATAGAAGCAGCTGGCATGATAGAGCAGCTGCATCAGGCCGCTGCCCCCGATCAGGGCCAGCAGTCGCCAGTCGAGGGGCTGCCAGTGGCCGATCGCCAGACCGGCGGTGAGGGGTATCGCCATCAGGTTGGCCCAGAACAGGGCCGCCACCACCGACATCCCCGCCGGCAGCTTGCGTCCCGTGATATTGAACAGCGCCAGGGTGAAAGCGGTGAGCAGGGCGCCGAGCCCGGCGAGATGAAAATCCCCGGGATTGAGCACCAGCAGCACCCCCAGCAGCCCGAGCCCCCCCAGCAACCAGATGCGGGAGTGGATCTTCTCACCCAGCAGCCAGGCCGCCAGCGGCAGGGTAAGCAGGGGCGAGACATAGAAGATGGCATTGGCGCTGGCCAACGGCAGCTGGGTCAGCGCCAGCATCATGCCGCCGCCCCCGAGCAGGCAGAGATGGCCCCGCAGCAGGTGCCACTTCCAGGCCCCCAATCCCCAGGCCGACCTCGGCACCCTTGCCATCAGCGGCAACAGCAGCAGCAGGGTGAACAGCTGGCGCAGCAACATGTATTGCAGCGGACTGAAACCGGGACCGATCAGCTTGACCAGCACGTCAGAGAAGGCCTGGGCCAGGTTCCCCAGGATCAGGGTGATGATGGCGAAGGTTTGCAGGTCGAGGGCGAAGTGCTTGCGGATCAGCTCCATCGCCCCTCCCCGTCCGGGCAGAGGGCAGCCATGACTCGGCTTGGCGGCAAGACTTTCGGATCTTGTTCAGCATTTAATGCGAAATTTGCCACTTTCGACTGCCTCTATCGGATATTGGCGGTTAATCATGCAAAGGATACGGACTAACTCCGGCCTGGGCATCCGATTTCTTTACTACCTCAAGACATAATAATTTCATTGTTATGCCTAAAAGGCATTAGATGCCCCGGTGCTGCCCTCAGGGGCGAACCATGCCGATATGCAGTATCTCGTCCTCGAGGTAGGCGTCTCCCTCGGGCCGAAAACCGTGGCGGGCATAAAAATCCTGCAGATGGGCCTGGGCGCCCAGATAAACGGGAGCCTGAGGCCAGAGCCGTGCACACTCGGCATCTGCCCGCTCCATCAGCCGATGGCCCAGGCCGCCGCCACGGGCCTCTGGCGCCGTGACCACCCGGCCTATCACCGCAAAGCCCGGCTTCACCAGATCCGGCGCCAGCAGGCGGGCATAGGCGACCAGTTCGCCCTCCTGCCACCCCAGCAGGTGCAGCACCTCGCCCTGCTTGTCCAGCCCGTCCATATCGAGGAAGGGGCAGGTCTGCTCCACCACGAACACCCGGGAACGCAGCACCAGCAGGTCATAGAGTTCATGTAACGAGAGGGCATCGAAGCCCTTGAGGGTCCAATCCATAGCTGACTCCTTGGGAACAAGCCGCCAGCATAGCGCCGCGGCCCGTGCCTCGCATTAACCTTGGTTAATGAAGCGACGTGAAGCGGGTCGGACTGGCTTGCCTCGCGCTAGCGCCCGGCCAGGCGCTTGCGAATGCGGCTCAGGCTGATGGGGGTAATGCCGAGGTAGGCCGCCACCTGATGGTCGGGCAGGCGGGCATCCAGATCGGGGAAGTGACTCAGGAAGTGCTGATAACGAGCCTGGGGCGTGCCGGTGAGCAACAGCAGCTCCTTCTCCTCCTTGATGCGCAGCTGGACCGCGACCAGATGCTGGTACCAGGCGGGCCAGAGCCTGTGCCCGCGCAGGCTGGCGAGGGGAAACACCAGCAGGCGGCAGGGCTCCAGGGCCTCCACGCTGCAGCGGGCCGGCTGGCCGCTGAGTTGATGGTGAAAGTCGAGAAACTCGTCCCCCTCCCAGTAGAACTCCTTGATATATTCGCGGCCATCCTCGAGGACGACCCTGGCCCGCAGCAGACCCTGCTCGACCCGGACCAGCAGATCCGGACGATCGCCCGCCCGCCACAATGATTCCCTCGGCGCCAGCAAGAGGGGCCGGGCAAAAGAGAGGAGGCCCCTGGCCTCCTGCTCATCGATGTGGGGATCCCGGCAAAACGGGGGTCGCTCCATCACGTTCATTCAACCACGGCGCTGACGCACCACTTCGAACAGGCAGACGCCGGTCGCCACCGAGACGTTGAGGCTCGATACCGCCCCCGCCATGGGAATGCTCACCAGTTCGTCGCAGTGCTCGCGGGTCAGGCGGCGCATCCCCTTGCCCTCGGCACCCATCACCAGCGCCATCGGGCCGGTCAGTTTGGCCTGATAGAGGTCGTGATCCGCCTCGCCGGCGGTGCCGACGATCCAGACGCCCCGCTCCTGCAGCTCGCGCAGGCTGCGGGCCAGGTTGGTGACCTGGATCAGCGGCACCACCTCGGCGGCGCCACAGGCGACCTTGCGCACCACAGGGGTCAGGCCGGTGGCCTTGTCCCGCGGTACGATCACCGCATGCACACCCGCCGCATCGGCGCTGCGCAGGCAGGCGCCGAGGTTGTGGGGATCCGTCACCCCGTCCAGCACCAGCAGGAAAGGCTGAGCTTCTTGTGAGGCCAGGTTGTCCAGCAGGCTGGCCAGATCGTGCTCGGCCAGCTTGGGGGACTCCTTCACCCGGGCCAGTATGCCCTGGTGATTGTTGCCCTCGGCCTTGTCATCGAGCGCCTTGCGGTTGACGTTCTGCACCCGGATGCCGAGTGACTCCAGCTCGGCGAGGAGCGGCAGCAGCCGCTCGTCGTCGCGGCCCTTGAGGGCCCACACCTCGATGAAACGCTCCGGGGTGCGCTCCAGCTGGGCGCTGACGGCGTGAATGCCGTAGATCAGTTCAGTACTCATTTCGTGCTCTTGGCCTTGTCACGAGCCTTCTTGCTCGGGCGGCGGTTGTTGGGTTTGGCGGCCGTGGTCTTGAGGGGTTTGCCCTCCTGACGACGCTCGTGGCGACGGCTGCTCTTGGCCTTCTCTTTCTTGATCTCGGCCTGCTTGCGCGCCATCTCCTTGGCATTCTTGCCGGTAGCCTTGAGGGGTTCCTCCACCATGGTGAAGTCGATCTTGCGATCGTCCAGGTTCACGGCCATTACCTTGACCCGCACCTTGTCACCCAGGCGGTAACGACGGCGGAAGTTCTCGCCGATCAGCTGCTGGTGCAGGGGATCGAACTGGTAGTAGTCGTTGTCCAAGGAACTGATGTGGACCAGGCCGTCGATGTGGATCTCCGCCAGACGCACGAAGAAGCCAAAGCCGGTGACGCTGGCGATGACGCCGTCGAACTCGTCACCCACGTGGTCCAGCATGTACTCGCACTTGAGCCAGTCCGCCACGTCGCGGGTGGCATCATCGGCACGGCGCTCCGTCATGGAGCAGTGCTCGCCCATGGGATCCACCTCTTCCAGCTGGTAGTGGTAGCCACCGCTCGGGGTCCACTTGTGACGCTGGGCCGCCTGCTCCTTCGCCGCCTGATACTTGATGGCGCGGTGCAAGATGAGATCCGGATAGCGACGGATCGGCGAGGTGAAGTGGGCATAGGACTTCAGGGCCAGGCCGAAGTGACCTATGTTGTCGGCCTGATAGACCGCCTGACGCATGGAGCGCAGCAGCATGGTGGAGAGCAGCTCGGCATCCGGGCGCCCCTCGAACTTGGCGGCCAGCTCGGCGAAATCCTTCGGCTCGGGCTCGAGGCCCCCCTTGAGCTCCAGACCCAGCTCGGCCAGGAAGTCACGAAAACCGGTCAGTCGCTCCTCGCCCGGGCGGTCGTGCACCCGGAACAGGGCGGCGGCCTCGTTCTTCTCGATGTAACGGGCCGCGGCCACGTTCGCCAGTATCATGCACTCTTCGATGATCTTGTGGGCATCGTTGCGCACCAGCGGCACGATGCGGTCGATCTTGCGCTGGGCGTTGAAGATGAAGCGGGTCTCCTCGCTCTCGAACTCCACGGCGCCGCGCTGATGACGGGCATGCTTGAGCGCCTTGTAGAGGCTGTTCAGCTCCTCGATATGGCCCACCAGGGGGTCATACTGCTGGCGCAGCCTGGCATCCCCTTCCAGAATGGCCGCCACCTTGTTGTAGGTCAGGCGGGCATGGGAGTTCATCACGGCTTCGTAGAACTTGTAGCCGGACATGCGGCCACCGGCGGAGATGGTCATCTCGCACACCATGCAGAGTCTGTCCACCTGAGGGTTCAGGGAGCAGAGGCCGTTGGAGAGTACCTCCGGCAGCATGGGCACCACGTACTCGGGGAAGTAGACGGAGTTGCCGCGCTGATACGCCTCGGCATCCAGCGCCGTGCCGGGGCGTACATAGGAGGAGACGTCGGCGATGGCAACCCACAGGCGCCAGCCACCGCTCTTCTTGGCCTGGCAGAAGACGGCGTCATCGAAGTCGCGGGCATCTTCCCCGTCGATGGTGACCAGCGGCAGGGAGCGCAGATCGATGCGCCCTTCCTTGGCCTGCTCCGGCACCTGTTCGCCAAGGCCGGCGACCTCCTTGGTCACCTCCTCCGGCCAGGTGTGGGGAATGCCATGGGTGCGCAGGGCGATCTCGATCTCCATGCCGGGCGCCATGTTCTCGCCCAGCACTTCCAGCACAGTGCCGACCGCATTGATCCGTGCTGTGGCGCGCTGGGTGACGCGCACCACCACGACCTGGCTCTGACGGGCGCCCTTGTTTTCCCCTTCCGGGATGATGATGTCCTGGCCGATGCGGCTGTCGTCCGGCACCACGAAGCCCATGCCGTTCTCGACGAAGTAGCGACCGACGATGTCCGCCTCCCGGGCCTTGAGCAGGCGCACGACCCGCGCTTCCTGCCGGCCCTTGCGGTCGATCTCGGTCGGTTGCACCAGCACGTAGTCGCCGTGCATCAGCTTCTGCATCTCGCGGTTGTTCAGGAACAGATCCGATCCACCACCTTCCGGGCGCAGGAAACCGAATCCATCTTTATGGCCGAGCACATAGCCTTTGACCAGATTCAGGCGATCCGGCAGGGCATAACATTGGTTGCGGGTGAATACCAATTGTCCGTCACGCTCCATGGCGCGCAGACGACGGCGAAGGGCTTCCAACGGCTCTTCCTCGGTCAGTTTGAGGACGGTGGCCAACTCTTCGCGGGACATGGGTTTTTCATGGCCTCGAATGAGCTCCAGCAGCATCTCGCGGCTGGCGATGGGATTCTCATATTTCTCGGCCTCGCGTTGGAGGAAAGGATCTTGTTGAGACATAAGCAGGCCTTAGAATAAGTAATGACTCGGCTAGTATATCGGAGGGGGGAGCTAATGGCATCCACCCGCTGCCTTTTCCAGCATCTCTCTGTCATACTGAGCGCCATTGCGCGCCCGAGAAGACATGGAACCCATGAGCAAGGATTCATTCGCCCAGTCCGCCGCCTACCTGAAACAGGCGGTGCCTCTGATGATCAAGTATCAGATACCCACCACACCGGCCAACTACACCCTCTGGTACAGCTATGTGTCGGCCAGCATGCCCGAGCTCAATCAGGCGATCGATCAGGCCATCAAGTTGCAGGGCACCTGCTCGCTCACCACCTGTGAACGGCTGTTCCACCAATATCTGGCGGCCCAGAGCGACCAGCAGCTCGAGACCATGAAGCTGAATCTGGCCGCCATGACCAGCGAGCTGGGTCACACCATGCAAGACGCCCTGTCGGACACGGGGGCGTTTCAGGCCATGCTGGATCGCAGTTTCGATCGGCTGAGCCGGATCGACGACGAGGGGCTCAGCCTCGAAGATACCATGGGGATATTACGGGAGCTGGTGCGCGAGTCGCGGGATGTGCGGATGTCGACCATGCACTTTCGCAGCCAGCTGACCAGCGCCGAGAAGGAGATAAAGGCGCTGAAGGAAGCCCTGGACGAGACGAGAAAACTCGCCAACGAGGATGCCCTGACCGGTCTGC
Organism: Aeromonas bivalvium; assembly: GCF_000819765.1. GTDB lineage: Bacteria > Pseudomonadota > Gammaproteobacteria > Enterobacterales > Aeromonadaceae > Aeromonas > Aeromonas bivalvium. The sequence continues at coordinate 69,568 of NZ_CDBT01000015.1, forward strand.
TCAACCGCCGCGCCTTCAGCCTGGAGATGGATAGCCTCATCCGCAACCGGCACCCCTTCTCCCTGATCCTGACCGACATAGACCGCTTCAAGAACTTCAATGACGAATATGGTCATCTGCTCGGCGATCAGGTGCTGCGCGCCTTCAGCAAGCGGTTGCGGGAATGCTGCAAGGAGGGCGTCAGCGCCTATCGCCTCGGCGGCGAGGAGTTTGCCCTGCTGCTGCCGGGCCGCAGCCTGGCCCTCAGCCGCCAGGTGGCGGAGAGCCTGCGCCGGGCCATCGAGAAGATGTCGATCCTGGATCGCAAGTCAGGTCGGCGTATCGACCACATCACCTCCTCCTTCGGGGTCGGCGAGCACGACGGTACAGAGGCGGCGGATCCCCTGGTCGAGCGCGTCGACAGGCTGCTCTACAAGGCCAAGGAGCTCGGCCGCAACCGGGTGATGCCTCTCCCCTCCTGACGCCCGGATGTCGCTCGGCGGCCAGCCTGCCGGCCACGGCAAGCCCTGCTGTTCGGAGCGAACCTCCTTGCAAGACACAGGGGACAAAAAGAGAAGGCCGGTCACTGACCGGCCTTCTTCGTTTTCGCTGCCCGCACCTTAGAGGTTGTTGAGCTTCTCTTGCGGCAACGCCAGCTCGTCGTTGTGGTTCACACCGACCCCGCGAGCCAGGACGTTGCGGGCGATATCCTGGGCTTCATCCAGAGAGTGCATGGCGTAGGTGCCGCACTGATAGAGGTTCAGCTCGGGGATCTGGGATTGATCCTGCACCTTGAGCACATCGTCCATCGCCGCCAGCCAGGCCTGGCCCACCCGGGCCTCGTCCGGCGCGCCGATCAGGCTCATGTAGAAGCCGGTACGGCAGCCCATGGGGGAGATGTCGATGATCTCCACCCCATTGCCGTTCAGGTGGTCCCGCATGAAACCGGCAAACAGGTGCTCCAGGGTGTGAATGCCACGCTCGGAGAGGATCTCCTGATTCGGCACGCAAAAGCGCAGATCGAACACGGTAATAGTGTCCTTGCTCGGGGTCTGCATGGTTTTGGCGACACGTACCGCAGGGGCTTCCATACGGGTGTGGTCAACGGTAAAACTGTCCAATAACGGCATTTCTGACTCCTGATTGGGTTACCAGAACCAGCTCCCGCTGGAGAGCTGATCCTTGCATTGTCGATACTGGGCGCCATAGCGCTGGGCGCGGGCCTCCACCTTGCGGGAGACCTTCATCAGCCACCCCTTGCTGCGGTAGCTGCCACGGCGATAACCGCCCCAGCCTTCGTGATAATTGAGGTACTGGCCGTAGGCATCCCACTTGGAGGTGCCGTTGAGCTTCTGGGCCTTGTCAGTGTACCAGCCCATGAAATCGATGGCGTCGGCGAAGTCGTCCCGGCTGCTCCAGCCGTTGCCGGTTTCCCGCTGGTAATCGGCCCAAGTCTCGTCTTTCACCTGGGCATAACCATAGGCCGAACTGGCACGCCCGGTCGGGATAAACAGGAAGTATCCCATGGGCGGCTGGGCATCATGCACGAAGGAGGACTCCTGGTACATCATGGCCATCACCACCTGTACCGGTGTGCCCCACCGCGCCGTCATGTCGAGCGCGGCCTCGTGCCACTCGGGTTTTTCGCGAAAGATCTGACACAGGTTTTCCGGCTGGGCCGGCGGCGAACTGCTGCAGGCGGCAAGCCCCAGCGAGAGGCCCGCCAGCACGAGGCGTTTGTGCATCAGATGGCGTCTTCGTTCTCTTCGCCGGTACGGATCCGGATCACCCGCTCCACGTCACACACGAAGATCTTGCCATCGCCAATCTTGCCGGTGCGCGCCGTGTTCTGGATCACCTCGATGCAGGCATCGAGTTCTTCATCCTGGACCACCAGCTCCACCTTCACTTTCGGCAGGAAATCCACCATGTACTCGGCTCCACGATAGAGCTCGGTATGGCCCTTCTGGCGACCGAAGCCCTTGACCTCGGATACCGTCATGCCGTTGATGCCAATCTCGGCCAGGGCTTCGCGCACATCGTCCAGTTTGAACGGCTTGATGATGGCTTCAATCTTCTTCATGGTGACTCCTTACCAGTTCTGTTTACCGAACCCGGACGTGATGGGGTAACGGCGATCCTTACCAAAGTTGCGGGGCGAGATGCGGGGCCCCACCGCCGCCTGACGGCGCTTGTATTCGTTGATGTCCACCAGCCGGATCACCTTGCGCACCGTGGCCTCATCGAAACCGGCGGCGACCATGTCGGCCACGGAGGCATCCTGCTCCACATAGCGTTGCAAGATGTCGTCCAGAATGTCGTAGGGAGGCAGGCTGTCCTGATCCAGCTGATCAGGGGCCAGCTCCGCCGAGGGCGGCCGGTCGATGACCCGCTGGGGGATCACGTAATCGACGCTGTTGCGATACTCGCACAACTTGAAGACCAGGGTCTTGGGCACATCCTTGAGCACATCGAAACCACCGGCCATGTCGCCATACAGGGTGGCGTAGCCCACGGCCATCTCGCTCTTGTTGCCCGTGGTCAGCACGATGCGGCGGCGCTTGTTGGAGAGCGCCATCAAGAGCACGCCGCGGCAGCGCGCCTGCAGGTTCTCTTCGGTGGTATCGCGCGCCGTGCCCTCGAACAGGGGAGCAAGCTGGGTCATGAAGCCCTCGAACATGGGCTCGATGGAGATGATATTGAACTCCACCCCCATACGTTCTGCCTGCTCCCTGGCATCCTCCACGCTCATCTGGGCGGTGTAGCGAAACGGCATCATCACCGCCTGCACCTTGTCGTTGCCAAGGGCATCTCCGGCAATGGCCAGGGTCAGGGCCGAGTCAATCCCGCCGGAGAGACCGAGCACGGCCCCCTGAAAGCCGTTCTTGGTGACATAATCACGCACCGCCAGCACCAGGGCCTGATAGACCTCGGCCAAGGGCTCTAGGGGCTGTGCGGGCTCGCGCTCCTTGCGGGGTTGCCCCTCGACAAAGCGCACCAGCGCCAGCTCTTCGGCAAAGGGGGCCAGCCTGTGGGTCAGCTCGCCCTGGCCGTTGAACACCTTGGAGCAGCCGTCGAACACCAGTTCGTCCTGACCGCATACCTGATTGAGGTAGACCAGGGGCAAGCCGGTCTGACCGCAGCGCTCCGCCATCAACTCGCGGCGGATCCAGGGCTTGTCCTTGTCATAGGGGGAGGCATTGATGGTGAGCAGCAGCTCGGCACCCGCCGCCTTGGCGGCCAGGGCCGGGCCCGGCTGCCAGAGGTCTTCGCAGATAAGCAAGCCCAGGCGATGGCCCCGCAGCGTCACCACGCAACTCTCCTTGCCGGCGCTGAAGTAGCGCTTCTCGTCGAACACCCCATAGTTGGGCAAGTCCTGCTTGAAATAGCGAGCCAGCAGGACACCGTTATCATAGAGGGATGCGGTGTTGTAGAGCTTGCCATCCTGGCGCCAGGGGTGACCCAGCAAGATGGCGCAACGCCCCCGCCAGGCCGCGATGCGGGCCAGAGCAGCGTCGACCCGGATCATGAGGTCAGCGCGCAGCAACAGGTCTTCCGGCGGGTAGCCGGTCAGGGCCAGCTCGGAGCAGACCAGCAGATCGGCCCCTTGCTGCTCCGCCTCGGCGGCGGCGGCCAGTACCTTGTCACAGTTATCTTCGATGGCGCCTACCGTCAGGTTCAACTGGGCAAGCATCAGAGAGAGGGCTTTTGCCATGGCGATGCATCTTGAATTCGAAAATGATGGGGAATGATAAAGAAAAGGCGCTGGCTGTGCCAGCTCAACCCTTATCCTCCCCTGGCGCTCTGCCATGAAGACGATAAGCTGTAGTCAATCGGCGGAGATGATACCCATGAACAGGCACATGAACGGATTCACCCTGCTCGAACTGATGGTCGCCGTCAGTCTGGGCGTCATCTTGTTGGGGATTGGCGCCCCGGCTCTCTCCAGTCTGCTCAACGAGAACAGCCTCAAGTTCGAATCGCAAACCCTGTTGAAGCAGCTGCGTTTTGCCCGTAGTCAGGCCATCGACAACCAGTTTTCGGTCACGGCCTGCCTGGCCGATACCAACGATAGCTGCGTCCTCGCCAACCCCACTCATCTGCAGGTATTTGTCGATGATGATGGCAACAGCGCCCTGGATGGCGGCGAGCTGCTGCTCGCCAGGAGCCACCCCTTCCCTCAGGGCGTCACCGCCGCCAATAATCGGCGAACCACCCTCTTCAGCCCGGATGGCACCAGCCTGGGGAGCAACGCCACCTTGAACTTATGCAGCCCAGGGGTTCAGCAGATCAATCTGATCATCGCCCCCTCGGGGCGATCAAGCCAGGCTACCCAGGCCAATGTCTGTCCCTAGCGCAGCTGGATGGCATCCTGCTGCTGCGCCTCTTTCGATTTGAAGCGATCCCCCATGTCCAGACACTCCAGCACCTTGACCACGGGTTGGATGACCCCGTCGACCTCATAGCCCTTGCGCTGAAATTTGTCCTGCACGGCAGCGGGGGAAGCGTCTGCCGTGGTGCCACTCAGCACCACCCGCGGGCCATTAGCCAACTCGACATAGCACTTGATATCGGCCGCCTGGCTGCCTCCTGACAAGCCCAGACCAAGCACGCACACCCAAGGGATCAGCCTCATGGTGTCTCTCCTTCATACAGGTAGATTTTCTTGGGTGACATATTCATCTCGGCCTCTTCTGCCCCCTGGACGCACTCACCCGCCCCGGTGCAGCGTTCAGGCTCGCCATTTCCCTGATCATGAAGGATGACCTCGTCTCCGACCCCGCCCCCCAGGATCCGGACCCGGGCGTCGTCTCCCGCATGCACCACCAGATCGTCGGCCACCTTGTTTTGCACCTCGACATAGCGCTCAGGGGTTTCATTGCCGTCCAGATCGACCACATACTTGAACGAGGTGCCATAGTGCATGTCCACCATGTACTGACGAGCCGCCCCGATGGACTGAATGGTGCATTGCAGGAAAGACTGCACCTGGGGCAGGAAAGAGGTGAAGTAGAGCTTGCCTTGCAGCACCACGCCCGCCCCCATGGACTTCTCGCCGGGTTCGTTCAACCAGTTGACCCACCCATTGGCGCTGGTGATCCCGGCCTTGACTCGCAACCTGTCCTCATCCGTGCTCTGGGCAGTCAGGGGGTCATGGGTGACATCATAGAGGTCGCTGATAAGGATGGGCGTCCTGGCCGGGCTGCCCGATGTGCGCGCCGTGACATCATAATCCCGCAGCATGAAGTAGCCATTTCGCACCGTGGATTCGGAGGCGGGACGATTGCGATCCCCGCTACCGATCAGCACGGCATCGAAGGGGCGCTCCTGGTAGGCGTAAAGCTCGTTTCCCCCCACCACGGTTCTGGTCACCTGCTTGTTGATGGTGCGCACCACTATGGGTTGGGTGAAGAAGCGGCGATCGTCGGCCTGGACATCATCCGACCCCAGGCTGGCAAACTTGAACACGCTCCAGGCCGACTTGGTGACGGACGGCATATCCATGCGCCAGATATGTCCGCCGGTATCGCCGGCATAGATGCGATCAATCTTGCCATCGCCATCGCTGTCCAGCACGGCGACCGAGCCTGGCATGCTGTCCTCCATGGCGGCAACCTGCAGATTGACGGTAGAGGGTGCCGCCGGAGTGGCGCTGAACACCAGGCTGCCATCGGCCGCATTCACGATGTAGATGCCCCTCCCTGCACTGTCTTCCGTGCCCAGGCCGAGCTCATTCTTATTGGCATCATAGCCGCCCGCAAAGATCAGCACAGGATCGGAGACGCCGGGCACAAAGGCTACCTCAGGCACTGACCAGGTCAGCCCCAGACCGGCAAACCCCGTTTTCTGCTCATCCAGACTCCATTTCAGGCGAGGGCTGTCCGGGTTGGAAATATCGAAGGCATAGTAGGCCTTGCCTCCGTTACGCAGGCCAGTAAAGACCCATACGAAGTCTGCTTCTGTGGCTTTCAGCACCCCATTGCCGTTGCTGTCTTTGATCAGGGCAACGGGAGAGGAGTCGACGCCATAGAGATGCTCTGCCGACTCGGCGTTGCTTCGCAGAGCCTGCTGGTTTGCCAGCAGGCCATAGGGGATGGCGGCCCAGCTCTCGTCTATGGTGCTGCCCATATCCTTGAACATATGCAGGAAGCCAGCATTGGTCCCGAGCAATATCCGCAAGTCGGGGGCGTCGGCCGGGTTGCCCGACTGGGGGCCATAGTTCAACACCAGGGGGCGGGAGTGCAGGGGATCCCCCATGATGTGGCTGCGGATCAGAGTCGAGGAGTCAAAGTCCTCGTCATCGACATCCAGCCCCCTGGTCCAGTTGATCAGCGGGTCCAGTTCGCTCGCGTCATTCACTTTCATCAAGGCCATGAGGGCTGCCTCATTGCCTGCCTGGGATATCAGGTTGGCCTTGGTGAGCGCATCCAGACGATTGTCCGCCTGATTGACCACGAAGAGATTGCGATTGTCCTTGGTGGCCAACATGGCTTGCGCCCCCCCTTCGGCCACCTTGTTGCCGTCACGGCCGGACGACCAGAAGGTCTGGGCGCTATCCGTGATGGTGCCGTCAGGCTTGATGGCCGGCAGCCCTCTGCTATCCATCACATAGCCCTCGGGAGAGAACATCAGCTTCTTGAGGTTGCCCCGCCACCTGGGGCCATCATCCGGCTCGAACATGGCGTAATAAATATTGTTGAGGCTGCGGGTCCGGTCGAAATTGTTGCTGGCAATGGCGGGGGATACCAGTGAGGTATTGATGCGTAGGATCGCCAGCAGAGAGGATTTCAGGGCATCGGTCAGGGCCGAGGCATCGGTCGCCGGGTAATACTCTCCCCCTCCTCGCCTGGCCGTCTCCGCCAGCAAGTTACCGGCGCCAGAGATGGCCTCATCGCCAAACCCCACGGTGAAGGTGGTCACCGTCTGGACACCGGGAGAGACGCTGTTCACGTCCTTGTGTTTCATATAGCCGGCCAGGGCCGCCAGATAGCTGCTGGACCGATTGTTTCCCGAGCCATATGACACGGTCGAACCGTAGGCGGCCTTCTCATCCGTGGTCAGGGTATTGACCAATCCCTGCACGAACGTATCCGAATCCGTATCCTTCGTCGGCTCACCGTCCGTGATGTAGATGACATAACCATTGTTGGAGCAGTTGTCGTAAGGTGCCTGATAGGTACCTTCAGGATCCTCGGCCATGAGGTCGCGAGTCCCGCCCTGCAGGCCATAGATGACCTCCTTGCCACCAAAGAATTGATAAGCTTCGCGCAGGGTCTCGCACAAGGGAGTGTGGGAGCTGGTTGTCAGTCCCTCGACTCTGTCCAGCAGATCCTGCTCCCCCGTCTTGCCGTTGGGCAGGGTGATTTCGCTGCCCAGGATATCCCTGACGATGCGACCGCCATTGTTGTCGCTCTCGTCGTTGCGATTGAACACCGCCAGGCCGAAATCCACTCCCGGGGTCGATGAAATCAGGCCGCTCACCGCATCCTTCGCAATGCGCAACCTTGACTCGATGGAATACCCTGTCGGGCCATAATACCAACGAAGGTAATTGGCGGAATAAAGCACCAGACTGGTGTTGCTGGCATTATCGGCGTTGTTGACATTGGCGGTATAAAACCATTCGCCTCTGTTGTTGCTCGTCTTGTCCACCGGGTAGCCCGCCCCCACGGACCAGGATCCGGTATAGGGATTGGCGGGGTTTCTCGCGATCACATCCTGTTTGCAATCCACCAGCTTGATATCGTCTTCCCGATAGCCGCTGATGGAATTCCACTCGCCCCGACCACGATTGGGGGGCGTGCCATTGCCGACCTCATAGGTCCAGACCTGGGACTGGAAGTAGCCAATATTGGCCAAGGGGGTCTTGGAGCTGGCACAGGCATTTATCTTGTCGGAGAATCGGCGGCTGGTGGTAATGCTGGGAACATCGCCGTCCGTGGCGAAATAGACATACCGCTCGCTGTTGTTCTGGTCCGGATCATTTTGCAGTGGCGGGTAACTGATCGTCGGATCGTAGGCCTCCTTCACCTGCTCCATGGTTTCGCGCATGCTGCCGGAGTTGTCGAATATCAGCAGCACCTTGGGCCTGAAATCGCCGGCCTTGTTGAAATCATAAATAAACAGTTCGGTATCATCCGCCCTGACGGTCGTTGCGCACCACACCAGACTGCTCCAGCACAGCGCCACTCCAGCTCTGCGTAACCACATATCCTTGCTCCTATTTGGTGAGCAGTGGTTGCTCAACCCCCAGGGTCCAGCTCATCGTGCTTGCATGCTTGCCATAATTGAGCTCCGACTGCATCTCCACATATCGACAGGCGGGGATCACATTCTGGCTGCTGGCATCAAATTTGCGTTTGCACACCGTCTCGGCCCGATCCCTCAGGGCGACCGATGCCGAAACATTGCTGCTGTTCACGCTGATGGCGGCACTGACGCCCATGTTTGCGATCAGTGACGAGACATTGCTGCTCTGCATCGCAGCCTCTATCACACCCTCGAGTTGGTGCTCCGCCTGCCGCAAGCTGGCGGCAGAGCCGGCCATCCTGAGATCCTGACCCGATGACTGCATCACCACCACGGCGATCAGGGTCAGGGGGATGAGAATGAAGAGTGCCACCACCAGCGCCACACCCCGTTGCTGTCTCATGAGCCACCTCCGGCAATCACCGCCGGATTGCGCAGCGATACACTGGTTTCCAATAACAGCCGGCGAAAACCGTCGCCATTCCCTGACACGGAGACATCACCAACCTGATAGACATTGTCATTCACATAACTGCGAGAAGCTTGCAGGGAGCGCACCAGGATAAAGATCCGTGCGGCCACCACTCGCCCCTCGCTCCACGCCTGCTCGCTGACGTCATTGGTAGAGACATAGCGATCGATGACGCCATCCGGCACCAGGCTGTCATCCACCCCAAACAGCACGTTCAATCTCTCTATCCCCTCGGCAACAGGACCTCCAATCTGAAATGATCCCCCAGCGGGAGTAAGAAAACGCTTTCTCATCTCCGGGATATTATTTAATTTATTCAGCGCGATGTAATAAATTAAATGTTGATACTCCCATAATTGAGGTTCAGTCATTTTTATGACTTCATCCGGAATAGAGTTAGACCCTTCGGTTATTGAGAACAAATTAGCTTCCTCTGTTGTGGTCGCCAAATAAAATCTTTTTTCATCCAAAGTTGAATCTATAGTCAGTGGTCGCCCAATTAGGCGTTTAATGCTGATTACATCTGTATTCTCAATAAATGACCACTTCGAACTTTCGGTCGGAATACAACTTGAATCCCCTCCTGCCAAGCTGCCCGAGCCATTCACCCTCATAACTAATAATGCACGAGTACCAGCATTTGAAGGTAGGCTTCCACACGCACTTGTTATACCACCTAAGAGAGTCACTCCCTGACCCACCGTCATGGGAGATCCCGTATAGTCCCCCCAGAAACCGGCCCATTTCAGGTCCTGGGTAAGCAGGCGCATGGCGACCCTGCCATTCTCCTGCAGCTCGCTCTGATCAAACGCCTCTTCGGTGGTCGCACGGGAGGCGACGAAGATGCTGAGTCCGCCACCGACCAGAAACGCACCGATCAGCATGGCGATCAGCCACTCAACCAGGGTAAAGCCTCTGGCATTCACAGGGTGGTCGTCAGCACGAACTGACGCCTCTGATTGTCCGCCACGTTTCCCACACCACAGGCATCGCGCACCCCGGCAACCGCCGCAGCGCCATCGGATAGTGACGCCTTGCCACGCCAGAAGATACCGACCGTCAGGCTGTTGTTGGCCCCGCGGATCACGCAGCCGACCGGGGCTTGCAAGGAAGAGGATGCGCCAGAGACAGCGGCACCCAGCAAGGATTGCTGCCAGTAAAAGAGATCCAGATTACGCAGGTCACTGCGGCTGCATGCCGCCATGGTGCCATCGGCGCTGGCGCAACCAGGCAGGGTCAGGTTGCTGTTGCCAGAGACCAGGGTGATGCTCTGGGTCGACCAACTGTCCTGATTGATCCTCACCCGCTCCACCAGGTCATTGGCCAGCCAGCTGGCGATGGTGCGCTGGCGAGACTCATAACTGGAAAACTTGGCGGTTGCCTGCATGGCGACCAGCCCCATCAGGCCAAAGGAGAGCACGACGGCGGCAATCATCACCTCCAGCAGGCTGAAACCCTGCTCTCCTTGACGCCCTGCCTGGACTGTCGTGGTCAACATGGTTGCTCACCAGCATTCATCGTTTTGATTCCCGGCCAGATTTTCCGCCAGCCTTACGCCATCCTGATCGATGGAGAAGAAGATGCAATCACTGTCGCTCCCCTGGGCGCCGGACGCGGTGGCAAACAGGATGTAACTGCTGCCGGCGGCCGAGATCACCAGATGGTAGTAACCGGAATCGGAAACATCGGCCATGCTGAGGGACGCCGCCGCCGAGGCATACTGGTTGAAGTCCATGAAATAGGTCTCTTGCCGGTTGGCGGCATCCAGCAGCATTTTTTTGGCTTCGACGCGGTGACTGGACAGCAGATAACGCTGATAAGAGGGATAAGCGATGGCCCCAAGGATCGCCACGATGGCGACCACTATCATCAGTTCGATGAGGGAAAAACCACGAGAAGACTCAACCATGACCCATCCTTGGCGATTGAATATCTCTTAGTCTAACGCCAGATTTGTCACTGCAACAAATCTGGCGCCAGTATCTTCATACTTTGTTTTTCAGCCTGATCCGGCCGTCAGATGATCCTGAGTTCCGGGGGCACTTCGAACACCACATTCTCTTCGCGCCCCGGGTGTTCGGCGACCACCTTGCCCCCCAGTTCACGCAGACGGGCGATGACGTTCTGCACCAGCACTTCGGGCGCCGAAGCCCCCGCGGTCACGCCGATGGCCCTGACGCCATCCAGCCAGGCCGGCTCTATCATGGAGGCATCGTCGATCAGGTAGGCGCGCGCCCCCACCTTCTCCGCCAGCTCCCGCAGGCGATTGGAGTTGGAAGAGTTGCGCGACCCCACCACCAGCATGGCGTCCACCAGCCCCGCCATCTCACGCACCGCATCCTGACGGTTCTGGGTGGCGTAACAGATGTCGTCCTTGCGCGGCCCCTGGATGTTCGGGAAGTGACGGCGCAGGGCGTCGATCACGTCCGAGGTCTCGTCCACGCTGAGGGTAGTCTGGGTGACGAAGCAGAGATCGTCCGGATTCTTCACCTTGAGCCTGGCCACGTCCTGTGGCGTCTCCACCAGATACATGCCCCCTTCCGGGTTCTCGTACTGGCCCATGGTACCTATCACCTCGGGGTGACCGGCGTGGCCGATGAGCACGGCTTCGGCGCCCTTGCGACTGGCACGATGAACCTCCATGTGCACCTTGGTGACCAGGGGACAGGTGGCATCGAACACCTTGAGGGCACGGGACTTGGCCATCTCGCGCACCGTCTTGGCGACGCCGTGGGCGGAGAAGATGACGATGCTGTCGTCCGGCACCTCGTCCAGCTCCTCGACGAACACGGCTCCCGCATCCTTCAGCTTGTTCACCACGTAGCGGTTGTGCACCACTTCATGGCGGACATAGATGGGGGCACCGAATTTCTCCAGCGCGCTCTCGACGATGCTGATGGCGCGATCGACTCCGGCGCAGAAACCACGGGGGTTAGCGAGCAAAATATCCATCAGAGTACCTCTTTCCCGTCAAAGTGCGCTAAGCGGGTGCGTGCCCCCGGCACGGGAAGATCAAGGGTGACCGCCGGCAGCATATCCGCCATCACAACACCTCCTCCTGGTCGTCAACCCCCAGGATCTCCACCTCGAAGGTGACGGTATGGCCAGCCAGGGGATGGTTGAAATCGACCGTCACCGACATGCCTTGCACCGCCCGCACTATGCCGGGCAGCTCGCCGCCATTGGGCTGATCGAAGACGATGATGGCGCCCACCTTGGGCTCCACATCCGCACCGAACTTGGCGCGGTCCAGATGATAGATGTTGTCGGGATTGGAGAGGCCAAAGGCCTGCTCCGGGCTCAGCGTGAAGCTCTTGGCCTCTCCCTGTCGCAGTCCCAGCAGACACTGCTCGAACTGCGGCGTCAGGCTGCCATCCCCCATGGTCAGTCGCGCCGGCTTGCCGTGCAACTGGGTGCTGTCGGCGACGGAGCCATCCTCCAGCTTGATGGTGAAGTGGAACAGCACCCGGCTGTCATGACCGATAAGCGTGCTCATGCCGACTCCTTGCCTTGCTTGCCCACGGCCTTTTCGCCGCGAAAGCCGTCCAGCACTATCATGGCGGCGCCGATGAAGATGAAGCTGTCCGCCAGATTGAAGGCGGGCCAGTGGGCGCGTCCCCAGTAGAAGTCGAGAAAATCGACCACATGACCCAGCACCAGGCGATCGAACACGTTGCCGAGGGCACCGCCGATGATGAGGGAGTACGCGATGCCGCTCCAGCGCATGCTTGCCGGCTGCTTGCGCAGCCAGTGGGTCAGCAGGCCGCAGATGGCGAAGGCCAGCACGGCGAAGAACCAGCGCTGCCAGCCCCCCTGATCGGCCAGGAAGCTGAATGCCGCCCCCTTGTTATAGACGTGTACCAGGTTGAAAAAGGGAGTGATCTCCACCCCCGGGTAGCCAAAAGGCAGCATCTTGACCACGGCGAGCTTGCTCGCCTGGTCGAGAATGAAGGCCATCACCGCCAGCCACAGCCAGCGCAGGCCACTCTTGTCGTGAGTCATCTTCATCAGGCAAATTGACGAGCTTCGCCGTCACCCTCAACGTTGCTGACACAGCGGCCACAGATCTCTTCGTGCCCTTTGATCGTGCCCACGTCTTCCACATGGTGCCAGCAGCGGTCGCACTTGGCGGCGGCAGACTGGGCAACGTTCAGCCACAGGTCATCGCGCTCGGTCGCAACGGCACCTTCCGGTGCGGCATCGGCACTGATCACCCTGGCCTTGGAGGTGAGCAGCACGAAGCGCAGCTCATCGGCCAGGGCATTCAGACGAGCGGCAAGTTCGGGCTTGGCGAACAGGGTCAACTCGGCCTGCAGGGAGCTGCCGATCCGCTTCTCGCCACGGGCCGCTTCCAGGGCCTTGTTCACCTCACCGCGCACGGCCAGGATCTCGGCCCAGAAGGTATCACCCATCTGCTCACCGGCGGCCAGGCCATACAGGCCGTCATACCACTCCTCGGTGAACACGAATTCACCGCGCTCGCCCGGCAGCAGGGCCCAGATCTCGTCGGCGGTGAAACTCATGATGGGCGCCATCCAGCGCACCATGGCCTCGGCGATGTGATAGAGCGCGGTCTGGCAGGAGCGACGGGCCAGGCCATCGGCCTTGGCGGTGTACTGCCTGTCCTTGATGACGTCCAGGTAGAAGGAACCCATTTCGATGGAGCAGAACTGCATCAGCTTCTGGGTCACGCCGTGGAAGTTATAGGCCTCATAGGCTTCGACAATCTCGGCCTGCACCGCCTTGGCACGGCCCACCGCCCAACGATCCACCACCACCATGTCTGCGGGCGCGACCATGTCGGTCGCCGGATTGAAGCCGTTGAGGTTGGCCAGCAGGAAGCGGGCGGTGTTGCGGATGCGACGATAGGCATCGGCACTGCGCTTGAGGATCTCGTCGGAGACGGTCATCTCGCCGGTGTAGTCGGTGCTCGCGACCCACAGACGCAGGATGTCGGCACCCAGCTTGTTCATCACATCTTGCGGACTGACCACGTTGCCGATGGACTTGGACATCTTGCGGCCCTGGCCATCCACGGTGAAACCATGGGTCAGCACCTGGTTGTAAGGGGCCTTGTTGTTCATGGCCACGCCTATCATGAGCGAGGACATGAACCAGCCACGGTGCTGATCCGACCCTTCCAGGTAGAGATCCGCCGTCTTGCCGTTGAACTCGGGACGGGCCGCCACCACGGAGGAGTGGGTCGAACCCGAGTCGAACCAGACGTCCAGGGTGTCGGGCACCTTGTCGTAATGGTCGGCGTCCTCCCCCAACAGCTCGGCCTTGTCCAGATCCCACCAGGCCTGGATGCCGGATTGCTCGACCCGTTTGGCCACCTCTTCCATCAGGCGCACGGATTCAGGGTGCAGTTGCTGGGTCTCTTTGTGAACGAACAGGGAGATGGGCACGCCCCAGGTACGCTGACGGGAGATACACCAGTCCGGGCGGTTCTCCACCATGGCCTGAATGCGGTTCTTGCCCCAGGCGGGTACCCAGCCGCTCTGGCCGTGCTGGGTGATGCCCTCCTGCTCGATGCGGTCGATCTCGGTCAGGGCCTGCTTGCGCAATCCCTTCTGCTCCATGCTGATGAACCACTGGGGCGTCGCACGGAAGATGATCGGCGTCTTGTGGCGCCAGCAGTGCGGGTAGGAGTGGTTGAACACCTTGTGATGGAGCAGGGCGCCATGGGTCTTGAGCACCTCGACCACCGCGGTGTTGGCCTTGAACACGTGCTGGCCGGCGAACAGCTGGGTGTCCGGCAGGTAGACGCCGTTGCTGCCCACCGGGTTGGCCACTTCCAGGCCGTACTTCTGACCAACCACGAAGTCTTCCTGGCCATGGCCGGGGGCGGTGTGCACCGCGCCGGTACCTGCGTCCAGGGTGACGTGCTCGCCCAGCACGATGGGCACATCGAAGCTGTAGAAGGGGTGCTTGAAGCGCAGCAGATCGAGCGCGGCGCCCTTGGCATAACCCAGATGATGGAACTGCTCGATACCGGCGCGGTCCATCACGTCCTTGACCAGATCGGCGGCCAGGATCAGGCGCTCCGGATGTTCGCCTTCCACCTGCACCAGGGCATAGTCCAGGTCGGCGTGCAAGGCCACGGCGCGGTTGGCCGGCAGGGTCCAGGGAGTGGTGGTCCAGATCACCACGGAGAGCGGACCGCGACCGAAGTGACCCTCGGCGCAGTCAAACTTGCCAGCCACCTCGGCCTCGTCGACGGCCTTGAAACGCACATCGATGGCGGGGGAATCCTTGTCGTAGTACTCCACCTCGGCCTCGGCCAGGGCAGAGCCACAGTCGGTACACCAGTGCACCGGCTTGGAACCCTTGTGCAGGTGACCATTGTCCACGATCTTGGCCAGGGAGCGGATGATGTTGGCTTCGGTGCCAAAATCCATGGTCAGGTAGGGTTTTTCCCAGTCACCCAGCACACCCAGACGGACGAAGTCGCTCTTCTGGGCCTCGATCTGGGTCTTGGCATACTTGCGGCACTCGGCGCGGAACTCGGCGGCGGAGATCTTGACCCCCGGCTTGCCGACCTTTCCTTCCACCTTCAGCTCGATGGGCAGACCATGGCAATCCCAACCCGGTACATAGGGGGAATCGAAGCCGGACAACCCCTTGGACTTGACGATGATGTCTTTGAGGATCTTGTTGACCGAGTGACCGATGTGAATGCTGCCGTTCGCATAGGGAGGGCCGTCATGCAGGATGAAGGAGGGCTTGCCCGCTTTGGCGCGGCGAATGGCCCCGTAGAGATCCTGATCGTACCAACGCTTGAGCATACCGGGTTCGCGCTTGGCCAGATCGCCACGCATCGGGAACTCGGTTTCCGGAAGATTCAGGGTGTGTTTATAGTCGCTCATCAGTCCTGGGTTCCCTTCTTTTCTAAAAGAGTGCTGGGTAAATTGAATAACGGCAGCCCAAACCAGGCTCGGGCTGCCTGGGCATCTCGTTCGATCTGTTCTTTCAAGGCGGAGAAAGAGGCAAATTTTTGCTCCTCGCGCAGCTTGTGGCGAAGCAGCACCTTGACCTGCTGACCATATAGATCACCAGAAAAATCAAATAAATGTACTTCCAATCTGGCTTGAGTACCGCTCACGGTCGGCCTCACGCCCACGTTGGCAACACCGGGGAAGATCTCGCCGGAACATAACACTTCCACCGCAAACACGCCACCGACCGGGATGACCTGCCGCTTGAGGGCCAGATTGGCGGTGGGAAAATCTATGGTGCGCCCCAGCTTGTCGCCGTGGGCCACCCGGCCACTGATGGCATAGGGACGACCCAGCATCAGCTCCACCTCGGCCATCCGACCCGCCTTGAGCGCCTCGCGTACCAGGGTGCTGCTGACCCGCTGGCGGGCAAGCTCGAAGCTCTGGGTGCTGACCACTTCGAAACCGAAACGGCGGCCCGCTGCCTCCAACAGGTGAAAATCCCCTTCCCGCCCCTTGCCGAAGCGAAAATCATCCCCCACCACCAGATAGCGCACCCCCAGCTTGTCGACCAGGAGCTGTTCGATGAAGGTATTGGCGGCCTGGCTGGCGAATGCGTGGCTAAAGCGCACGCAGAGCAGACGATCGATATGCAGCGCCGCCAGGGCTTCCACCTTCTCCCGCAGCCGGGAGAGGCGTGCCGGGGCATCGGCCCCCGCAAACAGTTCAAGGGGCTGGGGCTCGAACAGCAGGACGCAAGCCGGCAAGCCAAGGGCGGCGGCCTTCTCCTGCAGCCGCGCCAGCACGGCGCGATGACCCTGATGGACCCCATCAAAGTTGCCTATGGTCAACACGCAACCCCGGTGACGGGGCTTGATATTGTGGATACCGCGGATAAGCTCCATCAGTGCCTTGTGTTCTGCTGCTGTCGAAATCGCCGGATTATATCTCAGGCGGCGGTCTGGATCAGCCCTCCCGGCTGGATTTCAGATGACGCGGGCGAATTCCGAAGGCAAGCAGACAGATCCCGTAGACGCTGCCCCCCATCAAGAGCAGCAGTGCCAGCTCCCAGCTGGCCTTGGCCATGCTCCAGGCCCCCCACTGGGCAAGGTCCGGCGACAGGTAGCCAATCAGACCTCCCATGACCAGGGTCGCCGCCAGCAGCTTGAGGCAGAAGACCCCGGTCTGACGCGAAGGACGATAGACCCCTTGCTGATACAACCCCTTGAACAACAAGACCGCATTCAGGGTGCCCGAGCAGGCGGTCGCCAGGGCCAGCCCCACATAACCCAGGGGATAGATGAAGACGAGGTTACATGCCATGTTGGCCACCATGGCCATGATACCGATGCGCACCGGCGTCCTGGTGTCCTGGCGGGCGTAGTAACCTGGAGCCAGCACCTTGATCAGCATCAAGGAGAGCAGGCCCGTGGTGGACGCCAGCAGGCTGGCCCCCGACATGCTCACCTCGTGCAGGCCGAACTCACCGCGCATGAAGAGCACCCGCAATATGGGCTCGCGCAGCACGGCGATCCCTATCATGGCGGGCAGCCCCAGCAGCATCACCATGCGCACTCCCCAATCCATGGTGCGGGAAAAATCGGCGGGATCTGAGTCCACATGGGTCTTGGCCAGCGCGGGCAGGATGACGGTACTGATGGCTACCGCAAACAGGCCGAGGGGGAACTCCAGCAGCCGATCCGAGTAGTAGAGGTAGCTGATGGCGCCAGTGGCGAGAAAGGAGGCCAGCATGGTGTTGATCAACAGGTTGATCTGGCTGACCGACACCCCGAACAACGCCGGGATCATCAGGGTACGTATCTTCACCACCCCGGGGTGGTGCCAGCCCCACTTTGGCCAGACCAGCATGTTGATCTGACGTAAAAAGGGGTACTGAAACAGAAACTGCACCAGACCGCCCAAAAAGACCCCTATCGCCAGCGACAGCTCGGGCCGCTCCAGCAGGGGCGCTATCCACCAGGCCGCCGCTATCATGGCGATATTGAGAAATACCGGGGTAAAGGAGGAGACGGCGAAGCGGCCAAAAGTGTTGAGAATAGCTCCCGCCATGGCGGTGAAGGTGATGAACCAGAGATAGGGGAAGGTGATCTTGAGCATCAGGCTGGCCAGCTCGAACTTCTCGGCCGCCGGACCGCCATGCAGCCAGTCCCAGAACCAGCCCCAGCCAAACAGGGCAGTCAGGGCCCCGGAGCCAATCACCCCCAGCAGAGTCACCAGGGTGACGATACCCCCCAGGGTCCCCGCCACGGCGGCCAGCAGCTCGCGCACCTCCCCCTCATCCCCCTTCTTCTTGTATTCGGTCATCACGGGGACAAAGGCCTGGTTGAATGCTCCTTCGGCGAACAGACGGCGCAGGAAGTTGGGGATGCGATTGGCGAAGAAGAAGACGTCGGCCGCCGCCCCGGCGCCGAGCAGGTTGGCGATCACCACATCGCGTACCAGACCCATGACGCGGGAGACCAGCGTCATGGAGGAGACTATCATGCCGGATTTGATCAATTTCTTACTCAAGACGAAGCCTCTGGAACTGTCAGAACGGGAAGAATGCTGTTAGAATCGGCCGACAGTTTAACCGTCTCCCTATTGCCACACCACCGGGGGGCGGTGTTTATTTGCACAAATCGTTTGACAATATGTGGTTGAGAAGGCATATTTCTCGGCCTTTTCAATACACTCGCTAAGACAGTTTTAGGAGTTTTACCTTGGCTAACATCAAATCTGCTAAGAAGCGCGCGATTCAGGCAGAAAAACGTCGTCAGCACAACGCCAGCCGTCGTTCCATGACCCGTACCTACCTGAAGAAAGTAATTGCTGCCATCGCCTCTGGCGACAAAGCTGCTGCCGTTGCTGCTTTCGCTACCGCTCAGCCGATCATGGATCGCATGGCTACCAAAGGCCTGATCCACAAGAACAAAGCTGCTCGTCACAAGAGCCGCCTGTCTGCCCAGATCAAAGCTATGGCTTAATCAGCTTCGGCTGTATAAAGCTAAAAAAACCGGCCATAGTGCCGGTTTTTTATTGCTGTGAGCTGCAATACAGCCTGTGCAGCAGTCCTATCATCTCGCGCACCTCAACGCTGCGCAGCGAATAATAGACGGTTTGAGCCTCTTTTCGCGTCGTCACCAGTTCATCCCGGCGCAGTACCGCCAGATGCTGTGACAGTGCCGATTGACTCAGCCCCAGCACCGCATTCAACTCACCGACCGACAACTCCCTGTCCAGCAACTGGCAGAGAATGAACAGCCGCCGTTCGTTGGCAAGCGCCTTGAGCAAGGCCACCGCCCTCCCCGCATTCGCCTCCATCGCCTCCAGATCCATGCCGCTCTCCTCTTGAAGCAAGTCGGGATAATACCTTGATTGGCCTGAATTTAAAACGACAGGGTCGCAGGCTGTATGGTGGCGAAGTCCTCCTGGCCGGCGAACAAAAACGAGAAGTCGCTGTCACATACCCGCTTCACTGCCGGGTGCTGGATCATCCGCTCGGCGAAGATGACGTAATACTCCTCCATCAGGTCCTGGGTCTCGCCAAGCAGCATGACCCCCTCCCCCTCGAGTATCTCTTCCCGGTAGATGGTGGGCGCCATGAAGATGCCCTGATTGAAGAAGCCAAAGGCCTTCATCAGCGCCGCATCATCAAATTCCCCCAGAATGCTGGGGGAGATGCCCTGCTGCTCCAGCCATTGGGTCAGCTGGCGTCCCATGGCGGTGCGGCGACCCGGTACGAGCAACTTGCGCTCCTCCAGACAGGCGGGAAACGGCTTCTCTGGCATGGGGGCCTTGCAGAAGAAGCTGACCCCGCAGCCACCGAGTCGCTTGGAGAGCAGGCCCGCATGCTGACCCGAATCCACCGGGCAGTCGGAGAGGATCATGTCGAGTTTGTGCTCGCTCAATTGTTCGAGCAGCAGCTCATGGGTCGACTCGAAACAACGCAGGTGGATGGAGCCATCATTGGGGATGACGGAGAGCAGTACCCGGCTCGCCAGGCGCTTGGAGAGCGCATCGGCAATGCCGACATCGAACAGGATCTGGCTCTCCTTGCGATAGTTGACGATATCCAGCATTTCGTAAGAGAGGCTGAACATCTTGTCGGCGTAACGAAACACCAGCTGCCCCAGCTCCGTCGCTTCGAGGGAGCGTCCCTTGCGTTTGAGCAGTTTCCCCCCCAGGCGCTGCTCCAGCAGTTTGATCTGACCGGTGACGGTTTGCGGCGTCAAAAAAAGGGCCTCTGCCGCCTGGGTGACAGAGCCCTTCTTTTGAGTCATCCAAAAATAGTAGAGATGGTTGTAATTAAGGTGTGACATCCGATGGGGTTCCCGCGGTACGCGGGCTCCGGTAGCAGCTGAGTTCAACCGCCAGAATGTCATACATGTCGCTGACCGAGTCAACCTTGTTCGCCGCGAACTGATCGATCAGGGTCTGCTTCAACTTGGCCGCATCGGGCATACGCTGACCACAATAGCGCTTGTTCTCATGCTTGAGCCGCTCCCCCACCCGGCTGCGCAGGGCGCGCTCCTGGAAGGTCTCGCCGAAACGGGCGCGCGCCTGCTGGTCTCCCATGGCGAGGGCACCATCGACCACTCCGTTGAGGTAGGTGGCACACTCTGCCGATCCGGCATCCTGCTTGCACTGCTCCAACCCATTCGCCCAGACAGCAGTCGGTCCGAGCAGCATCAGTACCATCAAGCTCTTCTTCATAACCCCTCCGTACTCTGATCGGCGATCCCCTTGGGCAAGGCCAGACGCATGGCGACATAACCCACCAGGGCCGCCAGGGTGGAGCCCACCAGGATGCCGAGGCGCGAGTAGCTGCCATAGTCCATGCCGCCATGTTCAAACGCCAGAGACGCGATGAACATCGACATGGTAAACCCTATGCCACACAAGATGCTGACCGCGAAGATCTGGAAGAAATTCACCCCGGGCGGCAGCTGGGCTATGCCCAGGCGCACCGACAGCCAGCTGATGGTAAAGATACCAAGCGGCTTGCCCACGAACAGCCCCAGCATGATCCCCAGGGGGACAGGGCCGAGCAGAGTGTCGAGACCGATCCCGTCAAGAGACACACCCGCGTTGGCAAACGCGAACAGCGGCAGGATCAGATAGGCGCTCCAGGGATGCAGTTGATGCTCCAGGTGCTTGAGCGGCGAGGCGTGGCGCTCGCCCTTGAGCGGGATCAGGAAGCCGACCACCACCCCCGCCAGGGTTGCATGGACACCCGACTTGAGCACCGCCACCCAGAGCACCAGCCCGACCAGCATATAGAGGGAGATGCGATCCACCCCGCGACGATTCATCCACACCAGCAGTAGAGTGGCGACCAGGCCAACCGCCAACGCCGTCAGTGACAGCTGCTGGGTATAGAAGAGGGCGATGATGATGATGACCCCGAGATCATCCATGATGGCGAGAGCCAGCAGGAAGACCTTGAGACTGGTGGGAACCCGCTTGCCGAGCAGCGCCATGACGCCGAGGGCAAAGGCGATATCGGTCGCCGCCGGTATGGCCCAGCCCGCTCGCGTCGCCTCATCGCCATAGTTGAAGAAGGAGTAGATCAGCGCAGGCACCAACATGCCTCCCACGGCGGCGATAGCCGGGAAGGTTGCCTGCTCCCGGGAAGAGAGGGCCCCTTCCATCATCTCCCGCTTCACCTCCAGCCCCACCAACAGGAAGAAGATGGCCATGAAGCCATCGTTGATCCAGAGCAGCAACGGCTTGTTGATGTCCAGCGCCGAGATGCGAACCTGCACCTGGGTGTTGAGGAAGGCCTGATAGGCATCGGCCAGATTGGAGTTGGCGAGCAAGAGAGCAACCAGTGCCGCCAGGATCAGAATAATCCCCGAGGCGGACTCCAGTTTCAGAAAGCGTTTCAATACTTCACTCATGTTCAAGCTACTCCCAAAAAACATATAGGACTCAGTCTAGAGAGGGATGTGAGTAATGAAAAATCGTTTCTTACAGCCAAAAACAACGATAAAACCGAATCCACCATCCTCTATGGCTGATGATCGACCGCCATCGGATGGAGAAGACTCCCTTCCCAGTAACGAAATGGGAATAAAAAATACTATAGGGCAAATAAACAGGAATGAAAAAGGCGCCCGCAGGCGCCTCTGGCTCAGATGGCGACGGGCGCCTTGATGCCTGGATGAGGGTCATAGCCCTGGATCTCGAAATCCTCGAACCTGTAGTCGAAGATGGAGTCCGGCTTGCGCTTGATCACCAGGGTCGGCAGCGGGCGCGGCTCGCGGGAGAGCTGCAGGGCCGTCTGTTCCATGTGGTTGGAGTAGAGGTGCACATCACCACCGGTCCAGACAAAGTCTCCCACCGCCAGATCGCACTGCTGGGCCATCATGTGGGTCAGCAGGGCGTAGCTGGCGATGTTGAACGGCAGACCGAGGAATACGTCGCAGCTGCGTTGATAGAGCTGGCAGGAGAGTTTGCCATCCGCCACATAGAACTGGAAGAAGGCGTGACAAGGAGCCAGCGCCATCTTGTCCAGCTCCCCCACGTTCCAGGCAGAGACGATGATGCGGCGCGAATCCGGGTTGTGCTTGATGTCGTCCACCGCCTTCTGGATCTGGTCGATGACGGAGCCGTCGGCCGCCGGCCAGGAACGCCACTGGGCACCGTAAACCGGGCCCAGATCGCCGTGCTCATCTGCCCACTCATCCCAGATGCTGACGCCATGCTCCTTCAGATAGGCGGTATTGGTGTCGCCATTGAGGAACCAGAGCAGCTCGTGAATGATAGAGCGCAGGTGGCACTTCTTGGTGGTCACCAGCGGGAAACCTTCCGCCAGGTTGAAGCGCATCTGATGGCCGAACAGGGAGACGGTGCCCGTGCCGGTGCGGTCAGACTTGACGGTGCCCTCATCCAGGATTTTCTGCATCAGGTCGAGATAAGCCTTCATGACTTTTCCTCCCTGGTCACATCACCACAGACTCTCACGCCCCTGCAGGCCAGCGTCTTCTGCACAAGACCGAGATAACCCCTCATGACTTTGCCTCCTTTGCCGCGTTGCCGAACAGTTGTGGACGCTTGTAGGCAAGCCAGACCATCAGGGCGCCGATGATGATCATCGGGGTAGAGAGGATCTGCCCCATGCTGATCTCCTGGAAATAGAGGCCGAGCTGGACATCCGGCTGGCGCACAAACTCCACCAGGAAGCGGAACAGGCCGTAACAGAGCAGGAACATGCCTGAAATGGCGCCACGGGGCGGGTTCTTGCGCCAGAACAGATTCAGGATGATGAAGAGCACCACTCCTTCCAGGGCGAACTGATAGAGCTGGGAAGGATGACGAGGCTCAGGGCCCGCCTCGGGGAAGATGATGGCCCAGGGCACATCGGTCACCCGGCCCCACAGCTCGCCATTCATGAAGTTGCCGAGCCGACCCACGCCGAGGCCAAACGGAATGAGGGGCGCCACAAAGTCCGCGACCGTGAAAAAATGCCGCTTGGTCTTGTGAGCAAACCAGATCATGGCGGTGATGACCCCGATCAGGCCACCGTGGAACGACATGCCGCCGGTCCAGATCTTGAACAGATAGAGGGGATCGGCCAGGAAGAGATCGAAGTTGTAGAAGAGCACATAACCGAATCGCCCCCCCAGGATCACACCGAGGAAGCCGTAGAACAGCAGGTCGGAGACCTCATTGCGGGTCCAGCCGCTGTTCGGCGCATCGGCACGTCGACCCGCCAGCCACATGGCGAAGGCAAAACCGAACAGGTACATGAGACCGTACCAGCGTACCGATAGTGGCCCCAGGCTGAAGGCGACGGGATCTATCTGCGAGAAAACCCAATATCCATCGTGCTGCATAAGCGTCTCAGTCAAACGAAAAGCCGCATTTTGCGATCATTCGCGACAGGGGACAAGGTTTGATGTTAATCGGATCAGGGCTTGTGACCGGCACGCAGCAGACCACCCAAACCATGCTCTTCCAGATAACGGGCAAACAGGCCGCGCAATACGTGGGGGTTGTCATGCTTGAGCCCCTCCGCCAGCAAGTCAGTCAGCTCGCTCAGCCTGGCATGGCGCAGCACATATTTGATGCGGGCAATGTTATTGGTGTTCATGCTGAAGCGGCGATAGCCCATGGCCATCAGCAGCAGCACGCCGACCGGATCGCCGGCCAGCTCACCACAGACGGAGACCGGCTTCTGGTAACGCCGGGAGGCATCGACCAGCAGTTGCAGCGCGCGGATGACCGCAGGATGGAAGGCATCATAGATGTTGGCGACCCTGGCATTGTTGCGATCCACGGCCAGCAGGTACTGGGTCAGGTCATTGCTGCCCACCGACCAGAAGTCGATGAGGGGCGCCATCTCCGGCAATATGTAGAGCGCGGAGGGGACCTCTATCATGGCCCCCAGGCTGGGATAGTTGATGGTGACGCCCCGCACGGCCGCCTCTTCCGAGACCTCATGCCAGGCCTGATCCAGCAGGCGACGGGAGGCCTTGATCTCCCCCACGCTGCTGATCATCGGCAGCATGATGGTGAGATTGTCCAACCCCTCGCTGGCACGCAGCATGGCCTTGAGCTGCACCAGGAAGAGTTCGGGGTGATCCAGGGTGAGCCGGATCCCCCGCCAGCCAAGGAAGGGATTTTCCTCCACGATGGGGAAATAGGGGAGCGGCTTGTCCCCCCCCACGTCCAGGGTACGCATGCAGACGGGGCGATCGCGATAGGTCTCGAGAATGCCGCGATAGCGGGCGGTCTGCTCCAGCTCCGAGGGGAAGCTGTCTTGCAGCATGAAGGGGATCTCGGTGCGATAGAGCCCCACGCCATCCGCCAGCTGACTGAGGGAGATCTCGGTATCGGCACTGAGGCCTGCGTTGAGCAGCAGCGACACCTTGACACCGTCAGCCGTCTCGGAGGGTTGATTGTCGACCGAGCGCACCAGGGTATCCAGCGCCCGCTCCTCGTCGAGCAACTGGCGGTACTCGGCCTGCAGCAGCGCGCTGGGCTCGATGAAGAGATCGCCGCTGTAGCCGTCCAGGATCAGCTGCCGTCCGCCGATGTCCCCCAGGGGCAACTCCACCCCCATGATGGCAGCGATGCCCATGGCGCGGGCCAGGATGGCGGCATGGGAGTTGGTCCCCCCCTTGAGGGAAACCACACCACTGAGAAACTCGCGGGGGACCTCGGCCAGTATGGTGGCCGTCACCTCGTCCGCCACCAGAACCACGGGTTCCCCTATGGTGAAATGTTCGGGTTCATTTTGCACCAGCCGACTGATGAGCCGCTGGGCTATGTCCTTCACATCGGTGGATCGCTCCTGCAGGTAGGGATCCTTCATCCCCTTGAACTGGTCGATCAGCCGATCACTGACCAGCTTGACCGCTGAGACCGCAGTCCAGTGCTCCTTGCTTACCTTGTTGCGGATGGGCCGGATATAGCCGGGATCATTGAGCAGGTGCAGATAGATGTCGAAGATGGCGACCGAGTCCTGACTGTAACTCTCACGAAATCGCAACGCCAGGCTCTCCAGATCGTGGCGCACCTCCTCCACCGCCTCCTCGAGGCGGGCCAGCTGGGCATGGTGATCCTCATCCTTGCGCGGGACTATGGAGCCCAGCTCCTTGCGCGGTCGCCATACCCAGGCCCTGGCGATGGCGATGCCGCTTGCCCCGGCGATGCCGCGCAGCGGCTTGCTCCAGTCGGTCTTCTGCAGCCAGCCCTTGGTCTGGGCATGGGCGAGACGGGCGGCCAGCTGGGCCGCCAGGGTGACCAGGAAGGACTCCTCCCCCTCATCGAAACGGCGGCTCTCCTTCTGCTGCACCACCAGGATGCCGACCACCTGACGCTGATGCATGATGGGGGCGCCGAGGAAGGAGCGAAACGCCTCCTCGGCCACATCGGGCAGGAACTTGAAACTGGGGTGGGAGGGGGCATCGGCCAGGTTGATCAGCTCTTCCCGCTGACCGACCAGGCCGACGATGCCCTGCTCGAATGGCAAGGTGGTCTTGCCGACGGCAGATTGCGCCAGACCGTCGGTGGCAGCCAGCCGATAGCAGCGCGCCTCGGGCTCGGAGACGTAAACGGAGCAGCAGGAAACCTGCATGGCGAGCCGGGTCTGGCCCACCAATGCTTCCAGTGCCTGCTCGAGGGTATTGGCCTGGGCCATGCTCTCGACGATGCGTCTCAATTCCGTCAGCAAATGCTCTGCTCCTTAGCGAGAGCGGTGGCGCCGCCCTTCCCTCTTGTTGCTTGCCTGCTGCACCACCGGCATGGCCAGCGGGGCAAACTCCTTCATCACCCGGCGATACACCTCCCGCTTGAAAGAGACCACCTGGCGAACCGGATACCAGAAGCTGACCCAGCGCCAGTCATCGAACTCAGGATGACCATAACAGCCAAATTGAATGTGCGACTCTTTCCCTGGATTCAGCTGCAGCAGAAACCATTTCTGTTTTTGGCCAATACAGACCGGTGAACTGTCCCATCGGACAAGTCGTTTGGGTAAGCGGTACTTGAGCCAGTTACGGCTGATAGCCAGTATGGTCACATCGTCGGGCTTGAGGCCAATCTCCTCATAGAGTTCCCGATACATGGCCTGCTCTGGTGTTTCACCCTCATCCACTCCCCCCTGGGGAAACTGCCAGGAGTGTTGTCCATAGCGCTTAGCCCACAGAACTTGTCCTTCGCGGTTACAGATCACGATGCCGACATTGGGACGAAACCCGTCACCATCTATCACGTGATCACCTTATAAAGGCTGAATCTATAAAGAGATTGTTCCACATTCACCCCTTGGCGGCAAACAGCGGTTGTCGATCACTAACCATGAATAACTTTCGATTTCAACCCAAGTTATAAACAAACAAAGGGATCCTTTCTGGCAAGTTGCTCACCCGTTCTGTGCATAACACTGTGGGCAAGCAGGTATACGGCTGAATATCAGCAACCATGAGTATAAATATGCTGGCATATATCAATGAAGATGAAAATCATTAAATGGATTTAAAACAATGAATTAGCATCAAGACACTGGATCAAGATCCATGCTTTATCCGGAGCGGGATCCCGGATCCTGATTGTGAACAAGTTCCAGCGCTCAAAGATCCACCAAGGGCAATTTATCCACAAGCCTTGCCTCCTTTCTCATCAGGATCCGGGCCGAAAAAGCGGATGGATCACATTTTTTTTCTCCATCCACGGCAATGGCTGCCATCCTTGATCAGTTATCCAAGTTTTCTGTGGATAACTGTGTGCAACAAGCAGGACAAACCCTTGGACAAGTTCTCCCCCCAAGGATCCCGAGCGGAACAAAGCCGGACTTTTCTATCAAAACCATTTAAAATCATAGTCATAAGCAAAGAATGCCCTTGCCAGGGTATTCGTCTGCCCCGCCATCTGGACTGGTCATAAAAACGACAGCAACCGGTTTGGGGACAGTTCCCGACGTTTCATCCACAGGAGGATCCTATGCCCCATCCCCCCCAGTCAGAACAGGAGCTGCTGGATCGTGCTCATGCCATCGCCGGCTTTACCCTGACCCAGCTGGCGACCGACGCCGGGATCCCTGTGCCGCGGGACCTGCGCCGGGACAAGGGCTGGGTCGGGCAGCTGATCGAATGGCATCTGGGCGCCAGTGCCGGCAGCAGGCCGGAGCAGGACTTCCCCGAGCTCGGTATAGAGCTCAAGACGATCCCGGTGGATCCCAGAGGCAAGCCCCTGGAAACTACCTTTGTCTGCGTGGCACCGCTGATCGGGGTCAGTGGCCAGCGCTGGGAGGAGTCCAATGTACGCAACAAACTGTCGCGGGTGCTCTGGATCCCGGTGGAGGGGAGTCGGGAGATCCCCGTTGGCGAACGCAGGGTCGGCATGCCGCTGATGTGGTGCCCTAGCGAGGAGGAGGATGCCTTGCTGCGCCAGGATTGGGAGGAGCTGATGGACATGATAGTGCTGGGTGAGGTGGAACAGATCAGTGCCCGTCATGGCCAGGTGATGCAGCTGCGCCCCAAGGCCGCCAACAACAAGGCCCTGACCCGGGCCATCGGTCGCGCCGGGCAGCCCATCATGACGCTGCCACGGGGCTTCTATCTGAAGATCACCTTCACCCATGCCCTGCTGATGCGTCACTTTGCCATGCCCAAATGAGGCTTTATCTATCTCCCTGTCATAAATTGGTATAAAAATAACCAATCTGGTTTCTTCGTAGCCAATGACAAGGAGGCGTCATGCCTATCAACAAGCAGTTCCTCAAGTCCCGTCCGGAAGTCAAAGTCACCTTCGAGGTGGAAAAAGCCGCCGCAGAGGGGGCCGAGCAGGTGCTACTGCTGGGGGAGTTCAACCAGTGGCAGCCGATCGCGCTCAAGCGCATGAAAAGCGGTGAGTTCAAGGCGACTCTCAACCTGCCCACCGACGGCCCCAGCCATTTCGAGTATTGCTATCGGCTGATCCAGCCCGATGGCGAGTGCCGTTACGACAATGACTGGGCGGCGGACGGCTATGTCCCGGGCCCGTTCGGACGGGACAACTCGGTGGTCAGGGTCAATCCCTAGCCTGGAAGCGGACATAAAAAAGGCTCGCCATTGGCGAGCCTTTTCACTATCCGTCGATAAATCGACACCAATTCGAGTCGAATTAGTTGAGCTTCTCTTTGATACGAGCAGCTTTGCCGGACAGGTTGCGCAGGTAGTACAGTTTGGCGCGGCGAACATCACCACGACGCTTCAGTTCTACACTGTGGATCAGCGGAGAGTGAGTCTGGAATACACGCTCAACACCTTCGCCGTTGGAGATCTTGCGAACGGTGAAAGCAGAGTGCAGACCGCGGTTACGCTTGGCAATCACGATGCCTTCGAAAGCCTGCAGACGCTCTTTACCACCTTCTTTAACACGCACTTGAACACGTACGGTGTCGCCCTGGGCGAAAGCCGGGATGTCGGTACGCAGTTGCTCTTGTTCAAGCTGCTGAATAATCTTGCTCATTGTCTTTCCTTACCTAGGATAAACTGAAAACTCTACTAAACGCTGTCACGCACTTCGCGGACATACTCGGCAAGAAGTAATTCTTGCTCGTCAGTCAGAGCTAGGTTGTTAATAAGTTCCGGCCTACGTTGCCAGGTTCGTCCGAGCGATTGCTTGAGCCGCCAGCGTCGAATCACTTCGTGATTGCCGCTTGTCAGCGCCTCCGGCACCGCCAATCCATCCAACAGCTCAGGTCGAGTGTAGTGGGGATGATCCAGCAGGCCATCCGTGAAGGAGTCCTGCTCGGCACTGGCCTGATCGCCCAATACCCCGGGAACCAGACGCGAAACCGCGTCGATCAGGGTCATGGCAGGCAACTCGCCACCACTTAGCACGTAATCGCCGATAGACCACTCTTCGTCGACCTCGGTTTGTATCACGCGCTCGTCGATACCTTCGTATCGACCGGCAATCAGGATCAGCTTTCGATCCTGCGCCAACTCGGTCACGCCCGCCTGTGTCAGCTTGCGTCCCTGAGGAGAGAGATAGATGACTTTCGCCCCGTCTCCCGCCGCTTGTTTGGCCGCATGAATCGCATCACGCAGCGGCTGAACCATCATCAACATACCGGGCCCACCACCATATGGACGATCATCGACCGTACGGTGCTTGTCGTGGGTAAAGTCCCGGGGGTTCCAGCACTCAATCTGCAGCAGGCCACTCTTGACGGCCCGACCCGTTACCCCGTGCTCGGTAATGGCTCGGAACATTTCCGGGAAGAGGCTAATCACCCCAATCCACATAAGAAACCTCCGGCACACCGCGGGAAACTAGAAACCAGGATCCCAATCAACTTCGATTGTGCGAGCAGTCAGATCAATATGCTTGATCACCTGCTCTTCCAGGAACGGAATCAACCGCTCCTTTGCGCCAAAGGCATCTTTTACATTGGCCTCAACCACCAACACATCGTTGGAGCCGGTTTCCATCAATTCGGTCACCTTGCCAAGGTCGTATCCCTTGGTGGTCAATACGGTGCAACCAATCAGGTCGCGCCAGTAGAACTCACCCTCGGGCAGACTCGGCAACTGATCGGCGTGAACGCCAATCTCGACATTGGTCAATGCCAGGGCATCCTCGCGCACATCGATACCATCGAGCTTGCAGATCAGACCCTTGTTGTGACGCTTCCAGGATGAAACCTGAAGTTCACGCCACACCCCGTTCTGATTGATCAGCCAGGGTTTGTAATCGAAAATCGCTTCGGCAACATCGGTGAAGGAGTTCACTTTCAGCCAGCCCTTGATGCCGTATACGGTACCCAGGGTGCCCAGAACTATAGGTTTATCCACCTTAACTCCCTACCGTTTAACTGATTAAGCCGCTTTGGCAGCGTCTTTGATCAGCTTGGCAACGCGGTCAGAAACAGCGGCACCAGTACCAACCCAATGCTCGATGCGAGCCAGGTCCAGGTTCAGCTTCTCAGCGGAACCAGAAGCAACCGGGTTGAAGAAACCGACGCGCTCGATGAAACGACCGTCACGGGCGTTACGGCTGTCAGCAACTACTACCTGGTAGAACGGACGCTTTTTCGCGCCACCACGTTGTAAACGAATGGTTACCATATCGTCCTCATTAACATCTAATGAACAAGGCCCGCAAACACGCGGACCCTAGCTTAAAATAAGCCGCATAATTCTACTTGAATTCATGCTGATTGCAACCGAGCCAGCCAATTTTTGCACAGGCGACAGACAAAAGAGGCTCCCTTTTGGGGAGCCTCTGTCGCCATGGCAGGCAGGGTCGTTTAGAAGGGGCCGCGACCACCACCGCCGAAGCCCGGTGGCAGCATGTTTTTCATCTGACCCATCATCTTGCGCATGCCGCCCTTGCCGGACATCTTCTTCATCATGCGCTGCATCTCGGTGAACTGCTTGAGCAGCTTGTTGACGTCCTGCACCTGCATGCCGGAGCCTGCGGCGATGCGGCGCTTGCGGGAGCCCTTGATGAGATCGGGGTGCGCGCGCTCCTTCGGGGTCATGGAGCTGATGATGGCCTCCATGCGCACGGTGAGCTTGTCATCCATCTGATCTTTCACGTTGTCAGGCAGGCCGGACATGCCAGGCAGCTTGTCGAGCATGCCCATCATGCCGCCCATGTTGCGCATCTGGACCAGCTGCTCGCGAAAATCTTCCAGGTCGAAACCCTTGCCGCTCTTGACCTTGCTGGCCAGCTTGGCCGCCTTCTCCTTGTCGACGTTTCGCTCCACCTCTTCGATAAGGGACAGCACGTCCCCCATGCCGAGGATGCGTGACGCCAGGCGATCCGGGTGGAATGGCTCCAGGGCGTCGGTCTTCTCCCCCATGCCGATGAACTTGACCGGCTTGCCTGTGATATGGCGCACCGACAGGGCGGCACCGCCACGGGCATCGCCGTCGGCCTTGGTGAGGATGACGCCGGTGAGCGGCAGCGCCTCGTTGAATGCCTTGGCGGTATTGGCCGCATCCTGACCCGTCATGGCATCCACCACGAACAGGGTCTCCACCGGCTTGATGGCGGCGTGCAGATCCTGGATCTCCGCCATCATCTCGCCATCGACGTGCAGACGACCTGCGGTATCGACGATCACCACGTCATAGAACTTCTTGCGCGCCTGATCGATGGCTGCGGTGGCGATGGCGATCGGCTTCTGGCTGGCATCGCTCGGGAAGAAGTCGACGCCGATGTCGCCGGCCAGGGTCTCGAGCTGCTTGATCGCCGCGGGGCGATAGACGTCGGCACTGACCACCAGCACCTTCTTCTTGCTGCGCTCCTTGAGCAGCTTGGCCAGCTTGCCGACCGTGGTGGTCTTACCGGCACCCTGCAGGCCAGCCATCAGGATGATGGCCGGCGGCTGGGCTGCCAGGTTGAGCTGCTCGTTCGCCTCCCCCATGACGGAGACCAGCTCGCCATGCACTATCTTGATGAAGGCTTGGCCCGGGCTCAGGGACTTGGCCACTTCCTGGCCGACGGCGCGTTCCTTGACACGGGCCACGAAGTCACGCACCACGGGCAGCGCCACGTCCGCCTCAAGCAGCGCCATGCGCACCTCGCGCAGGGTCTCCTTGATGTTATCTTCGGTCAGCCGCCCACGGCCACTGACGTTGCGCAGGGTGCGCGAGAGTCGTTCTGTCAAATTCTCAAACATGACGCTTTCCGGTTCTTGGCGTAATAAATGGCGGCATTATACCTCAGCCATCGCCTGAGGACGATTATTCGCCGCATCGGCTGCGGCGCCCTGCTCCCTATATATGGGCAGATTGCGAATTGCACAACTGGCGAGCACCTCGGGTGCAGGGTATACTGCCTCTCTTGTTCATCTAACTGCTTGTTCGACAACGACCTGGTTATGATCGTGATCTCTGTTCTGGCCCTGGCGTTTTATCTGCTGGCCATCATCGCCTCCCTGCACCTGTTGCTGAGCGCCAAGCCAACCGGACAGCACAAGTTGTTTGCCTGCGTCGCGTTCGCCCTGGTCGCTCACGCCATCACCCTGGGTGCCGAGGTAATGCAGACCCAGTCCGGCCAGAATCTCAGCATGTTGAACGTGGCCTCTCTGGTGAGCCTCATCATCAGCACCTTCATGACCTGCGCCGCGCGCCGTTTCAACGGCTGGATCCTGCTGCCAGTGGTCTATGGGTTTTCCGCGCTGCTGCTCACCGCCAGTGCGCTGATCCCGAGCCGCTACATCACCCATCTGGAGGCCCATCCCCAGCTACTGCTGCACATAGGTCTGGCCCTGATGGCCTATTCGGTGCTGATGATTGCCTGCCTGTTCGCCCTGCAACTCGCCTGCCTGGACCGCCAGCTAAAGTCTCGCAAGATCAGCCAGCTGCCCGCGATGCCGCCCCTGATGACGGTGGAGAAGCGACTGTTCCAGCTCATCTCCGCCGGCCTGTTCCTGCTGACGCTCTCCATCGCCTCCGGCCTCTTCTTCCTGGAAGACATGTTTGCCCAGGGCAAGTCCCACAAGGCGGTGCTCTCCATTCTCGCCTGGTGCGTCTACGCATTTCTGCTCTGGGGTCATCATGCCAGAGGCTGGCGCGGTCGCCGCGTCATCACCCTGAGCCTGATAGGCTCGGCCATCTTGACCCTGGCCTATTTTGGCAGCCGCTTCGTCAAAGAAGTGCTGCTGAGCTGATATCTCACCCCCCTTCATTCATTATTTAGCCCCAACAGGAGCCCTTCTTGGACAGCATATCAACGAGTACGTTACTGATTGTTCTCGTTATTCTGATCTTCCTTTCCGCGTTCTTCTCGAGCTCCGAAACCGGCCTGATGTCGCTCAACCGCTACAAGTTGCGCCACCTCGCCCAGACCAAGCACAAGGCCGCCCGCCGGGTGGAACGCCTGCTGGCACGCCCGGACCGCCTCATCGGCCTCATCCTCATCGGCAACAACCTGGTCAACATACTGGCATCGGCCATCGCCACCATCGTCTGCATTCGGCTGTTCGGCGACATAGGGGTGGCCGTGGCCACCTTCGGCCTGACCATAGTGGTGCTCATCTTCGGCGAGGTCACCCCCAAGACGCTGGCCGCCATGTATCCGGAGAAGATCGCCTACCCCGCCTCCTGGATCCTCAAGGGATTGATGGTGCCCCTCTACCCCTTCGTCTGGCTGATCAACGGCATCACCAGCAGCCTGCTCAAGCTGCTCAAGATCACGCCCAAGCAGGGAGACTCCCTCAACACCGAAGAGCTGCGCACCATAGTCAACGAGGCGGGCAGCATGATCCCCCAGCGCCATCAGGAAATGCTGCTCAGTATCCTGGACCTGGACAAGATGACGGTGGAAAACATCATGGTGCCGCGCAGCGAGATCTATGCCATCGACATCAATGACGACTGGAAGACCATACTGCGCCAGCTGGTGCATTGCGCCCACACCAAGATCCTGCTCTATCGCGACAACATAGACGACGCGGTCGGCTTCCTGCATGCCCGCGATGCCCTGCGGCTGATGGCCAGGGATCAGTTCAGCAAGTCCAGCCTGCTGCGCGCGGTCAAGGAGCTCTACTTCATCCCCGAGGGGACGCCCCTCAATGTCCAGCTCGCCAAGTTCCAGCGCAACAAGGAGCGGATCGGCCTCATCGTCGACGAGTATGGTGACATCCAGGGGTTGATCACCCTGGACGACATCCTCGAGGAGATAGTCGGTGACTTCACCACCTCCATGACCCCGACTCCGAGCGAAGAGATCCATCCCCAGCCTGACGGCTCCTTCCTGGTCGAGGGCTCGGTCAGCATCCGCGAACTCAACAAGGAGATGAACTGGCACCTGCCCACCGATGGCCCGCGCACCCTCAACGGCGTCATCCTGGAGTACCTGGAGGAGATCCCCCAGCCCAACATCAGCATCCGGCTGGCGGGCTACCCCATCGAGATCCTCGAGGTCGAGCAGAACATGGTAACCATGGCGCGCATCATGCCGCAGTTTTATCGCAGCACGGCATCAGACGAGGACGACGACTGATGCCGACCCAGGCTCCATGACCAAAATGAAGAAGGGCTGCCCACGGGCAGCCCTTCGCGTTGAGGGGATCGCCTCAGAACTCGTTGTCGTCGGCGGGAATGGTGAGGGTCGGGATCAGCTGGCCGAACACCTGCTCCAGCTCACTCCGATTGGCCAGCAAGTCCTGCAGGCTGTAACCGTCCATCACGGCCAGGAAGGCATTCATCGCATCCTTCAGCGCTCCCTTGAGCAGACAGACCGAGATGATGTGGCAGGCGGGCGAGTGGCAGTCGATGCCATCCAGATTGCCTTCCAGCTCGCGGATCACCTGGCCGATATTGATGGCATCCGGGGCACAGGCCAACCGGATGCCGCCATGCTTGCCGCGCTGGGACTGCAGATAGCCCAGCTTCACCAGCTGGTTGACCACCTTCACCATGTGGTTGCGAGAGACACCGTACAAGGCGGACACCTTGGCGACGCTCGACAATTCCCCCTCCGGCAGGGTCGCCAGATAGATGAGGGCTCTTAATCCAAAATCGGTATAACTTGTCAGTCTCATAGTGCCTGTTTAGCGCAAAGCGAAAGAAGGAGGATTGATCCTCATCAAATAAACATCTAGGATGCCACTTACAAAGTGTCATTCTAGATGTCAAATTAAGAGGACCTATGTTAGATCAAGCCACCATCGCCGTCATCAAAAGCACCATTCCCTTGCTCGAGTCGGCGGGCCCTGCGCTCACCCAGCACTTCTATCGACGCATGTTCAGCCACAACCCCGAGCTCAAGGACATCTTCAACCTGGCCCATCAGCACAGTGGCGGCCAGCCCCTGGCCCTGTTCAATGCCGTCGCGGCTTATGCCAGACATATCGACAACCTGGGCGCCCTCGCCGGTGCGGTCGAGCGCATCGCCCACAAGCATACTGGTTTCCTGATCCAGCCGGAACAATATCACATTGTGGGTAGTCATCTGTTGGCCACGCTCAAAGAATTGGGAGGAGAGGCGGTCACCGAAGAGGTCTTGACCGCCTGGGGCAAGGCCTATGGGGTGCTGGCCGACATCTTCATCGGCCGGGAGGGGGAACTCTATCGGCAGCAGGCCGAGCAGCCCGGTGGCTGGCAAGGTGCCCGCCCCTTCGTCATCACCCACAAGCGGGAAGAGAGCGACATCATCACCTCCTTCGTCCTGGCCCCCGTCGATGGTCAGCCCGTCCCCGACTTTCAGCCTGGTCAGTATCTCAGTCTCAAGCTGACCCACCCCGACCTGACACATCAGGAGATCCGCCAGTATTCCCTGTCCGATGCCCCCAACGGCCGCGACTACCGCATCAGCGTCAAGCGCGAACCAGAGGGCCAGGTCTCCAACCTGCTCCATGACAAGCTGGCGCCCGGTGACGTGCTGGCGGTAATGCCGCCAGCGGGAGACTTCGTGCTGGCCGCCGAGCCCGGCCAGGCCGTGGTACTGATCTCGGCCGGTGTCGGTCTGACCCCCATGCTCAGCATGCTCAATGGGCTGCTGGCCAAGGGGCATGATGCCGAGATCCGCTGGCTGCACGCCTGCGAGCAGGGAAGCTTGCACGGCTTCAGACAGGATATCCAGGACAAGTGCGATCGCCATGAACGACTGCTGAGCCGGGTATGGTATCGCGTCCCGCAGGATCAGGATCGGCAAGGGGTGGATTATGACTTCAGCGGCACCATGGCACTGACTCAGGTGCGAGAGCTGCTGCCGAGCGATGCGCACTACTACTGCTGCGGCCCCCTCCCCTTCATGGCCAGCATCAAGCGGCAGTTGCTGGCCCTCGGGGTGGGTGACGAGCGCCTGCATTACGAAGTATTTGGTCCCCATCAAGATCTGTAAGGACCGGGTATTCATATCAAGGAGGGGGAAACAGCCTGCACGGCACGGCGGCTGATCTTCCCATAACAGGAGGGCCTCTGCTGCAAGCAGGGGCCCTCTTTCATCAAGGGGCAAACGTCCGCATCAACGCATCGCCTTGGCCCGCGCCACCGCATTGGCTGGCATGCGGGCGGCGAGTCGCGAGAGCAGACTGGCGGCCCGGCCATGGAGCGCCTTGTCGCCTATCACAGCACCGTGCAACCACTGATAGGCCTCCTCATAGTCGAGGGGGCTGCCAAGCCCCGCCAGCAGCATCTCCACCCACTCCAGCTGCGCCTTGAGCAGCCCCTGGCTGGCCGCCTCCCGCATCAGGGTCTCCGCCCTCAGCGCATCCTTCTGTACCAGGATCCCCTTCCAGTAGTAGCGACCCAGCTGCTCCAGGGCCGGAGCCAACCCCTGCTCCGCCGCCGCCCACAGGTACTTGACCCCCTGCTCGGCATCGGGTTTGACGCACACCCCCCAGGCCAGCATGTCCCCCCACAGGAATTGATAGGAGGGGATCTTCATCACCTTGGCCCGCGCTTCTATATCCTGAGTCAGCTGGCACCTGTCCTGCCTGACCTGCTTGAGGTGACGCCCCTGCTCGATCCAGTCGAGCAGTTCATCCTGCCGATAGAGCGGCACCGCCTGCAGGGGCGCCACCGAGACGGGGGGCAACTTGGCGGTGGGATCCGCCACCTCCACCAGGGTGGCCGTCGCCGCCGAAGTGCCGCTGGCGGGAAGGGGCCACTGGGGCAGAGTCGCTCCGGGAGAAGGCGCACTCGGGGCGGCAGGCAGAGGAGCCGAATCGCCCGCCTTCGCCCCTTCGAGGGCGGTCGCGGGGGCTGAGTCCGGACGGGAGGCCGCCGCCAGCATGGGCTCGGGCGCGGCGGCCTCCTGCTCGGCCCGGATCGCTCCGGCCCAGAGGCATGCAAAGATAATGAGGGGGATGGCTTTCGTCATGGTGATTCTCCTGCTGCCCTCCTGTATCGGCAGCGGCGCTTCATCCCTTAACTCCGGATGGGCCTGACACCAGGCTCGGCGAGCCCACAATGACAAAAGGGGAGCCCGGGCTCCCCTTTTCCAACCGACTGGCGGCTTACTTGACGAAGTCGACGCCCAGCTGGATGTCGGCCTTGAGGGTGGCCAGCATGCCATCCATCGCTTCCTGCTCGAACGCGCTCAGCTTGCCGTAGTCCAGTATGGTCTCGACGCCGTCCTTGCCCAGCAGGACGGGCTGTGCGAAGAAGCTGGCGTGCTCGCCATTGCCTTCCACGTAGGCACATTCGATGACGTTGGCTTCGCCCTGCAGACCCTTGATGAGCGACAGGCCGAAACGGCAGGCAGCCTGACCCATGGAGAGGGTGGCAGAACCGCCACCGGCCTTGGCTTCCACCACTTCGGTACCGGCGTTCTGGATCCGCTTGGTCATGGCAGCCACTTCCTCGGCGGAGAAATCGGCACCTTCAATCTGGGACAGCAGCGGCAGAATGGTCACGCCACTGTGGCCGCCGATCACGTTGACACGCACCTTGTCGACGTTCAGACCCTTGGCTTCGGCCACGAAGGTCTCGGCACGGATCACGTCCAGGGTGGTGACACCGAACAGGCGACGCTTGTCATAGACACCGGCTTTCTTCAGCACTTCGGCGGCGATGGCTACCGTGGTGTTGACCGGGTTGGTGATGATGCCGATCAGTGCTTGCGGGCAGCTGGCGGCACACTTCTCCACCAGGTTCTTGACGATGCCGGCGTTGATGTTGAACAGATCGGAACGATCCATACCAGGCTTGCGCGCCACACCGGCGGAGATCAGCACCACGTCGGCACCGACCAGAGCAGGGCTCGGGTCTTCGCCGCAAAATCCTTTTACTTTCACGTCAGTCGGGATATGGCTCAGGTCGACGGCCACGCCCGGGGTCACGGGGGCAATGTCATACAGGCTCAATTCGGAGCCAGCAGGCAGACGATTCTTCAGCAACAGGGCAAGGGCTTGGCCTATGCCACCGGCGGCACCCAGAACGGCAACTTTCATGATCAACTCCATGTTTAAGCGTAGGTTTAAGGTTGTTTCTTGTTGTGCGCCCAACCTTAATGGATCCCCCCCGAAAAAACAATCTGATAACAGTTGTGACAACAGGTTCTGTGAGCTATGGAACAGCCAGCGGCAAAAGGGAGGGAGAAAAGTGAAAAGTTGGAGGGAAAGCACAGATTTTCTGCGTTTCCCTCCCACCTGGCGGGCTGTTTCGGCCGATCAGCCCTGAAAGGCCAGCGCCCGCCGTTCGCACCAGCGAAAGCCAATTGTTAACAAACCATTCATGGTGAGGTAGAGGGCACCCGCCACCGTGAACACCGCCAGGGTGTCATAGGTCTGGGCGTTGAGACGCTGGGCCAGCCCCATGATGTCCATAATGGTAATGGTGCTGGCGAGCGAACTCCCCTTGAGCACCAGGATCACCTCGTTGGAGTAGGCGGGTACCAGCCGCCGCGCGGCATGACGCACCTTCATCCACAGGGTCTGTCCCAGCGTGAAACCGAGTGCCCGGCAAGCTTCCACCTCGCCGGCCGGGATGGCATCGAGCGCCCCCTTGAACAGGCGGGTCGAATAGGCTGCGGTATTGAATCCCAGTGCCAGCACGGCGCAGAACCAGGGTTGCTTGAGCATGGGCCAGAGCGGCCCCGATTTAAGCCACTCGAACTGCCCGGGCCCGTAATAAATGAGGAAGATCTGGATGAGCAGCGGCGTGCCGGTGAAGACCAGCACCCAGAGCTGCACCAGTTGGGTCGCCACCGGAATACGCCGCTCCAGCACCCAGGTCATCAGGGCCGCCATGGCAACCCCGAGCAGCAGACTCAAGGCGGTCAGCTGCAAGGTCGTGGCCAATCCCCCCAGCAATGTCATGAGATAGTCCTGCATCATCAAGATCAAGCTCCGTAGCGGCGGGTATAACGGGATGCCTGCTTGAGGCCGAACTCGCTCACCAGGCTGATGACCAGGTAGATGAGAGCCGCTGTGGCATACCAGGTGAAGGGCTGATAGGTGCTGGCCGACGCCATCTGGGCCTGACGCATCATCTCGTTGACCCCGATGAGGGAGACCAGGGCCGTGTCTTTGAGCAGCACCAGCCACTGATTGCCCAATCCCGGCAGGGCGTGGCGCCAGGCCTGGGGCAGAACGATGCGAAAGAAGGTCCGCCCCCGCCCGAGCCCCAGCGCCTGCGCCGCCTGACGCTGACCCGCGGGCACCGCATTGAGGGCCCCCCGCAGCGTCTGGCAGGCATAGCTGGCAAACAGCAGGGAGAGCGCCAGCACGCCACAGGCGAAGGGACTGAACTCCACGTACTCGCCGGTGATGAGAAACAGCACCTGGGTCGAGCCGAAGTAGATGAACAGCACCACCAGCAGCTCGGGCAGGCCGCGCACCAGGGTGGTGAAGGCGGCGACGGGCCAGCCGAGCCAGGGCTTGCCACTGAGCTCGGCGGCGCTGAAGGCCAGCGCCAGCACCATGCCACCGGCCAGGGAGGCCAGCGCCAGCCCCAGGGTCATCCAGGTCGCGTCAAGCAGCAGACTCAACATGGCTTACTGGGCGAAGTACTTGTCGAAGATCTGCTGATAGGTGCCGTTGGCCTTGATCTCGGCCAGCCCCTTGTTCAGCTGGGCCAACAGTTCCTTGTTGTCCTTGGCCACGGCGATGCCAAAGCCGGTACCGAAATATTTGGCGTCGGTCACAGGGCTGCCCATCACGGCATACTCCTTGTGCTGCTTGAGCCAGTCGGCGGCCACTGCGGTATCGGCAAACACGGCATCGGTGCGGCCGTTCATCATGTCGAGGAAGGCGCTCTGATAGCTGGCATAAGGCACGGTGAGCAGCCCCTTGCTGACCCAGTTATCCACCAGATAGGACTGGTGAGAGCTGCCATTCTGGACACCGACCGTCTTGTCGACCAGGGCTTCCGGCCCCTTGAAGGCATCCTTCTTGGCCACGAACACGGCGGAGTTCTCGTAATAGATGTCGGAGAAATCGACCTGGGCGGCCCGCTCCGGGGTCACATCCATGGCGGCGATGGCCGCATCGAAACGGCGGAACTTGAGGCTGGGGATCAGGCTGTCAAAGGCCTGGTTGTGAAAGCTGCACTCCAGCTTGACCTGGGCACAGATGGCGCGAGCCAGATCGATGTCGAATCCCTGAAACTCGTTCTTGTCATCCAGATACTCGAACGGTGCATAGGTTGCCTCGGTGACGAACTTGATCTCCTTGGCCAGGGCGGAGGTGCTCAATACGCCCATGGCCACGGCCAGCAATGCGAACTTTTTCATGTGCTTATCCTTGTCAAAATGAAATGATTCAGTGATTGAGAAACTCGGCAAAACGACGGGTCTGGGGCGAGGCGAAGATCGCGGCGGAGCCTGCCTCCACTATCTTGCCCCGTTCCAGGTAGATCACCTGGCTGGCGACCTTGCGGGCGAAGTCGACTTCATGGGTCACCACCACCTGGGTGATCCCCGTCTCCCCGAGGCCGCGGATGATCTGGGCGACCTCCTTGGTTATCTCGGGATCCAGGGCCGCGGTCGGCTCGTCAAACAACAGGACCTCGGGATCCATCATCAGGGTACGGGCGATGGCCACCCGCTGCTGCTGGCCGCCGGAGAGCCGGGCAGGCCAGGCATCCCGCTTGTCGGCGAGCTGCAGCTGGGCCAGCAGATAACCGGCCTTGTCGATGGCGGCCTGCTTGCCCATGCCGAGCACCTTGACCGGTGCCTCGATGAGGTTTTCCAGCACGGTCAGATGGGGCCAGAGATTGTACTGCTGGAACACCATGCCCACCTTGCGGCGCAGCGCCTGGGCTTCCCGGGCGAATTCCCCCCTGGAGAGGGTCGACGGGAAAGAAAATTCACTCTGGCCGATGCGCAGGGTGCCGGCGTCCGGGGTGTCGAGCAGGTTGAGCATCCGCAGCAGCGAGCTCTTTCCCGCACCGCTGGGCCCCAGCAATACCAAGGTTTCACCGGGATTGGTGCGAAAAGAGACCTGCTGCAGGACGGGCTGCTTGTGCCAGGACTTGTCGATAGCTGTTAATTCAATACCCATACAACCTGATTGAATAAATTTTCAAAATTTCGTCCTGATTTTAATCTCAACAGGGGGCGATGCAAGCTAAACTTGCATCGATATGCAGTACAAACCGCAGTTCCTTGCCAAAAAAGGCATATGAATGCAAAATGGCCGGGCTGAAACCAGCTGCCGCCTGCCCTACACAGGCCGCCACCCTCCCTCATTCGTGAGTCCAAGATGAAGCATAACGACAAGCAAGAAAAACTGGCGAAGGCCTTTAAAGCCTTGCTGAAAGAAGAACGATTTGGCTCCCAGGCAGAGATAGTCACCGCCCTGCAAGAGATGGGTTTCGAAAACATCAACCAGTCCAAGGTATCGCGCATGCTGAGCCGCTTCGGCGCCGTTCGCACCCGCAACGCCAAGATGGAGATGGTCTACTGCCTGCCGGTGGAACTGGGCGTGCCCACCACCTCCAGCCCCCTCAAGAACCTGGTGCTGGATGTGGACCACAACGGCGCCCTGGTGGTGATCCACACCAGCCCGGGAGCGGCCCAGCTCATCGCCCGCCTGCTCGACTCCCTCGGCAAGGCGGAAGGGATCCTCGGCACCATCGCCGGTGATGACACCATCTTCATCACCCCGACCAGCGACACCGACATCGAAGAGCTCTACCTCTCCGCCCTCGAGCTGTTCGAACAGACCCCCTGAGCGGGTCCCGCCATCAGGGCGGCGCGACCCCAACGCAAGATCCCGGCCTAGGCCGGGATCTTTGTTTTCACGACGGCTCGCCCTGTTCGGCGACGCCTCACTGCCCCTGGCGTTGCAGGAAGTCGGTTGAAGGGGCGAAGAAGGCGGCCCCCGTCACCGCCCTGGTGAAGCGCAGCAGGTGGTCGAAGTGGCCGCTCTCCCCCTTGTACATGCTGTCCAGCATGGCATTGAAGTGCGCCTGGGTGCGGCAGCAGGAGATGAAGTAGA
Organism: Aeromonas bivalvium; assembly: GCF_000819765.1. Classification (GTDB taxonomy): domain Bacteria; phylum Pseudomonadota; class Gammaproteobacteria; order Enterobacterales; family Aeromonadaceae; genus Aeromonas; species Aeromonas bivalvium. Next base: position 111,545 of record NZ_CDBT01000015.1, read on the forward strand.
GCCCCTGCTCCTTCATGGTGCCCCAGGGCATGCTCTGGCGCAGTATCTCCATGGATTCACCCTTGGGGGTCTTGAGGTTGACCCGCTTGATGTGGGAGGTCAGCGGCTTGTCGGCAGAGGCGTACTCTATGTTGTCCTGCTTGGTGCGCCCTATGATGTCCTCCTGCTCCTTCAGTGCCAGTCGTTCCCATTCGCTCATGGCATGCACCCAGCGCTGCACATGCAGGTAGGAGCCCCCCGCAAATTCACCGCCATCCACCAGCGCCACCTCGGCCCTGTGTTCACCCTGGGGATTCTCGGTGCCGTCGACGAAACCGGTCAGGTCCCGGCAATCCTGGTTGCGAAAACCGCGCATCTCCTCCGCCAGTTCTACCAGACCACCCAGCAGGGCCATCAGCCGCTGGCCGGCATGGTGCAACACGTCGACCCGATCAGCCCGCAGCTGCACGAACAGATCGAAGGGGGTGTGGGGCGCCTGCTGGCCATTGGCCTCCTGGGCCATGAAGCCGCGAAACTGGGGAGGACGCGCCAACGGGTAGAGGCTGTCCCAGGCTTCGGAACCGACCGCCAGCAGGCCGGAGAAGCCTGCGTCGGGAAAATCGGCGCTGACGGACTGCCACAGGGTAGGTACCTTGGCGAGGCGGCGGACCAGCTCGGCGCGGTCGCCGACCCGGTTGAACATCAGATAGAGGGCATGCAGGTTAGGCTCTGCGCAGATCCCGGCTTGGGCGTTCATTCATTTCTCCCATGTGTGAGCATCGGTCGATCATAGAGTCGCCCGATTATAAAGCAATGACTGGCTGGATCCTTGACATGGCGCAGGGCCGGTCCCTCATAAGGGGTCGAACAGCACCAGAGGATGAGGCGCCACCTGCACCCGGGCGCGCCCCAGCGTCAGAGGCTCGCTGATGCTGGCCTCCAGGATCAGCGAGCCGCAGGCCAGCTGCACCCGACAGTGATGGCCGAGAAACTGCTGCTCCACCAGGGTCAGCGGCCCCGTCTCGTCCCCGCTGAGCTGCAACTGCTGGGGTCTGAGCATCAGCTGCAGACGGGCGCCCAGGGGACGACCATGGGGCTCGCTGCCACGTATGGTACCGATGGCCGTGGTCAGGCTCCATTCGTCCACCACCTCGGCATCCAGATAGTTGACCCCACCGAGGAACTCGGCCACGAAGCGGTTCTCGGGACGGCGATAGAGACGCTCAGGCTCGCCCACCTGCTCGATCTGGCCGGCACGAAACAGCGCCAGCCGATCGGCGAAGGCAAAGGCTTCCTCCTTGCTGTGGCTGACGAAGACGGCTCCTATCCCCTGCCCCTTGAGCAGGGCGCGGATCTCCAGGATGAGCTTCATTCTCACCTGGGTATCGATATTGGAGAAGGGCTCGTCCAGCAGCATCAGCCTGGGCTTGCACACCAGGGCGCGGGCGATGGCGACCCGCTGCTGCTGGCCACCGGAGAGCTGGTGGGGATAGCGCTCCCCCAGCCCCTGCAGGTTGACCAGGTTGAGGGAAGCCTCCACCGCCTCGCGGCGCTCGCGCCGGCCGCGTCCCTCCAGGCCAAAGCCGATGTTCTCGGCCACCGTCAGATGGGGAAAGAGGGCATAGTCCTGGAAGATCATGCCGATGCCCCTGTCCTCCGGCGCCATGGTCACACCGGGGCCATCGAGCAGCCGATCGCCAAGCAGAATGCGACCCTCAGCCAGGGGGATCAGGCCGGCAATGGCCTTGAGCAGCGTGGTCTTGCCGCAGCCGCTCGCTCCCAGCAGGCAGACGATCTCGTTGTCGGCCACCGACAGGGAGAGCTGCTCCAGCACATTGCGCCCGTTGTAACGGCAACTGACGCCCTCAATCTGCAAACAAGACACGACTCATATCCTCTCGTTCCTTGGGGCCGGCTCTGGGCCGGGCCGCCAGATGTAAAGCGGGGTCAGTGGCCCTTGCCATCCAGGCTGCGGTTGACCCAGATCAGGGGCACCAGACCGACCAGCACGATGACGATGGCGCCGAGGGCACCCCGTTCGAGCATCTCGTCCGACACGAACTGGTAGACATGGGTGGCCAGGGTCTCGAAGTTGAACGGCCGCAGCAGCAGGGCGGCCGGCAGCTCCTTCATGGATTCGATGAACACCAGCATGGCGCCGGCGAACAGGCCGCGCCGCACCAGGGGCAGGTGCACCCGCCTGAGCATGCCACCCGCCCCCTGCCCCAGGGAGCGGGCCGCCATGTCGAGACTGGGGGAGATCTTGCCCAGGCTGCTCTCCACCGAGCCGATGGCAATCGCCACGAAGCGCACCAGATAGCCGAAGACGATGGCGGTGAGGGTGCCGGTCAGCAGCAGGCCGGGCCCCTGTCTCCCCAGCCACTCGGCCAGATCATTGATGGCAAAATCGAGGGCCGTGAGCGGTACCAGCACGCCGATGGCGAGCACAGTGCCGGGCATGGCATAGCCCAGGGCGGCCAGGCGCAGGGGGATCAGGCTCTTGATCCCGCCATCGAGACGGCGGAAGAAGCCGAGCAGCAGGGCTACCCCCATGGCCAGCAGGGCGGTCAGGGTAGAGATGAGCAGGCTGTTGCCGGCGAATCGGACAAACTCCGGCGTCCATGAGAGGGCGAAATAACGCACCCCGTAATCGAGCAGGATGGCGAACGGCAATATGAAGCCCGCCACGACCAGGCCCCAGCACCAGCACCCGGCCAGCCAGCGCCCCATGCCCCCGAGGGGATAGCGCAGCGGCTGCTCGAAGCCCATGGACTTCTGGAACACCTGCTGACGGGCCCGGGAGCGCCGCTCCAGCGCGATCAGCAAGACCACCGCCAGCAGCATCAGACAGGAGAGCTTGGCCGCCGTGGCCAGGCTGCCATAGCCGAGCCAGGTATCATAGACGGCGGTGGTGAGGGTGTTGATGGCAAAGAAGTGCACCGTGGCAAAATCCGCCAGCGTCTCCATGGCCACCAGGGAGACCCCCACCATGATGGCGGGGCGAGCCAGGGGCAGACTGAGACGGCGAAAGCTCTGCCAGGGGTTGCACCCCAGCAGGCGGCTCGACTGGATCAGGCTGACCGACTGTTCCAGGAAGGAGGCCCGCGCCAGCAGGTAGACATAGGGAAACAGCACCAGGGCCAATACCCAGGCGGCGCCGCCGAGGGAGCGAATGGCCGGGAACCAGTAATCCGCCGGACTCTGCCAGTCGAACAGGGCTCGCAGGGCAGCCTGCAGCGGGCCTGAGTAATCAAACAAGTCGGTATAGACGTAGGCCACTATGTAGGAGGGCATGGCCATGGGCAGCATCAGCGCCCACTGCAGGGCGCGGCGGCCCGGCACCTGGCACATGGCGACCAGCCAGGCGGTCGGCACCCCGAACAGCAGGCTGAGCAAGACCACCCCCAGTACCAGCAACAGGGTATTGGTGAAATAGGTAGAGAGCACGGTGTCGGCCAGATGGGCGAACAGATCCCCATCCGCCGAGAGCGCGGAAAACAGCAGTGCCAGAACGGGCAAAACCAGCAGCAGGGCGCAGGCCCAACCGCTGGCTATCCAACCAAATCGTTTCATGAGTCCACAAAAATGGATGGGGCACCTGGCCCCATCGGATTAGAGATCGAACTGGACTTCGTCGAGCAGCGCCAGGGCATCCTTGCGGTGCTTGGCATAATCGCTGATCGGCAGGGCATCGACCTTGAAATCGCCCCAGGACTTGACCATGGCGGACGGCTCGACACCGGGCTTGACCGGGTACTCGGCATTCACGTCCGCGTACATGTGCTGCGCCTTGTCGCCGGCCAGGAACTCCATCAGCTTCTGGGCTTCTGCCTTGTTCTTGGCGTACTTGGTCATGGCCACGCCGCTCACGTTGACATGGGCACCGCGATTGGTCTGGTTCGGGAAGTTGATCTCGACCGCGTCGGCCCAGGACTTCTGCGCCGGGTCTTTCAGCATGGCGCCCAGGTAGTAGCTGTTGCCGAGGGAGATGTCGCAGATGCCATCCTTGATCGCCTTGACCTGATCCCGATCGTTGCCCTGGGGCTTGCGCGCCAGGTTGGCCTTGACCCCTTCCAGCCAGGTCTTGGCGTCCGCCATACCGTGATGGGCGATCATGGAGGAGACCAGGGCGACATTGTACTCGTGCTTGCCGCTACGTGTACAAATTTTCCCTTTGAATTCAGGCTTGACCAGATCTTCATAGCTGATGGTATCGAGCTTGCCCAGACGCGCCTTGCTGGAGTAGATGGCCCGCACCCGGGTGGTCAGGGCGAACCACTGATTGTCCGGATCACGGTAGGCAGCCGGGATGTTTTCCTGCAGCAGCTTGCTGTCCACCGGCTGCACCAGCCCCTTGTCGACCAGATCGGTCAGGCGGCTGATGTCGACGGTCAGCATCAGGTCGGCCGGGGAGAGTTTGCCCTCGCGCTCCAGCCGCTCGTTGAGGCCCTCTTTGGCGAACACCACGTTGACCTTGATCCCCGACTCCTGCTCGAACTGCTGGATGATGGGTTTGATCAGCTCATCCTGACGGCTCGAGTAAACATTCACCTGCTGTGCGGCCATGGCAGCCGGCGTGGAGATGGCGGTAAAGGCCATGGCCAACAGAGTCTTCTTCATCATGAAATCAATCCCTTGGATGGATAGAGTGAGAACTATTGTCGTTTGCATTCTGCCTCAGCAGCTTGCCCCATCGCAAGACGATCCCCTGCGCTGGCTCACATATTTATTCCATGATGAATAAAAAGGGCCGGATGGAATCCCATCCGGCCCTGCATGACAGCCCTCGTTATCAGTGGCTGGCTTTGACCGTCACGAATTCGGGGTAGGCATCCACGCCGCATTCGTGCATGTCCACACCCATCATCTCTTCCTCTTCGCTCACCCGGACACCCAGGGTGGCCTTCAGCACGGCCCACACCAACAGGGAGGCAAGGAAGACCCAACCGAAGATCACCGCGGCGCCGAGCAGCTGGGCCCCGAAGGTGGTCGCCTCGTTGCTGAAGGGCACGACCATCAGGCCGAAGAAGCCGCAGACACCGTGTACCGAGAGGGCACCGACCGGATCATCGATCTTGACCTTGTCGAAGCAGACGATGGCATAGACCACCAGCACACCGGCCAGCACACCGATCAGGCTCGCGAACAGCGGGCTCGGGGAGGCGGGGTCGGCCGTGATGGCCACCAGGCCAGCCAGGGCACCGTTCAATACCATGGTCAGGTCGGCCTTGCCCCAGGTCAGCTTGGTCACCAGCAGGGCGCCGAGGGCGCCGGTCGCAGCGGCGGCATTGGTGTTGACGAAGACGGCACCGATGGCGGTGGCGTTGGCCGCATCGGACAGCATCAGCTGGGAGCCACCGTTGAAGCCGAACCAGCCCATCCACAGGATCAGGGTCCCCAGGGTCGCCAGCGGCAGGTTGGAGCCGGGGATCGGGTAGATCTCTCCGTTCTTGCCATATTTGCCACGGCGCGCACCCAGGATCAGCACGGCGGCCAGGGCGGCGGCGGCACCGGCGAGGTGCACTATGCCGGAGCCGGCGAAGTCGGAGAAGCCCGCCTCTTTCAGGAAGCCGCCACCCCAGGTCCAGTAACCCTCGACCGGGTAGATGACCCCCGTCATCACCACGCAGAACAGCAGGAAGGACCAGAGCTTCATCCGCTCGGCGACGGCGCCGGAGACGATGGAGGTCGCGGTCGCCACGAACACCACCTGGAAGAAGAAGTCAGACTCGAGCGAGTGGCTGGCATCTTCGGCCTGGGTGCCGATCAGGGTGCCGAAGCTGGGCAGCCAGCCGCCGGCGCCGTTGTCGACGTACATGATGTTGTAGCCGATCAGCAGATACATGACGCAGGCGATGGTATACAGCAAAATGTTCTTGGTCAGGATCTCGGTGGTGTTCTTGGCGCGCACCAGACCCGCTTCCAGCATGGCGAAACCGGCGGTCATCCACATGACCAGCACACCGGACATCAACAGATAAAAGGTGTCCAGCGCAAACCGCAGCTCACTGACACTCTTGGCTAACTCTTCCATGATTCTCTCCTACCAGCTCTCTATCTTGGTTGCTTACAGCGCTTCGGCGTCGGTTTCACCGGTACGGATCCGCACCGCCTGCTGCAGGTCGTAAACGAAAATTTTGCCGTCACCTATCTTGCCGGTGTAGGCGGCCTTGCAGATTGCTTCGATCACGCTCTCCACGTTGTCGGCTATGGTGGCTATCTCCAGCTTGACCTTGGGCAGAAAGTCGACCTGATACTCGGCGCCACGGTACAATTCGGTGTGTCCCTTCTGGCGGCCAAACCCCTTGACCTCGGAGACGGTCAACCCCTCGACCCCGAGGTTGGCAATGGCTTCACGAACATCGTCCAACTTGAAGGGCTTGATAATCGCTGTAATCAGTTTCATCTGGTTGCTCCCAATCCATGGTGTGTCGATATAGGGCAATCAATTCTTGTGCCAACAATTTTTAGTGTTATTTTTCAGATAGATAACTCTTTTCTCTCCCGCAGCCTCCAGCCAGGCTCCCCAAGGGAGAGCAGAGCGCCCCACAATGAGGCACCATCCTTAAACAAGGTTAAAAAATGCACCAACTTGGTTCAGTGACCCCATGCTAGTCATCTCAAACAACGTGGCCCTGCCCTGGCACGAGCTGCAATTCCAGGCCATGCGTGCCCAGGGCGCCGGGGGGCAGCATGTCAACAAGACGGACTCCGCCGTCTGGCTGCGCTTCGACTACCGCCACTCCCCCAGCCTGCCGGATCTCTACAAGGAGGGCCTGGACAAGCTCAGCGACAGCCGGGTCCACGACGGCTTCATCCTGATCCGGGTCGAGACCCACCGCAGCCAGGACATGAACCGCAAGGAAGCCATGAACCGGCTGGTGGAACTCCTGACCAAGGCGGCATGGCGCCCCAAGACGCGGCGCCCCACCAAGCCGACCAAGGGCTCCCAACGCAGGCGGGTCGAGGCCAAGAAACGCAAGGGGGACATCAAGTCCGGGCGCGGCAAGATCACCCTGGAGTGAGGCGAGTCCGCCCGGGGCCAGGTACCCATGACAAGAGCAGGGAGAATGAACACAGGATGAAGGGGCTTATCAGAAGGGCTTCAGGAAGCCGCTGGCATGATGCGAGCGTACCTGGTGGCGTACCACCATGCAGGTATACCCATGTGACGCTTCCGATCTGTTTTCCCGCGCCTCCCCAGAGGCGCTTTTTTTATGTCAGCTTCCCTCTCCCGCTCTTTGTCCCAAAGCCGGAGTCATTCTGTTCAGCGCAGCATGCCGATACCCGGGAGACGGCCACCACATCAAGACCCGACCCGGAGACGACGCTGTCATCCTGTTCAGCGCGGCCTGTCGATACCCGGGAGACG
>NZ_CDBT01000015.1:119262-151136 GCF_000819765.1 Aeromonas bivalvium
GATACCCGGGAGACGGCCATAAAAAAGGCCCGCCGAGGCGGGCCATGACCGGAAGGTGCTAGCTTCAAGGGTCAATCAGAGGGCGAGGAACAAGCCTGCCAGCGCGGCGCTCATCAGGTTGGCGAGCACCCCTGCCAATATGGCTCGCATGCCGTAGCGAGAGATGAATGCCTTGCGTTCCGGCACCATGGCCCCCAGGCCACCGATCAGGATCGCCATGGAGGAGATATTGGCGAAGCCACACAGGGCAAAGGTGACGATGGCCTTGCTCGAGGCGCTCAGGGTCTGATCCTGCACCAGGGCGATGAAGGCGACGAACTCGTTGATGACTACCTTGGTGCCGATAAGCGCCCCCGCCGCCTGGGCCTGATCCCAGGGCACACCGATGAGCCAGGAGACGGGGGCAAACAGCCAGCCCAGGATGATCTGGAAGCTCAGCTCCCAGCCAAACAGAGCACCACCCCAGCCGAGCAGGCCGTTGAGCAGGGCGATCACCCCGACGAAGGCCAGCAGGGTGGCCCCCACGGCAACCGCAATATTGAGGCCAGCCATGGCGCCGTCGGCCGCAGCCTCGATCACGTTGGTGGCACGGGGGATCTCCACGTCCTGATGGTGATCCTGCTCATGCTCGGCCGGGGGCACCAGGATCTTGGCCATGGCCAGACCCGCAGGCGCCGACATGAAGGCCGCGGCGATCAGGTATTTCAGCTCCACCCCCAGGCTGGCGTAGCCCACCAGGGTGCCACCGGCAACCGAGGCCAGGCCGCAGCTCATCACAGCGAAGAACTGGGAGTCGGACATCCTGGCGAGATAGGGTTTGACCACCAGGGGCGCCTCCACCATGCCGACGAAGATGTTGGCGGTGGCGGAGAGGCTCTCGGCCCGGCCCGTTCCCAGCAGCCGTTGCAGGCCGCCGCCCAGCAGGGCAATGATCCGCGGCATCAGACCTATGTGGTAGAGGATGGCGATGACGGCGGAGAAGAAGATGATGACGGGCAGCACGTTGAACGCAAAGATGAAGCCCAGCTTGAACTTGGCAAGATCCCCGAACAGGAAGGCGATCCCCTCCTGGCCGTAACCGATCACATGGCTCACGCTCTCGCTGACGGCGTTGAGCACCCGCTGCCCGGCCGGCAACCAGAGCACCAGGGCGGCGAAGACCACCTGCAGGCAGAGGGCGCCCCCCACTGTTCTCAAGGGAACACGACGACGGTTATCGGAGCAGAGGGCGGCGAGCGCCAGGATACAAAGCATGCCGAGCAGGGCGATCATGGGGGACTCCATCAGGGATTTTCGATGGGCGCGGATTCTGCGCGCCCCTGCCCAGCACGGCAAGTGCGCCTGCGTTACAGCCCTGTTAGCAAAAACGTTTGCCCCGCTCGGGTTTCGCCAACTGCCTGATTTGGCTCGATTTTGGGATCAGGCGAAAACCAGCGTTTCTTGATGGAAACAATTATTCCTCCACGCCGGACAATTTGCCCCCGACCCAGGGGGCGAGCCGCCGCGCCCAATAGGGCTCCTGGCCGAACCCCTCCTTGAGAAAATCGATGAACAGACGGATCTTGGGATCCAGGTGTTCGCGCCTGGCATAGACGGCGTGCACCGCCATCTTCTGGCTCGGGCGCCAGTCCGGCAGCAGGGGGATCAGGGCGCCCGATTGCAGCTCCTTGTCCAGCAGGTAGTTGGCGATATAGGCCACCCCCAACCCGGCCAGGGCGGCATCGCGCACCGCCTCCGCCAGATCCACCCGATAGTTGCCCGCCACCTGCACGCTCTGGCGCTCCTTCCCCTTGCGAAAGTGCCACTCGTGGTAACGCCGCTCCCGGCTCTGGTAGGTGATGCAGTTGTGGTGGATCAGATCCTTGGGGGTCAGCGGGGTGCCGTGGCCGAGCAGATAATCGGGCGAGGCCACCAGCACGAAGCCGATGTCGGCCAGACGCTGGCCTATCAGCCCCTCCGGCTTGTCTTCATAGGTGGTGATCCAGAGATCCAGCCCCTCATCCACCAGGTTGGTCTTGTGGTCGAACAGGGAGACCTCCAGCTCCAGATCGGGGTAGCGCTGCTGGAACGCCTTGAGCCGCGGGATCACATGGAGTCGGCCGAAGGACTGGCCCACCCCAAGGTGGAGCACGCCGCTCACCTTGCCGCGCCGATCCGCCACCATGGATTCGGCCTCCAGCGCCACCGCCACCAGGGCGCGGCAGTGGCGGGCATACTCCTGACCCAGCTCGGTCAGGGCGAAGCGGCGGGTGGTGCGCTGCACCAGCTGGGCCCCCAGCTCGGCCTCGAGCTGGGCCAGCTGCTTGCTGATATGGGACTTGGAGACGCCAAGGCGCCTGGCGGCGGCGGAGATGCCCTGCTCGCGAACCAGGGCATCGAAGATCAACATCTGCGGTAATCGGTGCAGCACGGGGTCACCAGGTTGGAGGGTGGGCCTCCATTATTCCAGAGCCGCCCGATCAGGGGTAGGGCCGCGTCCCCCTTGCGGGCTGGCGCCCTGCCCATGACGTCATGATAGAACCCCGGGGCCCCTGCCTGGCACTTGGGTGGCTAGCGGCCGAGTGCCTCCTTGAGCTCCCGCTGCAGGGGGTCGGCCACCGGACTCTGTCTGGCACCATAGCTGCCGATAAGCTGGCCATCACGACCCACCAGGTACTTGTGAAAGTTCCAGTTGGGAGCATCCCCGTCGGCCGCGGCGGCCAATCCCTTGAACAAGGGCGCCGCATCCGAGCCCCGTACCGCCACCCGGTTGAACATGGGAAAACTGACCCCGTAATCCCGGCGACACACCTCGGCGGTCTTGTTCTCGTCATCGGCCTCCTGCCAGAAGTCATTGGAGGGAAAGCCCAGCACCATCAATCCCTCCGCCTTGTGATCCTGATAGAGCCGCTCCAGATCCCGGAACTGGCCGCTGTAACCACAATAGGACGCGGTATTGACCACCAGCACCACCTTGCCCTCGGTCAGCTGGCAGAGGTTGTGGCGCTGGGTGCTGTTGAGCTCCCGCATCTCCACGTTGAAGTAATCGGGACAGGCGGCGGATGCCATCCCGCTCCCCAGCAGCAACCACAAGGCACTCCATTTCATCGCCAGCACTCCTCTTCGGTTTATCCGTCATACTCGACGCCCGCCCGCCGGGTTCACTCTCAATAAAGCGCAATGCCGGTCAGCCAGCCATGGCCCCAGAAGAGGAGCAGGGTGTATGCCGCCAACCCCAGGGCCAGCGTCACCAAGGTGCCCTGCCAGTTCGCCTCGGGTCTGGGTACCTGGCCCCAGTCACGAAGCGATATCCAGATGATGCTGACGATTGCCCAGACGCCCAGGCCGCCAAACAGCACCAGGGAGCGGGCCTCGGCATTGACCAGCAGATGGGTACCACTCCAGATCAGCACCCCAATCAGCTGGGGATGGCGCAACCAGCGCCGAAAATGGTTCGGCCCCTGGCCGGCGAAGAAGAGGATCAGGGCCAGCGGCATCAAGCCCTGGACGGCCATGGGCCCCCAGGAGGGCAGGAAGTAGAGCGGCATGGGATAGAGGCTGCGCCAGCCGGCGATGATGAGGGCGATGGCCACCAGCAGCAGCAGGGAGAAACAGCCCTTGTAGCGGTTCTCCCCCAGCCGCGCCCTGAGCCTGGCGCGATGGGCCCGGGCGAAGCAGGGATAGAGGTGTACCAGCGTGAACAGCAGCACACCCAGGATCAGCATCAACATGGTCACCTCCTCGTCGTCAGGCATCACTATGACGCAAACGGGCCCGCTGGCCTACAGAAACCACTGGGCCCGCGGGGCAGAACAGAGGAGAAAAAGATACCGGCCAGAGGCCGGTATTGGAAAACGCCACACAGGGTGTGACGACGGGATCAGAGGCCCAGTCGGTAGAGGGCCGCCACGTTGCGGGCCGTGAGCTGCAGATTGGTGGTGGCGGTGGCCAGCGCCTCCGGCAGGGACATGGCCCGGTTGACCACGGCGAACACCGCATCCAGCCCGTGCTCGTGCACCACGCCGCAGTCGTCGGTGAGGCAACCGGCGATGCCGATCACCGGCTTGCCGAATTGCTTGGCGCAGCGGGCCACCCCGATGGGCGTCTTGCCGTGGATGGTCTGGCTGTCGATGCGCCCCTCCCCTGTGATCACCAGATCCGCATCGGCCACCGCCTCGGCCAGCTTCAGCGCCTCGATGACGATCTGGATGCCGGGTTTGAGTTCGGCGCCGAGCAATCCTACCAGGGCGGCCCCCATGCCACCGGCAGCCCCCGTGCCCGGGATCTCCTTCACCTGGCGGCCCAGGGCCTGCTCGATGCAGTCCGCGTAGCGGGCCAGATTGGCATCCAGCTCGGCCACCATCTCTGGGGTGGCGCCTTTCTGGGGACCGAACACGGCGGACGCCCCTTTCGGGCCGCACAGCGGATTGTCCACGTCGCAGGCCACCTCTATGGTGAGCCCGGCCAGACGGGAGTCCAGCCCGCTCAGGTCGATGGTGGAAAGCTCACCGAGACCGGCGCCGCCCAATGCTATGGGGCTGCCATCCGCTTTCAGGAGCTTGCCGCCGAGGGCCTGGATCATGCCGGCGCCGCCGTCATTGGTGGCGCTGCCGCCGATGCCGAGGATGAGGTGGTTCACCCCCATCTCCAGCGCGGCCAGGATCAGCTCGCCGGTGCCGACGCTCGAGGTGAGCCGCGGATTGCGCTGCTCGGGCGCCACCAGATGCAGGCCGGAGGCCGCCGCCATCTCGATCACGGCCCGCTTGCCATCCCCCAGCAGACCGACGAAGCCCTGCACCCTGTTGCCGAGGGGGGCGGTCACCTCGACCGGCAGGATGCGGCCACCGGTGGCATCCACCAGGGACTGCACCGTGCCTTCGCCGCCATCGGCCATGGGCAATTTGACATAGGTGGCATCCGGCAGCACCTGCTTGAAACCGGCCTCGATGGCATCGGCCACCGCCATGGCGCTCAGGCTCTCCTTGAATGAATCGGGGGCAATAACAATTTTCATATCAATTCCTTAGGCGAGGCCAAACACGCCAAACATCAGGGTGGAGACAACGGCAATGGTGAGACCGACCGCGGTTTCGTAGGGGATGAGCTTGAGCCGCTCGCCCACACCCATGTGGACGCTGCCGCCGGTGGCATGGAAGAAGGAGCCGTGGGGCATGTGGTCGAACACGGTGGCGCCGGCGTGGATCATGGCGGCCCCCGCCAGACCGCTCACCCCAAGTTCAATCAGAGTGGCGCTGAACACGTTGGAGGCCACCACGGTACCGGCGGTGGTCGAGGCGGTCGCCAGCGACATCAGGGCGCCGGAGATGGGGGCCAGCAGGTAGGAGGGCAGGCCGGAGGCGGTCAGACCGCTGATCAGCACATCCTTCAGACCTGAGTTGGCGATGATGCCCGCCAGAGTCCCCGTACCCAGCAGCATGATGGCCACCGGCGCCATGCGGGCCAGGCCCGAAACCGCAAACTGGTTCACCTTGCGAAACTTGCCCATCATGAGAGCCCCCACCAGGCCGCCGAGGGGCAGCGCAATGAGCGGATCCACCACTATGCCGGCGACGGGACGCAGGGCCAGCAGCAGGATGGCCACCAGAGGCGCACTGATGGCGGCGGCAAAGCCCGGCAGTTTGGTGCCCTCGAAACTCACCACCTCGTCGGCGGCCACCTTGCTGCCTTTGTTGTTCAGACGCTTGGCCAGCCAGTAGGCCATCACCAGACCGAACAGACCCGGAATGATGCCGGCCGCCATCACGGAGGTGAGGGGCAGATGGAAGGCGTCAGCCGCCGCGATGGCGTTGGGGTTGGGGGACATGACGTTGCCCGCCTTGCCGCCCCCTATCATGGCCAGCAGTATGGCCGGCTTGGAGAGATCGGCACGGCGGGCGATGGCCAGCGCGATGGGGGCGACCGTGATGACGGCCACGTCCACGAAGACGCCGACCGCGGTCAGGATCAGGGTGGCCAGGGCCAGAGCCAGCAGGGCCCGGGTCTCGCCCAGTTTCTTGACGATGGTCTCGGCGATCGTGGTGGCGGCCCCCGATTCGATGAGCACGCCGGCCAGCACGCCCGCCGCCAGGATCCGCATCACCGCCGTGGTGATCCCCTGGGCGCCGCCGATCATCAGGGCGACGGTCTGGGTCAGGTCGGCGCCACCAATCAGGCCACCAGCCAGGGCGCCGACTATCATGCCGTAGGCGGGCGGCACCTTCTTCAGGATGAGGAAGATGGCGATGGAGAGTGCCGCGAGGGCACCAAGGGCGGTAACCGGGATCATGACGAGCACCTTGAGCTGTGAAGATGCTCGCCATTATCGGGATCCGGCGCGGGAAAGCTTTGTAAAAAATGCCAAAAAGCAGTCAGGAGAATGATGCCTTTTTGTCATAAGTGACAATTCAATCGCCGAGATTGAGCCCGAGATAGAGCAGGAACTTGTCGTCTAACTTGTTGAAATGCAAACCGGTTATCTGCTCTATCCGGCTCAGCCGATAGCGCAGGGTATTAGGGTGGATGAACAGCGTTTCAGCACAGGGATGCAGATCACAATCCTGCAAGAAATAGTGGCGCAGCGTCTTTTGCAACACCCCCTTGCGGTCCGCCTGGGCCAGCTTTTGCAGCGGAGCCCGCAGCTGATCCGCCTGCCAGGAGTCCGCCAGGCTGCCGAGCAGCACAGGCAGACGGTAATCCTCGAAGAAGTAGACCTGCTTGCGCGGCGCCTGGCGCATGCCAAGGCGCAGGGTATCCCGCGCCGTCTGATAGGAGCGGGCCAGACCGCCTGTGCCTGCGAAGTAGTCCCCCACCCCGATGCGCACCTTGAAATGGGGAATACGGGAGAGCAACTGCCGGATGCGGCTGCGCTCCTGGGACGATTGCCAGACTCCCTGCTCCAGCTGGGCCGGTTTGAGTACCACTATCTCGTCCAGGCCATTGATGGCCACCAGGTTGTCCCGCTGCGGGTACTCCAGCAACTCCACCAGTTCCCTCATCTGGGCGGGCTCGGCCTCCTCCAGCGCCAGCACGGCCACCACCCTGGGCTGGGCGAGATCCAGACCGAGGAAACGGGCCGCCTGTTGCAGCTGATCCACCCGTCCCTCGCCGCGGATGAGCTGCAGCACCAGCTCCTCCTTGTGGCGCTTGTCCCATTGCAGCTGCTCGGTGAGCGCCGCCTGCTCCAGGATAAGCTCGGCCGTCATCCTCACCAGCTCGGCGTAAGCGCGCACTATGTCCGGATCCCCAGAGATGCCGATGACCCCGAGCAGCTCCCCCTGATAGGCGATGGGCAGATTGATGCCGGGCCTCACCCCCTTGAGCTGCTGGGCGGTGGCGTCGCTTATTTCCACCACCCGGTTCTCGGTCAGGGCCAGCACGGCCCCCTCGTGGCGCTGGTGCAGCCGCTCCGGATTGCCGGAGGCGATGATAAGCCCCCGTTCGTCCATGACGTTGACCGAGAACGACAGTATCTTCATCGCCCGGCTCACTATCTGCCGGGCGAGCTGTTCATTGAGTTGCACATTGGACTCCTGTGACGCGCTCCCCTGTTCGCCTCGGCACCCTGAACGTCACATCATCAAGACAAGCGAGGAGGGGATCGCTAGAATAGGCCACTTTACTCCAAGTGACGCCGGAATCGGTATCCGCGCCGTCCCCTGGAGTGCTCGCTCCTGTCGAGCGGGCATCCAGCCGCGAGAACACCTCTATGGATTATGAATTTCGCCGCGATCCCTTCGGTGGCTATCGCGCCCGCTTCTCCATGGGCCATGAGGCCATCGGCCAGTGGCTGATCGACGAGGTGGGCAAGGACGAGGAGAAGCTCGACGCGCTGTTCGCTGTCATCGACCAGCTGTCTTGTCGCAGCCTGGCGGAGTACAAGCTGCTGGGGGGCGACTATTCGCTGCTGCTGACCCAGGAGGAGGCCGAAGTGAAGGCCAATGTCCTCAATATCGAGCAGGACGAGGATCTCGACGATCTCGCCTACTACGATGATGAACAGCTGGCCATGTGCGGGCTGGAAGACTTTGCCCAGGTACTGACCTCCTGGCGTGCCTTTATCCGCAACGAGGATATGGGCTGACACATTTCGGGCCAAGCGCCCATTGCAACCAACAGGATTGACCATGTCCATTTACGATTTTGATGACGAACTGCCGGAAGACGAAGAACAGGAATCCAGCCAGAAAGCCGCCGTGCCTGCCAAGAAGAAAGGCAAGCAGGTGATGAACACCCAGGTAAACCTGAGCCCGCGCGATGCCAGCCGGCTCAACGGCCTGCACGTCGAAGCCATCACCACCCTGGACGATGTCAGCCTGCCGAAGAACGTCATCTTCAAGGCCGGCCTCATTGCCCTGGGCGAACTGGAAGCCAGCAAGCGCGCCGATATCATCGCCCGCGTCATCGCCGAATCAGGCCGATAAGCCCCTGGGCGCGCCGGCAACCAGCCAGCGTCGCCGGGTTTCTCGCGAACCTGGCCAGATCCCAAAGCCGGAGCCTCAGCTCCGGCTTTTTTATTGCCCGGCGCGAACGCAAAGCAGAAGCGGGAAGGGATCCGACCAGTCTCTCCCGCCTTGTGCGGGAGGCCAGGGATCGTTAAGGTGCGCCCCTCGCACAAGGAGACTCAATGCTGCCACTACCTGACACTCTCATCTGGGGCGCCCTGGGGCTGGCCGTGCTGCTCTGCCTCGCCCGCCAGCGCCTGCCCGGCCTCATGCTGCTGGGGGTATCCCTGCTGCTGGCCTTCTGGCTGGAACGCATCACGCCTCCCGCCCTGCTGTTTACCCTGGCGGGCCTGGTGCTGGCCTGGCGCACCCCCGCCCTGTCCTCCCCCTGGCGCGGCGTCGCACTGGCGCTGGTCCTGGCCTGGGCACTGGCCCTGATGCTGCATCTGGTGCCGGGCTTTGCCAATCTCAAGGTGCTGGATCGGGTACTGGCCGGCCCCGCCAGCGTGCCCTTCACCCTCTACCTCAATCTGGACAAGCCGCTGATCTTCTTCGCCCTGCTGCTGGCCTTGCCCGGCCTGCTCGGCCCAGGCGGCCCGGTGCGTTGGCGCCCCCTGGTCCTGCTGAGTCTGCCACTGGCCGCTCTGCTGATCACCGCCTGGCAGCTGGGGGCCCTCAGGCTCGAAGCGGGACTGCCCCACTGGTGGTGGCTGTTTGCCCTGAACAACCTGCTGTTCACCTGCGTGGCGGAAGAGGCGCTGTTTCGCGGCCTGATCCAGCAGGGGATAGCCGCACGCAGCCGGGTCTGGCTTGGCGTGCTGGCCGCCAGCCTGCTGTTCGGCGCCGCGCACCTGGCCGGTGGCCCGCTGCTGATGCTGTTCGCCGCCCTGGCGGGGGCTTGCTACGGCCTGGCGTTCCAGCTGAGCGGCCGCCTCGCTGTCGCCATCCTCCTCCACTTCCTGTTCAACTTCGCCCACCTGGCCCTGTTTACCTACCCCCTGGCCAGCCGCTGATCACCGGCGCCCCGCCCGGGGCGCCATGCTCGAGCTTCCATCCTGCCCGTCCGCACCGCCCCAATCATCTCCCTGGCGCCAGAGTGATGATTTATTGACCCAAGCCAAGATGGTGTCATCTCGGCCCCATAGAATGAACCAGTCACAATCACCACAATAAAAATCTAATTATCAGTTACATGGCTCATTCAGGATGCACACATGATGACAACCCGACGGGAGGAGGAAATTCGTTTCCCCGACCACCTATCACTGATCTCGACCACGGATCCCGCCAGTCACATCACCTATGCCAACCAGCACTTCTGTGACGTCGCCGGCTACAGCGCCGCAGAAATGGAAGGGGAGCCCCACAATCTGGTGCGCCACCCAGACATGCCCAGGGCGGCCTTCGCCGACATGTGGCAGCGACTGCGCCAGGGCAAGAGCTGGATGGGGCTGGTCAAGAACCGCGCCAAGAGCGGCCACTTCTACTGGGTCAACGCCTATGTCACGCCGATCCTCAACGAGCAGCGGCAGATCATCGAATACCAGTCGGTCCGCACCCGGCCGCAGGATCATGACATCGCCTGGGCAGAGCGGCTCTATGGCCGCATCCGTGACGGCAAGGCGCTGCCCTGGCTGACCCGGCTGAACCTGGAGCCTGGCCATCTCACCCTGCTGCTGTCCGCCACCGCCCTGGCCGGCGTCGCCGCCAGCCTGGCCACGGGTGAGCCAGGCTGGAGCTGGGCCCCCCTGCTCTGTTTGCTGGCCCAGATGGGCCATGGCTGGCAGCTGCAACGGCGGCTTGCCCGCTTGCTGGCCATGGCGGGGGAGCAGCAGGGCACGCCCCTTAGCCAGCTGCTCTATGGCAGGCGGCGGGACAGCCTGGCGGCCATCGAACTCTTGCTGCGCATGAAGAAGGCCGAGCTGCGGGCCGTGGTGGGCCGCAGCGCCGACACCAACCAGCAGATCCTGCAGGCGGCGGAGGACGACAGGGGGCATATCCAGGCCATAGACACCCACCTGCAACAGCAGCGGGATCAAAGTCAGCGACTGGCCGCGGCCATCACAGAGCTCAATGGCGCCATTCGTGACGTGGCCAGCAGCGCCCATGAAGCCAGTGCGCTGGTGAGCGAGGTGCAGCAGGTCTCTACCGAGGGGTTGCAGACCCTGGCCATCACCCAGTCATCGGTAGACCAGCTCCATCAGGAACTTGATGACAACCACCAGAGGCTGGCCCGCCTGACAGACGACAGCCAGAAGATCAGCGGGATCCTGGAGGTGATAGGCCAGATTGCGGATCAGACCAACCTGCTCTCCCTCAACGCGGCCATCGAGGCGGCCCGGGCCGGCGAACAGGGGCGCGGCTTTGCGGTGGTGGCCGACGAGATCCGGGCCCTGGCCCAGAAGACCCGCAGCGCCACCGGCGAGATCAGCGACATGATAGGGGCGCTGCAGCAGAGCACACGGCAACTCGCCCACGGCATGAGTCAGGGGGCCCAGACCTCGGAGCGCTGCCAACGGCATGTGGGCACCACGGCCGAGGTACTCAACCAGATCAATCTCATGCTGACCCGGGTGACCCATACCAGCGACGAGATTGCCCAGGCCGTCAGCCAGCAGGTGGATGTGACCGGCAGGCTGGATCAGGGGATCCAGCAGATCCACCAGCTGGCGAGCCACACCGCAGACAACAGCCGTCAGGCCCTGGATGGCATCACCCTGCTGGTGGAGCGGCTGCACAACCTCTCCCGCCTGATCAACCAGTTCCACGACTGAGGCTTGCGGGGCGCGCCAGCCGCCGCATCAGTGCCATGACACCTGCGCCATAAAAAAGGGCCCGCATGGGCCCTTAACGTTGATCAGGCCGTCAGGCCAGCGGGTAGCTCGCCGCCAGCCCGTTCTCGCAATGCCAGTTCGCCCACAGCTTGTCGTCACTGCCCATCAGCAGGGTGGCGAAGTTGCGGGTGCGCAGGTAGAGGGGGGCGCCGAACGGCTTGAGCAACTCGGCGCGGATCAGCCGGTTCTCGTCGAGGTACTCGGGATCGTCGTTGGTCATGGCGAGGATCCCCATCCACTGGAACTGGGTGGGGCAAGGGTGGACTATGCCGGAGGAAACCAGCTGGTGCACATTGACCACCCCCTCCCGCTTGTCCTGGATGACGCCAAGGCAGCCCACGTGCACGTCGCCGGAGAGGATCAGGGTCTTGCTGTGCTGACCCTGCCGGCGCCTCAGCCTGGCGTTGTCCAGCAGCCGCATGATGAGGCGGGCCCGCTCCCCCTGATGGGACTTGGCGCGCCAGTGATCCTTGAGATCGTCGGTCAGCTCTTCCTCCCAGGGGGTGGCATCCAGCGCCGCCTCGGTGAAGGAGAAGTCGCGATAGACCACGGGTACCCCTGCCATCACCAGCAGGTGACCCGTGTCACAGGCCGCCAGGGCCCCGTTGATCTGATCCCACTGGGACTGGCTCATCACCTGGTTCAGGGTGCGGTTGGCCCGGTTGTCGAGCGCCAGGATCTGGTAGCCCCGAAAGCCGAGCCGCCAGGAGTGATGATTCAGAGCCTTGTCCAGCAGAGTCCCGTTGGCATCGCCGCGCAGCTGGAACAGCCGGAAGTACTTGGCAGCGGCGGCATAGATGGCCTGATAGACCTCGCAGCGCTGCAGATCCTCCGGGTAGCTGCCCCAGCCGTCGAAGATGTCGTGATCGTCCCACATCATGGCGCTCGGCACCCGGGCCAGCATGAAGGCGACCTCGAGGCGTCCCCACTGCTTGCAGTAGAGCTCGCAATAGAAGCGGTCGAGCTGCTCCACCATGGTCCGCGTCGCCTTGCGCCTGACCTTCTCCTCCCGATCCAGCTCGTTCCAGGCCTTGAGGGTCGGCACGCTCGTCCAGAGGGAGTCGGCATAGACCTGATCGCCCCCCATCAGCAGCAGGGAGAAGGGGTGCGCCTTGTGCTGCGCGGCCAGCTTGTCCCACATGGCGTAGGGAGCCGGGGTGGAGGTGAGCAGCTTGAAATCGGAGAAGCCGTTGCAGGAGGCGTAGCCTATTCGCACATGCTCCTTCTTGCCCGGCAGATAGAACTGCCATTTATCGTGTCCCGCCAGATCGTACGCCGGTTTCTGATCCAGCAGGATCTCGTAGTCGACGGGGGTGCCGGCCTTGCTCTTGGGACTGGCCTGCCAGACGAGCCGCCAGAAGCCCCCTTTCGGGGTGTCCGCCTGCTTGCTGGCGGCCAGGACTTCGCCGTTGATCCTCACGGCCGCGCTCTTGCAACCGGCCTCTGCCATAAAACAGACGCTGTATTCGGTCTCTGACTCGAGGCCCAGCAGGGGGCCCATTACCAGACGGGTCATTCGTCATCCCTCCATGGTGAAATCCATGGAGCATAGCGAAGAGAGCCTGATTTGATAGTGACCAGCTGGGCAAGCCAATGGGCCTTGACCTAGCTCCTGCCCTTGAACTGCTTGACGCTACGCTTGGCCTGGGTGCGGCGATTCGCCTGCTTGTCCCGCGGCGCCCGCTTGCCCTCCCCGCTCGCAGGCTGGTCTGTCACCGGGAAGCCCTCAAGCTCCTCCAGCGGCAGCGCGCGACCGGTCAGGGTGCGGATGGCCGCGAGTGTCTCGGCCTCGCCGTGGCAGACCAGGGAGAGGGCGAGGCCTTGCTGCCCGGCGCGGGCGGTGCGGCCGATGCGGTGCACATAGACGGGGGCATTGGCAGGCAAGTCCAGGTTGATCACCACAGGCAGCGCCTCCACGTGGATGCCCCGCGCCATCAGATCCGTGGCCACCAGCACCCGCACCTTGCCCCCCTTGAAATCGGCAAGCGCCTGCTCCCGCGCCCCTTGATCCTTCTCGCCGTGCAGGGCGGCCACTGCTATGCCCGCCTTGGCAAGCTTTCTGGCCACGGCGTCCGCATCGTCCCTGGCGCTGATAAACACCAGCACCTGGGACCAGGCCTGCCCCTTGAGCAGGCTGATGAGCGCAGGCACCTTGCTGCTCTTGTTGACCAGATGGAGCCGCTCCTCGATGTCGTCGGCCACGCTGTTGCGAGGATCCGCCTCCACCTGCACCGGCGCGTTCAACAGGCCGGTGGCCAAGGTCTCGAGTTCGGGGGGCAGGGTGGCGGAGAACAGCAGGGTCTGCCGCTCGGTCGGCATGGCATTCATCAGCCACTGGATATCGGGCCAGAAGCCCATCTCCAGCAGGCGATCCGCCTCATCCAGCACAAGGGTGCGCAGGTGGCTCAGTCCCAGCAGCCGCTGGGCCAGCAAGTCCCGCAGTCGCCCCGGGGTCGCCACCAGCAGTTGGGGCCCCAGGGCCAGCTCGGCCTGTTGCTGCTCTTGAGTCACCCCGCCGCACAGGGTCAGGACACGCAGCCCCAGCGCCTCGGCGCCCCCTTGCAGCGCCGCACTCACCTGGCTCGCCAGCTCCCGGGTTGGCACCAGCACCAACCCCTGCACCCGGTCGGACGCCGCGTCCAGCCCCTGCAGCAGTGGCAGGCCGAATGCCAGTGTCTTGCCGCTGCCGGTCCGGGCCAGGGCCAGCAGATCCTGGCGCGCCAATGCCGCCGGAATGGCGAGTTGCTGGATGCGGGTCGGGGTGTGCAGCCCGGCAGGCAAGGCGGCCAGCAGGGCGGGATCGAGGTGGAGTTCGTCAAAGGTCATGGGGCTACGCGGCAGGAAAGAAGTGGGAGGCGAAGTCTAGCCAGACTGACCCCATAAGTAAAAATTACCTGCCTCCTTGACTCATCCTGAACAAGATTTCATTCGAAACCAGCAAAAACATGAAACGCTCATAAAGTTGCATTAGAGTGAACAGGTTGTTCCACTCAAGGAGTCAGATCGATGACAACTGCAAAAGCCCCAACCAAACGCCTGCTAACCCTGATGATTGCGGCCTTGTGCCTGCCCCCGGGCACGGCCTTCGCCCTGGTCGATGCCAAACCGGCCACCGCGAGCACCATCAAGGCGAACGAGGCCATCAAGGCCAGTCTGCCGTTCAACGACAAGCAGGATTTTGCCGACGCGGAGCGAGGCTTTATCGCCAAGCCAGAGACCCTGACCATCAAGGATGACAAGGGCAACGTCGTCTGGGATCTGGAGCAGTACAAGGCCTACATAGGCCTGGACAAGGCGGCCCCGGATACCGTCAACCCCAGCCTGTAGCGCAACGCCCAGCTCTCCATGCAGTACGGCCTGTTCAAGGTCACCGACGACATCTATCAGATCCGTGGTTTCGATCTCTCCAACATCACCTTCATCAAGGGCAACAAAGGCTGGATCGTCTTTGATCCGCTCATTTCGCCAGACACCGCCAAGGCAGCCCTGGCCTTCATCAACGAGAAAGAGGGCAAACGCCCTGTGGTGGCCGTGATCTACAGCCACAGTCACGTTGACCACTACGGTGGCGCCGCCGGCCTGTTCAGCACGCCGGAGGAACGCGAGCAGGCGCAGATCATCGCCCCGGAAGGCTTCACCGAACATGCCGTCTCCGAGAACGTGATCGCAGGCAATGCCATGGGGCGCCGCGCCGTCTACATGTATGGCGCCCTGCTGCCCCGCAATGCCCAGGGCGGTGTCAACGGCGGTCTGGGCATGACCACCTCCACCGGTCTGCCCTCCTTGATCGTGCCCACCAAGCTGATCACCAAGACGGGGGAAGCGCTCGACATCGACGGCGTCAAAATGGTCTTCCAGATGACTCCTGGCACAGAAGCGCCCGCCGAGATGAACACCTGGTTCCCACAACACAAGGCGCTGTGGATGGCGGAGAACACCACCAACACCATGCACAACATCCTGACCCTGCGCGGTGCCCAGGTGCGGGATGCCTTGAAGTGGTCAACCTATCTGAATGAAACCATCGAAACCTGGGGCGACCAGGTCGAGGTCAAGTTCCAGAGCCACCACTGGCCGCGCTGGGACAACGCCAACATAGTCGATTACTTCAAGAAGCAGCGTGACCTCTACAAGTACATCCACGATCAGTCGGTACGCCTGATGAACATGGGCTACACGGGCGAGGAGATCTCGGAGCAGATCAAGCTGCCCCCTGAGCTCGACAACTTCTGGCCGAACCGGGGCTACTACGGCACCTTGCGCCACAACAGCCGCGCCATCTATCAGCGCTACATGGGCTGGTATTCGGGCAATCCGTCCGATCTGGACAACTTGCCGCCGGAAATGGTGGGCCCCAAATACATAGAGTTCATGGGGGGCGAAGCCGAGGTGTTGAAGAAGGCCAAGGTCTCCTTCGACAAGGGGGAATATCGCTGGGTCGCCGAGGTGCTCAAGCATCTGGTGTTTGCCAACCCCGACAACAAGGAAGGCAAGCTGCTGCTGGCCGATACCCTGGAGCAGCTGGGCTATCAGGCCGAGTCCGGCCCCTGGCGTTCCGTCTACCTGCAGGGCGCCTATGAACTGCGCAATGGCGTACCCAATGCAGGTGGTACCAACACGGCATCACCCGATACCATTCGCGCCATGCCGCCCAGCATGCTGTTCGACTATCTGGCGGTGCGCCTGAACCCGGAGAAGGCCGCGGGCAAGAAGATGACCATCAACATCGACTTCACGGATATCAACGAGAAACACTCGCTGAATATCGAGAATGCGGTGCTGAACCACACCACCCGCTATGCCGACAAGCCGGATACCACTGTGACCCTGACCAAGAAGGTGCTGGATGATATCCAGCTTGGACAGACCACACTGGAGCAGGAGATCGCCAGCGGTCAGGTCAAGATCACCGGAGATAGCAAGAAGTTCAGCGAGTTCGTCGGCATGCTGGACAAGTTCAACTTCTGGTTCAACATAGTGACCCCATGAGCAAACTCGCCGTCAGACTGCTGCTCTGCGCCATGGCCACGGGGCCCGTCCCCCTGGCCATGGCCTGCGGCTACGATGCCATCTACCCCAACCCCTTCGAGCAGAGTTGGCCGGGCTCCCTCGATGTCGCCATGGCCACGGCGGCAGCCATTTCGGATCGGAAGCTCGACCCTGTGCCCAAGATAACCGGTCCAGATGGGTTCAGCCGAAGCTACCAGTGGCTCAACCAGCTGAAAGGCTCGCTCAAGGATGGTCAGTTACCGGGCAATGTCTCCATCCTGTTGGTGGATTCGGGGCTCTGGTCCAGGGTTCGGGGCAAGGAGAGTCTGCTGCTGCAGACCCACACCGAGGGGCCCGCCAGGCAGGACAGGATAATGTTGACCAGCGAGGCGGGCATCCAGGCACTGCTGTCTGGCCAGCTCTCGGTCGCGCAGGCAAAACAGCTTGGGTTGCTGGTGATCGAGGATGACCCGGATGATGCTTTCTCGCAGAGTCTGGATCGCGCCCTGAGCCAGGCAACCAGCTAGTCGAGCATCGCTCTCCGATACATGCAAAAAGGGCCCGCCAGGTTGCGGGCCCTTTCTATTTCGGCCACTTGGCTTCGTTCAAGCCAAGGACCTTGCTGGCGACCTATCAGGCCAGGGCAGCCAGGGCGGCGGCGTAGTTCGGCTCGTCGGCCACTTCGGCCACCAGCTCGCTGTGCAGCACCTTGTCGTGCTCATCCAGCACCACGATGGCACGGGCAGCCAGGCCCACCAGCGGGCCGGAGGAGAAGGCCACGCCGTAGTCCTGCAGGAAGGAAGCGCCACGCAGGGTGGAGAGGTTCACCACCTTGTCCAGACCCTCGGCGCCGCAGAAACGGGCCTGGGCGAACGGCAGATCGGCGGAGATGCACAGCACCACGGCGTTGTTCAGGGCGCTGGCCTGCTCGTTGAACTTGCGCACCGAGGTGGCGCAGGTCGGGGTGTCGACGCTCGGGAAGATGTTCAGGATCTTGCGCTTGCCGGCGAAGGTCGCCAGGGTCGCATCGGACAGATCGCCAGCAACCAGGGAGAAGGGCTTGGCCTGCTCGCCGGCAACGGGGAAGTGGCCGGAGACGGAGACGGGGTTGCCTTGCAGGGTGACGGTATTGCTCATGTTAGGTCCTTGATTATCGAGGGTGGGATCCAGGGTTCCCAGTATAGGCCCGCCACGGGATGACAAACACCCGCTAATGGCAGGGATTTGCCACCCTTTTTGCCCGGCTCCTTTTCCAGGGGACTGGCAAGCGACCACCGCCTCCCTGTCGAGCGAAGGGAGAAGAGGGCTTGACCTTGGACTTAACACCAAGGTTTACACTGGGCTCAGTCATCCAGGATCCCGCAGGGGCGGGATCCCTCAAGAGGAAAGCACCATGAGCAAATCCTGCTGCAGCCATTCCCATGCCGCCCCCATCAAGGCCGTCAGCAAGGCAGACGCCTCCCGGAGCGGGCACAGCCATACCAGCCACTGCTGCGACAACGCGGCGGCCAGCTGCTCGGCCAACCCGACCCACCCCGATCACCAGGGGCAAAGCGTCGCAGACAGCCCGGGTGATGAAGAACCCCCCAGAGGCGATTGCGCCACCGACACTGCGCACCACCATGAGCAGGGCCATGATCACGACCACGCGGCCGCCGCAACCGAACCGCCGCTGGCTGCCCCCGAGCAGAACCATCGGCGCCACAGCTGGCAGGTGCTGGGGATGGATTGCCCCAGCTGCGCCCGCAAGATAGAGACGGCCGTCAACCGTGTCGAGGGTGTCACCCAGGCTCGCGTGCTGTTTGCCACCGAGAAGCTGGTGGTGGATCTCGCCCCCGGCCTCTCCCCCGACCCCGTCACCGCCGCCGTGCTGGCCGCCGGTTTCCAGCTCAAGGGCAACACTCAGGCGGCAGAGCGCGATGACAAACGGCTCAGCCCCCTGATGACGCTCCTTGGCAAGTATTGGCAGCCCCTCTCCTTGGCCGCCCTGATGGGGGTGGCGGCCCTGCTGCCGAGCCAGATCGGTCAGCCGCTCTTTACCCTGGCGACGCTGTGGGGCCTGTGGCCCGTCGCCCGCAAGGCGTGGGCATTGACCAGAAGCGGCTCCCCCTTCGCCATCGAGACCCTGATGACGGTGGCGGCGCTCGGCGCCCTCTTTCTCGGGGAGACAGCCGAGGCGGCCATGGTGCTGCTGCTCTTCATGCTGGGGGAACACCTGGAGGCCTACGCCGCCGGCCGCGCCCGGGCCGGAGTCACCGCCCTGATGGCCCTGGTACCCGACCAGGCGCTGCGCATCCGCACCACAGCCGAGGGCGAGGTGCGGGAAGAGGTGGCCGCCGAGATGCTGCGCCCTGGCGACATCATCGAAATCGCCCCGGGCGCCCGTCTGCCGGCCGATGCCCGCCTGCTCGACCCCCTCGGCGCCTTTGACGAGAGTGCCCTGACCGGCGAGTCCATCCCGGTGGAGCGCCGCCAGGGTGACAAGGTGCCCGCCGGCAGTCTGGCGGCGGATCGGGTGCTGCGCCTCGAGGTGGTGTCCGAGCCCGGCAACAACGCCATCGACCGCATCCTGCACCTCATCGAGGAGGCCGAGACCCAGCGCGCGCCCATCGAGCGTTTCATCGACCGCTTCAGCCGCTGGTACACCCCGGCCATGATGCTGGTTGCCCTGCTGGTGGTGCTGGTCCCGCCGCTCGCCTTCGGCCAGAGCTGGGACGAGTGGATCTATCGCGGTCTGGCGCTGCTGCTCATCGGCTGCCCCTGCGCCCTGGTCATCTCCACCCCGGCGGCGGTCACCTCGGCCCTGGCTGCGGCCACCCGGCAGGGGGCCCTCATCAAGGGGGGCGCCGCCCTGGAGCGCCTCGCCCATATAGATACCCTCGCCTTTGACAAGACAGGCACCCTGACCCTGGGCAAGCCGCAGCTGACCGAGCTGGTGAGCCTCGATGGCCGATCGGAAGCCGAGCTGCTGGCACTGGCGGCGGCCATCGAGCAGGGCTCCCACCACCCCCTGGCCCGCGCCGTGGTGACGGCGGCTGACGAGCAGGGCCTTGCCCTTGCTGCGGCCCGGGATCTGCGCGCCCTGCCCGGCATGGGGGTGGAGGGGCGCATCGACGGCGCCCTCTGGCAGCTGCTGGCGCCGAGCCGGGCCACCACTCTGGATGCCGCGGTGCAGGCCCAAGTCGCCACCCTGGAGCAACAGGGCAAGACGGTAGTGGTGCTCGGTCAGCCGGGCGCCGCCCCGGCCGCCCTGCTGGCGCTGCGCGACCAGATCCGGCCGGAAGCGGCTGCGGCGCTGCAAGGGCTGAACGAGCTTGGTCTCAAGAGCATCATGCTGACCGGGGACAACCCCCGCGCCGCCGAGGCGATCGCCACCGAGCTTGGCATGGGCTGGCGCGCCGGCCTGCTGCCTGAGGGCAAGGTGGAGGAAATCGCCAAGCTGGCCGAGCAGCAGAAGGTGGCCATGATTGGGGATGGCATCAACGACGCACCGGCCATGAAGCGGGCCAGCATCGGCATCGCCATGGGAGGCGGCACCGACGTGGCGCTGGAGACAGCCGACGCCGCCCTGACCCACAACCAGCTCGGCGGGATCGCCGCCATGATCCGGCTGTCGCGCGCGGCGCTGGCCAACATCCACCAGAACATAGCGCTGGCACTGGGACTGAAGGCCATCTTCCTGGTCACCAGCCTGCTCGGCATCACGGGCTTGTGGATTGCGGTGCTGGCCGACACTGGCGCCACCGCCCTGGTCACCGCCAACGCCCTGCGCCTGCTGCGAAAGCGATAAGCCATCCGATGACTGCCTGACCAAACGCCGCCCCCCATCGGGGCGGCTTTTCTTTTTCCTCTCAGCCCCTTCCCGTAAAAGAAAAAGCGCGGCTGCCGGTCGGCAGTCGCGCTTTGCTTGCTCTGTCTGTGTCATCCCGCCCCTGGCGAGGCGAAGGCTGTCGAGCCAGCCGGGAACGCCATGGGCCCCTTACGGGGTGGGTGCGGTGAAGCTGACGCTCAAGGTCGGCTTCTCCTTGCTCATGGCGGTAAAGACGAACTTGTAGCTGCCCGCCTTGTCCAGCGCCAGCCCGACGTTGCCGGTCGAGCCACCGGCGCACAGGGTCAGGGGTGTGCCCACCACCAGCTTGTCAGCGGCGTTGCAGGTGCCGTAGTTGACCGGCCCCCAGCTGGCGTCGGCGATCTTCACTTCCGTCGAGCCCAGCTTGTCGGTTGCCACTTCGGTGGTGAACTCGTACATGAAGTTGCTGGTGAAGCTCATCGGGTTCGCTTCGCCCCACTCCCCGAGGAAGCCTTTCAGATAGACCGCGGTGTCACCGAAGGGAGGCAATGTGCTCAGGTCCGTCTTCTTGCCCACCGGTAGGCCCGCGCCCTGGGCGCCACTCTGGGGTTTGACGAAGACGGCGGCAGACCAGGCTCCCAGCGTCAGCTGGCCGTTGTCGTAGGCGGCGCCACTGGCGATGCTGTCGACCCCGCGATGTTTCCCGCTCAGCACCATGCCGGCGAGATCGATGGGCTGATCCTGGCCGTCACGGAAGTCGCCGATGCTCTGGGGAGCATTGGTGGCGTTGATCATCACCACCAGGCCGTCGATGGCGGGATCCAGATCCGCACCGGCGCCCACCCCGTCATCCACGCTCATCACGATGAGGCCGGGCACCTGATCCGGCCCTGTGTTGCGAAAATCGACCCGCTTGATCACCTCGGCGCCGCTGCCAAGACGCAGCAGGCGGGAGGATTGACGCAGTTCGGAGAGCTCCTGGTAGAAGCTCACCATCTGCGCCACCTCGGCCGAGCCCGGCTTGGCGTGCTGACCGAGCACCTGCTCGATCAGCGCGTAGTTGTCGCCATCCTTGTCCTTGCGCGGCAAGCCCTTGTTGAAGTTGTTATCGCCCAGGCTGTAATCGACGCGGTTATACCAGTCACCGGAGTCGTAGCTGTCCCGCTCCATGGACTTGGAGCGCAGCAGCTCGACCCCGGCATGGGTGAAGGGGATCCCCTGCCCCAGCATGGCGGTGGCGAGCGATACCCCCTGCATCCGCACCAGATCGGCTCCTTGCGGCGCCTTGTAGACGTTGATGTCGAACAGGGTCTGGTTGTCATGCTTGGAGACATAGTTCTGCACCTCGGTCGGATCCTGGGCATAGCCGGCGGGCTGACCGTTGTAGTCGATGTCGGCCCCCACCCTCGGCATGCCGTCCTTGTCGGTCAGCACGAACCCCTTGAGGTTGCCCGCCATGCCGAGGCGCACCAGGTCGGACTGATGCAGGGCGGTGGCGCGATCGACACCGTCCACCTCGTTGGCATGCACGAAGGCGCCGTTGCCAAAGCCCTGGGTCTTGCGGATGGCATCGCCGCCATCGAACGGGCTGCCGCCGCGCACCGCGTCACGCAGCCGGTCGGAGAAGGAACCGATGCCGGTGCCGGCCAGGTGCTTCTGGGTCGCCTGCACGAAGCGCTTGTCATCCTGCACTTCGCCGAAGTTCCACCCCTCGCCGTAGAAGTACATGTCCGGATTGACCTTCTTCACCGCGGCCAGGGCCTGCACCATCTGATCTTTCGGGTGATGACCCATGAGGTCGAAACGGAAGGCATCTATCTTGTAGTCCCGGGCCCAGGTGACCAGGGAGTCATCCATCAGCTTGGCAAACATGGCGTGTTCCGGCGCCGTGTTGGAGCAGCAGGTGGAGTTCTCCACCGAGCCGGTCTCCGGATTGAGGCGCTGGTAGTACCAGGGCACTATCTTGTCGAGCACGGATTTGGGGCCCAGGCCCGCCTCGTTGGTGTGGTTGTAGACCACGTCCATCACCAGGTTCATGCCGATGTCCTGCTTGATGGCCTTGACCATTTCGCGGAACTCCAGGATGCGCTGGCTGCCCTCGGCGTTGGTGGCGTAGGAGCCTTCCGGCGCAGTGTAGTGGTAGGGGTCATAGCCCCAGTTGAAGGAGTCCACCCCGCGCAGATAACCGTACAGCTCCTGCACCACCGGGTTCTCCTTGCTGTCGCTCATCTGCAGATCTTCCAGCACGGCTTCGATGGTCTGGCCGCCGCCGCAGTGGCTGGCAAACCTGGAGTTCTTGACCTCGGCATTGACCTCGCACAGCTTGCTGAAGTCATCGCTTATGTTGGCCACCTTGGCCGGATCCTCGTTGACGGTGGCGATGTCGAAAATGGGCAGCAGGTGCAGGTGGCTGACGCCGCTCCTGGCCAGGGATTTGAGGTGGGTGACGGGCACGCTGTCGCTGTCGGTCAGCCCGAGGAACTTGCCGCGGTGCTCGGCCGGGGTGGAGTCGTCGTTGCCGGTCAGATCCCGGACGTGGGCCTCATAGATGGTGATGTCGGCGGGGTTCTTCTGGCTGTGGGGGGCCTTCAGGCTGTCCCAGCCTTCCGGCTTGAGGGCCGGATCGTCGAGATCCACCACCTGGCTGAACTCGGAGTTCATCGCCAGGCTCAGGGAGTAAGGGTCGGTCACCTGATAGGATTCCAGCTTGCGGCTGACCGGGTGATAGACCTGGATGTCGTAGCGATAATACTTGCCGACGAGATCGCTGCCCCCCTGCAGGCTCCAGCTGCCGCTGGTCTCGTCCTGTGTCATGGCGCGCTCGCCGAGGGAGTTGTGCTGCTCGTCGAACAGCACCAGCTTGACCGATCTGGCGGTCGGCGCCCAGAGCCGGAAGGTGACGTTGCCCCCCTCCACCACGGCGCCGTAGGCGAGCTTGGTGGCCGCTTCGCTGTAAAGGGCATCGAGGGCACCGGCGCTCTGCACCAGGGTGGCCCCCTGCAGGATGCCGTCCGCATCGGTCCCGATGGCCACCAGCTCACCCTTGAGCAGGGGCTTGAGATCTTTTCCCGCCGGCAGGGCGAAGGCGGCGGCATCCTTGAGGTGCGGGTATTTGGCCTGCTGCTCTGCGGTCAGGCTGGTCGGGGTCAGCTTGAGGTAGGGGAAATCGAATACACCCTCGCTGTTGGCGGTGATGGTGCCTGACTCTGTGTGGTAGAGGCGCACATGGGGCTTGTCCTTGCCCCCTTGCCAGATCAGGGTGTTGCCATCGATGAGGTGGGCACTGGCCCCCGCCACGCCGAAGGCGGCGGTGAAGGCTTCCGCCCGGCTGCCGAAGATCTCGTTCTTGCCCGCGACGATGGCCACGGTGCGATCCGGGTGATCACTGAAGATCACCTTCATGTCGGCGCCGGTCAGGTTGCCAAGGGCACCATCCCGGGCGATAAAGTTGATGCAGCCCTCCATCTTGCTAAGCGGCACCACCCAGGCCGGGCCGAAGCTGTCCGCCGCCGCCGGAGTCTTGCTGGCGTCATCCCAACCGGTGTTGAGGCCGCCCGCCGAGGTCGCATTGCAGGCATCGTTGTTCCACAGGTGCAGGCTGTGGCTGGCGAAGGGACCCGTAGTCCCGCGCGCCGCCGCCGTCTGGGTATCCACCAGGGCGACAACCGCCTCATTCGGTCCTGCCACCAGCAGCTCCTTGGGTGGATCCATCTGCGGCAACCTTGCCACAGGATCGGCGCTACTGTCGTTGTTGTCGGATCCGCTGCCGTTGCAGCCGGACAATAGGGTCAGCAGTGAGGCCGTTACCAGCGCCACCTTGGTCATCTTCATATCCATGTTTTTATTATTCCCGCTGTGTGAGTCCCGAGGGTCGAGACGTTCAGGCCCGGTCGGTGCCGAGCCGGTCCATATTAATCAGCGACTCTAGGGGTAAATGTGAGCGGTTTTGCATAAAAACCATACAATTTCAACAAGATAACGTTTTCATAACGGAAACTGGATCGGGCTCACAGACTCGCCGACCGAACCGGTTCATACCGGGACAACGGCCCGATTGTCGAAGTGGCGCCAGTGTGGATCAGGGACGAAACGGGGAGAAACGGATGACATCCATCGACGAACGAGCCAGGGGGCTGGATCGGGACTATCTGGCCATCTGCCAGCTGTTTGACCAGTTCTGCCAGCAGGGAGGAAGCCTCGCCGAGCAGTACCACTTCTTCCGCTGGCCAGATTATGAGGAGACGCCGCCCATGAGCCGTGCCTTCACCCTGCTGGGGGAGCCGCGGGAGCTGAGGCTGCGCTGCCAGCCCGGCGAGGGGGGTTCCCTCTACGGCCTCCTCCAGGTGTGCGGCGAGGAAGAGAAGGTCCATGCCAGCCTGGGCTTTCGCGCCGACGGACAGCTGCTGCTGGTATCCGGCCACTTGCTGGACAACCCGCCCGAACTCTTGCTCTCCTTGCTGCTGGGGGCCATCTGGCAGCAACCATCCCGTGAGGAGGGCAAGCATTCCTGATGAGGGAGCCCCGCTTCATGACGCGCCGTGCCTCTGCATCGCCTGTCTGTATGGTGACCTGTACCCGCGTCTCGCAAATGACGAGTCGCTCGTGGATCTGGCGAAACGGATGCTGCGCGCCTATCTGAGATGAGTGCCCCCGATCTCACCGGACGCGCTCATCAGTCGAAGTCCGCATAAGGAGTCAGCGGCCTTGGTGGCAGGTCGAGATCTCCCTGCCAGGGTTTGAAGGTGTAGCGCAGGTAGAACATGAAGTGGCTCGGGGCATAATCATCCGCCTGCTGGATATCGACCCGCCCACCTACCCGCCAGTGCTCGGTCAACCTGTGTTCCACCACGGCATTCAGGGTGTAACCGAATCCGCTGCTGCTGCCCCCCTCCTCTACGGCATCCCGATCCGGCAGCGTCTCGGGGATCAATCCCTGCAGCGGATAGCGCAACCCGTCATCCGTCTTGGAGGTCGACCAGGAGAGAGAACCACCCAGTTCCCACGACCAGTCCGGGGTGCGCTGCCGGTAGCTGACCGGAAGTGCCAGCGAGAAGTAGCGCTGCGGACTGTAGTAACCCCCCTGTCCCAGGGTATAGGCGCTCAGGTCATGCTCGAAGCGCCACAACATGGTGCTCAGGCCGACGCTGGCTCGGCGATGCTCCTCGTTTATCACCTTGTAGTAAGTACCTCCCATCAGGCGGGTACGCCAGTTGTCCTCGACGTGCTTGCCGGTCAGCAAGTGCTGCTGCAGGCTGCCCCAGTAGCCGATAGCTCCCCCCAGATCGTGGCTGGCATCGACGCGCACCCCGTTGGCCCTGACCCCGCCCCAGCGGATGCCGGTCCCCGGATCCACCGTGCCCGCATAGGAGAGCAGCGAGCTGCTCACCGGCCGGCGCGAAGCGGTAAGGGTAAAGCCGACGTCGTGCCAGTCCCCACTGACGCTGGCCCCGCCGACCCAGTCCACCACTTCGAAACCGAGCGGTGTAGTGCCGAGATCGAAGGCGAAGCGATCGTTGGCCCAACCAGCCGCCATAGTGACCCCCTCGCTCTTCTGCTGCTGATCGCCATAACAGTTCTGACGATGACAGGTTCCGAATTTCTCCCTATAGGGGTCGTCCGGCAGAGAACCGGCATCCAGATGCACCCACTCAAGCCGGCCGAAGGCCCGTCCCGCCCCCAGCTGGCTGTCAAGCTGCAACATCTGGGTCAGGGCCCGCAGATCCGAGACCCCACCCGTTCCATTGTCACCCCAATAGTCACTGTCGAGGGAGACAGTGGTCTGGCTCTGCCGATAGTGACTGTCCAGATCCCCGCGCAGCCCGGAGGCCAGCCAATCCTCGCCGTCGCGGCTGCGGGCGAGCGCGGTCAGGGCGCCCCCATCCAGATCCTCCCCGGGGGCCAGGCCCGCCGCCACCAGTCCCTTGCGATCCCGCGCCAGGGCCCCCTCGGCGTCGCCGTTGGCGAAACGCTGACGGGCGGCGTCCCGCCAGAACAGGGCCGTCTGCTGGGAGGCGGGCTGCGTCGACACCAGGGGCTCGTAGCCGCCGAAGATGGCCTGCGCCGTCTCCCCCTCCCCCAACGCCTGATAGAGGTTTGCCACCCGGCGGTAGTAGTTGAACTCCTCCGGGGGCAAGGGGCTGACCGGCCAGGCCGGCAGCCAGTGGCGAGCCTCTGCCGGATTGCCCCTGGTCTGCGCCAGTTCGGCCATGCCGAGCCTGGCCTCGGGGTGCTGGGGGGCGTGCGCCAGCACAGCGCGGTAATGGCGCTCGGCCCCGGCGACGTCCCCGCGCTCCGCGGCCCATTCGGCCAGCATCAGGGTCACTTCGTCATCGGGCTGCAACGGCTGCAGCAGGCGTTCGGCGCCCGCCTCATCCCCCTGCTGGTGCAATTGCCTGGCGTTGGCCAGCAGCTCGCCACGGGCGAGGCGGCGATCCAGCGCCTGCATGTCCGCCGACCAGCGCGTGGCCGGCACCTCGGCCAGCACGGCGCGGGCCTGAGGCGACTGATCCTGCCCCGACAGGTAGAGGGCAGTGGCGTAGCGCAGGCTGTCATTCTGTGGCTGCGCCGCCAACCGCCCTCGCAGCAGCCGCTCCCCGCCTGCAACATCCCCGAGTCGGGCCTGGGTGGTGGCCACCCGGTAGGCCAGCCAGACATCATCCGGCATCAGTCGCAGCGCCTCCTGGCGCTGGGCCAGGGCCTGGGGCAGCTTGCCGGCCTGGTCGAGCTGATCGGCCTGCTCCTGCAACAGCTCGGCCTTGAGCCGCTTGCCCTCGGCCTGCATGGCCGGGGTGCCGTGTTGATCCAGCAAGGCCAGCGCCCGCGCCGGATCCTGCCCCTTGTAGAGATCGAACAGCCGGGCCAGGGCCCGATCACGGGCTCCCGGCATGGCGAAGGCCTTTTGATAGGCAAGCTCGGCCTCACCGTCGCGATGACGGCCCCGCTCGCTGTCCCCCAACCCGAGCCAGGCCTCCGGCTCCTTGCCGTCCAGGGCGATGGCGCTGCGATAGCGGGTCGCCGCCACCTCCCATTGCTGCTGCTCCAGGGCCTGGGAGCCCTGATTGACCAGCAGCCAGTAGCGGTTGGTGGCCAGCAGGCTGGCCCACTTGTCCTTGTCGGTCACATCGGGATGGCGCAGCACCCGCTCGAACTGGGCAATGGCGAGCGCGCGCTGATCGTTGCGGGAATAGGCCTGACCCAGGGCCCCCATGAGGTCGGGATCCCCGGGATTGGCGGCGAGGGCCCGTTGCAGCTCGGCTATGGTGGCCCCGCCGCTGGCGGTACGGGCCAGTGCCAGCTGTCGGGAGCGATAGGCCGGAGAGGCCCACTGCGCCTCCTGGGTGGCAAGCAGCGCCTCGGCCTTGTCGGCCTCCATCTCGGTACCGAAGAGGGCTATGTATTGCTTCAATTCGTCGATGCTCCGGGGCCCGACCGACATGGCCTCGATGTCCGCCAGCCAGATCTCCGCTGCCTCCCCGCGGCTGTTGTCATCCTTCGCCATCTCCCGCAGCAGCCCCAGGGCCTGCAGGCGCCGACCGTCGGCCAGGTAGTGGCGGGCCAGCCCGCTGCGCACCCGTGGCTCACCCGGATATTGCCGGTTCAGGCTCTCCAGCGAGGCCATGCCCTTCGCCTTCATGGCGGGCATGCGCATCTGCAGCAGGGCATATTCCACCGCCACGTCGAGATTCGGGGGCAGATCCCCCACGAACAGGGAGCGATAGAGGCGCTCGGCCTCCTCCAACCGGCCGGCATTGGTCAGCAGCCGCGCCTGTTGCAGTTGCTGGCGCTGGGCCGAGTCGCTCAGGGCGAGATTGGCCATGCCCTGGCGGTAAATCGGGGAGTCCGGCGCCAGCTTGCCGAGCCGGGCCAGCAGCGCCTTCGCCTCCCTGATCTTGCCCTGACGCAGGGCCTGGCGCGCCTGGGCCGCCAGCAGCTCCGGGTGATTGGGCTCCACCAGGGAGAGGGAGTAGAGGCTGTTGCTGACGAGATCCTCACGCCCGCTGGCCTCCCCTATCCTGACCTGCTCGAGCAGCCAGTCCACCGGCTGCACGGCCCCCAGCGCCAGGTTGCCGCTCATCAGGCAGGCGAGCAGGCAACCCAGGGTCAATCTGCTTGGCATGACTCGCTCCAGCCTGGCTGCAGGGTGCCGTCCGCGGCGAAGCGATAGCGGCCCTGATCCCAGCCTGCGCCAAACAGGGTCAGGACGCTGCCGTAATAGGCGTCGGCCTGCTCGCCATGCTGTTTCACCTGCTCACGCAGGCTGGCCAGCATCGGCTGCCCCTGGGAGAGGGGCAGCAGGGCGGCGGCAAAGCCGACCGGTCCCCGTCCCTGAGTCTGGCCGCTTTGGGTGTCGACCCGCTCGGGGACGGCGCCAAGGGCCGCCGTGCTCTCCAGCATGGGGGCGAAGTGCGCCACCAGGGGCCCTTTGGCGGGATCCTCGTCGTTCAGCATGCCGAGCCAGAGGTAGACGCGGATGGCGTCGTAGCTGCCCTGGGGCCTCTTGTCGGCCGTCACCTGCCACCCCTTCTCCCCCTGCCAGTCCACCCAGTCGGGGGCAAAACCACGGGGGGCGCTCTCCTGCAGCAGCCTCGGCAGTTGTGCGCGCATCTCGCGCCAGGGCCCCTGCTGTGCCGCGAAGCGGGCCAGCAGCTGGGGCGGCAGGTAGCTCGGGTTCAGGGTCCAGCGCCCCTCCCCCGTATAGCCATGGGCGCCGGGCAGCAGCACCGGGCCCAGACCGGGGACGGTGGCGACCTCTTCCCGGGCGATGCGCCGCAGCAGCAGGGTGCCGATGGACTCGTAGCTGTGGTTGTCCCACAGGCGCCCCGCCTCGAGCAGGCTGTAGGCTATCCAGAGATCCGAGTCGGACGCGCTGTTCTCATCCAGCACACCCCAGCTGCCATCCTCCTTCTGGCCCCACAGCCAGGATGGCAGGAAGCCGGTCAGATCCCCCCGGGCGAGCCGCCGCTCGGTCCAGTCGAGCAGGCGGGCGAAGGTCTCCCTGTCGTTGTTGACCAGGGCGAAGAAGAGGCCGTAACTCTGGCCCTCGGAGGTGGTGATCCGCCGACCGTCGGCCGGGTCTATGACCCTCCCCTCCTCGCTGATGTAGTGCTGGCGAAAATGCTGCCACGCCGGCCAGTCACAGGCCGCCAGGGCAGGCAGGGTACACAGGGCCCAGAGCAGCAGGGCACCACAGGCTTTTTTCATCTGAGTCATCTCTTAATCTTCCTTCAGGCGGCTACGGCTGGCACCGGCCAGCAGCACCCGCAGGCCCCAGCCCAGCACCAGCATGCAGAGCAGCGTCAGTCCGGCGAGGCGCAGCGGGTACTCGGCAAACAGCTGCCAGACTCGCTCCCACCAGGGCAGATAGCCCACCTCATAACGCTCCCCGATCTCCAGGCTCTTCACCCCTGACTCCCGGATGATGGCCACAGAGCCCGCGACCTGGCCGCGCAGGGTGGCGTTTTGCAGGGTGTCGTTGAGCAGCCTGACCCCGGCCGGACCGTCGGCCAGCAGGGCCACCAGGCTGCGTTGCTCGTGAGTCGGCGACTGCAGGCCCAGGATGACGGCGATGGCGCGGTTGCCCGTCATGCCGACCCTGGCCTGGGGCTGGCGATCGGCCATGCTGTGCAGCAGATCCCCCTGGTGCTGGCGGGTCGGCTCGTTGACCCAGCTGCGGGTGGCCTGCAGCAGGGCGTCTGGCGCCAGATCCCCCTGGAACTCCTCGGGCAGGGTGCCGATGAGCAGGGTATCCAGATCGGCGGTGCGGGCCTGCTCCCAGTCATCCAGGACTCGCAGGGAGAGGGCCGGATAACCGGTCTCGGCCCCGATGGCTCCCACCGCATCGAGCAATGTGGTGATCTGCGCCGGGTGCGCCCTGGCGGGCATGACCACCTGGCTGTCGGCAAGATCCGCCATCCGGCTGAACGGGAAGCCCGCATAGGCGAACGCCTTGAGGTTCGGCATCTCGATGAAGTGGCGATAGCCGCTGAAGTCGATGGTGGAGCCCTCGTCGATGCGCACCTGATGGGCGGGGGGCAGCACCAGATCGCAGCGGCCGTTCTCATTGCCCCCCTTCATCTCCCTGGCATATTCAAACGAGAAGCTCAGGCTGTTGGACTGGGTAGTCTTGAGCCCGGGCATGCGCAGCGCAGTGGCGTCGTCATCGGCGGCGAACCAGAGCGGCAGGGTGAGCAACTGCTCGCTCTTGGCCTCACCCGGCTCGAGCGGGAACGACTTCATGAACTGGCCGTTGACCGCCACGTCCAGGCGGGAGCCATCCCGCTGGATCGGTGCCGTGTTGTGGTACTTGAGATCCGCCTTGATGCCGTTGGCGCCCAGCAGATAGAGATCCGGCGGCAGCCGCAGCGTCAGGCTCATGGGCCAGAGCCGGCTGCCCGTCGCCTGCAACTGGCCCGGATAGTCCGTCAGCTCGTCGAACCGCATCTTGCGATCGAGCCGCACCCAGTTGGGGGCATCATAAGGCTGGCGCGGGGCCAGGGGTTTCACCTCGTCCACCAGCACGCTCTGGCCGCGCAGCAGCACCTCCCCCTGAGCCAGCCCCTTGGCCGCGGTCAGCAGATCCTGCTGATCCCGTCCCAGGATCAGCAGCAGCTTCACATAGGGGTTGTCGGGGGAGCTGATCATGTCGATGGTGGGCCCCTTCACCTTGGGGTAGTCGACCAGGAAGTCGGGACGGGCGTCATTGGTGGCGAAGATCACCCCGTTGCGATCCGGCAGCTGGTTGATGAGCACCGGGAAGTGCTGACCCCGCCACTGGGCCTTGGTACCGAACCAGGAGGCCAGCACGGCCGCCGCCTGCTGTTGCAGGAGCGGAACTGTGCCGCTGAACACCATGGGCAGGATCAGCTTGCCATTGTCCCGCACGTCGAGAAACGGCATGGGGAAGAAGGAGAGCTCGTTGCGCACCGGCAGGGTCTGCAGTTGCAGGCTCAGCTTGCTGTCCCGGTTGACGTTGAGCCACAGGGTATCGCTCGCCGGGTTCTCGCACACCTTCTGGTAGTGGCCGACGAAGCTCACCTTGATCCGGTTGAAGTCCTTGGCGTAGCGGGGATCCAGCTCGATGCGGGCATGGGTACGCTCCCCCATCTGCTCCTTGGTGAGGGCGGTGACCCCCATCAGCTCGTCATTGAGGTAGACCTTGATCTGGGAGAGCAGCGGCAGCAAGGAGGGGGACGGGGTGAAGTCGAGATCCAGGCTGGCCCGGGTGACCACCTCGTCCCGCCGCACCGTGAAGTCCGCCTGACCGTCAGGGGCATTGCCACGCAGGGAGAGGGTGCCCGGAGAGGAGGACATCTGTTCGAAACTCAGGTCCTGACTGCGCACCGGTGCGGGCACCGGCGGCAAGGGGCCGCCGGCTTCGGCGGCCAGCGCACTCTGCGTCATCAGCAGGAGAGGGATAAGGTAGCGTTGTGGTTTCATCATCCTTTCACTGTCTGTGTGGTCGGAGCCCCGGACCGGAAATCCGGCGAGACGCGACGAGGAACGAAAGAGAGCAGCCAGCGAGCCAGCTTCTCAAGCAGGATACAAACAAAGCCGATGGGTGAGGTGCGCGCCAGGCGCCAGTAGGCTCCCCAGCCGAGCAGCGTGATGTCGAGCAGACTGTGGAGCGGGCGATCCTTGCCGAGGCGTTGCTGCCACAGGGACCAGGTGTCGGCCCGGGCGAAGGTGCACTGGATGAAGGCGATGTGCTGGGCCTGCTCCATGGGCTCCAGCTCCAGCCCCAGCTTGCGGCCGAATACCCGCTGTACCTTGGCGGCGAAGGCCTGCTCCCGCTGGCCGTG
Organism: Aeromonas bivalvium; assembly: GCF_000819765.1. Taxonomy (GTDB): domain Bacteria; phylum Pseudomonadota; class Gammaproteobacteria; order Enterobacterales; family Aeromonadaceae; genus Aeromonas; species Aeromonas bivalvium. Next base: position 151,094 of record NZ_CDBT01000015.1, read on the forward strand.
GCGCAGCAGCAGCCAGACCCTCTCCTTGTCGGCCAGGGGCAGG
>NZ_CDBT01000016.1:0-15129 GCF_000819765.1 Aeromonas bivalvium
GATTTAGTTGACCACTACAATTGGTGTGCTACCTCGCTGATGTGAAAGGCCTTCCCCCTACGGGAAGGCTTTTTTGTTTGTTTGGCGTTAGCGAAACGCTCTGCCCCGAGTCACACCAGGCTTGCACCTGGCGGCTCGGGAGCATGAAATGGGAGCAGGAACTGTCCGGTCTGTTAATCATCGCAATGAGGAGGTTCGCCATGGCTACCCTGACCGAGTTTGAAAAATACGTGATCGAGCAGAAGGGGACAGAGCGTCCTTTCAGTGGCGAGTATTACCGCCATGATGCCCCCGGGCGCTACCTGTGCAAGAAGTGCGGTGCCCCCCTTTATGCTTCTGAGCACAAGTTCAATGCCCACTGCGGCTGGCCGGCGTTTGATGACGAGCTGCCGGGGGCGGTGAAGCGGGTCCCGGATGCCGATGGCCGCAGGGTCGAGATCGTCTGCGCCCGCTGCGAGGGGCACCTTGGCCATGTGTTCGAGGGGGAATACCTGACCGAGAAGAATCTGCGCCATTGCGTCAATTCTGTCTCCCTCACCTTCGAGGCGAGAGAGGAGGGCTCGCAGCCACAACCTCAGATGGCCCTGGCCACCCTGGGGGGCGGCTGTTTCTGGTGTGTCGAGGCGGTATTCAGCTGCCTGAAAGGGGTGAGCCGGGTCAGCCCGGGCTATGCGGGAGGGCGTGCCGACGATGCCGACTACCGGCGAGTCTGTACCGGTCAGACCGGTCATGCGGAGGTGGTGCAGATTGAATACGATCCCGCCATCATCGACTTTGCGACCCTGCTGGAGGCCTTCTTCGCCAGCCATGATCCCACCAGCCTTCATCGCCAGGGACATGACGTGGGTCCCCAGTACCGCTCCGTGATCTTCGCCCATGATGATGAGCAGGTGAGGATTGCGAGCGCCATGATCCAGGCGCTGGATGAGGCCAAGGTATTCTCCGCCCCTCTGGTGACCGAGCTGACCGGTTACGACGGCTTCTACCCTGCCGAGGCGCATCATCAGGATTATTTCGCCAAGCATGGGGAGCAGGCTTACTGCCAGGTGGTGATCCGCCCCAAGCTGGAGAAATTCAAGACGTTGTTTGCCGACTATCTCAAGGGGTGAGCCGCCCTCTTTCCCAGGAGCTGTCGCACTGTGGCAGCGATTGGGGGCAAGTCGACTCAGAGCCGGATGGGCCGTGATATAGTCGAGCCATCTATGCAGGAGAGCGAGTGAGCCATGAAGAAGATCCTCTATGCCGTGCTGGGGTTGGCGGCAGCCTTGTTGATCGCGATAACAAGTCTGGTGACCCTGGTTGATCCGGCACAGTTTAAGCCCCTGCTGATGGAGCAGGTAAAGAAGAACACGGGGCGGGATCTCGTCATCGACGGCCCCATCAGCTGGACTTTCTGGCCCAGTCTGGGGCTCTCCCTCGAGCAGGCAGCGCTGCGCAATCCGGCCGGATTCGCCGAGCAGGATCTGGTGCGCTTCGAGCGCGGCCAGGCCTCGGTCGCCGTGCTGCCCCTGCTCTCCCGCCGGTTGCAGGTTGGCGAGGTGTCTCTGGAAGGCGCCCATCTCTTCATCCAGACCCGTGCCGATGGCAGCTCAAACCTGACGGGGCTGACCCGCAGTGCTCAAGGGGGTGGGGCCAGCACCAGGGCGCCGGGCCAGGATGAGAGCGGGCAAACATCGGGTTCCGAGCCTTGGCAGCTGGCCATCGAGAGCCTTTCCCTGACCCAGGCCAGTGCCCTGGTCATCGATGATCGCAACGGTTCCCGCCTGCAGCTGACGCGGCTCGATCTCTCCCTGGGTGAGCTCAAGCCCGACAGCTGGGTGCCCATGACCTTCTCCCTGAATGGCGAACATCAGGGGTTGACGCTGGCGGCCAAGGGGGAGACCCGGCTCAGGCTGGGCCGGGATCTGGCGAGCAGCGAGCTGGAGGGGCTCGCGGTGGAAGGGGAATTGGCGCAGGGGGATACCCGGCTCGATCGCTTCACACTGGGGGCGGATCGCCTCACGCTGGGGCAGTGGAGCCAGCTTGGTGTGAGCGCCCAGGGTCGGCAGGGGGAGCTTGCCTTCGATCTGACTGCCAGCCTCAAGGGGCGGCTCAACGGGGCGCAGAGCCTGCTCGATCTGGCGGATGTCACCCTGGATGGAGTGCTGAAGGGGCCGGATTTGCCAAGACCCGAGATCAAGGTGGTGCTCGGCGCCGAGGGGCAGTGGGCCATGGCGAGCAAGACGCTGACCCTGTCCAGGGTTGCCCTGGGTGCCGATGAGCTGCAGCTGGCGGGCAATGGCAGCCTGATCATGAAGGATATTCCCGGGATCCGCTTCGATCTGGCGGCCGAGCGGCTGGATCTTGACGCCTGGCGCCCCACCAAAGCCAAGGAGGCGCCGGTTGCCAAAGAGGCGGGCAGCAAGCCCGTGGCTGACAAGGGGGCCGGCAAGGCCGCTGGCAGCACCGGCGTGGCAGCAACCGGGGAGGCCGAGCCGGATCTGGCCTGGCTCAAGGGGCTGGATCTGGCGGGGCGGCTCAAGGTGGGTACCCTGATAGCCGATGGCGTCAAGGCCGAACAGGTGGGTCTGGCACTGGCGGCAGATGCCGGTCTGGTCAGGATAACAGGCTTCAACGCCAGGCTGTTTGGCGGCTCTGCCCAGGGGGAGGGGGTGATAGATGCGCGCCAGCAGCCGGCGACGTTCCAGGTTCACAAGCAGATCGCCGGTGTCGATCTGCAACCCCTGCTGCAAACCCTGGCCCAGACCGATCTGCTGGCCGGGCGGGGCAGCGCCGATATCCGGCTGAGCGGGCGCGGCCTCTCCTCCCACGCCCTGCGCAGCCAGCTGGCAGGCACCCTGGATCTCAAGGTGGAGGATGGCGCCCTCCATGGCATCAACTTGCCGCAGATGCTGCGGGAGGCCAGGGCGACCCTCAAGGGAGAGAAGGCGAGGGAGGCCGGGGAGGCGCGCAAGACCGACTTCAGCGCCCTGACCGCCCATTTCCGGATCGGGCAGGGTAAGGCAAGCAGTGATGATATCCGCCTGCTGGCACCGGCGCTGCGGGTCGAAGGCAAGGGCAGCACGGCGCTGGTGCCCGAGACCCTGGATTTTCTGATGGCCACGACCGTGGTCGAGACCAGCAAGGGGCAGGGTGGCAAGGGGCTCGAGGATCTCAAGGGCATCACCATCCCGGTGATCATCGGCGGCCATTGGCGTCAGCCCAGCTATCGCCTCGACGTCAAGGGACTGCTGGCGGATAACCAGTTGCTGGAAGAGAAGGCCCGCAAGGAGGCCGAGCGGGGTCTCAAGAAGCTGCTCGGGGACAAGGCGGACGACGAGCAGATAAAAGGGGTGGCGGACCAGCTGCTCAAGGGCTTGTTCAAGTAAGAGATGAGCAGACAAACAGCCCCGCCGGGAGACTGGCGGGGCTGTTTCATGTTTGAGAGTCAACCGATCAAGCGGCCATGGTTCAGAGGCGTGGCCATCACGCCAGTCGGTAGCCGCCGATCAGCCCGTCCGCCAGCCAGCGTTGCAGATACTGTCCGGCCTGGAAGGCGGCGTTGTCACCGGGCAGCAGTGCACTGAGCCCAAGGCAGAGGGTGGCGAAGTCCTGCTGCTGCACCATGCCCTGGATCAGGATGGCCTCCTCCGCCGCTAGGCTGCGATAGCGGATGAGACGGTCCGGGCTGCGCCAGATGAGGCAGCTGACGGGCTGCTCGCCATAGAGGGGGGCAGGGGGAGGCAGTTCGGCCTTGAGGGCCTTCCATACCGCCAGGGTGTTGAAGTGCTGGAGGTGGAGGTCGGCGGAGGGGATCAGCTCAAAGCGCAGATCGGGCCAGCGCTCGGCGTCTTCGCGCTGGATCTCGGCCAGGGTCAGGGGCGAGACGTCGGCGGCATCGAAGGCGGCCCGCAGGCGCCACTCGAACTCGGCCAGCTCGCCGAGTTGCGGGTGGTCAGGCAACGCCTGGACGAGATAAGGGGCGAAGTGGGCGCCCAGCTCACGCAGGGTCCAGCTGCGGGGAGGATGCTGAGCCAGGTAGTCCCGGCAGAGGGAGGCAAACATCTCATCTCCCGCATAGGCCCAGGTTTGCTCGAAATCCTGTTGCAGGCACTCCAGCAGGCGGCTCTGGTAGGCATTGACATAGATATGCCAGCGCAGCTCGGCTGGCAGGGGCCCGTCTCGCAGGGGGAAGGGCGGCATGGTCTCCTGCCGGTGCAAGCCTGCCATGAAGGCCAGCTGCAGCGCCTTGAGATCAGCGGGCGTCGACATTGGGCCTCCCGGGTGGCCAGTGGGGGGCCGCCATCGTCCTGGCCCGGCCGAGCTCAGTGACCAGCTCGGCGAAGGGGGGGATATGGTCATCGCGTTCTATCATGGTGCTGACGGGGCCAAAGCGGCGCACCGCCCGCTCGAACAGCGCCCAGACAGAGTCGACGATGGGATGGTCATGGGTGTCTATCACATAGTCCCCATAATCGGTGTGACCGGCGAGATGGAACTGCACGACGGCCTCTTGTGCTATGGCATCCAGATAGCCGTTGGCATCGAAACCGTGATTGCGGCTGCTGACATAGATGTTGTTGAGGTCGAGCAGCAGGCGGCATCCGCTGCGCTGGCTGAGCTGGTTGAGAAATTCAGGCTCTGAGTAGTCGGCCTGGGCAAACTCGAGATAGGTAGAGGCGTTTTCCAGTACCAGAGGGCGGCCGAGGTAATCTTGCACCCGATGGATCCGCTCGCACAGGTGGTCGAGCACCCCTTGGGTCAGCGGCAGGGGCAGCAGATCATGGCTGTTGTAGCCCGCCACCCCGGTCCAGCAGAGGTGGTCCGATACCCAGGCAGGTTCGATGCGGATCATCAGCGCCTTGAGACGGCGCAGATAGTCCATGTCGAGGGGGTCTGCCGACCCTATGTTCATGGAAACCCCATGCATGACGATGGGGTAATCGGCGCGGATCTGCGTCAGGTAGTGGCATGGTTTGCCGCCAGCCACCATGAAGTTCTCTGAGAGGATCTCGAACCAGTCCACGCCGGGGGCGCCGTCCAGCACCTCCTGGAAGTGGGGGGGTCTGAGACCCAAACCAAAACCAAGCCAGGGAAAGGGTTGCATCTGGGCTCCTGAGTCGAGGGGATGGGGCTAAGCTGCGTCGTTCATGAAAAACAGGCCGGCGCCCTCTGGGGGTAACCGGCCATAGCGACAGCCGAGTGTGGCCTGCTCAGCGAATGGTGCCACCCTTGGCATTGCACTCTTCACGATTCATGGTGAGGAACCCCTGGCCCTTGCAGGATCCCTGGCCCTTGCAGGCGTTATCTGCCGTCTTGCAGTCGTTGTGACCCTTGCAGCTGTTGACGCCATAACAGTGAACCTGGCTCTCACCGTTCTGTCCCGTGTTGGGCTTGCTGGCGCCTTCCGCGAAGGCCGCGCCCGAGAGGGAAATGGCGGCCATCGCAAGAGCGGCCCCCGCCAGACGGTTCATGGTTTTACGAGTTGCGTGCATCTCTATCTCCTTGAAGGATATGGCCCGACCGTATGCCGGGCTGCCATGTGGCCACCTCTGCGAGGCGTGCCCCATACTGCTCATCTGAGCACTGTGCAGGGTGTGACGCTCAAACCATTACGAACCGGATCGCTCAATGGGTTCATCCTGTTTTCCGTCATCGCCCTCATCCAGAAGACCGCAGAGTGTCGCTTTTTCATTCAAATATTATTTTTTCGATCACATGGCCAGAGGAGGCGCCAGTCATGGCCGACCATTTCGTCCTGGTCCAGTCTGGCGCTCACTGTCAATCCAGGAGGCTCGCCTTGGGGTCGTCTGGCTGTCATCATGGGGGTCACTGACAAGGAGGCATCAGATGATACGAGTGGTCTTTCACCTGTCCGAGCGGGAACGCAGCCGGATGGCATTCAATAATATCAATAACTTGCTAGAGGATATGGCGGGGGAGCCGGGGGAACTGGTGCTGCTGGTCAATGGCAATGGGGTGACCAGCCTTCTGACGGCCGGAGAGAGCGAGCCGCAGTGGCCCGACCTGCTGGCGCGAGGGGTCAGGCTGCTGGTCTGTGCCAACTCCCTGCGAGGCCAGCGGCTGGTTCCCGACCAGCTGCTCCCCGGGGTCGAGGTGGTCTCCACCGGTGTGCTGGCCCTGATCGAACTGCAACAGCAAGGGTTTGCCTATATCAAGTCCTGAGCAGGCATACCCCGCCATCATGGTCGGGCCATGGTGACGGGGTCCTCTACTCCCCGAGCAGCCGTTGCCATACCTGGCTGACCCGCTGTCGCTCGGCCCTCAGCTGATCGTCCCCCACCTTGCGGGAGATCTCCGAGAGGTTGAGGCGATGACCCAGGTTGCGGATCTCAAGATAGGCTTGCTTGAGCCCCTCCGCCTGCTCCAGGGTCAATACCCCCGCCATCACGCACTCATCGAAGATGCGCACGTTGTCTGACCAGCGGGTGAGGGCGTCCGGCTCGCCGAAGGCATGGGCCAGCACCAGATACTGGGCGATGAATTCTATGTCCACCATGCCGCCGGGGGACTGCTTGAGATCGAACTCTCCCTCGCCCGCCTTGAGCAGGTGATCCCGCATCTTCTGGCGCATCTCCCGTACCTCCTTGGCCAGGGTAGGCAGATCCCTGCCCCTGGCCAGCACGGCGCGGCGGATGCGGGCAAATTCGGCGACCACGGCATCATCGCCATAGATGGGGCGGGCCCGCACCAGGGCCTGATGCTCCCAGGTCCAGGCCTCCCGCTGCTGGTACTGCTCGTAGGCGGCGAGGGAGGAGACCAGCAGGCCGGCATCGCCGGAGGGGCGCAGCCGCATATCGATCTCGTAGAGTATGCCGGACGGGGTGCGGGTGCTGAACAGGTGCAGGATCCGCTGGGCCAGGCGCAGGTAGAACTGGCGGCTGTCGATGGGCTTGCGCCCGTCTGTGTAGCCGTTGGGGTCGCCACCGTGCAGGAACACCAGGTCGAGATCCGAGCCGTAGCCGAGCTCGATGCCGCCGAGCTTGCCGTAGGCCACCACGGCGAAGCCGCGCTGGCCGCTCAGCGCCACCTCGGGGGGCACCCCGTAGCGTTCGCTCATCTGGGCCCAGGCCTGATTGACCACCTCCTCGGTGATCGCCTCCGCCAGCCAGGTGAGGTGGTCGCTCACCTTCATCAGCGGCAGGGCGCCGGCGATGTCGGCCGCGACGATGCGCAGCAGCTGCACCTGCTTGAACTGGCGCAGCGCCTCCATCTGCTGCTCCACGTCCTCCTCGGGGATGCGCAGCAGGAACTGGCGCAGCTGGGGCTTGTACTGATCCAGCGGGGTGGGGTGGTAGAGGTGCTGGGGATCCAGCAGCTCGTCCAGCAAGATGGGGTAGCGGGCCAGCTGCTCGCTCACCAGGTTGCTCTCGTCGCACAGGCGCACCAGCTGGCGCAGGGCGGCGGGATTTTCCGCCAGCAGTTGCAGGTAGGCGCTGCGGGTGAAGATGCGGGTGAGCAGGGTGCAGACTCGCTCGAACAGGCGGGCAGGCTCACGGCTCGCCACCACCAGTCGCAGCAGCTCGGGCATCAGCCAGTCCAGGGCGATGCGCCCCTGGGGCCCGACCTGGCGGCGCCTGTACTCCTCCTTGAAGCGCAGCAGGGCGGCGCAGAGGGGCGCGGGGTCGCTCATGCCCTGGGTGGCGAGCAGTGTATCCAGCTCGGTGGCATCGAGCTCGGTACGCCACAAGTCCAGCCAGATCTGTTCCAGATGGGCGGGGGCCTCTTTCTCTTCCCCCACCACGGCGACGAACTCCTGATGGACGACGGCCATCTCCTCGTCCAGGTACGCCATGAAGCTGTCCCAGTCGGTGAAGTCCATGGCGGTGATGAGCCGCAGGCGATCCCGCTCCTCGGTGGGCAGGGTCTGGGTCTGCTGATCCCCTATCTCCTGAAGGATGTTCTCCACCCGGCGCAGGAAGCGATAGGCCTGGAGCAGGCGCGTGCAGCGCTCCCCATCGAGGGCGCCGCTCTGTGCTATGGCCGCCAGGGCCTCGGGCAGGTGGCGCACCCGCAGGGCGGGCTCGCGGCCGCCACGAATGAGCTGCAGCGCCTGGGCGATGAACTCCACCTCGCGAATGCCGCCAGCCCCCAGCTTGATGTTGCCCTCCAGCCCCTTGCGACGCACCTCGGCGGCGATCATCGCCTTCATCTGGCGCAGGCCGTCGATGACGCCAAAGTCGATGTAGCGGCGAAATACGAAGGGGCGCAGCAGCTCGGTGAGTCCCTGGGCGTGCTGGCACTGGGGTCCCAGCACCCGCGCCTTGACCATGGCGTAGCGCTCCCAGTTGCGGCCATGGTGCTGGTAGTAGTCCTCCATGGCGGCAAACGAGATGGCGAGCGGCCCCGCCTCGCCGAACGGGCGCAGCCGCATGTCGACCCGAAACACCTGGCCATCCTGGGTGGGCTGGTGCAGGGCGTTGATCAGGCGCTGCCCCAGCTTGATGAAGAATTGCTGGTTGGCGAGTTCGCGCCGCCCGCCGACCGTGTAGCCGTTGTCGGGGAAGGTGAAGATGAGATCGATGTCCGAGGAGAAATTCAGCTCGCCGCCGCCGAGCTTGCCCATGCCGAGGATGAGCAGGGGCTGGGGGTTGCCATCGCCATCCATGGGGGTGCCGAGCTCGGCGCACTGTTTGGCGTAGAGCCAGTCCCGGGCGCCGCAGATGAGGGTGTCCGCCAGTTTGGTGAGATGGACAAAGCTCTCTTCGACCTCGGCGCCCATGAGCAGCTCGCGCCAGGCGATCGCCAGCATGCGGCTGCGACGAAAGCGGCGCAGGGTGCGCTTGAGCGCCTCCTCGTCCGTCAGGTCGGCCAGTTGGGCGGCGAGATCGGACTCATAGTCCTGCCAGCGGTTATCCGAGTGCAGCGCCTGGGATCCCAGCAGCTCGGCCAGCAGGGTCGGCTCCTGGATCAGGGCCTCGGCGGCGAAGTCGGAGAGGGCAAACAGGGTCAGCAGTTCGTCTCTGTGGGCCTCGGCGAGCTCCCCGTAGTGGGGGGCCTGGAGCAGCAGGCGCTGCCAGTGGCGATCGGCCAGGGTCATGAGGGGGGCGGGGAGCGGCAAGGTTCTCTTCCTTACGTTGATGGCATCAGGGTCAATCTAACATCGCGCTTTCCCGCCTCCTAGCCGGGGGCGCTGGGCTCGCTCGGAAGCGTGAGCCGGATCCGGCCTGGCGCCATGTCGATTGACGGGGGCGAGGTCAGCGGGTCAGGCGGTAGATATCCGGCTGATAGCGTTCCATCAGGCTGTCTGGATATGTCGGGGCCTGGAAGCCGAAACCGGCATACAGCCCATGGGCATCCGAGGTGGCCAGCATGAGGCGGCGCAGCCCCTGCAGCTCGGGGTGATCGAGGATGGCCGCCACCAGGGCCTTGCTGTGGCCGCGACCGCGATGGGCGGGCAGCACGAAGACATCGGAGAGATAGCCGAAGGTGGCTTTGTCGGTGATGACCCGGGCGAAGGCGACCTGCTGGCCGTCGACATAGCCGCCGACGCACAGCGAATGGTTGATGGCCCGCTGCACGGTAGAGAGGGGAATGCCGAGGCACCAGTAGGCTTCTTCGGATAAGAAGCGGTGGATGAGCGGCACGTCGAGTCGTCCCTTGTCGTCGCTGATCTCCAGCCTGTCTGCCGGTTCGTTCTGGTACTGCATCCTGGCTCCTTGCCCTGGCTGATGGAAACGAGAGAGGAGCCCGGGGGCTCCTCTTTGCTAAGGTGGCGACAAGGCCCGGGTTCGTCAAGGGCTCCATGAGCGCCTTTTGTCCCGGGCGCGCAGGCCTAGTCCAGCTTGAAGGCCTGAATATGGCGGCTGAGGGTCTGGCTGTGACCCTCCACCAGCACGGAGGCATCCTGCAGCTCGCGCAGCACCACCACAGAGCCTTCGACTATCTGCTTGACCTGCTCCAGGTTGCCGCTCATCTCCTGGGCGACCGCGCTCTGCTCCTCGGAGGCGGTGGCAATCTGGCGATTCATGTCCGCCACCCCCTGCACCCGGGCCACTATGGTGTCCAGCTGTTCACCGGCCTGGGTCACCTGCTGCACCCCGAGATCGGCCTGGGTCACACTCTGCTCCATCAGGCCGGCGGCGGCGCGGGCACTGCCCTGCAACTGCTCTATCATCCGCTGGATCTCCACGGTGGCGGACTGGGCCCGGTTGGCCAGACCGCGCACCTCGTCGGCAACCACGGCGAAGCCACGTCCCGCCTCACCGGCGCGGGCGGCCTCGATGGCGGCGTTGAGGGCCAGCAGGTTGGTCTGCTCAGAGATGCTGCGAATGGTATCCACCACAGAGCCTATCCGCTCGACCCCCTGCTCCACGTCGTGAACCACGCTGGAGGATTGCTGGATGTTGCCGGAGAGGGTGTGAATGGTGCTGACGGTATCGGCGACGCAGCGGCTCCCCTCCTGGGCCAGCTGGCTCGTCTCGCTGGTGGAGTGGGAGGCCTGCTCGGCGTGATGGGCCACCTCGCTGATGGCGCCCACCATCTGGGTCATGGCGCTGGCGAGCTGCTCTATCTGGTTGAACTCCTCACGGATGGCTTCGTTGGCCTCCTCCATGCACAGGGTGACCTGGGAGGCGATGTCGTTGAGCTCCTTGCAGGCGACCCGCTGCTCGCCGAACACTTGCTTGAGCTCCTCCTGGGAGTGGGCGACCGCCTTGGCGATGTCGCCGAACTCATCCTTGGAGGCCAGCTCGACCCTGTGGCTGAGATCCTTCTGGGCGAAGCGATCCAGCAGGCTGACCAGGTAGCGCACCTGCTTGACCATGAGGCGGGATCCCCCCATCAGCAGCACCACGAACACCACCCCCATCAGGGCCGTCTCCACCAGACCGGTCCAGATGAGGCGGGAGGCGATCTCGTTGGCCTTGACGGCGTCTATGCCCTCGCTGAGCAGGGTGCTCTCCAGGTTGCTGGCGTCAAACCAGAGCTTGGCCAGCAACAACAGTGTGCTGAATACCATCAGCAGGATCACCTTGGGAACCAGGCGGATATCACTCAGCCGCTGCTCCAGCGGGTTGAACTGCATAGCGTCTCTCCTTTCCTATGGGGAATTTTGCCTTTCACATCAGGGCTATCGGCATTATCTTCCGTTTTATTAGTTGGTTTCCCGCTTAAAGTTGGAATTTGCATGCGACATCACTTTACGCACTTGCGCACCCTGGATCTGCTGATGGCGATCCTCTCTCTGGTCTCGGTGGCTCTGGTCAGTGTCCGCTGGCTCGAGCTGGCGAGTCCCCAGACGCTTCAGCTGTTCTATGACATCGACAGCCTGATCTGCTACTTCTTCCTGGCCCACTTCGCCTATGGCTGGTGGCGGGCGCCGGATCGCTGGGCCTACCTCAAGGGGAACTGGTTCTATCTGCCCGGCAGCCTGCCCATGGTGGTACAGCTGCGCTGGGCGCGGCTGATCCAGTTGTGGCGGGTCTATCAGCTGCTGCGAGACAGACCGGATCTGCTGGCCATGTTTCGCCGCGAGCGCAACGAGACCCGGCTCTCCGGGATCCTGTTTCTGTTCTTCCTGCTGCTGGGCGTCGGGTCCGGCGCCATGTACTGGGTCGAGTCCGGTCAGCCGGGCAGCCAGATAGAGACGCCCTACGACGCCTTCTGGTGGACGCTCGTGACACTGTCTACCGTGGGCTACGGGGATCTGGTGCCCAAGACGGAGCAGGGACGCTTTCTGGCCAGCCTGCTGATCCTGTTCGGTGTCGGCCTCTACGCCGCCATCAGCGGTTTCATGGCCAGCCTGTTTCTGCAGCCGGGGGCCGGTCAGAAGGAGGAGGCGCTGCGCTACCAGCAGCTGACAGAGCAGCAGGCCCAGATACTGGCGCAGTTGCAGCAATTGCGTGACGAAATCCGTCAGCTGAAGCGAGATCCCTGACAGGCGGTGAGCAATGATGGCAAGCCGCGTCAGGGCGGGGCGGGCATGGGGCCCGAGTCCGACGGCCTCCCCCCCAGCCTTGAGGGGGAGGCCGTTTCTTTGCTTGTCCTTTGACCGTCACGGGGCTTACCATTCCTGCCACTCCCTAACCCAATGAGAGAATCGACAGACCATGCGCGCCCTTCTCGGGATACTGATCTGCCTGTGTGCCCAGTCAGCCCTGGCCGAAACCCGTTATGTTTCCGACAACATCTATATCTTCATGCACGGGGGACCGGGCACCCAGTACCGGATCCTGGGCAGCGTCAAGGCGGGCGAGGCCCTCGACGTGAAGGGCGGCCAGGCCGACTTCACCCAGGTGGTGGATGAACGCGGCCGGGAAGGCTGGGTCAAGAACGAGGATCTGCAGCGCGAGCCCAGCCTCAAGGTGCGGGTGCCCCAGCTGGAACAGGAGCTGCAAGCCCTCAAGGATCGCCTGCAAAACCTCAATGGCGACAACGAGAAACGCTTCGCCGAGAAGGATGGCAAGATAGCCGAGCAGGAGGCGCAGCTCGCGACCCTCAAGGGGCAGCTCGACAGTCAGGGGGAGGAGCTCGCCAGCGTCAAGGCCGAGAATGATGCCCTGACCAGCAGCATCGACAACCGGGAGCACGACATGCAGATGGACTGGTTCATCCGCGGTGGTGCCATGGTGGGGGGCGGCATCCTGCTCGGCATCCTGCTGCCCATGATCCCCCGCCGCCGCAAACAGAGCGAGCGCTGGATGAACTGATCGCCCGGGCGATCGCCAGAGAGGGTCGCCATGGCGACCCTCTCTCGTTTGGGAAATCCCCCTCGATGGCGCTGGACACCCTGCCGGGGGTCGCCATCGGGCGTCCCCGGTCGTAAGATGAGCCGAACGATCCCGCGCCCGGCGCACCGTTTCTCAACAAGAGTCTTTCGCTTATGTCATCAACCGAACAGGCCTTCTGGTTCGTGCTGGGGGGCGATCACCTCGTCCTGCTGGATGAACAGGGGCGCATTCCACAGGGCCCCAAGGCCTGCCTGCCCGCCCATCTCCATCATGTGGATTTCGACCGTTTCGATGAATGGAACGGCCTGCCCTGCCAGTTGCTGGACCTGGGGGCCGAGGTCGATAGCCAGGCCATGGCCCCGCTGCGTCAACTCATGGTGGCGGGGGACGAGGAGGGCTTTCGCCTCGCCGGCCGCGCCTGGCAACTGGCCACCTTTCGCCGCACCCATCGCTTTTGCGGCGAGTGCGGCGCCCCCATGACCCCGGAGGCGGGAGAGTGGGCCCAGGGGTGCCGTCATGGCCATGTGGTCTATCCGCGCATCTCACCCTGCATCATAGTGGCGGTGCGCAAGGGATCGGCGCTGCTGCTGGCGGCCCATCGCCGCCATCATCAGGTGGACGACCCCATGTTCACCGTGCTGGCGGGTTTCGTGGAGGCGGGGGAGAACCTCGAGCAGTGCGTGGAGCGGGAGGTGTTCGAGGAGAGCGGCATCCGGGTGCGCAACGTACGCTATGTGTCGAGCCAGCCCTGGCCCTTCCCCCACAGCCTGATGATGGGATTTGTCGCCGAGTACGAGAGCGGCGAGATCCGGTTGCAGGAAGAAGAGCTGGTGGCCGCCGACTTCTTCGAGGCGGACCGGCTGCCGAGGCTCCCTCCCCACGGCACCATAGCGCGGCGGCTCATCGAGCTCTGCCTCGCGGACGCCATCTGAGAGACCGGCCGGGAAAATGGCCGCATCTTGTTTGCGCCCCCTCACATCTTTGGGGTTGAGGGGGCGGGCGAGGCGCTCTCGCCGTCCCCTGGTGCAGACAAAGTGGTATCATATCCGCCATTTTATGCGTGACACGACTCAGGAACTGGGATGAAAGAGCTGAAAAACGATCGATACCTGCGCGCCCTGCTGCGCCAGGACGTGGACATGACCCCGGTATGGATGATGCGCCAAGCTGGCCGCTATCTGCCGGAATACAAGGCGACCCGTGCCGTCGCGGGGGACTTCATGTCCTTGTGCCGCAACGCCGAGCTGGCCTGCGAGGTCACCTTGCAGCCCCTGCGCCGCTATCCCCTCGATGCCGCCATCCTCTTCTCCGACATCCTGACCGTGCCCGACGCCATGGGGCTTGGCCTCTACTTCGAGCACGGGGAAGGCCCGCGTTTCGAGCGCCCCATCAAGTCCATGGCGGACGTGCAGGCCCTGCCCATCCCGGATCCGGAAGACGAACTTGGCTACGTGATGAACGCGGTGCGCACCATCCGCCGCGAGCTCAAGGGCGAGGTGCCGCTCATCGGCTTCTCCGGCAGCCCCTGGACCCTGGCCACCTACATGGTGGAAGGGGGCAGCTCCAAGGCGTTCACCAAGATAAAACAGATGATGTACGCAGAGCCCAAGACACTGCACCTGCTGCTGGACAAGCTGGCGGACAGCGTGATCAGCTACCTCAACGCCCAGATCAGGGCGGGTGCCCAGTCCGTCATGGTGTTCGACACCTGGGGCGGCGTGCTCACCCCGCGGGATTACCGCGACTTCTCCCTGCAGTACATGCACAAGATCGTCGATGGCCTGATCCGTGAAAATGAGGGGCGCCGCGTGCCGGTCACCCTGTTCACCAAGAACGGCGGTCAGTGGCTGGAGCAGATCGCCGCCACCGGTTGCGATGCCCTTGGGCTGGACTGGACCATCGACATCGCAGACGCCAAGCGCCGGGTCGGCGACAAGGTGGCGCTGCAGGGCAACATGGATCCCTCCATGCTCTACGCCGCGCCTGGGCGCATCTGCGAAGAGGTCGCCACCATTTTGGCGGGCTTTGGCAGCGGCAACGGCCACGTCTTCAACCTGGGCCACGGCATCCATCAGGATGTGGATCCCGAGCATGCCGGCGTGTTTGTCAACGCGGTGCACGAGCTGTCGGCTCAGTACCACGGCCGCTGAGCGTCGTCGACCGCACAGTGAACAACGGGGCCTGTGGGCCCCGTTTTGCTGCCCGGGCTCGCGGGGGCTGCATCCTAGTCACCGCTCGGGTTACACTGCACCACCATTGAACAGGGTCGCGGACAGCATGGGCGAGGGCGCCTCCCGACGACCGGGTGAGAGTGGCGTTGAACATGGCAGGAGGCAGGATGGGCAAGGGTGCGTGGGATTGGGGCATCGACCTTGGCGGGACCAAGTGCGAGTGCGTGGTACTCGAGGGTGACGAGGTGCTGCTGCGCCATCGCATCCCCACCGAACGTCGTGGCGGT
>NZ_CDBT01000016.1:15310-59342 GCF_000819765.1 Aeromonas bivalvium
CGGTTACGAGCACATACTCGGTCAGATCGCCAGGCTGGTGGACGAGTGCGCCGAGCGGCTCGGCCAGCGCCCTGTTCTCATCGGCATGGGCACCCCGGGGGCGCGAGATCCCCAGACCGGCCTGATGAAGAACTGCAACACCACCGAGTTGAATGGCAAGCCCCTCAAGGAGGATCTGGCGCGCAGGCTGGGCGTGCCCGTGCTCATCGCCAACGACGCCAACTGCTTCGCCCTGGCGGAGACCCACCTGGGGGCGGTGCGCCAGCACCATCCCGATGCCAAGGTAGTGTTTGGCATCATCATGGGCACGGGAGTGGGGGCCGGCATCGTCATCAACGGCCAGATCCTCAACGGCCACCATGGTATCGCCGGGGAGTGGGGTCACAATGTCCTGCTGCCGGATGGGCCCGAGTGCTACTGCGGCAAGCGTGGCTGTGTCGAAACCCTCATCAGCGGCCCTGCGCTGGAGGCCTGGTATGAGGCCAAGGCCAAACGCCATCTGTCCCTGGCACGGATAGCGGCGGCGACCGCCCACGACCACGTTGCCAGACTCACCCTGGATCGGTTGCACCTATTGTTCGGCCAGGCCCTCGCCAACGTGGTCAATATTCTCGATCCGGATGTGATCGTCATCGGTGGCGGCGTGGGCAATGTGCAGAGCCTCTATCGCGCCGGGCGCGAGACGCTATTGCCCTTCCTGTTCAACCCCCGTTTCGCCACCCCCATGATAGCGCCGGCCCTGGGGGACAGCGCCGGGGTATTCGGTGCCGCACTGCTGGCCCGTGGCACCTTCCGGGAGGCGCAACTCTCATGATGCCTCCCCATCTTCTCCTCGTCGCAGGTAAGGACACTCAATCTCCATGATCAAGATTGCCATCAACGGCTATGGCCGCATCGGGCGCAACGTGCTGCGGGCCCTCTACGAGAGCGGCCGTGACAAGACCATCAAGATAGTCGCCATCAACGAGCTGGCTGCCCCCGAGGCCATGGTGCACCTCACCCGCTTCGACACCAGCCATGGTCGCTTCGGTCATCCGGTACAGCTGGCGGGAAGCCGCATGCAGGTGGGGGAGGATCTCATCGCCCTGTTTGCCGAGCGGGATCCGGCCAATCTGCCCTGGCGGGCACTGGGGGTGGACGTGGTGCTGGACTGCACCGGGGTCTTCGGCTCCCGGGCCGATGCCGAGCGCCATCTGAATGCGGGGGCGGGCAAGGTGCTCTTCTCCCATCCGGCGGATGCGGACGTGGACGCGACAATCGTTTTCGGGGTGAACCACCAGACCCTGACGGGACGGGAGCGGATCGTCTCCAATGCCTCCTGTACCACCAACTGCGTGGTGCCCGTCATCGAAACATTGCATCGAGAATTCGAGATAAATTGTGGTACTATTACGACAATTCATTCGGCCATGCACGACCAGCAAGTCATCGATGCCTACCACAGCGACTTGCGTCGAACCCGGGCCGCCAGTCAGTCCATCATCCCGGTGGATACCAAGCTGGCAAAGGGGCTGGAGCGGATCCTGCCCCATTTCGCCGGCAAGTTCGAGGCGATCGCGGTGCGGGTGCCGACCATCAATGTAACCGCCATGGATCTGAGCATTACTGTTCGTAAAAAAGTGACGGTTACTGACGTAAATCAAGCCCTGCAACGGGCATCCAGAGGTACATTACAGGGTATCCTGGACTACACGGAAGAGCCGCTGGTCTCCGTAGACTTCAATCATGATGCACACTCCTGCATCATTGATGGTACCCAGACCCGGGTGAGCGATGCCAACCTCGTCAAGATGTTGATGTGGTGCGATAACGAATGGGGCTTCGCCAACCGCATGCTGGATACCACCCGGGCCATGATGGCCGCAGGCTGAGAGCCTGCACCGGGCGCAAGGTTACTGTTTTTTTAACATTACCTGAAAATATATAGAGGACTGAATATGTCTGTTATCAAGATGACCGACCTGGATCTGGCGGGTAAACGCGTGCTGATCCGTGCTGACCTGAACGTGCCGGTAAAAGACGGCAAGGTCACTTCAGATGCACGGATCAAGGCGACTCTGCCGACCATCAAGCTGGCTCTGGAAAAGGGCGCCAAGCTGATGATCACCTCCCACCTGGGTCGTCCGACCGAGGGTGAATACAACGAAGAATTCTCCCTGGCCCCGGTCGTCAACTATCTGAAAGACGCACTGTCCTGCCCGGTCCGCCTGGCCAAGGATTACCTGGATGGCGTAGACGTCGCCGCCGGCGAGCTGGTCGTGCTGGAAAACTGCCGCTTCAACAAGGGCGAGAAGAAGAACGCCATCGATCTGGCCAAAAAATACGCCGCCCTGTGTGACGTCTTTGTAATGGATGCATTCGGTACTGCTCACCGCGCCGAAGGCTCCACCTACGGTGTGGCCCAGTTCGCCCCGGTCGCCTGTGCCGGCCCCCTGCTGGCCGGTGAACTGGACGCCCTGGGCAAGGCCATGCTCAAGCCCGAGCGCCCCATGGTTGCCATCGTTGGCGGCTCCAAGGTCTCCACCAAGCTGACCGTGCTGGAATCCCTCTCCAAGATCGCTGACCAGCTGGTTGTCGGTGGTGGCATCGCCAACACCTTCATCGCCGCTGCCGGTCACAACGTCGGCAAGTCCCTGTGCGAGCACGACCTGATCGATACCGCCAAGAAGCTGGCTGCCGAGACCAACATTCCGGTGACCACAGACGTGGTGGTCGGTGCCGAGTTCTCCGAGTCCACCCCGGCCACCATCAAGTCCGTGAGCGATGTGACCGACGGCGACATGATCTTCGACATCGGCCCTGACTCTGCCAAGGCCCTGGCCGACATCATCATGAACGCCAAGACCATACTGTGGAACGGCCCGGTCGGCGTGTTCGAGTTCGACCAGTTCGCCGCAGGCACCAAGGTGATCGCCGAAGCCATCGCCGCTTCCCCGGCCTTCTCCATCGCTGGCGGTGGTGACACCCTGGCCGCCATCGACAAGTTCGGCATCGCCGACAAGGTCTCCTACATCTCCACCGGCGGCGGCGCCTTCCTGGAGTTCGTAGAAGGCAAGGTACTGCCGGCTGTCGCGATTCTCGAAGAGCGCGCCAAAGCCTAATTGACCCGGGACGGGGGGCAAAAGCCTCCCGTTTCGTTTATCATGTGGCCGCTGTGCCGGTTCATGATGAACCCCCCACTTTTTATTAACGGCATACGAGACAGGACGATTAAACATGTCTAAGAAAATTTTCGACTTCGTAAAACCCGGCGTGATCACTGGTGATGACGTTCAGAAAGTGTTCGCCATCGCCAAGGAAAACGGCTTCGCTCTGCCGGCCGTCAACTGCGTCGGTACCGACTCCGTCAACGCCGTGCTGGAAGCTGCCGCCAAGGTCAAAGCCCCGGTCATCGTGCAGTTCTCCAACGGTGGTGCCGTGTTCACCGCCGGCAAGGGTCTGAAGCTGGAAGGCCAGCAAGCTGCCATCCTGGGTGCCATCTCCGGCGCCAAGCACGTGCACGCCGTGGCCGAAGCCTACGGTGTTCCCGTGATCCTGCACACCGACCATGCCGCCAAGAAGCTGCTGCCGTGGATCGACGGTCTGCTGGATGCGGGGGAGAAGCACTTCGCCGAAACCGGCAAGCCGCTGTTCTCCTCCCACATGCTGGATCTGTCCGAAGAGCCGCTGGAAGAGAACATCGACATCTGCTGCGAGTACCTGACCCGCATGGCCAAGCTGGACATGACCCTGGAGCTGGAACTGGGCTGCACCGGCGGTGAAGAAGACGGCGTGGACAACAGCCACCTGGATCAATCCTCCCTGTACACCCAGCCGGAAGACGTGGCCTACGCTTACGAGCGTCTGTCCAAGATCAGCCCGCGCTTCACCATCGCTGCCTCCTTCGGCAACGTGCACGGTGTGTACAAGCCGGGTAACGTCAAGCTGACCCCGACCATCCTGGATGCTTCCCAGAAGTACGTCTCCGAGAAATTCGGTCTGCCTGCCAAGTCCCTGGACTTCGTGTTCCACGGTGGCTCAGGTTCCACCCTGGAAGAGATCCGCGAATCCATCTCCTACGGTGTGGTGAAGATGAACATCGACACCGACACCCAGTGGGCGACCTGGGAAGGCGTGCTGGGCTTCTACAAGGCCAACGAAGCCTACCTGCAAGGCCAGCTGGGCAACCCGGAAGGTGCCGACAAGCCGAACAAGAAGTTCTACGATCCGCGCGTCTGGGTACGTGCCGGTCAGACTTCCATGATCGCCCGTCTGGAGAAGGCCTTCTCCGACCTGAACGCCGTCGACGTACTGTAATTCACAGCACCTCGATTGCATGAAAAGGCGCCCTTCGGGGCGCCTTTTGCATTTCTGTGATCCTGGCGGGCTGGATTGACGATGGGGGGCTGGGTATTATCGATGACACCCGTTTAATTTAGTAAACGAATGCAACCAGGCAGGATGCTGAGCATGCAGACAGGAAGACAGGGACATCAGGAACACGTGGCCTCCTATTACGCGGCCACCCGCAACGACCATCGGCAGTGGCCCGAGCTCAGTGGTGAGCTGGATGCGGACGTCTGCGTCATCGGTGGCGGTTTTACCGGCCTCAACACCGCCATCAATCTGGCCCAGGCGGGCTACAAGGTGGTGCTGCTTGAAGCCAACCGCATCGGCTGGGGGGCGTCGGGGCGCAACGGCGGCCAGCTCATTCGCGGCATAGGCCACGATACCAGCCAGTTCGCCCGTTACATCGGTGAGGAGGGCGTACGGGAGCTGGATCGGATGGGGATCGAAGCGGTACAGCTGGTGCGGGATCGGGTCGAGCGTTTCGACATCGACTGCGATCTCACCTGGGGCTATTGCGATCTTGCCACCAAGGCACGCCACCTGAAAGGGTTCGAGGAGGATGCGCAGCACCTGGCGAACCTGGGTTATGAGCATGAGTTGACGCTGGTGGCGCGCGAAGATATCCATACCGTGGTGGGATCGGATCGCTACATCGGCGGCATGATCGACATGGG
The DNA here is from genome assembly GCF_000819765.1 of Aeromonas bivalvium. Classification (GTDB taxonomy): domain Bacteria; phylum Pseudomonadota; class Gammaproteobacteria; order Enterobacterales; family Aeromonadaceae; genus Aeromonas; species Aeromonas bivalvium. The sequence continues at coordinate 20,314 of NZ_CDBT01000016.1, forward strand.
CTCCGGCCACCTGCACCCCCTCAACCTGGCTCTGGGAGAGGCGCGCGCGGCGGCCAGCCTCGGCGTCGCCCTGTTCGAGCACTCCAGGGTGACCCACATCGACTACGGCGAGCGGGTCGAGGTGACCACGGCCCACGGTCGGGTGAGCAGCGATTATCTGGTGATAGGCTGCAACGCCTATCTCAACGAACTCAATCCGGAGCTGGGGGGCAAGGTGCTGCCGGCGGGCTCCTACATACTCGCCACCCAGGTGCTGGAGAAGCGGCTGCGCCAGCGATTGCTGCCGCAAAACATGGCGGTGTGCGATCAGAACGTGGCGCTGGACTACTACCGCCTCTCGGCCGATGGCCGGCTGCTGTTTGGCGGCGCCTGCAACTACTCAGGAAGGGATCCCAGGGATATCAAGGCCTTCATGCTGCCCAAGCTGCTGCGGGTCTTCCCCGAGCTCGCGGGCACCGCCATCGAGTTCCAGTGGGGGGGCATGATAGGGATTGGTGCCAACCGGCTGCCGCAGATAGGCCGCCTGGCTGATCACCCCAACGTCTTCTACGCCCAGGCCTATTCGGGTCACGGCCTCAACGCCACCCACATGGCGGGCAAGCTGGTGGCGGAGGCGATAAAGGGGGAGAGCCGGGGCTTTGATCTGTTCAGCCGCGTGCCCCACATGACCTTTCCTGGCGGTCCGGCCCTGCGTTCACCCTTGCTGGCGCTCGGTATGCTGTGGCACAGGATGAAGGATCTGCTCTAGATCAGGCGGCGGGACTGTGTACTCCCTGGGCGGGCTCGGCCAGGCGCCAGCCCTGCTCCGTCCTGACCATCCACACCTGGACCTGCTGCGCCAGCGCCTGGCCTGCCTCGAACTCGCCATATTTTCGCTCCAGCTCCATCAGCCCCATCTCCTGCTGGAAGGGGCCGGCTCTGTCATAGATCAGATCCTCGTCCTGCAGCACCCGGAGCTCTGCCAGTCCCTGCTTGAAATGGATCCGGTAGCTGACGCTGACGAGATAGACGCCTTCCTCTCGCTGTGTCTTGTCCAGCACCTGAAAATCACTGATATCAAACAGCTGGGCATCGGCGCTCCCGTGCAGTCTGGCCCTGATCTGGCCTTCTATCTCATCGGCGGCGGGCCCGGCGCTGCAGGCTGCCAGCCAGAGGGCCAGCAGGGGGATGAACCACTTTTTCATCAAGACTCCGGACGATGCGAGACGGGAAAAGGCGAATTTTGCCATGGCACGCACCATAAACAAGGGATGGCGGGAAAAATCGGCGTGGATGCCAGAAACCGAGGGCCCAGTTTGCTCCCCTGAGCCCTCGTTGCTAACGGATCCTGTCGAGCTGGCCGAGGAACTCGGCGGGCCCCATGAAGCCGGTCACCCGCTGGCCGTTCACCTCGTTGCCATCGCGATCGAAGAAGATCAGGGTCGGCAATCCCAGCACGTTCAGGCCATTGAGCAGCTCAACATCGGCGTCGTCGTTGGCGGTGACGTCTGCCTGCAGCAGCACCATGTCAGCAAAGCGCGCCCGCACCTCGGGGTCGCTGAAGGTCTTGTGCTCGAACTCCTTGCAGGCCACGCACCAGTCGGCGTAGAGATCCAGCAGCACCGGCTTGCCGCGGGCGGCGACCAGTTGCGTCTTGAGATCATCCTGGGTCTTGATGCGGATGAATCGGGGGGCCTGGATGTCGGCACTCACACCGCTTGGGGTCGGCAGCAGCAGATCCTTGCCCGCGACCATGGCGCCCATCATGGCCAGCAGCAGGGCAAAGCCGCGCAGGCTCTTGCCAGGGCCATGCTCGCTCCCCTGATTGTGATGATAGAGGTAACCACACAGCGCCAGCCCCAAGCCGAGCCAGGCCAGGTTGGTGACCTGATCGCTCCACAGCCGTGACAGCAGCAGTATGGGCACCGCCAGCAGCGCAAAACCAAACAGCTGCTTGACCACATCCATCCAGGCCCCCGCCTTGGGCAGCAGCCTGCCCCCCGAGGTGCCGAGCAGCAGCAGGGGTAGCCCCATGCCCAGCGACAGGGCGTAGAGGGCCGCGCCGCCGAGCCAGAGATCGCCGCTCTGGGCCACGTAGATGAGGGCGCCGGAGAGGGGGGCCGTGGTGCAGGGGGAGCAGACCAGTCCCGAGATCGCCCCCATGATGGCGACACCGGCGACCGAGCCGCCCTGCTGGCGGTTGGAGAGGCCCGAGAGACGGGTCTGCAGGCTGCTCGGCAGTTGCAGGCTGTAGAGCCCGAACATGGAGAGGGCCAGCAGCACGAACATGACGGAGAGGCCGATCAGCACATAGGGGTGCTGCAGGGCCGCCTGGAATTGCAACCCGGCCGACGCCACCACCAGCCCGAGCAGGGTGTAGGTGAGCGCCATCCCCTGCACATAGACGAAGGAGAGCAGGAAGGCGCGTCGGGTGGAGAGGCGGTGCCCCGCCCCTGCGATGATGCCGGTGAGGATGGGATACATGGGGAAGACGCAGGGGGTGAAGGCAAGGCCGAGGCCGAGTGCAAAGAAGGCGACGACGCTGAGCCAGAAGCCCTGGCTGCCGAGGGCGGCGGCCAGCCGGTCCTGCTGGCTGGCGGTGGCATCCTGAGTGGCGGCGCCGGTCAGGGTGCCGGGCCGGATCGCCGGCTCGTCCGCGGCGCCAAGGGGGCTCAGGGCGATCACCTTGTCGGTGGGGGGGTAGCAGAGCCCCTCGGTGCAGCCCTGATAGCTGACGTGCAGCCGACCCCCTTCATCGACCCGGGTGAGTTGCAGTGGGATCTCCACCTGCCGGTAGTAGACCTGAGTCTTGCCGAAGAAGTCATCCTCATGGTCCGTGCCCGGCGGGAGCGCAGGGGGGGCGACGTCGGCGTTCTCCCCCTTGAAGGCGAAGCGGTGGCGATAGAGGTAGTAACCCTCGGCAATCTGCAGGCGCACCGTCAGTTGGGCCCCCTCTTGCACGGCATCGAGGGCGAAGGCCTCATCGACCTTGAGAAAGCGGGGGGCCTGCTGGCCCAGGCCGAGCAAGGCAAGGGGATCCACATTGGCCCTGACGAGGGCGGGGGCCAGCCCGGTCAGCAGGGCAGTGAGCAGCAGGAGCGGGGAAAGAAGGCGGGTCATGAGGTTTCCTGTGTCAGCCAGTCAAGATAGGGCCCATGGCCGCCCGTGACGGGCAGGGTGATCAGCTCGGGGGTGTCATAGGGATGCAGGGCCAGGATCGCCTGCTCGATGGCGGCAAACAGCGGCATTCGGGACTTGATGATGAGCTGGATTTCGCTGGCGCGCTCAACCTTCCCCTGCCAGCGGTAGAGGGAGCGCACCCCGGGCAGCTGGTTGATGCAGGCCGCGAGGCGGCGCTCGAGCAGCTGCTCGCTGATGAGGTCGGCGCTCGCCTGATCCGGGCAGGTACAGAGCAGCAAGATGGCATCCGTCATGGGGCAAGGGTCTCCGTGGGTCGTACGACAGGGCGACAGGCCCCGCTCACTATACCGAGATGCGCCCCAAAAAGCACAGCAGGGCGCGCGGGGCCCGGGGGTAAATAAGAGTGTCGTGCGGGATGGACGCTCTTGAGCGGACAGGGCAAAATGAGCGGGCCTGTTCCCCTAGACGTAAGGATATGTATGACCCAACAGAACGAGCAGCAGAAGACTCGCATGCTGAGCCTGCTACGCGATGGTGAGCGCCGGATGTTGACCCAGTTGTCGGGCCTGCTGCGCAGCTGTGCGGACGAGATCAATGCCGAACTCGGCAAGGAAGAGCTGCTGGAGACCCTGGAGCAGCCCATCACGGTCGAATACCTGAGCGGCGTGGTCCAGCATCATCTGTTCGAGCGTTTGCACAAGGGGGACATGGTGGCGGCCCAGCGTCTGCTGAGCCAGTACCAGCAGGAGATCGCCGCCGTATCGGGCAAGGAGGCGAGTGCACAGCCAGAAGAGGCGCCCCTCGCCACTGCCCAGGCCTGATCCCTCTCCCCGAGCCAGAGGCAGACTTGCTGCCGCCTCTGGCCCTCCTTCCCTTCATCGGCATTTTCCGAGTCCCCTCCGCCGTCTTGACCCGGCCTGTTGCTGCCCTGCATTCCTTGTGCTCTGTTGATCCTGGGCTTGACGTCCATGGCGGCCATATCCCCTGTCTGGCTTTCTGCTTCGGGATCTTTATCTAGCCAGGCTGCTGCCTGTTGGCGTTCTGGCAGCATATTGCACTATCGCCTTGCCTGCCTGTTGGGAGGCCTGTGTATCATCTTTGCTGCTGGCATTTAATTCCGTGACTCAGGCAAAAATCAGTGATTATGGTCTGATTGCTTGGTGTTAAATCTCGTCATGTATCTAATATCTCATCTTTTAAACAAATTTATAGGTTGATGCCGCTGTGGCTTTATTTGAGTCAAAGCTCTGTATTTCTGCCGAAAGTGGCGGTAAATGCTGAACTTTTGATCCAAGTCACAGGCTTTGACAGTGATATATACCATTTGTAGCAAAAATGTTTCTTGGGTGTAGAGTCTGCCTTCGTCAGATCGCGATAGTGATATTGACTACAAAAACAATACAAGACAGACAATCACACACAGGAGCAGTCCCATGGATAAGTCTCTCTCGTCCCGCATCTTCGTCGGCCTGTTTGCCGGCCTGGTGCTGGGCAGTGCCATCCAGTATCTCTTCCCCGGCCAGCCATTGCTGGATACCTGGGTCGTCGGCAGCGCCAGCGGCATAGGGGGCATGTTCGTCTCCCTGATCAAGCTGATGGTCATCCCCCTGGTCTACATCTCCATCGTCTGCGGGGTATGCGAGCTGAAAGACGTGGCGAGTTTCGGTCGCCTCGGCACCAAGACACTGCTGCTCTACATAGGCAATACCGTGCTGGCCATCACGGCCGCCCTGACGGTGGGCCTGCTGCTGCAACCCGGTCTGGGGGCCCATCTGCCCCTGGCCGCAGAGGCGGTGGACATAGGCAACACCAGCACCCCTGACATCGGCAAGATGATCATGAACATAGTGCCGAGCAACCCGATCCAGGCGTTTGCCTCCGGCGACATGCTGCAGATTATCTTCATGGCGATCCTGACCGGTCTGGCCATTCAGGCCCTGGACAAGCGCGGCGGCCCTGCGGTCAACGCGTTTCGCATCGCCAACGAGGTGATGATGAAACTGGTGGGCCTGGTGATGAAGCTGGCACCGTACGGCGTGTTCGCCCTCATGGTGCAGCTGGGCGCCACCATGGCGGCCGATACCCTGATGTCGGTGGCCAGTTATGTGCTGCTGGTGGTGGCCATGCTGGTGGGCTGGATCTTCCTGGTCTATCCGCTGCTGGTCTGGTTGCTGACCGGGATCAAGCCTGCCGAGTTTCGTCGCAAGACACGCGAGCAGGTGCTCTTCTCCCTGTCGACCGCCAGCTCCAACGCTACCATTCCGGTGACCATGCGCACCCTCACCGAGAAGTTTGGGGTCAGCAAGTCCATCGCGGGCTTCGGCGTGCCGCTCGGGGCCACCATGAACATGTCAGGTGTCTCCATCTACATCACGCTGGCGACCCTGTTCGTGGCCAACGCCACCGGCGCCAGCATCAACAGCGCGGATCTGCTCTCCATCGGCTTCACCGTGCTGATCCTCTCCATCGGCGCGGGGGGCGTGCCCGGCGGTGGCGTGGTCATGATAGGGGTGATGCTGATGCAACTCGGCCTGCCCATGGAGGCGCTCGCCATCATCATGGCGGTGGATCGTATCAATGACATGTTCTGCACCTCCTCCAACGTGGTGGGGGATACCGCGGTCTGCGTGGTGGTGGCCAAGTCCGAGAATGGTATCGGGGTGGAAGAGGCTCAGCCCGAGCAGGCGGCGGCCTGATACCGCGTCACTGCCCCGGCCGAGCGGCCGGGCTGGGTCATCGAAAGGTCCACCTCGGGGTGGACCTTTTTCATGGGAGCCTGGGGGTCAGATGCCCTGCGCCGTCTGAACCGGGATGGGAAAGACCCTGTCGTAGAGCAGGTTGTAGACGAAGGCATAGACCAGATAGAAGAGCACGAAGCCCAGATCCAGCACCAGAGCCTCCAGCAGGCTGATCTCCAGCCACCAGGCCATGGCGGGCAGGGCCACGGTCAGCAGGCCCCCTTCGAACCCGATGGCGTGCCATACCCGCTGCCACAGGCTCTTGCGCGTATGCCCCTGGCGTTGTTGCAGCAAACGGTCAAATCCGAGGTTGTAGACATAGTTCCAGAGGGTGGCCAGCACGGAGAAGAAGAGGGCAAGTGGCCCCATGTGGCTCAGGGCCACCCCGGTCAACCAGCTGGCGAGGGGGGCGGCGATCAGCAGGCCAATCAATTCAAAGCCGATGGCGTGGCGCAGACGATCACGGACGGTACGCATCTCTATCTCTCTCTTCAGGTGTTGATATGGGCAGAAATCTATCGCTAAACTGCGATAGTTTCACGTTGGTATCCATCTGTTTTGTAGATACATCATGGCCCTGATGCTGGGCCAGCACTGGCAAGGAATCTCCCCATGAATCTCTCTTTGGAACAGCTCAAGGCCTTGCTGGCGGCGGCCGAGACCGGCTCTTTCTCCGCCGCGGCCCGCCGCCTCGGCAAGGCGCAATCCGTGGTGAGCAGCGCCATCGCCAATCTGGAGATAGATCTGGGGGTCGAACTGTTCGATCGCCGCGGCCGCTATCCGGTGCTGACCGCGGCCGGTGAGCGATTGCTGGTGGAGGCCAGGGCCGTGCTCGCCAGCAGCGAGCAGTTGCAGGCGGTGGCCCACGAGCTCCATGGCGGGGTGGAGGCCAGGCTGACCCTGGCCATCGACGACGATTCCCAGCTGCCCTGGGTCGCCGAGGTGCTGGATCGCTTCGCCCAGACCTTCCCCGCCATCGAGCTGGAGCTGCTGTTTCCCATGCTCGAAGATCTCACCCATCTGCTGCGGGAGGGGCGGGCCCAGCTCGGCATCAGTTACGAGCGGCTGCAAGCGAGCCGGGATCTGGAGTTTCATGCCTTGGGTCGCCTGCGCCTGCCCATCGTCGTGGCACCGGCTCATCCCCTGGCCCGGTTGGCGCGGGTCGGGCTCGGCGATCTCAAGGGGGAGCGCCAGCTGATGGTCACCGGCCAGCGGGGCGGCGGGGAGCGGGAGCGTTTTCGCTTCGCGCCGAGCGTCTGGTGGGTGGAGGGGGACTGGGGCGTGCTCGAGCTCATCAAGCGGGGTCTGGGTTGGGGTTCCGTGCCCGAATACCTGTTGCAGGGGCCCCTGGCCAGGGGGGAGGTGGTGGTGCTGCCGGTGGATTTTCTCGAGCAGCAGTGGAGCATGGGACTGGAGCTGCTGTGGCGGCGGGATCAGCCGCTGGGGCCGGCGGGCCGCTGGCTCAGGGAGGCGCTGGTGATCCATGCCCGTCAGGTGTTCAGGGGGTAAGCAGAGTCGGTTTCACCGCCAGGTGGGTGGCAGCAAAAAGGCCCTTGCGGGCCTTGATACGAGTGGCGCGGCTCAGTCGTCCAGCGCGTAGGGCAGGGGTTGCAGGTGCAGCCGTGACCCCTCCTCCTGCTTGAGGCGAAACAGGGCGTCGGCCTCGGTATCCTTGGGCAGCACGGCGGTGAGCCAGACCTGACCATCCTGCTGCCAGGCATTGAGCACCAGGCCGCTGCGGCGCCAGTGCTCGCCGAGCTGCCGCTCCAGGGTATCGCCGCTGGCGACCGTGGCACTGGCCTCGCCGGCCAGCACGAACAGGGCCCGGTTGCTGGCGCCGCGATACTTGGCACGGGCCACCGTCTCCTGGCCCATGTAGCAGCCCTTGGTGAAGCTGATGCCGCCGAGGGCCTGCAGGTTGATCATCTGGGGAATGTATTCCCCCTGATGGACCGCCTCCAGGTGAGGGATGCCGGCGGCTATGTCCAGGGCCCACCAGAGATCCTGGCTGGCCTGCGGCAGGGCCAGGGCGGGATCCTGCTCGCTCACCAGCAGCCAGCGGTCGGGGGCGACCCGGGCTGCCATGCCAGAGGGGGTCAGTCCCGTGTCGCTGAGACCGAACTCGGTGGCGATCCAGGCATCCGTGCCCGTGCCCGCGATGGCCAGGCTGGTCCAGTCGCACGGCTGGATATCGACCCGGGCGAACACGGCAAATTTCTTGAGCTCAGGCAGCTGGCGTGCCAGCAGGGAGGCCCTGGTCTGCAACAGCAGGCTCTCTTGCAGGCAGTAGAGGCGAAAATCGCCCCACAGCTTGCCCTTGGCATCGCAGTGGCCGCCCAGGGTGCTCTGGCCGGGGGCGAGGGCATTGACGTCACAGGTGACCTGACCTTGCAGGTATTTGGCTCTCTCTTCGCCGGTGAGGCGGACCAGAGCCAGGCCGGTCAGGGGGAATTGGGTAGGCTCGGCAGGGAAAACAGGGGCTTGCAGGCTCACGATCGCATTCCTGGGACAAAAGTATGTGACCTGCATGGTAAAGACGTAAGGAATGTTTGTCAGCCGGAAAATCCTGCTGTTACCATCCCCGGGTCTTTGTAAGGAGAGAGCCATGTTGAGCCCCATCGAGAAATCCCGCCTGAAGTGGGCCTGCCGTCGTGGCATGCTCGAGCTGGATGTGATCTTTATGCCCTTTTTCGAACACGAGTTCGACTCCCTGAGCGAGGCCGAGCAGCAGACCTTCATCCGTTTGCTGGCGTGCGAGGATCCCGAGCTGTTTCGCTGGAGCATGGGCCACGGGGTGCCGGATGATCCCGATTTTGCCGCCATGATCCCCCTGATCCTGGCGCGCAACCAGGCTCGCCACGACGCCAAGTTGTAAGGTCGGCATGCAGATCCCCGTCATCGTCTCCCGGCGCCAGCAGCTCTGTCTGCTGGCGTTGTTCTTGGGGATGCTCTGGCCTGTGTCTGCGCTGATCCAGGGCGGCTTGTGGGGACTGTTTCTGCCGGTCTGGGCCCTGGGCCTGACCCTGGCCCTGCGCCAGTCGCGCCGGGTGAGCGCGCCACTGCTCTGGGAGCGGGAGTGGCTGAGCTGGCAGGGCGGGCGCTACCGGATCGGACCGCGCAGCTGCATCCTGCCCGGCGCGCTCTGGCTCCAGCTGCTGGGGGAGCAGGGCGGACAAGCCCGGCTCTGGTTGTTCGCCGATGCCCTGGCCCCCGAACACTATCGCGCCCTGGCCCGGGCCGTGCACCTCAATCCGGCCCGCAAGGGGAACCGCTGACTGGCCAGAATGACAGACCCCGCACTCGGCGGGGTCTGTGGTGATGGCGCTGCGGATCAATCCCTGTCCGGGGTCAACACGGTCGGCCTGGGGTTGGCCTGCATGTCCGGGAAGTCCAGGTTGTAGTGCAGGCCGCGAGACTCCTTGCGCTGCAGGGCGCAGTTGACGATGAGCTCGGCCACCTGCAGCAGGTTGCGCAGCTCCAGCAGGTTGTTGGAGACCCGGAAGTTGGCGTAGTACTCCTGCACCTCCTGCTTGAGCAGATCGATGCGGCGCTTGGCCCGTTCGAGCCGCTTGTTGGTACGCACTATCCCCACATAGTCCCACATCATCAGTCGCAGCTCGTGCCAGTTGTGCTGGATCACCACCTGCTCGTCCGAATCGTCCACCAGGCTCTCGTCCCAGGCGGGCAGGGCCGGGGGCTCCACGCTCATGGGCAGCTTGGCCAGGATGTCGGCCCCCGCCTGATGGGCATAGACCACGCATTCGAGCAGGGAGTTGGAGGCCATGCGGTTGGCGCCGTGCAGACCGGTATAGGTCACTTCGCCGATGGCATAGAGCCCGGGAATGTCGGTCTGGCCGTTGTTGTCTATCATCACGCCGCCACAGGTGTAGTGGGCCGCCGGGACTATGGGCATCGCCTCCCTGGTGATGTCGATACCGACCGCCATGCAACGCTCATAAATGGTCGGGAAGTGCTTGATGATGAACTCCGCCGGCTTGTGGCTGATGTCCAGATACATGCAGTCGGCGCCCAGGCGCTTCATCTCGTGGTCGATGGCGCGGGCGACGATGTCTCGCGGCGCCAGCTCGGCCCGCTCGTCAAAATCTTCCATGAAACGGCTGCCGTCCGGGCGGCGCAGATAGGCCCCCTCGCCACGCAGGGCTTCGGTCAGCAGGAAGTTGGGGTCGTCCGGGTGGTACAGGCTGGTGGGGTGGAACTGGTTGAATTCCAGGTTCGCCACCCGGCAGCCGGCACGCCAGGCCATGGCGATGCCATCCCCCGAGCTCACATCCGGGTTGGAGGTGTATTGGTACACCTTGGAGGCGCCGCCGGTGGCCAGGGCCACGAAGCGGGCGCGGATCACCTCGACCTGTTCGGCGTTGCGGTTCCAGACATAGGCTCCCAGCACCCGGTTGCCCGGCAGACCCAGCTTGCGGGTGGTGATGAGATCGACCGCGTTGAAGCGCTCCATCAGCTGGATATTGGGGTGGGCGCGCACCTGGTCGACCAGCGTGGTCTGCACCGCCTTGCCGGTGGCGTCCGCCGCATGGAAGATGCGGCGATGGCTGTGGCCCCCTTCCCGGGTCAGGTGATAGTGGGGCTCGCCGTGGTCGTCCTCCTCCTGATCGAAGGGGACCCCCTGCTGGATCAACCACTGAATGGAGTCGCGGGCGTGGCGGGCGGTGAACTCGACGACCCCCGGGTCGCACAGGCCGGCGCCTGCGTTGAGCGTGTCACTGACATGGGATTCGATGCTGTCGGTTTCGTCAAACACGGCAGCGATGCCTCCTTGCGCATAGAAGGTGGCCCCCTCACTGATGGGCCCCTTGCTCAGAACCAGGACCTTGGCCTGATCTGCCAATCGCAAGGCGAGGGACAGACCGGCGGCACCGCTGCCAATGATGAGCACGTCGCAAAGGTATTCAACACTTGCTTTCATAAGTATCATTGGCCTGGATAAAGAACTGGCACCATGGTAGCCCAAGCGAGGGTAACGATGCAGCCCACATCACCTTTTTTTAAACTAAAGCGAACTTTCTCTGATTTTCCCTGTCTGAACTTGTGCGCTTAGGAAAGGCCGGAAAAGAAGAACGATAACCTTAATGGGGGTCTTACGGCCTGATGAGCGACCAGAATTTACTGGACGAACAGCTGGTTGAGCGAGTCCAACGTGGCGATAAAAACGCGTTCAACCTGTTGGTAACGAAATACCAGCACAAGGTGGTCAACCTGGTGGCCAGGTATGTCAACAATCCCGGTGATGTGCCGGACGTAGCGCAAGAGGCCTTTATCAAAGCCTATCGGGCGCTGCCGACATTCCGTGGTGAGAGTGCGTTTTACACCTGGTTGTACCGAATTGCCGTCAATACGGCCAAGAATTACATCACCTCCCAAGGGCGCAGGCCGCCCAGCAGTGACGTGGAGGCCGACGAGGCAGAATACTACGGCGGTGGAGAGGCCCTGCAAGAGGTCGCCACCCCGGAGAATCTGGCACTGACCGACGAGATCAAGCGGACAGTGTTTGCCGCCATAGAGGCGCTGCCTGAGGACTTGAGGACAGCCATCACCCTTCGTGAACTGGAAGGGCTGAGTTATGAAGAGATTGCCGAAATCATGGATTGCCCTGTGGGTACGGTCAGATCCCGCATCTTCAGGGCGAGGGACGCAATCGACAAAAAGCTGAAACCTCTGACTGAGAATTAAACTGGGGAAGACAGGTTAACTTATGGCGAACAAACAGCAAATCTCGGCCCTGATGGATGGTGACCTGAGTGATGTTCAGGAACTCGATGCCCTGGCGATGGATGCCGAGGGACGGGATACCTGGAGCCGTTACCATCTGATCGGTGATGCCATGCGGGGAGATCTGCCGCTCAATCTGCGGCTGGATCTCAGCGACAAGATAGCCATGGCCCTCGATGAGGAGCCGACCATACTGGCTCCCGTAGCGGCACCTGCCCCTCAGGTTGTGCCAGCGCGGCAGACGGCCCGGGTCCTTCCCTTCTTGCGCCGGGCGGGTCAACAGTTTGGCCAGTATGCCATCGCCGCCTCGGTCGCCGCCGCCGTCATCTTCGGGGTGCAGCAGTATCAGGGTCAGGATCCGGCACTGCAGAGCAATCCTGTGCTCAATACCATACCCATAGGGGGCAGCGCCTCGCCGGTGAGCGTGCATTACCCTCAGGATGCTGAGCGCAATGCCCGCCAGCAGGCCCTGAGCGAGCAACAGGTGAATGAGCAAAGAGCCAGGATCAATGCGTTCCTGCGCGATCACCAGTTGCAGCAGCGCCTGTTGCAAGACAAGCAGGTCCAAGAATAAGGGCCTGTCAGCCATCACTCTCTCAGGAATGTTATCGTGCGCCAGTTCAGCCGTATCCTGCTGGCCTCTGCCCTGTTGATTTGTGCCAAGGCCTCGGCCGACGAAATGTCGGCCGAGGCCTTGTTGCAGCAGATGCAGAGAGCCGCCACCCAACAGAATTTCGAACTCGCCATGGTCAAGGCGAGACAGGGACGGCTCGAGCCGATCCGGATCAGCCATGCCATCATCGACGGCAAGGAAGTTGCCCACCTCAGTTATCTGGATGGCAAGGCGGTGGAATATCTGCAGCGCCAGGATGAGTTCACCTTCTTCGAGAACACCCACGAGCCATACACGCTCAAGGGGGGGCGCTTCCCCGGCATCTGGTCCACCCTGGTCAACATGCCGCTGGCGCGGGTGCTGGCCAGTTATGATCTGGTGGTGGCCGGTCGCAGCCGGGTGGCGGGTCGGGTCTCCCAGGTGGTCCGCATGGTGCCCAAGGAGGCGGACAAGTATGGTTTCGTGCTCTGGCTCGATGAAGAGAGTCATTTGCTGCTTAGGTCGGACATGATCGACAAGGAAGGCAATCTGGTGGAGCAGGTGCTTGGGGTGGATCTCGATCTGATGTCGGCGCCGTCCCCCTGGCTGGTCACCCTGGCCAACAGCAAGCTGCCCCATGCCCTGACGCTGGAGGATGCCTACCCCGCCCCCCAGCAGGTGCTCAACTGGCAGGTGACCTGGTTGCCGGAAGGCTTCAAGCTGCTATCGCAAGACAAGCATCAGCTGGTGACCACCAGCACCCCGGTGGACTATATGATGCTCTCCGATGGCCTGGTGGATCTCTCCGTCTATGTGGCCAGGGTCGACCCGGATCAGGCGGTGCGTCAGCAATTGATCCGCCAGGGGGCCACCTCCCTGGTCAGCTTCGTCAACGATGTCGGGGTCGAAATCACCGTGGTGGGGGAGATCCCGGCCGACACCGCCAAGCGCATCGCCGAGTCGGTACGGCCGCTCTCTCGCAATGAGACGGTGCAGTAAGGACGCCCATGACGTATGGTGGGCGGGATCCCATGGCGCAGGAGTGACACCTTGGATGAAATGAGCGAAGAGCTGGCGACCGTGGTCGCCATCGACGATCGGCACGTCTGGGTCGAGTGTGAGCGGCGCTCCGCCTGCAGTGGTTGCCAGCAGCAGCCCCATTGCGGCACCGGTACTGTGGCCAAGGCCTTTCCCCAGGGTCACCAGCGGATCCGGGTCGCCCGCACCATGACGCTGGCGGTGGGCCAGCAGGTGCGCCTTGGCATTCCCCGGCAGAGCCTGCTGCGGGGGGCGGCTCTGGTCTATGTGCTGCCGCTGTTCTGCCTGCTGGTGGGCGCCCTGTTCGGCCAGCTCTGGCTGGCTCCTCTGCTTGGCGCGGGGGAGGGGGTCACCATCCTCAGTTGTCTGGGGGGCGGTGCCCTGGGTTTCTTGCTGGTACGTTTTTATTCGAACCGTCTCGATCGGGGGGCTTATGGCCCCCGTATTCTGGGAGCCGTGCTCACCACTCGCTCCCTTGTTTAACCATGTTGGCCCCCCTTGATTGACCCGCCGACTAAAGATTGGCCGTTTAGCGGGTTATCCAGTAAAATCCTGCCTCCATATCCGGCCCTAACCTAATTTGAGTGATCCCTGCTCGATGAAATACATTCGTAACTTTTCGATTATTGCGCACATTGACCACGGTAAATCGACCCTGTCGGACCGTCTGATCCAGACTTGTGGCGGCCTGTCCGACCGCGAGATGCAGGCTCAGGTGCTTGACTCCATGGATCTGGAACGCGAGCGCGGCATTACCATCAAAGCGCAGAGTGTGACCCTGAACTACCAGGCCAAAGACGGTAACACCTACCAGCTGAACTTTATCGACACCCCGGGTCACGTGGACTTCTCCTATGAGGTATCCCGCTCGCTGGCTGCCTGTGAAGGGGCGCTGCTGGTGGTCGATGCCGGTCAGGGGGTTGAGGCACAGACTCTGGCCAACTGCTACACCGCCATGGAAATGGAGCTGGAAGTGGTGCCTGTGCTCAACAAGATCGACCTGCCTGCCGCCGAGCCCGAGCGGGTTGCCGAGGAGATCGAAGACATAGTCGGCATCGATGCCGTCGATGCGGTGCGTTGCTCCGCCAAGACCGGCCTGGGCGTCGATCTGGTGCTGGAAGAGATCGTCGCCAAGATCCCGGCCCCGGAAGGTGACCCGGACGCCCCGCTGCAGGCGCTGATCATCGACTCCTGGTTCGACTCCTACCTGGGGGTCGTGTCGCTCGTGCGGATCAAGAACGGTTCCCTCAAGAAGAACGACAAGATCAAGGTGATGAGTACCGGTCAGGTGTGGGGTGTCGATCGTATCGGTATCTTCACGCCCAAGCAGGTCGATACCCAGGGTCTGGGTTGTGGCGAGGTAGGTTGGGTGGTCTGCGGCATCAAGGACATCCACGGCGCCCCCGTGGGCGATACCCTGACCCAGGCCAAGCACGGTGCCGACAAGGCGCTGGCCGGTTTCAAGAAGGTGAAGCCCCAGGTCTATGCGGGCCTGTTCCCCATCTCCAGCGATGACTACGAGTCCTTCCGTGACGCCCTGGACAAGCTCTCCCTCAACGACGCTTCCCTGTTCTTCGAGCCGGAGAGTTCCACCGCCTTGGGCTTTGGCTTCCGTTGCGGCTTCCTCGGCATGCTGCACATGGAGATCATCCAGGAACGTCTGGAGCGGGAATACGATCTGGACCTCATCACCACGGCGCCGACCGTCGTGTATGAAATCGAACTCAACGACGGTTCGACCATCCACATCGACAGCCCGGCCGCCATGCCGCCGGTGAACAACATCAAGGAGATGCGCGAGCCCATCGCCGAGTGCAACATCTTGTTGCCCCAGGAGTACATGGGCAACGTCATCACTCTGTGCATCGAGAAGCGCGGCGTGCAGACCAACATGGTCTATCACGGCAAGCAGGTGGCACTGACCTATGAAATCCCCATGGCGGAAGTGGTGCTCGACTTCTTCGATCGCCTGAAATCCACCAGCCGCGGCTATGCCTCCCTAGATTACGGCTTCAAGCACTTCCAGACCTCCGACATGGTGCGTCTGGACATCATGATCAACGGCGAACGGGTCGATGCCCTGGCCATCATCACCCACAAGGAGAACGCCCAGTTCCGCGGTCGCCAGGTGGTGGAGAAGATGCGTGAGCTGATCCCGCGCCAGATGTTCGACATCGCGATCCAGGCTTCTATCGGCAACCAGATCATCGCTCGCAGCACGGTCAAGGCCCTGCGCAAGGACGTGACCGCCAAGTGCTACGGCGGCGACGTGAGCCGCAAGAAGAAGCTGTTGAACAAGCAGAAAGAAGGCAAGAAGCGGATGAAGTCCCTGGGCCGTGTCGATGTGCCCCAGGAGGCCTTCCTCGCCATTCTCCATGTAGGAAAGGATTGATCTGATGGCAAGCACGTTTTCCCTGATCCTGGTCATCGTCTGTCTGGTGACCGGCGTCATCTGGTGTGTCGACAAACTGGTGTGGTCCAAGCAGCGGGCCGCCAAGATCGCCGTGGCCCGTGCCCATGGCGGTGCTGGCCTGGACGAGAAGACCCTGGCCAAGGTGGCGCCGGTGCCGGTATGGATAGAACAGACGGCGGGGATCTTCCCCGTCATCACCCTGGTGCTGATCCTGCGCTCCTTCCTGTTCGAGCCGTTCCAGATCCCGTCGGGATCCATGATGCCCACCCTGCTGGTGGGAGACTTCATCCTGGTGGAGAAGTTTGCCTATGGCCTCAAGGATCCCGTGACCAACACCAAGTTCCTCGAGACGGGTGAACCGTCACGGGGAGACGTGGTGGTGTTCAAGTATCCGCTGGATACCCGGGTCGACTACATCAAACGGGTGGTCGGCATGCCGGGGGATAGGGTCATCTATCGCAACAAGCAGATCATGATCCGGCCCAAGTGCGAGGAACAGGAAGGGAAAACCTGCCCGGGCTTCCAGAAGCTCGACGTCACCTTCGACAAGCGGGGTGAGTTCAGCCAGATGGGGATCCCCCTGGATCGCTTCACCGAGCAACTGGGTGCGGTGAGCCACGATACCCTGCGCAATCCCATGATGCCGGACCTGGTGGATCGCTACTATCGCCAGCCCGGTACCTACCCGGACGAGTGGGTGGTGCCCGAGGGTCACTACTTCGTGATGGGGGACAACCGCGACAACAGCACCGACAGCCGTTTCTGGGGCTTCGTGCCCGAGCAGAACCTGGTGGGCAAGGCGGTCGCCATCTGGATCAGTTTCGAATTTGAGCGCGACGAGAGCTCCTGGCTGCCTGGCTGGGTGCCGACCGGCGTGCGCTTCAACCGCATTGGCGGAATCGAGTGATGATGAATATCAAGATGAACAGACTGCAGTCCCGTCTCGGGCATGTCTTTTCGGACAAGGATATGTTGACCCGGGCCCTGACGCACCGCAGTGCCGGGTCCCGCCACAACGAGCGACTGGAGTTCCTCGGGGACTCCATCCTCAGTCTGGTGATTGCCGATGACCTGTTCCACCGCTTCCCGCAGGCGGCGGAAGGGGATCTCAGCCGGATGCGCGCCACCCTGGTGCGGGAGAAGACACTGGCCGAACTGGGCCGCGAATTCGAGCTCGGGGATCATCTGATCCTGGGCCCGGGCGAGCTCAAGAGCGGCGGCTATCGCCGCGAGTCCATCCTGGCGGACACGGTCGAGGCAATGATCGGCGCCATCTATCTGGATACCGACCTTGAGACGGTACGTGGATTGCTGCTCGGCTGGTACGCCAGCCGCCTGGAGGAGATCAAGCCGGGTATAGAGCAGAAGGATCCCAAGACCCGTCTGCAAGAAATATTGCAGGGAAGCCGCAAATCCCTGCCGACCTATACCGTGACCAAGGTCAAGGGGGAGGCCCACAACCAGGAGTTCACCGTCCAGTGCGACGTCGAAGGCCTGGCTGAGCCCCTCATCGGGGTCGGCACCAGCCGCCGCAAGGCCGAACAGGCCGCTGCGCAGCAAGCATTGGAAAGGCTGTCATGACAGGGATTGTTGATGTAACAGGCCGCTGTCTTTCAACACAGCAAGCATTGGAAAGACTGTCATGACAGGGATTGTTGATGTAACAGGCCGCTGTCTTTCAACACAACAAGCATTGGAAAAACTGTCATGACGGATACAGATACCACCTATTGCGGCTTTGTCGCCATCGTGGGCCGCCCCAACGTGGGCAAGTCTACCCTGCTCAACAAGCTGCTCGGCCAGAAGGTCAGCATCACCTCGAAGAAGCCCCAGACCACCCGTCACCGGATCCTGGGGATCGACACCGAGGATCACTACCAGACCATCTATGTGGATACCCCGGGCCTGCACATCGAAGAGAAGCGGGCCATCAACCGCCTGATGAACCGCGCCGCCACCAGCTCCCTGGGAGATGTGGCCATGGTGGTGTTCGTGGTGGACGGTACCCACTGGACCAAGGATGACGAGATGGTGCTGGGCAAGCTGCGCCACCTCAAGTGCCCCGTGGTGCTGGCGGTCAACAAGATCGACAACGTCAAGGAGAAAGAGGATCTGCTGCCCCACCTGGAGTGGCTGGGCCAGCAGATGAACTTCGCCCACATACTGCCCATCAGCGCCGAGAAGGGCACCAACGTGGCCAAGATCCGCGAGTGGGCCAAGGATCTGCTGCCGGAAAACGTCCACTTCTTCCCGGAAGATTACGTGACCGACCGCTCCTCCCGCTTTATGGCCTCGGAGATCATCCGCGAGAAGCTGATGCGCTTCACCGGCGAGGAGCTGCCCTACTCGGTGACGGTGGAGATAGAGCGCTTCAAGGTGGAAGAGAGCGGCATCTATCACATCAACGCCCTGATCCTGGTGGAGCGGGATGGCCAGAAGAAGATGGTCATCGGCAACAAGGGGGAAAAGATCAAGACCATAGGCACAGAGGCGCGCATCGACATGGAACGCCTGTTCCAGAACAAGGTGCACCTGGAGCTGTGGGTCAAGGTCAAGGCGGGCTGGGCCGACGACGAGCGGGCCCTGCGCAGCCTGGGTTATGGTGATGACTGATTGCTGAGCCCAGCCTTCGTCATCCACAGTCGGCCCTATCGGGAGACCAGCCAGCTGGTCGAGGTCTTCACCCAGGATAGTGGCCGATTCACCCTGGTGGCTCGCGGTTCCCGCGGGCCACGTTCCCCTCTCAAGGGGCTGCTGCAACCCTTCTCCCTGCTCGCCCTCAGCTGGCGCGGCAAGGGGGATCTCAAGAACCTGGTCCAGGTCGAATGCCCGGATCACTCCCTGCGCCTCGGTGGCGATCTGCTGTTCTACGGCCTCTATCTGAACGAGCTGGTCTACTACCTGCTCGAGGCGAACACCCCCTTCCCCGAGGTATTCGACGCCTATGCCCATGCGCTGATGGCGCTCACCGACGGTGAAACCCCGGAGCTTCCCCTGCGTCGCTTCGAGTTTCTGCTGTTGCAGGCCCTGGGCTATGCGGTGGACTTCGAATATGCCGCCGACGACGAGGCCCGGATCCAGCCCGAGCTGCTCTATGGCTTCGAGCGGGAGCTTGGCTTCGTCGCTTGCGAGCGGGCGCCGGATCCCCGTACCCTGTTTCTCGGTGCCCATCTACTGGCCTTCGCCGAGGGGCGGTTCGATACCCCTCCCTTGTTGCAGGCGGCCAAGCGTTTCAGCCGGCTGGCGCTGCAACCTTATCTGGGTAAACGCCAGTTGAAGAGCCGGGAGCTGTTTTTGAAGCGAAAAAGCTAACACCGATTGGCGCTGCAACCTCCCAACTGTCAGCAAGCGCTAGCTAAAGAGCCGGGGGCTGTTTTGACGCAAAGTGCGACAACCCCGCAGTGAGACAGGCAGGCCCCTGGCGTCGAGCCGTCGACCTCGAGACCTTCAACGGATTTCAACACGGACTTTCAAGGAGTTATCAATGAGCGAAATCTATCTGGGTGTGAACATCGATCACATCGCCACCCTGCGCAATGCCCGTGGCACCCAGTATCCGGATCCGGTTCAGGCCGCCTTCGTGGCCGAGCAGGCCGGAGCCGATGGCATTACCGTCCATCTGCGGGAAGATCGCCGCCACATCACCGACCGTGACGTCGAGATCCTGCGCCAGACCATTCAGACCAGAATGAATCTGGAAATGGCGGTCACCGAGGAGATGATCGCCATCGCCTGCCGCATCAAGCCCCATTTCGTCTGCCTGGTGCCGGAGAAGCGTACCGAGGTGACCACCGAGGGGGGCCTGGACGTGGCCGGTCAGCTGGACAAGGTGAGCGATGCCGTGCGCCGCCTGAGCGAGGTGGGTGCCAAGGTATCGCTCTTCATCGACGCGGACTACCAGCAGATCGATGCAGCCGTGCTGAGTGGCGCCCCCTTCATTGAGATCCACACCGGCCGCTATGCCGATGCCACCACGGATGCCGAGCGCAACGCCGAGTTCAAGCGGATCGCCGCCGGCGCCTCCTATGCCGCCGACAAGGGGCTCAAGGTCAATGCCGGCCACGGCCTGCACTATCACAATGTGCAGGCGATCGCCGCCATCCCCGAGATCTATGAGCTCAATATCGGCCACGCCATCATAGGCCGCGCCGCCTTCGACGGCCTGGCCAAGGCGGTCGCCGACATGCGTGCCCTGATGCAGGAAGCCCGCACCAACGTCTGATCCCGCCAGGGTGAGGTATCCATGAGCGAGCCGCCGGCAGGGAGACTGCCGGCGGCTTCTTTTTTGGGGCTGGTGGGGTCTGGCAGACTTGGCGCCTCAGGCTGGGGGCGTCCTGGGCGCGCAATAGGGGTCAGGGCGCCGGATAGTACTTTTCCAGCAGGGCGGTGAGGATGGCCTGACTCTCGGGATCGGGCTCGCTGTCCACCTGCTCCTGGCGAAAGTGGAGCTGGAAGGCGCGCAGGGCATCCCGGCTCGGCGCATCCCACAGGCCAGTGGCGGGCAGATCATAGCCATAGCGGGCGAGGGCCTGCTGCCAGCGACCGGCATCCCAGCGGGCGGACGGGGAGCGCGCCAGCTCGGCGCGCAGGGCGGCAACCCGGGACTCATCGGGCCAGGCGCCGACGCCGTACTCGAAGTAGAGCCGTCGCCAGGGGAAGCGGGGACCGGGATCCAGCTTGCGGGTCGGCGCCACATCGCTGTGGGCCAGCACCTGGGTCGGCGCTATCCGGTAGCGGGCCACGAG
This sequence comes from Aeromonas bivalvium, assembly GCF_000819765.1. Classification (GTDB taxonomy): domain Bacteria; phylum Pseudomonadota; class Gammaproteobacteria; order Enterobacterales; family Aeromonadaceae; genus Aeromonas; species Aeromonas bivalvium. The sequence continues at coordinate 40,702 of NZ_CDBT01000016.1, forward strand.
GTCTCGTACCAGGGCCCCCACGGCGGCGATCTGGGGTTCGGTGAACGGCTGCCAGTGACGGCGATCGATGGCCAGGTGCGCTTCCCGGGCATCGTAGCCCAGGTTGACTATCTCTATGCCCAGGGAGCTGGCATTGAGCCCGGCCTGGTGATGCCAGCGGCTGCGCCCCGCATGCCAGGCTCGCTGGCTGTCCGGCACCAGCTGATAGACGGGCAGGGGGGAGACGGTGGGCTCGCGGGGTACCAGATAGTGGGCGCTCACCTTGTGGCGGGCCCGGGTCAGCAGGCGCAGGGAGTTGGCGTCATCCTCGTCCGTGTAATGGAGGATGATGAAGGCGATGCGATCATCCTGGCTGGCACTGTGATGGCGGTGATCGAGGCGGTAACTGGCGGGCTGGCAGCCCTGCAGGGCGAGGATGACCAGCAGGAGCAGGGCCCAGGCAAGGGAGGGGCGCCGCGCCGCGCTCCCCACTCGGCCTGGGGGCCGATGCAGGGGAAGGAGCGATGGCGCGGCCATGGCTCAGCCGCGCAGTTGTGCGGTCAGGCCGAGCAGGAAGTTGCGCAGGATCTGATCCCCGCAGTCCTGGTAATGCTTGTGATCCTTGGCGCGAAACAGGGCGCTCAGCTCGGACTTGGAGAGCTTGAAATTGGCGGCCTTGAGGGTGGCGAGCATCTCCTCTTCCTTGAAGTTCAGGGCGATACGCAGCTTCCTCAGGATGAGGTTGTTGTTGATCCGGTTGGGGATCTGCTGGGGCGGCGCGTCTTCTTTCACGCCGCGGCGCACGGCGATCATGCCGTCGAGGAACTGGCTGAGGGCCGAGTCCGGGCAGGCGGCAAAGCCCGCTTCCTGCTCTTCCCCTTCCTCGGCTTCCTTCATCAGCCAGCTGTGCAGCTGGGCGTGGCTGACAGTCAGATTGCCTTTGGCAAACATCTCGACCATCTGATCGTTGCTGATGTTGAGGGCGTAGCGCAGGCGACGCAGTATATCGTTGTTGGTCATGGTGACTCCTGTAAAAGCGGGCAACTGTATCACTTGGCGGGGATGGCGTCAGAAAAAGCGCCGCCCTGCTGCCTCTTTGCTAAAGGTAGCGGGGCGCCTCGGCCCGCACCTGTTCGATGGCGTCCTGCAGCTCCAGCAGCTCGGGCTCGAGCTCGGCGACGGCGACACCATCGCGCAGCTGCTGCTCCAGCTGGGAGAGCAGCCGCTGCAGGCCGGGCACCCCCGAGTAGGCGCAGCCGCCGTTGAGGCGGTGCAGCTGATCCAGTACCTCCTGGGAGGGGGCCTCGCCCCGGATGGCGGCCTCGAGCAGGGCGTCCACCTCGTCGAAACTGATGAGCAGCATGGTCAGCATCTCCTGGGCCAGTTCCGGCTTGCTGGCGGCCTGGCGCACCGCCAGGGTCCAGTCTATCTGCTGGGGGCCGCTGCTCTGGTGACGGCGATGGGCGAAGTCCTTGATGAGCTGGGCCAGCATGGCCTCGTCGATGGGTTTGGCCAGGTAGTCATCCATCCCCTGGCGGATCAGCCGCTCCCGCTCGCCCGGAATGGCATGGGCGGTGACCGCGACTATGGGGGTCTCGGTGTTGAGGGACTGGCTGCGAATGGCCTGGGTGGCGCTGATGCCATCCATGATGGGCATCTGTATATCCATGAAGATGATGTCAAAGCCCTGACTCTGGGCCTGATGGACCGCCTCCTTGCCGTTCTTGCACACCACCACCTGGCTCACCATCTCCTTGAGCATGGCGGCGATGAGCTTGAGGTTGGCGGCATTGTCGTCCACCGCCAGCACCCGTATGTCTTCGATATGGCGTGGTTGGGGAGCGGGCAGCAGCTCGTTCTTGGTCGCCTCGGGGGAGAGCAGGGCGTGCAGCAGTTTGCGATGATTGACGGGCTTGGAGAGACAATGCAGGGCCCCATGTTGGTGCATTTCCTCATACAGGGCAGGCTCGTGACTGCTGAGCAGCACGATGCGATTCTGCCGTCCCTTGAGGCCATCGAGCCGAGCCAGCACGGATTCGGAACCGTGGCGCTGGCTGCTGCCGATGATCACCATGTCCTGGTCGGCGATGGCGGGCCAGGGAGCATCGGGCTCGACCAGGGTGACATCCAGCCGCCACTCCTCCAGCAGGGCGCAGAGGGCCGCCCGGGTGAAGGGATCCGGCTCCAGCAGCCAGACCCGGCGACCCCGGATGCGATCCAGCGGCAGCTGATCCGCCTGGGGCAGGAGGGAAACCTCCAGGTCCAGGCTGAAGGTGAACACGGATCCCTGGCCGAGCTCGGACTCGAAGCGGATGAGGCCGCCCATCTGCTGCACCAGCTTCTGGGTGATGACCAGGCCAAGCCCTGTGCCGCCGTAGCGGCGGGAGATGGAGGAGTCCGCCTGGTTGAAGGCCTGGAACAGCTGGCGTTGCTGATCTGGCGAGATGCCGATGCCGGTGTCGCGGATCTGCACATTGAGGCGGCACTTGCCCTGGTGCAGGGGGCCGCTCTGGCTGATGTGGACGTCCACATTGCCCTGTTCGGTGAACTTGATGGCGTTGCCGGCCAGGTTGGTGATCACCTGCTGCAGGCGCATGGGATCGCCGGTGAGGTGATCCGGCACCTCGGCATCGATCCGTAATGAGAGCTCCAGCTGCTTGTCGTGGGCGCTCGGTCCCAGCAGGTGCATGGTCTCGTTGAGGGTGTCGCGCAGGCTGAAGGGGATGTGCTCCAGCTGCAGCTTGCCCGCCTCCAGCTTGGAGAAGTCGAGGATGTCGTTGATGATGCTGAGCAGGTTGCGGGCCGACTTCTCTATGGTCTGCATGTAGTCGGTCTGGCTCGGGGTCAGCGCCGTCTTGAGCAGTTGGCGGGTGAAACCGATGACACCGTTGAGCGGGGTGCGCAGCTCGTGGGACATGTTGGCCAGAAATTCGGATTTGACCCTGGCCGCCTCCTGGGCCCGCTTCTTGGCCATGTCGAGCTCGACGTTCTGGATCTCTATCTGTTCGAGGGTTTCCCGCAGATCCGAGGTCGCCTGATCGATGTTCTGCTGCATCTCCTCGTGGTATTCCGACAACGCCTTGGCCATGGCGTTGATGCCGTTTTTCAGCATGTCCAGCTCGCCGGTGAGCTGGCCGCTGACCCGGGTATCGAGCCGCCCCTCCCTGATCTTGTGCACCGCCTTCACCATGTCGGTGATGGGCTGGGTCACGCTCTTGACCAGGCGAAAGCCGAACAGGGCGCTGACGGCGATGCCGATCAGCACCATGATCACCGCGAAGAAGGTGTCTCGGTACTGCAGTATCATGGCCCTGTCCATGGTCATCTGCATCGAGATGTAGCCGATGACCGGGGGGTCGAGATCGCTGGGCAGCGGGAAGCCGTCCAGACTGGTCTCTGCCTGGATCGGGGTGCGCAGTATGATGTCGTCGCCATAGCGGCTGACGCTGGTCAGCTCGGGGATGGGGCGGCCATCCGGCAAGCGCAGCCGGGTGAAGTCGCGATGGTAGTTGGACGTCACGAACAGCTGATTGTCCTGGGTGAAGACGGCGATGGACTTGATGAGCGGCGAGTTCTTGCGATGGGTCAGGCCGATCAGCCGCTTGAGCGACTCACGGCTGTGCTGGGTCATGCCGTATTCGCTGGCGATCGCCAGGGGCTCTATGATGTTGATCCCCTGATCGATGAGGTTGTTTTCCAGCTGCTGATAACGGTGGAAGGTGAAATAACCGGCCATCAGGCCGCCGATGATCAGGGTCGGCAATATGGTGAAGGCGAGCACGCGAGCCCGCAGGCCGTATTTGGTCATTGGAGAGCCCCCCCGATGAGCAGGGAGGACAATAGGGTAAATGAGCGAGGGCGGGCTCTCAGGCCGTATTTGGTCATACTATTATTCTTGTGGGACAATAGCCTGCTGCAGATTCCACAATCATGACATAGCCACCTATAGGCACCAAGTTTTATGGCCCAGTTTTTCAAGCCCCAAAAGAAATCCATCCAGCCCCAACGCATTGAATTTACGGTAGACAGTCTGGACCATCACTGTGTCGGCATCGGCCGCCATCAGGGCAAGGCCATCTTCGTCGAAGGGGCGCTGCCCGGCGAGCGGGTCAAGGCTCGCATCGTCGATGACAAGAAGCACTATGGCCACGGTGCCTTGCAGCAGGTGGTACAGCCAGCCGACAACCGCATCCCTCCCTTCTGCGACCATTACCGCGAATGTGGTGGTTGCAATGCCCAGCACATGTCCCAGGCCGACCAGCAAACGGCCAAGCAGGCCGGGCTGGTCAGTCTGTTCGAGCGCCTTGGCAACATCCAGGCGCCCGCCCTGGCTCCGGTGCTGAGCGGGGAATCCCGTGCCTATCGCCGAGTCTGTCGCCTGGCCATCAAGTTTGACAAGAACGGCCGCTGCACTCGGGTCGGCTTTCGTCGTCGTCAATCCAGCGACCTGGTGGAGATAGGGGCTTGCCCCGTGCTGGTCGATCCGCTCTCGGCCCTGATCACGCCGCTGCGCGAGTGTCTCAACCGCCTCAAGAGCCAGCGGGAGCTGGGCCATGCGGAGCTCATCCAGGCCGAGCAAGGGATCCTGATGCTGCTGCGTCATACCGGTCGCCCCAACGAGGCGGATCGCGCCCTGCTGGTGGCGTTTGCCCAGGCCCAGGGGATTGATCTCTACCTGCAGGCGGCCGATGAGCGCATCGAGCCCCTGAGCCAGCAGTTTGAGCCCGCTTACTCGTTGGATGGCCTGACTCTTGCGTTTGCTCCCGCTGACTTCATCCAGATCAATGGCGGCATCAATCAGGCCATGGTGGCCCAGGCCATCGACTGGCTCGGCGTCGGTGCCGGTGACAAGGTGCTGGATCTGTTCTGCGGCATAGGCAACTTCACCCTGCCTCTGGCGCGCAAGGCCCGTGAAGTGGTCGGGGTGGAAGGGGAGCTTGCCATGGTGGCTCGGGCCAGCCAGAACGCAAAGCGCAATGGCATCGACAATGCCCGCTTCTACAAGGCGGATTTGAGTGGCGACATCGCCGGCATGTCCTGGGCCCGGGAAGGGTTCGATCTGGTGCTGCTGGATCCCGCGCGACCCGGTGCGCTGGAGGTGATGGACCATGTGGTGAAACTTTCCCCCAGGCGGGTGGTCTACGTTTCCTGCAATCCGGTCACCCTGGCCCGGGACAGCAAGGTGCTGGTGGAGGGGGGTTATCGTCTCAGCCGCCTCGGCATGCTGGACATGTTCCCCCATACCGGTCATCTCGAATCCATGGCGTTGTTCGAGCTGGGATGAATGCAGTAATCTGATGCCTCGCCGGGAGAACAACGGTGGTCGGCCAGCTACGCCGGCTTGAAATCGGGTTGTTGCGTCCCCATTTGAGGCGAGTCTCGTCAAAGTGCGGGGTCAGGTGCTAGCCTGGGCCCCAACAATTAAGGATTGATACCATGGTTGCGGTTCGCGATATTCACTTGAAAGACAACTTCACCCTGGATGAGTGGGTCAGCTCCCTCTCCCTCGGTGAGGCTGAAAAGGATCAGCTGCGAACCGCATACCAGTATTGCGTGAGCCAGGGGGAGGAAGCACTCACCTCCCGCCTGCTGGTGCGCGGTGTGGAGATGGTGGGCATCCTGATGATGCTCAACATGGATGTCGCCACCCTCAAGGCGGCCATCCTCTACCCCTTCGTCGAGGCGGGCCTGATCCCGGCGGCCCGGATGGAGGAGGATTTTGGCTCCAAGATCGCCAAGCTGGTGGAAGGGGTGCTGGAGATGGAAGCCATCCGCTCCCTGCAGACCTTGCACCGCAGCGAAACTTCCCCGGAGCAGGTGGACAATGTGCGGCGCATGTTGCTCGCCATGGTGGAGGATGTGCGCGCCGTGGTGATCAAGCTGGCGGAGCGGATCGCCTGCCTGCGGGAGGCCAAGCTGGCGGATGAGGAGACCCGGGTGCTGATGGCCCAGGAGATCACCAACATCTATGCGCCCTTGGCCAACCGGCTCGGCATAGGTCAGCTCAAGTGGGAACTCGAGGATCTGGCCTTTCGCTACCTGCACCCGGAGACCTACAAGCAGATTGCCAAACAGCTCGACGAGAAGCGACTCGATCGGGAGCGCTATATCCGCGAGTTCGTGCAGTCCCTGCGCGATGCCCTTGCCGAGGCCGGTGTCGAGGCGGAAGTCTACGGCCGCCCGAAACACATCTACAGCATCTGGCGCAAGATGCAGAAGAAGCATCTCGAATTCAACGAACTGTTCGACGTGCGCGCGGTGCGGGTCATCACCAAGCGGCTGCAGGACTGCTATGCGGCGCTCGGTATAGTTCACACCCATTTCCACCACATTCCCCGCGAGTTTGACGACTATGTCGCCAACCCCAAGCCCAACGGTTATCAATCCATCCATACCGTGGTGGTGGGCAACGAGGGCAAGGCGGTGGAGATCCAGATCCGTACCGACCAGATGCACCAGGATGCCGAGCTCGGCGTCGCCGCCCACTGGCGCTACAAGGAAGGGGCCCAGGCCAGCAAGACCACCAATTTCGAAGACAAGATCGAGTGGCTGCGCAAGCTGCTCGCCTGGCAGGAAGATCTCTCCGAGAGCGGCTCCCTGCTCGAGGATCTGCGCAGCCAGGTGTTCGAGGAGCGGGTCTATGTGTTCACTCCTAAGGGGGATGTCATCGACCTGCCCGCCGGCGCGACACCCCTCGATTTTGCCTATCACGTCCACAGCATGATCGGCCACCGCTGCATCGGCACCAAGATAGATGGCCGCATCGTGCCCTTCACCTATACGCTGCAGACCGGTGATCAGGTGGAGGTGATCACCCAGAAGGAGCCGAACCCGAGCCGCGACTGGATGAACCCGAATGCCGGTTTCCTGCGTTCCAGCCGTGCCCGTGCCAAGGTCGCCACCTGGTTTCGCAAGCTGGATCGGGACAAGAATGTCGCCGCCGGCAAGGAGCTGCTCGACAAGGAGCTGGACAGACACAATCTCACCCTCTCCAAGGTGGACAAGGTGGTGCTGGAGCGATTCAATGCCGAGGAGCTCGACGATCTGCTGGCGGGGATCGGCAGCGGCGACATCCGCATCAACCAGCTGCTCAACTACCTTGACACCCGCTACAACAAGCCGACGGCGGAGGAGGAAGATCGCCGCCTGCTGGCGAAGCTGGAGCAGAAGGCCAATACGCCGTTCCGACCCAAGCCCAAGGATCACATCGTGGTGGAAGGGGTGGGCAACCTGATGACCCACATCGCCCGCTGCTGCCAGCCGATCCCGGGGGATGCCATCCAGGGCTTCATCACCATGGGGCGTGGCGTCTCCATCCACAGGGACGACTGCGAGCAGCTCAAGGAGCTGTCCCGTCGCAACCCGGAACGACTGATCGATGCGGTGTGGGGGGAGAACTACTCCGGCGGCTATGGCCTCACCATCCGCATCCTCTCCAATGACAGATCCGGTCTGCTGCGAGACATCACCACAGTGCTCGCCAACGAGAAGATCAACGTCATGGGGGTGCGCTCGCGCTCCAACGTCAAGGATCAGACCGCCGAGATCGACATGGAGCTGGAGATCTACAACATCAATGCCTTCAATCGGGCCCTGGCCAAGCTCAGCCAGCTCAACGACGTGATCAGCGCCAAGCGCCTCTGATCGCTGATAAAAAGTGACCGGCCCCTGTGGCCGGTTGTTCTTTATGAACCTTCTTGAACGAATCGAAAGCGAAGATCCCATGTCCCAACGTTACGACCTCCCACAATTGCTCGAAATCATGGCTCGCCTGCGGGATCCGCAAGGGGGTTGCCCCTGGGATCTCAAGCAGAGTTTCCAGACCATAGTGCCCCACACCCTCGAAGAAGCCTATGAGGTGGCCGACGCCATCGAGACCGAAGATTGGCAAGGTTTGAAGGGGGAGCTCGGGGATCTGCTGTTCCAGGTGGTCTTCTACGCCCAGATCGGCAAGGAGCAGGGGCTGTTTGATTTCGCCGACATCGTCGATGCGGTGAGCGAGAAGCTGATCCGCCGCCACCCCCACGTCTTCTCCGATGCCGATCTTGGCGACGAGCAGGCGGTGAAAGCGAACTGGGAGGCAGAGAAAGCCAAGGAGCGGGCGGCGCGCGACAAAGAGAGTGTGCTGGACGATATCCCTCTCTCGCTGCCCGCCCTGACCCGGGCCGCCAAGATCCAGAAGCGCTGCGCCAGCGTCGGTTTCGACTGGAAGACGCTCGGCCCTGTGGTGGACAAGATCCACGAAGAGCTGGACGAGGTGATGGAAGAGGCGCTGATGGCCGATGTGGACGAGGCGCGGGTGAGTGACGAGCTCGGCGATCTGCTGTTTGCCACCGTCAACCTGGTGCGCCATCTGGGCAAGGATCCGGAGCAGGTGCTGCGGGGCGCCAATGCCAAGTTCGAGCGCCGCTTTCGTCAGGTTGAGCAGTTTATCGCCGCCGAAGGGCTCAAGATGACCGACTGTTCCCTGGAAAAACTCGATGGGGCCTGGGACAGAGCCAAGCAAACCGAGCAAAGTTGATTTGGCGCAAGGCGCCTGGCGTGCGGGCCTGATAGATTTTTGTTCATTGTTTGGGAGAGGGGGTTTTGGTATACTGTTTCCCCGTCCTGCTTCATCCCCGAAGCACCCCTTAAAAATCCCTAAACTTCTTTCAGGTTCAGCATGACGACAAAATATATTTTTGTAACTGGTGGCGTTGTTTCATCCCTCGGCAAAGGCATTGCCGCAGCTTCTCTGGCAGCCATTCTGGAAGCCCGTGGTCTGGATGTGACCATCATGAAACTGGACCCCTATATCAACGTGGATCCGGGCACCATGAGCCCGACCCAGCACGGTGAAGTATTCGTGACCGAGGACGGGGCCGAGACCGATCTGGATCTGGGCCACTACGAGCGCTTCATCCGTACCAAGATGACCCGCCGCAACAACTTCACCACCGGCCGCATCTACGCCGACGTGCTGCGCAAGGAGCGTCGTGGTGACTACCTGGGTGCCACCATCCAGGTGATCCCCCACATCACCAACGCCATCAAGGAGCGGGTGATCGCCGGTGCCGAGGGCCATCAGGTGGCCATCGTCGAAGTGGGCGGTACCGTGGGCGATATCGAGTCCCTGCCGTTCCTCGAGGCCCTGCGCCAGCTGGCCGCGGAAGTGGGTCGCAACAACGCCATGTTCATGCACCTGACCCTGGTTCCCTACCTGGCCGCCGCCGGCGAGGTGAAGACCAAGCCGACCCAGCACTCCGTCAAGGAGCTGCTCTCCATCGGTATCCAGCCGGATGTGCTGATCTGCCGCTCCGATCGCGCCATCCCGGCCGTTGAGCGCGCCAAGATCGCCCTGTTCTGCAACGTGCCAGAGCGCGCCGTCATCTCCATGAAAGACGTCGACTCCATCTACAAGATCCCGGCCCTGCTCAAGTCCCAGAACCTGGACACCTACTTCATCGAGCGCTTCGGTCTGGAGTGCAAGGAAGCGGACTTGTCCGAGTGGGAACAGGTCATCTATGAAGAGGCCAACCCGACTGCGGAAGTGACCATCGGCATGGTGGGCAAGTATGTCTCCCTGCCGGATGCCTACAAGTCCGTCAACGAGGCGCTCAAGCACGGCGGCCTGAAGAATCGTCTCTCCGTCCACATCAAGTACATCGATTCCCAGGACATCGAAACCCGCGGTGAAGAGCTGCTGGAAGGGCTGGATGCCATCCTGGTCCCGGGTGGCTTCGGCGAGCGTGGCGTGGAAGGCAAGATCCTGGCGGCCCGTTATGCCCGCGAGAACAAGATCCCCTACCTCGGCATCTGTCTCGGCATGCAGGTGGCGTTGATCGAGTTCGCTCGCAACGTGGCGGGTCTGGAAGGGGCTCACTCCTCCGAATTCAAGAAAGACTGCACCTATCCTGTGGTCGGCCTCATCACCGAGTGGGTGGATGAAGAAGGCAACGTGGAGACCCGGACCGAGAAGTCCGATCTGGGCGGCACCATGCGCCTGGGTTCCCAGCTCTGCCACCTGGTCGACGATTCCAAGGTGCGTCAGATGTACGGCAGCCCGACCATTTACGAGCGCCACCGTCATCGCTATGAAGTGAACAACAAGCTGCTGCCGCAGATCGAGGCGGCAGGTCTGAAGGTGACCGGTCTCTCCGCCGACAAGAAGTTGGTGGAAATCATCGAGATCCCGGATCACCCCTGGTTCGTGGCCGCGCAGTTCCACCCGGAGTTCACCTCGACTCCCCGTGATGGCCACGCCCTGTTCGCCGGTTTTGTGAAGGCGGCGGGCGAGTATCAGAAGCGTAATCTGAAGTAATTGAAAATAAATGCGGTTGGGGCTCTGGGCCACAGCCGCTTTTTTTGGCATATTTTTGTTGTTTTTTTACGAAACCTGAGGAAATACACATGTCCAAGATCGTTAAAGTGATCGGTCGTGAAATCATCGACTCCCGTGGTAACCCGACCGTTGAGGCCGAAGTTCACCTGGAAGGTGGTTTTGTTGGTATGGCAGCCGCTCCGTCTGGCGCGTCCACCGGTTCCCGCGAAGCGCTGGAACTGCGTGACGGCGACAAGAGTCGTTTCCTGGGTAAAGGCGTGCTCAAAGCCCTCGAAGCCGTCAACGGCCCGATCGCTCAGGCTCTGCTGGGTAAAGATGCCAAGGACCAGGCCGCTATCGACCAGATCATGATCGACCTCGACGGCACCGAGAACAAATCCAAGTTTGGCGCCAACGCCATCCTGGCCGTGTCCCTGGCCAACGCCAAAGCCGCCGCTGCTGCCAAAGGCCTGCCGCTGTACGCTCACATCGCCGAGCTGAACGGCACCCCGGGTGTCTACTCCATGCCGCTGCCCATGATGAACATCATCAACGGTGGTGAGCACGCCGACAACAACGTCGACATCCAGGAGTTCATGATCCAGCCGGTTGGCGCCAAGACCCTGAAAGAAGCCGTCCGCATGGGCGCCGAAGTGTTCCACAACCTGGCCAAGGTGCTGAAGTCCAAGGGCTACAACACTGCCGTCGGTGATGAGGGTGGCTTCGCTCCCAACCTGAAATCCAACGCCGAAGCGCTGGAAGTGATCGCCGAGGCCGTTGCCGCTGCCGGTTACAAGCTGGGCACCGACATCACCCTGGCCATGGACTGCGCCGCGTCCGAGTTCTACGACGCCGAGAAGAAAGAGTACAACCTGAAAGGCGAAGGTCGCATCTTCACCTCCAACGGTTTCACCGACTTCCTGGCCGACCTGACCACCAAGTTCCCGATCGTCTCCATCGAAGATGGCCTGGACGAATCTGACTGGGAAGGCTTCGCCTACCAGACTGCCGAGCTGGGCAAGAAGATCCAGATCGTGGGTGACGACCTGTTCGTAACCAACACCAAGATCCTCAAGCGCGGTATCGACAACGGCATCGCCAACTCCATCCTGATCAAGTTCAACCAGATCGGTTCCCTGACCGAAACCCTGGCTGCCATCAAGATGGCCAAGGACGCCGGCTACACCGCCGTCATCTCCCACCGCTCCGGTGAGACCGAAGACGCCACCATCGCCGACCTGGCTGTGGGTACCGCTGCTGGCCAGATCAAGACCGGTTCCATGAGCCGCTCTGACCGTGTCGCCAAGTACAACCAGCTGATCCGTATCGAAGAAGCCCTGGGTGCCAAGGCGCCGTTCAACGGCCTGAAAGAAGTGAAAGGCCAGGCGTAATTCCAGCCGTCCTTCCACCGCTCAAAACCCCGCCACCTCGGCGGGGTTTTTTCATTCCCGGGGGCACCGCACGGCTTTTCTGTGCCGGTCGGTGCGCGGATGTGTCTGCTTTCTTTTGTCTTTCCCGCGAATATGGGAAACTAAGCCGCTTGATGGAGACCTAGTGCATGCGGCTATTCACCCTGATCCTGTTCCTCCTGCTGGGAGGCCTGCAATACCACCTCTGGCTGGGGAAAAACGGCCTGTCCGATTACCAAGAGAGGTCCGATGCCATTGCTCGGCAAGAGCAGGACAATCAGGCGCTCAAGGAACGTAATAATTTGATTTACCGCGAGATAGACGATCTGACATCCGGCCTTGAGGCGATCGAAGAGCTGGCGCGCAACGATCTCGGTTATATCAAGCAGGGGGAGACCTTCTACCGGATCATCCCGAATAAGCAGGATGAGCCTGCCGACGGTGACACGGATGAGTGAAGCCGCCTCACCGGGTCTGACGGCCGTGGTGCCTGCCGCCGGCATCGGCAGCCGCATGGGAGCCTCCTGCCCCAAGCAGTACCTGCCGTTGGCAGGCAAGACGATTTTGGAACACACCCTGGACGCTCTTCTGAGCCACTCGGCCATTGCCCAGGTCATAGTCGCACTGGCGCCTAATGATACCTGGTTCGAGACCCTGTCCGTGGCGAGGGATCCGCGTATCCTGCGGGTTCAGGGCGGCGCGGAGCGCGCTTACTCTGTGCTCAACGCCCTTCATGTGACGACGGGACCGTGGGTGCTGGTCCATGATGCGGCGCGCCCCTGCCTGACCCATGGCGACCTCGATGAGTTGATCGCCGCCGCCATGGGCAGTGGCGGCGCCATCCTCGGCAGCCGGGTGCGCGACACCATGAAACGCACCGACGGGGCAGGCAACATAGTGGCGACCGTCGATCGCGACGGCTTGTGGCATGCCCTGACGCCGCAGATGTTTCCCACCGGCACCCTGAAGCGGGCGCTGGAAGAGGGACTGGCCCTGGGCGCCCTCATCACGGACGAAGCCTCCGCCATGGAGCGCGCCGGTTTTACCGTGAAGATGGTGGAGGGGCGTGCCGACAACATCAAGGTGACCCGCCCGGAAGATCTCTCCCTGGCCGAGCTCTTTTTACAGCAACAGAGTGCGCGCCAGCAGGCGCGACCCGATTGACCCGCAGAGGGGCCCGCATGATCCGCATTGGACATGATTTTGATGAGACAGATTTCTGTGTATTGAGGGGGGATCAGGCATGATGCGAATTGGACATGGTTTTGACGTGCACAAGTTCGGGGGCGTGGGCCCCTGTATGCTGGGTGGGGTCGCTGTTCCCTACGAACAGGGACTGCTGGCCCACTCCGATGGGGATGTGGTGCTGCATGCGGTGAGCGATGCCCTGCTCGGGGCCATAGGGGCCGGTGACATCGGCCGCCATTTCCCCGATACTGCCGCGCAATTCAAGGATATCGACAGCCGGATCCTGCTGCGGGACGTGTTTGCCCGAGTACAAGAGGCGGGCTACGCCATCGGCAACCTGGACGTGACCATCATAGCCCAGGCCCCCAAGATGGCGCCCCATATCGATGCCATGTGCGCGGTACTGGCCACCGATCTGCAATGTGATTTGAACCGGGTGAACGTCAAGGCGACCACCACAGAACAACTCGGGTTTACGGGGCGCAAGGAAGGCATTGCCACCGAAGCCGTCGTCTTATTGGTAAGAACATAATGCTGCAACAACTCGCATACCTGCACGGCGCCCCCACCGCCCGTGGCATCCTCAAGGCCGAGGCCGCTGATTTCATGGTGGTCGAGGATCTGGGCTTCGAACCCTGCGGCGAGGGGGAGCATATCTTCGTCCGGGTGCGCAAAACCGGCGAGAATACCGCCTGGGTCGCCGGCTTGCTGGCCGATGCGGCCGGGGTTGCCCGCAATGCGGTGACCTGGGCTGGGCTCAAAGATCGCCACGCGGTGACTGAACAGTGGTTCGGGATCCACCTGCCGGGCAAGGGTGAACCGGATCTGTCGGTCATCGAGAGCGACAGCATCCAGGTCCTGCAGACCAGACGCCACAACAAGAAGCTGCGGGTCGGTTATCTCAAGGGCAACCACTTCCGCCTGCGCCTCACCGGGCTCGAACAGTCCGAGGGGCTGGAGGCCCGGCTGCAGGCCATCGCCACCCAGGGGGTGCCGAACTACTATGGCGAGCAGCGCTTTGGCCGCGGCGGCAACAACCTGGAGGCGGCCAAGGCGATGTTCGCCGGCAAGCGCATCAAGGATCGCAACAAGCGCTCCCTCTATCTCTCCGCCGCCCGCAGCATGTTGTTCAACGCCATCGTCAGCGCCCGCATCGAGCAGGGGCTGGCCAGCCAGCTGCTGGCCGGCGACTGCCTGATGCTGAGGGGCAGCCACTCCATCTTCAGCGAAGAGAGTGTGACCCCCGAGCTGGAGGCGCGGCTCGCCTCCGGCGACGTGCAGCTCACCGCCCCCCAGTGGGGCCGTGGCCGACTGGCGAGCCAGGGCGCCGCCGCCGAGTTCGAACAAGGGGTGCTGGCCCCTTACGGCGAGTGGTGCGAGGGGCTGGAGAAGGCCGGGCTGGATCAGGACAGGCGTCCGCTGCTGCTCAAGCCGGAGCAGATGAGCTGGCAGCTGGATGATGCGGCGCTGACCCTGTCGTTCTTCCTGCCGGCCGGGGCGTTTGCCACCAGCCTGGTACGCGAGCTGATGCTGGCCGAAGAGGCCGACCATGGCTTCAAGGGTCAGGCGGATGGCAATGATCTGCAACCTGCGCAGTCATGACGATGCAGCAGGCAGCCTTGTTTATGGTTTCAGGAAGGGCATAGATGCGCATTCTGGTGAGTAATGACGACGGCGTGCATGCCGAGGGGATCCACGCCTTGAGCGAGGCGCTGCGCGCCTGTGGCGAGGTGACGGTGGTGGCGCCGGATCGCAACCGCAGCGGGGCGAGCCACTCCCTGACCCTGGAGGTGCCGCTGCGGGTCAGCCGCATCCCGCAAACCGGCTATCACTCGGTCAAGGGCACGCCGACCGACTGCGTGCACCTGGCGGTCAACGAGCTGCTGAGCCCTGAGCCCGACATGGTGGTGGCGGGGATCAATCATGGCGCCAACCTGGGGGATGATGTCATCTATTCGGGCACGGTCGCCGCGGCGACCGAGGGGCGCCACCTCGGCTTCCCCTCCATCGCCATCTCCCTGGTGGGCAAGACCCATTTCGCCTCGGCGGCCCATTATGCGGTGCAGCTGGTGAAGGGCCTGATGCAGTTTCCCCTGCCGGCCAACCAGATCCTCAACGTCAATGTGCCCGACCTGCCTCTTGACGAGATCAAGGGGATCAAGATCACCCGGCTCGGCAACCGTCATCGGGCCGAGGCGGTGATCCGCACCGAGGATCCCCGGGGTCAGCCCATCTACTGGATAGGACCGCCCGGCTCCCAGCAGGATGCGGGGGAGGGCACGGATTTCGCTGCCATCGAGCAGGGATATGTCTCCATTACCCCTCTGACCATAGATATGACTGCCTACGACAGTCTGGCGGGTCTGGGGGCATGGCTGGATCTGCAGGGATGAAGGTGTGATAGTGCAACGCCTTTTAAATCAACTCATCGCCCAGGGGATCAGCGATTTTCGTGTGCTCGCGGCCCTGGCCAAGGTACCGCGTCAGCTGTTCGTGGATGAGGCCATGGCCCACAAGGCCTGGGACAATACCGCCCTGCCCATCGGCCAGGGTCAGACCATCTCCCAGCCCTACATAGTGGCGCGGATGACAGAGCTGCTGATGCAAAACGATCCCGCCCACGTACTGGAGATCGGCACGGGCTCCGGCTATCAGACCGCCGTGCTCGCCAATCTGGTGGAGCGGGTCTATACGGTGGAGCGGATAAAATTACTGCAATTCCAGGCCAGGCGCAGACTCAGGCAGCTGGATCTGCACAATGTGTCGGCCAAGCACGGCAACGGCTGGCTCGGCTGGCCCAGCAAGGGTCCTTTCGATGCCATCCTGGTCACGGCGGCGGCAAGCGAAGTACCGACCGCGCTGACGGATCAACTGGCCGATGGCGGCCGCATGATATTACCCGTGGGGGACAGTCATCAGACCCTGCAACTCATCGAGCGCAATGGTTCCCAGTTGACCAGTCGAGTCCTGGAGCCGGTGCGTTTCGTCCCCCTTGTCGATGGAGATGTTGAGTGAAGTTGTTTTCTCGCCTGTATGTGTTGGTGATGCAGTGGGCCCGCCATAAATATGCCCCCTATTACCTCTCGATCACCGCCTTCATCGAGTCGGTATTCTGGCCCATTCCGGTCGATGTCATGCTGGCGCCCATGGCGCTGGCCAAGCCGGAGAAGGCCTGGCGTTATGCGACCCTGGCGACCCTGTTCTCCGTGCTGGGGGCCGTGGTCGGTTATGGTCTGGGCTATGCGCTCTGGGAGCCGGTGGTGCAACCCCTGGTGGTCTCCGTCGGCTATGAGGACAAGATAGCCCTGGCCCAGCACTGGTTCGAGCAATGGGGCATCTGGGTGATTTTCATCGCCAGCTTCACCCCCATCCCCTACAAGGTCTTTACCGTCACGGCAGGTTTGCTCCATATGGCGCTCCTTCCCTTCATCGTGACCTCCATCATAGGGCGGGGCATGCGCTTCTTCCTGGTGGCGGGTCTGATGCGCTGGGGAGGGGAGAAGATGGAGCGCAAGCTGATGCACTATGTGGATGTGCTCGGATGGATCTGTATCGTCCTGGCCGTGGCTGCCTATTTCTGGTTTAGTCGTTGAGGATGTCTCTATGAATGGGCACATATGGCGAGGGTGCGCCGCCACCCTCTTATCCGGTTTGCTGGCGGCCTGTTCCTCCAGCACGACGCCGGCCCCGGTGCAGGGCCTGTCCAATGATGGTTTCGTCCGTGGTGTGCCAAGCCGGCAGAGTGGTGCGAGCAAGCCGAGCATCCAGGGACGCAGCTACACGGTCAAGCGCGGCGATACCCTCTACTCCATCGCCTTCAACTCGGGCAACGATGTGCCCTCCCTGGCCAGGCTCAATGGCATCAGCCCCCCCTACGGGATCTACCCTGGTCAGGTGTTGCGCCTGGACGGGGGCGCTGCCATGGCGCCGATCAGCGCCAGCAGCATGAGCAGCGGGGCCGCCCGTACCTATCAGGTCCGCCGTGGTGATACCCTGAGCAGCATTGGTCGCCAGTTTGGCGTGTCCAATCAGACCCTGGCTCAGCGCAACAATCTGAGCGCCCCCTACAACCTGAATGTGGGCCAGACCCTCAATGTGGGCGGGGCGGCCGCGACCAGCATGCCTATGGTGACGGCGTCGACCAGCCGCCCCCTGACCACGGCCAGTTCAGGTACGACCAGTGCGTTCGTCACCAATAAAAGCGTTGCCCAGCCTGCGTCAAAAGCATACGCTGGCACGGCAGTACAAAATAACAACAGTGTCATACAGAACAATAACAATGCCTCCTCATCGCACCTCGCCTGGCATTGGCCCGCAAAGGGCCGCATTGTGGAAGGCTTCTCTGTTGCGGAGCAGGGGAACAAGGGCATAGACATAGCTGGTACCAAGGGGCAACCCGTCTACGCGGCCAGCGGCGGTAAAGTGGTCTATGCCGGAAGTGCCTTGAGAGGCTACGGCAAGCTCGTGATCCTCAAACATGACGACGATTACCTCTCGGCCTATGCGCACAACGATGCGCTGCGGGTACGGGAAGGGGATGTGGTCAAGGGAGGAGCCGTCATTGCCGATATGGGAAGCACGGATGCGCCGGATGTGCGCTTGCACTTTGAAATCCGGTACCGAGGCAAGTCAATCAATCCCATGGGATACTTGCCAAAGCGTTAACCCCAGAGCGTAGTGCTAACTCTGGTTCAGGTCAGGGAGACACACCATGAGCCAAGAAGAACTGGTTATGCAGGATGCAGAGTTCGATGAGGAACTGGAGGTTGAAGAGGCGGAGGTAGTCGAGGCGGTCGCAGCCGAGCCCGAGGAGGTCATCTCCGAGGAGCTGTTGGCACCGGATCTGCACAAGGTGATGGATGCGACCCAGCTCTATCTGGGAGAGATAGGATTCTCTCCCTTGCTCACCGCCGAGGAAGAGGTCTACTACGCCCGCCGCGCCCTGCGTGGCGACAAGGCGGCACGCAAGCGCATGATTGAATCCAATCTGCGTCTCGTGGTCAAGATTGCCAGACGCTACAACAATCGCGGTCTGGTGCTGCTCGATTTGATTGAAGAGGGTAACCTCGGCCTCATCCGCGCCGTGGAAAAGTTCGACCCGGAACGAGGGTTTCGCTTCTCGACCTATGCGACCTGGTGGATCCGCCAGACCATAGAGCGAGCCATCATGAATCAGACGCGTACCATTCGCCTGCCCATTCACGTGGTCAAGGAACTCAACGTTTACCTGCGTACCGCCCGTGAATTGTCCCATCGCCTCGACCATGAGCCGACCGCCGAAGACATCGCCTTCGCGCTGGATCGTTCGGTCGATGACGTCAACCGCATGCTCAAGCTCAACGAGAAGATCACCTCGGTCGATACGCCGATCGGGGGCGATCGCGACAAGGCCCTGCTGGATGTGCTCTCGGACGAGCGCGGCATGGGCCCCGAGCTGGAGTCTCAGGAAGATGACATGCGCAGCAGCATTGTCCACTGGCTGGAGGAGCTCAATCCCAAGCAGCGCGAGGTGCTGGCACGTCGTTTCGGCTTGCTTGGCTACGAGCCCGCCACCCTGGAAGATGTCGGTGCAGAGATAGGCCTGACCCGGGAGCGGGTACGCCAGATCCAGGTCGAGGGGCTGCGTCGTCTGCGGGAAATCATGGTGGGCCAGGGGCTCTCCATCGAGGCCCTGTTTCGCAGCAGCTGATGCTTGCACCGTAACAGGACTATGCTGTGCCGTTGCCATCGTCAGATGGGCGGATGCAAGAAGGGGCCCGCGGGCC
>NZ_CDBT01000016.1:59523-102038 GCF_000819765.1 Aeromonas bivalvium
AGGGGCCCGCGGGCCCCTTCTTCATGGTGGTGATGTTCAAACGGGATCAAGGGTATCGAGCGGCCAGCGTGGCACCGCCTTGACCTCCAGCGGTTCGAATACCCCAGCTTTCAGGCGTTGCATGCCAGCATAGGCGATCATGGCACCGTTATCGGTGCAGTATTCGGTGCGTGGGTAGAAGACGTCACCGTTCAGGCTCTCCATCAGCTCGGCCAACTGGGCGCGCAGATGGCGATTGGCACTGACGCCGCCGGCGACCACCAGGCGGTTCAGCCCCGTCTCTTTCAGCGCACGACGGCACTTGATGGCCAGAGTGTCGACCACCGCATCTTCAAATGCACGGGCGATATCGGCACGAGTCTGCTCATCATCACCGTTGGCGGCTATGGTGTTGGCGGCAAAGGTCTTGAGCCCGGAGAAGCTCATGTCGAGCCCGGGCCTGTCGGTCATGGGGCGGGGGAAGTGGAAACGTCCCGTGGTCCCCTTCTCGGCCAGACGGGAGAGCAGGGGGCCGCCAGGATAGTCGAGCCCCATCAGCTTGGCGGTCTTGTCGAATGCCTCGCCGGCGGCATCATCGATGGATTCGCCCAGCAGCTGATAGTGGCCGATGCCATCCACCCGTACCAGCATGGAATGGCCGCCGGAAACCAGCAGCGCCACGAAGGGGAACTCGGGGGCCCGCTCTTCCAGCATGGGGGCAAGCAGGTGGCCTTCCATATGATGCACCGCCACGGCAGGTTTGCCCCACGCCATGGCCAGGGAACGACCTATGGTGGCGCCTACCAGGATGGCGCCCACCAGACCCGGTCCGGCCGTGTAGGCGATGCCGTCTATGTCATCTTTGCCCAGGCCAGCCTCTAGCAATGCGGCCTGGATCAAGGGGATCGTCTTGCGGACATGATCCCGGCTGGCGAGCTCGGGGACAACGCCACCGTAGTCCGCATGCAGCTTGACCTGGCTGTATAACTGATGGGAAAGGATCCCTTTTTGATCATCGAAGATCGCGATCCCGGTTTCGTCACAGGATGTCTCTATGCCCAATACACGCATTGCTAAAAATTTTCACTGCTAAAATGAGACGGCTATGGTAACCTTCGCGGGTTTTTTAAACCAGAGCGATCTCTGCGGGTTTACTTTCATTCCCTGTCCAGAGTATAATTTCGCACCATTTTAAGACATGCTGATCGAATGATGGTCAGCTAACAATTTATCACTGAGGTGAAAGGCACATGCCAGTAATCAAAGTCCGTGAAAATGAGCCGTTTGACGTTGCTCTGCGTCGCTTCAAGCGTTCTTGCGAAAAGGCCGGTATCCTGTCTGAAGTTCGTAGCCGTGAGTTCTACGAGAAGCCGACTACCATTCGTAAGCGCGCCAAAGCGTCCGCCGTCAAGCGTCACGCCAAGAAGCTGTCTCGCGAAAACGCTCGTCGTATCCGCCTGTACTAATTAGAGTTTCAGCCGTGTCTCTGAAAGATCAGCTCAAGGATCAACAAAAACTCGCCATGCTGGCCAAGAACAAGGCCCGCCTGGGGACGATCCGTTTGTTGATGGCCGAGATCAAACAGCGTGAAATTGACTCCCGTATTGAGCTCAATGATGAGGATATCCTCGCTGTCGTGACCAAGATGGTCAAACAGCGCCGTGATTCCATCAGCCAATATGAAGTAGCTGGTCGCCAAGATCTTGCCGATGTCGAAGCCGCCGAGATCCAGGTGCTGCAGGAGTTCCTGCCGCAACAGCTGACCGCTGCCGAAATTGATGCCCTGATAGAGCAAGCCATCGCCCAGAGCGGTGCTGCCGTCATGGCCGATATGGGTAAAGTCATGGCTGTCTTGAAGCCAAACATTCAGGGGCGTGCCGATGTCGGCGCCGTCAGCGCGTTGGTGAAAACCCGCCTGGCGTAACAGGCTGTGCTCTTGTTGGTCGAAGAAGCCGTGCTTCCCTGGGAATGCGCGGCTTTTTTCTTTTTCTCCTTATGAATCAGGATGGTTATGGCAGGCAGGATCCCGCAATCCTTCATCGATGATCTGCTCGCTCGTACCGATATTGTCGAGTTGGTCGACTCACGGGTGCGATTGAAAAAGGCCGGCAAGAACTACCAGGCCTGCTGCCCCTTCCATAACGAAAAGAGTCCCTCCTTCACCGTCAGTCAGGAGAAGCAGTTCTATCACTGCTTCGGTTGTGGCGCCCATGGCAATGCCATCGGTTTTGTCATGGAGTATGACGGCCTCGAATTTCCCGACGCCATCGAAGAGCTGGCCAGTATGCAGGGCATGCAGGTGCCTCGTGAGCAGAGCCAAGGGGGGGCCGGCAATTCTCAACCGGCCGTCAGCAAGGATCTCTATGAGCTGATGAACCAGATCGCCCGCTTCTACGAGAGCAACCTCAAGAGCGCTACCCACGCGGTGGAGTATCTCAAGGGGCGCGGCCTCACCGGGGAAGTGGTCAAGCGTTTCAACATAGGCTATGCCCCGGGGGACTGGGATCAGGTGCGGCGCCGTTTTGGCACCAGCCGGGATCACGAGCAGCTGCTCATCACCGGCGGCATGCTGATCCCCCGCGA
The DNA here is from genome assembly GCF_000819765.1 of Aeromonas bivalvium. Taxonomy (GTDB): domain Bacteria; phylum Pseudomonadota; class Gammaproteobacteria; order Enterobacterales; family Aeromonadaceae; genus Aeromonas; species Aeromonas bivalvium. Next base: position 62,086 of record NZ_CDBT01000016.1, read on the forward strand.
CAGCGGTCCCGGCAGCTATGACCGCTTTCGCGATCGCATCATGTTCCCCATCCGCGACAAGCGAGGCCGGGTCATCGGCTTCGGTGGCCGAGTGCTTGGTGATGGGACACCCAAGTATCTGAACTCGCCGGAGACCCCCATCTTCCACAAAGGGCGGGAGCTGTTCGGCCTCTTTGAGGTGAAGCAGGCGCACAAGGATCCTCGCCGGATCCTGGTGGTGGAGGGCTACATGGATGTGGTGGCGCTCGGCCAGTACGAGATCGACTATGCGGTGGCGGCGCTTGGCACGGCGACCACCAGCGATCATATCCATACCCTGTTTCGCACCACCGCCGAGGTGGTCTGCTGCTACGACGGTGACAATGCCGGTCGGGAAGCGGCATGGCGGGCACTGGAGAATGCCCTTCCTCACTTGCAGGATGGCCGCGAGCTCAAGTTCGTGTTCCTGCCCGATGGCGAGGATCCCGATTCTCTGGTGCGTCAGATTGGCAAGGAGGGGTTTGAGGCCTTGCTGGACGAGGCGCAGCCCTTCGCCGATTTCATGTTCGAGCGCCTCGCGCGGGATGCGGCCCTGACCGGCGAGGCGGGCAAGTTCGAGGTGGCGAACAAGGCTGCCGATCTGATCCGCCGGGTGCCGGAAGGCTTCACCCGGGAGGGACTGATCACCCGGCTCTCCAGCATGATGCGCTGGGGCGAGAACCGGCAGCGTATTACCGAGCTGTTTGCCCGTCATAGCCAGCCGAAGGTGGAACAGGCCAAGCCACAGCGCGGCAAGCTGACCCCTCTGCGCCGGGCGCTGGCGCTCATGGTGCAGTATCCCGGGGTGACAGCTGAACTGCCCGCCATGCCGGAACTGGCCGGGCTCAAGTTGCAGGGAATTGGGTTTCTGCTCAAGCTGCACCAGCAGATCCTGGCACAGCCCGGCATCACCACGGGGATACTGCTCGAACACTGGCGTGGCACCAAAGAGGGAGAGATCCTGGCTCAGTTGGCCATGCACGACTTGTTCGAGATCCAGCTCGAGCGTGAACCGGACATCTTGGGCGAGTTGCAGGATACTTTCGTCGGCTTCATCAACCAGTTCTTGAAGCAGCGTATCGAAGAGTTGCAGGCCAAGGTGGCCCTACAAGGACTGAGCGCCGAGGAAACCAAGGAGCTGATGATGTTGATCCGGGAAGTACAGAATGAGAAAAGAAATGACATTGGGGCTTGATATCTGAGTGGTTAGTCCCAATATAAACAGAGTTGCCCGAATCGACGGGAATTAGATGCAAAAACCTATAACCACCTGGCCCCGACAAACAAAGCGGGCAGGGGTTTCTCAGACCGACGCCGCAACCAGACATAGCATGTCTGGCGGTTTTCTATTAGAATTGGCTATTTGCGCACCAGCGCATCGCTCGCGCAACCTAGCAACACCAACCGGATGAGTTCTATGGAGCAAACCCCGCAGTCTCAGCTTAAACTCCTCGTTGCCAAAGGTAAAGAACAGGGCTACCTGACTTATGCCGAGGTGAACGATCACCTCCCTCAAGAGATCGTTGACTCTGATCAGATCGAAGACATCATTCAGATGATCAACGACATGGGTATCCAGGTAGTGGAAAACGCACCGGATGCCGATGACCTTATCATGGCCGAAGGCGGCACCGCCGACGAAGATGCCGCCGAAGCAGCGGCTCAAGCCTTGGCCTCTGTTGAATCTGAAATTGGTCGCACCACGGACCCGGTCCGCATGTACATGCGGGAGATGGGTACCGTCGAGCTGCTGACCCGTGAAGGCGAAATCGACATCGCCAAGCGTATCGAAGACGGCATCAACCAGGTACAGAGCTCGGTGGCAGAGTACCCGGAAGCCATCACTTATCTGCTTGAACAGTACGATAAATTTGAAGCCGAACAGCTGCGTCTGTCCGACATCATCTCGGGTTTCATCGATCCCAACGAGGCCGATGATGTGGCGCCGACGGCGACCCATATCGGTTCCGAGCTCAGCGAAGACGACCTCGCCGACGAGGATGAGGACGAAGACGAAGACGAAGACGAAGACGGCGACAGTTCGGATGACGACGGGGACGGCGGTCCGGATCCCGAAGTCGCCCGCGAGAAGTTTGGTGAACTGCGTGCCCAGTACGAAGTCACCCGCCTCTCCATCCAGAATAACGGCCGTGCTCACGACGAAACCCAGGCCGCCATCGCTCAGCTGGCCGACGTGTTCCGTCAGTTCCGTCTGATGCCCAAACAGTTCGACCGTCTGGTCAACAACATGCGCGAGATGATGGAGCGTGTGCGGGTACAGGAAAGGATCATTCTCAAGCTCTGCGTTGAGCAGGCCAAGATGCCGAAGAAAACCTTCGTCGCGGCCTTCACCAACAACGAGTGCGAAACAGCCTGGTTTGAATACCAGAAGCAAGCTGGCAAGTCCTGGTCTCCCCGTCTGGTCGAGATGGACGAAGACGTGCTGCGCGCCATCGGCAAGCTGCAGCAGATCGAAGAAGAGACTGGCCTGTCGATTACCCAGATCAAGGACATCAACCGTCGCATGAGCATAGGTGAGGCCAAGGCTCGCCGTGCCAAGAAAGAGATGGTCGAGGCGAACCTGCGTCTGGTTATCTCCATCGCCAAGAAGTACACCAACCGTGGTCTGCAGTTCCTGGATCTGATCCAGGAGGGCAACATAGGTCTGATGAAGGCGGTGGACAAGTTTGAATACCGTCGTGGCTACAAGTTCTCGACCTATGCCACCTGGTGGATCCGTCAGGCCATTACCCGCTCCATCGCGGATCAGGCCCGTACCATCCGTATCCCGGTGCACATGATCGAGACCATCAACAAGCTCAACCGTATCTCCCGTCAGATGCTGCAGGAGATGGGTCGTGAACCGAACCCGGAAGAGCTGGCCATGCGCATGGGCATGCCGGAAGACAAGATCCGCAAGGTACTGAAGATCGCCAAGGAGCCTATCTCCATGGAGACGCCCATCGGTGATGATGAAGATTCCCACCTGGGCGACTTCATCGAAGATACCACCCTGGCCCTGCCGGCGGATGCGGCCACCAGCGAGAGCCTGCGCAACGCCACCCGCGAAGTGCTGGCCGGTCTGACCGCCCGCGAAGCCAAGGTGCTGCGGATGCGTTTCGGGATCGACATGAACACGGACCATACCCTCGAGGAAGTGGGCAAGCAGTTCGACGTCACCCGTGAGCGTATTCGTCAGATCGAGGCCAAGGCTCTGCGCAAGCTGCGCCATCCGAGCCGCTCGGAAGTGCTGCGCAGCTTCCTGGACGAGTAGTCCTGAGGCATTGGCCCCGGCCATCCCCCCCAAAGCCCCGCCACGCGGGGCTTTGTTTTATTTATGTCAGAGGGATCACGCACTTGGGGAGCGAATGGACAAAATGTCGCCAAGTGATTGATCTGGCTATGGACTAGGGCTTTTCCATCCCCTATAATCCACGCCGCAAACCAACGCATACGGCCCCTTAGCTCAGTTGGTTAGAGCAGTCGACTCATAATCGATTGGTCGCCCGTTCAAGTCGGGCAGGGGCCACCAATTCCAGAGGGCTGGCGAGTTATTACTCGCCAGCCCTCTTTTCGCTAGGATACCTACAGGGTATTTCAACCAGCAGGTCATCCACTCCAGAGTGGCTCTCTCCCTCCCCAAACTGTTTTTCTCCTTCAGTGAGAAAAATGCACATGCCTCCTCAAGGTGGCATGTGTTAGATGACCTTCACGAGTGGTCATCGAACCATGAAGGCAAATCAAGACCTGCTACACGATACGGGCAATTTCAAGAATCTGGTTGCGAAGCCATTTGTGTGCAGGGTCATAGTGTTGTCTCTCATGCCAAATAATAGATGGCGTGAATGGCGTGATTTCCATCGGCAGAGCGAGTATTTCAATGCTGACTGACTCGGCAATTCGGTGGGCCAGTCTACGTGGAAGACAGAGAACCAAATCGCTCTTGGCCACCATGTTGGGAGCAACCAGAAAGTGAGGGGTCCGTACCGCAATTCTGCGGGTGAGCCCACGCTGTGCCAGCGCTTCATCCACGGCACTTCCTCCGTGGCCCGTGATGATCACCGCAAGATGCGGCCACGAGACAAAATGTTCGAGTGTCAGTGGTTCGGCGAGGATCGGATGGCCTTGGCGAACCACACAGACCAAATCTTCATCATAGAGTGGCTTGCTGTAAAACCGTGCAGGCAGCCCCTCGAAAGAGCCTACTGCCAGATCCGCGCCACCCTGAGCAATTAAATCGACGTTGTCACCCGCGGGTGCCGACATGACCAGATCGATCCCGGGTGCCAAGGAGGCAAGTCTAGAAACCAGCTCAGGCATTAATAAAAGGGCCAAGTGATCCCCAGTGGCAATCGTAAATCGCCCCGATGCGCTGCCTGGATGAAATTCTGCAGGGGAGACAATGGCGCGAGCATCATCAAGCAACCTGGTCACCGATGCCGACAACGCGAGCGCTCTTGGCGTTAATTCCCATCCATTGGCCGTTCGCACCAGAATCCGGTCGTTCAACAACCGGCGCAAGCGTCCTAAAGCCCGACTCGCGGCGGGCTGGCTAAGCCCTAATCGTGTGCCCGCACCTGTGACGCTGCCTTCTTTGAGCAGGGCGTCAAACAACTTGAGAAGGTTGAGGTCGACCTCACCTATATCCGGCTTGTGCATGTTTGAAATAACCTGCATGCATTTTTCATATGTCGATGAACTGTATAGCATTCCTCATGACGAATCCATCAAGCTTCTTAACGGGAGGAAAAATGAGTGCTAACGAATTGTTTGTTGTAACAGGTGCCACAGGCCGTACGGGATCTGCTGCTGCAAAGACATTGCTCGATGCTGGAAAGCGCGTGCGGGTTGTCGTGCGAGATGAGCCAAAAGGGGAAGTGTGGGCGGCTCTCGGGGCTGACGTTGCTGTGGCTGATTTCTCTGATTTCGCTGCCCTGTGCAAGGCCTTTTCTGGTGCGGACGGTGCATACATCGTCAGCCCCCCGCAGTATTCGTCAGAGCATCTCTTTTCACAGGCTGGCACGATGGCTCGCTCCATTGCGAAGGCGGCAAAATTGGCGAACTTGTCCAGGCTGGTTGTTCTCTCGTCAATCGGCGCAGAGCAACCCGAGGGAACTGGCTGGATTGCCATGAATCGTATGCTTGAGGAGTCATTGAGCGATACCAGGCTGTCAGTAACATTTCTTCGTGCAGCCTACTTCATGGAAAACTGGGCGCCGCTCGTTAAAATGGCGGTGTGCCAGCGTCAACTACCCAGTTTTTTGTCGCCGTTGAATCAAGAGTTTCCGATGATTGCCGCAGCCGATATCGGCCGCATGGCGGCCGAAGCCCTCTGTGAAAACTGGGACGGTGTGCGAGTGATTGATCTGGAAGGTCCTGCCCGGTATTCCCCGAACGATATTGCGGAGCACTTGTCTTTGACACTCGGAGAAGCGATATCGCCTTTTTCGATACCTGAGTCAGACTGGGCACAGTCGATCGCGGGTCGAGGTTTTTCATCGGCGGCCATCTGCGGATTTATTGAAATGACTCAAGGGATTAACACTGGCCATATAGCGTTTGATGACTTGTTGAGCGTTGAGCGACGCCAGGGAACCATCACGCTTGATGTGGTGATGGATACATTGGCTGCGGGGTAAGCCTGTATCGCTGAATCCCGATGCAACAGACCCGCCATGGGGCGGGTCTGTTGTGGGCCATCACGGCTGCGTCATGGCGTGGCAAAGGGGCTCAGTGCGCCTTGCCCGGCAGCATGCGCCGCAGCAGGTTGCTGCGCTGGCGCCAGGAGGTGAACACCAGGGCCGTCAGGTGCAGGGCGATCAGCCCTTGCAGCCCCCAGGTACACCAGGTGTGCCAGTCATAGGCTTCCAGCTCGAAACCGAGTTCCGTGTTCTGAAACCAGCCGGTGAAGCCGGTGGCGAGCACGGTCAGCCAGATGGCCCAGACCGCCAGCTTGCCGCTGCCATGATGACCGGGGGAGGCGGGTAGCCGCTCGCGCATCTCCCGTGCCTGCTGGCGAAAGTCCTCGCGGCTGGGGAGCAGGGCGCCCAGCCGGGCATCGCCTCTGGCCAGGGTCAGCCCCCACAGCAGGCGCAGCCCGATGAGGGACATGGCGAGGTAGCCCAGCCACTCGTGCCACTCCTCCCCCGACTCGTTGAGCCAGAGGTTGGCGATACAGGCGACGGCCAGCCCCCAGTGCGTCAGACGCACCAGAGGATCCCAGCGAAAGGGATCAGCCCTTCTGCTTGGCATATTTGTGGTACTCCTTCTTCAGGTCATTCACCTTGGCCAGGTGCTCACGGGCCTTGGCCTCGTCACCCGCCTTGAGGGCAGCCAGGCTGGCATCCAGCTCGCTCTGCACCTCGGTGAGGCCCTCCAGAAACTTCTCTTTCTTGGCCGTCGGCATCTGGCGTGTCTTGGCTTCATCGATCTCGGCGCGCATCTGGTTGATGTGTTTCTCCATGGTGGCCGGATCGCTCGCCTTGGTGGCCTGCTTGTAGTTGAAGCCCATCTTCTTCATCGGCTGCTCCAGATCACCTGCCAGGGCGGGCAGGGTGAAGAGGCCGAACATCAGCGGCAGCAGCAGGGGGCGAACGGTATTCAACATGGGATCTCCTTATTCGATAACGACATGCGTAGGTTGCAATTGAACCCTGGTTTGGGTTCTTACCCTGCATGATGCCATGAGGTACCGTGAACCGTTTGTGAATAGTTGGTTTTTTTGTGACAAAAGGTGACAGGGGGTTAACAGGGTGGCACGACTTGCCGGCAGTGGCGTGCGCCTGGGTGGGGACGACACGCCCTGAATACAGGACAGTAAGAAGGGCCCGCTGGGGCCCTTTGTCATGGTGGCGCATTGGCATCCTGCGCCCGGAAGCATGGCTGCGCCCTGTTACTGGGGGGTCAGGCTGTAGGCGAGGCTCTGGTCATGGAAACGCACCAGATGAAGCCCGGTTGCCTGGGTGCCTATGTCTGCGCCGCCCGGCTCGGCGGTGCCGTCCCCATTGCTGTCACCATAGCCCTGGGTCCAGTCTCCCTTGACGTCGAACTTGAAGCGTTGGCCGCCGTTGGTATCGCCAGCGCCGGTAAAGTCGACGCTGGCCTGCCACAGATGGTCGCCGACCAGGGTCATGGTCGTGTTGCCCCAGCCGTTGACAGTGCCCCGCAGGTTGAGCGTGGGGAAGGTGCTGGCGAAGCCGCCGATCGGGCTCAGGCTGTATTGCAGGGTCAGATCGTTGAAGCGCACCCGATACTGGCCGCTGACCGTGGTCAGTATGTCGGCGCCCCCCTGTTCGGCCACGCCGTCCTTGTTGGTGTCGCCGTAGTTCTGGGTCCAGTCCCCCTTGACGTCGAACTTGAAGCGCTGGTTGGTCTGACCGTCGAAGGTGACCAAGGCTTCCCACTGATTGTCGGCGATCAGCGTCATGGCAAGGGATCCCCAGGCATTGGGGGTGCCGCGGAAGTTCAGGGTGGGCAATACGCTGGCGTAGGTGCCGTTGTCGTCGGTGACGGTCACGGTGGCGCTGGCACTGGCGGTCAACCCTTCCGCATCGGTCACGGTGACCGTCACTGTATGGGTACCCGGGGTATCGAACCGGACTGTCTCCGTAGGGGCGCTGCCCCCGCTGGACCAGCTGTAGCCCACCACGCCGCCGTCATCGCTGGAAGCGGAGGCATCGAACACCACGCTCTCCCCCGCCTTGACGTTGAGGGTTTTGGGGGAGAGGACGGCGACCGGCGCCTGGTTGCTGGTGAGGGGGGTGACCGTGTAGCGCAGATCGCTCTCGCTCAGGGTGATGCGGTAGCTGCCCGCCCCGCTGACCAGGATATCCTTGCTGCTGCCCTTGTCGGCGATGCCATCCCCTTCGTTGTCGCCGTAGTGCTCGGCCCAGTTGCCGAAGACGTCGAACTTGAAGCGCTGGGCACCGGTGGCGTGACCGTTGCCGGTCAGGGTGAGGGTGGCGGACCAGACACGGTTGGCATCGACGGTCATGGGGGTGTTGCCCCAGGCGTTGTGGGTGCCGCGCAGGTTCATGCTGCTGAACTTGTTGCCCGGCAGGACGGAACCGCCACAGGGGCTGGCCTTGGTGCAACCGGCGATGATGGCGGCCGCCTTCATGGCGGGGACGTTCAGGCTGGCCTTGCCGCTGCCGTCGACGGTGACATAGCCGCCGCTGCAGTAGTCATTGCCCCCCAGCAGGTTGCAGTACTCGCCGGCCGGCAGTCCGGTCTGCACCGAGGCCACCAGGCTGCCGCTCTCGTTGTTGATGGCGACGAAGCCCTTGTCACCGCGACTGAAGGCTATCTGGTTGTTGCCGTTGTCCCACCAGTTGCTGACGGGCTGGCCTTCGGTCCGGTTGTGGAACAGGGCCATGTTCATGATGGTCGGTCGGCGCTGTTCGCAGTTCCACTGGCTGTCCGTGCAGGGCGTGCTGCCCGGCGCCCCCTTGTCGGTTTCATAGGTGCCCATGTTTTCGAAGCGATAGCCCGACATCACCTGCTTCCAGCCATAGGGCCAGGCCATCATGAAGGTGTTGGCCAGATCGTAGCGGGCGCCGCTCATGAAGGTGAGCATGCCGCCACCGCCGTGGCCCCGCTCGCGGTCGTGGTTGACCACGAAGACGAAGGCCTTGTTGGAGGGGAGCAGGCCCCAGCTCTCCCCCAGGGTCTTGAGGTGCTTGATCTGGCCGTTGAAGTTGGCGGCGAGATCCGTGCCGTACTTGAACTCGGTGACGGTGTCGACATAGGTGTAGCGGCCCGGCTGGATGTCGGGGGACTCGCCGCCTGCGCCTATCACCTCCAGGTAGGCCCTGGGGCTGCCCGCCTTGTCGAGGATCGCCTTCACATCGGCGGGGGGCATGTGCTTGGCCGCATCGATGCGAAAGCCCGCCACGCCCCAGCCGAGCAGGGTCTTCATGTAGTCGGCTATCTGATCCTGCACATAGGGGGACTCCGTCTTCAGATCCGGCATGCCGTAGAGGGCGCCGTTCCAGACGTTGTTGCTGTCGCCGTAGTTGCTGATGTCACCGTTGTGGTGAAAGTCGTTGTAACCGAACTGGGGATACTGGAACTGGCCCGAGTGATAGCTGCCACCGCCGGTGGCGGTGCCCGAGCCCGATGCCAGCTGGTTGAAGACGGCGTCGGCGTAGACCTTGACCCCGGCCGCGTTGCAGCGGGCTACCATGCTCCTGAGCTCTGCCTCGCTGCCGCCGAAGCTGTTGAAATTCTTGAAGCTGACCGGTTGATAGACGGTCCACCAGACCTGGCTGCCCTGTTTGTGCTCGGCAGGCGGGGTGATCTGGACGCCGCCGAACCCCTTGGGCCCGAGCACGGTCTCGCACTCGTTGGCGATGTCGTTGAACTTCCATTGGAACAGGTGAACCATGACTCCTTCGGCGCTGGCAGTGTGGCTGAAAGAGCCGAGTGCCGCCGCCAGCAGGGCGGTTCGAAACAGTGTGCTGTGCATGACGATTTTCCCTTCGATCTTGTTATTGGCTTGTCACAGTCGTTTGTCGAACGGACATCGAACCATCCTCGTTCGAGTAATCAGCATTGATGAAATAGCGGGGCGTGAAAATAGAAAGGAGGGAATAAGTTGAGAAGTGTGAGTGAAAATGCTTTCAACGGCAGAGAAGATCCGCGATCCGGTGACAAAGCCTGAAAGCGGTTTCTTGAGGGGCGACAGGAGGAAAAATGGAAGGGCCCGCAGCGGCGGGCCCTTCGGGGATGGCGGTTACTCGCCCTGCTCGCGCGCGATGGCGCGCCAGCCGATGTCCCGGCGGCAGAAGACGCCCTGCCACTGTACCTGATCGGCCAGCTGGTAGGCGCGGGCCTGGGCCTGGGCTACCGTCTCCCCCAGAGCGGTGGCGCACAGCACGCGCCCGCCGCTGGTGACGACGGTGTCGCCCTCGAAGCGGGTACCGGCATGGAACAGCTTCTCGCCCGGCACCTCTTCTTCTGGCAGGCCGCTGATGGGCAAGTCCTTGGCGTAATCGCCAGGATAGCCGCCGGCCGCCAGCACCACGCCGATGGCGGCGCGGGGATCATAGATGGCCTCCTTGCCTGCCAGCTCGCCGGCGCAGGCCGCGAGGCAGAGCGCCACCAGATCGGATTGCATCCGCAGCATGATGGGCTGGGTCTCGGGGTCGCCGAAGCGGCAGTTGAACTCGATCACCTTGGGGTTGCCTTCGGCATCGATCATCAGGCCGGCGTAGAGGAAGCCGGAATAGCGGTTGCCTTCCGCGGCCATGCCGCGCACCGTCGGCATGATCACCTGCTCCATGGCACGCTGGTGCACCAGGTCGGTCACCACGGGAGCGGGGGAGTAGGCCCCCATGCCACCTGTGTTGAGACCGGTATCGCCATCGCCGACCCGCTTGTGATCCTGGCTGGTGGCCATGGGCAGCACCTGCTCGCCGTCCACCATGACGATGAAGCTGGCCTCCTCGCCGGTGAGGAACTCCTCGATCACCACCCGGGCACCGGCATCGCCGAAGGCGTTGCCGGAGAGCATGTCACGCACCGCCTCTTCGGCCTCTTCGAGGGTCATGGCGACGATCACCCCTTTACCGGCCGCCAGGCCGTCGGCCTTGATGACGATGGGGGCACCCTGCTGGCGCAGGTAGGCCAGGGCCGGCTCCACCTCGGTGAAGTTCTGGTAGGCGGCGGTGGGGATGGCGTGGCGCGCCAGGAAGTCCTTGGTGAAGGCCTTGGAGCCTTCCAGCTGGGCGGCGGCGGCGGTGGGGCCGAAGATGGTCTGCCCCTCGGCGCGAAACGCATCCACCACCCCTTTCACCAGGGGGGCTTCCGGCCCGACTATGGTCAGCCCTATCTGCTGCTCCTTGGCGAAGGCCAGCAGGGCCGGGATGTCGGTGGCCTCGATGGCGACGTTCTCGACCCCCGGCTCGAGCCGGGTGCCCGCATTGCCGGGGGCCACGAACACCTGGCTCACCAGGGGGGACTGTTTGGCCTTCCAGGCCAGGGCGTGTTCACGACCGCCATTACCAATTACCAATACTTTCATGTCTGGGCTCTCGAATAGGGATCAGGGTCGGATCCGAGAGGGCTGCCTGGGCAGCCCTCTTCTGATGATCAGTGGCGGAAGTGGCGCATGCCGGTGAACACCATGCACATGCCGTGTTCGTCGGCGGCGTCGATCACCTCGCTGTCGCGCATGGAGCCACCGGGCTGGATGACGCAGGAGATGCCCGCGGCGGCGGCGGCATCGATACCGTCGCGGAACGGGAAGAAGGCGTCGGAGGCCATGACGGAACCCGCCACAGTCAGCCCCTCATCGGCCGCCTTGATGCCGGCTATCTTGGCCGAGTAGACGCGGCTCATCTGGCCGGCGCCCACGCCTATGGTCTGACCGTCCTTGGCGTAGACGATGGCGTTGGACTTGACGAACTTGGCCACCTTCCAGCAGAACAGCAGGTCTTTGAGCTCGGCTTCGGTCGGCTGGCGCTTGCTGACCACGGTCAGATCCCCCAGGGTGACCATGCCGTGATCCCGCTCCTGCACCAGCAGGCCGCCGTTGACGCGCTTGAGGTCAAACCCTTGCGCCGGCGCCGTCCACTGGCCGCACTCGAGCAGACGCACGTTCTGCTTGGCGGCCACGGCGTCGCGGGCGGCCTGGCTGATGCTGGGGGCGATGATCACCTCGACGAACTGGCGCTCGACGATGGCGGCGGCGGTGGCGCCATCCAGTTCGCGGTTGAAGGCGATGATGCCGCCAAAGGCCGAGGTGGGGTCGGTCTGGTAGGCGCGATCGTAGGCAGCCAGCAGGTCGTCACCGATGGCGACGCCGCAGGGATTGGCGTGCTTGACGATGACGCAGGCCGGTTCGCTGAATTCCTTCACGCACTCCAGCGCCGCGTCTGTGTCGGCGATGTTGTTGTAGGAGAGGGCCTTGCCCTGCAGTTGGATGGCGCTTGCCACCGAGCCCGGCGCAGCCTGCTCTTCGGCATAGAAGGCGGCGGCCTGGTGGCTGTTCTCGCCGTAGCGCATGTCCTGCTTCTTGATGAACTGGGCGTTGAAGGTGCGCGGGAAGCGGGACTCCTCGTCGCCCTCCTTGTTGTCGCCGTAGGAGGGCACCAGGGTGCCGAAGTAGTTGGCGATCATGCCGTCGTAGGCGGCGGTGTGCTCGAAGGCGGCAATGGCCAGATCGAATCGGGTGGCAAGGGTCAGGCTGTTGCCGTTGCCATCCATCTCGGCGATGACGCGCGCGTAATCGGCCGCCTTGACGACGATGGTGACGTCCTTGTGGTTCTTGGCGGCGGAGCGCACCATGGTCGGGCCGCCGATGTCGATGTTCTCGACGGCGTCAGCCAGGGTGCAACCGGGCTTGGCCACGGTAGCGGCGAAGGGATAGAGGTTGACGACGACCATGTCGATGGGGGAGATAGCGTGCTGGGCCATGATGGCGTCATCCTGGTCGCGACGGCCGAGGATGCCACCGTGAACCTTGGGATGCAGGGTCTTGACCCGGCCGTCCATCATCTCGGGGAATCCGGTGTAGTCGGAGACCTCGGTCACCGGCAGGCCGGCGTCGGCCAGCAGCTTGGCGGTGCCGCCCGTCGAGAGCAGAGCCACGCCGCGCTCGTTGAGTGCCTTGGCAAATTCCAGTATGCCGGTCTTGTCAGAAACACTCAGCAGTGCACGGCGAATGGGCCTGGCTTGTTCCATCACTCTATCGTCCTCAGGGTGCGGGGACTTCCATGCAGGCTGTGTAAGCACCATGACACAGAGAGTCCCCAAATAAATGGATGTGGGGGTATTTCGCAAACCACTCTGGGCCCGGCGGGGCAAGAGTGGTTTAGGAAATGCCCGCTTGGTGCGGCGCTCTCTTGTGGGCGCGTATTCTACACAAAAAATGTGAGCCGTGGTGGATTTTTTGTCGCGGCAACCCCTTGTGCCACAAGGGGCTAAACGTTTTTCCATGGCTTTTTGGTAAACGTTTTTATTTTTAGTGAGTTAGGGGTAAAAGCCGAGGCGGCCAGGGTGCTCCCATGTTGTTTCTGGCCCTTGGCTGGCAATTTGGCGGCAAAGGCGGGATAGTGACAAGGTTTGGCTTCAAATGGATTTTTTGAGGGCCTGGGTTCATGACATCGGTCGATGGGGGCCGGATTGAGGGGGGAGACATGTACCGGATTGGAGAGCTGGCCAAGGCATGCGGGGTCAAGGCCGACACCCTGAGGTTTTACGAAAAAAGCGGGCTGATCGCCCCCAGCATCCGCAACGAGTCCGGCTATCGGCTCTATGGCGAGCAGGACAGGCGGCGGCTGGAATTCATCATCCGCGCCAAGTCGGTGGGCTTCTCCCTGATGGACATAGGGGAGTTGCTCAACCTCGATACCAACAAGGCCAAGGTGACCTGCCAGGAGGTAAAGGCGGTGGCCGATGCCAAGCTGGTACAGGTGGAGCAGAAGATATTGGAGCTGACCCGTTTTCGGGAGAACCTGAAGGCGCTGTCCGACATCTGCTGCGGCGGCCCCCGCTCGGCCCAGCACTGCGCCATCCTCGAGACCCTGGAGTCCGGCGCCCCTTCCCGCCACGAGCATCATGATCATCGCCATGAATAGGGCCGAGGGGGTAGGGGCAGCCCCCTTGCCCCGGCGGCGATTCGGTGACAGAATCGCCGGGTTTTTGACCGGTTCGGGTTGCCGGGCGCGGCCTGCCGAGGCCGCCTCAACCCCTTGATGAAGAGAGTGACAGTGAGGAGCCATCATGGCCAGGAAGAAGAAGGATGACGTCATCATGGCGTCTGTGATGACAACCCGGGAGCCGGGTTATGCCCATCAAAGGGGCGAGATCAAGGATAACCACCTGCAGGCGCTGCTGACGGATCCGCTGTTTCGCAGCCGGGTCGAGCCGAGCAGGAAGGGCAAGGGGAGCTACCAGCGCAAGGCCAAGCACGGCAAGCGGTGGGAGCCCGGTCAGCAGCAGAGGGTAAGCGTCTGCTGCTGAGCGGGTTTCTGCCGGCCAAGTGGGCCAGATGACAAAGGGGCGCCATCGGCGCCCCTTTGTCATGGTGAAGGAGGAAGGCGCCAAGCCGCCTCACTCATCCATAAAGAGCTCGAGCAGCACGTTGAGGTAACGATGGCCCAGGGCCGTCAGTTGCCAGTGATCCCCGTGATCGTCGATCAGCTCCTTGCTGTGGGCGATGTCGAGCATGGTCTCGACCCGCTCCAGGGGCAGACCGGTATAGGCTTCGAACTCCCACTTGGGCACGGGCTCGAACAGGCGGAAGCGGTTCATGAAGTATTCCAGCGGCAGATCCGCCGCCTCCACCTGCCACTGGCTGTCGAGATAGTCCCGCGCCGGATCCAGATAGCCCTTGGGGTGTTTGACCTTGGCGCTGCGCAGCACCCGCTGTCCCGCCAGATCCGTCACCTTGCCATGGGCGCCGCAGCCTATCCCCAAGTAGTCGCCAAAGCGCCAGTAGTTGAGGTTGTGGTGGCACTGGTAACCCTCCCTGGCATAGGCCGATATCTCGTACTGGCGATAGCCCCGGGCGGTGAGCAGGGCATGGCCCCGCTCATAGATGTCCCACAGGATGTCGTCATCGGGCAGAGTGGGCGGCTTGGAGGCAAACGCCGTGTTCGGCTCTATGGTGAGCTGATACCAGGAGAGATGGGGCGGCGCGCAGTCGATGGCCTGCTGCAGATCATAGAGGGCATCGTCCAGGCTCTGATCCGGCAAGCCGTGCATCAGATCCAGGTTGAAGGTGGGAAGTTTGATGGCGTGGGCCAGGGCGGCGGCCTTGCGCGCCTCCTCGGGGCCGTGGATGCGACCGAGCCGGGTCAATTTGTCCTGCTGGAAGCTCTGCACCCCGATGGAGATGCGGTTGATGCCGGCCCGCTGGAAGCCGGCGAACTTGTCCGCCTCCACAGTGCCGGGGTTGGCTTCCATGGTGATCTCGCAGTTCGCCATCAGGGGAATGCGGGCTCGTACCCCGTCAAGCAGCGCCTGCATTGCCTCGACACTCAATAGACTCGGCGTCCCTCCGCCGATAAAGATGGAGGAGAGCGCCCGGCCCTGGGCCCACTTCAGATCCTTGCTCAGGTCCTCCAGCAGGGCGGCCACATATTCCATGTGCGGCAGCGCCCCCTTCTGGGCATGGGAGTTGAAGTCGCAATAGGGGCACTTCTGGACGCACCAGGGCACATGGATATAAAGGGAGAGGGGCGGCAGTTGCAGCATGGGATTTCCACTGTTCAAACATCAAAAGGGGTCGGGTTGCCCGGGTTGCCGATGACAACGGGCCGGGGCGCCGCGAACGAAACGGGGGCCGATGGCCCCCATTGTAGATGACAACGCGGCGAGAGACAGCGCTTTAGTTGACCGCCGCCAGGGCGGCTTTCAGCTTGGCCAGGGCCTGGCCGCGGTGGCTGAGCCGGTTCTTGAGCTCCGCCGGCATCTGGGCGGCGGTGCAATCCTCGTCGGGCACGAAGAAGACGGGGTCATAACCAAAGCCCTGTTCACCGCGGGGCGCATCCAGGATGAGCCCTTCCCAGCTCGCCTGACAGATGATGGGCGTGGGATCGTCGGCGTGGCGCATATAGACCAGCACGCACCAGAAGCGGGCGCTCTTGAGGTAGTCGGGGGCGCCGTTGAGCTCGGTCAGCAGCTTGTCGATGTTCTCCCTGTCGCTGGCCTTATCCCCGGCGAAGCGAGCGGAATAAACCCCGGGGCGACCATGGAGCAGATCCACTTCCAGACCGGAGTCGTCGGCCACGGCGGGCAGGCCGGTGAGGCGGGCGGCGTGGCGCGCCTTGATGATGGCGTTCTCGACGAAGGTGGTGCCCGTCTCGTCGGCATCGGGCACGGCAAACTCGCTCTGGGGGATCACCTGGATCTTCATATCGGCCAACATGGCGGCCAATTCCTTGACCTTCTTCTGGTTTCCTGTTGCCAGGACAAGCTTGTTCATCGTGCACCTCCGCAAAAATAACCTGCGCATTCTACGGGCAGGCCCGCGCCAATCAAAGGGGCAATTGTCGAGTTTGTGGCGCCCGGGAGCGGGCGCTGCGCCGACGTGCGCCATGCGGGCTCACAGGGTGAGGCAGTCTGGCTCGAGCAGGGTGAGCGCGCCGCCATAGACGGCCCCCGTGTCTATCCAGCAGAGGTTGCCGTGGCGCCACCAGCCAGCACGCAGCGGGGTGTGGCCCATCACCACCAGGTCGATATGGGCGATCCGCGTCTGGGGCTGGGCGGGGTCTTGCAGCAAACGCAGCAGGCGGCCGCGCTCCCACAGGAGAGTCTCCCTGTGCCTGGCCAGGAAAGCCGGGGTAAGTGCATCCCAATCGTCCGCCACCGGATCGGCATGCACCAGGCCGATGCGTCGACCCAGGGCCGTCTGCAGGGTGAGGGCCAGGGGCAAGCGGGCCAGCTGGGGCCGCCGCGCCCGGATCCTGGCCTGCTCCCGGGCTGGGAGGGCATCAAACCAGGCGCCCCCATTGCGGCGCCAGTGCGAGCGGGCCAGGGGATCGGCGCCGATCAGGGCGCTGTGCAGCATGGCTTCGTGATTGCCGAGCACCGTATGAAACCAGGGTTGATCGAGCAGGGCCAGGCAGCCCGGGCTATCGTCGCCCCGGTCGATGAGATCCCCCACCGAGCAGAGCCGGTCCCCGGCCGCCGGATCAAAGTCGAGGCGCGCCAGGGCCTGGTTGAGCTGGGCCAGGCAGCCGTGCAGATCTCCGACGATCAGGGTGCGGCCGGGGATGGCGATGAGAGGGGGCATGGGACCTCTGGGTGTCGGTTATCCAGGTGATGACAGGGTGTCGCGGGGGATGAATTTCTCATATGGAATAACATTAGTGAGTAAATACCATTTCTGTTCATTTCACTGAGCCAGTAGACTGCCGCCCCACTCCAGTAAGCTTAGGTCTCCCTAGGCCCGTATGAGGTAAGCCATGCCCCTGATCCTGTTACTCGTGCTCTTGGTGCTGTTCAGCCCATTGGCCATCGACATCTATCTGCCTGCCATCCCGCAGATGGCCGAGCAACTGGGGGCCGAGGTGACCCTGATGCAGGGCACCATCACCTGGTTCTTGTTCAGCATGGGGCTGGGTCAGCTGCTGGTGGGGCCGCTGGCCGATCGCTACGGGCGCAAGCCGATCGCCCTGTGCGGCGTGCTGCTCTATGGCCTGAGCGCCCTGGGGGCCGGCTTTGCCGCCAGCCTGGGGGAGCTGATGCTGGCCCGGGTGCTGCAAGGCTTCGGCGCGTGCGCCACCTCGGTGGCCGCCTTCTCCGTGGTGCGTGACAGCTATGGTCCCAAGAAGAGCGGCCAGATGATCTCCTATCTCAATGGTGCCATCTGCTTCATCCCGGCGCTGGCTCCCCTGCTCGGTGGCTGGTTGACTGCCCAGGCGGGCTGGTCCGCGAACTTCTGGTTCATGGCGGGTTATGCTGCCCTGGTCGGTTGCTGGCTGGTGTGGCGCATGCCGGAGACCCGTCCCGAGGAGACCCGCAGCGAGGGATCCCTGATCAGCTGGCAGCGTTACAGCCCCGTGCTGCGCTCCCCCAGCTTCCTGTTCAATGCCAGCCTCTGCATGCTGGCGATGGCGGTGATCCTGGCCTATGTCACGGCAGCGCCGGTGCAACTCATGGTCAAGCTCGGGTTGGACATGAACGGCTTCAGTCACTGGTTCACCGCCAATGCCGTCCTCAATATCGCCACCTGCTTCCTGGCGCCACGCTTCATCGCCAGGGTTGGCCCCAGGCGCACCCTGCGTCTCGGCTTGCTGGTGATCTGCCTGTCGGCCCTGATGCTGACCCTGGTGCAACATGTTCCCCATCCCCTGGCCATGATGGGCCCGGTATTCCTCTCCAGCATAGGGTTTGCCATGGTGCTGGGCGCCGCCGCCGGCATGGCACTGGCCCCCTTCGGTCACTGCGCCGGCACCGCCGCCGCCCTGCTGGGCCTGTTCCAGATGAGCGGGGCCGGAGCCCTGGTGGGGATCACCGGGGCCCTGACGCCGGACCCCCTCAACCAGCTGGCCCTGCACATGTGGTTGCTGCTGCCGCCTCTGCTGGTGCTGCTGACCCGCCGTGGCCGCAGCCTCTGCGTCAATGGCTGAGGTAAAGACGAGAAGACGGGGCCCAGGCCCCCGTCTTTCAGCTGGCCCTGCACATGTGGCTGCTGCTGCCGCCTCTGCTGGTGCTGCTGACCCGCCGTGGCCGCAGCCTCTGCGTCAATGGCTGAGGTAAAGACGAGAAGACGGGGGCCCAGGCCCCCGTCTTCGTTTGTGCCCCTGGCACCGCCCATCCGGTCAGAAGCTGTCTGAGACCGGGTCCCTGCGGGGCGTGATCTTCAGTGGCGACAAGAAGGAGAGGGTTGCCTGAACAGTGAGCAAATTGTGCGTGAAATCGTTTTTTGTTGGTTTTTTGTGTCAAGAAAATGCGTTTAAACGGGTTTATTTATCCAGTGGGTGAGAAAATATCATTGTGATACGCGTTTCTATTGCCCGGGGTTGGCGTTATATTTTGCGCGTCTCTTGACTCCCTTTTTCATCCCAGATCGAAGAGGGGGCAAGATGCCTGTGATGGCAACGATGCCATCTCTCCAATTTCTTGAGGGTATGCACATGAACAAAGTACTGGTAGCCGGTATCCTGGGTCTGATGTTGACCGCCTGTGGTCAGAAAGAAGAAGCGGCGACCCCTGCCGCTGACGTTGCTGCCAAAGTAGAACAAGCCGCCAGCGAAGCCAGCGCCACCGTTGAGCAGGCCGCTGACCAGGTTGCCGACAAGGCCGCCGAAGCCGGTGCAGCAACCAAGCAGGCTGCCGCCGATGCGGGCGCTGCCGTTGAACAGGCCGCCAGCGACGCCGCCGACAAGGTTGAAGCCGCCGTGAGCGATGCCAAGGCCAACTAAGCCGGCTCTGTCTTGAGAGACGGGCCCGGGGATATCCCCGGGCCCGTTTTCATTACGGCTCCGGTTCAGGAGGCGCGCCAGTCGGGATTGAGCAGGGCGGTCAGCACATGATCCTCCCAGCGGCCATTGATCATCAGGTAGTCGCGGGCATATCCCTCCCGCTCGAAGCCGAGCCGGGCCAGCAGGGCGGCGCTGCGCAGATTGGCCGGCATGTGGCTGGCCATGATGCGGTGCAGTCCCAGCTCGTCGAACAGATAGCCGATTCCCCCCTGCACCACCTCCTGCATCAGCCCCTGGCCCTGATGGGCCTCATCGATCGAGTAGCCCAGGTGGCAGGCCTGGAACATGCCATGGACTATGTTGGTGAAGTTGCAGGTGGCGATCACCCGCTCCCCGCTGCCATCGAGGGCCACCAGGTTGACCGCCTGGCCTGCGAAGAACTGGGCATAGCTCTCCCGCAGTCGGGTGAACCAGCAGGCCAGGGTGTAGAACTCGGGGTCGCGCCTGGGCTCCCAGGGGGCCAGGTGCTGGCGGTTGCGCAGGTAATAGTCGAGCATCAGATCCGCCCGCTCGGGGGGCAGCACGGTGAGCCGGGTGCGCGCCGTCGTCAGGTGAGGCAGGGCCATCAGGCGTCCCTCTGTTGCAGCCATTCGTCCCGCAGCAGGCCGTACAGGGCGTGATCCAGCACCCTGTCCCCCAGCCGCTCGGCCCGGCGCACTATTCCCTCCTGACGCATGCCGAGCCGCTCGCACAGGGCCCGGCTCGGTTCGTTGTCGAGGGCGGCACTGATCTCCACCTTCTCCATGGCCATTTCCTCGAAGGCGTGATGGATGAGGGCGCGGCAGGCGCGCGTGACGATGCCGTTGCCCTGCCAGCGCTCCGCCAGCCAGTAGCCCAGGGTCACCTTGCCCAGGCTGTGGTCGATCTGGTTGTAGCTGATGATGCCGACCAGGTCTCCCTGGTATTCGATGGCGGTGGTGAGGGACTCGCCCCGGGCGAAACCCTCGATGGCATGGCGGATGAAGGTGGCCGTGTCGTCGCGGCGCTGGATGAGGGGAGGCCAGGGCAGCCACTGGGCGAGGTAATCCCGGTTCTGCCGACACAGGGCGTACAGTTCGGTCGCCATGTCGGGCTGCAAGAAGATCAGCGCCAGTTCGTCATCCAGCTGCCAGGTGAACATAGGGTCTCTCCATCCATGCCATCAGGTTGTGTGGTGCCAATGTAGCCAATTGGCCCGTGGAGTGCCATGGGGTCGTCATCGTCTGCCGGTGTGCGAACCGCACAGGGGGGACCCCTGTGACAGATACGTCGAATATGGGGGGGCATTTGGCCCCGGACTCTCCGCCAGTGGCACAAGATGCTGAGCCGGGCGTCTTCATGGCCCCCTGGAAGGCTCATCAGCAGATCCTGCTACCCCTTTGTGCTGCCTTGTCAGTTTTGACAGGGCGCAATCGGCCGGGCGCTCGCTAGCTTAGAAGCGCCGGGAGTGGCCCGGCATATCATCGATTTTAAGGAAAGCTGAGATGAACAGAGTCTATTTGGCCGTCGCGCTGGCCTGCTGGGGCGGTATTGCCCTGGCGGCCGAGCAGGTAACCATCACCCAGATCGCGGGCATGCAAGGGGCGCCGAGTGGCGCGGCCGGAGTGAGCGCACTGGCAGGGGAGGGGGAGTATCGCCAGGTGCGGGCCGTCACCCTGCCCAATGGTCAACAGCGGGTCCGCTATGAGCAGACCTGGCACGGGATCCCGGTCTGGGGTCAGGTGCTGGTGGCCGAGCAGTCCCTCGGCGGTCAGGTCAGCAAGCTGTCTGGTCAGATGCTGCGCCAGATCGAGGGCGATCTGAGCAGCCCGAAAGCCAGCCTCTCCCCCGCCGACGCGGCGGCCAAGGCCCGCGCCGGGGCCAAGGGCAGCAACGAGCGGGTCAAGCTGTTCGTGGTGCAGGATGAGGCGGGCCAGGCCCGGCTGGTCTACCTGGTCTCCTGGCTGGCGGCGAGCGAGACGCCGAGTCGTCCCTTCGTGATGGTGGATGCCAACAGCGGCGTCGAGCTCAAGCGCTGGGAGGGGATCAACCATCAGAACGCCGGTGGTCCCGGGGGCAACACCAAGACAGGGAAGTACTTTTACGGTGCCGACTTCGGCCCCCTGGTGGTCGATGCCAACTGCCGCATGAGCAGCACCAATGTCGATACCATCAACATGAACCATGGCACCTCGGGGGGCTCCATCCACCAGTTCACCTGCCCGGAGAACACGGTCAAGGAGATCAACGGCGCCTACTCCCCCCTCAACGATGCCCACTACTTCGGCAACGTGGTGTTCGACATGTACCGCAACTGGTACAACACGGCGCCGCTGAGCTTCAAGCTCAAGATGCGGGTCCACTACAGCCGCAATTACGAGAACGCCTTCTGGGACGGCAGCCAGATGACCTTCGGCGACGGCGCCACCACCTTCTATCCCCTGGTGAGCCTGGACGTGGCCGCCCACGAGGTGAGCCACGGCTTCACCGAGCAGAACTCGGGGCTGGTCTACTCTGGCCAGTCCGGCGGCATCAACGAGGCCTTCTCGGACATGGCCGGGGAGGCGGCGGAAAACTACATGAAGGGCAGCAATGACTGGCTGGTGGGGGCCCAGATCTTCAAGGGAAACGGCTCTTTGCGCTACTTCGAGGATCCGACCCGGGATGGCAAGTCCATCGGCCATGCCAGCGATTATCGCAGCGGCATGGATGTGCACCACAGCTCAGGGGTCTACAACCGCGCCTTCTACCTGCTGGCCAACACAGGCGGCTGGCATACCCGCAAGGCGTTCGAGGTGTTCGTGCTGGCCAACCGCCTCTACTGGGGCCCCAACACCAGCTTCGATCAGGGAGCGTGCGGGGTGACCAAGGCCGCCACGGATCTCGGTTACAGCGTGAGCGACGTGGCGGCCGCCTTCAGCGCGGTCGGGGTCAATGCCAGCTGTGGTGGCACCACGCCCCAGCCGGGCAGCGTGCTGCAAAACGGGGTACCGGTGAACAATCTCACCGCCGCCAAGGGGGGCAAGCTGAACTTCACCGTCGAGGTGCCCGCCGGCAGAAGCCAGCTGGTGGTGACCAGCAGCGGTGGCAGCGGGGATGCGGATCTCTACGTGAAGTTCGGCGCGGCGCCCACAGCGACCAGCTATGACTGCCGTCCCTACAAGAGCGGCAATGGCGAGACCTGTACCCTCAATGCCCCCAAGGCGGGGACCTGGCATGTGCAGCTGAGCGGTTACAGCGCCTTCTCAGGCGTGACCCTCAAGGCCAGTTACTGAGCCTGAACGGGATAACGGGATAAAGAAGAGCGCCGGACTTGTCCGGCGCTTTTTTATGTGAGATCCCCCGCCCAGCGCCGGGCCAGGGTGCGGGCGGCCTCGAGTACCCGCTCCTTCTCCGGGTTGGGGCGCTTGCCGCCGCGCCAGGCCATCATGACGTCCCAGTGATCCGGCGGCAGATCCGTCACATCCAGCTGTACCAGGCGGCCGAACTCCAGATCCCGGGCGATGGCCAGGGCGGGCATCAGGGTGATGAAGCCGTGCTCCAGGGCCAGCTCCCGGGCGGCGCTGGCGGGCTGGATGGCATGGAGGGGCCGGGTCACCTGGCGCAGCAGCCTCAGCTGGATCAGCAGCTCGTCACAGCCAGTGCCCCATTGCTGGGGGGCGAGGCGCTCGTTGGCGATGTCTTGCAGGGTCAGTCCCTGGCGGCCGGCCAGAGGGTGGGTGGCACAGGCCACCGCTATGATGGGGGAGCGGTAGAGCAGCTCGAGCTGGATGCCGGCGATGGCGGGACACTTGAGGATGAAGCCGACATCCGTCTCCCCGGTCAGCAGCTCCTGCATGATGATGCCCGAGTGATCCGTGCTGCAGCGGATCTCGAAGCTCTCGTCCACCAGGGCCAGCAACAGGGGGCCGAACACCACTGTGGTGAGGGAGGGGAGGCAGGAGAGACGGATGCGTGGCAGCAGGGGGGTTCCCTGCAGGGCGAGCTGGCCGGCCGCCAGGGTGGCGAGGGCGGTATTGACCGCCGGCAGAAACTGTTCGCAGGCCGCGGTGGGGGTGGCGCCACGGCGGTGGCGGCGAAACAGCGGCTGGCCGAGAGCCTGCTCCAGCACGGCGATACGCTGGCTCACCATGGGTTGCGACCAGCCCCTCACAGCGGCCGCCTTGCTGAAGCTGCCCCGGTTGACCACATCCAGCAGCAGTTGCAGATCATCGAGCGTCATAGCCATAAAATTTTCCAATATGAAATATAGCCAGTTGTCGGCTACCACTATATCTCTGCCCCTCGCAGAATAGCAGCATCAATTGGGGACTGAGGTGGCTATGGTGGAGCGGGCGCGGCGGCTGGGACGCTGGTTTTTGGCATTGGATTCCTTGCTGGTGATCCTGGGGTTTTTCGTGGTGATGCCCATGATCAGCCTGAGGTTCGTCGATCAGCTTGGCTGGGCGGCCGGGGTGGTGGGGCTGGCCCTGGGCCTGCGTCAGCTGACCCAGCAGGGGCTCGGCATCTTTGGTGGCTCCCTGGCGGATCGCTTCGGGGCGCGGCCGCTCATCGTCGGCGGCATGCTGCTGCGGGCCCTGGGGTTCGCCAGCCTGGCCTATGCCGAGAGCGGCCTGGCCCTGATCCTCTCCTGCATCATCTCAGGCCTGGGGGGCAGCCTGTTCGATCCGCCCCGGGCGGCCCTGGTCATCAAGTTCACCCGTCCCCACCAGCGCGGGCGTTACATCTCGCTGCTGATGATGCTGGAGAGTGCCGGGGCCGTGCTCGGCGCCCTGCTCGGCAGCTGGCTGCTCAACTTCGACTTTGAATATGTCTGCCTGCTGGGCGCCGGGCTCTTCGTCAGCGCCGCCCTGTGCAACTGGCTGATCCTGCCTGCCTACAGGATCTCCCTGCGTCCCACGCCGATCAAGGCCGGGCTTGGCCGGGTGCTGGCGGACAAGGGGTTCTGCCGACTGGTGCTGATCTTGAGCGGCTACTATGCGCTCTGGGTGCAGGTGATGCTGATCTTCCCCATTCTGGTCAAGCAGATGGCGGGCAGCAGCACGGCGGTAGGCTGGATGTACAGCCTGGAGGCGGCCCTCTCCCTGGCGCTGCTCTATCCCCTGGCCCGCTACGGCGAGCGTCACTTCCGGCTGGAGACCCGGCTGCTGGCGGGCATCTTGCTGATGACCACCGGCATAGGTCTGGTGGCGTTTGCCACCAGCCTGGAGGCGATCTTCGTGCTGCTGGCCTGCTTCTATCTCGGCATCATCATAGTGGAGCCGGCCCGGGAGACCCTGATGACCCGGCTGGCCCACCCCGGTGCGCGGGGCAGTTACATGGGCTTCAGCCGACTCGGCCTGGCCCTGGGGGGCATGACGGGGTATGTGGGTGGGGGCGCGCTGCACGACTATGCCAGCGTTCAGGGCCAACCCTGGCTGCCCTGGCTGGTGCTCGGCACCGTCGGCGTGGTGACCCTGCTGCTGCTGGCGCACTGTTTCGCCCACCGCCCTGAGCTGACCCGGCTCCGGGCATGACCGCGAGGCAAAAAAAACCGGCCGCTGATGCGGCCGGTTCGGGACTGGGTGTCGGCGCGAGGGCCGATCCTGTGTCAGAAGTTGTACTGCAGGGCGACACCGACCACGTCGTCTGAGACCTGGCCCAGCTTGCTGTAGCCATTGCTGCCGTCTTCGTCGAGCAGGTTGATCTTGTAATCGACGTAGGCGTTGAAGTTGTCGGTGAAGTTGTACCAGGCACCGACACTGACGTATTCGGTCAGGGTATCGTCGATGTTGGCGCCGCTGCGATTATCCTTCACGTCGGTACGCAGGTAGGCGACGGACGGCTTGAACTTGGGTGTGACGCTGTATTGGGCCACGGCTTCATAGCCATCGCTCTTGTCGGCAAATCCGCTCTGGCCGTTCTTGCTGACGAAGACATGATCCTGACCGTGGGCATAGCTGGCCGCCAGGTAGAGATTGCCCGAGGCGTACTTGATGCCGGCGCCATACAGCTGGGCGTCGTCATCGCCACCGAAGGCGGCGAGTGCCTTCTGGTCGCTGGTCTTGGTGGCCATGTTGTAGGCGGCACCCAGCGAGAGACCCATGTCGAAGTCATAGTTGGCGGACAGGGCGTAGCCCTCGTCGGAGCCCTTCATCCACTTGCTGTCCTTGTCGTTCCAGGGATCGTTCTTGCCGGTGAACTGGGCACCCAGGGTCAGCCCCTGATAGGTGTAGATATACTGGGCCAGGCCGTTGGTGCGACCGGTGCCGAACACGTCAGTGTCCTTGCCCAGGCCGTCGCCCCCCCACTCCGGCAGCACGTCGGTATAGTTGTTGACCGCCTTGGCGAACAGACCATCCTGACGGCCGTAGCTGAAGGTACCGAAGCGATCGTGCTGGATACCGACGTAGCCGTAACGCAGCTCGTCGTTGTCGGAACCCGAGGTCGGCAGGTTGTATTCGGCGAAGGCGAATGCCTTGGTCTCGTCATCGATGCGGGTCTCCCCTGCGACGTGCAGACGCAGGTAGCTCTGGTCGCCTTCCAGATCGTCATTGCTGGTGCCGTAGTACATGCCTTGTACGCGACCGCCGATGTCCAGCTTGGTGCCATCTTGATCATACAGGGTGGCAGCCTGGGCGGTACCGGCCAGCATCAGGCTGGAAACAGCCAGGGTCAATGCGCTCTTTTTCATTGTCTATTCCTCTGGGGTAAGTACTCTCCAGGTCCACGCAGGAGCCTGAATGATCGGTATTTTCCGATGTGGCCATTCTAGGAGGGGGAACCTTGATGGGAGCTGAAGCCGGGGCTTGTTCGCCCGAACGGTCACCGTTTTTGTGACGCAGTACGACAAAAAAAAGCGGCCCGCAGGCCGCTTGATCACCGAAGGGGGATCGGGGTCAGAGCATGAGACCGCCGAAGAAGAAGCCCAGGGTCACGGCCATGGCGATGGTGGCGACACCCGGCACGAAGAAGGGGTGATTGAATACCGCCTTGCCGATACGGGTGGAGCCGGTGTCGTCCATCTCGACCGCGGCCAGCAGGGTCGGGTAGGTGGGCAGCACGAACAGGGCACTCACGGCGGCGAAGGAGGCAATCGCGGTCAGCGGGCTGACACCCAGCGCCAGGGCGGCCGGCATCAGGGCCTTGGTGGTGGCCCCCTGGGAGTAGAGCAGCATGGAGGAGAAGAACAGCACCACGGCCAGCAGCCAGCTGTAGTTGTTGAGCAGATCGCCGGCGACCATCTGTATGGTGTCCATGTTGCCCTTCACGAAGACGTTGCCGAGCCAGGCCACCCCCAGCACGCAGATGCAGGCGGACATGCCGGACTTGAAGGTGGGCATGTTGGTCACCTGGGTGGCGTCCAGCTTGCACACCAGGGTCATGATGGTGGCGGCGGCGAGCATGATGCCCATGATGGCGCCATCGCGGGGGATGGGCGGGTGGGCAATCAGGCCCACGTTGCTGGAGATGGCGGTGGCATAGGCCATGACGGCGACGATGGCGGCGACGAAGATGCCCACAGACAGCTTGGCATAGGGTTTGAGCTCGATCTGGCTGGTGCCGCGCAACTTGATCAGGCCTTTCGCTTTACGCTCCAGATAGACCTCATCCTGCTCCAGGGGCTTGCCCATCAGGTTCGCCACGAAGGCGCCCAGGATGCAGGCCAGGAAGCTGGAGGGGATGCAGATGGCCAGCAGGGTCAGGTAGTCGACGCCAAACGGTTCCAGCATGCCGGAGAAGGCCACCACGGCCGCGGAGATGGGGGAGGCGGTGATGGCGATCTGGGAGGCAATCACGGCGATGGAGAGCGGACGGGACGGGCGAATGCCCTGCTCCTTGGCCACCTCGGCGATCACCGGCAGGGTGGAGAAGGCGGTGTGGCCTGTCCCGGCCAGCATGGTCATCAGGTAGGTGACGACCGGGGCGGCGAAGGTGATGTGCTTGGGATTCTTGCGCAGTGCCTTCTCGGCCAGGGAGACCAGGTAGTCCATGCCGCCGGCCAGCTGCATGCAGGCGATGGCGCAGATGACGGACGCGATGATCATGATCACGTCCCAGGGGATGTAACTGACCAGTTGATCACCCGGGATCTGCATGCCCAGCCCCCAGGTCAGCACCAGTACCCCCAGGCCACCGGCGAAGCCGATGCCTATGCTGCCTATCCGGGCCCCCAGATAGATAGCGCCGAGCACGACGGCCAACTCGATTCCAATCATAGTGAACACTCCATTATTTTTTAGTTTTGAAAATGGGGTCTGGCACAAAGCCATTTCCTGATGGGCCGGGTGAACCGGCCGCTCGGGAAATGACTTTCAGGGCCGGGAGTGTCCCGGCCCTGACTCGCTTATGCGGTGACGCCGCGCTGGAAGCGTTTGGCCTTGTATTGCGGGTTCATCAGGTTGTCGATGGAGAGGATCTCGTCGAGCTGTTCCGGGGTCAGCAAACCGCGCTCGAGCACGACTTCACGGACGTTCTTGCCGGTCTGGGCACAGATCTTGCCGACGATATCCCCTTCGTGGTGACCGATGAAGGGGTTGAGGTAGGTGACGATGCCGATGGAGTTGAGCACGTGGTTCATGCAGATCTCCGGGTTGGCGGTGATGCCTTCCACGCACTTCTCGCGCAGGGAGACGCAGGCATTCTTCATCAGACTCAGGGATTCGAACATGGCCTGACCAATCACGGGTTCCATCACGTTCAGCTGCAGCTGACCCGCCTCGGCGGCGAAGGTGATGGTGACGTCGTTGCCGAATACCTTGAAGCAGGCCTGGTTGACCACTTCCGGGATGACAGGGTTGACCTTGGCCGGCATGATGGAAGAACCCGCCTGCATCTCCGGCAGGTTGATCTCCTTGAGTGCGGTGCGCGGGCCGGAGGAGAGCAGACGCAGGTCGTTGCAGATCTTGGAGAGCTTCATGGCCAGACGCTTGACGGCGCCGTGCAGCATCACATAGGCGCCGCAGTCGGAGGTCGCCTCGATCAGATCCTCGGCGGGCACATAGGCACGACCGGTGATCTCGGCCAGGCGCTGGATGGCCAGGGCGGAGTACTCGGGCGGGGTGTTGAGGCCGGTACCGATGGCGGTCGCCCCCAGGTTCACCTCCAGCAGCAGCTCCTGGCAGCGCTTGATGGACTTGATCTCTTCACGCAGGGTGACGGCGAAGGCGTGGAACTCCTGGCCCAGCGTCATGGGCACGGCGTCTTGCAGCTGGGTACGGCCCATCTTGAGCACGCCGCTGAACTCCTTGGCCTTGGCATCGAAGGCGGTGATCAGGTCTTCCAGGGCATCCAGGGTGGTGTCCGTGCTGTTGACCACGGCAACGCGAAAACCGGTGGGGTAGGCATCGTTGGTGGACTGGCACTTGTTGACGTGGTCGTTAGGGTTGATGACGTCGTAGCGGCCCTTCTCCATCCCCATGATTTCGAGGGCGATGTTGGCCAGCACTTCGTTGGTGTTCATGTTGACCGAGGTACCGGCGCCGCCCTGGTAGACGTCGATCGGGAACTGATCGAAGCACTTGCCGGTGTTGAGCATGAGGTCGCAGGCTTCGACTATCTTGTCGGCGATTTCAGGACGTATGGTACCCAGCTCGCCGTTGGCCAGCGCAGCCGCCTTCTTGGTCAGCACCATGCCACGGACGAACTCGGGGACGTCAGAAATTTTCTGAGTGCTCAGCTTGAAGTTCTCGACCGCCCGCAGGGTGTGGACGCCATAGTAGAGTTCATTGGACACTTCTTTGGTGCCCAGCAGATCTTCTTCAATGCGGACGCTTTTGATGTCGCTCATTGTCATGCCTCAGAAATCAGATAAATGGAAAATGATCCTCACCGAGTGGTCGCGAGTTCCTTGCGCACATTTCATCCTGAAGCACCACACATCGAGTGGGGCGGTAGGGGAATGGCTCCCCCGATTACTGTCGGCAACCTTACCCCATTGGGGGTAAATCTAACTAGACGCAGATCACTAAATTTGAAGGATTCTCAAATTTTTTGCGCCTATTAAACTGATGTTGCAATTGCCCCATTTACTGTGACAGAACAGGGCACTTACGCCCAGCCATGACGGCAGAAAATTTCCCTGAAATCACGAAGGGATCGCGCTTTGACTTGAAAATGCGCCGAGCCGCCCCATCTATGGAACAGGAATGCCATTTCTTTGACCCGCACAGGGTGGAGAAGGCGAGCGCCAGTGTGGACTGGCCTATCTCTATCAAGTCGCACCGAGGTCAACATGGGTAAGTTGTTTCTGCTGTTTATCGGTCTCTCCCTGCTGGAGCTGACCGTCATGATCCAGGTGGGGACCGTGATCGGCGCCCTGTCGACCGTGGTACTCATAGTGCTGACCGCCATGGTGGGCAGCGCCCTGGTAAGGCAACAGGGGATCAAGACCCTGCTGGAGGCCCAGCAGCGGATGCAGCTGGGGGAGATGCCGGCCCGCGAACTGCTGGGGGGCATGCTGCTCGCCCTGGCGGGGCTGCTGCTGATCGTCCCGGGTTTCGTCACCGATCTGCTGGGGTTGCTGCTGCTGTTGCCGCCGTTGCGGGGCCGACTGGCAGATCGGCTGGTCAAGGGGGTCAGGGTGCAGGGGGCCATGGGGGGCTTCCCACCCCAGGAGGGTTTTGGATCCTCCCCTGAGCCCACCCTGCACGATCGTCCCGGCACCACCATAGAAGGGGAGTTCGAGCGCAAGGAGTGATCCTCGCGCCGACGGGCACGTTTGACCCGGCAGGGACAGGATGAGACACAACGGGGCCGCGACAGCGGCCCCGTTGGTCATATGGCTTCGCGCTCCCCCAGCCTCAGCGGCGGCAGAGCCGCTCGAAGTGGTGGTGGGCATAGAACCAGGCCAGACCCCCTGCCGCCAGATTGGCGATCAGTATGCCCAGATAGACCCCCTCTTCCCCGCCCAGCCGGGCGCCGAGCCAGGCCCCGGGCAGCAAGAACACAAATAGTCTCATGCCATTGAACAGGAAAGAGATGCTGGAGGCTCTCACCCCGTTGAGGGAGGAGGCCAGCAGCATCACCATGCCCTGAAAGCCGTAGCCGATGGGTACCAGATGCAGGTAGAGGACGATGAGACGCACCACCTGGGGGTGGTCGCTGAACAGGGTGGCGATCAGGGGGGCGAGCAGCCAGGTCAGGGCATAGATGGCGAGCTGGAACAGCAGGGCGAAGCGCATGCAGAGCAGCAGCGCCGCCCTGGCCCTGGCCGGATTGCTCGCGCCGCAATTCTGGGACACGAAGGGCGCCAGCACCGAGGAGAGGGCCATCATGACGATGAGCAGCAGGGCCTCGACCCGGGACGCCGCCCCGTAGGCGGCCACCACCTCGGTGCCGAGCCCGGCGAAGATGGCCATCAGCACGGCGTTGGCCAGGGGGTTGAGCATGTTGGTGAAGGAGGCGGGCACGGCCACATGGAGCAGGGCGCGCCAGTGGGCCAGCAGGGCGCGACGGGGCGAGAGGCGCCAGCGCAGCAGGCCCTCACGATGACGCAGTATGTAGAGGCTGACCAGCATGGCCATCAGCCAGGAGAGGGAGGTGGCGATGGCCGCCCCGCGAATGCCCCATTCGGGGAAGGGACCTATGCCGAAGATGAGCAGGGGATCCAGCACCCCGTTGACCAGCCCCGCCACCGCCATCACCAGGCTCGGGGTCTTGGTGTCCCCGGTGGCGCGAATGGCGGCATTGCCCACCATGGGCAGCACCAGCATGGGCACCGTCAGGTACCAGATCAGCATGTAGTCGTGGATGAGGGCGATCAGGGCCTCTCCCGCCCCCAGCAGACGAAACAGGGGGTTGATGGTGAGGGCGCCCAGCAGGGCGAGGGCGCAGACCAGTACCACGGCGAGAAACAGGCTGTCCGTGGTGAGGTGGGCCGCCTCCTCGTGCTTGCCCTGACCCAGGGTGTGGCCGATCACGGCACTGAGCCCGGCCCCCAGCCCCATGGCCAGGGAGGTGACCACGAAGGTGACCGGGAAGGTGAAGCTGATGGCGGCAAGCGCCTGGGTGCCCAGCATGCCGATGAAGAAGGTGTCGATCAGGTTGAAGGCCAGGATGGCGACGATGCCGAGGATCATGGGACCAGTCATGCGCAGCAGAACGGCAGGCATGGGGGCGGTCAGCATGGGGTTGGGTCGGGTCAAGGGCTCGTCTCTTAATAACGGCTGGGGACTGAGGTCTGGTTTGCACTGGGACAAACCTGGGTCCATGACGGGGCACGGCGATCCATCGAAGGCGTTCATAGTACGTGAAAAAATTTTTTTTGTATCCGCCCTTGAAGGGGAGGAATAAGTGCCCCACATCTGGGACATATGCAATTTGGCCAGGAATGGCCATTCCTCAAGTAACAAAGTGACTCATTTTGGGAGAGTTATCGATGAAAATTCGTCCACTGCACGACCGCGTCATCATCAAGCGCATCGAGGCTGAAGCCAAATCCGCCGGCGGTATCGTCCTGACTGGTACTGCGGCTCAGAAGTCCACCCGTGGTGAAGTTCTGGCCGTGGGGACTGGTCGAATTCTGGATAATGGCGAAGTGAAAGCCCTCGCAGTCAAGGTCGGCGACCAGGTGATCTTCAACGAAGGTTACGGCGTCAAGACCGAGAAGCTGGACGGCCAGGACGTGCTGATCCTGTCCGAGACCGACATCCTGGCGATCGTCGAAGCCTAATTTTTCCTTCCCCCGAATTGATTAAAGGATTCAAGAATCATGGCAGCTAAAGAAGTCAAGTTTGGCAACGAAGCCCGCATCAAAATGCTCGAAGGCGTCAACATCCTGGCCGATGCCGTCAAGGTGACCCTGGGCCCCAAAGGCCGCAACGTGGTACTGGACAAGTCCTTCGGTGCCCCGACCATCACCAAGGATGGCGTCTCCGTCGCCCGTGAAATCGAACTGGAAGACAAGTTCCAGAACATGGGCGCCCAGATGGTCAAGGAAGTCGCTTCCAAGGCCAACGACGCCGCCGGTGACGGCACCACCACCGCCACCGTACTGGCTCAGGCCATCGTCAACGAAGGCCTGAAGGCCGTTGCCGCCGGCATGAACCCCATGGATCTGAAGCGTGGTATCGACAAGGCCGTGGTGGCCGCCGTTGCCGAGCTGCAGACCCTGTCCCAGCCCTGCGCCGACAGCAATGCCATCGCCCAGGTGGGTACCATCTCCGCCAACTCCGACGAGAAAGTGGGCAAGCTGATTGCCGAAGCCATGGACAAGGTTGGCCGTGATGGCGTCATCACAGTCGAAGACGGTCAGGGCCTGGAAGACGAGCTGGCCGTGGTGGAAGGCATGCAGTTCGACCGTGGCTACCTCTCCCCCTATTTCGTCAACAAGCCGGAAACCGGCGCCGTCGAGCTGGATGATCCCTTCATCCTGCTGGTGGACAAGAAAGTCTCCAACATCCGCGAAATGCTGCCGGTGCTGGAAGGTGTGGCCAAGGCGGGCAAACCCCTGCTGATCGTCGCCGAAGACGTGGAAGGCGAAGCCCTGGCGACCCTGGTGGTCAACACCATGCGTGGCATCGTCAAAGTGGCTGCCGTCAAGGCGCCTGGCTTTGGCGACCGTCGCAAGGCCATGCTGCAAGATATCGCCATTCTGACCGGTGGTACCGTGATCTCCGAAGAGGTGGGCATGGAGCTGGAGAAGGCGGCACTGGAAGATCTGGGCCGTGCCAAGCGCATCGTCATCACCAAAGAGAACACCACCATCATCGATGGCGTGGGTGATGCAGCCCTGATCGAGAGCCGCGTGGCTCAGATCCGTCAACAGATCGAGGAGACCTCCTCCGATTACGATCGCGAGAAGCTGCAAGAGCGCGTGGCCAAGCTGGCTGGCGGTGTTGCCGTGATCAAGGTGGGTGCTGCCACCGAAGTCGAGATGAAAGAGAAGAAAGCCCGCGTCGATGATGCCCTGCACGCCACTCGCGCTGCCGTGGAAGAAGGCGTGGTGGCCGGTGGTGGTGTCGCCCTGGTGCGTGTAGCCGCCAAACTGGCTGGCCTGCGTGGCGACAACGAAGATCAGAACGTGGGTATCAAGGTTGCCCTGCGCGCCATGGAAGCACCGCTGCGTCAGATCGTCATCAACGCCGGTGAAGAGGCCTCCGTCATTGCCAATGCCGTGAAGAACGGTGAAGGCAACTACGGCTACAACGCTTACAGCGAGCAGTATGGCGACATGCTGGCCATGGGTATCCTGGATCCGACCAAGGTCACCCGCTCCGCGCTGCAGTTCGCCTCTTCCATCGCCGGTCTGATGATCACCACAGAGTGCATGGTCACCGAACTGCCGAAGAAAGATGCCCCTGCCATGCCGGATATGGGCGGCATGGGGGGCATGGGCGGCATGATGTAATCGCACCTTGCCATCAAACGGCTCGCATTGGCGGGCCGTTTTTTTTACTGCGGTTAAACTGGTTGTATTGATAATAAAATCATTGGTGTATCTATGATGAAACTCGCTGTTCTCGCCCTGCTTGCCGGCCTCATGAACCCGGCCATGGCCATGGAGGCGCCCAAGGGGCCCGTTATCCTGACCGTGACCGGCAACGTCAATGCCGAGCAAGGGCAAGAGGGCAGGGTCGCACTGGATCTGGCCCTCATCCAGTCCCTGCCACAGCACGAAATAGTCACCAGCAACCCCTGGGTCGACAAACCCCATCACTACAAGGGGCCCAAGGTGGCGGATCTGCTGGCGGCGCTCAATGCCAGGGGCAAGACCCTGACCCTGACCGCCCTCAACAGTTTTCAGATCAAGGTCGATTGGGAAAGGGTGCAGAAATACGAGCCCATACTGGCCTGGCAGGACGATGGCATCACCATGCGGGTACGTGACAAGGGGCCGCTTTGGTTTATCCTACCCTTGGATCAATATCCGGAGCTCAAGCAGTCTGCCTTCACCGACATGATGATCTGGCAACTGAGTGCCATCGATATCCAGAACTGACGAGGGGACTGGGCGGGTGAAAAGAAAGAGTTGGTCGATATTGCTCATTCTCTATCTCTCCATACTCTCGTTCACCGGGAGCACGCTCTACTGCCTGGTGCAGATCCAGAATGCGACCCGGATCATGGAGAAGTACACCTACGATGTCTCCTGGGCCTTGATGCAGTTGCAACTGGAGCTGGGACGTTTTCTCAACTCGGTCGAACTCTACCATTATGGCGGCATCGACCATGACACCCTGATGCTGCGTTACGACATCCTGTGGAGCCGTACCCCCGTGCTGCTGAGCGGCCAGCTGCGCGAAAGCCTGCGGGACAAGCAGAAGGCCCTGCGTCTGGTGCAGCTGATCGAGAGCACCATCCGCGAGCTTGAACCCCGTATCATGGAGCTCAAGCGCGGCAGCGGTGACTACCAGCGCGTCATGATGCGACTCTCCCCCTTGCAAGAGCCGCTCTCCTACTCTCTCGCCTCCGTGATGCAGCAGAACATCAAGGTCTACACGGGCAATGACCAGCACTTCGGCACCCTGCGCAATGCCTTGCTCTTCATGGTGAGTGGTCTGTTGCTGTCGGTGATCATGCTCAGCATCCTGCTGATCCGTGAGGGGCGGCGTCATTACCGGGAGGCTCGCCTCGATACGCTGACCGGACTCTCCAATCGCCTTGCCCTGCTGGAGCAGATGGAGGAGTGCGCCAGCCGGGATCAACCCTTTGGCCTGGTGCTGGTCGACATCAATGAGTTTCGCGATATCAACAGCAAGTTCGGCTACAACATCGGCGATCTCTTGCTGCAAGAGCTGGCACGCCGGCTGGCTTCGCTGTGCAACGAGAGTGAATGGGCCGCGCGGCTGGTGGGGGATCAATTCGCCATCATCCAGCGAGGCAGCAGCGACCTCAAGCAGGTGCGCGAGCTGGTCTCCCGCCTGCTTCACCTGATCAAGCAGGATATCCTGCTGGATCACTACCCATTTCGTCTGGAGGTGGGGATCGGCATCGCCTTCTTCCCGATGGACAGCGAAGAGACCCAGGATCTGCTGAGCCGGGCCGAGCAGGCCCTCTTCCACAGCCGCAAGACCCATGTCCCCTATGTCATCTACGACAAGTCACTGCAAAACGAGACGGCAAGGCGCAAGCATCTGGCTTCCGACATGGTGGTGGCCCTCGAGCGCAATGCCCTCGAGCTCTACTACCAGCCCATCGTCAATCTGGAGACGGGGCGTTGCGAGGCGGTCGAAGCCCTGCTGCGCTGGCGACACCCCGAACTGGGCTTCATTCCCCCCAACGAGGTGATCCAGGTGGCCGAAGAGTTCCAGCTGGCCGAGAAGCTGGGGGGCTGGGTGCTCAACAGTGCCTGTGCCCAGCTCTATCAGTGGCAGCAGCTGGGGCTGGTCGATCTGCAGATGTGCGTCAACATCTCCCCCGGCATGTACCAGCGCAGCCTGCTGAAGCTGGTCGCCAAAGCCTTGATGGATCATCATATTTCCGCCGCCCACCTGGTACTGGAGGTGACGGAGGACACGACGATGAACGAGGTGAAGAACTCGCTGCAACTGATGCAGGATCTGGATCAGCAGGGGGTGCAGCTGGCCCTTGACGATTTTGGCACCGGCTACTCCTCCCTCAGCTATCTGCAGAAGCTGCCGGTAAGCAAGGTGAAGATCGACCGCTCCTTCATCCAGGGGATCGACAGCTCCACGGAGGCGACCGAACTGGTGGCCAACATCTGTCGACTCGGCTCCATGCTGGGCAAGACGCTGGTGTGCGAGGGGATAGAAACCCAGGCCCAGCTCGATGTGTTGCGCAGCCTCACCGATATTCATCTCTATGGTCAGGGTTACCTGTTCAGCCGTCCGGCCCAGGCCGAGGCGGCCTATCAGACCCTGCTGGAGATGGAAGAGCGCTGGTTGGGAAGCAAGGCCCCCGGCAAGGCATGCAACAGTTGAGAGATTGCGGCTCATGTTTCTGTCGTAATGGCCGATAGCCTGAGGGCAGGAGGAATGCAAATGGAAATATCCGGTTCTACATCTGCATCTTATGGAAGTGCCATGATGGTCGCCAGCCTGGCGAAGAAGCAACAGGTGCAGGAGGGGCAAACCGCCCTGGCCCTGTTGCAGGGCGCAGCGCAGTCCGCTCCCGCCCCCCAGAGCACGGCAGGCAACACCCTGGGTGGCAACATCAATATCCACGTATGATGCCCAGCAACAAAAAGCCTCGGTCTTTCGACCGAGGCTTTTCTTT
This sequence comes from Aeromonas bivalvium, assembly GCF_000819765.1. Lineage (GTDB taxonomy): Bacteria > Pseudomonadota > Gammaproteobacteria > Enterobacterales > Aeromonadaceae > Aeromonas > Aeromonas bivalvium. Next base: position 98,154 of record NZ_CDBT01000016.1, read on the forward strand.
ATGTGGGACTCTGTTCTGGCAGGCGCCTCAGCAGGAGAAGGGGGCCTGGGCCTCGAAGGTCATCCGCTCGCCGCTGCGGGGGTGGCTGATGGTCAGACTGGCCGCATGGAGATAGAGATGGGGGGCCGCCGCCAGGGCCTGCGGGTGGGCATAGAGGTTGTCCCCGAGGATGGGATGCCCCAGCTCCAGCATATGGACCCGCAGCTGGTGTGAGCGACCCGTGATGGGGGTCAGCTTGATCAGGCTGTTGCCGTTTTCCACCTTCAGCGTCTGCCACAGGGTCAGGGCATGGCGCCCCTCCTCGAAGTCCACCTTCTGCTTGGGCCGGTTCGGCCAATCCACGCACAGAGGCAGGTCAATCTCGCCGGACTGCGCCGCCGGCTCGCCCCAGACCCAGGCGAGGTAGTGTTTCTCTGTCTCCCGCTCGCGAAATTGCCGGCTCAGCTCCCGGTGGGCATTGGGGTTGAGCGGGATCACCAGCACCCCGGTGGTGGACATGTCGAGGCGATGGGCCGCCGCCGCCTTGGGGTGCTGCTGCTTCACCCTGTGCAGGACGCTGTCTTCATTCTCGGGACCGCGCCCGGGGACGCTCAGCAGGCCGGTGGGCTTGTTGACCACCATGATGTCCTTGTCCTTGAACAGGATATCGAGCCAGGGTTCCAGAGGCGGTGAGTATTCAAACATAAAGGTCTCGCATCAGAAGGTGGGGGCAAGCCCCCATCAGTTATGGGTAACCACAATCTTAAAGGGCATGACATCCAGCTTGAGCAGGTTCAGATCATGCCTCTCAGTATCGCGTCAGTTATGGGTCACCACGATAAAGCGGATTGCATCCAGCTTGAGCTGGGTCTGATCGATCAGATGGTGCAGCTCCGCTTGCAGGTCGCGCAGATAGTCGAGTTCGCTGTCACGGACGTTCGGGTTGACGGCCTTGAGGGCCTCCAGCCGGTCCAGATCGTGTTGCAGGGTCTGCGCCATCTGGCCACGGGCCTCGTCGACGATGGCGGCCTTCAGGGTGTCTGCGATGATCTGGCCCTTGCCGATAAGGCCATGGATCACCGGTTGGGATGCGGTGACCAGTTTGCTGCCCAGATGACGGTTGACCGGCGTCAGCTGGCGGTTGAAGGCATCGAATGCCACCTTATCGCCCAGGTTCTGGCCGTTCTTGTCCATCAGCAGGCGGATTGGGGTTGGCGGCATGAAACGGTAGAGCTGGGGGTGGGCCGCCGACTCGGCCACGAAGATCAGCTCCAGCAGGATGGATCCCACCGGCAGCGCCTTGTTCTTGAGCAGGGCAACCGAGGTGGCCCCAATCTCGGAACCCAGGATCAGGTCTATGCCGCCCCGCATGATGGGGTGATCCCAGGAAAGGAAGAACATGTCGTCCCGGGAGAGGGCGGTATCCCTGTCGAAGGTGACCGTCATGCCATCCTGGGGCAGGCCCGGGAAGCTGGAGACCAGCATGTGATCCCCCGGGGTCAGCACCAGGGCGTTTTCGCCCCTGTCATCCTGATTGACGCCGATCTCGTCGAACATCTTGAGGGCGAACGAGATCATGGCTGTGTCGTCATCTTCGGCGGCCAGTGTCTCGACCAGCTGTCTGGCGGCGTCGCCACCGCTGGAGTGGATTTCCAGCAGGCGATCGCGCCCCTGCTCGAGGCGCGCCTTGAGCGGTTCGTGCAGCTCGCGAGTTCGGCCAAGCAAGGCGTCGAGTTCGTCGGTGTCACCGCTGTTGGCGGCCAGCAGCTCGAACAGTTGATCCCGCACCGCTTCGAATACCGGGCGGGCCGTGGGGCAGGTCTGCTCGAAGGCATCCAGGCCGTCATGGTACCAGCGCAGGAGTGCAGGCTGGGCACTGCCCGCCAGGTAGGGGACGTGGATCTCGACCGTGTTCTGCTGGCCGATCCGGTCCAGGCGACCGATGCGCTGCTCCAGCAGATCCGGGTTGAGGGGCAGATCGAACAGCACCAGGTGGCTGGCAAACTGGAAGTTGCGCCCCTCGGAGCCGATTTCGGAGCAGAGCAGCACCTGGGCGCCGCCCTCGGCCTGTGCGAAATAGGCGGACGCCTGATCCCGCTCCAGGATGGACATGCCTTCATGGAAGACGGTGGCGCGGATCCCTTCGCGGGTGCGCAGTGCCTCTTCCAGGGCGAGGGCGGTGGCCGCCTCCGAGCAGATCACCAGCACCTTCTGCTGGCGTGCGCCGAGCAACAGCTCCAGCAACCAGTCGATGCGGGGATCGAATTGGGTCCAGCTGGCGCTATCGCCCTCGAACTGCTGGTAGATCTTCTCCGGATAGAGGTAGCGCAGGGCACGTGACTGCAGGTCCCCCCCATTGCCTCCCATCATGCTCATCACCTTGATGGCGGTCTTGTACTGCTCCGGCAGCGGCATGGGGTAGACGTTGAGGTGACGCTCGGGGAAGCCCTGAATATTGGCGCGGCTGTTGCGAAACAACACCCGGCCGGTGCCGTGCTGGTCCAGCAGCTTGGCGACTGCCTGCTGACGGGCGGCGGCATCGCGCAGATCCAGCCCTTCCAGCTGGCTGGCGAGGATCTGCTTGGCTTCCTCGCTCAGGGTCTCGCCATCCAGCAGTTCCTGGGCTGCCGTGGCCACCTGGCCATAGGCCTGCTCCTCGGCGAGGAAGGCGTCGTAGTCGTAGAAGCGCTCGGGATCGAGCAGACGCAGGCGGGCGAAGTGGCTCTGGTGACCCAGCTGATCCGGGGTGGCGGTCAGCAGCAACACACCCGGCACCTGTTCGGCCAGGGCTTCCACCATCTCATAGGCGCGGCTAGGCGCCTCCACGCTCCACTCCAGGTGGTGGGCCTCGTCGACAACCAGCAGATCCCACTCGGCTTCCAGCACCTGTTCGAAGCGGCGGCGCTTCTTGCGCAGGAAGTCGAGGCTGCAGATCACCAGCTGTTCGGTCTCGAAAGGGTTCTCCGCATCGGCGAAGGCCTCGATGCAGCGCTCCTCGTCAAACAGAGAGAAGTGCAGGTTGAAGCGGCGCAGCATTTCGACCAGCCACTGATGCTGCAGGGTCTCGGGCAGCAGGATGAGCACCCGCTGGGCGCGGCCGGAGAGCAGCTGTTGATGGATGATCATGCCTGCTTCTATGGTCTTGCCCAGACCCACCTCATCGGCCAGCAGGACGCGGGGCGCATAACGATGACCCACCTCATGGGCGATATAGAGCTGGTGCGGGATCAGGCTGACCCGGCCACCGGCCAGACCGCGAGTCGGGTTGCGACGGCGCTTGTGCTGATTGATCAGGGCTTCGTAGCGCAGGGTAAAGCGGGACATCCGATCGATCTGACCGGCGAACAGTCGTTCCTGCGGCTTGTTGAACTTGATGAAATTGTTGAGAAACACTTCCTTGAGTGCCACGGGTTCACCGTTGTCGGTGCGTGTGCCTACATATATAAGGAGGCCATCCTTTTCCTGCACTTCGTCGACGGTCAGGGTCCAGTCCTCATGGCTGGCAATCTGATCCCCTACATTGAAACTGACCCGGGTGACCGGCGCCTCTTCTTTGGCATACATGCGGTTTTCACCGGTTGCCGGAAACAGCAGGGTCACCATGCGCCCTTCGACGGCCACAACTGTTCCCAACCCCAGATCCGTTTCCGTATCACTAATCCAACGCTGGCCAAGTGCAAAAGGCATTAAACTCTCCAAAGCCCAACAAGAGTGTGTGAATCACAAAGGGGCGCTATGTTACCCGAAGGCGTGAACGCGATCATCATGGATATGGCGGGCAACAAAGATACCCGCTCCCCCATGTATGCATGTGGAGCCAGATTGCCCCTGACCGGCCTGTCCCTTGGGTTAAACGCTCGATAAATGAGTGTTTTGCTGTATTTATCAGCGAACGAACCTTTTCTG
>NZ_CDBT01000017.1:0-482 GCF_000819765.1 Aeromonas bivalvium
CCTGCTGGCCGCCCTGCTGACAGTGCTCTGCCTGTTCCCGCTCTGGCTGGGGCCTCTGCCCTTGGGCACCCCCAGGGTCGTGACGTGGCTGGAAGCCTGGCTCGCCCTCTGGCGCGAGCGGCGCTGGCTGCGCACCGGCCTGCCCCTGCTCTGCCTGCTGCTGGTGGTCTGGGGGCTCAGCCAGCTGCGGGTGGACGATGATATCGCCCGCCTGCAACCCCTGCCCACCCTGCTACAGGCCCAGGAGCGGCAGGTACAGCACCTCACCGGCCAGCAGGGAGGCATGGCGGGCTTTCTGGTGACGGGACCGGATGGGGAGACGGCGCTGCAACGGCTCGAAGCCCTGACCCCGGCCCTGGCCAGTGCCAGGGCGCAGGGGCAGCTGGCGGGTTTCGTCTCCCTGAGCGGGTGGTTGCCCTCCCTGGCGCGCCAGCAGGCCGATCACGACGCCCTGGCGCGCCTGCTGCCCGAGGTGGTGGCGC
>NZ_CDBT01000017.1:763-62079 GCF_000819765.1 Aeromonas bivalvium
CCGATGGCCGGGTGGCCCTCTGGCTGCCGGTGAACGGCGTGGCGGATCCCGCCGCCCTGGCGGCCCTGGCCGAGGGGCGAGAGGGGGTGTTCTGGCAGGATCAGCGCAGCCAGTGGAGCCAGCTGTTCGCCCACTATCGCCTCACCCTGGCCGAGCTGCTGGCCCTGGCCGTCGCCCTGGTGGGCGGCCTGCTCTGGTACCGGCTCGGCTGGCGCAAGGGGGGGCGGATCCTGCTGGTCAATGGCCTGGCGCTCGGGGCCGGTCTGGCCCTGCTCGCCGCCTTCGACCAGCCTCTCACCCTGTTCGGGGTGCTGGCCCTCGCCCTGATCTTTGGCATCGGCATCGACTATGGGCTCTTCTTCGCCCACAGCGGCGCCGATCCCCGGCGTCAGCGGGCGACCCTGCTGGCGGTCCTGCTGGCGAACCTGACCACCCAGCTGGCGTTCGGTTTGCTGGCCCTGAGTCACACCCCGGCCATCGCGGGCTTCGGCCTGGTGTTGAGCGGGGGTATCTTTACCGCCTTCCTGCTGTCGCCCCTGGTGTTGGAGAAATCATGAGAATTGCGATGCTGTTTGGTCTGCTGCTGCTCACGGCCTGTGCCGATCGGTCAGGCGCCGGGGCGCCGGACAACCGCGCCCTGCTGACCCCGACCGTCAGCCTGGTGCTGCCCGCTCCCCTGCGGGATCAGCCCCTCTATCGCCAGCAGCTGCTCAGTGCCCGGACCCGGGGCGGCGAGCATCAGCTGCTGACGGTGCTGGAGGCAGACGGTCGCCAGCTCACCCTGGTGGGGCTGACCCCGAGCGGGATCCGGCTGTTTCGGCTGAGCTATGACGGCGAGGCGATCCGCAGCGAGCAGCTCTCCAGCCTGCTGGGGGGCACGGCGCTGCCGCCGGTGGCCCAGGTGCTGGCCGACGTCATGCTCGGCTACTGGCCCCTCTCGGCCTGGCAGCCCAGGCTGCCCAGGGGCTGGCGTCTGGAGGACGAGGGCATGGTGCGTCGCCTGCGGGATCCTGCGGGTACCCTGGTGAGCGAGATCCACTACCGGGAGATAGGCGGGGAGCGGGAGCCGGTGCGCCTGGTGCAGCACGCCTTCGATTACGAGCTGCAGATGGAGAAACTGGCCCCATGAACACTGTGATGACTCGCGTCTCTCCCTGCTTCATTGCGGATTACGGCCTGATCTGCGCCCTGGGAGAGGGGAAGACGGCGGTCGCTGCGGCCCTGAGCCGCTGGCAGGAGAGCGGCATAAGCCCCCTGGACGGCGAGCGCCAGCCACTGAGCGACGGCAGGTTGACCCCGGTCGGCCGGGTGAAAGGGGCTCTGCCGTCCGTGCCACAGGCGCTGTCGGCCTACGACTCGCGCAACAACCGCCTGCTGCTGGCGGCCCTGGCCCAGATCCGGCCCGGGCTGGATGCGCTCATGGCCCGGCTGGCTCCGGATCGCATCGCCATCGTGCTCGGCACCAGCACCTCGGGGATCGCCGAGGCGGAGCGGGCGGTCGCCGCCTGGCAGGGGGGGGAGGGGATCCCGGCCGGGTTTGACTATCGCCAGCAGGAGCTGGGCTCCCCGAGCGATTTTCTCGCCCGCCACCTGGCCCTGACCGGCCCGGCCTATACCCTCTCCACCGCCTGCTCCTCCAGCGCCCGCGCCTTTATCAGCGGCCAGCGGCTGCTGGCGGCCGGGCTGGCGGATGCCGTCATCGTCGGTGGCGTCGACAGCCTGTGCGGCCTGACCCTCAACGGCTTCGACAGCCTGGAGTCCCTCAGCCTCAGCCGCTGCCGTCCCTTCGGGGCCGAGCGGTGCGGCATCAACATAGGGGAGGGGGCCGCCCTCTTCCTGCTGACCCGGGAGCGGGCCGGGCTCGCCCTGCTGGGGGCGGGCGAGTCTTCCGACGCCTGGCATGTCTCGGCACCCCACCCAGAGGGGCTGGGAGCCGAGGCGGCCATGCGCATGGCGCTGCGCCAGGGGGGAGTGACGCCGGGCGAGCTGGATTACATCAATCTCCACGGCACCGCGACCCGGCTCAACGACGAGATGGAGAGCCTGGCCCTCGCCCGGCTGTTCGGGGCGGCGCAGAGCGCGCCCGCCAGCTCCAGCAAGATGCTGACCGGCCATACCCTGGGGGCGGCCGGTGCCATAGAGGCGGCGATCTGCTGCCTGTTGCTCGCCCGGGAGATGGCGCCGCCCCGTCAGGGGGAGGCCCAGGATCCCGCCCTGGCCCCCATCCGGCTGGCCCGGGGGGAGGCGCCGGCAAGGCCGCTGGCCCGGGTGCTGTCCAACTCCTTTGCCTTCGGTGGCAACAATGTCAGCCTGCTGCTGGGACGGGTCCCGGCGCGAGAAAAGGGAGCCTCCCATGAATGAGATAGCCATCGACGCGCTCTTGCCCCATCAGGCCCCCATGCTGCTGCTGGATCGCCTGCTGGATTATCAGGGGGCCCGGGTCTGCTGCGAGACCCGGGTGGGGGAGCGTCACGCCCTGCTTCTCGATGCCGATGGCGCCCTGCCGGGCTGGGTCGGCATCGAGCTGATGGCCCAGACCATCGCCGCCTGGGCCGGGATGCGGGGACGGGAGCGGGGGGAGCCGGTGCGCATCGGCATGCTGCTTGGCAGCCGCCAGTATCGCAGCCGGGTAGCCGCCTTCGCCCCTGGGGATCGCCTGACGATCGAGGCCGAATGCCTGCTGGAAGATGGTGCCATGGCCAGCTTCGAGTGCCGGATCCTGCGCGAGGGGCAACCGTGTGCCGAGGCCAGGCTCAGTACCTATCTCCCCGCCGAGGGAGAGCTGGCTCAGCTGCTGGCGCCGTCATCGCCATGAGCGCCGGACCGGCGGCAAGACCGAATTTGATGAATCTGTGAGGAAAGGATTGATGATGAATTCCACCGTACTGGTGACCGGGGCCAGCAAGGGCATAGGCCGCGCCATCGCCCTGAGACTGGCCGCCGATGGCTTTCACATAGTGGTGCACTATCACGGCGATGAGACAGGTGCCCAGACGACCCTGGACGCCATAGTGGCGGCCGGGGGCCAGGGGCGGCTGATCCAGTTCGATATCTCGAACCGGGAGCAGTGCCGCAGCCGGCTCGAGTCCGATATCGAGGCCCATGGCGCCTACTACGGCGTGGTCAGCAATGCCGGCGTCATCCGCGATGGCGCCTTCCCGGCCCTGACCGACGAGGAGTGGGACGGGGTGCTGCACACCAACCTGGACGGCTTCTACAACCTGCTCAAGCCCTGCATCATGCCCATGATAGGGCTGCGCCGGGGCGGGCGCATCGTCACCTTGTCGTCGGTTTCCGGCATCATGGGCAACCGGGGGCAGGTCAACTACAGCGCCGCCAAGGCGGGGATCATAGGGGCGAGCAAGGCCCTGGCCCTGGAGTTGGCCAAGCGCAGGATCACGGTCAACTGTGTCGCCCCCGGCCTCATCGACACCGGCATGGTGAGCGCCGAGGTGGAGGCCGAGGCGATGAAGATGATCCCCCTCAAGCGGATGGGGCAGGCGGACGAGGTGGCGGGCCTGGTCTCCTATCTGATGTCGGACATCGCAGGCTATGTCACCCGTCAGGTGATCTCCATCAACGGGGGGCTGATATGAACGCAGTCAGTCTCTTGATTCAAACGCGTCACACATGGCAGGGAGTGGGAATATGAAACGGGTCGTGGTAACCGGCATGGCCGGGGTGACCGCCTTTGGCAACGATTGGCAGAGCGTGGGGCCCCGCCTCAAGGCGGAGCGCAACGCGGTGCGCCAGATGCCGGAGTGGGCCGTCTATGACGGTCTCAACACCCGGCTGGCGGCCCCCATTCCGGAGTTTGCGCTGCCGGCGCACTATCCCCGCAAGAAGACCCGGGCCATGGGGCGGGTCTCCGAGCTCGCGACCGTGGCGACCGAGCTGGCCCTGGCCCGGGCCGGGCTTCTCGGCCACCCCGTGCTGACCGGCGGGCGTACCGGCATCGCCTATGGCTCTTCCACCGGCAGCACGGCACCCATCAGCGCCTTTGGCGCCATGCTCAACGACAAGACCACGGCCAGCATCACGGCCACCACCTATGTGCAGATGATGCCTCACACGGCGGCGGTCAATACCGGCCTCTTCTTCGGCCTGCGGGGCCGGGTCATTCCCACCTCCAGCGCCTGCACCTCCGGCAGCCAGGGCATCGGCTATGCCTATGAGGCGATCAAGCACGGCTACCAGGATCTCATGGTGGCGGGGGGCGCGGAGGAGCTCTGCCCGTCCGAGGCCGTGGTGTTCGACACCCTGTTTGCCACCAGCCAGATGAACGATCACCCCGAGCTGAGCCCCAGGCCCTTCGATCGGCAACGGGACGGTCTGGTGATAGGGGAGGGGGCGGGCACCCTGATCCTGGAGGAGCTGGAGCATGCCCAGGCACGGGGCGCCCCCATCATCGCCGAGCTGGTGGGCTTTGCCACCAACTGCGATGCGGCCCATGTCACCCAGCCCCAGCAAGAGACGATGCAGCTCTGCATGGCCCTGGCCCTGGCCGACGCCGGCCTGGAGGCCGGGCAGATCGATTACATCAGCGCCCACGGCACCGCCACCGAACGGGGGGACATCGCCGAGAGCCACGCCACCTCGGCCCTGTTCGGGGACAAGACCCCCATCTCCTCCCTCAAGAGCTATTTCGGTCACACCCTGGGGGCCTGCGGCGCCGTCGAGGCCTGGCTCTCCCTGGAGATGATGGCAGAGGGCTGGTTCGCCCCCACCCTCAACCTCGGCGAGCCGGATCCCGCCTGCGCCCCCCTTGACCATATCCGCAGTGGTGGCCGGGTGCTGGATGCCACCTACCTGATGTCCAACAATTTTGCCTTTGGCGGCATCAACACCTCGCTCATCTTCAAGCGCTGGTCATGAAGGCGCGTCCCTGAATGAACAGAGGCGCCAGGGGCGCCTCTGTCATAGGGGGGCAGGTTATTTCTTGGGACGAAACGGCTTGATGACGCGCTCGTCGCACTCGAGATAGGGTCCCTCCATCAGATCGATGCAGTAGGGGATGGCGGGGAAGACCGCATCCAGACACTCGCGGATGGACTTGGGCTTGCCAGGCAGGTTGACGATGAGGGTGCTGCCCCGCAGGCCCGCGGTCTGGCGCGACAGTATGGCGGTGGGCACGAACTTGAGGGATTCGGCCCGCATCAGCTCGCCAAAGCCCGGCATCATGCGATCGCACACCGCCTCGGTGGCTTCAGGGGTGACATCCCGTCTGGCCGGCCCTGTGCCGCCCGTGGTGACGATGAGGCAGCACCCCTCCTCGTCCGCCAGCCGGGCCAGGGTCGCCTCTATCTGATCCTGCTCATCGGGGATCAGCCGGTAGACCGGCTCCCAGGGGGAGGTGAGATAGGTGCCCAGGGTCTCCATGATGGCCTTGCCGGAGAGATCCTCGTAGATGCCTGCGCTGGCTCGGTCGCTGACGGTGACGATGCCGATTCTTGCCTTGTTCATACGACCCCTTGTCGTGACGGTAAATAGGCAAATAAAATAGCATAATCAGATAGATGTGTTAAACGCCCTATATGACGCCTCTCTTTCGAGGCGGTCATTTTCCACAGGCGTTCCTGTGCTTGAAAATATATTTTCAGGGGATGTTTCGAGAAAGGGGAATAATGACGCGGCTATGGCCATGAAAAATGTATAAGTAATAGCGTTAGGACTTATTTGCCACCCTCCATATTCAAGGTGTTGATCCCTAATGGGGAATAGGAAGGCATCATGAAAATACGTTTTCAATGGGAGCCTTGCTTCCCGTCGCCGTCAAATTGAACTCCCGCCCTCGCTGGCATATATAACCAGTAGAGGGTGCCGGGCCCGGTCGGGCACTGGCACCACACCCTCTCATCTCGAGAGTGGAGGGAACCATGGAATTACCCGACTTCGATACCCTGAAACGACTCGCCGCCAGCGAGCCGCAATTGCTGGAAACCCTGCTCTATGAACAGATAGAGGCGGTCATCGCCAGCGCAGGCCCGGATCAGCAGCGCAGGTTGCGAGGGTTGCAGTTTCAGGTCGATTGCCAGCGCCGCCTGGCCAAGAACCCCATCGACAGCTGCATTCGCATCGTCAACATGATGCAGGAGACCTTCTTCCTGATGCATTGCGAGATGAACCGGCTCTGCTCCCTCTCCGCCGAGGATGAGCCGCCTCCTCCGATCCGGCGAAATAACAATGTGGTGTCGCTGCAAGATCGTCTCCCCAAATAAGGGCAGAGGGTAGCGGGCCAGGGCCCTTATCCGTCGCCGGGGGCGATGATCCTTTCATCTTTTCCGTTTGGCGCCATATCGAGGGGCGCCTTCGCTGCGCTGGCGGCCAGAGGCGCTCGCTGGACGAGTTATCTGCCAACATCTTGATCTTCTCACCTGTTTCCCCCGCTCTTCCCGGATGAATGGTCTGCCGGGTTTGGTTAAGATAACGGCTTTCATGCCATGTCTCGAAGGGAAGATGAGAAGTATGAGCCCAAGCAGGGAGCTGTCCCGGGAACAGCAGACGGACGTCACCCGTATCGTCGTCAAGACGGGGCAGATGCTGGCCCAGTTCGGTGCCGAGAGCCGTCTTATCGAGCAGACCACGACGCGGCTCGGCCTGGCACTGGGGCTGGAGAGCGTCGAGATGGCCATCTCCTCGAGCGCCATCGTCCTGACCAGCCTCTATCGGGGGCACTGCGTCACCACCACTCGCCGGGTCCGCGAACACGGCATCAACATGCAGGTGGTGTGCGAGATCCAGCGTCTGTGCATCATGGCGGAGAAGCAACTGATCGAGGCGCGGGAGGTTCGGCATCGCCTCGATGCCATCAAGCCGTTCCACTACCACCCCTGGCTGGTGGTGCCCATGGTGGGCCTCTCCTGCGGTGCCTTCAGCCTGCTGTTTGGCGGCGACTGGCCCATCTTCCTGGTGACCTTCCTCGCCAGCGCCTGCGCCATGCGGGTACGTCAGCTGATGGCGCGCCACCATCACAGCCCCCTCATCAACTTTGCCGTGACCGGCTTCATCGCCACTCTGCTCGCCTCCAGCGCCACCTTCTTCGGCTGGGGTCAGCAACCCTATCTCGCCATGGCGGCCAGCGTGTTGCTGCTGGTGCCCGGCTTCCCCCTCATCAATGCCGTCTCCGACATGGTGAAGGGCTACTTCAACATGGGGCTGGCCCGCTGGGGGACGGCGAGCCTGCTCACCATCAGCGCCGCCATCGGCATCATTCTGGCGATGTCCATCGCCGAGGTCTGGGGAGGCAAGGTATGGTGGAGGCTGATATGAACCTGGGTCAGTGCCCCATGAGGTGCTTGCCTGCCCGGTCGGCTGTCGCGGGCGAGGGGAGGGGGAGGCCATGATGGAGCTGTTCTGGCTGCTGGCCAGGGATGCCTTCTGGTCGGCCATTCCGGCCGTCGGTTTTGCCATGCTGTTCAATGTGCCGCCGCGCATGCTGAAATATTGCGCCATGGGGGGGGCCCTGGCCCACAGCCTGCGCACCCTGCTGATCCACCAGGGGGTGCCCATCGAATGGGCCACCCTGGCGGCATCCACCATGGTGGGTTTCGTGTGTGTCTATTGGTCGCGGCGGCTGCTGGCGCCACGGCCCGTGTTCAGCGTGGCGTCCATCATCCCCATGATCCCCGGCGGCTATGCGTTCAAGGCGATGATCGCCATCGTCGAGCTCAACATTCATGGCGTGACCATGACACTTATCGAGAGCGCGCTGGAAAATGGACTCAAGGCGCTCTTCATCGTCGGCGCCCTGAGCTTCGGGCTGGCGATACCCTCCCTGGTCGTGTACCGTAACCGCCCCATTGTGTGAGAGACGCTGCGAGATGAAGATTTCCATGATTGCCGCCATGGCCCGGGACAGGGTGATAGGGCTGGACAACCAGATGCCCTGGCACCTGCCCGCCGATCTGGCCCATTTCAAGCGGGTCACCCTGGGCAAGCCGGTGTTGATGGGACGCAAGACGTTCGAGTCCATTGGCCGCCCGCTGCCCGGACGACGTAACCTGGTGATCAGCCGCAATGCCGGATTCACGGCGCCGGGTATCGAGGTGTTCTCCTCCATCGAGGACGCATTGACCACCCTGACCGAGGGGGAGGCGCCGGCGGAGTTGATGGTGATTGGCGGTGGTCATCTCTATGCCCAGCTGTTGCCGCGGGCGGATCGCCTCTATCTGACTCACATCGATCTGGCGGCCGAGGGGGATACCCGCTTCCCGGAGTATGAGGGGCCGCAGTGGCGCTGTATCGAGCAGGAGATCTATCAGCCCGATGCACGCAACCCCCATTCCTACCGCTTCGAGACCCTGGAGCGGATCGCCGGTTGATCCCCGGCGTCCCATCATGAAAAAAGGCCCGGTACGGGCCTTTTTGCTGTCTGCGTCCCTCAGCGGGCGTAGGCGGGACAGGGGGTGCTGAAGAGGGCGTCATCCTCCTGGCGCCACAGGGTGAGGCTGTTGCCCCAGACGCAGCCGGTATCGAGGGCCTTGATGTGGTCTCGCCCCGTGTTGCCCATCAGGGCCGCCCAGTGACCGAACACCAGGATGGGATCCTCGTCGCGACGCGTCCGCAGCTCGAACCAGGGACGCAGCCCAGGGGTGGATTCGTCCGGTCCCAGCTTGCACTTGAAGTCGAGTCGGCCATCGAGGTGGCAGAACCGCATCCGGGTGAAGCTGTTGATGATGTAGCGGTAGCGTTCTATGCCGAGCAGCCCTTCATGCCAGGCATCCGGCTGGTCGCCATACATGTGGTGCAGCAGCCACGAGTATTGATCCCCCCGCAGCAGTGTCTCCACTTCCCGGGCGCAGCGCCGGGCGGTCGCCACGTCCCAGCTGGGGGGCAGGCCGGCATGCACCATCAGCACGGGGCGGGTCGGATGCTCGCTCTCGGCGAGCAGGGGTCGATGGCGCAGCCAGTCGAGCAGCGCATCCCTGTCCGGCGCCTCCATCAGGTCGTGCAGCCTGTCTTTCTTCTTGAGCGGCGCCACCCCTTCGGCCACCGCCAGCAGGTGCAGATCGTGGTTGCCCAGGATGCAGACGGCGCGCTCGCCGAGGGAATGGGCATAGCGCAGCACGGCGAGGGAGTCCGGCCCCCTGGCCACCAGATCCCCCGCCAGCCAGAGGGTGTCATGGGCGGGATCGAAACCGGCCATATCGAGCAGGCGACGCAGGTCGTCATAGCAACCCTGCACATCGCCGACAAAACAGTTTGCCATGGGACCTCAGTTGATGATGTGGGGGACGGCCAGGGTGAAGGGGGCGATGGGGGCCTCGAACTCGTGGCCCGCCTCGTCACGCATCAGATAACTCCCCTCCATCACCCCCAGCGGCGTGTCGAGGGGCACCCCGCTCTGGTAGCGGAACGTCTCGCCGGGGGCGATGACGGGCTGTTCACCGACCACTCCGGGTCCCTCTACCTCGATCCGCTTGCCGTTGGCGTCCGTGATGAGCCAGCGGCGGGCGAGCAGCTGCGCCTTGCCCGGCCCCAGGTTCTGGATCTCGATGAGATAGAGGAACTGGTAAGGGTCCCGGCTGCCCTCGATATAGCTGGGGTGGGGGCGGATCTGTATGGTCGGTGTCGCCATGGCGTCAGCCCTGCTGCTGATCGGCCAGCCAGTTGGCCACGGTCACGAACTGCTCTAGGGAGAGGTTCTCCGGGCGCAGGTTGCCGTCGATGCCAAGCTCGGCCAGCTGGGCTTCGGTGATGAAGTTCGCGAAGCTGTTGCGGATGGTCTTGCGGCGCTGACCGAAGCCTTCGGTGCAGACCCGGTTCAGGCAGCGAATGTCTTTCGCGACGATTGTCGGGTTCTTGTGGGGCACCAGGCGCACCACGGCGGAATCCACCTTGGGGGCCGGCTTGAAGGCACCCGGGCCCACTTCCAGCACGGGGATCACCTGGCAGTAGTACTGGGTCATCACGCTCAGGCGGCCATAGGCCTTGCTGCCGGGGCCGGCGGCCAGACGCAGCACCACCTCTTTTTGCAGCATGAAGTGCATGTCTTCCACCCGGTCGGCGAAGTCGCACAGGTGGAAGATGAGGGGGGTGGAGATGTTGTAGGGCAGGTTGCCGAAGATGCGCAGCGGCCCCTTGCCTTCTCCCATCAGGGTGCTGAAGTCGAAGCGCATGGCATCGGCCTCGATGACGGTCAGCTTGTCCTTGAGGGTGGGGTGTTCGCGCAGGCGCGCCGCCAGATCCCGGTCCAGCTCGACCACGGTCATCTTGTCCATCTGGGCGGCGACCGGCTCGGTCAGCGCGGCCAGGCCCGGGCCTATCTCCACCAGGTTCTGGCCCGGCTGGGGGTTGATGGCGGCCACGATCTGGTCGATCACATAGCTGTCGTGCAAGAAGTTCTGACCGAAACGCTTACGGGCCGTGTGGCCCATGTGCATCTTACTGCTCATATTTTTTTCTCTACCATCAAGATGGCGTGGTTAAGCGCGGTGACCAGGCTGCCCGAGTCTGCCAGGCCCTTGCCTGCCAGATCCAGTGCGGTGCCGTGGTCCACCGAGGTGCGGATGAAGGGGAGTCCGAGGGTGATATTGACCGAGCGCCCGAAGCCCTTGTATTTGAGCACGGGCAGCCCCTGGTCGTGGTACATGGTGAGTACCGCGTCCGCATCCTTGAGGTACTTCTCCTGGAACAGGGTATCGGCTGGCAGGGGGCCAACCAGATCGATCCCCTCCTGGCGCAGGGCGTCCAGGGCGGGCTCGATGACATCCATCTCTTCACGGCCCAGGTGACCCCCTTCCCCGGCGTGGGGATTGAGGCCGCAGACATAGATCCTGGGGGCCTTGATGCCGAACTTGTCTCTGAGGTCGGCATTGAGGATGCGGATCACCTTGCCCAGGCGCTCCGCCGTGATGGCGCGGGCGACGCAGGCGAGGGGAATATGGGTGGTGGCCAGCGCCACCCGCAGGCCGTCGGTGGCGAGCAGCATGACCACATCCGGTACCCCCGCCTGCTGGGCGAAGAATTCGGTGTGGCCGCTGAAGGAGACCCCGGCCTGGTTGATGATGCCCTTGTGCACGGGCCCGGTCACCACGGCGGCAAATTCACCGTTCATGTTGCCGTCGCAGGCACGCTGCAAGGTGGCCAGCACATAGGCGCCATTGGCCTCGTCGAGCTGACCGGCCTGCTCGGGGGCGCCGAGGGCGACCGGACACAGGGTCAGGGTGCCGGCCCGCTGGGGGCGGGCAGGCTGGGCGGGATCATAGGGCAGGAGCGCGATCTCAAGCCCGAGGGCCTTGGCCCGGCGCTGCATCAGCTCGGGGGAGGCAATCACCACCAACTGGTGGGGCCAGTCGCGCCGGGCGATGTCGAGTACCAGATCCGGCCCTATGCCGGCCGGCTCACCCGGGGTGATGGCAAGACGCTGACAGGTGATCAACTGCCGGCACCTTCGATGCGGATATAGGCCTCGTCACGCAGCTCGTCGAGCCATGCCTGGGACTCTTCCACGAAGCGACGGTTGTAGATCAGCTGATAGGCGCGCTGCTCCTGGGCCTTGTCGGTGGCATCCTGGCTGCGTCTCTCTTCCAGCTGCACCAGGTGCCAGCCGTGGCTGGTCCGGAAGGGCTCGCTGTACTGGCCGGGCTGCAGGCGGTTGACCATGTCACGGAATTCCGGCACATAGACGTTGGGATCGGACCAGCCCAGCTCGCCGCCCTGCACCGCAGAGCCGGGATCTTCGGAGTACTTCTCCGCCAGGGCGGCGAAGTCGGCCTTGCCGCTCTTGATGTCGTGGAGGAAGCCGTCCAGCATGCCCTTGGCCTTCTCTTCGCTCAGTATGATGGAGGGCTTGATCAGGATGTGGCGAGCCTTCACCTCGGTCTGCACCACCTGCTGTAGACCCTTGGTATCGAACACCTTGACGATGTGCAGACCGGCGCCGGAGCGCAGCGGGCCGACGATGTCCCCCTTCTTGGCACCCTGTACCGCTTCGGCCATCAGGGTGGGCATGCCTTGCGGGCTCATCCAGCCCCAGTCACCCCCTTCCAGGGCCTTGGGACCGTTGCTCTCGGCGATGGCCAGCTCACGGAAGTCGGCGCCGCCACGTAGCCGGGTCAGCAGGCTCTCTATCTTGGCCTTGGCGGCATTGAGCTGCTCGGCGCTCGGGTTGTCCGGCAGGGCGATCTGGATGTGACCGACGTGGTACTCCTGCTGCTGCTGGCCCTGGGCCTGCAACGCCTGTACCACCTGCTTGACTTCCTGATCCGAGATGTTGATGCGGCGGCGGATCTGGTTGCGGCGCACCTCGTTCATCAGGATCTCGCGGCGTACCTCTTCCCGGTACTGGGCATAGCTCATGCCCTCGCGCTCCAGCTGGGCCCGCAGTTGCTCCAGGCTCATCTTGTTGTCCGCCGCTATGCTGCGGATGGCCTGCTCGAGCTGGGTGTCGCTGATCTTGAGGCCCTGTCTGTCCGCCAGTTGCAGCTGCAGGCTCTCCTGGATCAGGCGATCCAGCGCCTGTTTGCGCAGGGTGGCGTCATCGGGCAGCGCCTGGCCGCTCTCCTTGGCCGAGAACTTGATCTTGTTGACCAGGGCATCCTGCTGGCTGGCGAGTACTACATCCTTGTTGACCACGGCCAGCACCTTGTCGATGAGCTCGGGGGAGGCAAACGCGCTCTGGCTCATGACTCCGAACAGACCTGCGGTCAGCAGGGAAATCCACGTCTTCTTCATATCCATCTCTCAAGGCGTTTTGCGATGACTCACTGGTCCCGCAGGTTAAACGGACGAATGTAAGGCAGGGCATCGGTATCCAGGCTGGTGCCCTTGGCACCCGTACCCACACTGCCCAATCCTTTCATCTCAAACTGGATGCCGAAACTACGCTCCGAGGTGGGCTGGTAGGTGACGTTATCCGGGCTGTTGACCCATTCCAGGTTGAAGTTGATGCTCCAGCAGCAGGAGTCATATTTGATCCCTACCTTGCGGTCAACATTCACGTTCTGATCCAGGTCGTAGTAGTAGCCGCCATAGAGGTGCCACCGGTCGTTGAGGGGGGTACCGAGCAACATGCCGACCTGGTTGATGTCGGCGCTCTCGCCACTGCGGGAGAGGTCGTAGTTGGCATCGCGCACGAAGCGGTAGTTGAGCTGGCTCAGCAGCTTCTCGTGGCGATACTCCAGGGCGCTGTTGGCGGAGCTGAACTCCTTCTCCTGCACGTCATACTGGGCACCGACGTGGGCAAACCACTGCTCGCTTATCTTGGCATCCCCCTCGAATGACAAGGGTGAGCGGGTGTTGGTGCTCGCCTCGTCGCTGGGATAGAGGGTGACCCTGGGGGCGACGAAGTCGAATGCCTGGGCCAGGGCCAGGCGCAGGCGCTCGTCACCGACGGCATCATAGACCCGGCTGGTGACCCCGACAGAGACTCGGTTGGAGTCGCTGATCCGATCCAGCCCGGCGAAGCGGCGATCGCTGAACAGGCTGTAGTAGTCCTGGCGCATGCTGGTCGAGTCGTAGATGCCTATGTTGTCCTGATCCTTGTAGGGGATATAGAGGTACTGGAACTCGGGCTCCAGGGTCTGGTTGGCACGCTCGCCGAACCAGTCCTGCTGACGATCGAAGGTGAGGCCACCCTTGAGGCGGAACGAGGGCAACACCCGGGTGACGTTGTCGTCGAGGTGGGTCAGCCCCTTGTTGCGGTAGTAGCTGGTGAGCTTGCTGGTATCCGGGACATCCTGATTGTACTGGGTGTACATCAGCTTGTACTGGCTGTCGAGGTAGTAACCGTCCGCATCGATGAGCGGCACCGTCAGGGTCGGCGCGCTGTAGAGGCGGGTGCCGGTATAGGCTTCTCCTATGGTGGACTGGTCGTTGTCATAGCCGAAATTGGTCAGCTCTGTGTTCCAGGCCAGATCGTACCAGCGGCCCTGATGGTAATAGTTGTGGTTGATGCGCGGCAGCATGGTGTGGGGCTGCTGGGCACCGGCCAGCAGGATCTGGTAGGTGCGCGCCTCCGTGGTCAGGTTCCAGTTCTGCTGGTAGTAGCCGGCGGTGAGGGACTGTTGCAACTGGTTGTCGACCTGGGTGCCGACCGGCGGCGAAAAGTCATTGAAATAGTTGTAGTCGTTGTCCCGCACCTTGGTGTAGTCGAGGGAGACCACCAGGGCGTTGTCGAGGAAAAGAGAGGTGTGACGGGCGCTCAGCAGGTAACGGTGACCATCGGCAAGATAGTCGTTGAGGCTGGCCGTGTCGTCATACTGCTTGTCGTCTGCCAGGTTCTCGAAATAGAGGGTGCCGCTGTGGGCCGGGTCCGGCATGTAGCGGAACTCGACCTGCTCCATCAGGCCGCGCCTGTCCATGAAACGGGAGCTGATGGTGGCGTCGTAGTTGGGGGCGATATTCCAGTAGAAGGGCTGGTTGATGTCCATGCCGTTCTTGGAACTCTGCTCATAGCTGGGGTAGAGCAGACCCGTCTTGCGCTCGTCCTTGATGGGGAAGTTGATATAGGGGAAGTAGAACACAGGGTAGTCATAGAGCCAGAGGCTGGCGTTCCAGGCTTCGCCGAACACCTCGTTCTGGTCGATGTCGATGCTGCCCGCCTTCAGGGTCCAGGCTTCCTGGCCCGGTGGGCAGGTGGTGTACTGGGCCCCTTCCAGGGTGATGTTCTGGTTGTTGTTGGTCATGATGACCCGATCGGCCGAGCCGCGCACCGCAGAGCCATGGACCTGATACTTGCCCTCTTCGAGCTCTGAATCCTTGGTATCCAGGTTGGACTTGAGGGTCTTGTCGCTGGTGACCGTGATCTGGCCATCGTTGTAGTAGATGTTGCCGATGGCGATCACATCCCGGCTCTTCTGGTCGAGCTGGGCATAATCGGAGTCAAACTTGCGCACGCCCTGACGCACCTTGACGTCGCCTTCATAGACGGCGGTGCCGCCCTGCTTGGCTTCGAGCCGGTCGGCGTCCACCTCCACCGGCAGGGCATTGGCATCCTGACTGGCGGGGGCTTTTTCTATCTTGGGAACATAGTCATAGCAGAGCTCGTCCAGCAGACCCGTGGCGGCGGGTACGCTCATTGGCGCAGCCTGGAGATATGCCGGGCTCAACAGCGCCGGAGCAAGGCCAATGGTCAGGGCGATGGGACAGGCACGCCCCAGTGTCCATTTTGTCATGTAGAAGACTCGCGCAATCCGTATCGAAACGGCTGATTCAAGAGCATGCATAATACGCCAGGACTCATCGAGTTGACATTGCATCTCATTGCTTTATGTTAGCCGGCAATGATAAAGCATTATTGCGGCCAGGGCTAACAGCCAAGCGCTGCTTTCCACCTTGGTCCTTCACCCATGCCAGATCGTTTTGACTCCCTGCTCCAGTTCGCTCGCCACCACACGGGCGACCACACCCTGACCTTGTCTCTCATTTCCGGCGACGCCAGTTTCCGTCGATACTATCGGGGCGGCGGCCTTGTCTGGGTGGATGCCAATCCACAAACAGAGAAAAATCAAGAGTTTGTCCGCAATGCTTCGGCCCTGCACGCAAGGGGCCTGCTGGCTCCCGAGGTGCGGGCGGTCGATTATGCTCTCGGGCTGCTGGCGGTGACGGATCTGGGCGACACCCAGCTCATCCGTTGCCTGGACGAGACCTGCGTGCTGGCCTGGTATCAGAAAGCCATCGCCTTGCTGCCGCGGCTCGGTGGCGTGACCCTCTCGCTTGAGCCCTTCGATGCCGCCTTCATGGCCCGGGAAAACGCCATCTTCCCCGAATGGCTGCTGGGTCAGCACCTCAATCTGACCCTGGACGAGGACGAGCGACGACAGCTCGAGGACACCTTCGCCTGCCTCACCGAGAACAACCTGGCCCAGCCCCAGGGGGTGATGCACCGGGATTTCCACAGCCGCAACCTGATGGTGTGTGGTGGCGACACCCCGGACGAGAGCGAGCTGGCCATCATAGATTTTCAGGACATGGTCATCGGGCCGCTGAGCTATGACCTGGTCTCCCTGCTCAAGGACTGCTATGTGCGCTGGCCGGACGAGGTGATGGAGCAGGGCATGCGCCACGGCTTCGAGACCCTGAGCCGCGCCAATCTGCTGGCCGGGCTCGACTATGCCAGTTTCCGTCGTCATGCAGATCTGACCGGCATGCAGCGTCACCTGAAGGCGGCGGGGCTCTTCACCCGCCTTTATCACAGGGATGGCAAATCCGGCTATCTCAAGGACATTCCCCGCACCCTGGGTTATGTGGTGGATGCGTGTCGTATCCATGGCGAAGCCCATCCGGTGCTGAAGGCATTTGGCGACTGGCTGGTGCGCCGGGTGCTGCCCGGCTTTGCGCCACGACAAGCGGGTGAGGGCGAATGAAGGCGATGATCCTGGCCGCCGGCCGTGGCGAGCGGATGCGCCCGCTGACCGACACTCTGCCCAAGCCGCTCTTGGCGGTGGGGGGCAAGCCCCTCATCGTGCACCATATCGAGAAACTCAAGGCGGCCGGGGTAAGCGAGCTGGTCATCAATCACGCCTGGCTCGGCCACAAGCTGGTGGCGGCCCTCGGCGATGGCCGCCAGTTCGGGGTGCAGATAGCCTGGTCGGCGGAGGAGAGCGCCCTGGAGACGGCGGGGGGCATAGTGCAGGCCCTGCCCCTGCTCGGCGATGCCCCGTTTCTGGTGATCAACGGTGATACCTGGCTCGATGCGGATTATGGCGCTCTGGTGCACCAGCCGCTGGGGGCGGATCTCGCTCACCTCTGGCTGGTGCCCAATCCGCCCCAGCATCCCGAGGGGGACTTCTCCCTCGCCGCAGACAGGGTGCAAGACAGGCCCGGCCTGACCTTCAGCGGCATCGGCCTCTATCGGCCCGAGGCCTTTGCCCCCCTCGCCCAGGGCAGCCGCAAGCTGGCGCCCCTGCTGCGCGACTGGATGGCTCAGGGACGGGTCGGCGGTTCGCGTCTGGTCGGTGAGTGGCGTGATATCGGTACCGTGGCGCGTCTGCGCGCCCTGGATGACGAGCTGGCAGGCTCCACTAATTGAGATGAGGTCTTGAGTCATGCGTATTTGGGGCAAGGTGCTCGGCGCCTTCTTCGGTTTTCTGCTCGGCAATGTCTTCGGGTTGCTGATCGGCCTCTGGCTCGGTCACCGGTTTGACCGCGGGCTCGGCATCCAGGGGGCGTTTCGCCGTACCCCGAGCGCCGAGCAGCAGGCCATCTTCTTCCACGCGACCTTCGCCGTCATGGGTCACATCGCCAAGGCGGGGGGCCAGGTCACGGAGCAGGAGATCCGGGTCGCCTCCAACCTGATGGACAGGATGCGGCTCTCTCCCGAGCAGCGCAGCAGTGCCCAGCGCTCGTTTCGCGAGGGCAAGGAGGCCGATTTCCCCCTGCGCCAGACCCTGGCCGGGTTTCGCAGTGCCAGTCAGGGGCAGCGCGACATCTTGCGCTTCTTCCTGGAGGTGCAGCTGCAGGCGGCCTTTGCCGATGGTCAGGTGGAGGCGGCCGAGCGGGTCATCTTGCAGACCATCGCCGAGGAGCTGGGCTTCAGCCAGATAGAGCTGGCGCGGATCCTGGCCATGGCCGAGGCGCAGATGAACTTCTTTCGCCACGGCGGCCAGTACCAGGGCGGGCATCAGTCTGCGGGGCAGCAGCCTCCGAGTCGTGACAGGCTCAAGGATGCCTACCAGCTGCTGGGGGTGAGCGAGGAGGCGGCCGATGCCGAGGTCAAGAAGGCCTATCGCAAGGAGATGAGCAAGCATCACCCGGACAAGCTGGCCGCCAAGGGGTTGCCCCCCGAGATGATGGAGATGGCCAAGGAGAAGGCCCAGGAGATCCAGCAGGCCTGGGAGTGGATCCGCGAGGCCCGCGGCATTCGCTGAGCCCCTCCTTCGCCAGCCATAAAAAAATGCCCGTCGATGACGGGCATTTTTGTTTGTGCAATAAAGGCTTAGTGGCTATCGACCCAGACGAACTTGAGCACGAACAGCAGGGCCACCACCAGCACACAGGGGTTGATCTCGCGCCAGCGACCCGTGCCCGCCTTCATCACGCAGTAGGAGATGAAGCCCACGGCTATCCCCTCGGTGATGGAGAAGCTGAACGGCATCATCACCGCTGTCATGAAGGCCGGCACCGCCTCGGTCAAGTCTTCCCACTTGACCCGGGTCAGCTCGGAGCACATCAGCACCCCCACGTAGATGAGGGCGCCGGCGGCGGCATAGGCCGGCACCATGGCGGCAACCGGGGAGAAGAAGATCGCCAGCAGGAACAGCACGCCGACCACGATGGCGGTGAGGCCGGTGCGACCGCCGACCGCCACCCCTGAGCTGCTCTCGATATATGCAGTGACCGAGGAGGTGCCCATGAAGGCGCCGCCGACCGAGCTCACGCTGTCCACTACCAGGGCCTGTTTCATGCGCGGGAAGCGGCCCTGCTCATCGGCCAGCTTGGCGCGGGTGGTGACCCCGATCAGGGTGCCGGACGAGTCAAACAGGTTGACCAGCATGAAGGAGAAGATGATCCCGGCGAGGCCGATGTCGAGCGACCCCATCAGGTCCAGCTGACCGAATACCGGCGCTATGCTCGGCGGCAGGGAGACGAATCCCTTGAAGGTGACATCGCCAAACAGCCAGCCCAGGGCCGTGGTGACCACGATGGCGATCAGTACGGCGGAGTGGACGCCACGGGCCGAGAAGATGCAGATGAGGAAGAACCCCAGCAGCCCCAGCAGGCAGGGCAGGGAGGTGAGGTTGCCCACGGTCACCATGGTGGCCGGGCTCGCCACCACTATGCCGGCGTTGTGCAGGCCGAGCAGGGCGATGAGCAGACCGATACCGGCTGTGATGCCGACCCTCAGGGTGAGGGGAATGTTGGCAATCAGCCAGTAGCGCACCCGCAGCAGGGTCAGGATCAGTAGGCCCAGCGCGCCCCAGAAGATGGTGCCCATGCCCACCTGCCAGGAGTAGCCCATGCCCGCCACCACCACGAAGGCGAAGAAGGCATTGAGCCCCATGGCGGGGGCCAGGGCGATGGGCAGGTTGGCCAATAATCCCATCAGAATGCTGCCGATGCCGGCGATGAGACAGGTGGTGACGAACACCGCCTGGGTATCCATGCCCGCATTGGAGAGGATCTGCGGGTTGACGAACACGATATAGACCATGGTCAGGAAGGTGGTGACCCCGGCGATGAGCTCGGTGCGGGCATTGGTGCCATGGCTCTTGAGCGCGAACAGACGCTCGAGCCATCCTTGCCCCGGGGCAGGCTGAGCGGTTTGTGGTGCTTGATTCATGTTGGATTCCATAGGTGACGTGAAATAGGTGGCAGGCACGGGGTCGGTCCCATCCATGCGGGGCATGACCCGGAGCTGATGACAAACCATCAGATCCCTCCTGATACCGTGACAGCGCGCACATTCTCACACAGGCGGCGCCATTCATAAACCTGGGAAGCGGGTGTTTGCTCCATCAATAGAGCAAAAATTCAAACGTTTGCCGGGTCGGGCTGGAAAAGGGTGCCGATAGACGCTTGTTGCTGGGCCCTGGCGCCAGGGTCAGGGGCTTCTGCTCCCCAGGGTCTTGAGGTAGCGATCCACCAGTTCGGCCAGTCGCTCGTCCGCCTGTTCGCGCAGTGGCGCCAGGGCCAGCCCCAGCCGTTGCAGGTAGCGCTCGGCCTGGGGATCGGTCAGGGTCTGATCCTGGAGCAGGAAACTCAGTTCGGGCAGGCGCTTGTCGTGGCGCGGGATCAGCTGCCAGCAGAGCCCCTGGGGCGCGCTGGCGGCAAACAGCCGGGTCGCGGCGGCGCAGAAGGTCGCTATGTGCAGCTTGCCGTCCGGGCCGAGGCAACCGGGCTCGATCCGCATCAGCAGGGTGAGTCGGGCAGGGTGTGGGGTCATGATGTGGATCCGGACCTGGGTCAGCCGTCAGTATGGCAGCGGACAATGGGGGCATGGGGGATAAGTGCAGGGGGAGCCAAGGTTCCCCCTGCGGCGCATCACTTGGTGATGCGTTTGTACTTGGCACGGTGCGGCTGAACCGCATCGGCGCCATAGGTCTTCTTCTTCCACTCTTCGTATTCGGTGAAGTTGCCCTCGAAGAAGGCAATCTTGCCCTCGTCCTGGTAGTCCAGGATGTGGGTGGCGATACGGTCGAGGAACCAGCGATCGTGGGAGATGACCATGGCGCAACCCGGGAACTCCAGCAGGGCGTTCTCGAGGGCGCGCAGGGTTTCGATGTCCAGATCGTTGGTCGGTTCATCCAGCAGCAAGACGTTGCCGCCGGTCTGCAGCAGCTTGGCCAGGTGCAGACGGCCCCGCTCACCACCGGACAGCTCGCCCACCCGCTTCTGCTGATCGGCGCCCTTGAAGTTGAAGCGGCCGATATAGGCGCGGCTCGGGAACTCGTGGTTGCCGATGCGCAGGATGTCCTGACCGTCGGCCACCTCTTCGAACACCGTCTTCTTGTCATCCATGGTGTCGCGGAACTGGTCCACCGACGCCAGCACCACGGTGTCACCCAGGGTGATGGAACCGGAATCCGGCTGCTCCTGGCCCGACATCATGCGGAACAGGGTGGATTTACCGGCGCCGTTGGGGCCGATAATGCCGACGATGGCACCCTTGGGAATGGAGAAGGAGAGATCGTCGATCAGCTGCCTGTCACCATAGGACTTGCAGAGGTTCGCCACCTCCAGCACCTTGTCGCCGAGGCGGGGTCCGGGCGGAATGAACAGCTCGTTGGTCTCGTTGCGCTTCTGGTAGTCGCTGGTGTTGAGCTCCTCGAAGCGGGCCATACGGGCCTTGGACTTGGCCTGACGGCCCTTGGGATTCTGACGAACCCACTCCAGCTCCTTCTCGATGGACTTCTTGCGCGCCGCTTCCGAGCTCGCTTCCTGGGCCAGACGGGCATCTTTTTGCTCCAGCCAGGAGGAGTAGTTGCCCTCCCAGGGGATGCCTTCGCCGCGGTCCAGCTCAAGGATCCAGCCTGCCACGTTGTCGAGGAAGTAGCGGTCGTGGGTGATTGCCACCACAGTGCCTTCGTAGTCGTGCAGGAAGCGCTCCAGCCAGGCCACGGATTCTGCATCCAGATGGTTGGTCGGTTCGTCCAGCAGCAGCATGTCCGGTTTTTCCAGCAGCAGGCGGCACAGGGCAACCCGGCGGCGCTCACCCCCGGAGAGGTGCTTGATCTGGGCGTCCCAGGCCGGCAGGCGCAGGGCATCGGCCGCGCGCTCCAGCTGGTTCTCCAGGTTGTGGCCACCCTGGGATTCAATGATGGCCTCCAGCTCGCCCTGTTCCCGGGCCAGCTTGTCGAAATCCGCATCCGGATCGGCGTAGGCCGCATAGACCTCATCCAGGCGGGCCATGGCGCGCTTGACCTCGCCGACCGCCTCTTCCACCGCCTCGCGCACTGTCTGCTCCGGATCCAGCTTGGGCTCCTGGGGCAGGTAGCCTATCTTGATGCCTGGCTGAGGACGGGCTTCCCCTTCGATCTCGGTATCCAGCCCCGCCATGATGCGCAGCAGGGTGGATTTACCGGCGCCGTTCAGACCCAGCACGCCTATCTTGGCGCCCGGGAAGAAGGAGAGGGAGATGTTCTTGAGAATATGACGCTTGGGCGGCACGACCTTGCCGACCCGGTTCATGGTGTAAATAAATTGAGCCATTGGCTAATTCTCTTTCCTTTTCATCAGGTTAACTTGTTTTTGTCAACGAGCTGATGCCGTGGTGGGGCCAGCTGACGACTGGGGTCAGCCGGTTCCGAATAACGGGGCGATTGTAAACCAATGGCCGACGGGGGGAAAGCCGATGGCGCCGTGAGGGAATGGCCCCATGGCGCCAGTCGAGGCGCGGGCGCAGTCGCTAGCGGTTCGGGCGCCCGGCCTGCTTGGCCAGGGGATCCTGGCCGGCGAAATAGAGCACCTTGCGCACATAGTGCTGGGTCTCGGCATAGGGGGGGATGCCGCCATAGCGGGTCACGGATTCCTCGCCGGCGTTGTAGGCGGCCGACATCAGTACCCAGTCCCCGTCGAACTCCCGATCCAGCCACTTGAGATAGGCCAGGGCCCCCCTGATGTTCTGCTCCGGGTCGAAGGGGCGAGTCACTCCGAAGCGCGCCTGGGTGGCGGGGATGAGCTGCATCACCCCCTGGGCATTCTTGGGGGAGACTGCATGGGTCTCCAGATTGGACTCGGCGATGGCAATGGCCAGCACCAGGCGGGGGTCTATCTCATGGCGATCGGCGGCCTGGCGCAGCAGGGTGGCGAGCCTGCGTTTGGCGGGAGACTGGCGGGCGAGATAGGCGTCGAGGTTGAAGGGGGTGCTGGGGATGGTGAAGCCGCCGCCACCGCCCAGCTGGGCGCCGCAGTTGTCCCCTATGGGGGTGTTGCCGACCCGGCTGTTGTAGTAGCGAGCGGCCTGCTGGCTGCCAAGGCGCATGGCCATGGCGAGATAGCCGTTGGCCAGCTTGGGATTGCGGGGGGCAAGCAGGCGACCGATGCGGTAGTAGCCTTCCGGGTTGCCCGTGCTGGCCGCCACGCAGTAGTGGCGTATGGCCTGGCTGATGTTGCCCCGGTTCTGGGCCGCCTGACCCTGCTGCAGGGCATTGATGGCGCGCGGTGCCTGACGAAACTGACCCTTGTCGGCCGCCTGGGCCGCGGCGGCGGGCAGCAGGGGCAGCATTATCAACAGCAGGGTTGCGGGCCAGTTCACCATGGCAATTCTCCAGCGAATGTCCAGAACCTATAGGGGAGATCGGCGCGCACTGCCAGTGGCACGGTGGAACCTGTGGTTATGGCAGGGCGACTCGCGAGAACGAAATCATCTGGAACTAACAGCGAGCTCCCGGATTGACACGGCTGTCAGGGAGTGATCACGGCGTGGGGAGTGGCGGGAGGCTGGCAGAGTTGCCGCTAATAACTATTTTGTTATTACAGTGTGCAATTGCTGCCGGGCAGGGAAGCGGCCATGGCTAAGGACGGCATATGACCTCTGACGATATAGAAATAGTGCAGCGAGCATGGAGCCGTATCTCGCTGTTTAGCAATGAATTTGTCAAGGAGATCTACCGGGAGCTGTTTCGCCTTGACCCGGGATTGCTCCCCATGTTCACCATGACGGATGAGCGCCTCATCAACAAGGTGGCTCAGACCCTCAACACGGTGTTGACCAGCCTGGAGCAGCTGGACGCGCTGCGCTTCATCATTCGCCACCTCGGCCAGCAGCACAGGCGCTACGGGGTGAAGCCGGAACACTTCGTCCTGGTCAAGGTCGCCATGACCCGGGTCATGGCCCAGCGGCTCGGCGAACACTTCACCCCGACCCTCGCCCAGGCCTGGTCCGCCGCCTATGACGAGATTGCCGCCATCATGATAGAGGGATTGCAGCAAGAGCCCAGGGCCGAGGAGCCGGCGGACATGGCGCTGCCCTGGCTCTGCTGAGTCGCCGGGAGGGCGGGGGATGAGCCTCATCTTGGTGCAACGACTGTCAATGGAGGCTGACAGGCACCAAAAGGGGGCGTGGTGGACGGCTATTGTGATCATGGTCGCAAAAAATAGACTGGACCCCATAACGAAGCCCTGAGGACAGGGCTCGCGTCCGCCAGCGCGGACTCGCGGACTAAAGACACGCTTTTCACTTCGCCATTGGATACAGGTTATGGACAACACCCCCCACGCGGCCCAGCCCGCTCGCTCTGCGCACCCCCTCTATGAAGATGTGCTCGCCCTGCTGACCGCGGCGGGTTTCGTCTCCCTCGGTATCTTTCTGTTTCATCAGGTCGGCTTGCTCACCGGCGGCACCGCCGGGCTGGCACTGCTGCTGCAGCAGGTGACGGGCCTGAGCTTTGGTCTGCTGTTCTTTGCCATGAACCTGCCGTTCTACGCCCTGGCCTGGCTCAGGATGGGACCGCGCTTCACCTTCAATACCTTCGTCTCGGTGGCAGCGGTCTCCTTCATGACGGATCACCTCAACGCCGTGCTGCAAATCGGCAAGATAGAGCCGGTCTACGCGGCCCTGATCGGCGGCACCCTGATCGGCATGGGGCTGCTCATCATGTTTCGCCACAAGTCCAGCCTGGGGGGCTTCAACATCCTGGCGCTGTTTATCCAGGATCGGTTCGGCATCCGCGCCGGCAAGCTGCAAATGGGGCTGGATTGCACCATAGTCGTCGCCTCCTATTTCGTGGTGCAGCCCTGGATCCTGGCGCTCTCCGTGGTGGCGGCCATCATCTGTAACCTGGTGTTGACACTCAATCACAAGCCGGGCCGCTACCAGATAGCCTGAGCTCCCCTTCACTTCCCAAACAAACAGAGCGCCTGATGGCGCTCTTTTGCTATCCGGGATCCTGGCTGGATTCACACCACCATGGGCAGTCCGGTCTCGGGATGAGGGATCACCTGGGCCGGGTAGTCATAGAGGCGGGTCACCAGCTCGGGGGTGAGCACCCTTGCCGGGGGGCCATCGGCCATCAGTCTGCCCCGCTCCAGCATCAGCAGCCGATCGGCGTAGCGGGCCGCCAGATTCAGATCGTGCAGCACCACCAGCACGGCGGTGTTGCGGGAGGTGAGGGCGCGGGCCAGGGTGAGCAGCTGGTGCTGGTACTTGAGATCCAGGGCCGAGGTGGGCTCATCGAGCAGCAGCAGCCTGGGAGGCGCATCGGCATCGGGGGTCTGCCAGATCTGGGCCAGCACCCGGGCAAACTGCACCCGTTGGCGCTCGCCGCCGGAGAGGCCCGGATAGAGGCGGCTGGCCAGGTGCTCCACCCCGGCATGGGCCATGGCGGCTCTCACTATCTCGTCGCGCCGGCTGCCGGGTTCGCTGTGGGGCAGGCGTCCCATGGCCACCACCTCTTCGCACAGGAAGGGGAAACTCAGGGAGGAGCTCTGGGGCAGCACCCCGACCCTGTGGGCCAGTTCGGTGCCGTCCCACTCCTGGCGCTTTCGGCCAAACAGGCGGGTCTCTCCTTCATGGTCCAGCTCGCCGGTCAGGCATTTGAGCAGGGAGCTCTTGCCTGCGCCATTGGGGCCGAGCAGGGCGGTGAGGCTGCCCCCGTGCAGGGTGAGCTCGAGCCCGTCCAGGATGAGGCGGCCACCTCGGGTGAGGCTGAGCTGGCGGCAATGCAGCAGAGGAGGAAGTGCTGACAAGATGGGATCTCCGGTTACAGCGTGCGGCGGCTCTTGATCAGCAGCCAGATGAAGAAGGGGGCACCGAGCAGTGCCGTGATGATGCCCACCGGCAGCTCGGCCGGCGCCAGCAGGGTGCGGGCCAGCATGTCGGCCCCCAGCAGCAGGGCGGCGCCCACCAGGGCACTGAGCGGCAGCAGCCTGACATGGTTGGGGCCGGTCAGCAGCCGCACCAGGTGGGGCACAACCAGGCCGACGAAGCCGATCATGCCGGCCACCGCCACGGCCACCCCCACTCCCACGGCGGTGAGCAGTATCAGTCGGCGCTTGAGGGCCTGCACATTGACCCCCAGGTGACGGGCCTCTCCTTCCCCCAGCAGCAGGGCATTGAGAGGGCCGGCATCGCGCATGAACAACAGCAGCAGCAGGGCGAGGGCCGCCAGTGACAGGGCGACATCGGCGGGTTTGCCCGCCGCCAGGGTGCCCAGTTGCCAGAGGCTGAGGTCGCGCAGCATCTGATCGTCGGCGAGATAGGTGAGCAGGCCGATCACCGCGAAGGAGAAGGCCGTGATGGCGACCCCCGCCAGCAACATGACGGTGACCGAGGTGCCCCCCTCCCGGGAGCCCAGCAAATAGACCAGGGTGGTGGTCAGCGCCCCGCCGAGGAAGGCAAACAGGGGGAGCAGGCCGATGCCGAGCAGGCTCTGCAGCTGCTGGCCCAGGGGGGCCAGCAGCACTATGGCCAGGGCGGCGCCCAGCGCCGCGCCGCCGGAGACGCCAATGATGCCGGGGTCGGCCAGGGGGTTGCGAAACAGCCCCTGCATCACGGCCCCGCAGAGGCCGAGCATGCCCCCCACCGCGATGCAGAGCAGGGTGCGCGGCAGGCGGATCTCCTGCACGATCAAGATCTTGTGCGCTTCAATTCCACTCTCCTGCCCGGCCAGCAGGGCGCGCAGGCTCTCGCCGAGGGAGAGGGCAAGGGGGCCGGTGGCCAGCGACCCGACCAGCAGCAGTGCCAGCAGGCCGCCGCTGAGGGTGATGAGCCAGGGCAGTGGCAGGCGCATCATGACCCCTGCTTGATCCACTGGGCTATCTGGGCCGCCTGCTGCAAGGAGCGCAGACTGAGGCCCCCTTGCAGGGCCTGGCCGTCGATGGCGTGGATGGCGCCCCGTCTGCCCGCCGGGGTGGCGGCCAGTGCCGGTACCTGGGCCAGCACGCTGGCCGGATCCTGATACAGCTGCCAGTCGCGGCCGCTCACCAGCACCAGATCCGGTTGCAACTCGATCAGGGATTCGGCGGACACAGGCTTGTAGTCCCGCAACTGGGCGACCGGATTGACGCCGCCCGCCAGGGTGAGCAGGGCGCTGGCGGTGGTATTGCCCCCGGCGATGCTGGTGGGCTGGCCCTTGTGCAGCAGCAGGAAGGCGACCTTGAGGGGCTGGTTCCCGCTCGCCTGGGCGGCCAGGGCGTCGCTCTGGGCCTGGATCTCGGCCTGCAAACGGGTACCGGCGGCCGGATCCCCCAGCAGCCGGGCCAGGGTCTCGATCCGCGCGTTCAGGTTGGCCAGGGTCGGCGCCGTCTCCAGCACCTTCACCTCGACCCCGGCCCGGCGCAGCTGATCCAGCACAGGGGCCGGCCCCATCTCGTCGCTGCCGATCAGCCGGGTCGGGGCCAGGCTGAGGATCCCCTCCGCGGCCAGGGCGCGGTGATAGCCGACCCTGGGCAGCCCCTTGGGCTCCGGGCTGCTGATGTCGGTGGCGATCAGGCTGGATTGGCCGCCGAGCGCCAGTATGAGTTCAGTGGTGGCCGGGCCTATGCTGACGATACGTTCCTGTGCGCCTGCTGGCAGGGCCATGACCGAACAGCCGAGCAGGGTGAGTGCGAGGGCAAGACGAGGGCCCATGCTAACCTCCGAGGGTAAATGAAGTTGGGTTTGCGCCGAGAATATCAAGCCGAAGGAGAAAATGCACTGATAATGAAACTGATTATCAATTGCATTGGTTTTGCGGCTTGATTAGAGTATCCGCCATGACAGTCGAGGGGTGGCAAACCCCTCCCAAGGGAGAACCCATGAGCATTGCACAACGCATCCAGGCGCTGCTGGAACAAGATCCCGGCGCCCATCCATCCAGCCTGGCGACCCAGCTGGCGGTCAGCGAGTGGGAGGTGGTGCGCCATCTGCCGTCCGAGCTGGTGACCCGGGTGCCCGCCGAGCAGGCCGAGGCCCTGCTGGCGGACCTGGCCAATTGGGGCCAGGTGACCACCATCGTCGAATCCGACGGATCCATCTTCGAGGTGAAGGCCCCCTTCCCCAAGGGCAAGCAGGCCCGCGGCTACTACAACCTGATGGGACGAGACGGCGAGATGCACGGCCATCTCAAGCTCGACAAGGTGGTCGGCATTGCCCTGGTCAGCAAGCTGTTCATGGGCAAGGAGGGACACTCCTTCCAGTTCTTTGGCGCCAGCGGCCGCTGCATCTTCAAGGTCTATCTGGGTCGGGACGAGCAGCGTCGGTTGCTGCCTGATCAGGTGGAACGTTTCATGGCCTTGCGCCACCAGTATCAAGAGGAAGTGAAAGCATGAGTGAACGTCAGGAGCGTCTGCAGAACCGCCTGCAACCGGAGATCCGCGA
Organism: Aeromonas bivalvium; assembly: GCF_000819765.1. Taxonomy (GTDB): domain Bacteria; phylum Pseudomonadota; class Gammaproteobacteria; order Enterobacterales; family Aeromonadaceae; genus Aeromonas; species Aeromonas bivalvium. The sequence goes on from NZ_CDBT01000017.1 coordinate 28,443, forward strand.
GTTTCGCGATGGTTGCCGCACCCTGCAGCTCGCCACTGTGGACAGCGAGGGCAGGCCCAACGCCAGCTACGCCCCCTTCGTGTTGCAGCAAGATGGCTACTATGTGCTCATCTCCGAGATTGCGCGCCATGCCCGCAATCTGCAGCAGGTGCCCAGGGTCTCCCTGATGCTGATCGAGGACGAAACCGGCGCCCGCGAGCTGTTCGCCCGCAAGCGTCTCACCTTCGATGCGCTGGCCGAGGTGGTGGCGCGGGACGACCCACGCTGGGGCCAGGCGATTGCCGCGCTGGAGGGGCGCTTTGGCGACATCGTCAAGGGTCTCTCCAACCTCAAGGACTTCGTGCTGTTTCGCCTCAAGCCCGAGCAGGGGCTGTTCGTCAAGGGCTTCGGCCAGGCGTTCCAGGTCTCCGGCGACGAGCTGGTGGACTTCGTCCATCTGGCGGAGGGCCACAGGCGCATCGACAACGGTGCCGAGTTGACCCGCGAGACAGACGCACCGGTCTGACGAGGGGAGATGAAATGAAAAACGGACAGCCCAGGCTGTCCGTTTTGATTGATGGGCCCATTAGCCTTGCCAGTTGCCCCGGTTGGGGAAGGCCTGGCGGTCGGCGTCGCTGGCGGTCTCGTTGCACTCCCCCCTGATGCGCCAGGAGGTCTGGCTCAGCACGATGAAGCCCTGATGGCAGTAGCCCCTTTGCTCCAGGGTGTGCTGGAGCTGGGCATCCTGCAAGGCGGTGCGCCGCTCCAGCAGGCTCTTCTGGCGCTGCAATTTGCCGCCATCCTCATCCTGCAGCCGGGTGGGCAGCGTCTCCAGTGGCGCGGCTTCAAACAGGAAGCGCTTGCTGCCCTCTTCGTTGATATGGGTGCTGAACAGCGGCGCCGGCTGATCCGATGGTGGCGTGAAACCACAGCCGGTCAGGACCGGCACCATGGCAAGCAGCAGGGCGCAGGGGAGGGGAAGTCTCATTCAGATGATCTGATCCGTGGGTTGCACCAGGACGCGGCGATCACCCGGCAGGGCCAGGTTTTCCCACATCCAGTTGTGATGGGTGATGATGTCGTCCGCACCCAGGTGGGGGCGATCGGCCGTGGTGTGGGCGTCCCGGGCCACAGTGACCTCGAAGCCGTGGGAGGCGGCGCTGCGCACCGTGGTGTCGACGCAAAAGTCGGTGGCGCAGCCGCACAGGATCAGCCTGTCCACGCTCTGCTCCGCCAGCAGGAAACCGAGTTCGGTATCGAGGAAGCTGTCGCAGGCGCGCTTGCGAACCCGGCTGTCGGCGGGCCTGGGGGAGAGGGCGGCATGGATCTGCCAGGCCGGGCTGCCGGGCTCAAGTTCGCCACCCGGCTCGTCATGCTGCACATAGATGACGCGCCCGCCGCCCTGGCGCACCCCCTCGGTCAGGCGGTTGATATTGGCCAGCACCTGCGCGTCCTGGTGACGCGGTTGCTCGAACAGCCCTTGTTGCACATCGATAACCAGTAACACGTCCATATGCACTCCTCGTGCTGTTCATCGTTGGCCCTTGCGGGCCTTGGGATAGACGGGGGTTACCCTGTCATGGCGCGAGCGGGTGCCGGCTTGCCCGCGCCGCTCAGTCAGCCTGGGATTGCAACCACTGGGTACAGTCCCGTTGCCGGGACCGATGCAGCGTGCCCATATCTTGCTTCATTTCCCCCTCGCTTTGCCAGCGTTTGGGCAAGGGTGCCATGGTGACCCGCACCTCGGGGGCCCGTCCCGGCACAGGTTCAGCCGTGGTGACGGGGACCACCAGGCTGACCTTGAGGGCCGGATTGCGGCTGGCGATGCGGCTGGCGAGGCCAAGCCCTCCCTCCACGTGGAAGTTGCCGGCGATGTGCATGATGCGTCTGCCCGGATGGCTGGCCAGGTAGTCCACCATGGATTCGGCCATGGTGTCATCCCAGCTGGTCTGGGCGGCGAAGCGGCGGGCATTGCCGTCCGCATCCCCATGGTGCAGGGAGGCCATGAACTTCTGGCGATAGGGGTCATCGCCCAGGGTGAGGGTGCGTGCCAGCTGGCCGCGATAGACGGGGGCGAGCCGGTCGAGCCATGCCGGGCCTTCCTGACCGATGCAGCTCACCAAGGGCTTGGGGGCGTTGGCCGCGATGACGGCCAGGCCCTGCTCCTTGGCAAATTCCACCAGGGGGCGATAGTCGCTCTGGTAGTTGGGCCAGGCGTTGCCATCGCGGATGAGGGCCGCCTCACCGATGCGCCCGGCGAGATAGGCATCGAGCACCGGCTGGGCGTCGCGACCGAACTGCTCCATGGAGAGCGCCAGGGCCCGGCCATGGTCGCGGCTCTGGCGCTGCAAGCCGGCCAGCAGCTGGGCCTCGAGCAGGTGGGCGGCCGGATGGCTGTGCAACTCCCCCACCAGCACTATGTCGGCGTCCCTGACCCTGCCCAGTGCTTGCTGCAGGGTCAGTGTCTCGCCGTCTGCCGAGCTCAATCGGTAGTCGTAGAGGGTGCCGGTCAGGGGAGGGGTGGGGGATGGGGGGCTTGCGCAGGCCCAGAGCAGCAGGGGCAGCGTCAGCAAGGTCAGGGATCGGATCATGGTCTCTCACGACAAGGTTGGTCAGCCAGCATCAGCATGGCAGAGGTGGCGTCATGATGACAGGGGGGCTCAGGGGGATGCAAATAAATCACAACAAAAATGATAACCATTATCATTGATCTTTCCGTCGCGCTGGGTAAGATGCATGCCGTTGATAACTATTCTCAATAAGGACATGCAGTGGCTCACATAACACCCCCCACCCAGATTGCGATCGCGGTCATGGCCGCCCTTAGCCTCCCGGTTCAGGCGGCGCAGCCGACTCACTCCCGCGGCAATGACGATGTCATGGTGGTCAGCGGCTCCCGGATGGAGCAGAAGCTGGAAGATGTCTCGGGCCCCATCACGGTGATCACGGCCGAACAGATCGAAGAGCAGCTGGTCAGCAACGTCGCCGACCTGTTCCGCTACCAGCCCGGGGTGACAGTGGTGGGCGGCGCCGGCGATGCCCAGACCTTCGTGGTGCGCGGCATGGGGGAGAACCGGGTCAAGACGGTGCGCGACGGCGTGCGCCAGAATGATGCCTACAAGAACGGCGGTGTGGGGCAGAGCTACTTCGATACCGACATGATCAAGCAGGTGGAGGTGGTCAAGGGACCGGCATCCGCCGCCTACGGCTCCGATGCCCTGGGTGGGGTCATCGCCATCACCACCAAGGATGCCAGCGATTTTCTCAAGGGGCGCGACAGCTATCTGGATGCCACCACAGGCTATGCCTCCAGCAGCCACCAGAACATGGCCGGTTTCACCGGCGCCCTGCGCAGCGGCGAGTTCGAGCACCTGCTGCGCTACACCTGGCGCGACGGCGGTGTGACCCAGAACTATGACGGCGACAAGAACGAGTTCGACATCGCCAGCCAGGCGGTGCTGTTCAAGAGCCGGTGGGACATGAGCGAGGATCAGTTCCTCAAGCTGACCGTCGACTACTTCACCGAAGATGAGGATCCGGATGCGGTCGATCTGACCAAGTCAGGCTCCGTCTTCAATCAGCCGATCACCGACAAGGAGACGGACAACCTCTCTCTGATGCTGGATCACGGCATCGCCCTGAATGCCCCCTGGGTCGATCGCATCGACAGCAAGCTTTACTACGCCCGCACCAAGCAGACCCTGGATCAGTACGCCTCCTCCAAGTACCCGGTCAATCCGCGCAACCCCTATGTGACCAAGAACTCCCTCGATCACAACGGTTTCGAGCAGGAGAGTCTGGGGGCCCAGGTGAAGTTCAGCAAGGCGCTGGCGAGTCAGCGTCTGGCCTGGGGTCTGGAGTATGAGCACACCGACAACGAGCGGACCCGTGTCAAGGGGCCGGCCACGGCGGGGGACTTCGTCTCCTACAGCGAGCTGAGCTTCCCCTCCACCACCAGCGAACACGGCGCCCTCTGGGCGTTCGACGAGCTGAAGTTCGGCGAGCGCTGGGTGCTGACCCCAGGGCTGCGTTACGACTACTACAAGATGACCCCGGACGAGGATCCCGCCTACACGGGAAACAAGCTCAAGGCCTTCTCCGAAGGGGAGCTCTCCCCCAAGCTGGGGCTGGTGTTCAAGGCACACGAGGCGGCCAATCTGTTCGCCCAGTACAGCCATGGCTTCAAGGCGCCCATGTATGACAACGCCTTCTCCACCCTGAATCACCAGGCCTATGGCTATCGTATCGAGCCGAACCCGGATCTCAGCCCGGAGAGCAGCGACGGCATCGATCTGGGGGTACGCGGCAGCGACGGCGGGTTCAGCTATGAAGTGGCCACCTTCTACAACAAGTTTGACGACTTCATCGAGCTGGGCCAGGTCGGCAGCGAGGGCCGTACCGCCGTCTACCAGTACCGGAACCTGGACGAGGCGACCACCAAGGGGGTCGAGGCCAGGGCGGACTACTGGCTCAGCGATCTGGTCAACGTCTGGGGCAACCTGGCCTACATCGAGGGCAAGGACGGTGACGGCAACTACATCAACAGCCTGAGCCCCCTCAATGGCAGCCTGGGCCTGCGTCTGGATCAGCCGAACTGGAACATCAACACGGCGCTGCGCTTTGCCGATGACATGAACAAGGTGGGCAAGGATGCCAGGGGCAACGACAACATCAAGAGCGCTGGCTGGGGCGTGGTGGATCTCTACGCCCAGTTCAAGCCGATGCAGGATCTGCAGCTCAACGTCGGTGTCTTCAACCTGTTTGACAAGGAGTACGTCAGCTACGAGAGCATCACGGGTCTCTCCGCTACCACCAACGTCAGCAACCAGACCGAGCCGGGCCGCAACCTGAGCGCGCGGGTCAAGTACCAGTTCTGAGTGGCGCGAGCCGTGCACAGATATCCGATGAGTCAGGGGCCGCAAGGCCCCTTTTTCGTGGGGCGCGGCCAGCCGTGGGGCCGCCAAAAAGAAACCCGCCAGAAGCGGGTGGAAGGATTGCAACACTAACCAGGAGGAGGTGTTGTTCAATAGACACGGGTCCTCTGGCAATAGTTCAATTTTATTGATGTTTTTCATTTCGGCTGGCGTCCTGGTCACAGGATCCCCGGTCAAAAATCGGTTATCATCTGCGTCCCGTTTCGCTCCCCTGAGGCCCTATGCCCGCCTTCTCCTGGTTAGCCCCGTTCTTTGGTGCCTTCTACTTCGTCTATGGCGCCTATCTGCCGTTCTGGTCCCTCTGGCTCGAGGGGATGGGGGTGAGCGCCGAGCAGATAGGCATGCTGCTGGGGGCCGGCATGGGGATCCGCTTCGCCGGCAACCTGATGGTGATGGGGCGCATCAAGGGGGCGGGCCAGCTGCTGCCGGTCACCCGCTTGCTCTGCCTGCTCAGTCTGCTGGCCTTCCTCGGCTTCTATCTCGGCCACAGCCTCTGGTGGCTGGTGGTGCTGACCCTGGTTGCGAACTTCATCTACCCGACCCTGATGCCGGTGGGGGAGGCGCTCGCCACCCGCATGGTGATCCAGACCCAGCTCGACTATGGCAAGGTGCGCCTGTGTGGCTCCTTCGCCTTCATCGTCGCCTCCACCCTGGTGGGGGCCCTCATCACCGACCTGGGCAGCGACTGGGTGCTGCACGTCATGGTGCTGGGGCTGGCGCTCATGGTGCTGCTCAGCTGGCTGCCCCTGGATCCTGCCCCCCGGGACGTGGTAGGCGAGCGGGCGCGCCCCTCCCTGAGAGAGACCCTCAAGAGTGCCGCCGTGCGCCGCTTCCTGCTGGTGACGGCGCTCTTGCAGGGCAGCCATGGCGCCTACTATGGTTTCAGCGCCATTCACTGGAAGGCGGCGGGCTACAGCGGCGCCACCATCGGCTATCTGTGGGCCCTGGGGGTGGTGGCGGAGATCGCCATGTTCGCCGCCGACAAACGCTATTTCAGCCGCTTCGGGGCCCAGACCCTGTTCCTGGTGGGGGCGCTCGGCTGTCTGGTACGCTGGAGCCTGCTCGGGGCCAGCACGGACCTCACCCTGTTGCTGCTGGCGCAGCTGCTGCACGGGGTCACCTTCTGCATCAGTCATCTGGGTGCCGTGCGTTTCATGACCCGGGATCTGCCCCCGGAGCAGCTGATCGGCGCCCAGGCGCTCTACGCCGCCCTCTCCCTCGGCATCATGGTGGCGGCCCTGATGACCCTCAGCGGCCAGCTCTACGGGCCCCTGGGGGGCGGCATCTTCTACCTCATGGCGCTGGCGGTCTTGCCGGTGTTTTTCCTGCGGCGACATGTCGATATGGGTCTCTCTGGCAGAGGCTGAAACGGACGCAACGAGAAGGGGAGAGCCAAGGCTCTCCCCTTTTTCATCGATGTCGGGGCGGATCACGCCTCGTCCGCTTGCCCGTAGGCCAGCAGGTCGCCCGGCTGGCAGTGCAGCTCGCGGCAGATGGCCTCGAGGGTGGAGAAGCGGATCGCCTTGGCGTGACCATTCTTGAGGATGGAGAGGTTGGCTTCGGTGATGCCAACCCGCAGGGCCAGCTCTCGGGCGGTCATCTTGTGCTGGGCCAGCAGGGCATCGAGCCGGATGATGATGGGCATGGTTTCCTCACACCGTCAGTTGCTGATCATCGGCCAGTTGCTTGGCCTCCCACATCACCAGTGCCAGCGCCGAGACGATGAGCCCTGCCAGCAGCAACCTGAAATCCGACGAGCCTATGCTGATGGTGCCGTGCAGTGAAGGGCCCTGCATGGTGAGCGCTATGTCTACCAGGGGCAGGGTAATGATCTCGGTGACGAAGCTGGCGCACAACAGCAAGCCAAGCCAGCGATAGCGGCGGATCTGGTCGAAGGTGAACAGCATGGCGTGGCGGTAGCCACGAAACAGCTGGCGCAGCTGCCACAGGATCAGCATGAAGACGAGATCCGGCAGCAGCAGGATCAAGGTGGCCAGCAGACGATTGCCTAGGGTGAGGGGATAGTCGCTCAGGGAGGGGGCTCCCATGCTGGCCAGGCCAGTGGCACCTTGTTGTCCCAGGGCCTTGAGCAGGGTGTCTTGCAGTCGATCATCGCCACCAAACAGGTGAGACCAGGTATCCGCTACCGTGATGAGCGGGGTCGCCACCAGGGCGAACAACAGGATCCATTCGATCAGTGTACTCATGGGGGCGAGCTTGCTGGGTGTCATGATAGGCCTCATGGTGGACGATGTGGATGGGCTGCCGGTGCTGATTGGCAAGGGTGTCGTATTGATGTTTATCGTTTTTCGATATTCCGTCAAGGGTGTTTTATTGATAAACGATAAATTTCGTGCCGACATCGGGGGATGACATTCTTTCCACACCTCTCTAGACTGGCGGCTGCTTCGTTTAAATATTCAGCATGGACAAGGGGTTACAGATGCACCAGGGATGGCTGCTGATTGGGTTGTCACTCGCATATCTTGGGCTCTTGTTCCTCATCGCCTACGGGGCGGACAAGAACAAGCGCCGTCGCCTCAAGGGACAGCCCCTGCTCTACAGCCTGTCCCTCGCCGTCTACTGCACCTCCTGGACCTTTTTTGGCACCGTCGGTCAGGCCAGCGAGTCCCCCTGGTCCCCGGTGCCCATTTATCTGGGACCCATGCTGGTGTTCCTGTTCGGCTGGCGCCTGCTGGCCAGGCTCATCCTGGTGGCCAAGCGCGAGCACATCACCTCCATCGCCGACTTCATCGCCGCCCGCTATGGCAAGTCCCAGCGTCTGGCCATGCTGGTAAGCCTGGTGGCCATCATAGGGGTGCTGCCCTATCTGGTGTTGCAGCTCAAGGCCATCGTCACCGGGCTGGACCTGCTGATGGCCAATGCCGTGCCCGCGGGCCCCGCCGGCAATACCGCGGAGCTGGCCCTCGGCGTCACCCTGCTGCTGGCCCTGTTCAGCATACTGTTCGGCACCCGCAACCTGGATGCCACCGAGCACCACAGGGGCATGGTGGTGGCCATCGCCTTCGAGTCCGTGGTCAAGCTGCTCGCCTTCATGGCGGTGGGGGGCTTCGCCCTCTGGTTGATCCTGAGCCAGTCCAACGAGAGCCGGGATCTGGTCACCCGTGACTTCTTCCGCGCCGTGGTCGATGTGAGCCCGGGTAACCTGCTCGAACTCGCCATCTATACCCTGCTCGCCATGTGCGCGGTGATCTGCCTGCCGCGCCAGTTCCACGTGACCGTGGTGGAGAACAACCAGGGGCAGGATCTGCACTGGGCGCGCTGGCTGTTTCCCGCCTACCTGTTTCTGATGGGGCTCTTCATCTGGCCCCTGGCCCTGGCGGGGCAGCAGTGGGTCGGGGCCGACATGGCCTCGGACACCTATGTCATCAGTCTGCCCATGGCGCTGGGCAACCAGGGCATGGCCATGCTGGCGTTTCTTGGCGGCACCTCGGCCGCCACCGGCATGGTGATCGTCTCCACCATCGCCCTGGCCATCATGGTGAGCAACGATCTGGTGCTGCCGGTGCTGCTGCGCCGCTTCTGGCAACGGGGACGCGACGAGCGGCTGGCGCACCTGCTGCTGCAGGTGCGCCGCGGCGCCATCTTGCTGATCCTGCTGGCCGCCTGGGGGCTCTACCTCTGGCTCGGGGATCTCACCAGCCTGTCGCGCATCGGCTACCTGTCGTTCGGCGCCGTGGCCCAGTTTGCCCCGGCTCTGCTGCTCGGTCTCTACTGGCGTCACGGCAACCGCAAGGGTGTCTACCTGGGGCTCGCCCTCGGGATCAGCCTCTGGTTCATCACCCTGCTGGCCGAAAGTGGCCTGCTGGCGGGATCCCCCTTGCAGGCCATGTTGGCGCCCCCCGACTGGCCCGCCTTTCGCGACCTGAGCCTGGGGGCCTGGTGTCTCTTCCTGAGCCTGTTGCTCAACCTGACCGGTTATGTAGCGGGCTCCCTGCTGACCCGGGCCGCGGTGAGCGAGCGATTGCAGGCGGCGAACTTCGTCGGCCAGGCCAGCCGGGATACCACGGCCCTCTATCAGGCCAAGGTGACGGTCAAGGAGCTGGAGATGCTGGCGGCCCGCTTCGTCGGCCCGAGCCGGGTCAAGCGCTCCTTCGGCCGCTTCGCCGGCGAGTCGGGCGGCACCCTGGCGCCCCAGATGCAGGCCAGCGCCGGGCTCATCGCCCACACCGAGCGACTGTTGGCCGGGGTGTTCGGCACCTCGTCGGCCAGGCTGGTGCTGGCCTCGGCCCTGCAGGGGCGCGACATGCAGCTCGAGGAGATCGCCACCATAGTGGACGAGGCCTCGGACGTGCTGCGGTTCAACCGGGGTCTGCTGCAGGGGGCCATAGAGCATATCGGCCTCGGCATCTCTGTGGTGGACAGGGAGCTGAGGCTGGTGGCCTGGAACCAGCGTTACATCGACTTGTTCCAATACCCGGTGGGGCTGATCCAGGTGGGGCGCCCCATCGAGGAGATCATCCGCTACAACGCCGTCAAGGGGCTGTGCGGTCCGGGGGAGGTCGAGGCCCATGTGGCGCGCCGGGTCGGCTTCATGCGCCGTGGCAGCGCCCATCTCTCCTCCCGTGAGCGGCCCGATGGCCGGGTGATCGAGCTGCAGGGCAACCCCATGCCGGGGGGCGGCTTCGTGATGACCTTCGCCGACATCACCCCGTTTCGCGACGCCGAGCGGGTGCTGAGGGAGGCAAACGAGCATCTGGAGTCGCGGGTGGCCGAACGGACCCGCGAGCTGTCGGCCCTCAACAGCCAGCTGCGGGCGGTCAACGAGCAGGTGGAGCGGGCCAACCAGTCCAAGAGCCGCTTCCTGGCGGCGGTGAGCCATGATCTGACCCAGCCGCTCAATGCCGCCAAGCTGTTCACCTCCTCCCTGATCGAGACGCTGCCCGGGGAGGGGGAGGCGGCTCGCCTCGCCCATCACATCGACGATGCCCTGGGGGCCACCGAGGATCTCATCACGGATCTGCTGGACATCTCCCGGCTCGAGGCGGGCAAGTTCAAGGCCAGGAAGCTCGACTTTGCCCTGGCGGAGGTGTTTGACAACCTCAAGGCGGAGTTCGGGGTGCTGGCCCGGGCGGGGGGCATCGAGTTTGCCGTGGTGGACACCCGCCTGGCGGTCCACAGCGATGCCCGCCTGCTGCGCCGGGTGCTGCAAAACTTTCTCACCAATGCGTTTCGCTACAACCCGGGGGGCCGGGTCCTGCTCGGTTGCCGCCGCCTGGGCCAGCAGCTGCGCATCGAGGTGTGGGACACGGGGCCCGGCATTCCCCAGGACAAGCAGGAGGCCATCTTCGAGGAGTTCCAGCGACTGGATCACTCCCGCACCGCCCGCGAGCAGGGGCTTGGCCTGGGGCTCGCCATCGCCCGGGGCATCTCCCTGGTGCTGGGGCATCCTCTGACCCTGCGCAGCTGGCCCGGCGCCGGCTCAGTGTTTGCCATCACCCTCAACCTGGCCAGTCGTCCCCTGGTGGCCAGGGCGACGCCCGCGCCCCAGCTTCGTCATGACAGCCAGCTGGCGGGAGTGAGGGTGCTCTGCCTCGACAACGAGCCCGAGATCCTGGTGGCCATGGCGTCCCTGCTGGGGCGCTGGGGCTGCGAGGTGCGCTGCGTGCAGGATCTGGCCCAGGCCCAGATCCTGGTGGCGAGCTTCAGGCCCGATCTGGTGCTGTCCGATTATCACCTGGACGACGGCAAGACCGGATTGCAGGCGCTGCACATGCTGCGCCTCGCCCTTGGCAAGGAGCTGGGCGGCATCATCATCAGCGCGGATCGCAAGAGCGAATTGCAGGCCCAGATCCGCGAACATGGCTATGGCTACATCAGCAAGCCGGTCAAGCCCCTCAAGCTCAGGGCGTTGATGAACAGCATGGTGGGGACCGGGAAACTTGATGATGATCACGAATTAACACATTAGTCCTCTGGCAATGGGCAAGCAACTTGGCAGAGGATCTCCACAAAAATGGCGCTTAATACCGGTAAAAAGGCGCTTTTTTGTGCTGTTTGAATCCCTGCGACAAGGGGTGACTCGCAGGGAGGGTTTGCCTGAGCCCCCCGGGTGGCCTATATTGCCCAGGCGATTTTTTTTATCGCGAATCAAGTTGTGCCAAAGGGCAAACCGGTCGAAAGGCCGGGACGCAAAACCTCCGGTCTAAGGGTCTGTCGTACCTAAGATAGCGGGGTCACCACAGGGTTGTGTTTCCCACCGGACGCCAAGCCGGGGCGGGGATGTTGTCTGTGTTACCTGTCTGACATGCGTTGCCTTTTTCGTGACCAAAATGAGAAACGAAATAAGGATATTCAACATGTTAAGTCCAAAACCTTCCCTGCTGGCCCTCCTGGTCGCCGGCAGTTTTGCCGCCTCGGTGCAGGCTGCCGCCCCGGGCAAACCCACCATAGGCTGGGGTGAGACCAAGTTTGCCATCGTCGAGGTGGATCAGGCCGCCACCGCCTACAACAAGCTGGTGACCGTCCATGCCGACGGCGCGCCGGTCAGCGTGAGCTGGAACCTCTGGTCCGGTGACGTGGGCCAGACCGCCAAGGTGCTGCTGGACGGCGTCGAGGTGTGGAGCGGCCCGTCCGGCGCCTCCGGCACCGCCAACTTCAAGGTGACCAAGGGCGGTCGCTACCAGATGCAGATCGAGCTGTGCAACGCCGATGGCTGCACCCGCTCCGATCCCAAGGAGATAGTGGTCGCCGACACAGATGGCAGCCACCTGGTGCCCCTCAACGCCCCGCTGCAAGAGAACAACAAACCCTACGTCAACAAGTCCGGCAAGGTGGTGGGGGCCTATTACGTGGAGTGGGGTGTCTATGGCCGCAAGTTCACGGTGGACAAGATCCCGGCCCAGAACCTGACCCACATCCTCTATGGCTTCACCCCCATCTGCGGCGGCAATGGAATCAATGATGGCCTCAAGAGCATAGAGGGCAGCTTCGAGGCGCTGCAGCGCGCCTGCGCCGGTCGCGCCGACTTCAAGGTGGCCATGCACGATCCCTGGGCCGCCATCCAGATGCCCCAGGGCAACCTCAAGGACTTCGATGAGCCCTACAAGGGCAACTTCGGCAACCTGATGGCATTGAAGCAGGCCCATCCCGACCTCAAGATCCTGCCCTCGGTGGGCGGCTGGACCCTCTCGGACCCCTTCTATTTCCTCGGTGACAAGACCAAGCGCGATACCTTCGTCGCCTCGGTCAAGGAGTTCCTCCAGACCTGGAAGTTCTTCGACGGGGTGGACATCGACTGGGAATTCCCGGGGGGATCGGGTGCCAACCCCGACCTCGGCGCCCCGAGCGATGGGGCCACCTATGTGACCCTGATGCAGGAGCTGCGGGCCATGCTCGACGAGCTGGAAGCCGAGACGGGTCGCCAGTACGAGCTCACCTCGGCCATCAGCGCCGGTGGCGACAAGATAGCCAAGGTCGATTATCAGGCGGCCCAGCAGTACATGGACCACATCTTCCTGATGAGTTACGACTTCAATGGTGCCTGGACCAATGCCGAGCTGGGTCACCAGACCAACCTGTTTGCGGCAAGCTGGGATCCGGACACCAAGTACACCACGGACAAGGGGGTCAGGGCCCTGCTGGATCAGGGGGTGACCCCGGGCAAGATAGTGGTCGGCGCCGCCATGTATGGCCGTGGCTGGACCGGGGTGAGCGGCTATCAGGCGGGCAACCCCTTCACCGGCACCGCCACCGGCCCGGTCAAGGGCACCTGGGAGAACGGCGTGGTGGACTATCGCCAGATAGTGAACGACTACATGGGCGCCGGCTGGGAGCAGGGTTATGACGAGGTGGCCGAGGCCCCCTATGTGTTCAAGGCGAGCACGGGGGATCTCATCACCTTCGACAACGACCGTTCGGTCAAGGCCAAGGGGCAGTACGTGCAGGCCAATCAGCTCGGCGGTCTGTTCGCCTGGGAGATCGACTCGGATAACGGCGACATCCTCAACGCCATGCACGAAGGGCTGGGCCACGGGGATGGCACGGCTCCCGTCAACAAGCCGCCCATTGCCAATGCCGGGGCCGATCTGACCGTGACCGGCCCGGCCAGCCTGACCCTGGATGGTTCCGCCTCCCGGGATCCGGAAGGGACCACCCTCACCTATGGCTGGCGTCAGCTTTCCGGCCCTCAGGTGACACTGAGCGGTGCCGATCAGGCCAAGGCCAGCTTCAATCTCGATGGCGTCAGTGCGGATGTCACCCTGACCTTCGAATTGACGGTGACCGATGGTGAAGGATTGACGGCCAAGGACAGCGTGGTGGTGACCAACAAGGCACCGCAGCCCAACCAGGCACCGACCCTGACTCTGCCCGCCACGGTCAGCGTCGAGTCCGGCAAGCAGGTGAGCATCCAGGCCCAGGCGAGCGATCCCAACGGCGATGCCCTGAGCTATCAGTGGACCCTGCCCGCCGGCCTGAGCGCCACCGGTCAGGACAGCGCCACCCTGGTGGTGACAGGCCCGGCGGTGGAGGCGGCGACCTCCTATGATCTGACCCTGACCGTCACCGACGGTGCCCTGGACACCCAGGCCAGCACCCGTCTCACCGTGACCCCGGTGAGTGGCGGTGACTGTGGTGCCACGGATCCGGATGCCGCCAACTGGCCGGCATGGCAGGCCAGCGCCACCTATAACGGCGGCGACAAGGTCAGCCATCAGGGGCTGGTGTGGCAGGCCAAGTACTGGACCCAGGGCAACGAGCCGAGCCGCAGTGCCGATCAGTGGAAGCTGGTCAGCAATGTGCAACTGGGCTGGGATGCCGCCGTGGCCTACAACGCGGGAGATCTCACCACCCATAACGGCCGCAGCTGGAAAGCCCAGTACTGGAGTCGTGGGGATGAGCCCGGTGTGGCCGCCGTCTGGCTGGATCAGGGGGCTGCCAGCTGCAACTGATCCAGACGGTTGCGCGGGATCCCCGCAAGGGCCCCTGCTGGGAGCAGCAGGGATGCCACGACCATAAAAAAAGGCCCGTTCGGGCCTTTTTTATTGGGCGTCTCAGCGCGGCTTCTGCCACAGGCTGAGCAGCAGATCCTGCTCGAGCTGCTCCGGGCCCTGCTGGATGAACCGGTGGCGCTGCTCGGCGTCGGCGCGCCAGCCGAGACGGCTGGTCTCGAGCACGAAGCCACGCAGCTTCTGATCCAGGGTCAGGGAGAACTGGCAGCGCTGCTGTGCCAGCGGGTCGAAGCCGGCCAGGGCGGGCCAGCTCAGGGGATGCTCCATGCTGACCGGATTGAGGCTGACCCTCAGCTGCCACTGGTGGCGGGGGCCTGGCTGCAGATGGAGCAGATAACCGCCCGGCGCCAGCCATTCATGCAGCTGTTCCGTCTTGACCCTGAGGTCATTGACCAGCAGCAGCTGGGCGGTGCCCGGCATGATGGGCGCCCGGGCCGGATCGGCGATGACGAAGCTGGCCTCGGGCTGCGCCTTGCTGGCGGCGAAGATGGCATTCTTGGCCAGATCCACCCCGGCGAAACCCCAACCGGGCAGACGCTCGGCCAGGGCGCGGCAGTAGTAGCCTTCGCCGCAGTCGAGGTGGATCAGCTCACGCTCGCCGAGGGGGGTCAGCAGGCCGGCCATGGCGTCGACCAGGGGCTGCATGTGGCCCTGCTCCAGGAAGTGGCGCTTGGCGCGCATCAGGGCGCGGCTGTCGCTGTCCTTGGGATTCTTCTTGCCGGGGATCAGGTCCAGGTAGCCTTCTGGCGCCGGATCGAAGTGGTGCTTGTTATCACAGTAGCGGCCCTTGCTGGCCTGGTGAAGATGCAAGGGGTGACGGCAGCGGGGACATTGCAGGTGCATGGCTTCTCGTTCCGATCAAGGGGGCTGGCAGGCTGACGGGAGTGCCGAGCCTGATTGGGGGGCATTATAGGGGGATTGCGCCGAAAAGGGCGGCCCCGACGGGTTTTATCTTGGCGCGACCCGGGCAGGTGCGGCGCCCGGATCGAAAAAGGCTGCCTCGGCAGCCTTTGTCCTGGGGCTGACCGCGGTCAGCGGGTGCCAAACACCACTATGGTCTTGCCGTGGGCCGAGATGAGCTCCTGCTCTTCCAGCATCTTGAGAATGCGGCCGACGGTTTCCCGGGAGCAGCCGACGATCTGGCCAATCTCCTGACGGGTGATCTTGATCTGCATGCCATCCGGGTGCGTCATGGCATCCGGTTGCTTGGCCAGGTTGAGCAGGGTCTGGGCGATCCGGCCGGTCACGTCGAGGAAGGCCAGGTTGCCGACCTTCTGGCTGGTGTGCTGCAGGCGCAGCGCCATCTGGCCGGAGAGACGCATCAGGATCTCGGGATTGACCTGGATCAGCTGACGAAACTTCTTGTAGGAGATCTCGGCGACTTCGCAGGCACCCTTGGCGCGCACCCAGGCGCTGCGCTCCGGGTTGTCGTTCTCTTCAAACATGCCCATCTCGCCGAGGAAGTCCCCCTGGTTGAGATAGGAGAGGATCATCTCTTTGCCTTCATCGTCCTTGATGAGGACGGCCACCGTACCCTTGACGATGTAATAGAGGGTCTCCGCTTTTTCACCCGCATGGATAAGGGTGCTCTTGGCGGGATACTTATGAATGTGGCAGTGCGACAAGAACCATTCCAGGGTGGGATCGCTTTGCGGTTTGCCAATGACCATGAGATTTCCTCTGTAGTGTCTTTTTATGGACTCGTGCGTCCGTGCAAGCTGCCAATCTTGCCATTCCTTGTGTCAGTCGCAGTAGGATAAGAGCCTTTGCCGGTGCTGACAAGGCTTAGGGCCTCCTTTGGGCGCTGGCTACCGCACTGGACAGGGCATTCTAGGGAACTTGGCCGCCACAAACCTTGATTTTGATCTAGCCTGCGCTGGCTTGTGGTGATGTCGACGCCTCGGCCGGGTGCAGGGACGGCCTCGGCTGGGGTATGCTATGGCATCGCGTCCGCCGGGACACTCGTATCATGCATGAGGTAATGAAGATGAAAGCCAAGGTCAACTGGGTTGAAGGGATGAAGTTTGTGGGTCACAGCGAGTCTGGTCACCAGCTGATCCTCGACGGCGCCAACCCGGGTGAGGGGGCCAGTCCGATGGAGTTGATCCTGCTGGCGGTGGGTGGTTGCAGCTCCATCGATGTGGTCTCCATCCTGGAGAAGGCACGCCAGAACGTGAGCGCCTGCCATGTGGATCTCTCGGGGGAGCGGGCCGAGACTGTGCCCAGGGTGTTTGAGAAGATCCACTTGAACTTCGTGGTCACGGGCCAGGGGCTGGCCGAGAAACAGGTGGCTCGCGCCGTCGCCCTCTCCATGGAGAAGTACTGCTCCGTCTCCCTGATGCTGGAAAAAGCTGTCGAAATTACCCATAGTTATCAAATCATTGAGGCCTGATAACCCGCTTCTCTCGTCATCACAAAAGGAAAGTGCAATGAAGAAACTAGTCGCTCTGATCCCCGTGTTGGGACTGGCAGCCTGTAGCTCGCCGCAACCGACCCAGTACCAATATAACCAGTATCAGTGTGGTGAAGAGATGTTGGCGGTGACCTATGACCCCCAGGCCGACATGGTGCAATTTCCCCTGAACGGGGTCTACCAGAAGCTGGGCCGGGTCGAATCCGAGAAAGAGAGTGCCCGCTATTCGGACGGGGTCACCATGTTCTGGATCCAGGGGGATCAGCTGACCCTGACCCAGAAGGGGGTCACCCTGCTCAACTGTACCCGGCTGTAACGGCTATCAGCACGGACAAAGGCCTGCACCATGCAGGCCTTTGTCATTTGCGGGGGCTGGATGCGGGCTCAGGGCAGGGTGCGGAGCATCTTGTCGACCAGCTCCTGGCTGAAGGCCGCCCGCTGTGATTCGGCAATGGCCTGATCCGTGGTGAGCTGGATGACGCTGCTCCAGGCCGATTGTTGCCGCTGGCGATCCAGCATGATGATGGCGAGGGTCCCCTTGCGGGCGCCAGCCCTGGCCTGTACCCCAGGATTCATGCCGAGGCGGGCGAACAGCGCCTCGTCGCTGATGTCCTGGGCGCCGGCGACGCCGATCGCCACCCAGATATCGGCCTCATCGAGGGGGGCGCTGCGCCAGCCCTTGCCATCGAGATATAGCGCCACCGCCTGTTGCAGGGGAGCGAGCCAGCCTTCGGCGCTCGCCCCCGAATACTGGTACTGCTCGGCCAGGGCGTAGCGGGGCTGGGCCGGGAAGGGCCACTGCTCGGCCGGACGGGTCACCTGGGTGCCCATGTCGATCACGGGGGCCTGGTGGCCACTGCTGCAGCCGCCGAGCAAGCCAACCAGTCCAAGCAGCAGGAGTGGCCAGGGGGTTCTCAAGATAGTGCGCATGGGGGTCGCCTCGGGTCAGGTGATCTTGCCGGTTTCGATCAGTTGCTGGATGAGGGGGCGCAGGATCAGCTCCATCGCGAAGCCCATCTTGCCCCCGGGGACTACAATGGTATTCATTCGGGACATGAATGCGCCATCGATCATCGACAGCAGATAGGGGAAATCGACGTTCTTGATGCCGCGAAAACGGATCACCAGCATGCTCTCGTCCAGGCTGGGTATCACCTTGGCACTGAAGGGGTTGGAGGTGTCTACGGTCGGCACCCGCTGGAAGTTGATATGGGTGCGCGAGAACTGCGGGGTGATGAAGTTGATGTAGTCGTCCATGGAACGCACGATGGAGTCCGCCACCGCCTCGCGGGAGTGGCCGCGCTCCGAGGTATCGCGGATGAGCTTCTGGATCCACTCCAGGTTGACGATGGGCACCACGCCGATGAGAAAGTCGACGTGGCGGGCCACGTTGTGATCCGCCGTGACCACGCCGCCGTGCAGCCCCTCGTAGAACATCAGGTCCGTCTCGCTGGCCAGATCCTGCCAGGGGGTGAAGGTGCCCGGCATCTGGTTGAAGGGGACGGCCTCATCGAACGAGTGCAGATAACGGCGGTACTGGCCGGTCCCATCCTGGCCGTAGCGCTGGAAGAAGGATTCGAGCAGGGCGAAGTCGTTCGCCTCCGGGCCGAAATAGCTGATGTGGCGCCCCTGTTCCCGCGCCTTGCGAATGGCGACGTCCATCTCGGGACGGGTGTAGCGATGAAAGCTGTCGCCCTCGATCACCGCCGCCTGGTAGCCGAGCTGGTGGAACATGGAGCGAAAGGCATTGGTGGTGGTGGAGGTACCTGCACCGGATGAACCGGTGACCGCTATGATGGGGTGCTTGGCCGACATTGGGGTCTGTTTCCTTGCTGTTGCCCCCGCGCAGCAGGGGTTGTCCGTCTGGATCGATAGGGAGAATGTACCGGTTAAGGGCTCTCTGTCCACGATGAATCGAAGCGATCGGCGGGCACTATGTTCACGCTTTCGTGCAGCTCGCTGTAGACGATCACCGCCACTCCCTGGCGCAATTGGGTGAGAACCGTCTCAACCTTGTCGGCAAGAGTGGACTCCTGCTCGCCATAATCGGTACCCTCCATCAACACAAATTGCTCAACAAGCCGTTGCAGGGTATCGGGCTCCAGGCTCTGCCAGGGAATGATCATGGGTATGCTCTCGAAGGGGAATGCGTCATTGTCGATTCAGGGGGGCTGCGCTGCAAACTGTTTTTCGTCCATGGGGAGGGCTTATGCCGCTATTGTCCAGTCGTCGTCATTCACCTCAGTTGCAACGCCTGCTCGAGCAGGCCGGCCGTGATGCGTTGAGAAAGGGGACCTTCTGGATCTGGGGGGTGCAGCTGCTCATCGCCCTCTTCCTGCTCTTTCACGTACGGGTGATGCAGGAGATGCACCTGCTGGTCGAGCATGCGCTGCCCTGGCAATTGAGTGCCCAGCTCTGGCTGATAGTCTTGCTGCTGTTGTTGCAGCCCGCGATCTGGCTCTGGTTGCGCCACTTGTCCTTGCCGCGCTGGCACCAGAGTGTCGGCATATTGGCGCTCATATGGGGCTGCCTCTGGGCTGGCGTCATCTACGCCCTGCTCAAGAGCGAGCTGCCGGGCAGGAGTGTGCTGGAACCCGCCCTGGCGGCCACCTTGCTGCTGCTGGGGCTCATCGCCCTCTACCCCGTGAGCCGGGCCCTCTACGGCTTCTGCCTGCCTATCCTGCTCGGCTTCGCCAGCATGCTGCTGCTCAAGACGGTGGCCTCTCCCCTGGCATTCGTCGCGTCCTTGCTGGTGTTGCTGGTGGTGCTGGAGACGGGGCGGCGCATGCTCAAGAACTGGTTCGTGCTGGCCGTCAACCGGGAGCATGAACAGCGGCTGATGCTGCAGCGACTCGATGCCCTGGCTCACCAGGATCCCCTCACCGGGCTGGCCAATCGCCGTCACTTCGATCAGGTATGCAAACGGGCCATCGCCCAGGGGGTGACCCTGGAGATGCCGCTGACCCTGATCCTGCTCGATGTGGATTTTTTCAAGCGTTACAACGATCACTACGGCCATCAGGCCGGGGATGAGTGCCTGATCCTGGTGGCCGAGTGCCTGGAGGAGAGCGTGCGGGAACCCGGCGATCTGGTGGCCCGCTACGGGGGGGAGGAGTTCGTGGTGCTGCTGCAGGAGACGGACAAGGCTGGCGGCCTGCAGGTGGCAAGGCGCATCCGCGAGACCCTGGCGGCCCGGGCACTGCCCCACGCAGGGTCAGAGGTGGCGCCCCATCTCACCCTGAGCCAGGGCATCGCCCAGTGGCAAGCGGGAGAGACGCTGACCATGCTGCTGCAGCGCACCGACGAGGCCCTCTATCGGGTCAAGGAGCAGGGGCGAGACAGTTATGGGGCGGCCTGACCCTGCTCGTCGAGCCACTGGCCGAGCCGCTCCTCCAGCCAGAAGCGCGGCCGCCAGGGGGGACCATAGACGAAGCCCACATGACCGCCTTGCTGGCTCAGTTCATAGCGTACCTGGGGTGAGAGCTGCTCCGGGCGCGGGATCACTTCCCGGGTCATGAAGGGATCATCGGCGGCGTGGAGGATCAGGGTCGGCACCGGGATCCGGGCCAGCAGCGGCAGCCCGGAGCAGATCTGATAGTAGTGCTCGGCGCTGTCGAATCCGTGCAGGGGAGCCGTCACCCTCTGGTCGAACTCGTGCAGGGTGCGAATGGCCTTGATGTCTCGGGGAAGAAACGGGGCGCCGGCCTGGGGATGGCACGCCAGCTTGCGCAGCAGGTGGGCGCGCATGGTGCCGAGCAGGTAGCGCTGATAGACCCTGGAAAAGCCCTGATTGATCCGGTGCGAGCAGGCATCGAGCCGCATGGGGGCCGAGACCACGGCCGCCGCCTTGAGGGCGGGGGGACAGGCCCGGGCCAGCAGATTGACCAGCATGTTGCCCCCCAGGGAGTAACCCACCGCCAGCAGCGGTTTGCCCGGGAAGCGACGGGCAAGCTCGGTGATCAGTGCCTGGGCATCTTCGATGGCGCCGGAGTGATACGCCCCCAGATGGCGGTTGGGCTCGCCGCTGCAGCCGCGAAAGTGCATCAGCACCGCCTGGTCGCCCCGACGTTGCAGGTGTTGCAGCATGCCGCGGGCATAGTGGGACTCCACGCTGCCCTCCAGCCCGTGAAACAGCACGATGAGCGGACGAGTGTCCGGGCTGATGGGGCCGCTCCAGGCGAGATCGACGAAGTCGCCGTCCGCCAGCTCGAAACGCTCGGCGATGTAGCGCGCTGGCCGGCGGCGCAGCCACTTGGGCAATATGGTCTGCAGGTGGGGGTTGCGGGCCCACCAGGGGGCGCGAAAATGACTCTCGGTCAGCATTTTGATCCCGGTCGCTTCAGGGTTGGCTCACCAGGCTGTCATGATGCTCGGCGCCGCGCAACATGGCCTGGACCAGTTCATTGGCCTCGAATTTGGTGAGCGCCTCGTGGGCACCGACTTGATGGGCCTGCTCGACGCTGATCTCGCTCGACAGCGAGGTATGCAGGATGATGTAGGCCCGGGCCAGACGGGCATCATTCTGGGCCTCGAACGCCAGTTCGTAGCCATCGAGTCCCGGCATCTCTATGTCGCTCACCAGAATGTCGATGGGGGTGCCCCGGCTGGCGCGCTCCTGCATCAGGGTCAGAGCATCCCGGCCATTGGTGCACACCTCATAGGGGATGTTGATGTAGTCCAGGGCGGCGGTGAGCTGCTTGCGGGCTACCGCTGAGTCGTCCACCAGCAGGATCCGCATCGGCTTGATGCGCTCGCGCTGCACGTCGGTCAGCACGGGATAGAGGTGGCTGGGGTCGTCCGGATAGACCCGCGACAGGATCAGTTCCACATCGAGCAGCTGGATCAGCTGATCGCCCACCCGGGTCACCCCGGTCACGAACACATTGCTGCCAAGGGCCGCGGGAGGGGGTTCTATGTCGCGCCAGTTGCACTCGGTGATCTTGTCGATGCCACGGACCAGAAAGCCCACCAGGGTACGACGGCAGTCGGTGATGATGATGAAGCAGTTCGCCATCTCCTCTTCGCTGATGCGTCGATAGCCCACCGCCATCGCCATGTCGATGACGGGAATGGTGGTGCCGCGCATGTTGGCGGCGCCGAGCACGGTCGGATGTGCGTGGGGCAGGGCGGTCAATCGGGTATAGGGCACTATCTCCTTCACCTTGAGGGTGCCGATGGCGAATGACTGTCGGGCGGCGAGGTGAAACAGCAACATCCCCTGGGATTGGTTGGCCTTGCTTTTCATGGCAAAAATCCTGTGGTCGAGAGAATAAGGGCAAAACGGTGCGGACCCGGGTTCATTCAAGGCGGCCCTGCACTGTTAGCGACCGCACTCGGAAAATCTGTAATCTTCCCTGGTGGCGGCCAGGGATCCTCCTCATCCAGCCAGACTGTCGGCGAGGGGGCAGCCCAGCCAGCGCAGGCTGGCCTGCTCCAGCGCCGCCGGGGTCAGACCCAGCTTGCCGGGGAGGGTGTCAGCCTTGTTGCCCCCCTTGAGCAGGCGCAGGGCCTGTACCAGCTGCCACTGGCTGACGAGGGCATCGGCATCGACCAGGGCGCCGCCCAGCCGGTTCCAGCTGACCTCGGTCCCTTCCTCGCCCCGGGCCAGGGCCTGCCAGGCCAGCTGCAGTGCGTCATGGGCCTGAGGCTGGAGCGCATGGTGCAGCAGCTCATCGTGGATCACCTGCAGGCGCTGACCATAGGGGCCCTGCCACTCCCGTGGCCGCTGCCAGTCGGTCAGGCTCTCCAGCAGACAGCTGAGCAGGGGGCCGGGTGTCAGCCAGCCCGCCTGGCTCGGCTGGGGCAGACGCAGGGAGCAGCGTACGCGGACATAGCGGCAACCGGCCAGGGGGGTGAAGGCCGCCAGTGCCTCGGCCGGCAGCCAGAAGGCGCTGCCGGCGGGGAGCAGCAGCTCATGCTGGCCAAGGCGCAGCAGGGCCGCACCCTGAACCAGATGCAGCAACTGGCCCATGGGGGCTCGCTTGCGGGCACCGGCGTGCAGGTAGCGGGGGGAAAAATGCTGACATTCGATGGCGTGATGCATGAGTAAATCCTGATATGATGCTGCCCGGAGGTAACAAAAATGGAAACCAGACGTAAAAAACGCTTCATTGCCGGGGCGACATGCCCGGCGTGCGGCAAAATGGACACCATGATGCTGTATCTGGAGCATGGAGTCGAGAAGGTGACCTGCGTCCAGTGTGGCGATACCCAGGTGCAGACCCAGGAGGCGGTGGCCGAGGCGAGCCGCCAGGCCGAGCAGGTGATCGGCGTCTTTCGGCCGGAATGATGACGCTGCCGGCGGTGCATCTCAGGGACGGGCTCGGGTCGCGCCATATGCTTGCCCCGCATTTTAGGGTATTCTGGGGCGGTTTTTTCTCTCATTCGCAGGATCACTGACATGAAAGTAGCTCCCCTGAGCGTAGTTACGCTGGAATACACGGTCACCGACGAGCACGGTGAAGTCATCGACAGCACCATCGGCAAGGAGCCTCTGGTCTATCTGCATGGCACTCGCTATCTGGTCTCCGGCCTCGAGGCCGAGCTGGAAGGGCGCAGTGTGGGCGATGCCTTCGAAGTGACCCTGGCCCCGGCCCAGGCTTACGGTGAATACGACGAGACCCTGGTACAAGAAGTGCCGGGCGAACTGTTCGACGGCATGGAAGTGTCCGAAGGGGATACGTTCGTCGCCGAGACCGACGATGGCCACCGCCCGGTGACCGTGGTGGAAGTCTCCGAATCCTTCGTCAAGGTCGATGGCAACCACCCGCTGGCCGGCGTGACCCTGGCGTTCAAGGTGGAAGTCAAAGAGGTGCGTGCCGCGACCGCAGAAGAGCTGGCGCACGGCCATGTGCACGGTGCCGGTGGCTGTGGCCATGACCACGGTCATCACCATGATCACGACCATGATCACGAGGGCGGCTGCTGTGGCGGCGGTCACCATGGCCACAGCCATGATGACGCCGAGGAGCAGGGCGGTTGCTGCGGTGGTGGCGGTTGCGGCAGCAAGGGCCACCAGCACTGATCCCCGGGCCTGACCCCATGATAAAAAAACCCGCGACTGTCGCGGGTTTTTTTATGGGGCGAAGGGACGGGCTCAGTAGTGGGGCGGCGGCGTCTCTTCGGCCATGCTGGCGATCTGGCTTGGCTGCACGCCCTGCAGTTTATCTACCAGCAGCTGGATCTGGTGCTTGAGTCGATCCAGCTCGCGGCCCTGGGTGGTGACCTCGTCATTGAGCTGCTCCACCGTGTATTCGGCGAAGGCGAGGCGGCTTTCCAGGGTCTCGATGCGATCGTTAAGTTGCTGACTCATGGGCCTTTAGGTCCTTACTTGATGGTCCAGATTTCCGCCAGGCCGCTGGAGCTGGCGCTGACGAGGTGGCCATTGTCGCGCAAAGCGGCGGCGTACACCACTGCGCTAGGGGGTTTGACCCCGGGGCGGGGGGCCACCTGCCAGTTGGCCAGGGCCTTGCCATCCTTGACTCGCCACAGGGTGAGCTTGCGCGACGGGGCGCCCGTGATCAGCCAGTTGCCCTGGTTGGCGAAGCGGGCGCTGGTGTAGACCTCGAAGCGGGATGACTTGTCGAGGCGGCTCAGCTCCTTGCCGCTGACCAGATCCCAGATGCGGCCGCTGCGGCTGTCGGCGGTGAAGGCGTAGCGGCCAGATTCGTCCAGGCGCACCATCACCACCCGACCCTGGTGATTGAAGCGGTGCAGCACTTGGCCGCTCTGGGTATCCCACAGGTAGGCGCTGTAGTCGTTGCCGCCGGTCAGGGCGTAGCGGCCATTGGGGGAGAGATCCACGCTGTTGACCTGCTCGCTGTGGCCGAGAAACTGTATCCGGCGCCCGCTCTGGGTGTCCACCAGCTCGGCCTTGCCATCCTCGCGGCCGATCAGCACGGCGCGGCCGTCGCTCGAGATGGCGATGTCGCGCAGTTTGGATTCGGGCAGGGAGTAGTAGCCCTCGGCCTGGCCATTATCCAGTCGCCAAATGGCAAAGGTCTCCAGGCTCGCGATCACCGCATGGCTCGCCCCCGGGCCGAAGCGGGTGATGAAGACCTGCTCCTGCGGCTTGTCCGACAGGCGCCAGCGCCACAACTGCCGATCGTGTTCCAGATCCCAGGCCAGGGTGC
This sequence comes from Aeromonas bivalvium, assembly GCF_000819765.1. Taxonomy (GTDB): domain Bacteria; phylum Pseudomonadota; class Gammaproteobacteria; order Enterobacterales; family Aeromonadaceae; genus Aeromonas; species Aeromonas bivalvium. Next base: position 52,873 of record NZ_CDBT01000017.1, read on the forward strand.
CCTGCTCTATGCTGGAGACCAGTGCCAGCTTGCCATCTTGGCTCAGATCGGCGCTCACCGCACCGGCGCTGGAGAGGGGGATCTGGCGATCCGAGGCAGACTCGGAATTGCAGCCGGTCAGTATCAGACAAACCCCGATCAGATAAATGGCACTTTTTATCATTTTTCCTGTCTCATGCTTTCGTTACCTGGGATCCCGGCGTTAGTATAAGGCGCTTATCACGATAAACCTCTCATTTCACGAAGGAACCGAGAGCGGTATTTAGAGTTTTGGAGAAACTGATGAACAATTTTCTGAAGGTGTCCCTGCTGGCCGCGGCGGTTGCCGTAGGTCTGACTGCTTGCCAAAAAGATGAGAAACCTGCTGCAACCAACACCGCAGAGGTCAAGGCAGAAGCCAGCCAGCCGGCAGAGGCGCCCAAGGCGGATGCCAAGAGCTTTGAAGAGCAATCTGGTTATGCAATTGGCCTCTCCATGGGTCGCTATATCGCCAACACCCTGGAGCGTCAGCAAGAGCTCGGTATCAAGCTGGACAACGCCGTCATCCTCAAGGGGGTGACCGACGGTCTGGACAAGAAGGCAGACATGAAGGATGAAGAGATCCAGAAGGTACTGCAGGCCTATGATGCCAAGATCAACGAGCTGACCAAGGCCAAGGCCGACAAGGACGCCGAGGAGAACCTGAAGAAGGGTGAAGAGTTCCTGGCCGCCAACGCCAAGAAAGAAGGGGTGAAGAGCACCGAATCCGGCCTGCAGTATCAGGTCGAGAAGATGGGCGACGGCGCCAAGCCCAAGGCCACCGACGTGGTCAAGGTGCACTACACGGGGACCCTGATCGACGGCACCAAGTTTGACAGCTCCGTCGATCGTGGCGAGCCGGCCACCTTCCCGCTCAACCAGGTGATCCCGGGCTGGACCGAAGGCGTTCAACTGATGCCTGTTGGCTCCAAGTTCAAGTTCTTCCTGCCCTCCAAGCTGGCCTATGGCGAGCATGGTGCCGGCTCCATCCCGGCCAATGCCGTGCTGGAATTCGATGTCGAGCTGCTCGCCATCGAAGCGCCTGCCGCCGAAGGGGATGCCGCCAAGGCGGACGCCGCTGCCAAGCAGTAAGGCGACGGCTGAGATGTGAAACGGCTCCTTCGGGAGCCGTTTTTACGGGTGCTTGCCGGACAGAGTACAAGAAAGAGGCGATCGCAGGCTTGAGTCCATGGCGATAGCCCAGCAAAATAAACAAGCAAATCAATCGCAAGGATGAATCGCCGTGGCGGAAAACAAACCTCGCGTACTGCTGGTGGAAGACACCCGCAGCCTGGCCGTGGTCTACGAACAGTACCTGCGTCAGGAGGGGTATGAAGTCATGTCCGCCGACTGCGGGCAGCGAGCCATCGAGTTGATGCTGGCCCAGCCGCCGACCGTGGTGCTGCTCGATCTGGAGCTGCCGGACATGTCCGGGATGGACATCTTGCAGCAGATCACCGAGCAGCAGCTGCCCAGCGCCGTGGTGGTGATCACGGCGCACGGCTCGGTGGACGTGGCGGTGGAGGCGATGCGGCTGGGGGCGTTCGATTTTCTGACCAAGCCCTTCGATGGCAAGCGACTGTGCGCCACGGTGCGCAACGCCGTCAACCATCAGCAGCTCAGCTTCCTGGTGGCCCAATACCGGGAGAACTTCGAGCGCAGCTCCTTCGCCGGTTTCATCGGCGCTTCCCTGCCGATGCAGGCGGTCTATCGCATCATAGAGAGCGCGGCGCCGAGCAAGGCGACCGTGTTCATCACCGGGGAGAGCGGCACCGGCAAGGAGGTGTGCGCCGAGGCCATTCACCAGTGCAGCCCCCGCAGCGAGCGCCCCTTCATCGCCCTCAACTGTGCCGCCATTCCCCATGACTTGATGGAGAGCGAGATCTTCGGCCACGTGAAGGGGTCGTTTACCGGGGCCCAGGGGGATCGCAAGGGGGCCGCCAGCCTGGCCGATGGCGGTACCCTGTTTCTGGATGAGATCTGCGAGATGGATCTCGACTTGCAAAGCAAGCTGCTGCGCTTCATCCAGACCGGCACCCTGCAACGGGTCGGCAGCGGCAAGCTGGAGACGGTGGATGTGCGCTTCGTCTGCGCCACCAACCGGGATCCCCTGGCGGAGGTGAAGGCGGGGCGTTTTCGCGAGGATCTCTACTATCGACTCCACGTGATCCCCCTCAGCCTGCCCCCCCTGCGCGAGCGTGGCGAGGACATACTGCTGCTGGCGCGCAACCTGCTGCAGAACTACGCCAGGGAAGAGAACAAGCGCTTCAAGGATTTCGACGCCGAGGCGGCGCGGGTGCTGCTCGATTATCCCTGGCCCGGCAACGTGCGCGAGCTGCAAAACGTGGTGCGCAACATAGTGGTGCTCAACGACAGCGAGCTGGTGAGCTCGGCCATACTACCGCCCCCCCTCAACGGAGGGCGCAGCCTGCAGGCCGGCGCCGCCCTGGCCACCGCGACCGGCGGCGTTGCCCCCGCCCAGGCAAATGCCCCGATCCGTCCGCTCTGGCTGGTGGAGAAGGAGACCATAGAGCAGGCCATCGCCAGCTGCGACGGCAATATTCCCAAGGCGGCGGCCCTGCTGGAGATCAGTCCCTCCACCATCTATCGCAAGAAACAGAGCTGGGAAGAGGCGAGCCGGGTATAAGTAACGGCAATATCCCCAGGGCGGCCATGATTCGTCATCCTTGGGAGGTGAACGGGGCGGCCAACTGGCCGCCCCGCTGCTGCTGTAAACGTGGTTTAGAGCTTGCCCAGCCGCTTGAGCCGGTTCAGCCGCTCTGCTTCGTTGGCCTTGAGCCAGCCATCTTGCGACAGCAAAAACCAGGCGCGGGCGAAGTATTCGGCCGCGGCCGGATCATCGAGTGCCAGCGCATTTTCCCCCAGCTCTTCGAACAGATAGCCATCCTCGGGAGCACCGGCTGCGGCCATGTCCACCTGCAACTGGGTCAGATCGGCCAGCGCCTCCTGATGCAGGCCCCGGGCTCGCTGGATGCGGGCCAGACTCCAGCGGGCGATGAAGGCCTTGGCCGGATTGTTGTGCAGCTGGTGCCAGGCCAGGCATTTTTGCTGGCACTGGCTGGCCTCTTCCAGGCGGCCCAGTTCGAACTGGGTCCAGCCCTGATTGTTGTAAAGGGTGGCGAGCCAGCCGCGCACCTTGGGATCGGTACTGCGTTCCGCCAGCTCCATCGCCAGCTGGTGCCAGCGGCTCTGCTCCTCCAGCGGGGCGGCGATGGCCACCATGTGGGCCGCATCGATGGCGAGATAAAACTCCTTGTGCCTGAGCCCCTGTTGCCAGGCCTGTTCAAACAGTGTCCTGGCACTGGCCTTGTCGCCGGCGGAGTTGAAGGTGCGGCCGCGCTCCAGCAGGGTGCGCAGGCGCGCGCGGGGGGTGGCATCGGTGAGGCGGGGCTCTATCTGGTCGAGCAGCTGGTGCGCCTGGGCAAACTGGCGTTGCAGGGAATGGGTGCGGGCTAGCTGGGTGAGCAGCTCCAGCTCGTACTGCAGGTCGGCGGTGTGGGCCTCGGCCAGCAGAGTTTGAAAACGCTGGGCGCTGGCGGCGGGATCCTGGTAATCCCACTGCGCCATGAAATCAGGCGGGTTGTGCATCTGGCCTCCTGGCTGGCGATCCTCTCACCAAGATGCCCATCGGCCAGGGTTTGTACAAGAGGTGCCCGTCACAGAGCGCCTCTTCCGCTATGAAAAACGGGTCAATCCATGCTGTCAGTAGACCATGGCCAGGCTCATCAGCATCAGGCCAAGGGCCGCGAAGGCCCCCTCCTTGATCGCCAGGCGCGGTACCAGCGCCTTGGGCAGGGCGGGGAAGAGGCACAGGGCGAAGCCGAGTCCCGGCATCAGCCAGTGAAATCCTGGGCTGCGCAGGGCCGGGTTGGCGGCGTTGTTGATGACGATGAGCAGGATGAAGAGGGTGAAGGCGGGCAGGATGAACCAGCGGGCACTGCCCGAGGCCACGGCGCGCAGCGGCGAGATGCGATAGAGCACCAGGGTGACGATAAAGAGCGTCAGGGGGGCCAGCAGATAGAGGGGAGCCGGATTCATGGTGCACTCCTGTGGATGAGTAAGGGGACGGGTCTGGGTGAGGGGCGGGATTTAACCAGTGCCATGGCGCCTTGACCAGCCCGGCAGCTTGGCCCTGTGAGGGGGATCCCAGGCAAAGGTTTGCGCATCGCCAGGGATCAGGTCAGCCAGTGCCAGGCGGCGAAGCCCAGCCAGCTCAAGGCCAGCAGCAGCCAGGGCAGGGGATGCTGGCGACTCACCTCGATCACCTCGACCTCTTGCTCCTGCTCGGGATGGGGGGATGGTGCGCCGCGGCTCTGCTGCTTCTTCAGGCGATTGGCCTCCCGGGCACGGGCCTTCATCTGCTTCTTGTACTCCTCGATCCCCTTCTGGATGCCCTGGGCGATGAGCTGGGTCTGCTCCTTGGTCTGTCCCGGCTTCTGATTGGCGCGGGCCACCTTGAGGGCCGCCTGCTGGGTCTCGGGGGAGGGTCTGTCGTATTTGGCCATGGGTTGCTCCACTGGGATGGGGCCGCATTATTGCACACTCAGGGCCAGCGGGGCAGAGCATCTTATATCGGCCGGGGATAGCATCAAACGAAGATAAACGTTTTCCCGCTCGATTGTTCGAATGGGAAATAATGCCGGATCACACTTATGTCATTTTTTTCAGCCAGGATGCCGATTGGATATCAAAGGTTGATATATTGCCCGCGACCAAGACTGGAATGGTCAGGCTGAATACTAACAAAATCAAGGTGTGAAGGAATGAAACATAATTTGATAAAGGGAACCCTGGCATTGGCCGTGTTGGCAGCGATGACGGGCTGCAATACCTCCAAGAATGAGAGCGAGCCCTGTGTCGAGAATGTGTGCAAGCTCACCGTGCTGCATACCAATGATACTCATGGTCGCTTCTGGCACAACGAGGATGGCGAATATGGCATGGCGGCCCAGAAGACCCTGGTCGACCGGCTGAGAGCCGAAGCCAAGGCCGCCGACAGCGAGGTGCTGGTGCTGTCGGGCGGGGACGTGAATACCGGTGTGCCCGAGTCGGATCTGCAAAATGCCGAGCCGGACTTTATTGCCATGAACCATATCGGTTATGACGCCATGGCGGTCGGAAACCATGAATTCGATAATCCCCTCGATATTCTCGAACTGCAGCGGCAATGGGCCAAATTCCCCATGGTCTCGGCCAACATATATGACAAGAAGACAGGCCAGCGTTATTTCGATCCCTACAAGATATTCAAACTGAAAAATGGTCTGCGGGTCGCCGTTATTGGCCTGACCACGGAAGATACCGCCCAGCTGGTGGATCCCAATAATGTGCTCAACCTGGAATTTCGCGATCCCAAGGTGGAAGTGGAGCGGGTAATAGACGGCATCAAGCAGGGCAATTCGGCCGATGTCATCTTCGCGATTACCCACATGGGTCACTACGCCGATGGCGCCCACGGCAGCAATGCTCCCGGGGACGTGGAGATGGCCCGTCAGCTGCCCGCAGGCAAGCTGGATGCCATCATTGGCGGCCACTCCCAGAATCCGGTCTGCATGGAGACCGGGGTGGCGAACCAGTATGCCGACTTCAAGCCCGGTGACGATTGCCAGCCTGATCAACAAAATGGCACCTGGATCATGCAGGCCCACGAGTGGGGCAAGTATGTGGGGCGCGCCCAGTTTGACTACCAGGATGGCAACTTCACCCTCACCAGCTACGAGCTGATCCCGGTCAACCTCAAGGACGAGCAAGGCGCCTTCATCCAGGAGGAGATAGTGCGGGATCCGGCCCTGGAAGGGGTGTTGCAGGTCTACCAGGACAAGGGAGCCCAGGAGCTGGGAGTGGTGATCGCATCCACCGACGGCCTGCTCGATGGGGAGCGCGCCAATGTGCGCAACAGGCAGACCAACCTGGGTCGCCTCATCACCACGGCCACCGCGCAGACCCTGCGCACCGACTTTGGCATCGTCAACTCGGGCGGGGTGCGCGCCTCCATCCAGGCCGGGGACATCTCCTATCGCGACGTGCTGACCGTGCATCCGTTCGGCAACACGGTCAACAAGGCCGTGATGCCGGGCAGCGAGCTGGTGAGCTATCTGGGTCAGGTGGCCACCAAAACCGGCAACACCGGGGGCTATGCCCAGTTTGGCGGGATAGAGATGGCGGTGGACTGCCAGGCCAAGTCGGTCAGCATCACCAGCATCGGCGGCAAGCCGTTCGATGCCGGCGCCCAGTACAGCTTCACCATCCCGAGCTTCAGCGCCGCCGGTGGCGATGGCTATCCCAAGATAGACACCGTCAATGCCGGTCTGGTGGATGCCGCCGTGCTCAAGGATTTCCTCGCCGCCAAGCAGGTGATCCAGGCGGCCGACTACGCGCCCAAGGGGGAGGTGAGCTACCTCAACTCCGCCTCCAGCGAGGCGTGCAAATAAGCAGGCACCCGGTGCCGGACAACAAAAAAACCGCAAGCCTCTGGCTTGCGGTTTTTTTGTGGACGCAGCGGCCCTGGCCTCAGGAAAGGAAGGGCATCGCCATGAACAGCTTGATCACCATGGCGTTGATGATGTCGATGAAGAAGGCCCCCACCATGGGCACCACCAGGAAGGCCAGGTGGGAGGGGCCAAAGCGCATGGTGACCGCCTGCATGTTGGCAATCGCCGTCGGGGTGGCCCCCAGGCCGAAGCCGCAGTGGCCGGCGGCCAGCACGGCGGCGTCGTAATTGCGGCCCATCACCCGGAAGGTGACGAAGATGGCGTAGAGGGCCATGGCCAGGGTCTGGGTCACCAGCAGCACGAAGATGGGCAGGGCCAGGCTCGCCAGATCCCACAGTTTCAGGCTCATCAGCGCCATGGCCAGGAAGAGCGACAGGCTGACGTTGCCGAGCAGGGAGACCTCCCGATCGCTCACCTCGTGCCAGTTGAGCAGGGTCAGGACGTTGCGCAGCAGCACCCCGACAAACAGCACGCAGACGAACACCGGCAGCTCGAAGGCGGAGCCGAGCAGCCCCTGGGAGAGCAGTTCGCCCCCCTTGAGGCTGATGGCGATCAGCGCCAGGGTCTCGACCAGGCTGAAGGTGGTGATGCGCCGCTCCGTCTCCGGCATCTCGAAGCCCTGGGGCACCTCGTCCAGGTTGTGCTCCTCACCGGGCACCTGCACCTTCTTGACCAGATAGCGGGCGACCGGGCCGCCGATGAGCCCCCCCAGCACCAGGCCGAAGGTGGCGCAGGCGATGGCCAGTTCGGCGGCGGACTGGACCCCGTACTTGTCGGTGAAGGTGGCGCTCCAGGCGGCGCCCGTGCCGTGGCCGCCGGAGAGGGTGATGGAGCCCGCCAGCAGCCCCATGTGCAGATCCAGCCCCATCAGGCTGGCCAGCACCACCCCCAGCCCGTTTTGCATCAGCAGCAGGCCAGTCACCACCCCGAGGAAGGTGAACACGGCCCGGCCACCCCGCTTGAGGCTGGCGAGATCGGCGGAGAGACCGATGGAGGCGAAGAAGGCCAGCATCAAGGGGGTCTGCAAACTGGTGTCGAACTTCACCTCGAGTCCGGCCGCCGAGCGCAGCGTCAGCAGCACCAGGGCGACCAGCAGGCCCCCTGCGACCGGTTTGGGAATGTTGAAGGCGCGCAATCTTTCCACCCGGTTGACCAGCAGGCGACCGAGCAACAGGACCAGGGTGGCGGCCACCAGGGTGGCATAGGCATCGAGTTGTAACATTGAGTACTCCCATGGTGATTGGCTGTGTCTCCCCGCGGGAAGACGCACAGATTCAGCCGGGATTGAAACCGCATGGCCAGGGCATGGAAGGTGCTCCATACCGGTCTGGCGTCATAAAAAAGAGGGGCAAATCTGCCCGACCCGATGGTGGTATTACGGGTCTGTCGGGCCCAGCTGGGTGGGCGCAGCGGATGTGGGTTTTGTGATAACGGCGGCGATATTAGCAAAAAGCACTAGTAACATCCAAATTTCTTGGTTATGTAACCGAAAAGCTACGGTTTGTTGACATTATTATCTGTTTGTTGCCGGCGGATAATTAGGTGATACATCCCCGATTTCCGCCCGTTCGGGCTGTCTTTGTCGGCGCTAAACTCTATAATTCGCCGGTTTCCAGCCCAGATGAGGAGAGGGTGTGAAGAAGTCTATCTACATCGCCTACACAGGCGGCACCATAGGGATGCAGCGCTCCGACCACGGTTATGTGCCGATGGCGGGCTTCATGGAAGATTGTCTGGCGCGGATGCCCGAGTTTCACCGGCCCGAGATGCCGGATTACCATATTCACGAATATGCGCCGCTCATCGACTCCTCCGACATGACGCCGGCGGACTGGCAGCGTATTGCCGAGGACATCAAGAACAACTACGACAAGTACGACGGCTTCGTGATCCTGCACGGCACCGACACCATGTCGTTCACCGCCTCGGCACTCTCCTTCATGCTCGAAGATCTGCACAAACCTGTGATCATCACCGGCTCCCAGATCCCGCTCGCCGAGCTGCGCTCCGACGGCCAGCAGAACCTGCTCAACGCCCTCTACATCGCGGCCAACTACCCGATCCACGAGGTGACGCTGTTTTTCAACAACCAGCTCTATCGCGGCAACCGCAGCAAGAAGGTGCACGCCGACGGCTTCCACGCCTTCGACTCCCCCAATTATCCGCCCCTGCTCAACGCCGGGATCGCCATCTCCGTGGAGGCGGGCGAGCTGGGCACCCCTTGCCAGGCTCCCCTGGTGCTGCACGACATCACCCCCCAGCCCATCGGCGTGGTGACCCTCTATCCGGGCATCTCGGCGGAAGTGATCGCCAACATACTGCAACAGCCGGTGCGGGCGCTGATCCTGCTCTCCTTCGGGGTGGGCAATGCGCCACAGAACCCGGCCATGCTGGCGCTGCTCTCCGAGGCATCTGCCCGGGGCGTCATCATAGTCAACCTGAGCCAGTGCCTGCACGGCAAGGTCAACATGGGGGGCTATGCCACCGGCAATGCCCTCTCCCGGGCCGGGGTCATCTCGGGCTTTGACATGACAGCCGAGGCGGCGCTCACCAAGCTGCACTTCCTGCTGAGCCAGGATCTGCCGGCCCCGCGCATCCGCGAGCTGATGCAGCAGTCCCTGCGGGGTGAGCTGACCCCCTGATGATCAGGTGAGGAGCGGATAAACAAGAGGGGAGC
>NZ_CDBT01000017.1:62238-113568 GCF_000819765.1 Aeromonas bivalvium
GCTCCCCTCTTGTTTATCCATTCATGGATCAGTGGTTGGCTGAATCATGGTTGGCGCAGTATCTAACTGAAAAAAATGTTTTTCCATCCAACATAGAGCACATAACAATGACTGATGTCCTGCTCATTGGCGATGTTCATGATAGATTGTGTTTGTGGGTTCAATTTGAATCTATTTTCGGCGTAATTAGCGTGTGACTGAGTGAAGGATGAAACGGCAGATGCTCGAGATCAAACACAAACTGGCAGCCTTGTTGGCACAACTTAACGAAGGATTGGTGGAGCGCGATGAGGCAATGAAGCTGGCATTGCTCTCGTTGCTGGCGGGAGAGAACATCCTGCTGGTGGGCCCACCGGGAACGGCAAAGAGCCTTATTTCTCGCCAGGTTGCCAAGGCTCTGAAGGATGATGACAAAGAGGGATCCAGCCATTTTGAATATCTACTGACCAAATTTTCAACTCCCGAGGAGATTTTTGGCCCTCTCTCCATCTCCAAGCTGAAAGAGGATCGTTTTGAGCGCAATACGGCGGGGTATCTGCCATCGGCACAGGTCGCGTTTCTCGATGAGATCTTTAAAGCCAGCTCCTCCATTCTCAATGCCTTGCTGACCATTCTTAACGAACGTATCTATCACAATGGCGCGGCCGTTCAGAAAGTGCCGCTGCGCAGCCTGATCGCGGCTTCCAATGAACTGCCGACTGGTCAGGAGGAACTGGGAGCACTTTATGACCGCTTCTTGCTGCGTAGCTTCGTTGATTATGTGAGCGAAGATAATTTACATAAGCTTTTTACCCTAGGAAATAGTGAGCACCTAGAACACTTGGCCTCATTGAAATTGGGTGAGTTAGCTGAACTTGATAAACAAGTTACGAGTGTACAACTCCCTGAGTTGATTCAGGAAACTATTTTAGATATTTGGAAAAAACATAACGAGTTGTTTAAAGAAGATCGGAGAGAGGGATTATCTGATCGGCGTTTGGTAAAGGTTCTTCACCTGCTGAAGGTATCTGCCTTGACCAACGATAGAGACGAGGTTGATCTGTCAGATTTAATGCTATTACGCTATTGTCTGTGGAATCATATTGATAATAAAGGGAAAGTAACAACCCTAATTCACGATATATTGCGGCCATTTAGTCAAGTTTCTTCAAAAAACAATTATGATAAAGCGTATTACAGTCAGATCATTCCAATCAATAATTCTGGTATAGCCTCAAGAGATAAGTCCATTGGTATTATTTCTGGGCTAGAAGGGAAAGGCACAGAGGATGATCCTATTCTAATTAAAAATTTCCACGACTTTGGTCGTCTTGAGGAAAAGGGAGTCGGGGAGATGGGGTATTATTTCCGACAGATAGACGACATCGATCTCGCTGTATTGAAAACTTTCCCTGTAATTGAATTTAAGGGTGGTTATGACGGCAATGGTTTTAAAATTCAAGGGAGAGGCAAGAACGAAGCCATATTCAACAATATCTTGCCTGGCTCAGTCATTAAAAACCTACATGTGATAGATTGCTCGCTATCGAATAACTCAACGGGTAGTGATATAAGTTTCTGCAAAGTTGGGCAAACTATGTTTTTGAATGGTGCGAGTGACTGCAAAATCACAGGCTGTGTCATAATCGGCAGCCTAGCCAATCAAAGTCTAAATAAATCAAAGATATCTAACTGCTATATCCGTGGGCGCTCTATAGGTGATGATTACCCCAAGCTATCAGTTTTGGTTGACAGCTGTGATGTTATGGACTGTCTTTTTTATATAGATAATTGTGATTATGGTAAACGATCAAATGGCGGTGTGGCTCACACGTGCAAAAATAGCATGGTAGAAAGATGCTTTATTACTGGAAAATTCACTATTCCATCAAGCATCAACATTTACTCAATGTCAGCGGGTTTTACTGCAAATACTGAGAACAATAAAATAAAAAACTGTGCGCTGGGGGTGGTATCGACCAATGCTGATAGATTTTACGGGTTTTGCTTTTCACACAGCACCACAGAGTTATTGGGTAATGTAAGTGTAGGCACCAATAAATTCAGTGCTCCAGATGACATCATAAATGGAAGACCGGTTGATGGAGCTCGATTTAACCAAGGACTTTTACAACACTCGTTGGGTTGGGACTTTGAGAATATATGGCAGTGGAATGACCAGGCCAATAGCCCTAGATTACAGTCAGTCGGGCTGATGGCCGCTAACAATCCGATAGGCGAGCAGACACCAGCGTCAGACAAAATTGATCTATTATTGCAGCAGATAAATGCTAATCTCTGGGTATAAGGGGCACTATGTTCGGTCTACTAGCTGGAATAGCCAGCTCATTATGGCGAGGCATAAGCGGTGTTGCGGCTACAATGCCGCTCGGGATAAAGGGCATAAAATATTTTATCGACAGCAATTTTCGTGAGCAGGTAACGCCACAACCTGGCAGCGTGCTCTATAGCGATCTTGGATTCTTAGCAGAGCATTCCGGTATCTATGTTGGTGATGGGGAGATCTCAAATATTGAAGTTACAGATATTGGCGAGGGTACGGTAAGGCGTTGTGGTCCTGCAGATTTTACCTCCAAGAGTATTCTTGGTCGCAAGATTTATGTCTCTTGTAATAGCTACGGAGCTGTTGGCTGTGAGGTGGTGGCTGACAAGGCCGAGAGTCATATTGGCGATCGTGGTTTTTATGGATTGATATTTGAGAATTGCCATGATTTTTCTCGGCAGTGCGTCAATCATTCGCCAAAAGGGAGAGAAGCCAGCCGGATTGAACGCCTCTTAGCACAAACCAATTTAGTCAGTGATAATTGGGAGAGAACCATCAAAGAGCTAAAAGTTGCAGTCAAGAATAAACTGAGTGCGACCAAATGGCGATTATGGGACTGGGATGGCTCGCTAGCGGATAATCCGGCCCTGGAACCGGATTGGCAGGCGCAGGAAGAACATCTTAAAAACCAGCCTCTCAGTGAGGAGGTGATGGCCGCGCTTCGGGCCGAGCTGGCAGAGTGTAAAGCCTATGAGGCAGAGCTGGTTGACGAGGAACTGCCTGCTGAAGTCCGTAAAAAGCTGGCAGGTTACGGTCAGTTATTAGGTGGTATAGATACTACCTATGAAAAGGCCAAGCCCTTGTTGACGGCCTGTGCCGGTGCCAACTTCTCTTATCACGATCTCAAATTATGTCGCGATGATATTGAACCACTAGCCAGGCAGTTAGAGCAAAATCGCGTCATCAAGGAGTTGGTCCATAAGATGGGACGGGCCTATATCTCGGAAGAGAAGAAAAAACAGGCCCGGATCCCAAAGGCGAGCAAGAGTGAGGTGCACGGTACTCACCGTAGTGATGATCTGGCTCGTTTGCTTCCTACCGAGTTGGTCAATCTGGAAGATGAGGCGCTTGAAACGCTGTTCTATGCCCGTTTTCTGGAGCAAAACCTGATGACCTATGAGTTGCAGGGAGTCTCGTTGACTCAGGGTGAACAGCTTGAGTTGGAGAAAAAGCGTACAGGGCCTGTGGTCGCCTGTCTGGATACATCCGGTAGCATGAGCGGGGTACCACTACTGAAAGCCAGGGCGTTATTGCTGGCTGTGTCGGCAATCCTGCAGCAAGAGGCGCGTTCTCTGCATGTCGTGCTCTTCGGTGACAATGGGGAGTTGAGAGAATATGTCATGCATGAAGAAAACAGTGCTGCTGGATTGCTCCATTTCTTGCGACAGGGATTCGGTGGTGGCACGGACTTTGAAACACCGCTGAACCGTGCCTGTGAGATCATCAGGGATGCTAAGGCATACGAGAAGGCCGATATTCTGATGATCTCTGATGGGGATTGTGTTCTTTCGGATGACTACATCGAACACCTGCAAACTAGAAAGAAGATCCTGGATTGTTCAATTTATTCGGTGCTTTGCCATGGTCAACGAGTTACTGACCGATTCAGTGACGAAGTCGTAGTCTTATAGGGTTCGGTAGTGTGTTCGAAGAATGAGATAAAGAGGGGGGCCATATTGGCTCCCCTCTTTGCTGTGGCCGTCGTGTGTGGCCTGCCGGGTCAGGCTCAATGACGGAGGTCGATCTGTAATATATCTGCTTCGTCGCGGTGCTTCGATGCTTGAGCTCGCCCTCAGTGGTTGATCTCGATACGGACGATCTCTTCCTCGTCGCGATACTGGCGCTTGAGCTCGCTCTTGCTCTTCATCACGATTTCGCCATCCGCCCCGATATTCATGTGTTCCGGGTTGGTCAGGTGCATCGCCTGCCAGGCCATCACCGCCTGGAGCGAGGTGGCCTTCTGCTCCTCGGTGAGGGGCTTGCCATCGGGCCATTTGCCCAGTTCAACCGCGGTCTTGAGCCGCTCGTAGACTTCCTGGGGCATCTGTCCTATGACCTGTTGAAATGACATGCTCTCTCTCCTCGCAAACCCGAAACAATGAATGCCTGACTCAGGCGGGCAGATCCTGGCGGACTATGCCGGTAGATCCTGGCGGACTACGCCGGCCATCTTCTCCATCACCCGTACCACCTGGCAGCTGTAGCCAAACTCGTTGTCATACCAGACATAGAGTACGCAGTGATCGTCCTCGGCGATGGTGGCCTGGGAGTCCACTATACCCGCAAAACGGGAACCCACCATGTCGGAAGAGACCAGTTCCGTGCTGGCGCTGAAGTCGATCTGGCGATGCAGGGAGGAGCTCAGGGACGCCTGCTGCAGATAGGCGTTGAGGCTCTCCCGATCCGTGCTCTGCTCCAGCGACAGGTTGATGATGGCCAGGGACACATTGGGGGTGGGCACCCGGATGGCATTGCCGGTCAGCTTGCCCTTGAGCGCGGGCAGGGCCTTGGCCACCGCCTTGGCGGCGCCCGTGCTGGTCATCACCATGTTGAGGGCCGCGCTGCGACCGCGCCGCTCCCCCTTGTGGTAGTTGTCGATGAGGTTCTGATCGTTGGTGTAGGAGTGGACCGTCTCCACGTGACCGTGGACGATGCCGTATTTGTCCTGCATCACCTTGAGCACCGGGGTGATGGCGTTGGTGGTGCAGGAGGCGGCGGAGACTATCCTGTCATCCGGGCCTATCACGGCGTGGTTGACCCCGAACACCACGTTTTTCATCTCCCCCTTGCCCGGGGCGGTCAGCAGCACCTTGGCGGCGCCGCGGGCCTTGAGGTGTTCGGACAGGCCCGCCTCATCACGCCAGACCCCGGTGTTGTCGACGATCAGCGCATCGTGAATGCCGTAGGCGGTGTAGTCGATGTCGGCCGGGCTGTTTGCATAGATCACCTGGATGAAGGTGCCGTTGGCGATGATGGCACTGCGATCACTGTCCACCTCGATGGAGCCGTTGAAGGGGCCGTGCACCGAGTCGCGGCGCAGCAGGCTGGCCCGCTTCTCCAGATCCCCCTCGCGCCCGCCCCGCACCACGATGGCACGCAGGCGCAGGGCGTTGGCGGCGCCGGTGCGCTCGATCAGCAGCCGGGCCAGCAGGCGGCCGATGCGGCCAAAGCCGTAGAGCACCACGTCGGTGGGCGCCGGCAGGGCACCCTGGCCCAGGGCCGGGGCCAGCTTGGCCTTGAGGTAATCCGCGATGCCCGCCTCGTCACCATGGTCGCGCCAGTAGCCGACCGCCAGTTTGCCCAGATCGATCTCGGCGGCGCTGGGGGCCAGTTCGCACAGGGCGCGAAGCAGGGGGAAACTGTGCTGGATGGGGAGGGGTTGGCCTTCGTGGCGGCGAACCACCCGGTGGGCTTTGAGGATATCGATGGTGGAGGCGTTTTGCAGGGGGCGTCCGTAGACGGTGATCTCGATCCCTTGCTGGCGGTAGAGGCGACCGATCAAGGGTTGCATGGCTTCGGCGAGCTCCTGGCTCTCCTGCCACGCTTGCAAGTAGTGCTCGTGGGTCATTAACCAGATCCTTTATTTCACGTAACCGTGTCATTCACGTTGTTGAAGCAAAAAGAAATTCGTCAAATGCAGATCACTGTAGGGGCGTATAATTCGTTATATTATTCTGCAATCGCGGCCAGCTTTTGGCGCGCGCATTGTAATGGATATGTGAGTGGTTTGCTAGCCAAGGGTGGCGAAAGCAGGCTGTCGATGTTATCAACCAGATGTAAACCATGACCCATTTTCCACTACGTCGGGCCGTTGTTGGTCTCGCCATGGGGCTCAGCCTCGTTGCCTGCAACGATGATCGCCTCCATAACATCTGTGCCAATCACCCCGAGCTCTGTCAGGACCTGGTGGACGATGGCTGGTGCCGCTATGAGCGCACCGATGTGATCCGGGCCCGCTTCTACCTCAAGCAGGAGGGGAGCGATCGCCACAAGTACGAGCTGATGAGCAAGCTGGAAGATTACCTGCGCTGCATCGAACGCTCGACCCACATAGAGTACAAGTACGCCAAGGAGCGCAAGAGCAGCCGGGTCGAGGGGATGCTGGCTGCCGGCGCCGAGCTGGAGCGGCTCGACGAGCAGACCCGCGGCTCCCAGGATCCCTACCTGTTGATCTGGCACTGGACCAACAACACCAACGAGCAGGCGCGCCAGCAGTTCCTGGCCCTGGCGGGAACCCAGGCCCTGGAGGAGCCCGCCTTGCAGCTCGCCCTGGGGGGCATCTATGCCAAGACGGACCCCAGGCGGGCCATCCAGGTGATGGAGCACGGTCTCTCCCTCTACCGGGCGGGGGATGAGGTGGATCCGCGGCTGTTGACCTCATTGAGCACCCTGCACATGGGCCAGAAGCAGTATCAGGAGGCCTACCTGTGGGGCAAGGTCAGCACCGCCTTTCAGGAAGGGGGCGATCTCTCGGTCAAGCGCTTTGGCCTCTATCACACCCTGGGCAAGGAGGAGCTGGCGACCCTGGATGCCCGGGCCGAGGAGCTGGTGGCGCAGATCAAGGCGGGGGCCTACCGTCCATGAGCACCCAGGATCCGGATACGCTGAAGCTGTCCCCCTTCTCCCTGCGCCTGATGCACGGGGACTTTCCCCGGCTGGAGCGGCTGCTGGAGCGCGTCACCGTGCGGGCCGTGGTACTGCGGGGCGAGGAACTGCTGCTGGTGCACTCCCGCGTCAACGGGGACTTCATGTTCCCGGGGGGCGGCGTCGAGCCCGGCGAGAGCCACAGGGATGCCCTGGCCCGGGAGCTGCGCGAAGAGTGTGGCGCCGAGTTGCTGGCTCAGGGAGCCCTGCTCGGCGAGACCCGGGAGTATCGCAACGCCCGGGAGCCCGACTATGACGCCTACTGCATCCGCTCCCTCTACTACCTGTGCCAGGTGGCAGAAAGCCGCAGTCAGCCCAGGCTGCAAGCCTACGAGCAGCGGCTCGGCTTCAGCGCAGACTGGCACGCCATGGAGGAGGCGCTCCACAACAATCAATGGCTGCTCGGCGGCCGCTGTCCCCAGTGGACCCATCGCGAGACCCGGGTGCTGGCCCAGCTGCACCGCTGGCACAGTGAGGGGCTGCTGGGCCCCCTCTGATCCCCGGGTGACGACCTGGGACGCAAAAGAAAACCGCCCCGGAAAGGGGCGGTTTGTCATGGTGGGTCGTCAGCGGGTCGCTCAACGGCAGACCGGGCACCAGGCATAGGTTCCCTGGGGGTCGTTGAAACGCACCAGGGGATCCAGGGCCTGGTTGAGGGCGCTGAGGCTAGCGCCGAGGGGGGCCGGGATGGTGCCCTTGAGGGCGGGGGCCAGTGCCCGGGCGCTGCTGCCCAGCAGCTCGCGCAGGAACTTCTCCTTGGCGGACTCCTCGGGCAGGATGGGGGTCACTTGCCACTCCTTCAGATTGGCGAGTTCGGCCGCCGCCGCGATGGCGTCATCCTGACTGCCAAACTCGTCCACCAGTCCCAGCTCCTTGGCATCCAGTCCGGTCCAGACCCGGCCTTGTGCCGCTTTTTCCGCCTCCGTCATGCTCAGGCCACGGCCCTTGCTGACCAGGCCGAGGAAGCGCTGATAGGTATTCTCGACGTTGAGCTGGATGGCTTCGCCCACGTGGGGCGGCAGGGCCCGAGTCACCCCCAGGCCGACGAAGTCGGTGGTGCCGACCCCGTCGCTGTGGATGCCGAACTGGGAGAGGGCCTGGTCGACGGTGGCAAACAGGCCGAACACGCCGATGGAGCCGGTGAGGGTGGTGGGGGAGGCGAAGATCTTGTCCGCATCGGCGGCGATCCAGTAACCCCCGGAGGCGGCATAGCTGCCCATGGAGACCACCACGGGTTTGCCCGCCTGCTTGAGCGCCAGCAGCTCGGCGCGGATCTGCTCGGCGGCGAAGGCGCTGCCGCCCGGGCTGTCGACCCGCAGCACCACGGCCTTCACCTTGTCATCCAGGCGGGCATCGGCCAGCAGGCTGGCCAGGCTGTCGCCCCCTATGGTGCCGGCAGGCTGGATGCCATCCATGATGGCGCCACTGGCCTTGATGAGGCCCACCTCATCCTTGCCGCTTTGGGGATACTGATCCGGGATGGCGGCCAGATACTCCTTGAGCCCGACTCCGCGCCAGCTGTGATCCTCGCGCTCGCCGACCTCCTTGATCACCGCCTGGTTCATCTCCTCCCGGGTGGCGAGCTCGTCGACCAGGCCGTTGTCGAGGGCATACCCGGCGGCATTGCCCTGCGCTTTTTTCAGGCGTTCGAGGAACTGCTCCTTGCTCGGGGAGATGGCGTCGGGTTCGACCTCCCGCTGGCTGGCCACGTCGCTGACATAGGCCTGCCACAGCTGATCCAGCCAGTGCTGGTTCGCCTCCCGGCTCTCGGCAGACATGTCATCCCGGGTGTAGGGTTCGACGAAGGACTTGTAGGTGCCGACCTTGAACACATGGGGGGTGACGTTGAGCTTCTCCAGCGCCGACTTGAAGTAGGTCTGGTAGACCCCCAGCCCCTCGAGCAACACGGCCCCGCTCTGGTTGAGCAGCACGTGATCGGCGTGGGCCGCCAGCAGGTACTGGCCCTGGGTGTAGTAGTCCGCCATGGCGATGACCGGCTTGCCACTCTCCTTGAAGTCGTCGATGGCATCGGCCACCTCCTGCAACTTGGAGAGATTGCCCTGCAGCCCCTGAGGCTGGAGCACCAGGGCCTGGATGCGGTCATCCTCCCCGGCGGAGCGGATGGCCCACAGCAGATCCGACAGCAGCAGCTCCTGGGGCAGATCGTCGCGGCTGCCCATCTGTTGCAGCAGCTGTTCGCTCGGGCTCACCTGGGTGAGCTGCTCGACCAGGGTGCCGTCGAGATCCAGGGTCAGGGCCCCCTCGATCGGGGTCTGGGGCGCCTCTTGTTGCATCCCCAGCACGAACACCAGGGTCAGGACGACGGCAAGGAACAGCAGATTGACCAGCATCAGCCGGGTGAAGTTGAGCAGGCGCCACAGGCTGCGAAAGAGCCAGCCCAGGCCTTTGAAAATAGACATAGTCGCGGTATCGCCCTGTCAATGGGTTAGAGGAGCCATTATTAACCAGTTGCCCCGCCGATTGCCATGTTCCATCGCGGGGGGCGCTGGCGCTACAGCTGTTCGCCGAAAAAATGTCCAAACATTTGTTTGAAAAAGCATTTTCGATTCTTTACTCTAGCCTCAATTTGATAACAAAAAATTAACTGGAGGCCCCGTGAGCCGCTATCCAACCTTGCTGACCCCCCTCGACCTTGGCGTTACCCAGTTGTGTATCCGGGTGCTGCTGCGTCTGGATTTTTGCGTGCCGGCCTCGCAAAGGAGTGCATCATGAGCCGCTATCCAACCTTGCTGACTCCCCTGGATCTCGGCTTTACCCAGCTCAAGAACCGCGTGCTGATGGGCTCCATGCATACCGGCCTCGAAGAGGAGAAGGGGGGCTTTGACAAGCTGGCCGCCTTCTATGCCGAGCGGGCGCGCGGTGGCGTCGGCCTCATCGTCACCGGCGGCATCGCTCCCAACCTGCGGGGGCGCCTGGTGCCTCACGGCTCCCAGCTCAGCTTCCCCTGGCAGGTAGGCAAGCATCGCAAGCTGACCGAGGCGGTGCATCGGGAAGGGGGCAAGATAGCGCTGCAGATCCTCCATGCGGGTCGTTACGCCTATCATCCCTTCAGCCTGGCGCCGAGCCCCCTCAAGGCCCCCATCTCCCCGTTCAAGCCCAGAGCCATGAGCGAGCGCCAGATCCGCGGCACCATCCGCGACTTTGCCAGCACGGCCCAGCTTGCCCGCAATGCGGGTTATGACGGTGTCGAGGTGATGGGCTCGGAAGGCTATCTCATCAACCAGTTCATCTGCGAGCGTACCAATCAGCGCAGGGATGACTGGGGCGGCAGCAGCGAAAAGCGGATGCGCTTTGCGCTGGAAATTGTGCGCGCCATCCGCGAGCGGGTCGGCCCCGATTTCATCATCATCTTCCGTCTCTCCATGCTGGATCTGGTGGAGAAGGGCTCCTCGCTGCCCGAGGTGATCGCCCTTGGCAAGGCGCTGGAGCAGGCAGGGGTGACCCTGATCAATACCGGCATCGGCTGGCACGAGGCGCGGATCCCCACCATCGCCACCAGCGTGCCGCGTGGCGCCTTCAGCTGGGTGACCGCCGAGCTGAAAAAGCACCTCACCGTGCCCCTCATCACCACCAACCGCATCAATACCCCCGAGGTGGCCGAGCGCATTCTGGCGGGGGGGGAGGCGGACATGGTCTCCATGGCGCGCCCCTTCCTGGCGGATCCCGAGTTTGTCATCAAGGCCGCCGAGAACCGGGCGGACGAGATCAACACCTGCATCGCCTGCAACCAGGCCTGCCTCGACCATGTGTTCAAGCAAAAGCGTGCCTCCTGCCTGGTCAATCCCAGGGCCTGTTTCGAGACCGAGCTGACGTTTGGCCGGGTGCCCCAGCCCAAGCGGCTGGCGGTGGTGGGAGCGGGGCCTGCCGGGCTGGCATTCGCCTGCTACGCCGCCGAGCGCGGTCATCAGGTGAGCCTGTTCGATCAGGGCAGCGAGATTGGCGGCCAGTTCAACTTCGCCAAGCAGATCCCGGGCAAGGAGGAGTTTCACGAGACCCTGCGCTACTTCGCCAGACGACTGGAGAAGTGCGGCGTCGAGCTCTATCTCGGCCAGCGCCAGAGCGCCGAGAGTCTGCTCGGCGGCGGCTTTGACGAGGTGATCCTCGCCACCGGCATACGGCCGCGCACCCCCAATATCCCGGGCATCGAGCATGCCAAGGTACTGAGCTACCTCGACGTGCTGCGCGACCACAAGCCGGTGGGCGAGAAGGTGGCCGTGATAGGGGCAGGGGGGATAGGTTTCGACGTGGCCGAATATCTCGTCGAGAAGAAGATGGAGAGGGATGCCGAGCATCATCGCGATCACTGGCTCAAGGAGTGGGGAATAGACCGCCAGCTCGCCCAGCGCGGCGGCCTGATGACGCCCGTGGTCGACGCCCCCGAGCGCCAGATCTGGCTGCTCCAGCGCAAGGAGAGCAAGGTGGGCGACGGCCTTGGCAAGACCACAGGCTGGATCCACCGCACAGTGCTGAAAAACCGCAAGGTCAAGATGCTCTCCGGCGTGCAGTACCTGGGCATCGACGACGAGGGGCTGCACATCCAGGTGGGCGAGGCCAGACAGTGCCTGCCGGTGGATAATGTCATCATCTGCGCCGGGCAGGAGCCGCTGCGAGAGTTGCAGGCGGGCCTGCAGGCGGCGGGCAAGCCGGTGCACATCATAGGCGGTGCCGACGTGGCCGCAGAGCTGGACGCCAAGCGCGCCATCCGGCAGGGTGCCGAGCTGGCCGCGGTGATCTGAGTCTGGACTCACCGAGCGCAGCATCCTGATGGCCCTGCCTGCGGATATGATGATAAACCCCTGAGCCTCAGGGGTTTTCTTCATCCGGTGCTGTGCTAAGGTAGCGCCATCATTGCCCTGACTAGGAATTGCCCATGGATGCCCTCACTCTGCTGCTCAATCGCCACTCCTGTGCTCGCCTGACGATGCCAGCCCCGGGCGGCGAGGCGCTCGACAATATTCTGAAGGCCGGCCTGCGGGCACCGGATCATGGCACCCTGACTCCCTGGCAGTTCATCCTGTTCGAGGGGGAGGGGCGTGAGCGTCTGGGGGCCCTGCTGGGGGAGGCCGCTCGAGCCCGCGGCGAGGATGAAGATAGCATCGAGAAGAGCCGTGCCGCGCCCCTGCGAGCGCCGCTGGTGGTGGCCGTCGCGACCCGCTATCAGGCACACCCCAAGGTACCGAAACTGGAGCAGGAGCTCTCTGCCGGCTGCGCCCTGATGGCGATGCAGATGGCGGCCCAGGCCCAGGGCTTCAACGGCATCTGGCGTTCCGGCTGGTTTATCTTCGATGAACACATCAGGCAGGGGCTGGGATTGGCCGCCGAGGATCAGCTGGTGGGCTTTCTCTACCTGGGGACACCCATGCTGGAGGCGCGCAAGCTGCGCGAGCTACCCCTTGGGGAGTTTGTCCGCCGCTTCTGATGAGCGGCGCAGGCGGTCATGAGACCTGATTGAAAAGCCCTGATCTGTCAGGGCTTTTTCTATGTAGCTGGCGATAATACCCAGAGTGGCGCCGGGAAGAAAAGGGGGGGAATACCCGGTTTTTGTCGGCGACAGACTCTTTTTTAAATAGTGAGAGGAAGTTCGCACTCTCGCTATTTTTCACTATGTAAAACGTTTGCGCGTCGCTATTATCACACCCGCCAGTTCAGAAGGTTCGCCTTCTGATTTTCTGCGATGAGAGTCGCAATTCCGTAGCACCTTTTTATATAGCCCAACGTCTTCGTGACCTTGGGCTTCATTTTTATGGCGGCTCCCCACCATCCCGCTGGCCGCATTCGAGAGCAAGGCCAGTGCGAGCCCTGGTCAGGCCGGGGTCAGGATCCGGGCCGGGTTGCCCACTACCCTGGCCCCGGCCGGGACGTCCCGGGTTACCACGGCGCCCGCGCCGACGACAGCGTCTCGCCCTATGGTGACCCCGGGCAGCAGGATGGCGCCGCCGCTGATCCAGACCCTGTCTTCTATGGTGACCGGCAGCGCCGTCTCCACCCCCTGGATGCGCTCATCGGCGTCCAGTGCATGGGCGGCGGTGTAGATCTGCACGTTCGGCCCTATCATCACCTCGGCGCCGATGCGGATAGGGGCATTATCCAGCAAGGTGGCTCCCAGATTGATGAAGGAGCCGACTCCCAGGCTGATGTGGCGGCCATAGCTGCAGTAAAACGGCGGGCAGATAAAGGCGTTTTCTGCCAGCTCGCCGACCATCTCTTTGAGCAGCGCCAGCGGCTCATCCTCTTCGTCTGCGCGATTGAAGCGGCGATAGCGGTGGGCCGCCTCCCGGCGCAGCAGATCCAGCTCCGGCGCCATGCAGTCGTAGGGTTGACTGGCGATCATCTTCTCGTATTCGGTCATGGCTGGGCCTCAATGGGGTGGAGGAGGAGAGCATAAGCCATCGAGGGGGATAGAAGCGTGAAGCTCTCCCCAGAGTGGGAAGAAGGGCGCGCAGCTAGCGCCGGGAAACGACAAGGGCACCCTGGGGTGCCCTTGTTGGTCTGCATGGAAGGATTACGCTCTCTATCAGCCGTGCTTGCGACCGCAGTGTTGCCGCCGCAATGGCCGCTTTCTATCAGCCGTGCTTGCGACCGCAGTGTTGCCGCCGCAATGGCCGCTCTCTATCAGCCGTGCTTGCGGCCGCAGTGCTGCCGCCGCAATGGCCGCTTTCTGTCAGCCGTGCTTGCGGCCGCAGTGTTGCTGCCGCAATGACCGCTCTCTATCAGCCGTGCTTGCGGCCGCAGTGTTGCTGCCGCAATGGCCGCTC
The DNA here is from genome assembly GCF_000819765.1 of Aeromonas bivalvium. Lineage (GTDB taxonomy): Bacteria > Pseudomonadota > Gammaproteobacteria > Enterobacterales > Aeromonadaceae > Aeromonas > Aeromonas bivalvium. The sequence continues at coordinate 75,982 of NZ_CDBT01000017.1, forward strand.
TCTATCAGCCGTGCTTGCGGCCACAGTGTTGCTGCCGCAATGGCCGCTCTCTATCAGCCGTGCTTGCGGCCCGAGAGGCGGCACCACTCTTCCTTCACCGCGGTCGGATCCATCTCGAACCACTGGCCGTAGATGGTTTCCAGCTCAGGGGCCTGGCTCTCCAGCACGCCGGAGAGGGCCATCAGGCTGCCCGGTTTGCCGTGTCCGGCGATGAGGGGGGCGAGTTCGCGCAGCGGGCCGGCCAGTATGTTGGCCACCACCACGTCAGCTTCCACGTCTTGTGGTTGATCCGCCGGCAGGTAGAGCTCTATCTGGCCGGCGACACCGTTACGCTCGGCGTTGTCATGGCTGGCCTGGATGGCCTGGGGGTCTATGTCGATACCGATGACCCGGGCGGCCCCCAGTTTCAACGCGGCGATGCCGAGGATGCCGGAGCCACAACCAAAGTCGACCACCGTCTTGCCGGTCAGATCCAGCCCGTCCAGCCACTGCAGACAGAGCGCCGTGGTGGGGTGGGTACCGGTGCCGAAGGCCAGGCCCGGATCCAGCATGACGTTGACCGCATCCGGGTTGGGGACGTCGCGCCAGCTCGGGCAGATCCAGAGTCGCTCGCCGAACTGCATGGGGTGGAAGTGATCCATCCATTCGCGCACCCAGTCCTTGTCTTCCAGCTGCTCTACCTTGTAGCCCACGTCTTCGCCGAAGATCTGCTGGAAGAAGGCGATGGTGGGGGCGGGATCGGTTTCGGCGTCGAACAGTCCCATCACCTCGGTTTCGCCCCAGAGCGGGGTCTCGCCCGGCATGGGCTCATAGACGGGCACATCCTTGGCATCCATAAAGGTCACGGCCTGGGCACCACGCCCCAGCAGCATGTTGCTCACCTTGTCCGCCGTCTTGGCGGTGGCGTTGATTCGAATTTGTATCCAGGGCATGGGGTCGACTCTTCATAAATGTGAAACCGCGGGATTCTATCATCCCGGGCCTGTGCTGTCGTGGTTTGCCCGCAGGCAAGGGGCTCACCGAGGCAGACAGGGGTGCCTGGCATCGCTATCTGGCATCGAAGGCGGGATCATTAACAAGGTTGGCACGGTTAATGTATTCATCCTTACTGCTTTGCTCTAGGAAAGTTCCGTCATCTTTCACGCCACCCTCGGGTGGCGCTTTTTTTTTATGGTGAGAGAGTGTCTGGCGTGGGAGGGGTCGCCGCTTTGGCGAATGAAAACGACCCGGATCGGGTCGTTTGATGAAGTTGGCATGAGAGCTGCAATAACCCTGTTGTCCTGCAAAGGATGTGTGTGTGATTGTTACCCCCCAACGTTCAGGTATTTAGGGTCATCCCGGTCGGGATGACCCATTTTTTTACCTGAAAAACAGTATCTTGGATATTTCTTGCGCCGAGCGGCCCGCCGGGTCCGCCATCTCGTTGGCGTGGTCTGGCCCAGTGTGCGCTTTTGGTGCTTGTCTCTGGTGAAACCACCCCATCATGGTGCGTTTTCTACCCATTTAGGGTTGGCTGGCGAAACGGGCCATGTCGATCACCAGCTTGCCCATCATGCTGCCTGATTCCAGCTCGCCATGGGCCTGGGCCAGGGTGGCCGGGGTCAGTTCCGGCAGGGTGCGGGTGAGGGTCGTCTTGAGCACCCCCTGATCGATGAGGGCGGCCACCCGGCCGAGCAGATGGTGCTGCTCTATCATGTCGGGGGTCTGGAACAGGGAGCGGGTGAACATGAACTCCTGGCTGAAGGTGACGCTCTTGGGTTTGAGCAGGCCAAGATCCCAGGGTTCACTCGATTCGGCGATGGTGCAGAGGTGACCAAACGGACGGATGAGGCTCGCCATGGCATTCCAGTGCTGCTCGGTGGCATTGGTACAGAAGATGGCATCGAGCTGGCTGATGTCGAGCTCGGCCAGGTCGGCTTGCAGCTGGTGATGGCTCACCACCTGGTGGGCCCCCATTGCCAGGCACCAGTCGCGGGTCTCGGGGCGGGAAGCAGTGGCAATCACCTCCATCCTGGTGAGCTGACGCGCCAGCTGGATGGCGATGGAGCCGACCCCGCCGGCGCCGCCTATGATGAGCAGTCGGCCCGTGCTTTCCCGGGTGAGGCCCATGCGCTCGAACAGCGCCTCCCAGGCGGTGATGGCGGTCAGGGGCAGGGCGGCGGCCTCCACATCGGAGAGGCTGACGGGGGCCAGGGCGGCGATGCGCTCATCCACCAGCTGCAGCTCGCTGTTGCTGCCGGGGCGGCTGATGTCGCCCGCATACCAGACGCGGTCACCCGCCTTGAACAGGGTCACCTCCTGGCCCACGGCCACCACCTCGCCCACGGCGTCCCAGCCCAGCACCCGCGGGTTGCTCTCTACCTTGGCCTTGGGGGCGCGTACCTTGGTGTCGACCGGATTGACGGAGGTCGCCCTGATCCGCACCAGCAGATCCCGCGGGCCCGGGGTCGGGGTGGGCAGGTCGGCGGCGATAAAGCAGTCGGGGTGGGTGCTCGGCAGATAGTGGGTGAGTGCAATGGCTTTCATGGCAATTCCTTCAGGATCAGTTTGGGATTGCCTGCCAGTCTAGTCTGGTCAATTATTCGAATTAAGATGGGTAATTGGTAAAGACTGTTTGAATATATGAACAATACCGAACTGGAACTGATGGGGATATTTGCCACCGTGGTGGATCAGGGCAGCTTCACCGCCGCCGCAGAGGCGCTCGCCATGCCCAAATCCTCGGTGAGCCAGAAGATCTCTCGCCTCGAGTCACTGCTCGGGGTCCGGCTGTTGCAGCGCACCACCCGCAGGCTCAGTCTGACGGCGCAAGGAGAGGTCTATGTGGAGCATTGCCGGGCTCTGCTGACCCTGGCGCGGGGGGCCCATCTCGCCATGGCAAGGCTGCGGGAGGCCCCGGCGGGCCGGGTGAGGGTCACGGCCCCCGAGGCCACGGGCACCCTGCTGCTCGGCAAGATAGTGGCCGAGTTTCAAGCCCTCTACCCCGAGGTGGTGATCGAGCTGACCCTATGCGACGAGCAGCTGGATCTGGTGGGGCAGGGATACGATCTGGCGCTGCGGGCGGCGCCCCTGAAAGATTCGAGCCTCATCTGCCGGCGCATCGGTCAGGTGACGCGCCATCTGGTGGCGGCCCCCGGCTATCTGGCGGCCCGGGGTACGCCCCGGCACCTGGCCGAGCTGGCACAGCACGCCTGCCTGGTGCATTCGGCTCTGCCGGTGTGGCCACTGCAGGAAGGAGGCTGGCGCCCCCGGGGGGCCTGCGTCAGCAACAGCCTGCTGGCCCTGAGGGAGCTGGCACTTCACCAGGGAGGCATTGCCCTGTTGCCCTATCATGTCTGTCAGGAGGATCTGGCGAGCGGGCGGTTGCGCACCCTGCTGCCGGAGCACCCCATTCCAGCGAACCCCTTCTATCTCATCTACCCGAGCCGGGAGCATCTGGCACCGGCCCTGCGCACCCTGATGGATTTTGTCGCCGAGCGGCTCTCCTTTGCCCCCGCGCCAGGGGATGGGCGCAGGGATCACCAGGCGCCCTGATCCCTCGCGTCATGATTGGGCTTGAGGCCGAGGGGCACGGCCTGACGTTCGGCCAGCATGCGGATCTGCCCCTCGATGAGGCCGGCGTTGGGACCGAGTACCAGCACCAGCTGATGCTCGTTGATCTCGATCCAGGAGAGGCAGCCGAGGTTGAGCAGTTGTGAGGTATCGACCAGGGCCATCTCCCGCACCCGCACGCTGAGGCGGGTCAGGCAGACGCTGATGGCCTGCAGGTTATCCATGCCCCCCAGCAGCTTGAGGTACTGGATGGCCAGCATCTGGGGATCGGCCGGGGGTATGTTGGCCATCTCCTGGCGCTGGTTGTCCAGGCTGAGGGGTACCCGTCCCAGCAGGCGGTAGAACAGCAGGGCGTAGCCGACGAAGAACATGATCCCGAGGGGAATGACCCAGAAGGCGTGCAGGCCGCGGCCATAGCTCAGGCTGAGATCCAGCAGGCCGGCGGAGAAGTAGCTGCCGATCTCGATGTCGAGGGCGCTGCAGATGGCGAACGACAGGCCGGTGAGCAGGGCATGGGCCAGAAACAGCCAGGGGGCCGTGAAGGCAAACAGAAACTCGATGGGCTCTGTGATGCCGATGCAGGCCGAGGTGAGGGCCAGGCTCAGCAGCAGAGCGCCGTGGGGCACCTGGCGCAACCGGTGGCGGTGCAGCCAGATGGCAAAACAGGCGCCGGGCAGACCGAACATGACGATGGGATAAAGACCGGCTCCATAGCCCTGATGCAGTGGCTGGGCCGTTGCCAGCGCCAGCTGGTTGACCTCCCCCAGCAGGGCCAGGTTGCCGAGCAGCTGGTGCAGCCCGAACGGCAGCAGCAGGCGATTGAGCACCCCGTAGCAGAAGGCGCCCAGCGGCGTCGCCAGGTCCGTGGTGATCTGGCTGATCCCCTGCTCCAGGGCGGGCCAGAGCCACGACATGGGCACGGCGAGCAGCAGGCAGAGAAGGGCGCTGAGCAGGGGGCCTTGCCAGGGGCCGGATGGCGAGAAGGCTCCCTCCTTGGCCCGGGCAGGGGACCATGGGGCGACCAGGGCCGTGGTGATGCCCGCCAGCATGCCGCAGACCAGGTCGGCATGCAGGCCCGGGGCCAGCGCCGAGAGCGCCGAACTCAGCAGCAGGAAGTTCACCGCCCCCGAGAAGGCGAGGCTGCCCCGTTCGGTGCGGCCTATGCCAAAGGCGATGGCCACTGCGTAGATGAGGGGCATCTGGCCGAAGATGGCCTGGCCGCTCAGGACCAGCACGGGCAGGTTGAGGGCATCGGGCTCGCCGAGCCGGTGGAGCAGGGCGGCCAGAGGCAGGATGGAGACGGGCAGCAGCAGGGCGTAGCCCAGCCGCTGCATGGCCTGGATCAACCGCTGTCGACGGGATTGGACAGTCATGGAAGAGGATGGAAATGTGACATGGCGCACACTTTACCTCTTCCCTCTCTCAAGGGATAGATCGCCCTTGGTTAATCGCCGAGAAGTTAATCTCGATCAAAAAGCTGGCGCACCGTCTGCCCCGGTGCTGGCGTCAGCAGGCTGATCAGCACGAAGGCGGCCAGCCCCAGCCCCAGGCTGGGCACGATGGCGTGCAGCCCGGCCAGCTTGATGCCCCACTGGCTCAAGATGCCATAGCAGAGCAGGCCGGCCACCATGCTGGCCAGGGCCCCCTGGCCGTTGGCGCGGGGCCAGTAGAGGCCGAGCACCAGGGGCCAGAGGAAGACCGCCTGCAGGCCGCCGAAGGCGAGCAGGTTGAGCCAGATGATCATCTCCGGCGGTTGCAGCGCCGCCAGCAGCACCAGGGCACCCAGGATCAGGGTGGTGATGAGCGACAGGCGCGGCACCCGCACCTCCAGCTTCTCCTGGCTCTGTTTCGGGCTCAGGTAATTGAGCCAGAGATCCTTGACTAGGGTGGCCGAGGCCTGGATCAGCTGGGAGTCGATGGTGGACATGATGGCCGCCATGGGGGCCGCGAGGAAGATCCCCGCCAGCCAGGGGGGCAGCACCTCCATCATCAGGGCCGGCATGATCTTGTCCGGGCTGTCCATGGCGGGCAGCAGGGCGCGGCCCAGCGCCCCGGCCAGGTGCATGCCGAACATCAGCAGGGCGCTGACGATGGTGCCGATCAGGATGCCGCGATGGAGCGCCTTGCTGTCGCGATAGCCGAAACAGCGCAGGGCCGAATGGGGCAGTCCCACCACACCGACACAGACCAGGATCCAGAAGCTCAGCATGAAGGGCTGGGTCAGCATGTCCCCGGCCCCCTGCGGGCTCACCAGTTTGGGATCGATCACCTCGAGCCGGTGGAGCAGGTTTGGCAGGCCATCCCCGGCGATCAAGACCCCGGCCAGCAGGGCACCTGTGCCGATCAGCATGATGATGCCTTGCAGGGCGTCGGTCATCACCACGGCGCGAAAACCGCCGATGATGGTGTAGAGCAGCACGCAGCTGGCAAACAGCAATAGCCCCTGCTGGTAGCTGAGACCGGTGGCCGTCTCCAGCAGGCGGGCGCCGCCGATGAACTGCACCACCATGGTGGCGATGAAGGCGAGGATGATGGTCACCGAGCCCAGCACCACGACCGCCTTGCTCTGGTAGCGGGCCCACAGCATGTCGTTGATGGTCACCGCATTGACCCGGCGGGCTATGATGGCGAACTTCTTGCCAAGCACCCCCAGAGTGAGCCAGACGGTGGGCAGCTGGATCATCGCCAGCAAGACCCAGCCCAGGCCGATCTTGTAGGCGGCCCCCGGCCCGCCGATAAAGGAGGACGCAGAGGTGTAAGTGGCCACCAGCGTCATGGCCAGCACCAGGCCCCCCATGCTGCGGTTGCCGATGAAGTACTCCTGCATGAAGTCTCCCCCCCGGCGCCGTCGGCTGGCCCAGTAGCCGATGCCGAGCACCAGCAGCAGATAGATGAGCAGGGGCAGCAGCAACTCAAGGTTCATAGGGGGCCTCCTGCTGACCTGGCAACTCGGGATCGAGAGGGATGTCGACAAACAGCTTGCCGACCATGAAGGCGCACAGACCCATGAACAGCAGCGGCATCAGCATGCAGCTGAGCAGGAACCAGAGGGGAATGCCCCAGAGCCGAAGGGACTCGGGAATGAAGTAGGCGCAGCCATACCAGGCGAGGAAATAGAGCAGGGTCAGCAGCAGACAGAGCGCGGCTTCCCGGCGGGCGAGGGAAAAACGAGACAAGATGGCGGCCTCCAGCTATCGGAAGGGCGCAAGGATAACAAAAAAGGGCCATGTCGCCATGGCCCTTTTTATGCTGCCGCCCCTGATGGTGCGGATGCGTTATGTCGAAGAGGCTTCCTCACAGACCCGACGGCTTGTGCAGCCACAGTGCCGTCGTGGTCGGGCTCAGCAATCCCTTACAGACCCAGCTTCTTGTGCAGATAGTGGATGTTGGTGCCACCGTGCTGGAAGTTTTCGTCCTTCATGATCTCTTTTTGCAAGGCCACGTTGGTCTTGATCCCTTCCACCACCAGCTCGTCCAGGGAGTGACGCATGCGGGCGATGGCGATGTCGCGGTTCTCGCCGTAGCAGATCAGCTTGCCGATCATCGAATCGTAGTAGGGCGGCACCTTGTAACCGGCATAGATGTGGGAGTCCCAGCGTACGCCCATGCCACCCGGCGCGTGGAAGCGCTGGATCAGGCCCGGTGAGGGCATGAAGGTGGACGGATCTTCGGCGTTGATCCGGCACTCGATGGCATGGCCACGGATGCGGATGTCCTGCTGGGTGATGGACAGGGGCTGACCGGCGGCGATGCGCAGCTGCTCCTTGATGAGATCCACGCCGGTGACCATCTCGGTAACCGGGTGCTCGACCTGGATACGGGTGTTCATCTCGATGAAGTAGAACTCGCCGTTCTCGTACAGGAACTCGAACGTACCGGCACCGCGGTAGCCGATTTCGAGACAGGCGCGCACGCAGCGCTCGCCGATGAACTTGCGCATCTCCTCGGTGATGCCCGGCGCCGGCGCTTCTTCCACTACCTTCTGGTGGCGGCGCTGCATGGAGCAGTCCCGCTCACCCAGATAGAGGGCGGTGCCCTGGCCGTCAGCCAGCACCTGGATCTCGATGTGGCGCGGGTTCTCCAGGTACTTCTCCATGTAGACCATGTCGTTCTTGAAGAACTGGCCCGCTTCGGATTTGGTCAGGGCGATGGCGGAGGCCAGCTCGGCCTCGTTGCGCACCACGCGCATGCCGCGTCCACCGCCGCCACCGGCGGCCTTTATGATCACCGGGTAACCGATCCGCTTGGCGATGGTGGCGTTGCGCTTGGCATCGTTGTCCACCGGGCCGTCGGAGCCGGGTACGCAGGGGACGCCCGCCTTCTTCATCGCCTCGATGGCGGAGACCTTGTCACCCATGAGGCGAATGGTCTCGGCGCGCGGGCCGATGAAGATGAAGCCGGACTGCTCGACCACTTCGGCAAAATCGGCGTTCTCGGAGAGGAAGCCGTAACCCGGGTGGATGGCGACGGCACCGGTCACCTCGGCTGCGGCGATGATGGCCGGCACGTTGAGGTAGGACTCGCCACTGGCGGGCTTGCCGATGCAGATGGATTCGTCGGCCAGCAGCACATGTTTGAGCTCCCGGTCGGCGGTGGAGTGAACGGCCACTGTCTTGATCCCGAGCTCTTTGCAGGCGCGCAGGATCCGCAGGGCAATTTCACCGCGGTTGGCGATGACTACTTTGTCCAACATGGGTGAATATCCCCTTATTCGATGATGAACAGCGGCTCGTCGAACTCGACGGCCTGGCCATTCTCGACCAGGATGGCCTTGATCACGCCAGCCTTGTCAGATTCGATCTGGTTCATCATTTTCATGGCTTCGACGATGCACAGGGTGTCGCCGACATTGACCTGCTGACCCACTTCCGCGAACGGCTTGGCATCCGGGCTGGAGGCGCGGTAGAAGGAGCCCACCATAGGGGAGCGCATCAGGTGACCGCTCGGGGCGGCATCGGCAGCCGGGGCAGCGGCCTGAGCGGCAGCCACCGGGGCAGCGGCGGCTTGTTGTACCTGGGCCGGTTGCATCATCATCTGAGGTGCGACGCTAACCTGGCCGGAGAAATTACGGCTGATGCGAACAGACTCTTCCCCTTCGGAGATTTCCAGCTCGGCGATGCCGGACTCTTCAACCAGTTCAATCAGCTTTTTGATTTTGCGGATATCCATTAGCATTCTCTTTCTTCTTTGTCTGATCAGTGATTATCAAGCCGTGCCAAGTGACGCACAGCCGCGGTTAAAGCAAAGGTATAACCATCCGGCCCGAGTCCGCAGATCACCCCTTTCGCGACATCGGACAGATAGGAGTGATGACGGAAGGGTTCTCTGGCATGGACGTTGGAGAGGTGCACCTCGATGAAGGGGATGGCCACCCCCAGCAGGGCATCTCGCAGCGCGACACTGGTGTGAGTGAAGGCGGCAGGATTGATGATGATAAAGTCCACCTGGCCCATGGCCTGATGGATGCGCTCCAGCAGCAGATGTTCGGCGTTGGATTGCAGGTGTTCCAGTGTGACACCGAGTTCGCCGGCCTGCAGCTGCAAGGTGGCGACGATCTCATCGAGCGTCTGGCTGCCGTAGATGCCCGGTTCCCGTTTGCCCAGCAGGTTCAGGTTCGGCCCGTTGAGCAGGAGAATGCGGTGATGTTGCGACATAATGAGTACATCCTCGATGATAATGCCGATAACGTTCGGCTATCTTGCGGATGACCAGAAATCTAGCCATTTTTTGCGCAATTCGGTGTGCACTGGCACACAGATTTCGCAATTATATTGATTTCGTGAAAATTAGCAGCATTTTACTGGTCTAATCTCTACATCTGTCTGTTTATTGACCATGTTGGCGCCCAGAGCCGCGCTGGTGCCGTGTCCGCCTGTTCAGATACGACAAAGCCGGCGCAAGGCCGGCTTTGTCGAGCAACAAACGAAACGGGATCAGGCCGCTTCCGACTTCTCGCGAATGAGTTTGTCCACCACACCCGGATCCGCCAGGGTGGAGATATCCCCCAGGCTGTCGGTCTCGCCGGTGGCTATCTTGCGCAATATCCGGCGCATGATCTTGCCGGAGCGGGTCTTGGGCAGCCCCTCGGCCCAGTGGATCACATCCGGGGTGGCGATGGCGCCAATCTCCTTGCGCACCCACTCCTTCACCTCTTTATGCAGCTCGCGGCTCGGCTCCTCCCCGGCGATCAGGGTGACATAGGCATAGATGCCCTGACCCTTGATCTCGTGGGGCACGCCCACCACCGCCGCCTCGGCGATCTTGGGATGGGCCACCAGAGCCGATTCTATTTCGGCTGTGCCCATGCGGTGGCCGGAGACGTTGAGTACATCATCGACCCGACCCGTGATCCAGTAGTAGCCATCCTCGTCGCGACGGGCACCGTCGCCGGTGAAGTAGCGGCCGGGGAAGGTGGAGAAGTAGGTCTGCTCGAAGCGCTCGTGGTCGCCGAACACGGTGCGCATCTGGCCGGGCCAGGAGTCGGTGATCACCAGGTTGCCCTCGGTGGCACCCTCCAGGGGCTCACCCAGGTTGTCCACCAGGGCGGGCTGCACCCCGAAGAAGGGACGGGTGGCTGAGCCCGGTTTCAGGGCGGTCACGCCGGGCAGGGGGCTGATCAGGATGCCGCCGGTCTCGGTCTGCCACCAGGTATCGACGATGGGGCAACGTTCGTCCCCTATGGTGCGGTAGTACCACTCCCAGGCTTCCGGGTTGATGGGTTCCCCCACCGATCCCATGATGCGCAGGCTGGCGCGGGAGGTACCCTCGATGGCCTCGTTGCCCTTGGCCATCAGGGCGCGAATGGCGGTCGGCGCGGTATAGAGAATGCTGACCTTGTGCTTGTCCACCACCTGACTCATGCGGTTGCTGGCGGGGTAGTTGGGCACCCCTTCGAACATGATGGTGGTGGCGCCGTTGGCGAGCGGCCCGTAGACCAGGTAGGAGTGGCCGGTGACCCAGCCCACGTCGGCGGTACACCAGTAGATGTCCTCTTCGTGGTAGTCGAACACGTACTTGAAGGTGAGGGCGGCATAGACCAGGTAGCCGCCGGTGGTGTGCAGCACCCCCTTGGGTTTGCCGGTGGAGCCCGAGGTGTAGAGGATGAAGAGGGGATCCTCGGCGTTCATCGCCTCTGGGGCGCAGTCGGCGCTCGCCGTGGCCATGGCGTCATGCCACCAGAGATCCCTGTGACCGTGCCAGGCGACGTCGCCGCCGGTGCGTTTGAGCACGATCACCTTCTCGATGCGGGTCTGTGGGTTGGTGAGCGCTTCGTCCACGTTCTTCTTGAGAGGGACGGCACGGCCGCCACGCAGCCCCTCGTCGGCCGTAATGACGATGGAAGAGCCCGAGTCTATGATGCGCCCGGCCAGGGCCTCGGGGGAGAAGCCGCCGAAGACGATGCTGTGCACGGCGCCGATGCGGGTACAGGCCAGCATGGCCACGGCCGCTTCCGGCACCATGGGCATGTAGAGGCAGACCACGTCACCGCGCTTGACCCCTTGCGCCTTGAGTACGTTGGCAAACTTGCACACTTCACCATGCAGCTCGCGATAGGTGAGGGTGCGATCCTCGGCGGGGTTGTCCCCTTCCCAGATGATGGCGACCTTGTCGCCACGCTGGGCCAGGTGTCTGTCCAGGCAGTTGGCGGAGACGTTGAGCTGGCCATCCTCGAACCACTTGATGGAGACATGGCCGGGGTCATAGGAGCTGTTCTTGACCTTGGTGTAGGGGGTCATCCAGTCGACAATCTTGCCTTGCTCCGCCCAGAAGGCGTCCGGATCCTGCACCGAGGCCTGATACATGGCCTCATAGCCCGCTTGATCCAGCAGGGCCCCCTGGCTGATGTGGGTCTTGACCGGGTAGACCTTGTGCTCGCTCATCTTTCACTCCTTTGAATACATCCTTTTAATAATTAGATAACAACTTATACCTTTGCCGGGGGAGGGCAATTAGACTTTTGGATAGCCGTGCGCCAGCCCTCATTTCCCGTAGACAGGGTGGGCGTCGGGGACGAAGGGGCAGGTGTGCGGCCGACGAGCAGCGCAAGAGCAAGAAAGAGGCAAGCTGGTCGACGCCGCCTGGGCGAGTGGTTAGCCCTTCTGGCGGCCGAAGGCCTGGATGCCGCGCACCAGCACCAGCAGAGAGAGCAGATGAAAGGGCAGCGCCAGCGCCCACAGCAGCCACCAGTTTGGCTCACCCCCATCGCAATGGATGAAAGCGACCCAGGCGACCAGCAGGGTCAGCATGCCGGCGAGCTGGAAGCGGCGTCTGAGCACCACCTCCACCCCCAGATTGGCGAGATACAGGGTCAGCAGCACACCGGCAAAGCCGGTGAGCTGGGCGCTGCCATAGAGCTCGCGGTTGCTGTCAAACAGCAGTGTGACAAGGGGGGTCAGGCCCTGCTCGCTCGGGATCAGGGCCAGCAGCCAGCAGGCGATGAGCAACAGGGCCGTTTTCATGGCATCAGCAACCCGCCGGCGAGCATCAAGGGGGGCGACAGCATGGCTCAGGAGGCGGGATGGTCTGCCTGAACCAGGCTCAGGTAGTTGGCATCCATCAGCAGGAATACCCCGAGCAGGCGGGCGCAGGCGCCATAGAAGCCGAAGTTGTCCTTGGCGCGGCACCCTTGTTCGAAGCGGCTGAACCAGCCGAGCAGGTGTTCGTGCAGCAGCTCATCCTGCTCGGCGAGCCAGCGGGTGCGCTCATCGGCAGTGCGCGCCTCGGCGGCGCAGATGATGAGGTTGCCCATCAGATCCAGCTCGATGGCCAGGTGATCCTCGGGCTCCTTGTACTTGTCGCTGACGCTGATGCCAAGGCGGGTGAGGCGCGCCTGCATCTGCGCCATGGGCGCTTGCATCAGCAGGCCCCCTTCCCCGCGATAGAGGGATTCGTAAGGCGGCACCCCCTGCTTGGGGTCACAAAGGAAGAGGCCGGCGAAATCGGCGGCCAGTTCCAGCTGGCGATCGGGGCGTACCAGCAGACGGGCGATGGCGTCATTGAGTTCGGCCACGGCGTCGCGCATCGGGTCCAGGGTAGAGAGACTCTTCAGGAAGCTGCGCACGTCATAGCTGTCGTATTCGGCGATCTGTTCATCAGACAGTTCGGCGGCAAACAGGGTGGCGAACCACCAGTAGAGTTCGGCCCTGCGTTCGCTTGTGGCCAGAAATTCCTGCATTTTTCCTCCGTTGATGACAGTCGGGAGCCGTGTTGGCCCCCGATTCTAACGACTTTGGCAATAAAGGAAACCATGGGGTCCCTTTTGACTCGGGACTAGCCCCCCAGGCTTGCCTCCCGGGCCGGGAACATGGGGTCTATCCCTGCCGCCGACTCGGGTGCGCCGAAGGCGGTGACCGCCGGTATCTCCCCTTCGAACCTGGCAACCTCCACCAGGGCGGTGTGGGCCGTGGTGGCCTGGGAGAGGCTGGAGGCGCCTATGTCGGCGGTCAGCACATTGGGATCGCCATAGGTGCACAGGGTGCCGACCTTGCCCCCTTCCTGGGGGCCGTACCAGGCGCCCTCATGGATGCGCACCACGCCAGGAGCGTAGTCCTCGCTCACCACCAGGCCCGCCAGTACCTGACCGCGACCGTTGAACACCCGCACCAGATCCCCGTCCTTGAGGCCGCGCGCCCTGGCATCTGCCGGGCTCATGTAGAGGGGCTCGCGCCCCTGCACCGTGTAGCTGGCGCGGTAGTCGTCCGAGGAGCAGAGCTGGCTGTGCAGCCGCTTGTCCGGATGGCAGGATTGCAGGTGCAGCGGGAATTGCTGGCTGCCCGGGCCGCCGTGGGAGCGCTCATAGGGTTCAATCCAGACCGGGTGGCCGGGGCAATCGGCATAGCCGAAGTCGGCGATGGTCTTGGAGTAGATCTCGATGAGGCCAGAAGGTGTGCCAAGCGGTTCCAGATCCGGCTCCTGGCGGAAGGCGGCATGGCGCACCCAGGGCTCCCCGGCCGGGAAGCTGACGAAGCCTTCCCCATGCCAGAACTGGCTGAAGCGGGGCAGGCGCACCCCTATGCCACGGCCCTGCAGGCGGGCATCGTCATAGATGCTCTGGATCCACTCCAGCTTGCTCTTGCCGCCGGTGAACTCGGCCTCGCGCCCGAAGCGACGACAGAGATCGGCGAAGATGTCGTAGTCGTCGCGCGCCTCGAACAGGGGCTCCACTATCTTGTGCATGGCCAGGATGCCGGCGTTGGCGTGGGAACCCCACTGCTCCAAGTCGTCGCGCTCATAGGTGGTGGTGGCGGGCAGCACTATGTCGGCGAAGCGGCAGCTGGCGGTCCACTGGTGGTCGATGCTGACCACGGTTTCCAGCCTGCGCCAGGCGGCGATCATCTTGTTGCGATCCTGCTGATGGTGGAAGGGGTTGTTGCCGCAGAACACCGCCATCTTCATGGCCGGGTAGGTGATCTTCTGGCCGTTGAAGTCGATGGTCTTGCCCGGATTGAGGATGCAGTCGACGAAGCGGGCCACAGGGATGAACTTGGAGTACCCCTTGAAGTCGCCGTCGTGCAGCGGCTTGGTGCCGGGAATGACGGAGCTGAAACCGGACATGACGGGGCCGTTGGAGGTGATGGTGCCGGCGCCATTGTAGTGCCATCCGAAGCCAAATCCGCCGCCGGGCAGGCCGATCTGGCCCAGCATGGCCGCCAGCACCACCAGCATCCAGGCGTACTGCTCGCCATGGTGCATGCGCTGCACGCACCAGCCGCCGATGAGCTGGGTGCGGCCACTGGCCATGGTCCGTGCCAGCTCGCGTATGGTGTCGGCAGACACGCCGCAGATTGCCGCCGCCCAGTCGGCGCTCTTGGGTTGACCGTCGCTGGTGCCCAGCAGGTAGGGCAGGAACTTGTCGTAGCCCGTGGTGTACTCCTTGAGGAACCTGGCGTCGTGCAGCCCCTCGCTGTGCAGGGTGTGCGCCAGCGCCAGCATCAAGGGCAGATCGGTCTGGGGGTTGAGGGCAAGCTGTTCGCAGCCGAGGAACTTCTGGGTCTTGGATTTGACCGGATCGACGCTGATCACCCGGATCTCGCCCCTGGCCACCTTCTCTTTGAGCTGCGCCCAGTAGTCGTAGACCCCGTGATCCGGCACCAGCCAGCCCACCTGCAGGTTCTTGATGGGGTCGGACCCCCAGATGACGATGGTCTTGCTGCGTTCCAGCACCAGGGGCCAGGAGGTCTGCTGCTCGTACACCTCCATGGCGCCCGCCACATGGGGCAGGATCACCTGGGCGGCGCCGGTGGAGTAGTCCCCCGCCTTGGCGAGATAGGTGCCGTGCAGGTTCATGGCGCGCCCCAGCATGGCCCCGGCGGAGTGGAACTTGCCCACCGACTGCCAGCCGGAGTGGCCGGCATAGAGGGCGCTCGGGCCATGGGTTTTCTGCACCCGCTCCAGCTCGTGATAGAAGAAATCCAGGGCCTGGGACCAGGTCACCCGCACGAAGCGGTTCTGGCCACGCTCGCGGGTGTCGGACAGGTGCCCCTGGCGCAGCCAGTCAAGGCGCACCATGGGATAGCGGACCCGGGAGGGGTTGTAGACCACCTCACGCAAGCCTTGCAGCATCTCGGTCGGGTGCTTGTCGTGCTCGAAGGGGCGGGTCTCGACCCAGCGCCCCTCGACCACCCGGGCGCGGAAGGCGCCCCAGTGGGAGCCTGACAGCACCAGCTTGTCCTGGGCCTCGGCGGCCTGTACCGCGCGCCCCAGCAGGGAGGGGCCAATCAGGGCTGCCGCACCACCGGCCAGCATGCCCCCCAGAAAACCACGTCGGGAAACTGAGATCATTGTGTGTGTCCTCTCTCTGAGACTGGGTTAGTGCTGGCCCTGGCCACCGGTATCGGCGGCGTGGCTCTGCAGGTATTTGAGCAGGGTGCGCTCTTCCTCTTTGCTGAGGCGGTAGTAGGCCGACATCGCCTTGAGTCCCGAGATCCAGCCATTGGCGGTGAAGTGAGCCGGATCCGGCGCCCCGTGGCAGGAGTTGCAGGTGGATTTGTACATCTCGCCGGCGTAATCCCAGATGGGCTTGAGGGAGGGTTCGAGCCCCTTGCCATCGACCCAGGCGGTGACGGCAACCTGCTGCCAGCGGATATGGGTCGCCGGATCCGTCTGCTGCTCCAGCACAGTCTCATCGGCCTTGAGTTCATCGCGCACCGTGGCGACGAAGACCCGCTTGCCCATGTACTCGCTCAGCACCCGGCCCTTGCCGTCCTGCTCGCGCCAGCCCTGGATCCTGACCCTGAGCCGATCGTCGCCGCGCTCGAGCACCTCGATGCGGGACGCGGGCAGCAGACGGCCGGCCGGTTCGCTCGCCGTCTGGCTGGCAAACAGGTCCTTCTCGCCCAGGCTGTAGAGCACCTCGGCGGCGGGGGCCTCGGTCGCCTGGGCCTGCAGGGCGGCGAAACTGGCCCTGAAACCGCCGGCCATGTTGGGCAGCTCGTGGGCGATGCCCTTGTGGCACTCGATGCAGTTCATGTTCTTGGCGGCGGCATCCTTCATGGCCAGGGCCGCGGCGGGGGACTGCTTGGCGTGGTCCATGTTGTCGTAGCTGTGACAGGACTTGCAGGTCTTGGAGTTCTGGCTGCTCATGCGGGCCCAGACCCGTTCGGCCAGGTGCAGGCGCCTGTCCTCGAACTTCTCCTGGGTGTCGATGCTGTGGCCGATGAACTGCTGGTAGAGATCGTTGGCCGCCTCCATCTTGCGGGCCACCTTGCCGACGAAGTCTTTCGGCTGGTGGCAGTCGGTGCAGATGGCCTGGACGCCGGAGGCATTCTTGAAGTGCACCGACTCCTTGTACTCGGGGTAGACGGTGCTCTCCATGGTGTGACAGGAGATGCAGAACTCGAGGCTGCTGGTCTTCTCGAAGCCGTAATGCAGACCGACCGAGCCGGCCAGAGTGACGCCGACCCCGACCAGTACCAGGGCCAGTACCGACCAGCGCCGACTGGGGGTGCGCAGGTATTGCCACAGTTTTTTCATGAGTGTTCGTCTCTTATGACTCTTTTGATGGGGGCCATGATAGGGAGATGCTGTGAACAGGGTTGGCGGGGGAAATTAATGAAATAGGGGTATTTATGACAAAATATGAATAGAATGATGACCCTGTTACTGCTGCGGAGCCCGCCGATGCGCCCTCATATCCTGGTTGTTGAAGACGATGTCGTGACCCGCGAGAAACTGGTCGGCTATTTCGAGCGCGAAGGCTATCGGGTGAGCGCGGCGGGAGATGGCAAGGAGATGCGGGCCCTGCTGGCGCGGGAGAGCGTCTCCCTCATCATGCTCGACATCAACCTGCCCGGGGAGGATGGTCTGCAGCTGACCCGCGAGCTCAGGGCCCAGAGCAGGGTGGGCATCATCCTGGTGACGGGTCGCAGCGATGCGGTGGACAGAATCGTGGGCCTCGAGATGGGTGCCGATGACTATGTCACCAAGCCGTTCGAGCTGCGGGAGCTGCTGGTGCGGGTCAAGAACCTGCTGTGGCGCATCTCCCTGATGGGCAGCGAGACTCAAAGCGACGAGGGCGACGATGCGGTGCGCTTTGGCCCCTGGCGTTTCGACATTCCCCGTCGCCAGCTCAGCAAGGATGGGGTCCCCGTGCGCCTGACCAAGGCGGAGTACGAGCTGCTGGTGGCCTTCGTCGCCCACCCCGGGCGGGTGCTGAGCCGGGAGCGGATCCTCTCCCTCATCAGCCATCGCGGCGACGGGCCGAGCGATCGCACCATAGACGTGCTGATCCGGCGGCTGCGGGGCAAGATGGAGCCGGATCCCCGGGATCCCCAGCTGTTCGTCACCGTGCACGGCGAGGGCTATCTGTTCGCCGCCGAGCTGCAACCCTGAGGCGAGCCCCCCCTGCCAGCTCCCCGGCGGCTCGTCACCGTGCCCGGCCAGGGCGCCCGGTTCGCCATGGCCGCGCCCTCATCCTGAGGCGATCCCTCTGTTTGCTTCCCCTCTCTCCTGGCCTGGGCTTGCCCGGGGCCGGGCCTATTGGCTCCTGAACAGCACCCGGTGACAGCGGGGGCAGGCGTACTGATGGCGAAAGTCGGCCAGATGGACCCTGCCCTGCGCCTGCAATCCAAGGTGACCGCAGTGGTGACAGGCGATCCCGTCCTCGCCTCTGGCCTCGGGATGGAGAGCCAGGTACTGCTCCCGGGTGGGCAGGGACTGCCAGTCGACCGGGCGCCCCTTGCGCCCGCGACAGAAGTAGACCCAGTAGAACAGGGCAAAGCCCAGCAGGATCAACAGCAGCAGATGGTTCATGGGATGCCTCCTTATGCCGAGAGGTGGGGGTGGTGAGAGGGAAGAGGGGGCAGGGGGGTGATGAGCAACTGTCCCTCTGCATCAGGGAGCCCCTCCTTGCGCCAACCCTGGCGCAGACAGAAACGTTCGGCGGCCAGGTTGGCGGACAGGCAGCGCAGGGAGGCCGAGGTGCAGCCGGCGGCGCGGATCCGTTGCAGCGCCTGGGCCAGCAGCCAGCATCCCAAGCCCCGGCCTCGCCATTGTGGCACCAGGTAGATCAGATGGATGTGGCCACGCCGGCTGCCATCCTGATGAACCATGACCGGCGCCAGGGCCAGCTGGCCAATGGGGCACAGATGATGGCAGAGGTGCAACAGGCCATGGGGCCGCTGCCGGGCCAGGGCATGGAGCCAGGCCCGGGTCTGGCGCTCGTCAAAGCCTGCGTCGCTGCCGTGGCCGATGCGCCAGGTATCCCGGTGACAGGCCAGGGTAAAGGCGGGATAGGGGTCTTGGCTGACGGGCTTGAGCATGAGGCTGGTCATCGGCTGTCTCCTGTCTTGCGCCATCCGGAGTGGAAAAAGGCTTCGCATGAGAATCATAGGTCCGCCGGGGAGGGGGAACCATGACGGGCGTCCGGTTTTGGGGCAGGAAGGTAGACAATCGACATCCTGTACAGCCTGGGTTCAGGTTTGGGCCGCGCCTCCCTGTCGTCTCTGCCACGGGAGACGTGGCCTGTCTTCACTGGCGGGGAGGCGGAGCGCCGGGGGCGAGGCGATAGACGGGACGAAAGGCGGGGTCCGAGAGGGTGTCGCCGCTCGCGGCCAGGGGGCCGCTCAGGGTCAGGATGGCGGGCCCCATGCGGCGAGGGCACTGGGCCTCGCTGGCATCGGGGCGCTGCAACAGACAGACGGCCTGGGCCACGGCGAGGCGGCCCTGCTCGCGCATCTGATCGCTGTTGGCCAGTGCCAGCCTGCCGCGCAGCAGGGCACGCTGCACCCCGTGACTGAAGTAGATGGCGAGCACGGCGGGCCCCTGTCCGGCGCCCTGATCCCCACGGCGGGCCAGCTCGTTCACCGCCACCTCGGCCGCCATGGCCCCCCCCACCAGATAGTCGAGGTGCGGATGGCGGGTCAGCAACTGTTGCACCAGGCTGCGCTGGATCTCGCGGCTGTTGTCACCGCGCAGCGTGTCCACCAGGGTGATGGCACTGCCGGCGATGGCGGCGGAAAAGCCCGGTTCGACCACGCTGTTGCCGCCCCGGCCTTCGGGCCCGGGCAAGAGGGCGACCCGCACCGGCGGGCTGCCGGCGGGATGACGCAGGGCCAGCCAGTGGCCGATGCGCCACCCCATCTGATACCAGGGCACGCCGACCTGGGCGACCACATGGGCGGGAGGCAGGGCGTTGACCAGGCCGAACACGGGCAGCGGACTCTTGCCAATGGCCTCGGCCAGCGCAGGCCCATCGACGGCGCCGAGCAAGATGGCGTCACTGCCCTCCCGGGCGCACGCGGCGAGCTGGCGTGCCTGCTCGCTGCTGGCGCCATAGCCCCCCGCCTCATGGACCCGCAAGCCGACGCCGAGTCGGCTTGCCTCCTCCACCATGCCCTGATTGACCGAGAGCCAGTAGGCATCGCGCAGATGCGGGTAGAGGGCGCACAGCTCGAAGGGGCGCTCGGCGCGCACCGGGCCGGTCCAGGACAAGGGGGATGGCAACTGCAACGGGTCCGCCGTCTCGGGCCAGGGCTGAATGGTGAAGGCCGCCCGGGCGCAGACGGCGGGCAGGGTGAGCAGCAGGCAGAGGATCAGGCTTCGCATGGGAGCAGCTTTTGTTACAGTGTGAGACCATATTATCCCGACAATCACAGTGACAACCAAGGGGCCCTGTCGTGCGCACTCTCTCCGGTCTTGGCGGCAAGCTGCTGCTCGCCTTCTCCCTGATGGCCCTGCTGACCCTGACCGCCTCCCTGGTGGGCTGGCTTGGCCTGGGCCATCTGGGGGGGCTGGAGCGGCGGCTGCAACATACCCTGCTGACCCTGGACGGCGCCCGGGAACTGGCCCAGGTGAGCGGCGACATCCTCGCCTCGTCCCGCCTGCTCACCATGGCGGCCAACGAGGCGGAGCGAAGCCATCAGGGCCGGTTGCTGACCCTGCAGGGCCAGCAGTTGCAACGGCTGCTCGACCAGCTGGGGGAGGGGCGCGAGCAGGATGTCGCCTGGCAATCTCTGGATCAGCTGGGCTTGGCCATTCTGGGCAACCTGGGGCAGCAGGGGCGCCTGGTGGGGGAGCGGCTGGCGCTGCAAGGGCAGGGAGAGACGCTGCGCGGCGAGCTGGTGGCGGCGTCCGGCCGGGTCGCCGAACTGGCTCGCAGCCAGATGGAGAATGCCCAGACGGTCACGGTGGCCAACATCAGCGGCCTCTATGCCCTGCGGGGGGAGGCCGCCCGCTCGGCCCTGGATACCCTGCTCGAACAGGATCTCGACTGGCTGGAGCAGATGACGGAGCTGCGCCATCGCACCCTGATGCAGCAGCAGCGGCTCGAGGAGCTGTGGCGTGCCGACAACGGGGCTCGCCTCGATGGATTGATGGCGGAGTATGAACAGGATCTGGCGGTGATCCGGCTCAGGGCCGGGGCCGTCGCCGATCCCGGGCGTCGCCTGCGAGTGGCTGACGCCCTGGACCAGCTGGCCCGGGGGGAGCGGCTTGGCGAAATCCGTCGCCAATGGCTGGGGGTAGGGCAGGCCCTGGCCGCGCTCTCGGCCAGCAATCAGGTACTGATGGAGCGGCTCAACGGCAGCGTGGCCGAGGGGGTTCATGATGCCCGCAGCTCCCTGGCCCAGAGCCAGAGCCGCCTGAGCGAGCGGCTGGCGTTGACCGAGCATGGCCTGGGGCTGATCGGGGCCTTGACCCTGCTGGCCTTGGGCCTGTTGATGTGGCGCTTCGTCTATGGTCGCATCGTCTGGCCGTTGCAGCGCACCACCCGGGGGCTGAGCGCCCTGGCCCAGGGGGATCTGGGTCAGCCCCTGCCTCCCGTCGGCGGGGGAGACGAACTGGCGCAGTTGGCCCGGGCGCTGGCGGTGTTTCGCGACAACGCCATCGAGCTGCGCCGCTATCAGCAGGAGCTCGAATCCCGGGTGGCGGAGCGCACGGATCAGCTCAGCCTGGTCAATGCCCGCCTCAACGAGGAGGTGGCCAAGCAGGCCCAGGCCAGGGCCGAGGCGGAGCAGGCCAATCGCGCCAAGTCGGTCTTCCTCGCCACCATGAGCCACGAGATCCGCACCCCCATGAACGGCATCCTAGGGGGCCTGAGCCTGCTGGAGGGCACAGGGCTCGATCCCGGTCAGCAGCGCTATCTGGCCGCCATCAGCCAGAGCGGTGAATCCCTGCTCGAGATCCTCAATGACATCCTCGACTACTCCAAGATAGAGGCGGGCCACCTGGAGGCGAGGCGGGCGCCCTTCGATCTGCACGCCCTGGCTTGGGATCTGCTGGCGCTGTTTCGTCCCAGGGCAGAGGCCAAGGGGCTGAGCCTGTGCCTGTCACTGGCGCCCGAAGTGCCTCGCGCCGTCGAGGGAGATGGCGGCAAGCTGCGCCAGGTGCTGAGCAATCTGATTGGCAACGGCATCAAGTTCACCCGCAGCGGGGAGGTGCGGCTGACCATGGCGCCCCTCGGCTGTCGGGGCCCCTGCCCCCAGCCCTGTATCGCCTTCACGGTGAGCGACACCGGGCCCGGCATCCCCCCGGGCGAGCAGGACAGGGTGTTCGAGGCGTTTCGCCAGCGGCGGCGGGATGCGGGCCATAGTGGCGGAACCGGTCTGGGACTGGCCATCAGCCGCCGTCTGGTCGAGGCCATGGGGGGCGCGCTTGCCCTCGCCAGCGAGCCGGGCCTAGGCTGTCGCTTCTCGTTCAGTCTGGCGTTGCAGCCCACGGCCCTGCTGCAACCGCGCCAGCGGGAGCGGCTATCCATCCATGCCCCGCGGGACATTCTCCTGGTAGAGGACAACGAGATAAACCGGCTGGTGGCCGAGGGGATGCTGCTGCGCCTCGGTCATCGAGTGGTGATGGCCGAGGATGGCCGCGCCGCCCTGGCCGCCATCACGGCGCGCCCCTTCGATCTGGCCCTGCTCGACATCAATCTGCCGGACACAGATGGCCTGAGCCTGAGGGAGGACCTGGTGGCCATCAGCGAGGAAGAGCATGACAGCCCCCTGCCTGCCATCGCCATCTCGGCCCAGATGTACCCGGAGGACATACAGCACTGCCTGGCGAGCGGCTTTGCCGGTTTCGTCGGCAAGCCGGTGCGTCTGGCCGAGCTGGCCGACGCCATTACCGGGATCTTTGCCGACGAGGGCCAGGTGCCAGGGCTTCCTGCCGCGGCCCCGACCGGGCCCAGGGGGGAGGTTGCGCCTCGGGACGCCCTTGCCTCCTTCGAAGTAGATCCCGCCGAGTTTGCCGCCACGAGGGCGCAGCTGGACGAGGATCTTGCACTGCTGGGAGCCAGGCGCCTCGCCACCATGCTGACCCTGTTCGCGCAGCAGGGGGGCGAGCTGGTGGCCGACTTGCAGGGGAGTGACGCCGGGCCGGAGCGTGACCGGCTCGCCCACAAGCTCAAGGGCAGCGCCGCCAGCCTGGGGCTGGCGAGGCTGGTCCAGGTGTGCGAGGGGCTGGAGTCGGGGCGGGTGGCGCCCGGCGTCCTGGCGCAGGAGTGGCCCAGGGCCCTGGGGATCCTGACGCACTGGCGGCGGGCGCAGGGATGGGACAGCGAGGAATGACGCAAAGGGAAGAGTGACGCAAAGGAGAGGGTGCTCCCCGGCCCGATGAGAGAGCGGCTGGCCCCCCATCCGGGGAGAAGGGCGAGAATTTCTGGTTTTATTACATTTATTCAACATTTTTTTGGGTGGTCGGACTGTCCCTTTGATGTCGCTGCGGTTACAATGCGCGGGCCCCATATCGCCCATGCGCAAACGATTTTCAGGAGATAAACGGATGTTGAAACGTGACATGACCATCGCAGGCTATGATCCCCAGCTGTGGCAGGCCATCACAGACGAGACCCGTCGTCAGGAAGAGCACATCGAGCTGATCGCGTCTGAGAACTACACCAGCCCCCGCGTCATGGAAGCCCAGGGCTCCCAGCTGACCAACAAGTACGCCGAAGGCTACCCGGCCAAGCGTTACTACGGTGGTTGCGAGTACGTCGATGTGGTCGAGACCCTGGCCATCGAGCGCGCCAAGGAACTGTTCGGCGCCACCTACGCCAACGTGCAGCCGCACTCCGGCTCCCAGGCCAACAGCGCCGTCTACATGGCACTGCTGCAGCCGGGCGATACCGTGCTGGGCATGAACCTGGCCCACGGCGGTCACCTGACCCACGGTGCCCCGGTCAACTTCTCCGGCAAGCTCTACAACATCATCCCCTACGGCATCGATGAGTCCGGCAAGATCGACTATGTCGAGATGGAGCGTCTGGCCCTCGAGCACAAGCCGAAGATGATGATAGGTGGCTTCTCCGCCTACTCGGGCATCGTTGACTGGGCCAAGATGCGCGAAATTGCCGACAAGATCGGTGCTTATCTGTTCGTCGACATGGCCCACGTGGCCGGTCTGATTGCTGCGGGCGTCTACCCCAACCCGGTGCCCCACGCCCACGTGGTCACCTCCACCACCCACAAGACCCTGGCCGGTCCCCGTGGTGGTTTGATCCTCTCCGCCGCCGACGACGAAGATCTGTACAAGAAGCTGAACTCCGCCGTCTTCCCGGGTGGCCAGGGCGGCCCGCTGATGCACGTCATCGCCGGCAAGGCCGTGGCATTCAAAGAGGCCCTGGAGCCCGAGTTCAAGACCTACCAGGCGCAAGTGGTCAAGAACGCCAAGGCTATGGCCGCCACCTTCATCGAGCGTGGCTACAAGATCGTTTCCGGTGGCACCGACAACCATCTGATGCTGGTTGATCTGATCGGCCGCGAGCTGACCGGTAAAGAAGCCGATGCCGCGCTGGGCAAGGCCAACATCACGGTCAACAAGAACGCGGTACCGAACGACCCGCGTTCCCCGTTTGTCACCTCCGGCGTGCGGATCGGTACCCCGGCCATCACCCGCCGCGGTTTCAAGGAAGCCGAGTCCATCGAGCTGACCCACTGGATCTGCGACGTGCTGGACAACCACGACAACGAAGAAGTGCTGGCCACAGTGCGCGAGAAAGTGCTGGCCGTCTGCCGTCGTCTGCCGGTTTACGCCTGATAGCTCTCCCCTTGGGGAAAACAAGTGCCAAATGCCGCCCCTGGTCAGCCTGGGGCGGCATTGTTTTTTATGGGCTTTTACCGGTTTCCGGGGGCCGTGTTACACTGGCCCACCTCATTCCTGACCCCAGGGCAGGATGTTTGAATCCTTTGCG
The DNA here is from genome assembly GCF_000819765.1 of Aeromonas bivalvium. Taxonomy (GTDB): domain Bacteria; phylum Pseudomonadota; class Gammaproteobacteria; order Enterobacterales; family Aeromonadaceae; genus Aeromonas; species Aeromonas bivalvium. Next base: position 100,154 of record NZ_CDBT01000017.1, read on the forward strand.
CCGGAGGTGTGATGCATTGCCCTTTCTGTAGTGCCGTGGATACCAAGGTGATCGATTCCCGCCTGGTGGCGGAAGGCCATCAGGTACGTCGCCGTCGTGAGTGCCTGCTTTGCCACGAGCGTTTCACCACCTTCGAGATGGCCGAGCTGGTGATGCCAAGGGTCATCAAGTCCAACGGCTCTCGCGAACCCTTCAACGAAGAGAAGCTGAGGGGCGGCATATTGCGGGCGCTGGAGAAGCGCCCGGTGAGCATGGAGGCGATCGAGAAGGGGGTGAACCACATCAAGTCCCGCCTGCGCGCCACCGGCGAGCGGGAGGTGCCCTCCAAGCTGGTGGGCAACCTGGTGATGGACGAACTCAAGGGCCTGGACAAGGTGGCCTACATCCGCTTCGCCTCCGTCTATCGCAGCTTCGAGGATATTCGCGAATTCGGCGAAGAGATCGCCAAGCTTGAGAAGTAGACCCGTTGCCCGGTTGCTTCACAGACCCACTTTTTTCGCCTGACACGGGAGCCCAGATGTTTAGTCAAGACGATTACCAATGGATGAGCAGGGCCCTCGAACTGGCCCGCCGCGGCCGTTATACCACGGCCCCCAATCCCTGCGTCGGTTGCGTGCTGGTCAAGGATGGCGTTGTCGTCGGCGAAGGCTGGCACCAGCGTGCCGGTCAGCCCCACGCCGAGGTCTATGCCCTCCATGGCGCCGGTGAGGCCGCACGGGGCGTCACCGCCTATGTGACCCTGGAGCCCTGCTCCCACCATGGCCGCACCCCGCCCTGCGCCGAGGCCTTGATTCAGGCTGGCGTGGCCCGGGTGGTGGCCGCCATGGTCGACCCCAATCCCCAGGTGGGCGGGCGTGGGCTGCGGATGCTCTCCGAGGCTGGCATCAAGACCGACTTCGGCCTGCTGGCCGCCGAGGCCGAAGCCCTCAATCCCGGCTTCTTCAAGCGGATGCGCACCGGTTTCCCGCAGGTGACGGTCAAGCTGGGGGCCAGCCTGGATGGTCGCACCGCCATGGCGAGCGGCGAGAGTCAGTGGATCACCTCCCCCGAGGCGCGTCGGGACGTGCAGCGGCTGCGGGCGCGCCATGACGCCGTGCTCTCCAGCGCCGAAACCGTGCTGGCGGACAAGGCCTCCCTGACCGTGCGCTGGGACGAGCTGCCCCCTTCGGTCAAGGCAGCCTATCCCAGGGAGAGCCTGCGCCAGCCGCTGCGGGTGGTGATCGACTCGCAAAACCGACTCACCCCGGATCTGCCGCTGTTTGCCAGCCCGGGCCCCGTGCTGCTGGCACGGCTGCAGAGCGACGGCGAGTGGCCCGAGTCGGTGCAGCAGATGGTGCTGCCCCGGCTGGAGGAGCGGGTCGACCTGGTCAGCCTCTTCATGCTGCTGGCCAAGCAGGGGATCAACTCAGTGCTGGTGGAGGCGGGGCCGCGCCTGTGTGGCGCCCTGCTGGAGAAGGGACTGGTGGACGAGCTGGTGCTCTATCAGGCACCCAAGCTGCTGGGGGATGAGGGCAGGGGCATGTTCCAGCTGCCGGGTCTGGCGCGACTGTTCCAGGCGCCCAAGCTGACCCTCAAGGATGTACGCCTGGTGGGCCAGGATATCAGGATCACGGCCAGGCTAGCCTGAGCCCGAGGAGAGGCAAGACGATGTTTACCGGAATTATCGAAGCCATGGGCACCCTGACCGAGCTGCGCCGTCAGGGAGAGGATGTGGTGCTGACCGTGGAGGCTCCCGGCCTCGACTTCAGCGACGTCAAGCTGGGCGACTCCATCGCCACCAATGGCGTCTGTCTCACCGTCGTCGCCCTGGGGGACAAGCGCTACAGCGCCGATGTGTCGCTGGAAACCTTGGCACGCACCGGCTTTGCCCAGGCCAAGGTCGGGGACAGGGTGAACCTGGAAAAAGCACTGACCCCGAGTTCGCGCCTCGGCGGCCATCTGGTCTCAGGCCACGTGGATGGCATGGGCCAGGTGATGAGCAGACAGAGCAGCGGCCGCGCCATCGAGTACTGGATCAAGGCGCCAGCGGACCTGTCCCGCTATATCGCCGAGAAGGGCTCGATTGCGGTGGATGGCATCAGCCTGACGGTGAACGCCGTCAAGGGAGATGCGTTCTTGCTCACCATAGTGCCCCATACCGCAGAAGAGACCACGATCGCGCGCTGGAAGCCCGGTCACAGGGTCAATCTGGAGGTGGATCAGATAGCCCGTTATCTGGAGCGGTTGCTGCAAGGCGGGGCCGGAGCCCAGGCGCCGAGCAGCACCCTGACCCTGGCGAAGTTGGCCCAATCGGGCTTTTTGTGAGCCCGGTCTGATTGAAACGGGGCCAGCAGCCCCCATCTAGCCCTTACGCATTTATCACCTTTGACGGAGTAGCCCATGGCGCTTAGCACAACCCAGGAAATCATCGCCGACATCAAGGCGGGCAAGATGGTGATCCTGATGGATGACGAAGACAGGGAGAACGAAGGGGACCTCATCATGGCGGCCTCCTGTGTGCGGCCCGAGGACATCAACTTCATGGCCCGCTACGGCCGTGGCCTCATCTGCCTGACCCTGACCCGGGATCGCTGCAAGCAGCTGGCGCTGCCCCTCATGGTTGACCGCAACAATGCCCAGTTCTCCACCGCCTTCACCGTGACCATAGAGGCGGCCGAGGGGGTGACCACGGGCATCTCCGCCGCCGATCGCGCCGTCACCGTACAGGCCGCCGTGGCCCCTGATGCCAAGGCCGCCGATCTGGTGCAGCCCGGTCACATCTTCCCGCTGATGGCGCAAGATGGCGGCGTGCTGACCCGGGCCGGTCACACCGAAGCGGGTTGCGATCTGGCGCGTCTTGCCGGTTACGAGGCGGCCTCCGTCATCGTCGAGATCCTCAACGAGGATGGCACCATGGCGCGCCGTCCCGACCTTGAGGTCTTCGCCGAGCAGCATGGCATCAAGCTTGGCACCATTGCGGATCTCATCGAGTACCGCAACCAGCACGAGACCACGGTGGAGAAGGTGGCCGAGTGCAAGCTGCCCACCGAGTTTGGCGAATTCGACCTCATTACCTTCCGCGATACCATAGACAACCAGGTGCATTTCGCCCTCAAGAAAGGCGAGGTGACAGCCGATCAGCCGACCCTGGTACGGGTCCATCTGCACGACGTGCTGAGCGATCTGCTGCTGACCGATCGCCACGCGGCCCGCAGCTGGCCCTTGCCCAAATCCATGGCCCGCATCGCCGAAGAGGGGGGGGTGCTGGTGATCCTGGGGGCCGAGGCACAGGGCGCCGAGCTGCTGGCCAGGGTCAAGGGGTTCGAGGCCGCCGACAAGGGATTGGCGCCGGAAGGGGCCAAGTGGCAGGGCACCTCGCGCCGGGTCGGCGTCGGCTCCCAGATCCTCAAGACCCTGGGGGTCGGCAAGATGCGCCTGCTGAGCTCGCCGAAAAAATATCACGCCCTCGGCGGTTTCGGCCTTGAAGTCGTGGAATACGTCGGCGAATAAGCGTGTCGCCCCAATGAAATCGCGCTCATGGCCGCCCGTTGCGGCCATGGTTTTTGTCGTGGGTCTGTTGTGCTAGACTGTGCGCACTTTTGACCCCGGCCATATTTGACTGCATAGCTACAGGATTGCCAATGAAGGTTATCGAAGGGAATATCGCCGCCCCAGAGGCGCGCGTTGCAATTGTCGTTGCCCGTTTCAACAGCTTCATCAACGAGAGCCTGATCGAGGGCGCCGTTGACGTACTCAAGCGTCAGGGTCAGGTGCAAGACAGCAACCTCACTCTGGTACGTGTGCCGGGTGCCGTCGAAATCCCTCTGGCGGCCAAGAAGCTGGCCAAGAGTGGCAAGTATGACGCCATCGTCGCCCTCGGCACCGTCATTCGTGGTGGTACCTACCACTTCGAACTGGTGGCCAGCGAGAATGGCAAGGGTCTGGCCCAGGTGATGATGGAGCATGAAATTCCCGTCGCCTTCGGCGTGCTGACCACAGAGAACATAGAACAAGCCATCGAGCGCGCCGGTACCAAGGCGGGTAACAAGGGTGCAGAGGCTGCACTGAGTGCGCTCGAAATGATCAACGTCCTGAAACAACTGGACGTGTAACGAGGAGAAGTAGATTGAAACCGTCTGAGCGCCGTAAGGCCCGCCATTGCGCCACCCAGGCCATCTACCAGTGGCAGATGACCCAGGCCAACGTGGGGGACATCGAAGAGCAGTTCAAGATAGATCAGGACACCAAAGGGGTGGATCTGAACTATTTCCGCGATCTGCTGTTCGGGGTTGCCCTGCATTGCAACGAGCTGGACAAGGCGTACTCGCCTTTCCTCTCCCGTCCGCTCGATGAAGTGGACATGGTGGACAAGGCGATCCTGCGCCTGGCGACCTATGAGCTGACCCGTCGTGATGATGTGCCGCCCCGCGTGGTGATCAACGAAGCGATCGAGCTGGCCAAGGCGTTTGCCGCCGATGACAGCCACAAGTTTGTCAACGGTGTGCTGGACAAGGTCATCAAGACGCTGAACAAGCGTTAATCCCTGTGCCACAGCATTAAGAGAGGAGCCAGCCTAACCGCTGGCTTTTTACTGTATGGGTGAATTTGAACTGATAGAGAAGTACTTCAAGGTGCCCCACGCCCGTAAGGACGTGGTGCTGGGCCCGGGGGACGACTGTGCCCTGCTGACCCTGCCAGTCGACAGCCAGCTGGCGGTGAGCACGGATACTCTGGTGAGCGGCGTCCACTTTCTGCCCGACATGGATCCGGTGGATCTCGGCTACAAGGCGCTGGCGGTCAATCTGTCCGATCTTGCCGCCATGGGGGCCGAGCCGCGCTGGGTCTCCCTGGCGCTGACCCTGCCCGCCATCAACGAGCGCTGGGTGGCCGGTTTTGCCGAGGGCTTCCTCGAGCTTGCCGAATACTACAACGTGGCCCTGGTGGGGGGGGACATGACCCGGGGGCCGCTCTCCATCACCGTCTCGGTGAAGGGATCCGTGCCGTCGGGCCGCGCCCTGCTGCGCAGCGGCGCCAGGGTCGGGGACGGCATCTATGTCACCGGCACCCTGGGGGATGCCGCCCTGGCGCTCTCCCATCTGCTGGGCAAGCGCAACCTCAACGAGAACCAGCTGGCCGCCGTCCTGCCGCGTCTCGAGCACCCCCATCCTCGCATTCTGGCTGGCCAGGCCCTGCGCGGGTTGGCAAACAGCGCCCTGGATCTCTCCGACGGCCTGGCCTCGGATCTCGGCCATATCCTGAAAGCCTCCGGCGTGCGGGCCCAGATCGATCTCGACCTGCTGCCTCTCTCCCCCGTGATGCAGGATGCCGTCTTCCCGGAAGATGCCTGGCAGCTGGCCCTGGCCGGTGGCGATGACTACGAGCTCTGCTTCACAGTGCCGGAAGATCATCGCGGCGCGCTGGATACGGCCCTGGCCCACAGCGGGGTCAAGTTCAGCCGGATCGGTCGTATTCTGGCGGGGGAGCCCGGCATCGATTACATTCGGGCGGAGCAGCCGGTGGCGCTCTCCCTCAAAGGTTGGGATCACTTCGCATGATCAAGCCCGAGCTCAAACGCCTGAACCTGAAAAATCCCCTCCACCTGCTGGCGGTGGGCTTTGGTGCCGGCTTCTCTCCCTGGGCCCCTGGCACCATGGGCACCCTGGTCGCCATCCCGCTTTACTTGCTGGCAAGTGGCCTGTCGACCCCCTGGTTCATCGCCCTGCTGGTGCTGGGCTTTCTGGCAGGTATTCGTATCTGCCAGAGCGCCACCGATGCCATCGGCATGCCGGATCACGGCGCCATCGTCTGGGACGAGGTGATAGGGTTTGGCATCACCATGATAGCGGCGCCGGCGGGCTGGGAGTGGCTGCTGGCGGGCCTTGCGCTGTTTCGTCTGTTCGACGTGCTCAAGCCCTGGCCCATCAGTTGGTTCGATCGCCGCATCCATGGCGGCCTTGGCATCATGCTCGATGACGTGATTGCCGGATTCTTTGCCCTGTTTTGTATGCAATTGCTGGCCCATTGGCTCGTCTGAGCCGGGCAGGAAGGAGGGCGCCCCTGGGGCGCCCTTTATTTATGACTGCCTGATTTTCATTCATTGGCAGATGCTGCCATCAGAAACCCTTTTCACATAAATATTCACTACTCATTCGACGCTACCGTCCCTGTCTGCATCAGTCACATCTGCCAGATGTTAACATTTTGTATCATGTTAACTTTGTTTATTAATGCAAAATTAGTTTAAAAAGCTATTTTTTAGGCGATAGATCACGCTTTATGACTACCTGGCACCCAGGTCGCACCGCAAAGTATTGCGAAATTGTATATCCAGGTCATTTACTCTTTCGGTCAAAGCGTCTAAGTTACTGGCGGGTTATTCCAAAAAAATGCAAAAAACCCGCCCGGATCGCTGGTTTCCCTGCCCCATGGATTGAGCATCTATTGCCCAAGGCACAAACCGGCATCTGCGGCTGATTTACGGAAGAATTGTTTGGGACGGATGTCCCCCGCAGAGGTAAACATGTCCTTGCTAGAAGTCAAAAACTTGCGGATCGAGTATCCCTCCCGCTACGGGGTACTGGCCGCGGTCAAGGATCTCTCTTTCTCCATCGAGAAGGGTGAGGTCGTCGGTGTCGTCGGTGAGTCCGGCGCCGGCAAATCCACCATCGGCAATGCCGTCATCGATTTGCTGAGTCCGCCGGGTCATATCGCCCGGGGGGACATCTATCTCAACGGTGAGCTCATCTCCGGCAAGAGCCAGGATGAGATGCGGGCCATTCGTGGCTCCCGCATCGGGTTCATCTTCCAGGATCCCATGACCTCCCTGAACCCGCTGTTCACCGTGGAGCATCAGCTGGTGGAGACCATCCTCGCCAACACGGATCTCACTCGCAGCCAGGCGGTCGCCAAGGCCCTAGAGCTGATGCAGGCGGTGGGGATCCCGAGCCCGGAGCTGCGCATCAAGCAGTATCCGCACCAGTTCTCCGGCGGCATGCGCCAGCGGGTGGTCATCGCCATCGCGCTCTCGTGCGACCCCGAACTCATCATCGCCGATGAGCCCACCACGGCGCTGGATGTCTCCATTCAGGATCAGATCCTCCAGCTCATCCGTACCCTGTGCAAGGAGCGGGACGTGGGCTGCATGCTGGTGACCCACGACATGGGGGTGGTCTCCAACGTCACCGACAAGGTGGCGGTCATGTATCGCGGCGATCTGGTGGAATTTGGTACCACGGAGCAGGTGCTGGGGCGCCCCAATCACCCCTATACCCGCAGCCTCATCTCGGCGGTGCCCCGCTCCGACGTCAAGCTGGTGCGCTTCCCCCTGGTTTCCTACATCGAGGATGCCGGCGCGCCGGATACCAGCATCGATCTGAAGACCCACTGGCTCGGTCAGAGCCAGGACGAGCGGGCCTATGAAGGGGCCCTGCTGCGGGTGGAAAACGTGGATCTGAAGTTCGTCACCAAGGACTCCTTCTTCCCGAGCCGCCGTGAATACGTGCGCGCCTGCAACGACATCAGCTTCGAGATCTTCGAGGGTGAAACCTTCGGCCTGGTGGGGGAGTCGGGGTCCGGCAAGTCCACCATAGCCCGCGCCATCACAGGGCTCTATCCGCCCGACAGCGGCAAGATCTTCTTCGAGGGGATCGATCTCACCGCCATCAAGCGCGAGAGCGATCGTCGCCCGCTGCGTCGCCAGATGCAGATGGTGTTCCAGAACCCTTACTCCTCGATGAACCCGCGCATGAAGGTGCGCGACATCATCGCCGAGCCGATCCGCTTCCATCGATTGGCCGAGGAGAATCAGATCGATGGCATCGTCAGCGATCTGCTGGATCACGTCGGCCTGGGTCGCGGCGCCGGGGTCAAGTATCCCCACGAGTTCTCCGGTGGTCAGCGTCAGCGCATCTCCATTGCCCGCGCCCTGGCGACCCGGCCGCGCTTTCTCATCTGCGACGAGCCCACCTCGGCGCTGGATGTGTCGGTTCAGGCCCAGATCCTCAACCTGCTCAAGGATTTACAGAAAGAGCTTGGCCTCACCATGCTGTTCATCAGCCACGATCTGCCGGTGATCCGCCAGATGTGCGATCGGATCGGCGTGATGAAACACGGTCATCTGGTGGAAGTGGCGCAGACCGAGAAACTCTTTACCAATGCCGAGCATGAGTACAGCCGCAAGCTGATTTCCCTCATGCCGGAGTTCAAGGGAATGTCCCGCGAGGGGCTGGAAATCGCAAGCTAGGAAAGTGCCGGCGTGCCGGTTTTTGTTAGAAAAAGAGTGTCAATAAGAAGCTAACAGCATGGAGAAAGACATGAAGAAAGGATTATCCAAGATTGCAATGGCGTTGTTTGCGGCCGGTTTGGCCTTCAATGTCTCTGCCGCCGACATCAAGGTCGCCGTCGCCTCTGACCCCACTTCGCTGGATCCCCAGGAGCAGCTCTCCGGTCAGACCCTGGAGATGTCTCACCTGGTGTTCGATCCCCTGATGCGCTGGACGCAGGACCTGCAGTTCGAGCCCCGTCTGGCCGAAAAATTTGAACGCATCGACGACAAGACGGTGCGTTTCCACCTGCGCAAGGGCGTCAAGTTCCACTCTGGCAACGACTTCACCGCCGATGACGTGGTGTGGACCGTCAAGCGTCTGAAAGATTCCGTCGACTTCAAGGCCATCTTCGACCCCATCGCCGACGTCAAGAAGGTGGATGATTTCACCGTGGATCTCGTCACCGAGAAGCCTTATCCCCTGGTGCTGCAGACCGTGACCTACATCTTCCCGATGGACTCCAAGTTCTACACCGGCAAGACAGAGGCGGGCAAGGACAAGGGCGAGATCGTCAAGAACGGCGACTCCTTCGCCTCCACCCACGTCTCCGGTACCGGCCCGTTCAGCGTCAAGTTCCGCGAGCAGGGCGTCAAGCTGGAGTACACCCGCAACGCCAACTACTGGGACAAATCCTCCAAGGGCAACGTCGACAACCTGACCCTGGTGCCCATCAAGGAAGACGCGACCCGTGTTGCCGCCCTGCTGGGTGGGGACGTGGACGTGATCTACCCGGTCGCTCCCAACGATCTGGAACGGGTCCAGAAGGGCAAGGACACCCAGCTGGTGACCCTGTCCGGTACCCGCGCCATCATCATAGAGCTGAACCAGAGCACCAACCCGGCCCTGAAAGACAAGCGCGTGCGCCAGGCGATCAACTATGCCATCAACCAGGTGGGCATCGTCGACAAGATCAACAAGGGCTTCGGTACCCCGGCCGGCCAGCTGAGCCCGAAAGGCTATGCCGGTCACAACGAGGCCCTGGTGCCCCAGTATGATCTGACCAAGGCCAAGGCCCTGATGAAGGAAGCGGGTTACGAGCAGGGCTTCAAGATGAGCTTCATCTCCCCGGCTGCCCGTTATGTCAACGACGTCAAGATCGCCCAGGCCGTCTCCGCCATGCTGTCCAAGATCAACATCAAGGTGGATCTGAAGACCATGCCGGTGGCCCAGTACTGGCCGGAGTTTGACAAGTGCGCCGCGGACATGCAGCTGATCGGCTGGCACTCCGACACCGAAGATACCGCGAACTTCTTCGAGTTCCTGACCTTCACCAAGAGCGCCGAGACCGGCATGGGCCAGTACAACTGTGCCGGTTATGCCAACGCAGAAGCGGACAAGCTGGTGATGGAAGCGAACGCGGAAACCGATCCGGCCAAGCGTAGCGCCATGCTGCAGAAAGTCGAAGCCATGCTGATCGACGACGCCGCCTATGTGCCCCTGCACTGGGAAAACCTGGCCTACGGCGCCAAGAAAAACGCCGACATCAAGCCCATCGTCAACGTGATGAACTTCCCGTACTTTGGCGACCTGGTGGTAGGCAAGTAATTACCCCGCAAGAAGGACGGGCGGGGGCATCGTGACGGTGCCCCCGCCATTAACAGAAGCCGATGCCAAGACATCGGCCAGAGTCAAGGACAAGCATGTTTACATTCCTGCTGAAACGGTTCTATCAGGCCGTGATAGTGATGTTCGTCATCAGCCTGGTCGCCTTCTCCATCCAGGACAACCTGGGGGATCCCCTGCGTGAGTTGGTGGGACAATCCGTCTCCGAGGCTCAGCGTCAGGCCTTGCGCGATCAGATGGGGCTCAACGATCCCTTCCTGGTGAAGTACAGTCGCTTCCTGAAGAATGCGGTGCAAGGAGATCTGGGGACTTCCTACTTCTTCAAGCGCCCGGCCCTCGAGGTCATTCTCGACAAGCTCGTCGCCACACTGGAACTGGTGTTTGGCGCCGCCCTCATTATCGTCCTGGTCTCCATTCCGCTCGGGGTTTATTCCGCCATTCGCCCGCGCAGCATACTGACCAAGATCATCATGGCCGTGAGCAGCATAGGGATCTCGATCCCGGTGTTCCTGACCGCCATCATGCTGATGTACCTCTTCTCCATCCAGCTGGGCTGGCTGCCGGCCTATGGCCGGGGCGAGACCCGTAACCTGCTGGGCTGGGAGTCGGGCTTCTTTACCTGGGACGGCATCTTGCACCTGATCCTGCCCGCGGTTTCCCTCTCCTCCATCATGCTGCCGCTGTTTATCCGGCTGGTGCGCTCCGAGATGCTGGAGCAGCTCTCCTCCGAATACGTCAAGTTCGCCCGCGCCAAGGGGCTGGACAACAACAAGGTCTACTACCAGCACGCCCTCAAGAACACCATGCTGCCGGTCATCACAGTCGGCGGCGTGCAGATCGGCACCATGGTGGCCTACACCATACTGACCGAGAGCGTGTTCCAGTGGCCGGGGACGGGTTTCCTGTTCCTTGAGGCGATCCACAGGGTCGATACGCCGCTCATCACCGCTTACGTCATCTTCGTGGGTCTTATCTTCGTGGTGACCAACACCCTGGTCGACCTGCTCTACGGGTTCATCAACCCGACCGTCAACCTGACTGCCAAGGGGTAACAGATGACTAACGCTGTGACTGTGAGCCCAAGCCGTTGGGCTCGTTTCAAGAACTCTGACATCGTCTACTACTTCCTGCGGGACAAGGTAGCCATGTTCAGCTTCGCCATCTTCGTGGCATTCGTGCTGGCGGCCCTGCTGGCCCCCTGGATTGCACCCCACAACGTCTATGACCAGACCAGCTTCGATCTGATGGATGCGGAGCTGCCGCCCTCCTGGCTCGATGGGGGCGAGGCGCGCTTCTGGCTCGGCACCGACAACCAGGGTCGTGACATCTGGAGCACCATCCTCTATGGCGCCCGTATCTCGCTCACCATAGGTCTGTTCGCCGTCGGCCTGCAGTTGGTGCTCGGCATCGTGATCGGCCTCATCGCCGGTTATTACGGTGGCCGCATCGACAGCCTGCTGATGCGCTTTGCCGACGTGCAGCTGTCGTTTTCCACCATGATGGTGGCCATCATCATCTCCGCCATCTTCCAGGCGAGCTTTGGCTCCGAGCTCTATTCGCAGTTCGCCATCGTCATGCTGGTGGTGATCATCGGCATCGCCGAGTGGCCGCAATATGCCCGGACTGTGCGCGCCTCCGTGCTGGCGGAGAAGAAGAAGGAGTATGTGGAGGCGGCCCAGGTGATGGGATTCCGTGCCCCGCGCATCATGTTCCGCCACATACTGCCGAACTGCCTCTCCCCCATCCTGGTCATCTCCACCGTCCAGGTGGCCAACGCCATCATGAGCGAGGCGGCCCTCTCCTTCCTGGGGCTGGGCATGCCGGTGGATCAGCCGTCCCTGGGCTCGCTCATCAGCGTGGGCTTCAACTACATCTTCTCCGGCTCCTGGTGGATCACCGCCTTCCCGGGCATCTGCCTGGTGGTGCTGGTGCTGGTCATCAACCTCCTGGGTGACTGGCTGCGGGATGTGTTCAACCCGAAGATCTACAAGGGTTAATTCGGGTTAGCGGTAAAACAAGAAGGGCGCCATCATGGCGCCCTTCTTTATTGCTCGCGGTTTCAGGTCTGGCTTGCTGCCAGCTTTTGCATCAGGCTGTCAGCCAGGCCTCGATGCTGGCCTGAATGCCTGCGGCATCCAGACCCAGCAGGGCATAGATCTCTTCCTGGGTGCCCTGTTCGATGAAGCGATCCGGCAGGCCGAGATTGAGTACCGGCCTGCACTGCCTGGCGCGCATCAACAGCTCGTTCACCGCGGAGCCGGCCCCGCCCATGATGGCGTTGTCTTCCAGGGTGACAAACTGATCGTGGCTGGCGGCAAGTGCGAGCACCAGTGCCTCGTCCATGGGCTTGACGAAGCGCATGTCCACCAGGGTGGCGTCCAGCGCCTCGGCGGCGGCCTTGGCTTGCTGGAGCAGGGTGCCGAACGTCAGGATGGCGATGCCCTTGCCCTCGCGTCCCTCTCTCTCACGAATGATGCGCCCCTTGCCGAGGGCCAGCGCCTGCATCTCGCTCTCGACCTGGATACCGGTGCCGCTGCCGCGAGGGTAGCGCACCGCCGCAGGCCGATCGCACAGATAGCCGGTGTAGAGCATCTGGCGGCACTCGTTCTCGTCGGATGGGGTCATCACCACCATGTTGGGCACGGTGCGCAGGAAGCTGATGTCGAACGCTCCCTGATGGGTGGGGCCGTCGGCCCCCACCAGACCGGCCCGGTCGATGGCGAACAGCACGGGCAGCTCCTGCAGCGCCACGTCGTGGATCAGCTGGTCGTAGGCCCGTTGCAGGAAGCTCGAATAGATGGCGACCACAGGCTTTTGGCCCGAGATGGCGAGCCCGGCGGCGAAGGTCACCGCATGTTGCTCGGCAATGGCCACGTCGAAGTAGCGATCCGGATACTGCTGGCTGAACTTGACCAGGCCAGAGCCTTCGCGCATGGCGGGGGTGATGCCGACCAGCTTCTCGTCCCGCGCCGCCATGTCGCACAGCCACTGGCCGAAGATGGCGGAGAAGGTGGGCTTGCCGCCGGCGCTTTTGGGCAGGGCACAGTCGTCCGGATTGAACTTGGGCACACCGTGATAACCGATGGGATCCTTTTCGGCGGGCTCGTAGCCCTTGCCCTTCTTGGTCTTGACGTGCAGCAGCTGGGGTCCTTTGAGGTTGCGCATGTTGCGCAGTGTCTCGACCAGGGCCTCGATGTCGTGGCCGTCGATGGGGCCGATATAGTTGAAGCCAAACTCCTCGAACAGGGTGCCAGGGACCACCATGCCCTTGAGATGTTCCTCGGCCCGCTTGGCCAGTTCCTTGACCGGCGGCAGTCCCGCCAGCACCTTCTTGCCGCCTTCGCGGATGGTGGTGTAGAGCTTGCCGGACATCAGCCGGGCCAGGTGGTTGTTGAGCGCCCCGACGTTTTCGGAGATGGACATCTCGTTGTCATTGAGCACCACCAGCATGTCCTTGTGGACATCCCCGGCATGGTTGAGGGCCTCAAACGCCATGCCGGCGGTGATGGCGCCATCGCCGATGACGGCGACCACCTTGCGACCCAGCCC
>NZ_CDBT01000017.1:113694-153916 GCF_000819765.1 Aeromonas bivalvium
CCGCCATGCCGAGCGCCGCGCCGATGGAGGTGCTGGAGTGGCCGACCGAGAGCACGTCATACTCGCTCTCGCCGCGCCAGGGGAAGGGGTGAAGGCCATCCTTCTGGCGAATGCTCTGCATCCGCTCCCGCCGTCCGGTCAGGATCTTGTGGGGATAGGCCTGATGGCCCACGTCCCACACCAGCCGATCGAACGGGGTGTTGTAGACGTAGTGCAGGGCGACCGTCAGCTCGACGGTGCCAAGGCCGGAGGCGAGATGGCCGCTGGAGCGGCTCACCGAGCGCAGCAAGTACTCACGTAACTCGTTGCACAGGACGGGCAGTCTCTCCTTGGGCAGGGATCTCAACTCAACCGGGGTGTCAGCGAGGGCCAGGTTGGGGAACTTGCTTATATCAACGCTCATATTGTTACTGTTATCCAGCGTTCAGTGGGTTCGCTCGATGATGTAATCGGCAAACGCTTCCAGAATATCGGTATTGTAGGGCAAAGGGCGCAGGGCTGTTAAGGCTTTGCCGTGCAGTTCGCGAGCCAGCTCACGGGCCTGATCCAGGCCGAGCAGGGCCGGGTAGGTGCTCTTTTCCAGCGCCAGATCCGAACCCTGTGGCTTGCCCAGGGTCGCGGTATCCCCCGTGATGTCGAGGATGTCGTCCTGCACCTGGAAGGCGAGTCCGATGGCGGCCGCATAGGCCTGCAGCGCACCCAGGGTCTGCTCATCCATGTCGGCCTTGCACAGGGCGCCCAGGGTGACGGCACACTCGATGAGGGCCCCCGTCTTGTGGCGATGAACCTGTTCGAGTTCTGCCAGGGTGATCTGGCGACCTTCTGCCTGCAGATCCAGCGCCTGGCCGCCGCACATGCCAAGGTAACCCGAGGCGCGGGCCAAAGTGCTCAGCATGCGCACCCGGTTGGCCATCAAGGTATCGGGCATGGGGTGATCGGCCATTATGCTGAATGCCAGGGTCTGCAGGGCGTCACCGGCCAGGATGGCAGTGCCCTCGTCGAACGCCTTGTGCACCGTCGGCTGGCCACGACGCAGGTCGTCGTCATCCATGGCGGGCAGGTCGTCATGGAGCAGAGAGTATGCGTGGATGCACTCCACGGCGGCGGCGGGGCCATCGAGCCTGTCCGTCTCGACTCCCAGCATCTCGCCGACGGCATAGACCAGGAAAGGACGTACTCGCTTGCCTCCCAATAACAGACCATACTTCATGGCCTCGCGCAGCCGTGGCGCCATGGGGGGGAGGGCATCGAGCTGTTGTGACAGCCGATCATCGATACGCTGGCGATACAGGCGTGAGAAGCTATCCAGCGACACGGGTCAGGCTCCTTGCTCGGGTTGGAAAGGAACGGCCTGCTCGCCGTCATCGGCCTGGGTCAGCAGGATCTGGATCTTCTGCTCGGCCTGCTCCAGCTTCTGCTGGCCGGCGCGCACCAGATGAATACCTTGTTCGAACTGCTTGAGCGCCTCCTCGAGGGGGAGGGAGCCTTGTTCGAGTTGATGAACTATGGTTTCCAGCTCTTCCAGAGTGGCATCAAAACTCAGTCGGTCGATTTTTTTACTGGCCATGTTCATCCTCGGGGATTGAAAAAACGGCTCATCTTAACATCGTCGCCCCTTGGGGGGGAGCGGGAAAGCGTCATTGCCTCAAACTCTGGCCGTGACGGCCGATAAATAAGCCGACCGGGGTCAAGTGCGCACTTTCGCGCTTGCCGCTTGGGAAGCAATAGCAGAAAATTCAATGAAATATGATGAATTCAAGAATCGGCTGACAGGAGTAGCGGCGTGGATCTAGGTAGTCTTATCGGCATAGTGCTGGGTTTTGGGGTGGTGATCTACGGCATGATCCTGGGGGGCTCCCTCAGCATGTTTGTCGACGTCCCCTCCATCTGCATCACCATCCTGGGCTCCATCTTCATCGCCATGATGAAGTTCAACGTTGGCCAGTTCTTCGGTGCGTTCAAGATCGCAGGCAAGGCCTTCATGCACAAGGGCGACAAGCTCGACGACCTGATCCAGAAGGCCGTCGAGCTGGCGGATGCGGCCCGCAAGGGGGGCTTCCTGGCCCTGGAGGCGGCGGAGATCCCCAACACCTTCATGAAGAAGGGAATAGACATGCTGGTGGATGGCCACGATGCCGAGGTGGTGCGCGCCGTCATGGAAAAAGACATGGAACTCACCTCGGAGCGACACGTCATGGCGATCAAGGTGTTTCGCGCCCTCGGCGATCTCGGCCCCGCCATGGGGATGATAGGTACGCTCGTGGGGCTGGTAGCCATGCTGTCGAACATGAGCGATCCCAAGTCCATCGGGCCGGCCATGGCGGTCGCCTTGCTGACTACTCTCTATGGCGCCATCGAGGCCAACATGTTTGCCATTCCCATCGCCGACAAGCTGGAGCTGCGCAGTGGCGAGGAGCGCCTCTCCCGGGCCTTGATCCTGGATGCCATCATGGGCATTCAGGACGGTCAGAACCCTCGCGTGATCCAGTCCATGCTGCAAAATTACCTGAACCAATCCAAGCGCAATGACGGCGCCGAATAGGAATAGCCATGTCCAAATGCAAGTGTCCGCCGCCGGGCCTGCCCTCTTACATGGGAACCTTTGCCGACCTGATGTCGCTGTTGATGTGCTTTTTCGTGCTGTTGCTCTCCTTTGCCGAGATGGACGTGCTCAAGTTCAAGCAGATTGCCGGCTCCATGAAGTACGCCTTCGGGGTGCAGAATCTGCTGGAGGTGAAGGATATTCCGAAGGGGACCTCCGTCATCGCCCAGGAGTTCAGGCCGGGACGGCCGGAGCCGACGCCGATCGACACCATCATGCAGCAGACCATCGACATGACCCAGACCGAGCTGGAGTTCCAGCCAGGGGATGCCGATCAGGCCGGAGGCCAACAGAAGGAGGCGGGAGATCTGGCGGGGGGCAAGACCAGTGAACAGGCGAAGGAGGAGCAGCAGCAACAGCAGCAGGCCCAATCCAACGCCCTGGCGAAACAACTGGCGGAGCAGCTCAAGGATCAGATCCAGGACGGCGCCATCGAGATAGAATCTCTCGGCCAGCAGGTCATCATCCGCATCCGCGAGAAGGCCTCCTTCCCGGCGGGATCCGCGTTTTTGCAACCCCAGTTCTGGCCGGTGATCCGCAAGGTGGCCGGCTTGCTCAAGGATGTGCCGGGGGAGATCACCGTCTCCGGCCACACCGATGATGTCGCGACCGAGAATGAACTGTTTCGCTCCAACTGGGAGCTCTCCTCCCAGCGGGCGGTGGCGGTGGCCCATCAGATGATCAAGGTGGAAGGCTTCGACCAGAGCCGACTCGTGGTACAGGGCATGGCCGATTCCCAACCCTTGATGCCGAACGATTCGACCGAGCACCGTCGTGCCAACCGCAGGGTCGAGATCGCCATCATGCAGGGCAAGGCGAGCGTATCCGAGCCCATAGGGGTACCGAACGACTCGCAATAGACGGAGCAGAGGAGGGGGGCGCATCGCGGGGGTACCATGGATTTTCCCCCGGCTTCATATTAAGATGCCCCATCCGAACCGATAGCTGCGGCTCTCCTTGATTGCCGCAGCTTCTCTTTATAAAGCAACCCAGGTTTCGACTATGAATCAAACTCCGATGACTGTGCGCGGCGCCGAGAAGCTGCGCAAAGAGCTCGATTATCTGAAGAGCGAGCTGCGTCCGCAGATTATCGAAGCGATTGCAGATGCCCGTGAACATGGTGATCTGAAAGAGAACGCCGAGTACCATGCCGCCCGTGAGCAGCAAGGCTTTTGCGAAGGGCGCATCCAGGAGATTGAAGCCAAGCTCTCCAATGCCCAGGTCATAGATGTCACCAAGATCGCCAACAATGGCCGCGTCATTTTCGGCGCCACCGTCAATCTGCTCAAGTCCGAGACGGAAGAAGAGGTGACCTATCGCATCGTGGGTGACGACGAGGCCGATATCAAACAGAACCTTATCTCGGTCAATTCCCCCATCGCCCGTGCGCTGATCGGCAAGGAGGTGGATGATGTGGCCATCGTCAAGACCCCGGCCGGTGACGTGGAATATGAAGTGCTGAGCGTCGACTACCTGTAACGGGTGGCTGGCAACGAAGAGGGGAGCCCTGGCTCCCCTCTTGTCATTTTCGGGCATCAATCCTCGGGCGGAGCATACGCCTGGGTAAAGGTGCTCTGATGATGCTCGAACATCCAGCCCCGCAGCCGCTCCTGATCCGCCTCGCTCATCTGAAACTGGATTGCCCAGCCGATGACGGTCTGCCCCTTGCGTACTTCCCTGATGAGGATGCCGCTGAGGGGGAGAGGTGCCAGTGCATCGAGCAGCAGGCTGGCATGGAGGACATCTCCTCGCTTGAGGGTATCGGGCAGACACTGGACGATGAGGCCGTTGAGGGAGAGGCTGGTGACCGGGTAATCGCCCCCCTTCAGCTGCAGCGTCCCCTCCGTGGCCAGACGCCAGGCTCTGGGATGATCGTGGCTGAGTTCCTGAATGACGGGGGCGGCAATGCGAGGTTCGAGAAAGCCATCGTCCCCCTGGGTGAAATAGAGGGGGAAGCTGAGCTGATGCCCGGCGAAGCGTGCCTCGAGGGCGAGCATGTCCGCCCGTTGCAGCAGGCCGAGCAGGGGCGTATCCAGGTAGCCGCTCAGGGATTGCCCGGCGGCCGAGCCCTGGTCTTTCCCCAGCTCCCGCAACATGGTCAGTTCTTCGTCGGTGAGTATCTGCTGATGGTCCATGGTCGACATTTCCAAGTATTCATCGCAGGTTAAGGCCCTGACGACTACTTTGGCAAGCGACTTGGGAAGAGGGGAAACGGAAGGAGAGAGCGGCGCTCTCTCTTACTTGCGGGGCAGCTGGATCTTGGGTTCGTTGGCCTTGCGATAGATGGTCAGCACGTGGCCCATGCTCTGCACCTTGATGGCGCCGGTCTCACGGACGATGGCATCCATGACCAGCTGCTTCATTTCGCGATCTTCGGCGGCGACTTTCACCTTGATCAGCTCGTGATGAGCCAGAGCGAGGTCGATCTCGGCCAGTACGCCTTCGGTCAGGCCGTGTTGTCCCAGCAGGACGACCGGTTTCAGGCTGTGGGCCAGGCCCTTGAGGTACTGTTTCTGTTTGTTGTTGAGCGTCATGGCAAAATTCTTCATAAGTCAGGGTTGAAAGGGGCGTATTCTACCCCCACTTAGCCCTTAATACTAATAACCCTTGTGGTTTTTTAAAGCCGATAACCATGACCCAGAAAAAACGTTCCCCCAGTTCAACTCGCTGGTTGAAAGAGCATTTCGACGATCAATATGTCAAGAAAGCCCAGAAACTTGGACTGAGATCCCGCGCCGTGTTCAAGATCGACGAAATCCAGGACAAGGACAAGCTGCTCAAGCCCGGCATGACGGTAGTGGATCTCGGTGCCGCCCCCGGTGGCTGGTCCCAGTTTGCCATCGATCAGGTCGGTGACAACGGTCGCGTCATCGCCTGCGATATTCTGCCGATGGATTCCATCGCCGGGGTCGATTTCCTGCAAGGGGACTTTCGGGAGGAAACTGTGCTGGCCGCACTGCTCGAGCGAGTGGGACCGAACAAGGTGGATGTGGTCATGTCGGACATGGCACCCAACATGAGCGGGACCCAGCAGGTGGATCAGGCGAGAGCCATGTATCTGGTTGAGCTGGCGCTGGACATGTGCAACCAGGTGCTGCGTACGAATGGCAGCTTCGTGGCCAAGGTGTTTCAGGGGGAGGGTTTTGATGCCTATCTCAATGAAATTAGACAACTTTTTACAGCAGTCAAGATACGCAAGCCGGACTCATCAAGAGCCCGCTCGCGCGAAGTGTACATTGTGGCTACCGGTTTTAAACTGTAGTACCCTACCTTTTAGCGTTAACTGTCAGTCTGCGAGGTTACTGATTTGAGTGACATGGCGAAAAACTTAATCCTGTGGCTTGTCATCGCCGTCGTGCTGATGTCGGTGTTCAATAGCTTCAGCCCCAGTGATACCACCAGTCGCCAGCTGGACTACTCCAGCTTTGTAAAAGAAGTGACCCAAGAGCAGATCCGCGAAGTGCGGATGGACGGTAAGGTCATCAATGGCGTCAAACGCACCGGTGAACGTTTCCAGACGATCATCCCGGCGCAGGATCCTCAACTGCTCAACGACATGCTCAACCACAACGTCAAGGTTGAGGGGATCAAACCGGAAGAGCCTTCCCTGATCACCTCCATCTTCATCTCCTGGTTCCCGATGTTGCTGCTGATCGGTGTCTGGGTCTTCTTCATGCGTCAGATGCAGGGCGGCGGTGGCAAGGGTGCCATGTCGTTTGGCAAGAGCAAGGCTCGCCTGATGAGCGAAGAGCAGATCAAGACCACGTTCGGTGACGTCGCAGGCTGTGACGAAGCGAAGGAAGAGGTCAAAGAGCTGGTGGATTACCTGCGTGATCCGACCAAGTTCCAGAAGCTGGGCGGCAGGATCCCCACCGGTGTGCTGCTGGTCGGCCCGCCCGGTACAGGTAAGACCCTGCTGGCCAAGGCCATCGCGGGCGAGGCCAAGGTGCCCTTCTTCACCATCTCGGGTTCCGACTTCGTCGAGATGTTCGTGGGTGTCGGTGCCTCCCGGGTGCGCGACATGTTCGAGCAGGCCAAGAAGTCCTCCCCCTGCATCATCTTCATCGATGAGATTGATGCGGTCGGTCGCCAGCGTGGCGCCGGTCTCGGCGGCGGTCATGACGAGCGCGAGCAGACCCTGAACCAGATGCTGGTCGAGATGGATGGTTTCGAGGGCAACGAAGGCGTCATCGTCATCGCCGCCACCAACCGTCCCGACGTGCTGGATCCGGCTCTGCTGCGTCCAGGTCGTTTCGACCGTCAGGTCGTGGTCGGCCTGCCGGATGTCCGCGGTCGCGAGCAGATCCTGAAAGTGCACATGCGCAAGGTTCCCTTGGCCGATGACGTCAATGCGGCCGTGATTGCCCGTGGTACCCCGGGTTTCTCCGGCGCCGATCTGGCCAACCTGGTCAACGAGGCGGCCCTGTTCTCCGCTCGCGAGAGTCGCCGCGTGGTCTCCATGTCCGAGTTCGAACGGGCCAAGGACAAGATCATGATGGGGTCGGAGCGTCGCTCCATGGTAATGCAGGAGTCCGAGAAAGAGATGACGGCGTACCATGAGGCGGGTCACGCCATCATTGGTCGTGTGGTGCCGGATCATGATCCCGTCTACAAGGTCTCCATCATTCCCCGTGGCCGTGCTCTGGGGGTGACCATGTACCTGCCGGAGCAGGATCGCTGGAGTCACTCCAAGCAGCATCTGGAGTCCATGATCTCCAGCCTGTATGGCGGTCGTCTGGCGGAAGAGCTGATCTACGGTGCCGAGAAGGTATCGACCGGTGCCTCCAATGACATCGAGCGTGCCACCGACATCGCCCGCAAGATGGTGACCCAGTGGGGCATGTCCGAGCGCCTCGGCCCCATGCTCTATGCGGAAGAAGATGGCGAGGTGTTCCTCGGTCGCAGCATGGCCAAGGCCAAGCACATGTCCGACGATACCGCCCGCGTCATCGATGCCGAGGTCAAGCTGGTGATCGACCGCAACTATGATCGTGCCAAGCAGATCCTGATGGACAACATGGACGTGCTGCACTCCATGAAGGACGCGCTGATGAAGTACGAGACCATAGACGCCAAGCAGATCGACGATCTGATGGCCCGTCGCGAGGTGCGTGCACCGAGCAACTGGCATGACGAGCACGGCGACACCCCAAGTGGCGGCAGTGCCACCAAGACCGAACCTGAAGAGGTGAAGGTCGAGGAGCCGAAAGAGGCGAACGTCGATATCGACAAAGCCAACGACGTGCCGGCCAAATAAGATAATTCACTCTCAAACCCCGGGCTTGCCCGGGGTTTTTTTCATTGATGCAAGATGGACCCTACCATGCAGTTGACCAGCAAGGGGCTCAGCCTCTCCCTCGAACGTCCCCACGTCATGGGGATCCTCAATGTTACCCCGGACTCCTTCTCGGACGGCGGTCGTTTCCATCAGGTCGAACAGGCGCTCGCCCATGCCCGCCAGATGGTGGCCGATGGCGCCACCCTGATCGATGTGGGCGGGGAGTCGACCCGACCCGGTGCCCCGGATGTTGGCGAGCAGGAGGAGCTGGATCGTGTGGTGCCCGTGGTGGCGCGACTCGCCCGTGAGCTGGAGGTGATGATTTCCCTCGATACCTCCAAGGCAGTGGTGATGCGCGAGGCCTGCGCCGCCGGCGGCCACCTCATCAACGATGTGCGGGCCTTGCAGGAACCGGGGGCGCTCGACGCCGCCGCTGCGGCGGGCGTCCCCGTTTGCCTGATGCACATGAAAGGGCAGCCGAGGACCATGCAGGTGGAGCCACACTACGACGACTTGCTGGGGGAGGTGAGAGCCTTCTTCGACGAGCGGATTGCCGCCTGCCTCGCGGCCGGCATCTCCCGCGAGCGGCTGTTGCTGGATCCTGGTTATGGCTTTGGCAAGACCGTGAACCACAATTACCAGTTGTTGGCCTGGCAGCAGAAGTTGCTCGATTACGGGATGCCGCTCTTGGTCGGCATGTCGCGAAAGTCTATGATAGGTCACCTGCTCGGCCGCAGTGTCGATGAGCGCCTCGCCGGCAGCCTGGCCTGTGCCCTCATCGGGATGCAGCATGGCGCCCGCATCATAAGGGTGCACGATGTGCGAGAGACCATGGATGCCCTGCGCGCCGGCTGGATGGTCATGACGGGACAAGATTTCATTTCCAGATAACAACGAGAACAGACAATGGCAAGAAAGTATTTTGGCACCGATGGTGTCCGCGGCAAGGTGGGTGAATACCCGATCACTCCTGATTTTGTGATGAAGCTGGGCTGGGCCGCCGGCAAGGTGCTCTCCAAGAAAGGGACCAAGAAGGTGCTGATCGGCAAGGACACCCGCATCTCAGGTTACATGCTGGAGTCTGCACTGGAGGCGGGCCTCTCCGCCGCCGGGCTCAAGGCCATACTGATGGGCCCCATGCCCACCCCGGCGGTGGCGTATCTGACGCGCACCTTCCGCGCCGAGGCCGGCATCGTCATCAGCGCCTCCCATAACCCCTATTACGACAACGGCATCAAGTTCTTCTCCGCCGACGGTACCAAGCTGCCCGATGAAGTGGAGCTCGCCATCGAGGCCGAGTTGGACAACGAGCTCAAGTGCGTGGAGTCCGCCGAGCTTGGTAAGGCCGTGCGCATCGAGGATGCCGCCGGGCGCTACATCGAGTTCTGCAAGAGCACCTTCCCCTCCAACTTGAGCCTGGAAGGCTTGAAAATGGTGGTGGACTGCGGCCATGGCGCCACCTATCACATTGCCCCGTCCGTCTTTCGCGAGCTGGGGGCCGAGGTGATCGCCATGGGTTGCAGCCCTGATGGTCTCAACATCAATGACGGTGTCGGCTCCACCGCTCCCGATGCCCTGGTGGCCAAGGTACTGGAGAGCAAGGCGGATCTGGGGATCGCCTTCGATGGTGACGGTGATCGCCTGGTGATGGTGGACAGCACAGGCTACATCATCGATGGTGACGAGATCCTCTACATCATCGCCCGCGATGCCCTGCGCAACGGTCGCCTCAAGGGGGGCGTTGTCGGCACCCTGATGGCCAACATGGGCCTGGAGCTGGCACTGCAGACGCTCGGTATTCCGTTTGCCCGGGCCAAGGTGGGGGATCGCTACGTGCTGGAAATGCTCAACGAGAAAGGCTGGCGCATCGGTGGCGAGAACTCGGGCCATATCATCTGCCTGGATCAGACCACCACGGGGGATGGCATCGTCGCCGCCCTGCAGGTATTGACCGCCATGCGCAGCGCCGAGATGCCGCTGGCCAAGCTGCGTTCAGGTATGAGCAAGTTCCCCCAGATCCTGATCAATGTGCGTTTCTCAGAAGGGGAAGATCCCCTGACATCAGAGGCCGTGTTGACCGAGGTGGCCGCAGTGGAGCAGGAGCTGGCAGGCCGTGGTCGCGTCTTGCTGCGCAAGTCCGGAACCGAGCCGCTGATCCGGGTCATGGTGGAAGGGGAACATGAGGCCCAGGTGCGTGACATGGCAGAGCGTATCGCCCAACGGGTAAAGTCGGCGTTTTAATGAGCGAACAGGGCGGTATTTATACCGCCCTGGTTGTATCTTGTTCAAACGATTCAAAAAATCAAAAATAGCGCTTGTCAGTTCAATGTCCTCTGGATATTATCTGCCTCGCTTTCGCAAGGGAGTTCGCCGATGGGAAATCGGAAGCCGTTTGTAGCAGCCAACTGGAAGTTACACGGTAGCAGGTCGCAGTTAGAGCAGTTTACCACCGCTTGCCTCAAGGGGTTGGATGACAAGGTTGATACTGTGTTGTGTCCGTCCCATGTGCATCTCGACTTTGTGTCGCGTCTGCTGAGTGATCAGCGGGCGATGAAGTTGGGGGCTCAGAATATGAGCCAGCACCAATCTGGCGCTTATACGGGGGAAGTCTCGTGTGAGATGTTGATTGAGGCAGGATGTCGTTACGTCATAGTAGGGCATTCCGAGCGCAGGCGTCTCTTTGGAGAGACCAGTTTCATCGTGGCGGAGAAGTTCGCTGCGGCCAGGTCGGCAGGGCTGATACCCATACTTTGTCTGGGTGAGTCAGGCGCTGCAAGGCAGGCGAGGCGCACCTTCGAGGTGATAGCCGAAGAGCTGGATATCGTCATAGAGAAGAATGGCGCGATGGCTTTCGATAATGCTATCATCGCCTACGAGCCGATTTGGGCAGTAGGCACAGGTAAATGCGCCACACCCGAGCAGGCACAAGAGGTTCATTCCTTTATTCGTGGTCGCTTGGCGGAGGATACTCCGGTAATAGGTGAGAAAGTCAGAATCATCTATGGTGGGAGCCTGACACCGGCCAATGCGAGAGATTTGTTTGCCCAGCCCGACGTTGACGGCGGTCTGATTGGTGGAGCAAGCCTCGATGACCAGGCGTTTTTAGGAATTGTTGAAGCGGCAAAGGGTGCAAGTTAAATGTACGAGATTCTTTTAGTCGTTTATCTGTTGGTCTCCTTGACCCTCATCGGTCTGGTGATGATTCAGCAAGGTAAAGGGGCTGATATGGGCGCCTCCTTCGGCGCAGGAGCATCGAATACCGTATTCGGCTCCAGTGGTTCAGGGAACTTCCTGACCCGAACAACAGCGATTTTGGCAACTCTGTTTTTTGTCATAAGCCTGCTGCTGGGTTCTATGTCCAGCAATAAGGTGAAACAGGGGAGCGAGTGGGAAAATCTGCAACAAACCCAACAGGTTGAGCAGGTAGAAGCGCCGGTGAAGAAAGATTCCGACGTTCCCAATTGAGTAAGTTTTGCCGTGGTGGTGGAATTGGTAGACACGCTATCTTGAGGGGGTAGTGCTCTAGGGTGTGCGGGTTCGAGTCCCGCCCACGGCACCAATTAAGCAGTGAGCCTGGGTAACCAGGTATATTATGGCCCTTCATTCTTGTACGAAAAGTTTGATAAGGCTATAATCTCGCACGATTTCGGACGCGGGGTGGAGCAGCATGGTAGCTCGTCGGGCTCATAACCCGAAGGTCGTCGGTTCAAATCCGGCCCCCGCAACCAAATTTCACGCCTTCCTTCGCTCAGGAAAGCGGTCGCTGCGAGGCGACAATCAGGGTAAAGCGCCAAGCCCCGATTTGACATCGGGGCTTTTTGTTATGTGCAATTTACTCTGAGTTCGTACTTCATCTGGGCTATATGCCCTTTTTTTGTTTTTTCGGAGGGTAACTTTGGCTACGTTGGAACAGCGTTTGACCGATCTGCTCGAGGCGCCTGTCAAAGCCTTGGGTTTTGAACTTTGGGGTGTGGAGTTTATCCGTGCGGGTAAACACTCGACCCTGCGTGTCTTCATCGACAGCGAGCAGGGTGTGACCGTTGAGCATTGCGCCGAAGTGAGCCGTCAGGTCGGTGCCATCATGGACGTTGAAGATCCCATCACCGAGGAGTATTACCTGGAAGTCTCCTCGCCTGGTCTGGATCGTCCCCTGTTCAAGGTTGCCCAGTTCGAAAAATACGTTGGCCAGGAGGCGGCGGTGCAGCTTCGAATGGCAACAAATAACCGCCGCAAGTTCAAAGGCGTAATCAAAGCCGTGCAGGGGGATACCATCACCCTGACGGTAGACGGTAAGGACGAGCTGTTCGCTTTCACCAATATCCAAAAAGCGAACATAGTGCCGAACTTTGGTTAACGAGGCTATCGGATATGAATAAAGAAATTTTGCTGGTCGTTGACGCAGTGTCAAACGAGAAAGCCGTGCCCCGCGAGAAGATCTTCGAGGCGCTGGAAACTGCGCTGGCGACGGCGACCAAGAAGAAATACGAAGGCGAGATCGAAGTGCGGGTCGAAATCGACCGCAAGACCGGTGATTACGACACCTATCGCCGCTGGGTCGTGGTCGCCGATCAGGCTTCCATGGAGAACGCTTACGGTGAAATCACCCTGGAAGCGGCTCAGATCGATGACCCCGAGATCCAGGTCGGTGACTATGTAGAAGATCAGATTGAATCTGTTACCTTCGATCGCATCACCACCCAGACCGCCAAGCAGGTTATCGTGCAGAAAGTGCGCGAGGCCGAGCGTTCCCAGGTCGTTGACCAGTTCAAGGACAAGGAAGGCACCATCATCAGCGGTGTGGTCAAGAAGAGCAACCGCGACAACGTTATCCTGGATCTGGGCAGCAACGCCGAGGCGGTGATCTTCCGTGACGACATGCTGCCGCGCGAGACCTTCCGCCCGGGTGACCGCATCCGTGGTCTGCTCTACGCCGTGCGTCCGGAAGCCCGTGGCTCCCAGCTGTTTGTCAGCCGCTCCAGCCCGGACTTCTTGAAAGAGCTGTTTCGCATCGAAGTGCCGGAGATCGGCGAAGAGATGATCGAAATCATGGGCGCCGCCCGTGATCCGGGTTCCCGCGCCAAGATCGCGGTCAAGACCAACGATCGTCGTATCGACCCGATCGGTGCCTGCATCGGCATGCGTGGCGCCCGTGTGCAAGCCGTCTCCGCCGAGCTGAGCGGTGAGCGTGCCGACATCGTGCTGTACGATGACAACCCGGCCCAGTACGTGATCAATGCCATGGCGCCGGCCGATGTGGCCTCCATCATCGTCGATGAAGACAACCACACCATGGACATCGCCGTGGAAGCCGCCAACCTGGCCCAGGCCATCGGCCGCAACGGCCAGAACGTGCGTCTGGCTTCCCAGCTGACCGGGTGGGAGCTGAACGTGATGACCGTCGAGGACATGCGTGCCAAGCACCAGGCCGAGAACGATCGCATCATGAACCTGTTCACCAGCACCCTGGACATCGACGACGATTTCGCCGGTCTGCTGATGGAAGAGGGCTTCTCTACTCTGGAAGAGATCGCCTTCGTCCCGGTCAACGAGCTGCTGGCCATCGACGGTCTGGATGAAGACATGGTCGAAGAGCTGCGCACCCGTGCCAAGGATGCCCTGACCACCAAGGCCCTGGCCAAAGAAGAATCGTTCGAAGGCGTCGAGCCTTCCGAAGAACTGCTCGGTCTCAAAGGCCTGGATCGCGAACTGGCCTATGCCCTGGCTGCACGCGGTATCGGCAACCTGGAAGATCTGGCAGAGCAAGGCATCGATGACCTTGCAGACATTGAAGGGCTGACGGCTGAGAAAGCCGGTGAGCTGATTATGGCTGCTCGCAATATCTGTTGGTTCGGGGAAGAGCAGTCCAGTTAAGATCAAACGGAGGAAAATGAATGGCAGAAGTATCAGTCAAACAACTTGCCACTGACATCGACACACCGGTTGATCGTCTTCTCCAGCAGTTTGTCGATGCCGGTATCAGCAAGAACAAGGCCGACGATCTGGTCAGCGAGTCCGAAAAGCAGACTCTGCTGGCCCATCTGAAGAAACAGCATGGAGGTGACGAGGTCACCGCACCTGCCCGCATGACCTTGCAGCGCAAGACCAAGAGCACCCTGAGTGTTCAAGGCACTGGCGGCAAGAACAAGGAAGTGCAGGTAGAAGTGCGCAAGTCTCGCACCTATGTAAGACGTTCGGCGCTGGAAGATGAGCAGCGTCAGGCGGAAGCCGAGGAAAAAGCGCGTTTGGAAGCAGAAGAAAAAGCCCGTCACGAGGCCGAAGAGAAGGCTCGTCGTGAGGCTGAGGAGAAGGCTCGCCTGGCGGCTGAGCAGGCTCGTCGTGAAGCTGAGGAAAAGGCGCGCATCGAGGCACAATCAAAGGCCAGGCAGGCTCAGCAGCCCGCCAAAGCAGCCGGTAGCACAGCTCAGCAAGAGGCAGAAAAGATGGCCAAGCGCGAAGCAGAAGAACTGAAGCGCCAACAGGAACAGACAGCTTTGCAAAAAGCTGAAGCACTCGCCGCTCAGAAAGCCGAAGAGGCTCGTCTGATGGCGGAACAAAATGCGGCCCGCTGGGCCGAGGAAGAAGCCGCTCGCGCCAAAGAGAGCAGCGACTACCACCTGACCACCAACAAGCATGCTCAGGCAGCCGAAGACGAACTGGATCGCAAAGAAGAGACCAGCCGTCGCACCGCCGCCGCCGCCAAGGGTCCGAAGAAACCGGGCCGTCGCGAGGACGATCGCAACTCCCGCGATCCCCGTGCCCGCAAGGGCAAGCGTGGCAAGATGGCCATGCCCAACGCCATGAAGCACGGCTTCAACAAGCCGGCCGCCGTGGTCAACCGTGACGTCGTCATCGGCGAGACCATCACAGTGGCGGAGCTCGCCAACAAGATGGCCGTCAAGGGTGTCGAAGTCATCAAGGCGATGATGAAGATGGGCGCCATGGCCACCATCAACCAGGTCATCGACCAGGAAACCGCTCAGCTGGTTGCCGAGGAGATGGGCCACAAGGTGGTACTGCGCCGCGAGAACGAGCTGGAAGAGGCGGTACTGAGCGATCGTGACGAGACCTCCGAAGCCAAGCCGCGCGCGCCGGTCGTGACCATCATGGGTCACGTCGACCACGGCAAGACCTCGCTGCTGGACTACATCCGCAAGGCCAAGGTCGCCGCGGGCGAAGCCGGTGGTATTACCCAGCATATCGGTGCTTACCACGTCGAGACCGACAGTGGCATGATCACCTTCCTGGATACCCCGGGTCACGCGGCGTTCACCTCCATGCGTGCCCGTGGTGCCAAGGCGACCGACATCGTTGTTCTGGTGGTGGCTGCCGATGACGGCGTCATGCCGCAGACCATCGAAGCCATCCAGCACGCCAAGGCGGCGGAAGTGCCCCTGGTGGTGGCGGTCAACAAGATCGACAAGCCCGAAGCGGATCCGGATCGCGTCAAGACCGAGCTGGCCCGTTACAACGTCATGTCCGAAGACTGGGGTGGTGATTGCCAGTTCGTCCACGTCTCCGCCAAATCCGGCGAAGGCATCGACGAGCTGCTGGAAGCCATCCTGATCCAGTCCGAAGTTCTGGAGCTGAAAGCGGTCGTCGATGGCATGGCCAATGGCGTCGTGATCGAATCCTTCCTGGACAAGGGTCGTGGCCCGGTTGCCACCGTCCTGGTACAGGAAGGGACCCTGCGTCAGGGCGACATCGTGCTGTGCGGTCTCGAGTACGGCCGGGTGCGCGCCATGCGTGACGAACTGGGTCGCGAGATCAAGGAAGCGGGTCCGTCCCTGCCGGTGGAAATCCTGGGTCTGTCCGGGGTGCCGTCAGCCGGTGACGAAGCCACCGTCGTGCGTGACGAGAAGAAGGCCCGTGAAGTGGCGCTCTATCGTCAGGGCAAGTTCCGCGAAGTCAAGCTGGCTCGCCAGCAGAAGGCCAAGCTGGAGAACATGTTCGCCAACATGACCGAGGGCGAAGTGTCCGAAGTGAACGTGGTGATCAAGGCCGACGTACAGGGCTCCGTGGAAGCTATCTGCGATGCACTGGTCAAGCTCTCCACCGAAGAGGTCAAGGTCAAGATCGTGGGCTCCGGCGTGGGTGGCATCACCGAAACCGACGCGACCCTGGCTGCCGCCTCCAGCGGTATCCTGGTGGGCTTCAACGTCCGTGCCGACGCCTCTGCCCGCAAGGTCATCGAGGCCGAGAACCTGGATCTGCGCTACTACTCCGTCATCTATGACCTGATCGACGAAGTGAAGCAGGCCATGAGCGGCATGCTGGCTCCCGAGTATCGTCAGGAGATCATCGGTCTGGCTCAGGTCCGCAGCGTGTTCAAGTCGCCGAAATTCGGCGCTGTTGCAGGCTGTATGGTCACCGAAGGTGTGGTCAAGCGCTCCAACCGTATCCGTGTTCTGCGTGACAACGTGGTCATCTATGAAGGCGAGCTGGAATCCCTGCGTCGCTTCAAGGATGACGTCAACGAAGTCAAGAACGGCTACGAGTGCGGCATTGCGGTCAAGAACTACAATGACGTGCGTGAAGGCGACCAGATCGAAGTTTACGAGACTGTTGAAATCCAACGGACTCTGTAAGCCGAGAGCAAGACAAAATAGGGGGCTGAGGCCCCCTTTTATCGCAGGATAGAATATGGCCAGAGAATTCAGCCGGACCAACAGGGTCGGCCAGCAGATCCAGCGCGAAATTGCGCTCATTCTGCAGCGCGAGGTGAAAGACCCGCGTATCGGCATGGTAACCGTCTCGGACGTGGAAGTGTCCAAGGACCTCAACTATGCCAAGGTTTACGTCACCTTCTTGCAGCTCGACAGCGATGCCGATCGCATCAAGGAAGGGCTCAAGGGCCTGACCGAGGCCGCCGGTTACATCCGCAGCCTGCTGGGCAGTGCCATGCGTCTGCGGGTGGTGCCCGAGCTGCGTTTCTACTACGACCAGACCCTGGTCGAGGGGATGCGTCTCTCCAACCTGGTGACCAACACAGTGCGTGACGACAAGCGTCGCATGGCCGAAGCCGGCCGTGAAGACGAAGCGCCCGCCGCCGATGACAAGACAGAGGATAACGCCTGAGATGTCTCGTAGACGTCGTTTCAAGGGCCGTGACGTACACGGCATCCTGCTGCTGGACAAGCCGACCGGGCTGACCTCCAACGATGTGTTGCAGAAGGTCAAGCGCATCTACAATGCCGCCAAGGCCGGCCACACCGGCGCCCTGGATCCCCTGGCGACCGGCATGTTGCCGATCTGCCTCGGCGAGGCCACCAAGTTCTCCCAGTACCTGCTGGAAGCGGACAAGCGCTATGAGGTGACCGCCAAGCTGGGCGAGCGTACCAACACCAGCGATTCCGACGGCGAAGTGGTCTCCACCCGCCCGGTGAATGTGGCCGTTGGCACCCTGATCGAGGCCCTGGACCAGTTCCGCGGCCCCATCATGCAGGTGCCGTCCATGTATTCGGCCCTCAAGCATAACGGTCGCCCCCTCTACGAATATGCCCGCGAAGGCATCGAAATCGAGCGGGAAGCGCGCCCCATCACCATCTTCGAACTCAAGCTGATCAGCTTCGAGGGGGACGAGGTGAAACTGGAGGTGCACTGCAGCAAGGGCACCTACATTCGCTCCCTGGTGGACGATCTGGGGGAAGTGCTCGGCTGTGGCGCCCACGTCACCGCCCTGCGCCGCACCCAGGTGGCCAGCTATCCCTACGAGCGGATGCTGACCCTGGAGCAGCTCGAATGCATCTTCGAGCAGACCAAGGCCGAGAGCGTGCCGCCCCGGGAGCAGCTGGATCCCCTGCTGCTGCCGATGGACACGGCGGTGGCCTCTCTGCCCGAGGTGAACATGCTGGCGGTGATCGCCGCCTATGTGAACCAGGGCCAGGCGGTCCAGGTACCGGGTGTCCCCGCCAGCGGTCAGGTCCGCATGACGGTCGGCCCCGAGCGCGAATTCATCGGCGTGGGCGAGATCGACGACGAAGGGCGGGTTGCCCCCAAACGTCTGGTTCGCTATCACGACGAGGACTAATGGCGGCAGGGCGGCGGGCGAGTTAGCCATTGCGTTACGCGCCCGCTGCGATTATGATACCGCCCTCATTTCACGGCTGAATTAGAGATTGGCTGTGAACCTTTAAACACTCTATCGGAGTAATACCATGTCTCTAAATGCTGAGATCAAAGCTCAAATCGTTGCTGACAACGCTCGTGGCACCAACGACACCGGCTCCCCCGAAGTGCAAGTTGCCCTGCTGACTGCCCAGATCAACCATCTGCAAGGTCACTTCAAAGAGCACTCCAAGGATCACCACGGTCGTCGCGGTCTGCTGCGCATGGTTTCCCAGCGTCGTAAGCTGCTGGACTACCTGAAGCGTAAAGACGTTCAGCGTTACGCTGCTCTGATCGCCAAGCTGGGTCTGCGTCGTTAATCGACCATCAGATTTTGCGAAAAAGGGGAACCGCGAGGTTCCCCTTTTTTTTGGTCTTGCCAAGTGGTTGTCTTGCCACTCAATTCATGTAACCGCTTACGTTTTGGCTCGGATCAAGTATACTTGCTCGCGAATTTAAAGAGCCAAATTGTCAAAAGGAAATTCACGTGAATCCTATTGTAAAGTCATTCCAGTACGGTCAACACACCGTCACACTGGAAACCGGTGTGATGGCCCGTCAAGCCACTGCGGCCGTCATGGTCAGCATGGACGATACCTGCGTATTTGTGACCGTCGTCGGCAAGAAAGAGGCCGACCACGGCCGCGATTTCTTCCCGCTGACCGTCAACTATCAGGAGCGTACCTATGCTGCTGGTCGCATCCCGGGTGGTTTCTTCCGTCGTGAAGGCCGTCCCAGCGAAGGCGAGACCCTGATCTCCCGCCTGATCGACCGCCCCATCCGCCCGCTGTTCCCGGAAGGCTTCCTCAATGAGGTTCAGGTGGTTGCCACCGTCATGTCCGTCAACCCGGCCGTGTCCCCCGATATCGTTGCCATGATCGGTGCCTCCGCGGCGCTGGCCATCTCCGGCATCCCGTTCGGTGGCCCGATTGCCGCCGCCCGCGTCGGTTACATGAACGGCCAGTACGTGCTGAACCCGACCACCACAGAACTGCCCCAGAGCGATCTGGATCTGGTGGTTGCCGGTACCGCCAATGCGGTGCTGATGGTGGAATCCGAAGCGGCCATCCTCTCCGAAGAGGTGATGCTGGGCGCCGTGGTCTTTGGTCACGAGCAGATGCAGGTGGTGATCAACGCCATCAACGAATTCGCCGCCGATGTGGGCACCCAGCCGTGGGATTGGACCCCGCCTGCGGTCAACGAGGCCCTGAAAGCCAAGATTGCCGAGCTGGCCACAACCGAACTGGGTGAAGCCTACCGCATCACCGAGAAGGCCGTGCGTTACGCCGCCATCGGCGCCATCAAGGCCCGTGTGGTCGAGCAAGTCATCGCCTCCGGCGTGGAAGAAGACGCCAAGAAGATCGGCGAAGAGTTCCACAGCCTGGAGAGCCGCATCGTCCGTGGCCGCGTTGTACGTGGCGAGCCGCGTATCGATGGTCGCGATCCCGAGATGATCCGTGCCCTGCACGTGGGCACCGGCGTGCTGCCGCGCGCTCACGGCTCCGCCCTGTTCACCCGTGGCGAGACTCAGGCCATGGTAGTCGCGACCCTGGGTACCGAGCGTGACGCCCAGAACATCGACGAGCTGACTGGCCACCGTGCCGACCGCTTCATGCTGCACTACAACTTCCCGCCGTACTGCGTCGGCGAGACCGGCATGATGGGCAGCCCCAAGCGTCGCGAGATCGGTCACGGCCGTCTGGCCAAGCGCGGCGTGGCCGCCGTGATGCCGAGCGCCGCCGAGTTCCCGTACGTGGTGCGTGTGGTCTCTGAAATCACCGAGTCCAACGGCTCCTCCTCCATGGCTTCCGTCTGTGGCTCCTCCCTGGCGCTGATGGATGCCGGTGTGCCGATCAAGGCCTCCGTTGCCGGTATCGCCATGGGTCTGGTGAAGGAAGAAGAAGGTTTCGTGGTGCTGTCCGACATCCTGGGTGACGAAGATCACCTGGGCGACATGGACTTCAAGGTGGCCGGTACTACTCAAGGTATCACCGCGCTGCAGATGGACATCAAGATCGAAGGCATCACCAAGGAGATCATGGAGATTGCCCTCAAGCAAGCCCGTGGTGCTCGCCTGCACATCCTGAAGGTGATGGACGAAGCCATCCAGGCGCCCCGTGCCGAAATCTCCGATTTCGCCCCGCGCATCCACACCATCAAGATCAATCCCGAGAAGATCAAGGATGTCATCGGCAAGGGCGGTTCCGTGATCCGTGCCCTGACCGAAGAGACCGGCACCAACATCGAGCTGGATGATGACGGTACCGTCCGCATCTCCGCCGTGGCCAACGAAGCCGCCATGGAAGCCATTCGTCGCATCGAGGCCATCACCGCCGAGATCGAAGTGAACCGCATCTATGAAGGCAAGGTGGTGCGTCTGGCCGACTTTGGCGCCTTCGTCAACATACTGCCGGGTAAAGACGGTCTGGTGCACATCTCCCAGATCACCGACGCCCGCGTCCAGAACGTGGCCGACCATCTGGCCATCGGTGACGTGGTCAAGGTGAAGGTACTGGAAGTGGATCGTCAGGGCCGTGTGCGTCTCTCCATCAAGGAGGCGAATGCACCGACCGAGGCCGCCGCACCGGCTGCCGACGTGGCCGTTGCCGCCGAAGAGCCTGCCGCCGAATAAGGCGAGTCCAGGGTGAAGAAGCCGACCTCAGGGTCGGCTTTTTTTTTGCCCGGATATGGCTGATGTCTTCTTGTTGCCGGATGGGTTGTTTCTTTTGAGGCTCATTGCTATAAGGGACGACCGCCCTCAGCCGTCATAAGGAGATGCTTCATGTCGTGGGCCTATCTCAGGCAATTCCCCATC
Organism: Aeromonas bivalvium; assembly: GCF_000819765.1. Taxonomy (GTDB): domain Bacteria; phylum Pseudomonadota; class Gammaproteobacteria; order Enterobacterales; family Aeromonadaceae; genus Aeromonas; species Aeromonas bivalvium. The sequence continues at coordinate 134,494 of NZ_CDBT01000017.1, forward strand.
CTGGTCTGGATCGTCATTCTGGGTACCTTCATGGTGCGCACCAGCTTCTTCATGGTGTGGCCCTTTCTCTCCATCCTGCTCTATCGCGACTATGGGCTCTCTGCGACCCTGATCGGCCTCATCCTGGGGGCCACGGCGGCGCTCTCGACCCTTGTCGGCTTCTATGGTGGCTGGCTCTCGGACAAGTGGGGGCGACGCAGCATACTGCTGTTCGGCTGTCTGGTGTCGGCGGCGAGTTTCGCCCTGCTTGGCCTCTCCCATCAGGTGAGCTGGCTGGCGCTCGGGGTGATCGGCAGCGGCCTCTCCTACGGCCTCATCGACTCGCCGGGCAAGGCGCTGATGGCCGACAGCCTGGTCGAGCCCAAGGCCCGCGAGCTGGCCCTGCACCTGCGTTACTTTCTGCTCAACCTGGGCGCGGCCCTCGGCCCCCTGATCGGGGTCAGCTATGGCCTGAGCGCGCGCCAGGAGACCTTCCTGCTGCTGGGGGCCAGCTATCTGCTGCTTGGTCTGCTCTTTGTCGTGGGATTCAGGCTTTCCCCCTGTCAGAGCATCAGCCCCTCGGGCCCCGGCATGCGCGCCGTGCTGCGGGTACTGGGGCGAGATCGTGCCTTCCTGCTGCTCACCCTGGCCAACCTTCTGCTGATGCTGGTTTACGCCCAGTTCGAATCGCCACTGATCCAGTATCTGACCCGGGCCGGCACCCCTGAGGTGGCGCGGCTGGTCGGCCTGCTGGTGACCACCAATGCGCTCACCATAGTGCTGCTGCAATTTCCGCTGCTCCATCTCACCGCGCGCTGGCGCATCAAGCACAGGTTGCAGCTCGGGGTGGCGCTCTTTCTCGGTGCCCAGCTGCTGTTCGCCCTCGGGGATACCGCCATCTGGTGGCACTGGATAGTGGCGGTGATCCTGCTGAGCGTGGGGGAGTGCATCCTCTTTCCCTTGCTCAATGTGCTGATCGATCAGATGGCGCCGGCGCATCTCAAGGGCAGCTATTTCGGGGCGGCCTCCCTGTCCGGGCTCGGCGTGGCCATGGGGGCCCTGCTGGGGGGCTGGATGATAGCCCACTGGGGCGGCGGCTGGCTCTACGGACTCATGGCCCTGCTCTGTCTGGCCATCCTGATCCTGTACGAGGCCAGCGCCCGGGTGGCTCGCCCCGAGGCGGCCAGCCCCTGTCCCGGGGAGGGATAGCGGGCGGCCTTGCCTGCCTGAGACAAGCCAAAGGGCTGCGTCAGAAGGTGAGAACCTTGTCCGCCGCCAGGGTCCATTGGGCCAGCAGGGGCAGTGTACCTATCTCTATGCCCTCTATGAGGGGCAGGGCCGTGATGCCGCGCGCATCGGTGCAGCTCTTGCACAGGCGGATGGTGCAGCCCTGGGCCAGCAGTATCTCCAGCATCTGGCGCAGGTTGTAACCCTCGGCCGGGGCCTGGCCCGCGAGGGCGGCCCCGACGGCGTCGGACATCAGGAAGAGTTGCAGGCTGGCACCGCCCTGCTCGCCCAGGGCGATGGCGAGGCGCAGGGCATTGAACAGGGATTCGCTGCCGTAGGGGGCGCCGTTGGCAATGATGACAATACGTTGGATCATCAGGGACTCCTTGATGGAAACCGCCATTGTAGCCCGGCCGTGTTTGGCCTGGCGTGATGTCGCACAAACTCTGTCGTAGCACTTTTGCCGTGGCTTGACCCTGGCGAGTGAGTACGGTCTGATAGGCGACCATCAAACATGACAGAGGAGTGAGGTCGTTATGTGGAAGCTTGCGGGAGTCGGCATGCTGCTGTTGGCAGGCCAGGCTTATGGCAACCAGGAGGTGGGGTGTCAGGCCAGACAACAGGCGGTGGTGGAACAACTGGCCGCTGCCCGTGCCCACGGCAACGGGGAGCAAGTGGCTGGGTTGGAGCGGGCGCTGCGCAACATAGAGACACATTGCACCGATGCCGGGCTGCTCGAGGAGAGCGACGAGAAGCTGGTTGAGCTCAAGGCCAAGGTCGATGAGCGCCTCAGCGAGTTGCAGAGCGCCAGGGTGGCGGGCAAGCCGGACAAGATTGCCAAGAAACAGGGCAAGCTGGATGAGGCTCAGGCCAAGTATCAGCAGGAGCTGATCCACAATGGCGCCCTGCGTGCCCTGGTCGAGGCCAAGGGGAAGTAGACGTAGCTATCTGTGGTCATCGGCAGATAACAATCAGGCCGGGCATGAGCCCGGCCTGATTGTCGATGCCATGGCGAATGGCTCAGCTGCGATGCAGCTTCATAAACTTGTCCACCAGCGGCTCCTGCATCTCTACATGCGCGGGGATCCCGGAGGATGCAGCCCACAAGGTACAGACGCGCCGGTGTTACTGCCTGTGCAGCTTCACAAACTTGTCCATCAGTTGCTCTTGAGTCTCTACATGCGCGGGATCCCAGATGATGCAGTCGATAGGACAGACGCTGATGCAGGTGGGCTTCTCATAGTGGCCGACGCATTCGGTGCACAGATCGGGATTGATCTCGTAGATGGCCTCTCCCAGGCTGATGGCCTGATTCGGACACTCGGGATCGCACATGTCACAGTTGATGCACTTGTCGGTGATGAGCAGCGCCATCTCAGGCCGCCGAGTGGGGCTGGCGGGTATCCTGACGCTCGCCCAGGTTGCGCAGCAGTATGCCGTAGTTGATGTCGACCTCTTTGGGTACCGGCACATAGACCACGTGACCATTGCCCGGCGCGGTATCGATAAGCTCCCCCTTGCGGTTCTGCATCTGCTCCAGGTTGAAGCTGAGGTTGCCTTGCGGTGTCATCAGCTCCAGGCTGTTGCCCACCAGGAACTTGTTCTTCACTTCCACTTCCACCATGTCACCGTTGCGACCGGTGATCTCGCCGACGAACTGCTGGGTGTCGGAGACGGAGTAACCGTAGTCGTAGTTCTGGTACTCGCTGTGGTTGTGACGGCGCAGGAAGCCCTCGGTGTAGCCGCGGTGGGCCAGGTTCTCGAGGGTACCCATCAGGGTCGGATCGAACGGACGACCGGCCACCGCATCGTCGATGGCCTTGCGATAGACCTGGGCGGTGCGGGCGCAGTAGTAGAAGGACTTGGTACGGCCTTCGATTTTCAGGGAATGGACACCCATTTTGGTCAGGCGCTCCACGTGCTCGACGGCGCGCAGGTCCTTGGAGTTCATGATGTAGGTGCCGTGCTCGTCTTCGAACGCCGTCATGTACTCGCCCGGGCGGTTGGACTCTTCCAGCAGCACCAGGGCATCGGTCGGCTTGCCGGCGCCCAGGGTGGGGTCGACCTTCTGTACGGCGATGGGCTCCTGGCGGTGGACTATCTGACCCACCTCGTCTTCCTTGCCCTCGTGCACCTTGTACTCCCAGCGGCAGGAGTTGGTGCAGGTGCCCTGGTTGGGGTCGCGCTTGTTGATGTAGCCGGAGAGCAGGCAGCGACCGGAGTAGGCCATGCACAGCGCCCCGTGGACGAACACTTCCAGCTCCATCTCGGGTACCTGCATGCGGATCTCCTCGATCTCGTCGAGCGACAGCTCGCGGGACAGGATGGCGCGAGTCAGGCCCATCTGATGCCAGAATTTCACCGTGGCCCAGTTGACCGCATTGGCCTGCACCGAGAGGTGGATGGGCATGTCCGGGAAGGCTTCGCGCATCATCATGATGAGACCTGGGTCGGACATGATGATCGCATCCGGCTTCATCTCCACCACGGGGCGCATGTCGCGCACGAAGGTCTTGAGCTTGGAGTTGTGGGGCTGGATGTTGGCCACCACATAGAACTGCTTGCCCAGGGCATGGGCCTCGTTGATGCCGAGCTGCAGGTTGGCGTGATCGAATTCGTTGTTGCGTACCCGCAGGCTGTAGCGCGGCTGGCCCGCATAGACGGCGTCGGCGCCATAGGCATAGGCGTAACGCATATTCTTGAGGGTCCCGGCGGGGGAGAGCAATTCTGGTCTGAACATGATTTTCTCGCTGGTCTGATTGCAAATCAGGACGACGCCACCTGATGGCGCCGCAATGAGGCTGGCATGGTCCTCCATGGAGGTAATGCCATCCCGATAAGGGTGCAAGATTGTACTCGTCCCCAGGCCATCATGCAATTTGGCCTGGCCTTGGCTCAGGGAGACGAGCTGGATACATTCAGCACCAGCGGGAGAGGGGGGAGGGCCTGGCGTAGGCGTAGCCTTGCTGATAGTCGCAGCCGAGCCGGTTCGCCAGCTCGACATGGGTCTGGGTCTCCACCCCCTCGCACACCACGGCCATGCCGAGTCCTTGCAGGCAGATCACCAGACCCGTCAGCATCTTGAGAGCGTGAGTGCTGCGCTCAGCCTGAAGCAGCAGGGAGCGATCCAGCTTGACGATGTCGTAGGGCTGCACCATCAGGCGCTGAAAGTTGCACGCCAGGGAGCCGAAGTCGTCGCAGGCGATATGGGCGCCATGGGCGCGCAGCACCTCTATCAGCGCCCGATACTGGCGCTCCAGCCGGGCATGCTCCAGCACCTCGAACCAGATGGTGATCCCCACCTTGCGAGCCTGGAGCAGCACCAGCAACAGCAGGTTGCGGTAGACGGGACTGGAGAGCACAGGATTGAGGTTGATGGAGAGCGCATAGGGGCCTCCCTTTGCCAGGACAGGGAGATCCCCCATGATGGCCCTGAGCATGACGATATCCAGATGCAGGGATTCGTCCTGACTGAGGGAGGCAAAGTCGATGCCCTGATACGATTGCGTCACCGCATCCCAGCGCCTGGCCAGCGCCTCATACCCCCTGACCTGACGATCCCGCCCTATGATGGGCTGATAAAAAGGGACGACGACATCCGCCATGGCCACTCTTGCCATGGCACTCAATGGATACTCTTCTTTGAACGCAAGCATGGCTCTAACCTGATGGATCTACATGGCCGCGCATAATACCGAGAATGGCTGACCAGGTGCTGTAGGAATAATCCGATTATTCGCATTGGCTTGCACACCAATATAGGACTATTCCGATTAACCTCTCCCTTTGCGCTGAATAAAATGGCCCCACTGATATGCGAGTGGCGTGAATGCAGCCAGAAGTAAATTCACCCATGATCCACGGAATTCACGAAAAGCAATAAAGAGTCAGCCTGGAACAGCCATGAGAAACCTATTTTTTATTTTGTTGCTGATGCTCAGCGGCAACGTGTTGGCATCGGCCGACATCAGCATCGGCACCCTCTATGATTATATGTCTGGTCAGCAGAGCACTTATTTGAAACGGATCAGGAATCAAGGTGATGCGACCGCCTTCGTCAAGGTGGCCATTCACGAAATCACCTATGACGGTGCGGGACAGCCCCACGAATCCCCTGAGCTGACCGAGGGCAATCGGGCCCTGATCGCCAGTCCGTCAAGGATGATCATCCCCGCCAAAGGGATGCAGGCCACCCGCTTGCTCTATCTGGGAGCGAGGGACAAGGAGCGATATTTCAGGGTCCGCTTTATTCCCGTGCAGCCCAGGAAGGAGGATGGATTCGACATGGATGACCAGAGCATTGATGGCCAGCAACAGATATCTGCCGGGGTAAATATATTGACCGGATTTGGCGCCATTATTTTCGTCATGCCAAAAGAGACCCGGTTTGATACCGGAATGATAGAGGCCGATACCATGACCACTGTGGTGAATAACGGCAATGCCACCATAGTGCTGGACTTTTTTGAAGAGTGTGATGGACGGGGAAAAAACTGTTCGACACCAGGGAAAATTCATCTATTGCCCAATATGAAAAAGCAACTGATGAAAAAGAAAGATCACCTTTATCGCTTCGTGCTGATTGAGGGTGACCAGAGTAGAAACATGGTGTGTACAGATCTCGTTATCCCCTGACCTGGCAGGCGGTGCGGGATGTCTGCTACCGCCACCTTGGCCTGGGAGAGGCGACCCCCCTGGCCGTCACATCCCCTATGGCGGAGGCTCTCCTGCCGTTGCCCGGCCGGGTGCTGGTGGAAGGGCTGAGCGCCATGCTGACGAAATGGCAGATGCTGCCGGCCAGTGGCCTGCTCGACCTGGGCGCACTGCAGCAATTGCTCGGCACAGGTGAGTCCTTTGCGCAGATGCTGACCCAGTTTCGCGACGAACTGGTGCAATCGCTGGCCCAGGTGCAGGGGAGCGACAAGGCGCTGGCTGACTGGGTGCATCGCCAGGCGGGCACCATTTCCATGCTGCAGGCCGAGGATCTGGCGCTGCGGGCCTGGCATCTGGAGGAGAAGATCCGCCAGCAAGGAGCGGGCGAGTGCGAAGTCGAACTGGGGGAGTTCAGGGCCCAGCTTGGCCAGATAGCCGATGAGCTGAAGACACTCCTCCCTCGCCCCTGAGGGAGGCTCAGGAGGCCGTCATGGCCTGGATGCCTTGCTGGCTCGGACCCGGGTGCATCGCCTGGGCCAACCAGGACCAGTCGAGTCTGGGCGTATCCGCCTTGAAACGCTGATAGACCTGGCCCTGGTGTATGGTCAGGAACAGGGTGCTCGGCAGACCGAGGCGGTTGAGATAACGCACCATCACATCCCCCTGGTAATCCCGTAGTCGTTGTTGCAGCTGGGGCAGTGTCAGCCCGTGCTCCCGTCCCCTTTCATCCCAGATTTCAAACATATGAAGGCGCTCCATGCGACGCTATGGGCTTACTGTTTCGAAAAAGCGGGGGCAGGGCAATTGTCAGATCTGACAGGGGCGGAAAAAGCGAAAACCCGGCGCAGGGCCGGGTTCTCTGAAGTATGGTGGAGGGAGAAGGATTCGAACCTTCGAAGGCAGAGCCGTCAGATTTACAGTCTGATCCCTTTGGCCGCTCGGGAACCCCTCCACAGGGGCATTGCTTTTACAGGCCTTTCATATTCATCAGGAAGATGGTGGAGGGAGAAGGATTCGAACCTTCGAAGGCAGAGCCGTCAGATTTACAGTCTGATCCCTTTGGCCGCTCGGGAACCCCTCCACGGGGTATTTTCCTGATTTTTGCACTTGAAATGGTGGAGGGAGAAGGATTCGAACCTTCGAAGGCAGAGCCGTCAGATTTACAGTCTGATCCCTTTGGCCACTCGGGAACCCCTCCTCAAGTGCGAGGCGCATACTAACAGATCCCACGGCTTTGTGAAGCCCCGATTTGCAATCTATGCAGAAAAATATGCGAGTCGCTTATTTTTTGACATCTAACGTTCAAAATTCAATCTTTTCATAGGCTTCATGTCGGATTGATCGCAAGTGAACCCAGGGCTCACCCCCGGATCAGGACGACCGCGCCCCGCAACATGAATGGTGTGAGCCAGGGTTTTATACTGGATTGCGCTCTTTTTTCTGTGAATGTGATGGGGAATGGGTTTGAGTGTGGACTTTGCTGCTGCCTGATCTTAATCTCGCCATGTTATCTAACTGTTAACATGGAATGTGACCCTATGCAGCCTCTCGATGTCGCCGTCCTGCGCGGCCAGTTTCCCGCCCTCAATCAGTTGATCGATGGCAGGCCCCCCCTCTTCTTCGACGGCCCAGGGGGTGCCCAGGTGCCCCATGTCGTGCTGGGCGCCATGACGGACTACCTGGGACGCTTCAACGCCAACCTGGGTGGCACCTTCTTCTCGGGCAGAGAGACGGAGCAGCAGGCGCTGCGGGCCCGTCAGGGGGCGGCGACCCTGCTGGGGGCCGAGCATTGGCAGGAGATAGTGTTCGGTGCCAACTTCACCAGCCTCACCTTCGCCTTCAGTCGCGCCCTGGCGCGGGAGTGGCAGGCGGGGGACGAGATAATCGTCTCCGCCCTGGATCACTACTCCAACGTCTCCAGCTGGCAGCAGGCGGCAGAGGATCGCGGTGTCATCGTCCACCAGGCGCGGGTCGATGTCGGCACAGGCGGACTCGACATGGCACACCTGCTGAGCCTGCTCGGGCCGCGTACCCGGCTGGTGGCGGTGACGGCGGCCTCCAATACCACGGGCACCCTGGTGGACATTCCCGCCATCGCCGACGCGGTACACGAGGTCGGTGCCCTGCTCTATGTGGATGCGGTGCATTTCGCCCCCCATGAGCGCATCGACGTGCAGGCCTGGGATTGCGACTTCCTCGGTTGCTCCGCCTACAAGTTCTTCGGGCCGCATCTGGGCATCCTTTATGGCAAGCTGGCCCATCTGGAGCGACTGACCCCCTACAAGGTGGAACCGGCCAAGAACGTCTCTCCCTACAAGTGGGAGACGGGAACCCAGAGCTGGGAGGCCCTGGCGGGGCTTGAGGCCACCATCGAGTACCTGGCCTCCCTCTCCGGCCTCACGGCCCGGGAGGCGACCCTGGAGGAGCGGCTCGATATCGGCTTCGCCCGCAGCCATGCCCATGAGCAGCAACTTTCCGAGCACCTGCTGGCCAAGCTGGCGGAGCGACCCTGGTTCACCCTGCATGGCATCCGGGGCACGGCGGGGCGCACCCCCACCTTCGCCCTCACCTCGCAGCGGCACACCCCGGCCGAGATGGCGGTCCATCTCGGCGAGCATCAGGTGTGCAGCTGGGCGGGTCACTTCTATGCGCTGGGGCTGATAGCGGCGCTCGACGTCGGGGAGGGGGGGGTACTGCGCATCGGCTGCATGCACTACAACACCCTGGGGGAGATAGACAGGCTGTTCGCCCTGCTGGACGCCATGGCGCCCTGAGCCGTGGCGCCGCCCCGATATTCATCAGCTGGCGATCAGCTGGTGGATCTGGTCGAGGGGCACTGTGTGGCGGGCCGCCCCCAGCTTGAGCGCCTCCTTGGGCATGCCAAACACCACGCAGGAGGCCTCGTCCTGGGCATAGGTCATGGCGCCCGCATCCAGCATCTCCTTGAGGCCGCGGGCGCCGTCATCTCCCATGCCGGTCATGATGATGCCGGTGGCATTCTTGCCGGCGTGCTTGGCGACGGAGCGAAACAGCACATCGACCGAGGGACGATGACGGTTGATGAGGGGACCATCCATCACATCCACGTGATAGTAGGCGCCGCTGCGCTTGAGCAGCATGTGCTTGCCCCCCGGCGCTATCAGGGCGAGGCCGGGGATCACCCTGTCGTTGTGGCACGCCTCGCGTACTTCTATCTGGCACAGGCCGTTGAGCCGGGCTGCGAAGGCGGCGGTGAATTTTTCCGGCATGTGCTGGACGATGACGATGCCTGGGCTGACCCTGGGCAGGGCGGTGAGCACCCGCTCTAGGGCCTGGGTGCCGCCGGTGGAGGTGCCCAGCGCCACGATCCGCTCCGTGGTCTGGGCCATGGCCTGGGAGGGGGCGGGCAGCCAGCCATCCATGTCTATCTTGGGGGGCACGGTGAGCGGCGGTTTGCCCAGCCGCTTGAGATTGGCCATGGCCGCGCCGCGCACCGCCATGGCCAGCTCGTGAGCGGACTCCTGCAGGAAGCCCTTCAGCCCCATGGTGGGCTTGGTGATGATGCTGACCGCCCCGGCTGCCATGGCCTGCAGGCTGGTCTCGGCTCCCCGGGTGGTGAGGGAGGAGCAGATCACCACAGGGGTGGGCCGCTCGGCCATGATCTTTTGCAAGAAGGTGATGCCGTCCATGCGCGGCATCTCCACATCCAGCACCAGCACATCCGGCCAGACCTTCTTGAGTTTCTCCAGGGCAAACAGGGGATCCGAGGCGGTGGCGATGACGCTGATATCCGGCTCACGCTCCAGCACGCTCTGCAACACCTGCCTGACCACGGCGGAATCATCGACCAGCATGACGGTGATCTGTTTCATTGGCTTGTCCTTGTTCGGTAAGAGGGCGGATCGCCGGGGCCGGGGGCCGGCGCCAGGGGAGAGTGTCTGACCCAGACATGGCCAGAATCCAGCTCGAAGATCAGGGATCTGTGGCCTGTGCCGCCCAGATCGTGGGCGCTGACCGTCAGGCCATGGCGCCGGACCAGATCCCAGGCCGCCGCCACATTCTGGCTGGCGATGTCTCTGGGGTGGCGATCGCAGAGCTGGGGGAACATGTTGCCGCCGCCAAACAGCTTGGTCACATACTCCCTGGGGTCGCTCCCGGCCTCGCTTATCGCCGCCAGCAGCAGGGCCAGAGCCTCGTCCGCATACTTGCCATCCAGCGGCTCCCGGCCCGGCGTCGCCGCTGGTTGTCGGCCGCCAGGGTGGCGTCCCGGCAGCATGAAGTGACACATGCCGCCCCAGTGGTGATGAGGGTGCCAGAGGGTCAGGCTGACGCATGAGCCCAGCTGGGTGCGCATCACCAGCGCCTCCTGGCTGAACAGGGTTTCACCGGGTTGCAGCAGCAGCGTCTTCATGGCCAGGTTCAGGGCTTGCGGTAGATGGACGGGGAGACGAGCTGCAGGCCACTCTGCATGCCATGAAGGCTCTCGGCATGGCTGATGATGAGATAGCCTCCCCGGCGCAGCAGGGGCTCCAGGCGGGCCATCACCTGCACCTTGGTCTCGCGGTTGAAGTAGATCATCACGTTGCGAATGAAGATGAGGTCGAACTGTCCCAGCTCCGGCAGCGGCTTGCTGAGGTTTATCTGACGAAACTGCACTCTCTCCCTGAGGGTGCGATCGATGAGGAAGGTGCCCTCCTGCAAGCCAATCCCCTTGAGGCAGTACTTCATCAGGTAGGAGAGGGGGATGTTGTTGGCGCGATCCATGGCGTAGAGGCCTGCCCTGGCCTGGGCCAGCACGCGGCTGCTGATGTCCGAGGCGAGGATCTCCCAGGGGGCAGACGGTCGCCGCTCGGCCAGGGTCATGGCGAGGCTGTAGGCTTCCTCCCCGGAGGAACTGGCGGCGCTCCAGATGCGCAAGGGTCGTCCCTGGGGGAAACCGGGCAGCACCTGCTGGCTCAGAAACTCGAAATGCTTGGGTTCGCGAAAGAAGTAGGTCTCGTTGGTGGTCAGCAGATCCAGGGCCAGCTGCAGCTCCTGCTTGGCATCATCGTGCATGATGAGGCGAAAGTAATCGCCAAAACTCGGCAACTGGTAATGGGAGAGCCGTTTGGCGAGACGGCTGCTGACCAGCGTCTTCTTGGCCGGAGAGAGGTCGATGCCGGCGGTCTGATGCAGCCAGCGCTGAAATTGACAGAACTCCTGATCGCTCAGGACGGCATGTTCCAACACGGGTGCTCTCCTCCCGTCACAGGGACGGGGTCGACTGGGCTGGCGAGTGGTGGCTGGGTGGCCATGGTTCATCACTCGCCTCTCTCATGGGGCTGGTCGAACGGGAGCGGGGAGGAGACTCCCCGCTCCGGGCTCAGAAGCGCACGAAGTCGCTCTCCCCCTGGGCGTGGGCGGCCGAGAGCTCCTGGGGGGCCCCCTCCTGGGCCAGGTATCGGCTGCGACTGGTGCCCTTTTGTGGCGGTTGCCTGAGCTCGGTCACCGTCTTGTGCTGCACCAGGGTGAAGAACTCCATGGATTGCTGCAGCTGCTCTGCCTGGCCGCTCATCTCCTCGGCGGTGGCGGCCAGCTCCTCGCTGCTGGCGGCGTTTTGCTGGGTCACCTGGCTGAGCTGGCTCATGGCCATGTTGATCTGGCTGACCCCGGTGGATTGTTCCGCGGAGGCGGCGCTGATCTCCTGCACCAGATCCGAAGTCTTGTTGATGGAGGGCACTATCTGATCGAGCAGCTCTCCCGCCCGCTCCGCCATGTCGACGCTGCTGGAGGCCAGTTCCCCTATCTCCTGGGCCGCCACCTGGCTGCGTTCGGCCAGCTTGCGCACCTCGGCGGCGACCACGGCGAACCCCTTGCCATGGTCCCCGGCCCGGGCCGCCTCGATGGCGGCATTGAGGGCCAGCAGATTCGTCTGATAGGCGATGTCATCTATGATGCTGATGCGCTTGGCGATCTGCTTCATGGCATCCACCGTCTGCTTGACCGCATCTCCCCCCTCGATGGCCTCCTTGGCCGCCTTGCTCGCCATGCCATCCGTGACCTGGGCGTTCTCGGTATTCTGATTGATGCTGGCGCTCATCTGCTCGATGGAGGCGCTGGTCTCCTCCATGCTCGACGCCTGCTCGCTGCTCGACTGGCTGATGCTCTGGGCGGTGGCGCTCACCTGCTCCGAGGCGCTGGAGAGGTTGTCCGAGGCGCTGCGCACCTCTGTGACTATGGTGGTGAGGGCCGCTATGGTCTGGTTCAGGGCATCCTTGGTGGTGCCGAACACCCCGGGATAGTGGGCGTCTATCTTCTGGGTCAGATCCCCCTCGGCCAAGGCCTGCACCACCCGGATCACGTCCTTGAGGCTGGTGTCTATCACGTCGGCAATCTTGTTGATCCCCTCTCCCAGATTCTTGAAGAAGCCCGCCTTGTCGGCGAGGGCCATGCGCTTGCTCAGCTCGCCATCTATGACCGCCTGGACTATCTCGGACACCTCCCGCTCGATGGCGACCTCCTTGGTGCGATCGCTCCACTCCACCACAGAGCCAAGGCGTTCGCCGTCATCGGCAAAGACGGGGTTGGCGACCAGGGAGAAGGTGCGGCCACCGAGCAGGATCTGGGTGCGGTAGGTGCTGGCGAGCTTGGCCAGCATGCTGCGTTGATGGCCGGGATTCTTGTGGAAGCTGTCGATGTTGCTGCCCATCAGCTGGCTGGTATTGAAGTGGGGCAGCTCGCTCTTGATGTCATGCTCGGCCTCGACCAGCATGGCCTTGACCGATTCGTTCATGTAGATGATGTCGAGGTTGTTGTCGGCGATCATCACGTTGGTGGTGGCGCAGTCGAGCGCCTTCTTGACCCGCATGCTCTCATCCGAGGCCTGTTTGGCGGCGGCATTGGCGGCCTTGACCTCGTTCTCGATGGCCACCTCGCGAGTGCGATCGTTCCACTCCACCACGGTACCGAGTCGCTCCCCTTCGTCATTGACCACTGGACTGGCGATGAGGGAGAAGATGCGTCCCCCCAGGGTTATCTGGGTGCGGTAGGTCTTGTCGAGCTTGGCCAGCATGGCGCGCTGGTGGGAGGGATTCTTGTGAAAGCTGTCGATGTTCTTGCCCATGAGGCCGCTGACCTCGAACGCCGTCAGCTCTTTCTTGATGTCGCTCTCGGCCAGGGTCAGCATCTCCCTGATGGCCTCGTTCATGTAGATGATGTTGAGGTCGGTGTCGGCGATCATCAAGTTGGTGGTGGCGCCATCGAGGGCCTTGCGGACCCGGAAGTTCTCGGTGTGGGCGAGCTGGCTGGCCTGAGTCTGTGCCAGATTGCTGCGCACCGTCTGGCCGAGACGCTCGAGCAGCTGGTTGAACTCCTGGCACAGCGCCAGCAATGGGCCGTCCAGCCCGTCGAGGCGGATGCCTTGCTCGAACTGGCCGCTGGCGGCGGCGAGGTTGACGGCCATGGCATCCGTCAGGGTGTGATCGAGCTGGGACAACAGCCGTTCGTGGTCGTCGTTGCCAAACAACTTGCCGAAAAATGATTGAGTCATGAGCCTTATCCTTGTGCTGATACTCGAGTGATAAACGTCTGTTGTTGTCTATTGGGTCACGGCGATGGCCGTATCCGGGTGATGGGTGATTTCATGGAGCAGGGCCATCTCGTCGATGGAGAGCACCTTCTGGGTGTTGAGCAAGATGACGAACTTGCCATTGACCTTGCCCATGCCGCTGATGAAATCGGCGCGGATCCTGGCTCCGAAACTCGGGGGCGGCTCTATCTCCTGCCTGGGAATGGTCAACACCTCGGAGACGGCATCGACCACGACCCCTATGTCCTGGGACCCTCCCTCCTGGTCCCCCTCCTGACCCTGGGTCTCTATGATGACGATGCAGCTGCGGCGGGTGACCGTCGAGGCGGCATTGCCAAAGCGGGCGTTGAGATCCACCACAGAGACCACGGCCCCCCTCAGGTTGATGACGCCCCGGATGAAGTCAGGCATCAGGGGGATGGGGGTGATGTTGCCGTACTCGATGATCTCCTTGACCCCCAGGATGTTGATGGCAAACATCTCCCCCTTGATGAGGAAGGTGAGGTATTGGGCATCGCCCTGGGTCGCCGCGGGCAGAGGCGTGGACGCCAGGGTCAGTTCGGTGGATGGATTCATGGGGCCTCCGGTCAGAAACGGACAAAGTCGGCGTCATCAACCGGCCCGCCGTGGACCGGTTGCGCAGGTTGGGATGAAGTCAGAAAGTGGCCGCGAGGCTGGGCCGGCTTGGCCCGCGCCACACTGGCGCCTCCCTGGCCCGCGGGCGTTCTGGCGGCCAGGATGAAGAAATCCATGGTCTGCTGCAGCTCCTCCGCCTGACCGCTCATCTCCTCGGCGGTGGCGGCCAGCTCTTCGCTGCTGGCGGCGTTTTGCTGGGTGACCTGATTGAGCTGGTTCATGGCCTGGCTGATCTGGGTCACGGCCCCCGCCTGTTCGCCCGAGGCGGCGCTGATCTCCTGCACCAGATCCGAGGTCTTGCGAATGGAGGGGACTATCCGCCCCAGCAGCTCGCCGGCGCGCTCCGCCTGCTCCACGCTGCTGCTGGAGAGCTCCCCTATCTCCTGGGCCGCCACCTGGCTGCGCTCGGCCAGCTTGCGCACCTCGGCGGCGACCACGGCAAAGCCCTTGCCATGCTCCCCGGCCCTGGCCGCCTCGATGGCGGCGTTGAGGGCCAGCAGGTTCGTCTGGTAGGCGATGTCATCTATGATGCTGACCTTGCGCGCTATCTGCTGCATGGCGCTCACCGTCTGCTGCACCGAGGTGCCGCCCTCACCGGCCTCCTGGGCCGCCTGGCTGGCCATGGCATCGGTCTGGCGGGCGTTGTCCGTGTTCTGGTTGATGCTGGCGCTCATCTGTTCGACCGCCGTGCTGGTCTGCTCGACGCTGGCGGCCTGCTCGCTGGTGGCCTGACTCAGGGACTGGGCGGTGACGCTCACCTGATTGGAGGCATTGCTCAGGCTGTCGGTGGCGCTGCGTACCTCGTCTATGATGCCGGTGAGGGCGGTGATGGTGTCGTTCAGACCATCCTTGGTGCGACCGAAGATCCCTGGATAGGGCTGTTCGATGCGCTGGGTCAGATCGCCCTTGGAGAGGGCGGTGGCGATGCGCATCACGTCCCCCAGGCTGGTGTCCGTCACCTCGGAGAGGCGGTTGAGCAGCTCGCTCAACCGTTTCACGTAGCCCTGGCGCTCCACCAGACTGATGCGGTAGCTGAAGTCGCCCTGCTCCACGGCGGCGCTCACCTGCTGCTCTATGTCATTGATGAGGGCCCCCAGCTTGTCGACCATGTATTGCATGGCCTCCAGCAGCTGGCCCGCTTCGTCCCGGGAGCTGACTTCCAGATGCACGTCCAGATCCCCCTCCGCCAGCTGGCGAGCGGCCTTGAGTGCCTGATTGATGGGGCCCGTGATGCTGCGGATCAGACGCAGGCCGAACCAGATGGCCGCCATCAGCCCGATGCCGATGCCGGCCATCACGGTGGGCAGCAGGGTCTGGTAGGCTGACTGGGCATGCTCGAACTCCGTCTTGGCGACGTCGAGCTGCAGGTTGACCAGCTCGGTCACCTTGCTGCTGATGGGGTCGATGGCGTCATAGAGGGGGCCATCGAACTCATTCAGGGTGCCGGTCAGCAGCCCCTGCCGGTTGGCCAGCAGATCGGTGAGCCGGTTGATCTCCCGGTTTGCCGTCTCAAACAGCGCCAGAGCCTGGTCCGAGAGCCGCTGCTCGTCCGGGGTCAGGCTGGTGGCCTGATAGGTCTGCCACTCCTGGGCTATCTGCTGCTGGGCGGACTGGATCTCCTTGAGGGCAACATCGGCATTGATGAGGCCGGCGTTCGCCTTGTTGACGTTGTCTATGATGGCGACGGCGTAGCGATCCGCTATCTCCTTGAGCTGCTTGAGGGGCACGACCCTGTCCTGATAGACCCGCAGCAGGCCCTGGTTGCCCTGCTGCATCCCGTAAAGTCCCAGACTGCTCAGCAGCAACAGCAGGGTGCAGAGGGCGCCGAGCAGCAGGAAGAGGCGGGTCTTGATGGTGGCATCCTTGAACATGGCTCGCTCCTACTCAATTGATACTGGGTTGGCTCTGGGGTGACCCGGCGCCAGTGTGGTTCAGCTGATGCAGCTCACGCCGGATGGCCGACTGGAGCAGGGCGGGGATGTCCAGGATCAGGGCGATGTCGCCTCCCCCCAGAATGGTGGAGCCGCTGATGCCGCTCAGCTGGTTGTAGAGCTTGCCGAGGGGCTTGATGACGGTCTGCAGCTCGCCGAGCAGCTCGTCCACCACCAGCCCGGACTTCTGGCCGCCGTGGCTGACCACCACTATGTTCTCCCTGCGTCCCGGCTGGCCCGAGAGCGCGAAATAGCGTTGCAGCCGCACGAAGGGCAGTACCTCGCCGCGCAGGTTGATGTAGTCCCGACCCTGGGTGTCTTGCAGCGCCAGCTCGGTCAGCTCGACGCACTCGATGACCATGTCCAGGGGAATGACGTAGTGGGCGCTGCCGACCCGCACCAGGAAGCCGTCTATGATGGCCAGGGTCAGGGGCAGGCGGATGCGCACCAGGGTGCCCTTGCCCGCCTCGCTGTGCAGCTCGACGCTGCCGCGCAGGGCCTGGATGTTGCGCTTGACCACATCCATGCCGACGCCGCGCCCCGACAGCTTGGTCACCTCCTCGGCGGTGGAGAACCCAGGCTCGAAGATGAGCTGGTATATCTCCTGGTC
Source organism: Aeromonas bivalvium (assembly GCF_000819765.1). GTDB lineage: Bacteria > Pseudomonadota > Gammaproteobacteria > Enterobacterales > Aeromonadaceae > Aeromonas > Aeromonas bivalvium. Next base: position 151,076 of record NZ_CDBT01000017.1, read on the forward strand.
GCTGAGCTGTTGCCCCGGGCTCAGGATGTCGCGTTCCAGGGCCTTATTCAGGATCCGCTCCCGGTCGAGGCCGGCGCCATCATCCCGGATCTCGAGCACTATGCTGCCCGAGTCATGAAAGGCGTTGAGGGTCAGGGTGCCCTGGCTCGGCTTGCCCGCCAGGCGGCGCCGCTCGGCCGATTCGATGCCGTGATCCATGGCGTTGCGCACCAGGTGCATCAGGGGATCGCCAATCTTCTCCACCACCGACTTGTCGAGCTCGGTGTCGGCCCCCGAGATGCGCAGGACTATGTCCTTGCCCAGCTCCTGGCTGACGTCTCGCACCACCCGCTGGAAGCGGTTGAAGGTTTCGCCGATGGGCACCATGCGCAGGTGCAGGGCGCCATCCCGGATCTCCTCGACCAGCATGGCGATGACGGAGGTGGCCTCCTGCAACTGGCTGTCGCGGCAACGCTGGGCCAGCAGGTTGGCCCCAGAGCTGGCCACCACCAGCTCGCCGACCAGGTTGATGAGGTCGTCCAGCTTGTCGGCGGGCACCCGCACGAAGCGCTGCTCCCTGTTTTTCTGTTCCTTGCCCTGGTTCTGTTTCTTGAGGGCGGCATCGAGCACCACCTCGTCCACCGCCCCCTGGGCGACCAGGATCTCGCCGAGCCTGGGGTAGGGGGCTTCTTCCCTCTGCTGACACAGACCTGTGTCCAGTTCGGCCTGGGTAAGGGCCCCGGACTTGACCAGCAGCTGGCCAAGCAGTTCGCTCTCCTCGGGCAGGGCTGCCATGAAGGCCAGGTACTCTTCAACCTTGCTGTCTGGCGGCAGTATGACTATCCGGCAGTCATCGCGCACAAACTCGAACACCTCGGCGATGCTCTCCTTGCTGGCGCTGGAGTCGAAGTCGATCTCGTAGCCGAGATGGCAGAGTTCGGGATCGAACTCCTGCCAGGGCGGAATGGCCCCCGTGATGGTCTCCATGGTCACTATCTTGCCCAGGGTGGCGAGATAGCGCAGGAAGGAAGTGGGTTCCATGCCGTTCTTGAACACCTCGGCGCCAAAGCGCAGGGAGATGTGCCAGAGCCCGCTGGTCCCCCGAGGGGGGTCGCGCTCGACTTGCACCGGCTCGCCGCCGAGCGTCTGGGGGAGGGGAGACGCTTCCCGCGTCTGCCAGACGAGCAGGCGCTCGCGCAGCGCCGCCTCCCTGGCGAGATCCCCGGGGGTCGGCTCTTCCCCCTGCTCGACCACGGTACTGACCAGCAGGTTGATGTGATCGCAGCTCTCCAGCAGCACCTTGATGAGGGGGGCCGAGATGGCGAGCCTGTGGTTGCGCACCTGATCGAGGATGTCCTCGACGATGTGGGTAAAGCCGATGATGGGGGTCAGCCCGAACAGGCCGGCGGATCCCTTGATGGTGTGAGCGGCCCGGAACACGGCGCCGATGAGCTCGTCATCGCCTGGTGTCGATTCCAGGCTGAGCAGGGCGGACTCCATCTCCACCAGCAGCTCTCTCGCCTCGACGAGGTAGGTTTGTAGCGCCTGATCCAGATCCATGCTCGGGCTCCTTGTCGCCTAGTCATTGAGGGTATAAAGCAGCAGGGTGGGATCGCCGAAGTAACCCGAGAGGTTGCACAGCTCGATCGCCTCCAGCACCACCTGACTGTGAAACAGCAGGTGCAGGCTACCCCCGCGGCGCCCGGCCTCCTGCTTGGCGGCGATCAGCAGTTGCAGACCGGCACTGTCGATCTCGCTGACCCCGGAGAGATCCATCTCTATCTCCCTGGGATGTTCGAGCCATTCGCTCATCTGCTCCTTGAGCTCGCTGGCGTGATAGATGGTCATCTCACCTTCCAGCCTCATGGCAATCTTGTCTGGCAGTGACGTTGCGTGCAGCGGCATAGGACCTCCTGACTAGGGCATGATGAGCTTGGCGACGGCGGCCAGCATCTGTTCCGGCTGGAAGGGCTTGACCACCCAGGCCTTGGCACCGGCGGCCTGGCCCTCCTGCTTCTTGCTGTCCTGGGATTCGGTGGTCAGCATGATGATGGGGGTGAACTTGTAGCTGGCCAGCTTCTTGGCCTCCTTGACGAAGCTGATGCCATCCATGTTCGGCATGTTGACGTCGCTGATGATGAGGTTGATCTTCTTGCCATCGAGCTTGCTCAGGGCATCCCGGCCGTCGCAGGCATCGATGACATCGTAGCCCGCGGTCTTGAGGGTCATGCCGACGACCTGACGAATGGTCGCCGAGTCATCCACGATTAAGATGGTCTTGCCCATAACGCTCTCCTAGAAAAAGGTGATGTCCGTGTCTGTCTTTTGGGAAGGGGTCTGCTTGCCGTGGTGAATGTCCCGCTGCTCGTCGGTGGCGTAGGTGAGTTCCATGTCCGCCAGCCAGCGCTGGGCGTCGATGGCGAGCCGCTCGTGGGCGGGGGCGCTCTTGGCGTGGAGGAGGTGCTCGTACAGGCTCTCCATGTTCTGCCTGACATGGCTCAGGATCTGGCTGACCCTGTCCTGGAACTGGAGTGAGACGATGAGATCCGAGATCTCGGCATGAATGCCGCTGCTCTCGTGCTGCAGGAGGGCGGCGGACTCCGCCAGGCTGGCGGTGGCCTCATGGAAGCGGGTCAGCACCTGCTCGATGGACTGCTCCGAGTGGGCGACGGATTCGTGATCCCGGGCCGCCGCCGATTCGGCAATTTGGAACACCTGGGCGATGCCGGTATTGATGGTATCGACCTTGCCTGACATCTTCTTGGCGGTCTCGCTGGAGAGGCGCGAGAGGGTGCGCACCTCGTCGGCCACCACGGCAAAACCGCGGCCCGCCTCCCCGGCCCGGGCCGCCTCGATGGCGGC
>NZ_CDBT01000017.1:154111-154548 GCF_000819765.1 Aeromonas bivalvium
CTTGGCCACGTCCAGGGCCATGGCATTGAGTTCCTGGGTGTAGGCGGTGAGCCCCTTGATCTCCGCCAGCATGGCGTCTCTGTTCTGCTGGGTTGCCCGCATGCTGGCCAGTACCGTGCCCAGCTGGCGCTGGCTCTCGGCCAGCACGGCGGCCATCCCCTCCGAGTTCTCCCCGGCCAGGTCCCCGGCCGCATGGTGGGAGGCGGTCACCGCCTCCTCCAGCTTGGTGGAGATGCCGACGAAGCGTTCGGTGAGGCTGATCATGGCCCCCTCGCTCTGCTGGCGGGAGTTCTCTATCTGCTTGGTCCAGATGGGAACGGCCTGTTCGCAGACCTGCTCCAGGCCGGCCAGGGCGGCGCCACTGGTCTGGGCCTGCTGCTCCGGAGCCTGGGGCGGCGGGGCGGCGCTTTGGCCTCGGCCGAGCCAGAGGCCCACCG
>NZ_CDBT01000017.1:154762-179667 GCF_000819765.1 Aeromonas bivalvium
ACCGCCAGTGCCAGCACCAGGTTGATGGCCAGGTAGGGATAGGGCCAGCCCTGGGTTGCGAGACAGAGCAGGACGCCGTTAGTGACGGCCAGGGCGAGCACCCAGAAGAGGGGGGCCCGATGGGGTAATAAAGCGCTGTGTTTTGCCATACATGAGCTCATCCGTGAACGCGGGGTGGGCGATCGACACTGACTGGGTAGCGCACTATGTAGTTATTAATTACTGATCGCTCAGTAATGGTAGCCCAAAAAGAAAAAAGGCAAGGGATCAGCAAGATAAAGGGAGAGGGGAGGGGGCTGGCGAGGGGGTGACAAGTGGAGGATGGCGTTGCGCCATCCTCTTTCGGGTCTGGTTTAGCGGGGGCGGTCGGCCTGCTGGCAGCCCGCGACGGCGCTGGCGATGAGCTCGAGCCCCGTCTGCTGGCAAGGGGGCAGTTCGTCGTCACACAGAGCCAGCGGCGTGACCCGATCGCCCCACTTGATGAGGGCGGCGCCCCAGGTCAGACCGGCGCCAAATGCGGCGCTGAGCAGATAGCTGTTCGGTTTGACCCGGCCCTGTTCCAGCGCCTCGCACAGGGCGATGGGCACGGTGGCGGCCGAGGTGTTGCCGTACTGGGCTATGTTGACCATCACCTTTTCCATGGGGGCGTCCATCCGCTTGGCCAGGGTCTCGATGATCCTGAGATTGGCCTGATGGGGCACGATGAGATCGATCTGCTCCGGGGTGATGCCAGCCTGGGCCAGCACGGCGCCCGTGGCCTCGCCCATGCCTCTCACCGCCCGCTTGAAGATCTCCTGCCCCTCGAAGTTGAAGGTGAAGAGGCCGTCAATTTCGGCGAAACGCTCGCGATCTGTGCCGAAGTCGGGAATGTGCAGGATCTCGCGCGCCTCACCATCACAGCCGAGCCTGTTGGCTATCAGGCCGCTCTCCTGCTCGCTCGCCTCGATGATGACGGCGCCGGCGCCATCGCCGAACAGCACGGCGGTGTCGCGCTTGGCCCAGTCCAGCAGCTTGGTCAGTCGCTCGGCGCCAATGATCAGCACCCTCTTCATCATGCCGGTCTGCACCAGGGCGGTGCCGACGGAGAGCCCGTAGACGAAGCCGGTGCAGGCGGCATTGAGATCGAACACCGCCGCCTTGTGGGCGCCCAGGGCCTGCTGCACGGCGGAGGCACCGTTGGGGACCAGCGTGCCCGGGGTGGCGGTGGCGAGAATGATGCCGTCGAGCTGGCTCGCCTCGAGACCGGCGCAGGCCAGGGCGCGGCGGGCGGCCAGGGTGGCCAGGGCCGAGCAGCTGACGTGGGAGACTCGGCGGGCCTTGATACCGGTGCGGGAGTGGATCCACTCATCCGAGGTATCCATGATGGTGCTGAGGTCATCATTGCTCAGCACTGCGGGGGGCAGGCACTTGCCCCACCCTGTGATATTGGCAAAAGTCATGGCGTTACCACTTGTCTCTGGGCCCCTGGCGAGGTGCGGCATGGGGCGGAAAATCGCGCAATTATGACGGAGCGGCTGCCATCTGTCATCCCGAGGCCCGGATCCGGCGCGTCGGGAGCGGGTCGGGGATGAAGGAGGGACCCGATTCGGGTTGGGGCCGGGGACGAGCTGGATTAAGATGGGGCCGACGACAAGGAGTCCACCGTGAGCCCAACCCTGAATCCGAATGTGAACCTGAATCTGTTGCCCACCCTCAAGGTGTTGCTGGCGACCCGCAACCTCAGCCGGGCGGCGGAGCAGTTGCACCTGAGCCAGCCGGCTATCAGCAAGCAGCTGGCACAGCTGCGGGAGGCCTTTGGCGACGAGCTGCTGGTGCGGGAGGGGCAGCGCTGGCTGCTGACACCCAGGGCCGAGGCGCTGGTCGCCGAGCTTGGACAGGCCCTGGACGCCCTCGAGCGGCTCTATGCCCCCGTTAACTTTGTTCCCCGGACCTGCGAACGGGTGTTCCGGCTCGCCTCGTCGGATTATGTGGCCCAGTACATCCTGCCCGATATCTGCGCCGAGCTGGCGCGTCAGGCGCCGGGGGCGGCGCTGGAGTACAGCCTGTGGGACAAGCGCCAGTTGCCCGAACTGTGGCGATCCGAGCTGGATCTGGTGTCCACCATCACGGATCTGGTGCCGGATCAGATCCGCGGCCTGCACCAGGGGGAAGACAGGCTGGTGGTGCTGATGGGGCGCCACCACCCCCTGGCCGGACGCCCCCTGACCCTGACGGATTATCTGGCCTGGCCCCATCTGCAGGTGAGCGGCGGCGGGGACAAGGACAGCCCGGTGGAGCAGGTACTGGCGCCCCAGGGGCTCTCCCGGCGCTGGTTTGCCCGGGTGCCGTTTTTCCAGGCGGCCCTCGAGGTCTTGCTGCGCACCGACTGCCTGATGACCACACCGGCCCATATCGCCTGGCAGCTGAGTCAGCAGCACGGACTCTGCTTCGTGGCCCTGCCGTTTGCGACCCGCTCCCAGCAGTACCACCTGATGTGGCACCAGCGCCATCATCAGGATCCGGCCCATCTCTGGTTTCGCGAGCTGGCCTTCCCCTTCCTGCGCGACCATCTGCAACGCACCCTCAAGGCGAGCCGGGCCTGGCTCTGATCCCGGCTTCACTATCATCCTGGGTTATGGGATCTATTCATAACTTTCACTACAGGCATGGTCAGCCCGGCGCTACCTTGGCTTTCAGATAATCGACTGGAGTAGATGAAATGGAGTGGAGCAGCTGGTTGGCCCTGGTGGCCATCTGCGTGATGGGGGCCATCAGCCCGGGGCCCAGCCTGGCGCTGATCATTCGCAATACGGTGCAGGGGGGGCAGGGTCACGGTGTGGCCACGGCACTGGGACACGGCATGGGGGTCGGCATCTATGCGCTGATCACGGCCCTCGGCCTCGCCATCCTGCTTACCCAGACCCCGCTGCTGTTCGATCTCATCCGTTACGGCGGCGCCGCGTTTCTCGCCTGGCTCGGGGTCAAGGCGCTGCTGGCCAGGCCCGCAGGGGGTGAGACAGGCAGCGAAGAGGGGCATCCGCCCCGGGGCCGCCAGGGGGCGTTCGAGGGCTTTATGGTGGCCTTCTTGAACCCCCAGCTCGCCATCTTCTTCATCGCCCTGTTCAGCCAGTTCGTGCACGCCGACACCGGCTGGCGCGAGGGGAGCATCATGATGCTGACCGCTGGCGGCATAGACGCGCTCTGGTATGTGCTGGTGGCCCTGGTGCTCTCCCGGGGGCCCGTGCTGGCCTGGCTCAAGGCCAAATCCACCGTTATCGACAAGGTGAGCGGTCTGGTACTGCTGGGATTGGCGCTGAAGGTGGTGATCTGACCCTCTTCTCTAGGGCGAGCTGGGCCTGATCCAATCCTGCATTCTGCGGTGATCTTAAGCGGGATCAAGGCGGGGGGCGCCCGGTCTCGCTAGAGTGGCGGGCATTTCTCGTCCGCTTTCAGACCAGGCCCATGCAGGATCACACCCAGACTCACCGCCTCGAGCTGCTGGCCCCGGCCAGGGACCTCGCCTATGGCATCGAAGCCATCAACCACGGCGCCGATGCCGTCTATATGGGGGGCCCCGCCTTCGGTGCCCGCAGCGCAGCGGGCAACAGCCTCGAGGACATCGAGGCCCTGGCCCGCCATGCCCACCGCTTCGGCGCCCAGCTCTTCGTCGCCTTCAACACCCTGCTGCACGACCACGAGCTGGAGCAGGCCCGGCGCCTGACTCATCAGATCTACGAGGCGGGGGCCGATGCGCTGATCGTGCAGGACATGGGGCTGCTGGCGCTCGACTTGCCCCCCATCGCGCTGCACGCCAGCACCCAGACCGACAACCGTACCCCGGAAAAGGTGAAATTTTTGCAGGACGTGGGCTTCTCCCAGGTGGTGCTGGCCCGCGAGCTCTCCCTTGCGCAGATCCGCGAGATAAGCGCCGCCACCAGCGTGCAGCTGGAGTTCTTCATCCACGGGGCCCTGTGCGTCTCCTACAGCGGCCAGTGCAATATCAGCCACGCCCGCACCGGGCGCAGCGCGAACCGCGGCGAGTGCGCCCAGCTCTGCCGGCTGCCCTGCTCCCTGCAAACGCCAGGGGGGGAGGTGCTGGTGGAGAACAGCCACCTGTTGTCCCTCAAGGACATGGATCAGAGCGCGAACCTGGAGGCGCTGATCGCCGCAGGGATCCGCTCTTTCAAGATTGAAGGGCGGCTCAAGGGGCTGGATTACGTCAAGAACGTCACCGCCTGGTATCGCCAGAAGCTGGACACCATCCTGGAGCGCCGCCCCGATCTGGTGGCCGCTTCCGCCGGTCGTTGCAGCTACACCTTTACGCCGGATCCCAAAAAGAGTTTCAACCGGGGCAGCACCGACTACTTCCTCCATGGCCGACAGCCAGGCATCGACTCGCCGCGCAGCCCGAAATACGTAGGGGAGCCGCTCGGGCGCGTCACCAGCGTGACCCGCGATGGCATCGAGATCGACGGCCAGGCCGTTGCCTTCAACAACGGCGATGGCCTCGGCTTCTTCAAGCCGGGTGGGGAGCTGGTGGGGATGCGCCTGAACAAGGTGGAAGGCAAGCAGTTACTCCTGTCGGAACCCATGTCCGGTCTCAAGGTGGGCACCGAGATCTTTCGCAACCACGATCAGGCCTTCAGCAAGCAGCTCGAAAAGGGGAGCGCGGATCGCCGCATCCGGGTCGATATGCGGCTATCGGAGTGCGACGAGGGACTGCGGCTCGAACTGGTCGACGAGCAGGGCATCGGCGCTGCCGTCACGCTCCCCTGCCACCAGCAGCCAGCCGACAACCCGGAACGGGCGCTGCAACAGGCGCGCGACCAGCTTGGCAAACTCGGCAACACCCTGTTTGTGGCTCGCCAGATTGAGTTGGCAATAACGAGGCCGCTGTTTATTGCCGCCTCACAACTCAACGGCTTGCGCCGGGAGGGGATCGCCGCCCTGGAGGCGGCCCGTCTGGCTGCCTACCGGCGACCCGAGCGGCGCATTCCCCTGCGAGGCGCCGTTTATCCCCAGCATCGGCTCTCCTACCTCGGCAACGTGCTCAACGGCGCGGCGGAGCAGTTCTTTCGCGAACACGGGGTGGGGAGCATTGCCCCCGCCTATGAGGCGAACAAGGAGGAGCGGGAAGTGGTGCTGATGACAACGAAGCACTGCATCCGCTACAGCCAGCAGCTCTGTCCCAAGGAGGTGCCCGGTCTCAAGGCCGAGCCCCTGGAGCTCAAGATGGGCAAGGAGAGTTTCCGCCTGCGCTTTGACTGCCACCGCTGCGAGATGCAGGTGATGGGCAGTCTAAAGAGGGGATGATTGCCCGTGTGGGCATGGGGCTGGAGCGGATTTGATGGCAGTATGGGGCGCGGCCTTGTCACGGATATCCCCTGGTGAGGCGCCTTTTCCCAGCCTTCTTCTGACAAAGGATCCGTCATGAACATCAATGCACTGCCGTTTTGCACCACGAACTGGGCCGAGGTCCCGCCGACCGAACACAAGGGAGAGCGCGGCGTCGCCCGCTGGCACACCCGGCAGTTCGGGGATCTGCGGGTGCGAATGGTGGAGTACTCCCCCGGCTATCTGGCGGATCACTGGTGCAGCAAGGGCCATGTGCTGCTCTGCCTCGAAGGGGAGCTGCACACCGAGTTGCAGGATGGCCGGGTCTTCACCCTGACGCCGGGCATGAGCTACCAGGTGGCGGACAACGCCGAACCCCATCGCTCCTACACCGAACTGGGCGCTCGCCTCTTTATCGTCGACTGAGCCGCCCTCTCTCCCGCTTCCCCTTGTGCATCAGGAACTTGCCATGCTTGAACTCAGACCCAACTGCGAATGCTGTGATCGGGATCTGCCCGCCGACACGGCGACGGCCTACATCTGCTCCTTCGAGTGCACCTTCTGCGCCGAGTGCAACGATCGGTATCTGCACCTGACCTGCCCCAACTGTGGCGGCGAGCTGGTCAGGCGTCCGCGCCGCCCGGCGACCAAGCTGGTGAACAACCCCGCCTCCCTCCAGCGCGTCTTCAATCCGGCTCTGAAAGCGGCGCTGAGCAAGGGGGGCTAGGGCGCTCCCTTCATGGGAAGGGCTGGGCTGGCAACTGGCTCGCCCCTGTGGCTCTTGACCTTCTCCCGGCGGCAGCCCCTATCAAGGGGGCTCACGGAGCAGAAGATGACGGAGCGATTCGAAGGAGAAGGGGCGCAGGTCTATGACAGTCGCATTCCCCTGCTGGTGCCAGGCTACGAGCTGCTGCACCAGCTTTGTGCCTCCCGGCTGATGGCCGCGCTGGGCCAGCAGGCCCGGGTGCTGCTGGTGGGGGTGGGCACGGGCAGCGAGTTGCGGCTGCTTGGCCGCCTCTGCCCCCGCTGGACCTTCGTGGCCCAGGATATCTCGGCGGACATGCTGGCCGAGCAGGCGGGCATGGGGGAGCGGGTGTGCTGGCACCTGCGAGCAGATGGTGCGCCGCCTCGGGGGGGATTTCACCTCCCTGGACGAGACGCAGACCCGGCGCCTGCTGCAAGGCGCCGGTTTTGCGGCGGCGCACCGCTTCTTTCAGGCGCCGGGCTTTCACGGCTGGCTGGCGCAGCGGCGTTAGCCCCCTAACAAGGTGTGCAGCGCCCAGCCAGAGAGATAGAGCCCCAGGCCGAACACGGCATGGTTGATCAGGCTGTGAACCCGGGCCGAGGCGGGGTGTGGCGTGCGGGAGGCGGCGATGCCGGCCCCCATGCCGGGCTGCATGACAAGAAACGGGGCCGCCACTGTGACCAGACCCAGGGCGAAGGCCGGGCCCGGCGTGGGCGCCAGCAGCCAGTCTTGACCCTGGATGGCGATCAGCAGGGCGGCGAAGGCGATACCTATGAGGTAGTGGGCGCTCCAGCCGATGAGGCTTTCCCCCGGGATGGGGTTGGCCGCCCCTATGGCCTCATGACGGAACCGGCCCTGGGGCATGTGACCGAGCCAGCGCCCCATCATGGCGTAGCTCGGCAGCGGCATGCCCAGCAGCGGCTTTCGCGCCACGCCCCATAGATCCATCAAGGCCGTTGCGCCGACCCCGATAAGCAGCACGGCGAGCAGAGTGTTCATGGCATCTTCCTTGTCTTGAGTTGAAACTGACGCTAGCGTACAACTTCAAGTCGACTTGAGGTCAAGGGGGGAGTGTGGATATATCCGAGGTGGTGAAGCGGTCCGGGGTGCCTGCCTCGACCTTGCGTTTCTACGAGGAGAAGGGGCTGATCCAGGCCCTTGGTCGTCAGGGCATCAGGCGCCAGTTTGCGGCCAGCGTGCTGGAGCGCCTGGCGCTCATCGCCCTGGGGCGGGCGGCGGGTTTCTCGCTGGACGAGATTGCACGTATGTTCGGGGACGACGGGCGCCCCGAGATAGACAGGGAGCAGCTGCTGCACAAGGCCGAGGAGCTGGATCGCACCATAGTGCAGCTGACTGCGATGCGCGACGGTCTGCGCCATGCCGCCATCTGCCCGGCGCCGAGCCACATGAGCTGTCCCACCTTTCGCCGCTTGCTGGGGGCCGCCGCCCGTGGCGTCATCCAGGGGCGCAAACCGCCGCGCCCCTGAGTCGAGTGCTGGGGCGAGCAGGCCGCTTCCTCAGCCGTCGATCCCCTCCAGCGCCAGCAGCGCCTGCTTGATGGGCAGGCCCCCCGCATAGCCGGTGAGGCTGCCGTTCTGGCCTATCACCCTATGGCAGGGCACTATGATGGAGAGCGGATTGCGGCCATTCGCGGCCCCCACCGCCCGCACCGCGCTCGGCTTGCCGATGGCACGGGCGATGTCACCGTAGCTGCGGGTCTCCCCGTAGGGAATGTCGCACAGGGCCTGCCACACCGCTTGCTGAAACGCCGTGCCCCGCGCCGCGAGCGGCAGGGTGAAGCGCTGCAAGCGCCCCGCGAAGTAGTCCCGAAACTCGGCAAGGAAGGGGGCGAGCGCCTCGCCGTCCTGCTGCCAGTCCTGCATGTCGGGCAGCGGCCGCAGCCCGGCCACGAAGTCCACGTGGACCAGACCGCGCTCATCGATGGCGACCAGCAGATCGCCGCAGCGGGTGGGTAAAATATCGTAGCGGATCATGGGCTTTTCTCCTCGTCTTGTTCGTTGTGGGGCTGGGTGAGCAGCGTCGGTTGTTCGCTCATGGCATGCCACAGCCAGCTCGCGGCATAGGCGCGCCACGGCTGCCAGGGGGCGCTGCGCACTGTCACTTCTTTCACCGGCAGCTTGTCACCGCCCCCCAGCGCCTTTTGCAGCACGAGATCGGAGGCGGGGAAGGCATCCGTGTCCAGCCCGCAGCGCAGCCGCCAGTAGGCGACCGTCCAGGGGCCTATGCCCGGCAGCGCGAACAGTTGCTCGTCCCTTGCCGTGGCCAGGGTGAGCGCCCCGCTTGCGAGCGCCGAGGCCAGCCCCTGCAGGGTGCGAATGCGGCTGCCCGGCATGCCGATGCCGTCCAGATTGAGCTCGCACAGCTGGGCCGGGGTGGGCAGCTGCGCCGTGCCGAACTGCGCCAGGGTGCGCGCCACCAGGCGCCCCATGATGGTGATGGCCCCCTTGACCGACACCTGCTGGCCGACGATGGCGCGCAGCATCACCTCGTATTCATCCCACCCCCCCGGCAGCCGCACCCCGGGCCAGTGCCCCTGTATCCGCGCCAGCAGTGAATCCTGCCCCAGGTGCTCGCCGATGCGGCCCATGTCGGCATCGAGATCCCACATGCGGCGCACGCGATACAGGATGTCCGGCAGCGCACCCGGCGGTAGATCCCGCACCGTCAGCCTGAGCCTCTCCCCCTCGACGGGCTCGATGCGAACGACCCCCTCCTGATCGCCGACCCGGTGACGGCGCTCGTAACCGTGCTCATCCACCCGCTCCAGCCCGGGGATGGCGCGCAGCCGGTAGAACGCGAGCATGGCCCGGGCATCGAACGGCGGGCGATACGGCAGGTGCAGTTGCAGGCTCGATTGCGGCGTCTCTTGCTGTGCGTCCCCTTCCTGCTTGCGCAGGGCCCCCGGCGTCATGCCATACGCCTGTTGCCAGGCATCGTTGAAGCGGCGAATGCTGGCAAAGCCTGCGGCAAACGCCACGTCCGTGATGGGCAGGCGTGTCTCCGTCAGCAGCCGTTTCGCGAGCAGCAGGCGGCGCGTCTGCTCCACCTGTTTCGGCGAGGCGCCGAGGTGTTGCTCGAACTGGCGCCTCAGGGTGCGCTCCGTGATCCCGGCCTGGGCCGCAAGGGAGCCCAGGCTGTGCTCCGCGAGCTCGCCGCGCTCGATGCGTGCCAGCACCTGGGCGACGAGCGGCGGCAGATCGCCGCACTGCGCCGGTGCCAGCTCGGGGCGACAGCGCAGGCAGGGCCGCAGCCCGTGCTGCTCCGCCGCCGCCGCGAAGCGAAAATACTGCACGTTGTGCTCGTGCGGTGCCCGCGCCGGACACACGGGGCGGCAATAGATGCCGGTGGAGAGCACCCCGGTGAAGAAGCGGCCATCGAAGCGCGCGTCGCGTGCGAGCCGGGCGGCGTGGCACTGTTCCCGGGTGAGGCCAGGGACGATCTCGTCCCTTTGGGATGAAGGTGGGGGCACTGTGGTCATGGCATGGCTCGGGCTTCAGTGGGCATATCCCAGAGACTAAGGGGGGGCTAGAGGGGTGACTAGCCAAAAACGGACAGAGATAGCAAAAATAGTCGGGCAGGGGGAAGCGGGCGCGACGAAGGACGCGCCCGGTAGCCGTTATTTCAGGTAGCGCTGTTCGAGGTGCTGACGCAGCCACTGGGGATTGAGCGCCTCGCCGCTCGCGCGGCGCACCAGCTCGTCCGTGTCGAACGCGCTGCCGTGTTGCCACACGTTTTGCTGCAACCAACCGAACACGTCGGCGAGTCTGCCCTGTGCCACCAAAGTGCCGAGGGACGCGCCGAGCGCACGCTCCAGCGCGAAGCGCAGCTGCGCCGCGTACATGGCGCCGAGCGTGTAGCTCGGGAAGTAGCCAAACGAGCCGTCCGTCCAGTGGATGTCCTGCATGCAGCCATCCCGGTAGTTGCCCTTGGTCGACAATCCGAGCCACTGCTGCATCTTCGCATCCCACAGTTCGGGGATGTCCGCCACCTCGATGCGCCCCTCGATGAGGTCACGCTCCAGCTCGTAGCGCAGGATCACGTGGGCCGGGTACGTCACCTCGTCGGCATCGACCCGGATGAGACCAGGTTTCACATCGAGATACAGGCGCGCCAGGTTCTCGGGGGCGAGGGCGGGCTGGGTACCGAAGTGGCGTGCTATGTGCGGCGCTATCAGGTTCAGGAACGCGGGGTCATGGCCGAGCTGCATCTCGCAAAACAGGCTCTGGCTCTCGTGAATGCCCATGGATCGCGCCTCGGCAACCGGTTGGCCGAGCAGATGGCGCGGCAGCCCCTGCTCGTAGCGCGCGTGACCCGTCTCGTGGACTATGCCCATCAGGCTGGAGACGAATTCGTCCTCGTTGTAGCGCGTGGTGATGCGCACGTCCGTCGGCACGCCGCCGCAGAACGGGTGGCTGCTCACGTCGAGGCGGCCGTGCGCAAAATCAAAGCCGAGCAGCCCCATCACCTCCTGGCCGAGCGCCTGCTGACTCGCGATGGGGAAGGGGCCCCTGGGCTGCAAGGGCTGTGTCTGGCGCTGGCGCGTCGTCACGTCCTGGATGAGGCCCGGCAACCACTGGCCGAGGTCGCCGAAGATGACGTCCAGCCGCGCGCTCGTCATGCCGGGTTCGTACAGTGCCAGCATGGCGTCGTAGGGACGCACCGCGAGCGCCTCGGCGCGCAAGGTGGCCACCTCCCGGGACAGGCGCACCACCTCCTCGAGGTTCGGCGCAAAGCCTGCCCAGTCGTTCTCCTTGCGCTGGCGACGCCAGGCATGTTCGCAGCGACTGCCGGCCAGCGACAGCGCCTCCACCAGATCCCCCGGCAGCAGGGTCGCATCCTGCCACTGACGCTTGATCTCGTGCAGGTTCGCCCGTTGCAGCTCGCTCAGGGGCTCGGCCTCGGCGTCGGCGATCCACTGGGCCAGCTGCGGTGCCGTGCGCGCTGTGTGCAGCAGCAGACCCAGCTCAGCCATGGCCTCGGCGCGGGCTTCGTTGCCCCCCTGAGGCATGACGGCGGCCTGATCCCAGCCGCAGATGGCGCCAAGGTGGGAGAGGCGGTAGAGCCGTTGCTGGTGTTGCTCCAATTGTTGATATGACATAAGGGGTCCTTGTTATTGTGGTTGGGTCCTGGCTGCCGTCCGGCAGGCCCGCTCCTGGCAAGGACGGGCGTCCCGATGCTAGCACCGGCCGCGGCGACGGGCCAGCACCCGCCTGGTCAGCCGAGGCGCTGCTGGTGGCGTTCCCGGTTCTGGGCCTTCTTCTGCTCGCTCTTGCGCAGCAGCACATAGAGGGCGCCGCTGCCGCCGTGGTGCGGCTGGGCGCTGTGGGCCGCCATCACGCTCGGCAGGCAGGGCAGCCAGGCGCTGATCTGGCTCTTGAGTCGCCCCCGCTTTGCGCCCTCCAAGGAGGGGGCCGACTGCGCTGGGCCCTCGCCCCGGCCATGGAGGATAAGCAGGCAGCGGATGTCGCGCCGCTCGCAGTCACGCAGGAAGTCGACCAAGGCCCGGCGCGCCTCCGGCACGCTGTGGCGGCGCAGATCCAGGCTGCCCTGCAGCACATATTTGCCAAGGCGCAGCTTCTTGTAGACCCCCTCCTGCACACCGTCGCGCTTGAAGCCGACGATGGCGTGGGGATCGAGGGCGGGAGCGGGATCCAGGGAGAGCAGGTCCAGCTCGTCGCTGGTGCCATGGGCGGCGGCGTGACGCCGGGCGAGCTGGGCCTCGCTCGCGCCGACCGTGCCGGGCTGGGGGCTGATGCGGTCATGGCGAATGGGTTTCACATCGGCCACTTCCTGCAGGAAGAGTGAGCGTTCGTCGTTATCGGACACGGCAGGCTCCCGGAGAGTAGGAATGAGCCTTGCAGTGTAGCGTCAGCAACACCGGGAGAGAATCGTCAGCGACACCGGGAGAGAATCGTCAGCCACATCGGGAGAAGATCGTCAGCGCAGACGACGCAGAGGGTCAGTGGGGCGAGAGAAGCTCACCCCCCGAGGAGGAGGGACGCGGGCCGGCCCCGATCAAGGGCGCCGGGGCGCCCCTGCGGGTGCTGCGTTGGGGGGCCTCTGCGGATGCTGCCCCGGGCTGGCGCCTCAGTGATGGGGTGCCTTGGGGGAGGGTTGACCCTCCTCCACCGGCGGCTGCGCCTTGTGTACCTTGTAGATGAAGTAACCGGCGTAGAAGCTGATCAGCGCCACCGTCACCAGTATGACCAGCATGGACATCCACCCCACGGGGTGGCCAAACATCAGGTTCAACCAAAAATCCATCTCATCCGCTCCTGCCGTTCGTCGATGACAGGCATGATAGATACCTCTTTATGGGGCAGAGATGATCTCGATCAACTCCCATGCTGCTTATTTAATCGCTGGCTGACCCTGTGACGGCGCGCACAGACTCGGGCCGGGTCAGGGGCTCGATGCGCCAGCCTGCTCCCTCGAGCAAGGCCAGGAGTCCCTGCTCCCCATACAGGTGCAGGGCGCCGACCACCACGAAGCTCTCGGCGGGCAGGGCGGGCAGGCGGCGCAGCCAGTCGTGATTGCGCCGGGCCAGCAAGGTCTGCTCCAGCCACTGTTGCAGCGCCGGGGGTGCCATCTCCTCCTTGAGCAGGGCGATGAGCCGTGCCTCGTCCCCGTCCTGCCAGGCAGCCAGGATGGCGGCGAAGCTGGTGTCGAGCTCGGGCAGCTCGTCCAGGGTGGCGGCCAGCATCAGATCCTGATGCTCTGCCACGCTGGCAAGGTAGCCGAGCTGTTCGGTCAGGGTCTCCAGCCCCTGTACCGGTTTGCCCCCTTGGGCGGCGCGGTTGGCGAAGTGCTGATCGATGCCGTACTCGCCGCTAAAAGGGCTCTTCACCAGGGCCCGCTGGGTCAGACTGATGGCGGCAAACCAGGGTTGCAGACCGTTCAGGCTGGCTGGCGGCAGGCCCAAGCGGCTCGCCGCCTCCTGGGTGCGTCGATAGAGCGCCGGGGGGATCTCGTTGGCCAGGGTCCGGCCCGGCGGCAACCGGGTCAGGCTCGCCACCTGCTGCCATTCATCGGCCGGGATGGCCGCCATGTCCACCTCGAGCACCAGGGCGCGGCTCTGGGCCCAGGCCCGCTCTATGGCGTCCGGCAGGGGATAGATGCTCGCCTGGGCGGCATGGATGGAGCCCAGCAGCCAGAACTGCCGATCCCCCTTGCTGAGGTGATAGAAGGCGGGCTCGGCCAGCAGCCGGGTCGGCAGCAGCAGCCAGAGCAGCAGGGGCAGTAGCAGGCGAAAGGCGGACATGGAACTCCTTGGGAGATGGCAGTTTGCACATGATTCGGGTAAGGGCTTGGGTCTATGATAAGGCCTCATCCATATCAGCCAAGAGGTTTCCCATGCCCCACCTGCGTTTTCGCGCCGTCGACGTCGAGGTCTTGCAGCGTATCAGCGCCCCCCTGGTCGCGGATCTGTGCGCCCTGACCGGCGGCAAGCCGGAGTTTGTCACCCTGGAATCTCTGGGGAGCCGGTTTGTGCGTGACGGCCAGCCGGAGGCGGGCAACCCCTTCGTCGAGCTGCTCTGGTTCGCCCGCCCCCAGGGAGTGCAGGACGAGGCGGCGGCCCTCATCACCCGCCATCTCAAGCAGGCCCTCGGCGAGCAGACCTATGTGGTGGTGCAGGTGATGGCCATCGACAAGTCCGCCTACTACAGCAATGGCGAGCACTATTGATCGTGCGTCGTTTTGCCGATGTCGGGCAGGCCAGGTAATGAGGTCCCCTTTATTACGACAGCAATGGCGAGCACTATTGACCGTGCGTCGTTTTGCCGATGTCCGGCAGGCCAGGTAATGAGGTCCCCCTTAGTACGACAGCAATGGCGAGCACTATTGATCGGGTGATCTGATCCGGCTGGTGCAAGCCGGGAAGCCTCGGGCAGCAGCGATGGCGGCCTGCCGGAACTGAGTGCCAGCCCGGGTCAGGCCGACTTGCCGAGGATCAGATCCAGGCAGCGGCTTGGCAGGAGGCGACGCAGCCAGGCAAACAGCCGGGTCGGGAAGGTGACCGGGTAGCGGTGCCTGGGGCGCCGGCTGGTGAGCGCATGGAGCAGCGGCGGGATGCAGGCCTCGCTTGGCAGGGTGAAGCGCCCGCTCGGTCCCTCCTTCTCCAGTCGAGCCAGGGTCAGGTCATAGTCGGCACGATGGCGGCTCAGGGCCGGGTCGATATGGCGCAGGAAGGCGGCCCGGGCGTTGGCTCGAAATTGGGTGTCGATGGGGCCTGGCTCTATCAGGCTGATGTGGACGCCGCTGCCGGCCAGTTCCAGGCGCAGGGTGTCCGTATATCCCTCCAGGGCGAACTTGCTGGCGTTGTAGGCGCCGCGATACTTCATGGCGACCAGCCCCAGCACTGAGCTGTTTTGCACGATGCGACCCTCGCCGGCGGCCAACATGGCGGGCAGGATCTGGCGGATCAGATGGTGCCAGCCAAACAGATTGGTATTGAACTGGGCCCGCAGGGCGGCCGTGGGCACGTCTTCCAGGGCACCGGGCTGGCCGTAGGCGCCGTTGTTGAACAGGCCGTACAGGCGGCCGCCGGCCAGGGTCAGGGCGGCCCGGGCGCCGGCCTCTATGCTGGCCTCGTCATCGAGATCCAGCTGTACCGCGAGCAGCCCCTCCTCTTTGAGTCTGGCCACGTCCTCCGGGCGTCTGGCCGAAGCGATGGCGGTCAGACCGGCGCCCTGAAGCGCCCGGGCGGCGGCCAGGCCTATGCCGCTGGAGCAGCCGGTGATCAGCACGAAACGGGACATGACACTCTCCTCAACGGATGGGAAAGGGGACATGGTAGCGCGCAGCGCCAAAAAACAAAACCGGGCCAATTGGCCCGGTTTTTCTTTATCGTCAGCGGCTTACAGAATGGTAAACGGCATGATGATGTGGAACTTGACGTCATGCTCTGAGGTGAACATGTTCGGGTAGTACCAGCTGCCCTTCTCGTCCTGCTTGTTGTTGTAGTCGGTGTAGTGCAGCTTGAACAGGGTGCCTTTGAGCTTGCCATCTTGCACCGTGTACATCACGTCGAAGTTGGCGGCCCACTCTTCACCGTCTTTGGGCAGGCTCTTGTCGCCGTTCTGGGCACCCCAGCCATAGGCACCGGAGACACCGACGGTCCAGCCGGGGGCGCCGACCAGGTCATCCAGGGAGCGGGTCACGCCGGCAAACAGGGCGATCTCGCCGTTCTCGTTCCAGTCGGAGCGGGAATCCCACCAGATCTCGTTCGCACCCTGGGAGTTGGCATAGCCTGTGGTCAGACGGGGCAGGTAGTTGCCCAGGTCACCGTCAGCCTTGGTGTAGAGCGCTTCGGTACGGAAACCGTACGGACCCATGGCCCAGCTGGCGGTCAGGGCTTGTTGCCATGCCAGACCGTCGTAGTCGTCGTTGTCGGTGGTGGAGCCGTAGAACTGGTAGCTGGTGTTCAGGCCGCCCAGTACGTCAAACTTGTGGGCCAGCTTGAAGTGGTAGCTGTCCATGTAGCCTTCGGACTGGCCGAAGGAGCCGGTGATGGCTGTGCCGCCCTCGAAGGTATAGCGGGCAGCCAGACCGTGGATGTAGTCGATCTTGTTCTCGTCATTGAAGGCGACATCGCTGCCGGCATACATGGTCTTCTTGGAGAAGCCTGCGGTCTCCTTGAACCAGGGGGCCTTGTATTCATCGGCGATGGCGTAGGTCAGGTAGAGGCCACCGAAGTTGCCCTCGATCTGGCCGCCGCGGTAGGTACCGGGCTGATAGGACCAGTTGACCCCCAGGATACCCGGGACGTAGAGCTGGGTCAGACCACCCTTGGCGGTGATGGCACCGTCCAGGAACTTGAGTTTCAGGGCCGCGTTGGAGAGGCTGAAGCCACCCTCGGACACGCCGTCCATCTTGTCGCCCCACTTGGTGCCGATGAAGGTGAACTCGTTCTCTTCGTTGACGCCGTTGCTCTCGTCGACGGAGAGGTCATAGGCGCCGAAACCGCCGACATCCACACCGACCACATCCCAGGCGTAACCGGAGTTGTAGTTCAGGGCGAGCTGGGTGGTGGCATGGCTCAGGTTGGAGTGATACTTGCCATCACCGTCTTCACCACCCTGGATGCGCTGACGGTCGCGCTGGAAGTAGAAGAGGCCACCGTTGAGTTTGCCCTCTTCATAGAATTTGCTGGCGGCGGCCTGATAGGCGGGGCCAGTTTCGTCGGCTGCGAATGCCAGACCGGGGGCGAGCAGGGCGGCGATGACCGCACTGCTCAGGGCAGCACGCTTGAAGATCACTTTTTCCATTTCGAATTGCTCCTGATTTTATGGACTTAGCTTTTTTATCCGGCGATCTGGCGTGATGCCGCCGCGCGGTTTTGGCATTGCAATCAAGACCCCGAAGGGCAAAAAAACGTTTCTGTCGCTGTCCTGCCTCGATGACTTGGCACATCGATGACGAACAGGCTTGGCTCTATACAAACTTTATTTTTTGTGTACCGACCTTGGCGTGTCGGTTGATTTCAAGAGTACGTTCGCGGTGCGAAATATCAATCAAAAGTTCCAGGCTCATTTCAAAACTATGACAGAGTGCAAATAATTGTGTCATTAAGCCGTTATTCGCCGAGAGGGCGTCATCGCTGGCCTGATAACGCTTTCATGGGTAATTATGTGGTCGGATGCGGCGGGAGAGGGGAGGCGCCGAATCTTCTCTGTTAACGCGAATTTAACAGTTGATTTTGCGCTACAAAAAAAGACCGCGCGAGGCGGTCTGTCGACGGCAGGGGTGGCGGGGCTCAGCCCTGGTGGCCGAGGATCCTGGGGATCTGCTGGGCCTGATGGTGGATGTGGCCCGAGACCTGCACCGCCAGCTGGCTGACCTGGTGGGCATGCTGGCTGATCTTGCCGATGAGCGCCGCGAAGGTGGCGAGCTTGTGCTCCTGGCTCTTGGCGTTGTCCGCCCCCTGCAAGGCGATGACCGCCGTGCTGCGCGCCATGTCCCGTACCTGCTGGGTGGTCTGGCGCAGCTGCTCGGCCTGCTGGCGCTGCTGGGCCGATTCGTTGCGAATGCGGCCGAGGACCGAGGTTATCTGCTCCCCCGAGCCGGTGAGCCGCTGCAGGATCTCGGTGATTTGCGCAAGGGAGCGCTGGGTATCGGCGGAGAGATGACGCACCTCGTCCGCCACCACGGCAAACCCGCGGCCATGCTCCCCCGCCCGGGCCGCCTCGATGGCGGCATTGAGCGCCAGCAGGTTGGTCTGCTGGGCGATGTGGTTGATGACGTCGACGATGGCGGTGACGTCCTCCACCGAGCGGCGCAGCTGGGCCAGGGCGTCGCCGCTCTCATGGATGGCAAGGCCGGTCTGCTCGGTCGCCAGCAGCATGCCCCCCACCAGTCGCTCGCTGTCGGTCATGGACTGCTCGTTGTGCTGGGCATGAAGGGCGATATCCGCGGCCACCTGGTGCACCTCGCTGGCGAGCTGGTTCAGCTCGCTCATCATCTGCTCCCCCTCTCCGACCGCCTGCTCTGTGGTGTGGGTGCTCTGGTGAATGTCCTGCACCTGGCTGACCATGCCCTGCAGGCTGAGGGAGACCGCCTCGAGCTGCCCCTCCTTGTGGGCCTGCTCCTGCTGCTTGTGGGCCAGCAGGCGGTTGTAGCTCGCCACTATGTCCGCCAGCTCATTGCGCTCGCGCCCCTGGGGCAGGGGTTCGGCCAGGCCGGTCTGCTCGAGCTGGGCGAAGGCGGCGCGCAACCGGATCAGGGGGCGCACTATCCAGCGGCGCTGACACCAGGCGAACAGCAGCGCCGTCAGCACCAGGCCGAGGGCCAGGCTGCCGAGCACGGTCGCCAGATGCTGATTGACCCGATGGCGCTCGGCGCCGAGGGCATCCCCCATCCGGGTCATGGCCGCCAGCATCTGCTCGAGATCCCCGTTGACCGCTTCCCGGGCCTGCTGCTGGCGGGTGAGGGCCTGCTGGCTGTTGGTCAGCTCCTGGGGATAGCGGCGCAGCAGGCTCTGCAGCTCGTTGCGAGGCTGCTGGCCAAGGTCCCGGCGCTCTGGCTCTCCCAGGGTGAACTCATCCTGGGCGGGAGCGGGTTCGAGCAGCCCCAGCAGCGGCAGGGCCGCGAGGGCATCGGCCTGACGGCTCAGGCTGGCGAGCTCGAATTGCAGGGCTTCGAGCTGCTTGGCGCTGCCCTGGGCCATGTATTGCTGGCGCAGATGAATGAGATGGGGCAGGGCGGCGAGCAGGTCGGCGGCCCCCTGGCGATAGTCGGCGGCGGCGGGAGCCTCGCTGCCCTGGCCGTAGCGCAGCAGCGCCTTGGCCTGGGCGGTCAGCTCCCGTTCGGCGTTTTGCAGCAGCTCCTGGCTGTTGCCCGACAGCTTGCCGGCGGCCAGATAGTCGCTCTCTATCTTCTTGCCCATTCGATCCAGTTGCCCCTTGAGCGCCTCCACGGAGGGGCCAGACATCTGTTCGAGCTGACCGATGGCGAGGCGGCGCGCCCCCTCGGCACTGGCCAGGCGCACTGGGTCGCCGCTGGCGAGGTAGTCGCGCAGGGCCCCCTGCAACGTGGTGGCGAGCCGCAGCTCCAGTCGCTCGTGCTGGCGCTGGCTGGATTCGCTGCGCTCGAGCTGGCGCCAGCCATAGCCCAGGGCCGTGGCGAGCACGCAGGCGAGCAGCAACAAGATCAGAGCGGCAAGGGAAGAGTAACGGGAGATATTCACCAGAAGAGTCCTGCTTGAACGACGAACGGCGCCAGCTTAGGCAGGATTGATGGCAGTTTCATGACAGGGGCCAAAACGGCCTGCGCCGTGGAACCCTGGCCCCGAGGTCAGCCTTTCATCGCGGTTCCCGGGGCGGGTGGCTTGGCTTTGGCCGACCCAGCCTTGAGACCGGCAGGGCGCCGCCCATGCTCAGCCGTTTGCTGCGGCCTTTGGGACGGATGGCTTGAGCTTGGCCGACCCAGCCTTGAAACCCGGCAGGGCGCCGCCCAGGCTCAGCCGTTTGCTGCGGCCTTTGGGACGGATGGCTTGAGCTTGGCCGACCCAGTCTTGAGACCCAGCAGGGCGCCGCCCAGGATCAGGCTGCCTGCCAGTACGTGGCGCAGGGTCAGGGTCTCCCCGTTGAGCCAGACCAGCAGCAGGGTGCTGAGCAGGGGGGTGAGGTAGGCCAGGGCGCCGATGCGGCGCGGATCCCCGTCCCGCAGCGCCAGATACCAGGTGACGAAGGCCGCCCCCATGGGGCCGAGGGCCAGACCCATGATGAGCCCCCAGTCGCCGCTCGGGATGGTCGCCAGGGGCAGGGGACCCTCCAGCCCCCGGGCCAGCAGCAGGGCCAGCAGACCTGCGGGCAGGCAGGCCGCCGCCGTCACCACGGCGGGGGCGGGGGGCAGGCGGCGCGACAGCACAGAGTAGCCGCCCCAGATGATGGCGGCCCCGAGTGCCAGCAGGTAGCCGGGCAGGTGGGCCGATTGCAGTTGCAGCTCGCCGTCGACCATCACCAGCACGCTGCCGGCCAGGCCGAGCAGCCCCGCCAGTAGGTGTCGCCCCTGCAGGGGGTGGCCCGGCAGCAGCAATGGGGTGAACAGTATGATGAACAGCGGCCAGAGGTAGTTGATGAGGTTCGCCTCCAGCACGGGGGCGTGGCGAAAGCTCATGAACAGCAGCAGGTGATAGCAGAGCAGGGCCGTGATGGTGACCAGCCAGGTCTTGGGGCTGGCGCGCCACTGGCGCCAGAACGGCAAGGCGCCTGCACCGCAGAAAAAGAGCACCAAGCCTACCAGCACCAGGGGGGAGACGCTGGTCACCCGGGAGGTGAGAGCGGCCAGGGAGGCCCACAGCAAGATGGTGAGCAGGGCGAAACCGGTGGAGCGATCGCGCAGGGGCGAGCCAGACATCTTCCAATCCTTGTGAGAGAAGCCAACGAGGGGGCCAGTCTAGCAGACGGGTCCCCTCGTTTCCTATGCCCGCCCTGGTCAAGGATGGGTGCCTCTCGTTGTGTCCTATGCCTGTCCTGATCAAGGACGGGTCTCTCTCATTGTTTCCTATGCCCGCCCTGCTCAAGGACGGGTCTCTCTCATTGTTTCTTATGCCCGCCCTGCTCAAGGACGGCTGCCTTGTGTTGTTTTCCAAGGAGAGCCCTATGCCCGGCGGCGAACGCCGGGCATGTCACAGGTGCGTCGACTCAGGGCTGGCGCACCGCCGCGGGGGCCGTCATCCCCAGGGGCTGGCGGCGCACCCCCCAGATGATGAGGGCCAGCACCAGCAGGGGCAGCACGGGGTCGAACCAGGTGCCGCCGGAGCCGAACAGCAGGTTGAGCAGGGCGACCCCGGTGCCGCCGATGGCCCAGGCGATGGTGGTGGGGATGGACCAGACCACCATCTGCTGCTTGACGTCCGAGATCCCCATCATGCGGTTCACCACCCAGAACAGGCTGTCGTTGAAGTAGCCGAAGAAGAGCGACCCCATGGTGGCGGCCTGGGCGGCCAGCAGCATGTTGACCCCGGGGATCTGGGCCAGTATGGGGGCCGAGATGGAGGCCGCCGTCACCATGGCGACCGTGCCTGAGCCCTGAATGAGGCGCACCAGGGTCGCGACGATGAAGGGGATCAGTATGGGGGAGATGGGCAGTCCCGCAATCTGCTCGGCCAGCTGGTTGCCGGCGCCGCTGTCACGCAGCACGGCCCCCAGGGCGCCGCCGGCCCCGGTCACCAGCAGTATGATGCCGGCCGATTGCAGTCCCTCCTCGAGGCGCTCGGCGGTGGCGTGCCTGTCCATGTGGGGCACCAGGGTATAGACCGCCAGCAAGACGCTGATGGCCAGCGCTATGATGGGGGTGCCGATAAAGCTTATGCCTTGCACCAGCGGGTTGCTGCCAAGGGATTCAAGCCCTTCGAAACTGGCCAGAGTGGTCAGCATCGCCTTGCAGAAGATGAGGGCGATGGGCACCAGGATGGGCAGCAGGGAGAGGGTCAGGCTCGGCAGGGGCTTGTCTGCCTTCTCCTTGAGGTACTGCTCATAGCTGGCTTGCAGCTCGTCCGGGGTCTTCATCCCCTGCTGGCCGAATTCCGGGTACTTCTTGTCGAGCCACTGGGCGTAGAGCACGATGCCGATGACGCAGGGCACCGCCAGGCACATGCCGGTCAGCAGCATGGCGCCGATGTCGACCCCGAACAGACCGGCAACCCCCAGGGGCCCAGGTGTCGGCGGTACCGTATGGTGGGTCACCACCAGGCCGCCCGCCAGGGCTACCCCCAGGGTCAGCAGGGAGCGTTTGCCGCTTTTTGCCAGCGCCTTGGCCACCGGGAACAAGATGACGAAGGCGGAGTCCACGAAGATGGGGATGCTGACGATATAGCCAGTGATGGCCAGCGCCCACTCCTCGCGGCGCTTGCCGAGCCACTTGATGAAGCTGTAGGCGATCTGCTCGGCCGCGCCCGACACCTCCAGCAGGCGGCCCATCATGACCCCGAGGCCGATGACGATGCCGATGCTGCCAAGGGTGGAGCCAAAGCCCTGGGTGATGACGGCGAGGGTCTTGTCGATGGTCATGCCGCCGGTGAGTCCGGCGATGCAGGCTGCGGCCAGCATGGCGATCAGGGCGTGGACCCGGGTGCGCAGCACCAGGAAGAC
Source organism: Aeromonas bivalvium (assembly GCF_000819765.1). Lineage (GTDB taxonomy): Bacteria > Pseudomonadota > Gammaproteobacteria > Enterobacterales > Aeromonadaceae > Aeromonas > Aeromonas bivalvium. The sequence continues at coordinate 176,435 of NZ_CDBT01000017.1, forward strand.
CAGGGCAAAGACCGCGATGATGAGCCCAATGATGGGGGTGGGTATATCGATCATGATGCCTCCTGCATGTCATGGGTGATAAAGCTGTCGATGATGTCGGCGAAGGTCCCGTCCGCCACGAAACCAAGCTCACAGGCCCGGCTGCTGTCGATGCGCCCTGGCCAGCTGGCGACGATGCGCTCGATGGCGGGATCCGGCGCCAGGGAGACCCGCTCCCGGGCGGCCTGGCCGCCTGCCTGGGTCAGGGTGGTCAGCATCTCCTCGACCGTGACGCTGATGCCGGGCAGGTTGATGCTGCGCCAGCCGGTCGGCGGGCTCAGGGTCGCGGCGGTGAGGAAGTTCGCCACCACTGTGGCCGGGCTCGACAGCCAGAGCCGCAGGGCCGGGTCGACCGGGCAGCAGGTCGTCTCCCCCTGCAGGGGCTCGCGGATGATGCTGCTGACAAACGACGAGGCGGCGCGGTTCGGTTTGCCCGGCCGCACGCAGATGGTGGGCAGACGCAGCACCAGGCCATCCACATAGCCCTTGCGGCTGTAGTCGTTGACCAAGAGCTCCCCCATGGCCTTCTGGGCGCCATAGGAAGAGGTCGGGGTGAGCGCCGTGCCGTCGTCCACCTGCTCGGGCAGGGGGCCGCCGTACACCGCGAGCGAGCTGGTGAAGATGAAGCGGATGCCGGGTCTGGCGTGGCGGCACGCCTCCAGCAGGGTGCGGGTGGTGTCCAGGTTGACACGCCAACCGAGATCGAAATCCTGCTCGGCGTGGCTGCTGACGATGGCGGCCAGGTGATAGACGATCCCCGTCTCCTTGGTGATCAGGGTCTCGGCCACCCCGGGGGCGGTCAGATCCATTTGCAGGCAGCGTACCCTGGGGTCGGGCTGCGGGCTCATCGGCATCTGTATGTCCACCAGCAGCAGTTCGCTGAAGGGGAGAGGTCCTTGCAACAGGGCGCGGGCCAGGCGTTGGCCGAGAAAGCCGCCGCCCCCCGTGATGATGATCTGCATCTTGTTATCCTCAGACTCGTTCGTGTGTAGGTCGTTCTTGTTGTGTTATCGGGATGTGGATTGCCATTGGCGTAGCCAGCCCAGCCCTTCCCGGGTGCCGGCGCTGGGGTGGTATTCGCAGCCTATCCAGCCCTGGTAGCCGGCCCGGGCCAGGGCCTCGAACAGGTGGGGATAGTGGATCTCCCCCCGATCCGGCTCGTGGCGATCCGGCACAGAGGCTATCTGGACATGGCCGATGGCCGGGCCCAGGGTGGCGATGAGACGGGTGAGATCCCCGTCCATGATCTGGGCGTGGTAGAGATCGAGCTGCACCCCCACATTCGGCCTGTCTATCTCTTCCACCAATGCCAGGGCATCGCGCTGGTGGGCCAGGAAGTAGCCGGGCACGTCCCGGCTGTTGAGGGGTTCGAGCAGCACCTTGATGCCGTCCGCGGCCAGAACGTCGGCGGCGAAGCGGATGTTCTCCACCAGGGTCTGGCGGTGGGCGGCCAGGGAGTGGGCCGGGTCAATCAGGCCGCTCATGGCATGTACCTTCTTGCAGCCGAGCGCCAGGGCGTAGTCCCGCACCCTGGGCAGCTGGGCACGAAACTCCGCCTCTCGCCCCGGGATGGCGGCCATGCCGCGCTCACCGGCCGCCCAGTCCCCGGGGGGCATGTTGAACAGGGCCTGGGTGAGACCATTCTCCCGCAGCTGGCGGGCCAGTTCGGCAGCCGGCCACTCGTAGGGAAACAGGCACTCCACCGCCTCGAACCCGGCGGCGCGGGCCGCGGCGAAGCGCTCGATAAAGGGGAGCTCGGTAAACAGCATGGTCAGGTTGGCGGCAAACTTGCTCATGGGGTGATCTTCCTCAATGCGTTGTGCTCGTGTCGGGTCAGAGGGGCGTACCAGGGCTGGCTCATGGTTTCATCCTCCTCAATTCGGTGATCTCGGGTTCGCTCAGGTAGCGAATGGGCTGGCCATGGAGCAGCAGGGCCAGGCGGGCCGTCTCCTCCAGCTCTTCCATGTTGTTGACCGCCTCCACCAGGTTCTTGCCCATCACCACGGGGCCGTGGTTGGCGAGCAGGAAGGCGCCTGCGTCCCCGGCGCGGCGACCCAGCTCCTCGGCGATGCGTTCATCCCCCGGCCGGTAGTAGGGGATGAGGGGCAGGCTGCCGACCCGCATCACGTAGTAGGGAGTGAAGGGGCGGATCACGTTGGCCGGATCCAGTCCATCGAGGCAGGAGAGGGCGGTCAGGTGGGTGCAGTGCAGGTGCACCACCGCCTGGCAATCCGGGTTGTTGTGGTAGAGCGCGAGGTGGAAGGCCACCTCCTTGGAGGGGCGATCCCCCCCCAGGTGCTCGCCGCTCATGCTCACGCGGGAGAGGCTCTGGGCGCTGAGTCTGCCGAGGCAGGAGCCGGTGGGGGTGGCGATCAGGGTGCCGTCGGGGAGCCGGGCCGAGAGATTGCCCGCGCCGCCGGTGGCATAGCCTCGCTCGAACAGGGAGGCCCCCAGCATCACCATGGTGTCGCGCAGTGCCTGTTCAGTCATGAAACGCCTCCTGGGCGGTGGAGAAGAAGTGTTCGTCGCCAAAATTGCCGGACTTGAGCGCCAGGGAGAGGGGCCTGTCCGTGGCCCGCACCCAGGGCACCCCGGGGGCTATCTGGGGACCTATGTGGAAGGCGTGGATGGCAAGGGCCTGGGTGACCCGGCTCGAGGTCTCGCCCCCGGCGACGATGAGCCGACTCACCCCCGCCGCCACCAGCAGGCGGGCCACGGCGGCGAAGCAGGCTTCCACCGCCTCGCTCGCGGCCTGGACCCCGTACTGGCGCTGGATCTCGCCCAACGTCTCGGGAGCCGTGGTGGCATAGAGCAGGGGCGCCGGGCCCTCCCCCTGGCTCAGCAGCCAGTCGGCGAGGCGGGCCGGGTAGTCCGGTTCGGTGAGGCAGGCCTCCACCGACAGGGCCAGGCTAGGCGCCAGCGTGCGATAGCGGGCTACCTGACGGTTGGTCATCTGGGAGCAGGAGCCGGACAGGATGGCGCAGGGGCCGGGCACGGGGAGACCGGCGGCTCGCGCTGTCAGGGGCTGCCCCCGGCTCAGCTGGCGGGCCAGGCCGATGGCGAGGCCGGAGCCGCCGGTGACCAGGGGCCAGTCGCGCACGGCGGCGGCGATATCCAGCAGGTGCTGCTCGGTCAGGGTGTCGACCACGGCGTAGCGATAGCCATCATCCCTGAGGCGGGCCAGGGCGGCGGCG
>NZ_CDBT01000017.1:179887-215215 GCF_000819765.1 Aeromonas bivalvium
CCCGCCGCAATGGTATTCAGTGGCACCAGGCCGGTGCGTCCGCGCCCCTGGGCATCCATCAGCCGCAGCAGGTTGCTGTCGGTCATGGGGGTGAGGGGGTGGTGGCGCATGCCGGATTCGGCCAGGGGCTGGGGCCCGACGAACAGGTTGCCCTGATAGACGGTGCGGCCATTGACCGGCAGCGCGGGGCAGATCAGGGTGAAGTCGTGGTCAAGCGCCGCCAGCAGGGCATCGGCCACCGGGCCTATGTTGCCCAGGGGCGTGCTGTCGAAGGTGGAGCAGTACTTCTGATAGATGCGATCGCAACCCTGCTCCCGCAGCCAGGTGAGGGCGGCGAGGGAGTCCGCCACCGCCTGTTCGGCGGAGCAGGATCGGCTCTTGAGGCTCACCACCAGGGCATCCGTTTGGGGCAGTTCTCCCCCGCTCGGCACCCCGGCCAGTTGCAGGGTGGAGAGACCATTCTCCACCAGGAAGCCGGCGATGTCGGTGGCGCCGGTGAAATCGTCCGCTATGACCCCGAGTCTCATTGTGCGTCTCCCGGCAGCTGGATCCCGGCATAGGCCTTGATGACGGCGCTGTCGTCCTCCTGGCCGTGACCGGCGTTGCTGGCGCTGAGGAACTGGTTCAGGGCGGCGTTCGCCAGGGGCAGCGGGAAGTTCAGGGCCCGGGCCGTGTCCGCCACCAGGTTGAGATCCTTGACGAAGATGTTCACCGCGGAGCGGGGGCTGTAGTCGCCGCTGATGACCCTGGGCATGCGGTTTTCAAACATCCAGGAGTTGCCGGCGGCCTGGGTGACCACCTCGTACATGAGATCGAGCGGCACCCCGGCGCGGCTCGCCAGCGCCATGGCCTCGGCGGCTACCGCGATGTGCACCCCCGCCAGCAGCTGGTGGATGATCTTGACCGTGCTGCCCTGGCCCGGTTGTTCGCCGATGACGAAGACCCGGTCCGCCACCGCATCGAGCACGGGTTGCAGCCGCTCGAAGGCGGCCCTGGCGCCCGAGGCCATCACCACCATCTCTCCCGCCTCTGCCTTGACCGCGCCGCCTGAGACGGGGGCATCGAGCACCAGCAACCCCTGAGCGGTCAGCTCGCTTGCGATGGCTTTCGCCTCCTCGCTGGCGATGGTGGCGCTGATCATCACGGCCGTGCCCGGCCTGAGGCGGCGGGCCAGCCCCTCTTCGCCGAGCAGGATGCGGCGCACCTGGGCGGCATTGACCACCAGCAGCAGCACGGCATCGAGCCGGTCGGCGATGGCGTGGGCATTCGCCCCGACACTGGCGGCGCCGGCGGCGGCGAGCCGCTCGCGGGCGGCCGGGGCCAGGTCTATGCCATGGGTCTGCAACCCTGCCCGCAGGCAGGAGAGGGCGGCGCCCATGCCCATGGCGCCAAGGCCGATGACGGCAACCTGATAAGGGTGAGACATGCTGAGTTCCTCTATGCGACGACGTATGGGCTCATAGTAGGGGCTAATGGCGGTGAAATATCGGGCGCAAATCACAAAATTTAACTCAATTACTGTTATTTTTTGTGATTTGATTCAGTTGGCCCCTTTCATGAGGGCGTTGGCTGGGGAGTCTATGTGATTTAATGTTAATTTCAGTGGCCGAGATGAACTTTTATCATTTTTTACCATGCCGTTGGGCTAGAATGGCGACGCCACTGACAGGAGGAGGCCCCATGATCCCCATAGAACGACAGCAACAGATATTGCACCTGCTGGCCGAGCGCGGCGTGGTCAGCATACTGGAGCTCACCGAGCGGCTCGATGTTTCCCACATGACGGTGCGCCGGGATATCCAGAAGCTGGAGCAGCAGGGGCGGGTGTTGTCGGTCTCCGGCGGGGTCAGTCTGGCCGAGCGCATCACCAGCGAACCCTCCCACGCCGCCAAGCGCAGCCTGATGCAGGAGGCCAAGCTGGCCATCGCCCGCCTGGCCGCGGAGCAGGTGACGGCGGGCAGTACCGTCTATCTGGATGCGGGCACCACCTCCCTGGAGCTGGCCCGGGAGCTGGCGCTGCGTGATGACCTCATGATAGTGACCAACGACTTCATGGTGTGTGCCTACCTGATCGAACATGGCCTGGGGCGGCTCTATCACACCGGCGGCATGGTGATCCGCGACAACCAGTCCTGCGCCGGGGAGGCGACCGCCCACTTCCTGCGCAACCTGCATCTGGATATCGCCTTTCTCTCCTCCTCCTCCTGGGATGGCCATGGCATCTCCACCCCGAACGAGGAGAAGGTGCCGGTCAAGCGGGCCGTGGTGGACGCCGCCTCGACCCGCATCCTCATCTGCGACTCCTCCAAATACGGCAAGGTGGGCACCTTCAAGGTGGTGGGCTGGGAGGCGATCGATAGGGTGATCAGCGATGACAGGCTCGCCCAGAACGCCAGGGAGATGCTGGCCCAGCACGGGGTTCAGCTCTCCCTGGTGCCCCTGACCCAGGCTCAGGCCAGCGCGTAACGCCCCTTGCCCGCAGCCTTGGCGCGATACATGGCGCCATCGGCCTGATTGAGCAGGGTATCCAGGGTCATCTCCCGGCCCGGCGGGCACAGGGCCGCCCCTATGCTGCAGGTCAGGCGCAGGGGCTGGCCTGCCAGCTCCCGCGTGGTGGCAAGATCTGCCAGCAGCCGCTCGCACACCTGATGCACTTCCCTGTGGGGATCCCCGAGATCCGGCAGCAGCAGGGTAAATTCATCCCCCGCCAGGCGCGCCACCATGTCTCCCGGCCGCACGCAGGCCTGCAGCCGCTCGGCGAAGTAACGCAGCACCCGGTCGCCAAAGTCGTGACCCAGGTTGTCGTTGAGCTGCTTGAAACCATCGAGATCGATAAACAGCAGGGCCAGGTGGCCGCTGCCCTGGCGGGTGCGCGCCAGCTCGCGTTCGAGACGCAGGCTGAAGGCGCGCCGGTTGGGCAAGCCGGTGAGGGCATCGTGGGCCGCCTCGTGCTCGAGGCGCCGTTGCAGCTCGGTCAGCTCGCTGATGTCGGTGGCCAGTATGTAGAGGCCGGTGCCGGGCTCGGGGTTGGGCACATAGTGGGAGTGCACCATGCGCTCCCCCTGCAGGGTGTCAAACGGCGTGTCGAAGGCGAGCTCCTCCCCGGCCAGGGCCCTGGCCAGGTGAGGGGCCGCGACCCCGTAGGCCTTGGGGCCGATGAGATCCTCCACCGACATGGTATAGAGCTGCTCGCTGCTGACGCCGAACCACTCCTGATAGGCGCGGTTGGCGTACAGATAACGCTGCTGCGGGTTGATCTGGGCGATCAGGGCCGGCATGTTGTCGGCGATGGCCTTGAGCCGGCTCTTGCTCTGCTTGAGTTGCTGGGCCACGCTGCGCCGGGCCGAGATGTCATGGATGAAGGCGAAGCGGCTCGGCCGCCCCCCATGCAGGCTCGACTCGGCCATCACCTCCGCCTGGACGAGGCGAGCATCCCGATCGCGAATGTCCACCTCCTGGCGTCTGGGCTGGGGATCCTGGCTCAGCAGCAGCTTGCAGAAGGGAGAGTCAGGGTCGAACAGGGCCGTGAGCGGCCGGCCCAGCACGGCCTCTGCCTGCCAGCCAAACAGGGTGCTGGCCGCCGGGTTCCAGCCGCAGAGGCGGCCCTGCTCGTTCACCTCGATGAAGGCGGCGCTGCTGTTGTCCAGCATGTTCTGGAAACGGTTCTTCTCTTCCATCAGCCGCGCCTGCGCCTGGGCGCGCTCGGCCATCTCCCTGTCCCGCTCCGCCAAGGCGCGGGAGAGGGCCTGGGTGCGTTCGGCCACCTGCTGCTCCAGCCGGGACTGCAGCTGGCGCAGCTGCTGCTCCGCCTGCTTGCGATCGTCAATGTCGGTGAACACGGCGATCAGGTGGGTCTGCCGGGGGCCGCGCCCCCGGCACAGGGTCACGCTGAGCTGGACCCAGTGGGGCGTGCCGTCGATGCGCAGCAGCCGCTTCTCCAGTCGGTAGCTCTGCCGCTCCCCCGCCAGCAGCTGCTCGAACAGCCGTACCTCGGCCGCGAGATCCGCGCCATGGGTCATGGATTGCCAGTCCCGTTCGATGAGCCGGGATTCGGGATAGCCCAGCAGCCGGCACAGGCTCTGGTTGGCCCGCAGCCAGCGACCGTCCGGGGCCGAGAGGGCCATGCCGACCGAAGACTGGTTGAAGGTGAGTTCGAACAGCTGGCTGTAGCAACCCGGGCTGCCGGGGGCGCTTTGCAGCATGCACTCGAGCTGGTGGGTGAAGCCGTCCAGGTCCTGGCGCTCCCAGGGGGTGAAGTCATGGCTGCCGGGCAGCAGGATCGCGAACCAGCCGAGGGGGCGGCCCTCGCCGCCGGCCAGGGGGATCAGGGCGCAGGCCCCCGGGATGTCGGCGCCGGGGGGGAGACCAGACGCAGGCGGCCGATCCCGGTAAAAATGGGCCTCGGTCCCCAACTGGCTGGCGAGGCCGAGGAGGGGGGCCTGCTCTGCCGGGGTCAAGCCGAAGGCGGCAGGGGCCATGGGGGCGGCGGGGACGATCAGCACCCGGGCACCCGGGAAGTGGCGGCCCATGAGGGCGGCGAAGGAGACAAGGTCGGGGTCCGGGCCGGGAAGAGGGTCAAGAACGGGCTGAGGGGGCATAACGGGTCTCTGTGGGGATCCTGCGCAATATGGGTCGGCCGGGATCGAACTGATAGGGTCGAGAATAAAGAGCAGGAAAAACCTTATTACAGAGCGGCGCGGCGAGCCACTGCTTTATGGGGGGAGCAGGGCCGGGTGGTGGGGGGCACCCGGCCCCGGGGTCACTTGTCGGCGCTCTTCTGGATGCTCTCGCCGACTTTTTCGACATCCTTGCCCACGCCGCTCATGGTGTTGCAGGCCATCAGCAGGCCGCAGCAGAGGAAGATGATCAGGGTCTTGAGGGATCTCATGGCGTTGCTCCTTGTGACTCTCCGGGATACGGGCCCTCTCAGTCTAGTCGAGGGGCTGGGGCGTCAGCCGCAACACCTTGCCCGACCCGCTGTCGGTGAGCAGATAGAGGGCGCCATCCGGTCCCTCCTTGACGGTGCGGATCCGCTCCCCCCGCTCCCCGAGCAGGGTGCGTTCGCCGACGATGGTGTCGCCGGCCAGGGTCAGCTCCCGCAGTGACTGGCCGCGCAGGGCGCCGACGAACAGCTTGTCCCGCCACTGGGGGTAGCGGGCCCCGGAGTGAAACACCATGCCGGAGGGGGCGATGGAGGGCACCCAGACCTTGAGGGGAGTGACCAGCCCTGGCGCCGCTGTCCCCTCGCCAATCTTGCCGCCGCCATACTCCTCGCCGAAGCTGACCCTGGGCCAGCCATAATTTTGCCCTCCCAGGATGAGATTGACCTCGTCCCCGCCCTGGGGGCCGTGTTCGTGGGCCCAGAACTGGTCGGCCGCAGGCCGCCAGGCCGCCCCCTGCATGTTGCGATGCCCCAGGCTCCAGATCTCGGGCAGGGCCCCCTGGGTGTGGCGAAAAGGGTTGTCCGCCGGCACGCTGCCATCCCGGTGCAGGCGCACCGTCTTGCCGATGTGGTTGTCCAGGCGCTGGGCCAGGTCGCGCTGATGGTAGCGATCCCCCAGCGTGATGTAGAGCAGGCCATCGCCCCCCAGCACCAGGCGGGAGCCGAAATGGGCGCCGCCAGACACCTTGGGACGCTGGCTGAACAGGGGTTGCAGGGAGACCAGGCGATCGTCTTGCAGCCTGGCCCGGGCGACGGCGGTGCTGCTGCCCCCCGGCCCGGGTTCGCTGTAGCTGAAATAGAGCCAGCCTTCGTCATCCAGGGCGAGATCGAGCAGGCCCCCCTGGCCCTGGGCCGCTACCTCGGGCAGGCCGGTCACGGCATGGCGCCGTCCGTCGGCCCCCAGTCGCAGCAGGCGGCCGGGGCGCTCGCTCACCAGCAGATCGCCACCGGGCAGGAACACCAGCCCCCAGGGGTGGGCCAGATCCCGGTGCAGCAGGCTGACGTTGAGGGGGCTGGCCCCGGGCAGGGGGGCCAGGGTGAGGCAGAGCAGGAGGCAGAGGATGAGGCGCGGCACCATGGGGCACTCCGGGTGAAGGATGACACCGGCCAAGTATAGTGGCCGGGATCCGCGCCGGGTCCTGGCGCCGCGTCTGACGGCGTCAGCTGGCCAGCTGGGCTTCCCAGCAGGGCGCCGGGGCCGAGGCAAGGTGGCGACGGCGCGCCGAGACCGCCTCGGCCAGCAGGGCGAGCAGGCTCAGGCTGTCATCCCAGCCGAGGCAGGCATCGGTGACCGACTGGCCATAGGTGAGGGCGCCCAGGGGGGCGGGAGCCTGAGCGCCCTCCACCAGGAAGCTCTCGACCATGACGGCGGCAATGGCCTGGCTGCCCTGGGCCAGCTGGTGGGCGAGGGACTCGGCCACCCTGAGCTGGTTCTTGTGCTGCTTCTGGCTGTTGCCGTGGCTGCAATCGACCATGAGCCGGGGGGCCAGCCCCTGGCCGCGCAGGCGCTGCGCCGCCGCGTCCACATCGGCCGCATGGTAATTGGGGCTGGTGCCGCCGCGAAGGATGATGTGACCTGTCCCATTGCCCTGGCTCTGGACCACCACCATGCCCCCTTCGCTGCCCGGTGTCGTGAACAGGTGGGGGGCCCGGCTCGCCTGGATGGCATCCAGGGCGACCCGGACATTGCCATCCGTGCCGTTCTTGAAACCGACCGGGCAGGGCAGGGCGGAGGCAAGCTGGCGATGAACCTGGGACTCTGTGGTGCGGGCGCCGATCGCTCCCCAGCTGATAAGGTCGGCGAGATAGAGGAAGCTGGTGGTGTCGAGAAACTCGGTGGCGGTGGCCAGGCCCAGCTCGCCAATGTCGATCAGCAGCTGGCGCGCCAGGCGCAGACCCAGGGCAAGATCATGGCTGCCATCCAGATGGGGATCGAACACCAGCCCTTTCCAGCCCACAGTGGTGCGCGGCTTCTCGAAGTAGGCCCGCATCACTATCTGCAGCCGATCCTGGTACTGGGCGGCCAGGGGGGCCAGGCGCCTGGCATAGTCGAGGGCCGCCCGGGGATCGTGCAGGGAGCAGGGACCTATCACCACCAGCAGGCGGTCATCCTCCCCGCCCAGAATGTCGCTGGCCTGTTGTCGATGCTGTGCAATCCGGGCCTGCAACTGGGCAGGACAGGGTTGCTGTGCCAGCAGGTCTGCCGGGGTGGGGAGCGTCGTCACGGTAGCGGCGCGCATGACCGAATTCAAGACTGCCATCTGGATTACCTTGTGAGGGAATGGGGCGATGGGGCCGATGCCGTGGCGACATCCGTCGGTGGACACTCCCATCGCAGTTGTTGAGAGTGATTATCATTATCTTGTTTTGTCCGTGACTTGCAAGCACTAACGCGAAGGGCAGGAGAGGGGGGAGAGGCAAACGGCAAGGGCCCGGGCATGGCGACCACGGGCCCGGGCGGGGCAGGGGGAGATCAGCTGTCCATCACGTCGTGGCGGGCGTGGTGATAGGCCTCTTCATCCTTGCCATGGCGCCAGTAGGGGACGGCATAGACGCGACTGCGATCCACTTCCAGGGTGCGTCTGACATGGCGGCGCATGGGAACCACCAGCCCCTCCTCGCCACCGAACCAGAAGTAGCTGTTGTCGCCGCTCATGGGCTGGCTGGTGAGATGGCTGATCAGGGGCTCTGTCTGCTCCGGGCTGCCGACAAACCAGCGCAGTTCGACCCCGGCCGGCAGCGGTATGTCCAGTATGTCTTGCTCATGGGGCACCAGCAGGGCTATGTGGCCCCTGGCCTGGGGCGCCATCACCTCCGCCATGGCGCAGATGGCGGGCAGGGAGGTGAGATCCCCCACCATGTAGTAGTGGTCGGCCGCCTGCAGCATGGGGTTGGGACCACCGGGACCCGAGATGGCGAGCCTGTCCCCCGGCTTGGCATTGAGGGCGAAGCGGCTGGCCGGCCCCGTCTCGCCATGGAGCGCGAAGTCGATGTCCAGCTCCAGGGCCTCGGGGCGAAAGGCGCGAATGGTGAAGGTGCGCATGATGGGCCTCTGGCTCGGATCCTCCCAGCGTGGCCCCTGGGGCGTGGGGGTGGGCAGGACGGCATGGGCCTGGCCCGGCTGCGGCAGCATGATCTTGATGTGGGCGCCACCACAGGTGAAGGGGTAGTCGGCAAGATCGGGGCCGGTCAGGCAGATGCGGCGCAGGTGAGGGGTGAGATCCTGAACCCGCTTGACGCTGAGCAGACGGGGACGATTGACGGGGGCGGGTTGGGACATGAAAGGACTCCTGACTGACGATGGTGGCCATTCTCCGATAAATGCAAATAATTATCAATTGCTGGCCCTTGTTGGTATTCATCTGATCCCAGTTTGGCGTGTTCGCCACTGGCCTCCGTGACGGGAAAGCCTCAGTCACCTGCGGCCCTGACTGACGATGGCGGTCCCCCTCCTCCGACAGATGAAAGTAATGATCAATTGCCAGCCCTGGATGGGTATTCATCCGATTCCTGCCCATCATCCAGGCCACTGGCCTCCGTGACGGGAAAGCCTCAGTCACCTGCTGCCCTGACTGACGATGGCGGTCCCCCTCCTCCGACAAATGAAAGTAATGATCAATTGCCGGCTCTGGATGGGTATTCACCCGATCCCTGCCCATCATCCAGGACACTGGCCTCAGTGACGGGAAAGCCTGAGTCATCGGCTGTCGCAGCCCGGGGCCCGGAGCGGGGGCCACGCCCGCCCCCATGGGGTGGCAAGGTCCTGCACTCGAGGTGATACCCACATAAAGGCTCCAGTTTTGTCCCATGCAAATTCCATTGACCCGGGGATTTCAAAGCGAGTATTTTAGCGCCGCACGATAACGGACTGATAATAGTTATCATTTATAGTCTTATTCGATGGGTGTGAAATGGATACTCAAGTGATGGAAACCCGCGCGCCGCGTCAGGCTGCGACCCCCGACGTCCTGTTCACGTCGAACCAGGGAGAGATCCGGGCCAATGATCTGGGTCAGCCGATCCGAACGCCAGCCAGTGAATGGCCCTTGCTGGCACGGCAGATAGACGCGGCCATGGCGGCCGCCAGGGCCGCAGGCCAGGCCAATCCCCTGCTGATCGGCGCCTTCGCCTTCGATCCCGCCGAACCCTCCTGCCTCTATGTGCCCGGCCAGGTTGAGCGCAGCGAGCGCCGCCAGTGCGAACCCGGCCCCCAGGCCGCGAATCAGGCCATTTCGGTGCAGAGCACCCCGGCCGCCGCCGAATTTCAGGCCTCGGTGAGCGCCGCCCTGGATGCGTTCGCCCAGGGACGACTCGCCAAGGTGGTGCTGTCGCGCAAGCTGATCCTTACCCTGCACAAGCCCGCCGACCCTAAGCAGGTGCTGGCCCGGCTGATGACCCAGAACCCCCACGCCTTCCACTTCTCTCTGCCCCTGGATGGGACGCGTCGCCTGCTGGGCGCCAGCCCGGAGCTGCTGCTGCGGGTCAGCGGGGGAGAGGTGTTCACCCACCCCCTGGCGGGCTCGGCCAGACGGGCGAGCGAGCCGCAACAGGACGAGGCGGTGGCCCGGGATCTGCTGGCCTCCCACAAGGATCAGCATGAGCACCGCCTGGTGATCGACGAGATCCGCCGGGTGCTGACCCCCCACTGCCGCGAGCTGGCCATTCCGGCCCATCCCTCCCTGATGAGCACGGATACCCTCTGGCATCTGGGTACCCCCATCGCCGGCCAGCTGCACGGCAGCGAGGCATCGGTGCTGTCACTCGCCTGCCAGCTCCATCCCACCCCGGCCCTGTGCGGCTATCCCACCGATCTCGCTCGCGAGTTCATCCGCGAGCAGGAGCCCTTCCGGCGAGCCCTGTTCAGCGGCATCGTCGGCTGGTGCGACAGCCAGGGCAACGGCGAGTGGGCCGTGGTGATCCGCTGCGGCGTGCTCGATGGCCATCAGGTGGAGCTCTTTGCCGGCGCCGGGATCGTCGCGGGCTCGGATCCCGTCATGGAGTGGGCCGAGACCGGCACCAAGCTGGGCACCATGCTCAAGGCCCTGGGCCTGGATTTGGAGGTGGCGCAATGAGCGATAGCCGCCGTTTTCTGCTCTATACCCGCTGGCCAGCGGAACTGGCGAATCAATACCGTGCCAAGGGGTACTGGCGCGGCGAGCCGCTGACCGCCATGCTGGCGCGTCAGTGCGAGCTGGCCCCCGATGCCGAGGCCATCCTCTGCGGCGAGCGCCGCTTCAGCTATCGGGAGTTGGACGCCGCCTCCAGCCGGCTGGCCGGGCGTCTGGCCCGCCACGGCCTGGGGGTGGGGGATACTGCCCTGGTGCAGCTCCCCAATGTGGCCGAGTTCTATCTGGTGTTCTTCGCCCTGCTCAAAGCCGGCATAGCGCCGGTCAATGCGCTCTTTAGCCACAACCGGCTGGAGCTGGTGTCCTACGCCGAGCAGATCAAGCCCCGCCTCTTTATCGGCTCGCTCGCCCATGGCCTGTTCGCCAGCGGGGAGCGCCACAGTGACCTGTTGCGCGTCATCGGCGCCGAGCTGGTGCTGCTGGATGGGGACGCGGGAGAGCTGGGGCTGGCTCACTGGCTGAGTGATCTGGCCAGGAGCGAGGCGTTGGCACTCCCCGCCCATGGCCCGACTCCGGCGGACGAGGTGGCCTTCTTCCAGCTCTCCGGCGGCAGCACAGGCACCCCCAAGCTCATCCCGCGCACTCACGATGACTATCTCTACAGCGTGCGCCGCAGCAATGAAATCTGTGAATTGGGGCCCCACACCCGCTATCTGTGCGCCCTGCCGGCGCCCCACAACTTCCCCCTGAGCTCCCCTGGCGCCCTCGGGGTGTTCGAGGCGGGTGGCACAGTGGTGCTAGCACCCGACCCCAGCCCCATCAGCTGTTTCCCGCTGATTGCCCGCCACCGGGTCAATCTCACCTCGCTGGTGCCGCCGGCGGTCTCCCTCTGGCTGCAGGCAGCGGAAGCTGACTCCGCTGCGCGCACTCAGCTCGAGAGCCTGGCATTGCTGCAAGTGGGCGGCGCCAAGCTGGGGGAGGCGGTGGCCAGCAAGATAGGGCCGCTGCTCGGCTGCCGGTTGCAGCAGGTGTTCGGCATGGCGGAGGGGCTGGTCAACTACACCCGGCTCTCTGATCCCGACGAGAAGATCATTTACACCCAGGGCCGCCCCATGAGCCCGGACGACGAGGTGCGCATCCTCGATGAGGCGGGCAACCCGGTCGCTCCCGGCCAGCCTGGCGCCCTGCACACTCGCGGCCCCTATACCTTCCGCGGTTACTACCAGAGCCCGGCCCACAACGCCCGGGTGTTCGATAGCGAGGGCTTCTACTGCTCCGGCGACCTGGTAGTGCAGGATGCCGAGGGTTACCTCACAGTGGTCGGGCGACAGAAGGATCAGATCAACCGGGGCGGCGAGAAGATCGCGGCGGAAGAGGTGGAAAACCAGCTGCTGCACCACCCGGCCATCACCCATGCGGCCCTGGTCTCCATGCCCGACAGCGCCATGGGGGAGAAGAGCTGCGCCTTTATCGTCAGCACGGATCCCGCCTTGAAGCCGCTGGCCTTGCGCAAGTTTCTGCGCGAGCGCGGGGTGGCGGACTTCAAGCTGCCCGACCGTTTCGAAGCCCTGGACGCCCTGCCCATGACGGCGGTGGGCAAGATTGACAAGCAGGGGCTGCGGGCGCGTATTGCGCACGCCATCGCCGCCAACCAACCCCTGACAACAGCATAAAACTAACAAGGAATCATGACGTTATGGCTATCCCAACCCTGAACAACTACGCCATGCCCAGCCAGTGGAAGGCCAACAAGGTCAACTGGTCTCTGGACCCCAAACGCGCCGCCCTGCTGATCCACGACATGCAGGAGTACTTCACCGCCTTCTACGGCGAGAACAGCCCGCTGATCGCGGCGCTCACCGAGCGCCTGGCCGCCGTGCGCAAGCAGTGCAAGGCCCTCGGCATCCCGGTCTTCTACACCGCCCAGCCCAAGGATCAATCCCCCGAAGATCGCGCCCTGCTCAACGACATGTGGGGCCCGGGGCTCAACAAGCGGCCCGAACAGCAGCAGGTGGTGGCAGCACTGCGCCCAGAGCGGGACGACACCGTGCTGGTCAAGTGGCGCTACAGCGCCTTCCAGCGCTCCGAGCTCGAGCAGATGCTTGAAAGTCAGGGACGGGATCAGCTGATCATCGGCGGCATCTACGGCCATATCGGCTGCATGATGACCGCCTGCGACGCCTTCATGCGCGACATCCAGCCTTTCTTCCTGGCGGACGGGGTGGCGGACTTCTCCCTGGCCGATCACCAGATGGCGCTGGACTATGTGGCGACCCGCTGCGGCAAGGTGATCCCCTGCGAGGAGGTGCTGGCCCTGGCCCCGGCTTCTGCCGCCCTGCCCACCAATCCGCTGCTGACGTACGAAGGGCTCAAGGCGCGGCTGCTGAGTCATATCGACGAGGACGAAGGGGAGTTTGATCCCGACGAGAACCTCATCGACTACGGTCTGGATTCGGTGCGGATCATGGCCCTGCTCACCGAGTGGCGCGCCGCCGGGGTGGAGCTCGGTTTCGTGGATCTCGCCAAGCTGCCGACCCTCAACGGCTGGTGGCGCCTCATCGAGGCCAGGCTGGCAGCCCAGGCCCTGGAGGTGACCCCATGAACCGCTTCCCCTTGACCATCCCCCAGCAGGGGCTCTGGTCCGGACATCTGCTGAACGACGACAAGGCGATGTTCAACACCGCCGAGTGTATCGCCTTCGATGGCAAGGTCGAGGCGGCCGTGCTGGCCGCGGCCCTCGCCAAGGCGGTGGGGGAGTGCGAGGCGCTCAAGGGCCACTTCGAAGACGATAAGGAGGCGGTCTGCTTCGTCTCGCATGAGCTGCCCCTGGCCTATGAAGAGGTCTCCCTCGAGCGCGATGACGAGACGCTGGCCCGCGCCTGGGCATGGGCCGATCTGCGCCGCCCGTTCAAACTAACCGAAGAGGCCCCCTGCCGCTTCGCCCTGCTGCGCGGCCCCGGCCGCGATTACCTCTACAGCTGCGTGCACCACATCGCCCTTGACGGCTTTGGCACCACCCTGCTGTTCCAGCGCATCGCCGAGCTCTATGCAGAGGGACTGGCCGGTGAGATGGACTCCCCATCCCCCTTCGGCTCGTTGGCTGAGGTGCTGGCGGAAGAGGCGAGCCGCGAGCTAAGCGGCAAGAACGCCGCCGCCCGCGCCTTCTGGCAGGAGCAGCTGCAAGGCTGGCCCGAGGTGAAGTCCTTTGGCGAAACCCGCGCGCCGATTGCTGCCAACTTTATCCGCGAGAGCCGCCCGCTGCCGGCGACGCTCTGGCAATCCCTGACCGGCTTTGCCGATGAGCACAAGCTGGGCTGGCCCGATCTGCTGCTGGCCGGCCTCTCTGCCCAGCTGTCGCTATCGAGCGGCCAGAGCCAGACCCTGCTCGGCCTGATGATGATGAACCGCATCGGCTCGGCGTCGCTGACCGTGCCCTGCATGCAGATGAACATTACCCCCCTTGCTCTGGAGCTCGAAGAGGGGCTGGATCTGGCGGGAGCCGCCGGCGCCGTGGCCAAGGCCAAGCGCGGGGTGCGCAAACACCAGCACTACCGCTATGAGCTGCTGCGCCGCGACCTTGGCCTGGTGGGGGGGGACAAGCGCCTGTTCGGCCCCTTGGTCAACATCATGCCGTTCGATCACGCTCGCCGCTTCGGGCCGCTATCTGCCCATATTCTCAACATCAGCGCCGGCCCGGTGGAAGATCTCACCATCGAGGTGCAGGTCGGCGTCGATGGCCAGCCCAGACTGGATCTGGATGCCAACCCGGGTTGCTACCGGCAGGGGGATCTGGCGGCCATCGCCGATACCCTGTTTGCCCTGCTGGAACGCTGGCTGGCGGAGCCCACCCAGACCCTGGGAACGCTCAAGGCCGACTGGCTGGCCGAGCAGCGTGCCAGGGCCCTGATCGCCGGCCCCGCCCACGAGGCCATCCAGGTGCGGCCGGTGCTGGAGGCGCTCTGCCACTTCGCCGCCCAGACCCCGGACAAGGTAGCGCTGGAGCAGGGAGAGGCCCGCTTCAGCTACGAGGCGCTGCTGGCCAGATCCGAACAGATGGCGGCCGCCCTGCAGGCCGCAGGCGTCGCCCCCGGCGACAAGGTGGGGGTCATGCTGGCCCGCACCCCCCAGGCCATCTTCGCCCAGCTGGCGGTGCTGCTGGCGGGCGCCGTCTACGTGCCGCTCGATCCCGAGCAGCCCCTGGAGCGCCAGGGCCATATCCTGCGGCTGGGGGAGGTCAAGACCCTGATCACCCAGGCCGAGTACCGCCACAAGCTGGCCAGCCTGTTTGAGGGGCGCACCCTGCTGGCGGGGGATCTGGTGAGCGATGATCGGCTCAACCAGCCGGCCGCCGACCACGCCGTCGCCTACCTGATGTTCACCTCGGGCTCCACCGGTCTGCCCAAAGGGGTGGCGGTCAGCCACGGCGCCCTGGATCACTTCGCCGCCGCCGCCCGCTGCCGTTATCACCTGGATGAAGAGGCGCGGATGCTGCAATTCGCCCCCTTCAACTTCGACGCCAGCATCGAGGAGGTGTTCGCCACCTTGAGCGCCGGTGCCACCCTGGTGCTGCGCACCGACGCCTTGCTCGAATCCATGCCCGCCTTTGCGGCCGGGGTGGAGCAGATGGGGATCACCCACCTCGATCTGCCCACCGCGTTCTGGAACGAATGGGTGGTTGCGCTGACGGCGGGTCAGGCCCACATTCCTGCCAATCTGGCTACCGTCATCATCGGCGGCGAGGCGGTCTACCCCGAGCAGCTGGCCCAGTGGCAGCGCCAGGGCCGCACGGATGTGCGCCTGTTCAACACCTACGGCCCCACCGAAACGACCGTGGTGGTGACCACCCAGGAGCTGCAACAGGAAGACCCGAACCAGGCCCAGTTGCCCATCGGCCTGCCGCTGCCCGGCATGCAGGCGCTCATCCTGGGGGCAGGGGAGCAACCCGCCAGCGAGGGGGAGCTGGTGCTGCTCGGCCCGCAGCTGGCCAACGGCTATGTGGGGGGCGTACAAGGCAGCTTTGGCACCCTGCGGATCGGTGAGGAGAATGTGCCCGTCTATCGCACCGGCGATCGGGTGCGCTTGGTGTCCGGTCGGCTGGTCTACCTCGGCCGGCGCGACAACGAATTCAAGATAAGCGGCTATCGCATCCAGCCCGGCGAGGTGGAGGCCCAGCTGCTGGCCCTGCCGGGGGTGGACGAGGCCTGCGTGCAAGGGGTGAGCATCGGCAGCGTGCGCCGGCTGGTGGCCTTCGTGGCGGGGCCTGAGCGTGACAGCCGGGTCATCAAGGCGCAGCTGGCCAGGGTGCTGCCTGCCGCCATGATCCCCACCGATTATCGGCACTATGACCAGTTGCCCCGCACCGGCTCCAACAAGCTGGATCGCAAGGCCCTGCTGGCCGCCTACCAGGCGGGGGGCGAAGCCCTGACCCTGGGCAGCGAGACCGAGAACCGGGTCGGCGCCATCTGGCAGCAGATCCTGGGTCTGGCCACCATGGCGCCCGCCGACAACTTCTTCGAGCTGGGGGGCCAGTCCCTGCAGACCATACAGATAGTCAACCGGCTCGGCGCCGAGTTCGGGGTGCAGGTCAAGGTCTCCGACGTGTTCGATCACCCGCGCCTGGATGATTTCTGCCGTTTCCTCGACGGCTTGCTTTCCGAGGACGAAGAGAGCGTGGAGATGGTGTGGTGATGGATAAGGAGCAACAAGCAATGGCCTTTGATTTCACTGGCAAGCGGGTCTGGGTGACCGGGGCCGGGCGCGGCATCGGCCGCGAGGTGGCGACGCAGTTCGTGGCGGCCGGCGCATCCGTGGTGGGGCTGGATCTGGCATTTCCCGAAGCCGACTACCCCTATGCCACCCGGCTGCTCGATATTGGCGACTCGAAGGCGGTCAACGCCTGCTGCGCAGCGCTGCTGGCGGACGGCGGGCTCGATGTACTGGTGAACGGGGCCGGGGTCTTGCGCCTCGGTTCTACCGAAACCTTAAGCGATGACGACTGGCACGACTGCATGACGGTCAACGCCAGCGGCGTCTTCTATCTGCTGCGGGCCCTGGTGCCCCACTTCAAGGGGCAGCGGCGCGGTGCCATCGTCACCATCGGCTCCAACGCCGCCCATGTGCCGCGCATGCAGATGGCGGCCTACTGCGCCTCCAAGGCGGCGGTCACCAGCCTGACCCAGACGATGGGGCTGGAGCTGGCCCCCTTCGGCGTGCGCGCCAACCTGGTGTCGCCGGGCTCGACCGATACCCCCATGCTGCGGGGCATGCTGCCAAGCGAGGAGGCCATGGCCCGCACCATCGCCGGGCTGCCGGAGCAGTTCAAGCTCGGCATCCCCCTGCGCAAGGTAGCCACCCCGGCAGAGATCGCCCATACCGTCCTCTTCCTGGCCTCGGATCTGGCCAGCCACATCACGCTGCAGGATCTGGTCGTCGACGGCGGCGCCACCCTGAGTGCCTGAGGCTTGAGAAACAGATGAACAATATGATTTTGCTGTTGAAACAGCTGGAACGGCAGGGGGTCAAGCTGGCGCTGAACGACAAGGGCCAGCTTATCTCCCAGTCGAGCAAGGAGGCGGTGACGCCGGCCATCGGCGCCACCATCAAGGCCCACAAGGATGAACTGGTGCGCTGCCTGGCGGCCCGCGCCGCCTTCGAGGCGCCCATTCTTGCGCAACGTGATGCCGAGGGCGCCCGGCAGGGGCCGCTCTCCTCGTCCCAGAGCGGACTCTGGTTTATCGAGCAGTACGAGGAGGCTTCCCACCTCTACAACATGCCGGTCTATTTTCGCGTCAAGGGAGAGCTGGACACGGCGGCGCTGGAGTTTGCCTTCGACCACCTGTTTGCGCGCCATCCCAGCATGCGTACCCGCTTCATCAAGGACGAGGCGGGCAGGGGAGCCCAGGAGATCCTGCCCCATACGCCCTTCAAGTTGCAGATTGAGGACGTGAGCGAGCAGCCCGCTGCCGAGCGGGAGGCCTATGTGGCCCGCCGGGTGCGGGAAGAGATAGGGCGCCCCTTCTCCCTGACCCAGGGGGATCTGAGCCGGGTGCATCTGATCCGGCTGGGCAGCCGCGAGCACGTGCTGCTGATCACCCAGCACCACATCATCTCCGACGGCTGGTCGGTCAAGAACATGTTCGCGGATCTCAAGCGCGCCTTTCTTGCCCATCAGAACCGCGAGCCCCTGCTGGTGAGCGAGCTGCCGCTCACCTACATCGACTATGCCCGATGGTTCAACTCGCCGCGTTTTCTCGATTATCACGCCGAGTTCAAGCCGTTCTGGGTCGATCGGCTCGGTGGCAGCCCGGAGGTGCACGGTCTGCCGCTCGACAAGCCGCGCCCGGCCCATCAGGACAGCGGCGGCGAGCTGGTCTTCTCCACCATAGACAACGCGCTGTGGGATAGCTTCAAGCGCCTCTGCCAGCGCCACAGCACCTCCAACTTCATCGGTCTGCACGCCCTGTTTGCCCTGCTGATGGTGCGCCAGAGCGGCGAGAAGGAGGTGGTGATCGGCACCCCGCTCGCCTATCGCGAGCGCCACGAGATAGAGTCCCTGGTGGGCTTTTTCGTCAACACGCTCGTGTTGAGAACCCAGCTGGAAGGGCGGCCAAGCTTTATCGACTACCTGCAGCAGTGCCGGGAGGAGGACTTGGCGGCCTTCGATCACCAGCTCTACCGCTTCGAGGCGCTGGCCGAGGCCATCGGCGCCGATCGCACCACCGCCATCAACCCCATCTTCCAGATCATGCTGGTCTATCAGGCCAAGGTGGACTTCAACGATCTCATCCCCGGCTGCCAGCTGGTGGAGGAGACCTCGCCTGTGCTGCCGGCCAAGACCGACATCTCGGTCAAGGTGACCGAGCTGATGGACTCCGTCAGGGTGGACTGGCTGTTCGCCACCGCCCTGTTTGAGCGAGAGACCATCCAGGCCTACGCCGATCGCCTGCTGCACCTGATGCGCGCCGTGGTGGCGGCCCCCGAGACCGACATCTGGCAACTGCCGCTGGAGGCGGGCACCGACCAGGCCGCGCTCGCCGCCGAGCTTGCCGACCTGCCGCGAGATTACCCGAGCCGCGACACCCTGCTCTGTCATATCGAGCGGCGCGCTATTCAGTTGCCGGACGCGCTGGCGGTGAGCGACGGCGCGAACGCTCTGACCTATGGCGAGCTGGAGGTGCGTGCCAACCGGCTGGCTCACTGGCTGCTGGCCCAGGGCGTCACCCCGGGCGCCGCCATCGGCATCCAGGCCAGACGCGATGTCGCTTTCGTCATCGCCCTGCTCGCCTGCTGGAAGGCGGGGGCGGCCTATGTGCCGCTGGATCCTGCCTATCCTGCCGAGCGGCTGGCCCATATTCTGGGCGATGCATCCATCAGTCTGGTGCTGGGTGGCGTGCCGGACCCGCGCCTTGGCGAGGCGCTGGCGGGCACGATGGCCGCGTATCAGGATCTGCACGGGCTTGCGCTGGACAAGATGCCAACCAGCGCCCCCGCACTGCCTCGGGACGCCGCCATGCTGGCCCAGATCATCTACACCTCCGGCAGCACCGGTCTGCCCAAGGGGGTCATGGTGGAGCAGGGCAGCCTGGTCAACCTGATGGCGGATCACGGCGAGCGCATCGCCCTTGGGAACGAGGGTGCCATGTTCAACTGCATGTCCCTCTCCTTTGATGCGGGCAACATGACCACCCTGCTGCCCCTGTACTGCGGCGCGGCCCTGCACTTCGGCGAGCCGGGGGAGGGGGTGATCAGTGCCGCGATCGCTCGGGGGGCCAGCCATATGATCCTGCCGACCGCCCTGCTGGCGAACCTGTTGCCACCGGCGGATCTCGGATCGCTGCGGGCCATCGGTTTTGGCGGCGAGGCGTGTCCGAGCAGCCTGGTGGAGCGCTGGGGGGAGCGGGTGGCCCTCTTCAACATGTACGGCCCGACCGAGTGCACCGTCACCGCGCTCTGCGCGCGGCTCACCCCGGGGGCGCCCATCACCATAGGTCGACCCGTCAACAACCTGAAGGCGCTGATCCTGGACGAGGCGGGCAACCTCTGCCCGGTGGGGGTCCCCGGCGAGCTCTGCCTGGCGGGGCTGGGGCTGGCCCGCGGCTATCTCAATCTGCCACAGCGCACCCAGGAGGCCTTTATCGAGCTGGCCTTTGATGCAACGAATGAGGAACGTACCCATCGCCTCTATCGCACCGGCGATCGGGCCCTGCTGCGCCGCGACGGCAACATCCAGTATTTGGGCCGGATAGACGAGCAGATCAAGCTGCGGGGCTATCGCATCGAGCCGGGGGAGATAGAGACCCGGCTTGCCGAATTGTGCCCGGCCATCCGTCAGATCAAGGTGGTGGTGCAGGAGGGGCGTCTGCTGGCGTACGCCTGCCTGCATGCCGGGGCAAAGGAGCCCGACGGCGACGCCCTGCTGCAGCGGGCCGGCGAGTGCCTGCCCGAATACATGGTGCCGGCGCGCCTGTGCTGGCTGCCCGAGATGCCGCTCACCCCCAACGGTAAGCTGGACTTGCGCCGCCTGCCCGCCATCGTCTGGCAGCAGAGCAAGGGCGAGCCGCAAAACGAACTGGAGCAGACCGTGCTTGCCATTTGGCAAGGGGTGCTCAAGCAACCGCTCGGGGTGGAGGATGACTTCTTCCGCTTAGGCGGTGACTCCATCCTCAGCATCCAGCTCACCACCAGGCTGCGGGATGCGGGGCTGCACTGCAGCGTGAAGGACGTGTTCGAAGCCAAGACGGTGCGCCGCCTCTGCCGCCAGCTCGGCCAGCAGCAGGCGGTCAGCCACAGGAGCGAGCAGGGCAGCCTGACCGGCGACTTCCCGCTCCACCCCATTCAGCACTGGTTCTTCGAGCAGGGCTTTGCCAGGCCAGGCCACTGGAACCAGGGGGTGATCCTGCGCCTGCCGGCCGGGGTGGACGATGAGACCCTGCGCGGCTGGCTGGATGCGTTGCGCCAGCACCACGATGCCCTGCGCCTGGCGGTGACCCCGACCGGCCAACGCTATCTGGCCGAACTGCCATTGCCGCCGCTGCCGACCCTGGATGCCGCCAATCTCGACGAGGCCCGCCTGACCGAGCTGCAGGGAGATCTCGACCCTGCCAGCGGCCATACCCTAGCCTGGGCCCGCCTGCGCAATTTGACGGTGGACGGGGAGACGGTGGAGGGGCTCTTCCTCGCCTTCCATCATCTGGTGATCGATGCGGTCTCCTGGCGCATTCTGGCCGAGGATCTCGCTCGGGTGAGCAGGGGCGAGCCCCTGCCCGCCAAGGGCAGCAGCTATCGCCAGTGGGGCGAGGGGCTCGCGGCCTACGCCAAACGGGAAGAGGATCAGCTTGGCTTCTGGCTGGCTCAGGGGGAGGGCAGCCAGGGTCACCTGCTGGAAGCGGCGCGCTCCACAGATGGCCGCGCCGCCGCCAGCCTGCTGCAACTGAGTCAGGAGACCACGGCCCGCCTCATCGACACCGCCAACCAGGCCTACTTCACCCGGGTGCCCGACCTGCTGCTGGCGGCCCTGACCCGTACCCTGAGCGAGCAGGGTTACGGCAGCCGTCACTGCGTGATGCTGGAAGGACACGGCCGTGAGGCCATCGATGCGGAACTGGACGTGAGCCGTACCCTGGGCTGGTTCACCAGCACCTATCCGCTGGCGCTGGAAGATGCCGGGGCCTGGGAGGCGCTGGTGTGCGCCACCAAGGAGCGGCTGCGCGCCGTACCGGACAAGGGGGTGGGCTTCAACGCCCTGCGCCTGCACCATCCCCGTGGGCAGGAGTTACCGCAAGCCCTTGTCGTCTTCAACTATCTGGGGGTCAGCCATCAGGGCGAGGCAGCTCAGCCCTGGCAGCCCCTGCCGCTGGCGCCGGGGGCTCCCTCTTCGCCGGACAACCTGCCGCGCGAGCTCATCAGCCTGCATGGGGGCGTGTTTGATGGTCGCCTCACCCTGCGCCAGGTGGGCGCCCTCAACCAGCAAGGGAGCGACGCCCTGATGGTGCGGCTGGCGGATAACCTGACGGCGCTGGTGGAGCACTGCTGCAACCTGAAGGCTCCGCGCCATACCCCGAGCGACTTCCCGGGGCTTGGCCTCTCCCAATCTGCGCTGGACCAGGTGCTGGCCGGGCGCGAGGTGGAGACCCTGCTGCCCATGACCTCGCTTCAGCAGAGCATGTTCCATCACAGGGCACTGCTGCCCCGGGATCACGCCTATCACCTGCAGACCGAGATCGAGTATCACCAGCCGCTGGACGTGGCGGTCTACCGTCAGGCCTGGCAGGGGCAGATCGCCCGCTGGCCGGCCCTTCGCAGCGAACTGGTGCTGGCGGACGGGGTGGCGCTGCAGCGCATCATGAAGCGCGCCGAGCTGCCGTTCCACTATGAGGACTTGTCCGAGGTGGCAAATGCAGAGGCACGGATCCAGGCCTATCGCCAGCAGGATCTGGCCCGCCCGATCCCGCTGGATCAGGCACCCCTGCTGCGCCTTGCCTGCTTCAAACTGGCCCCCGATCACCACAAGGTTGTCTTCAGCGCCCATCACGGCGTGCTGGATGGCTGGAGCGGCCCGGTGTTGCTGGGGTCCTTGCATCGCGCCTATCAATCTCTCATGAACGGTTTGTTGCCCCAGGGCGAGCCGGATACCGCCTGGCTCGAATTTGGCCGCCATATCGCGAGCCAGACCCGCAGCGCCGACGCCTACTGGCAGGGGCGGGAGGAGTTGCTAACAAAACCTAACGATCTCGCCTGCCTGTTCGGGGTGACCCTGGACGCTCGCTCAAGCGGGCGCCATACCCAGCAGCGACCGGCGGTGTGCGCCACGGCGCTGCCGACCGAGGTGGCGAGCTTGCTCGCGCGCCGTGCCCGTGACCTTGGCGTAACAGCTGGCCTGTTGGCCCAATATGCCTGGCACCGTCTGCTGGCACGCCGCTCTGGCGATGCCGTCACCCTTGTGGGCACCGTGACCCCGGGCCGGGATTACCCCATCGAGGGGATCACCGCGAGCGTCGGGCTCTACATCAACAGTCTGCCCCTGGCGCTGGCGTGGCGCAACGAGTTAAGCCTGGCCGAGCATATCGCCCGGTTGCAGACCGACCTGATGGCCCTCAACGAGCACGGCACCCAGTCGCTTGCGGCACTGACGAAAGGGCGGGCGCGCCTGTTCCAGAGCCTGTTCGTGTTCGAGAACTACCCCATGCCGGCGGCCCCTGCCGCCCCCGAGCCCCACCAGCTGGTGCCGCGCTTTGGCGCCGTGGTGGAGAAGGTGGAGCTTCCTCTGTCGCTCGTGGTCAGCAGCCGGGGCGAGACGCTCCAGCTGCGCCTCGAATTCGACGGCGATCAGATCCCCGAGGCCCGGGCCGAGGCGGTGCTGGCTGACTGGCTGGCCGAGCTCGACTGGCTGGCGCAGGCGGATCTGGCCCAGCCGGCCAGAGTGGCGGTGGCACAGCCCCCGGTTATGCCGCAGGTGGCCTCCACCAGGGCTGAGCCCGGTCTGACGCAACCGCCGGCCGAGGCTCGCGAGCTGGTGGCCCTGTGGGAACGCCAATGCGGCGTGCCCGGCATCTGGCAGCAGACCTTGATGGATCTGGGGGTGGATTCGGTGCAGCAGCTCGCCCTGCTGGCGGCCCTCAACGAGGCGTTTGGCCAGGAGCGGGCGCCGCTCACCCTGCAGACCCTCAAGGCCCATCCATCCCCCAGCCGGCTCTATGGGCACTGGCTGGTGCGCCAAACGGAGGCTGCGCTATGACGGTGACCATCAGCCATGAGGACCAACTCGTGCAGACCCGGACCGCCCCCCGTGAGGGGGCGGTCAATCTGGGCACGCGGCTGGCCGCCTGTCTGGCCGCCACGCCGCTCGCCCCCGCCATCTGTATGGGCGAGGCGGGCACCGGTGAGGGCGGATCAGATGCGCAGTGGCTCAGCTATGGCGCCCTCAATGCAAGGGTCGGCCAGATTGCCGCCCGCCTTCAGGGGCTGGCGGTAGGGGAGCGGGTCGGCCTCTATCTCTCCCGCAGCCCGGATCTGGTGGCCAGCCTGCTGGCCTGCCTGCGCCTTGGCCTCACCTTCGTGCCCCTTGAGCCGGACTTTCCGGTGGAGCGGCTGCAGGGGATCGCCCGTCAGGCGCGCCTGTCGGCGGTGATCTGCGACGATGAAGGAACGATGCCGGACTTCGGTTGTCCCCTGCGCGCCCTCGACGGGCCGGCAGCCGCCGGGCCCATTGTCTGGCCCGAGGTGGATGACGCCCTGGCCGCCTACATGATGTTTACCTCGGGCTCCACCGGCGAGCCCAAGGGGGTGGTCATCAGCCGCCGGGCACTGCTCTGCTTCCTCGACGGGATCCGCGAGCGGCTCGGATTATCACCCAACTGCCACTGGCTCTTCATCACCACCCCGGCCTTCGACATCTCCCTGCTGGAGATGCTGGGGCCGCTCTGGGGCGGTGGCAGGCTGACGGTGGCGGGGGGCGAGCACAACAAGGATCCTCTGGGGATGCTGGCGCTGCTGGCGGCAGATCCTTCCATCAACGTCCTGCAGGCCACCCCGGCCTGCTGGCGCATGCTGCTCAAGGCCGGCTGGCAGGGGGACGATACCCTCACCGCCCTGTGCGGCGGCGAGGCGCTGGATATGGGGCTGGCCGAACAGCTCTGCGTCCGCACCCGGCGGTTGTGGAACTGCTACGGGCCGACCGAGGCCACCGTCTGGTCCCTGGTGAGCGAGGTGCGCTGGCCACCGACTGATGGCCAGATCACCATCAGCCACAGCCTGCCGGGCTATCGCCATTGGGTGCTGGACGAAGGGGGGCAGCCGGTGCAGGAAGGGGAGGTCGGCGAGCTCTGTATCGAGAGCCCGGCCCTGTGCGAGGGATACTGGCGCAAGCCTGCCTTGACCAGCGCCGCCTTCCTGCGCCTTGCCACCCATCGCCTCTATCGCACCGGGGATAGGGTGCGCCTCCTTGGGGCGGACAGCTTCCTCTATCTGGGGCGGCGCGACGATCAAGTCAAGCTGCGGGGCTTTCGCATCGAGCTCGGCGAGGTGGAGGCGGGCCTGCGCCGCCAGGCCGGGGTGCAGGAGGCGGCGGTGCGCCTGGTGGGCGAGGGGGACGAGGCCATGCTGGTGGGCTACGTGGAGGCGAAAAGCGGGGTGACCCTCAATCGACTCACCCTGCGCAAGGGGTTGCAGGCGACGCTCCCCCACTACATGGTGCCGGCGCGGCTTATCCTGCTGGATGCCCTGCCCAAGACCGGCAGCGGCAAACTGGACAGAAAGGCGCTGCCCCTGCCGGAGTAGCATTGCCCGTTGCTCGCAAGCGTTGATAAACAAAGAAGCCCGCATCAAGCGGGCTTCTTGTTGGCAGTCAACCGAGATGGGGATCAGTGCGCGATGGGGGCCGCATCGGGTTTGGCCAGCAGCTGCTCGACGTCGTCGATCACCTTGAGGGCCGCCTGGGGGCCGCCGGTGGAGGTCCAGAGGGACCCGTCCACGGCGCCGAAGCGCTTGCCCTTGATGGCGGTCAGCTGCTGGAAGGCCGGGGTCTGCTCGGCCTGTTTCATGGCATCCACCGCATCCCCGCTGGTGCTGAGGGTGCCGATCACCAGCCAGTCACCGTCCAACAGGTTGAGGGACTCGAGGCTCAGGGCCGGGGAGTGGGGTGTCTTGTCGCCGATCTGATGGGCAGGGCGAGCCAGCCCCATCTCGGTGACCACGCTGCTGGCGAAGGTGCCGCCGTGCATGTAGCTGGGCCCCTTGGGGTTCCAGCGCACTATGCTCACCTGCTCCCCCTGGTGGCTGGCGAGCTTGCTGCGGGCCTCGGCCAGGCGGGCGTCATAGCGGGCGAGGAAGGCCTTGGCCTCGGCCTCACGGTTCATCGCGTTGGCGCTGCGGGTGAAGATGGTCTTCCAGGATTCACCCCAGTGGCCGGTGACGACTGTGGGGGCTATCTCCTTGAGCAGGGCCAGGAGCTCTGGCTTGGTCTGGCCGGTGAGGATGAGATCGGGTTCGAGGTCTATCAGCTTCTCCAGGTTGGGGTTGTCCAGATCGCCGACCACGGCGATCTCCTTGCCCGCCTTGTCCAGCAGATAGCGGGGCAGGGTGGGTTGACCGCGACCGTTGACGGTGCCGACCGGCTGCACCCCCAGGGTCAGGGCGCTGTCGAGATCGATCTCGCTCAACACCAGGACCCGCTTGGGTTGGGCGGGCACCGCCAGTGTCTTGCCGTCGGCATCGGTCACCTGACGGGTCTCGGTGTCGGCCTTGGCCTGGAAGCCGGCCAGGCTGGCCAGCATCAGCACGGCGGCCAGGGGAGAAGCGATCTTCATCTGTTACATCCTTCTTGGTGAAATCGGGGGAGACAGGGCCCCAAACGGGCGGGAACATGCTACCACAAAGCCAAGTGATAACAATTGTCATTTGTGTTTCTCGCCTCACGGGGGGAGGATTTGCTACCATGGCCCCTTCCTGGCAAGGAGCCTGCTATGCCCGCTTTCCCCTCAGACCCCGGTTTCATCCTCCATGTCGACAGCCTGCCGCTGCCGGGGTCCCGTCCTCTGTCCCTGCACCGGGTCTGTTTCAATCCCGCAGCCTTTACCCCAGGTTGCGTCGAGGCCCATGGCATGACGCTGCCCGCCAGCCTAGAGCGGGCGGCCCCCAAGCGGCTGGGGGAGTTTCTGGCGGGGCGCCTCGCGGCCCGTGAGGCCCTGCGCCCCTTCGGCCTTGCGGGGAGCACGGTGGCCATCGGAGCCGCCCGGGAGCCCCTCTGGCCCGCGGGAATGGAGGGGAGCATCAGCCACAGCGTGCTGGCGGGGCAGGGGGTGGCCCTGTGCGGGGTGGGCCCCGCAGAGGGGGGGATGGGGCTGGATCTGGAGGCCTGGCTGGGGCCGGAGCAGGGGAGTCAGCTCTGGCCCGGCATAGTCGATGAGGATGAGTGGGGGCGGCTGGAGGCCGGCGCCCGCGCCGTCGGCCTGAGCAGGGCGGAGGGACTCACCCTGGTGTTCTCCGCCAAGGAGAGCCTGTTCAAGGCGCTCCACCCCAGGGTGGGGCGCTATTTTGATTTTCTCGATGCCCGCTGGCTCACCATGACGGCCCAGACCCTCACCCTCGAGCTGAAGGCCCCCCTGACGCCGACCCTGCCCGCCGGCTGGCGTGCCACACTGCACTGGCAGCCGTTGCCGGGAGGCGTGCTCACCACCTTGTTGCTGTGAGCGGCGCCCGGGCTCTCGCGCCCAGCCACTGCCCAGACAAAGAAACCGCCATCAGGCGGTTTCTTGCTATCCATCTCAGGCCGACTGCTTGCTCGCCGCTCTGTCCTGGCGCCGGCGCGGCACTATGATGGGGGCACCGTCGCCCGGGGCATGCAGTATGTCCACGTCTGTCTGGTAGAGGCGGTCGATGAGGGGCTTGGTCACCACCTCCCGGGCCGGGCCCATGGCCTGGATGCTCCCCTCGCCGATGGCGATCAGTTCGTCGCAGTAGCGGGCGGCGGTGGCGAGATCGTGGATGACGATAAGCACCGTCTTGCCCTCGGCGGTGATCTGGTGGATGGCTTCCATCACCTCGGTCTGGTGGCCTATGTCCAGGGCGCTGGTGGGCTCGTCCAGCAGTATGATGTCCGCATCCTGGGCCAGCACCATGGCGAGCCAGACCCGCTGGGCCTGGCCACCGGACAGCGAACTGGCGCTCTGCTGCAATATCTCCCCGAGCTGCATCCGCTCGCAGGCCCAGCGCACCATGCGGGCGTCCTCCTGGCTCCACTGATTGAACCAGCCCTGATGGGGGTGGCGGCCATACTGCACCAGCTGCTCGACCTGGATGCCGGCGGGCACCAGGGGGCGCTGGGGCAGGTAGGCGAGCTCCCGGGCCAGGGCCTTCTTGTCATAGCTGCCAAGGGGCTTGCCCTTGAGCAGTATCTCGCCGCCCTGGGGCAGCTCCTGGCCCGCCAGCAGTTTGAGCAGGGTGGACTTGCCGCCGCCGTTGGGGCCGACGATCCCCACCAGCTTGCCCTGGGGGATGGTGACGTTGATGTCCTTGAAGACGGGCTTTTGCTGATAGCCGAAGTGAAGGCGGTTAACGGTGAGCGTCATCAGTCGGTTCTCTGTCTGTCTTTGATGAGAAGGAACAGCAGCAGTATGCCGCCAAGAATACGGGTCATGATGCCGGTGGCCACCTCGTGGGGGCTGGCCAGCACCCGCACCAGGGTGTCGCTGGCCAGCAGCAGCAGGGCGCCGCACAGGGCCGCAATCCACAGCGGCACTATGCGATCCCGGGAGAGCCAGGAGGCGAGGATGGGGGCCGCCATGGCGATGAAGACCACGGGGCCGCCGATGGCGGTGCCAAGGGCCGCGACCATGATGGCCTGGGCCAGCACCCCGATCTGCACCCGGTTCACATTGATCCCCAGGCTCTGGGCGGTGACGGATCCCAGGCGCAGCACGCCGAGGGCGCGGGAGAGGTAGACTACCCAGGGGCAGATGAGCAGGATCAGTATCCCCACCGGCAGCACAGTGCCATAGCCCTGGCCGACGAAGTTGCCCATGTTCCAGAGATAAAGGCTGGTGAGGTGCACCAGGGACTGGGTGGACATCACGAACTGGCCGAGGGCGCTCATCAGCTCGGAGACGCCGATGCCGATCACCACGAACAGATAACCCTGCTCCCCCGGCTTGTTGCACAGGGCATAGAGCACGGCGGCGGCAAACAGGGCGCCGAGCGGCGCGGCCCACCAGGGCCAGCTGCCCAGGGTCAGGTAGAGGGAGAAGATGATGATGGCCAGCGACGCCCCCTCGTTGACACCTATCATGTCCGGGGTGGCGAGGCGGTTGCGAATGAGGGTCTGCACCAGGCAGCCGGAGAGGCCCATGGCGGCGCCGGCCACCAGCACGGCGACGATGCGCGGCAGCCGGATCTTGAAGACGGTCACCTGGTCGAGCCGGCTCCCCTCGCCAAGCAGTGTCTGTATGACCCCCATCATGGTGATCTTGCCGGAGCCCAGGGTGAGGGCCAGCAGGGAGAGCAGTCCCAGTGCCAGCACCAGCGCCAGGGTGACGAGCCAGGCACGGCGATCCAGCAGCAATGCGCCTCCCCCCAGCCGCAGGGAGAAGGTGCCGGAGGGGAGGGAAAGCGGGGTCTTGTTCATGGAATTTCTCATCAGGCAGGGCAACCTTATTTCACGGCCAGCAGGGAGCGGAAGCCACCGCCGCGCACCACCAGGATGAGCACGGGGGCGCCGACCAGCGCCAGGATCACCCCGTTGGGCAGCTCGAACGGCTGGATCAGCCAGCGGGCCAGTATGTCGGTGCCGAGCAGGAACAGCACGCCGAACAGGGCGGAGAAGCGCACCTGGATGGCGAGGCGCACCGGCTCCACCAGGCGGGCGCAGTAGGCGGCGAGGAAGCCGACGAAGCCGATGGGCCCGGCGATGGCGATGGCGCAGGCAGTAAAGAGAGTGGCGGCCAGGAGCACGCCGATGCGCACCCGGGTCGGCCGTATGCCGAGGGCCTGGGCCTGGGTGTCCCCCATCTGCATCAGGGTGAGGGGGCGGGACAGCGCCAGGGTCAGCAGCAGGCCGGCCAGGGCGAAGGGGACCACGGTGAGCACGGCATCGAGATCCGAGGCGGCAAGGGATCCCAGATTCCAGAAGCGGAACTGCTCAAGCACCACCTTGTTGGAGAGCAGCAGGAAGTTGGAGAGGCCGCCGAAGGTGGCGGAGAGGGCGACCCCCACCAGGATGAGCTTGAGGGGGTTGGAGCGCCCCACCATGAGGCCGAGGCCGAGCACGATGAGGTTGCCGAGCAGGGCCCCCATGCCGGACCAGAGCAGATAACCGTAGGCGGATTCGACCCCGAACCAGGTGAGGCCTATCACCAGGGCGAACACGGCACCGGCATTGACCCCGAGCAGGCCGGGCTCGGCCAGGGGATTGCGGGTGGCGCTTTGCAGCATGGAGGCCGCGAGCGCGAGGCAGACGCCCACCACCAGGGCACACAGGGTGCGGGGCAGACGAAGGGTATTGACTATCATGGCGAGCTTTTCATCGGCCATGAGGGCGGGATCGCCCAGCAGAAATCCGGCGACCTCGCGGCCACCATAGACACCGGCGCCGGTGGCCAGTGACAGACAAATCAGCAGGAAGAGGAGCAGCACGCCGAGCCAGAACAGCCGAGCTTGGTATCTGAGCACTCAATGACTCCTTAAATACGGGGCGGCAGAAACGCAAAAAGGGAGCCCCGATCTCGGGGCTCCCGCATACAGGTTGGATTACAGCTTGTAATCGACCCCTGCGTAGACGGTGCGACCTTCCAGGATGAATTCGGCATCGGTGGCGACGTCGTCACGCTGGGTGTTGGTGAGGTTGGTGATACCGAGCTTGAAGTCCAGGGCCGGTGTCACGCTCCAGTTGGTGTTCACGTCCAGGGTCTGGTAGTGCTTGGACTTGAACGCCTGGGCGTTGCGGGCCGGGACCGTGATGATCTGGCTGCCGACATACTGCCAGGCCAGGTTGGCGCTGACCACGTCGCTCGCCTTCCAGTCCAGGGTGAGGTTGCCGGTGTGATCCGGGGTTTTGGTGAGATCGTCGCCTGTGCTGCGATCCTCGGAATCCAGCAGGGTCCAGTTACCCGCCAGGGAGACGTTGTCCAGCACGTCGACCCAGCCGGTCAGCTCCAGACCCTTGATGCGGGCCTTCTTGATGTTGTGATAGGTCATCACGGAAGGCATGTATCCTGCTGCAGGGCGCCATTGATCGCTCTGGATCAGATCCTCGATCTCGTTGTGGAAGCCGGTGACGCCGGCGCCGAAGCGATCGGCCTCGTAGGCGGTACCGAACTCATAGCTGATGGCGGTTTCCGGTTTCAGATCCGGGTTGCCGATCACCTGGCAGCGACCGCGGCAGGCGGTGGTGGAGAAGCCTTCGCTGGACTGGGCCAGGGTGGGCGCCTTGAATGCCTTGCCGATGCCGCCCTTGAGCACCCATTCGTCGCTCAGGGAGTAGAGGGCGTAGGCGCGGGGGCTGAACTCGTTGCCATAGGTCTCGTGGTGATCCAGACGGCCGGAGAGAGTCAGGGCCAGATCGCCGAAGCTGAACTCGTCTTGCAGGTAGACGGCGCTCTGGCTCGCGTCCACGTTGCCGTTGGTGATGCTGCGGCTGTGCTCGAGCTCGGTATCGCGGAACTCGGCCCCTGAGGTGAGCAGGTGATCACCGAGGTAGCCGCTGACCTGACCATCCACCGTGTGGTTGGTCTGGGTGACATCGGCGACGCCGCCATTGAGCTGGGAGTCATCCATCAGGTCGGTCTGTTCGAAGTAGTAGCGAACCCGGCTGTCGAAGTGCTGCCAGCGGCCGTTGTGGGTCAGTCCCAGGCTCAGGCGGTCGAGCTCCTGCACGTTATGGGCAGTGAGAGGACGTGGGGAATTAGGAGGAAGGGGCACGTTGTTGAAGTAGCTGTCCATGTCGTTCTGGTTGTAACCCAGATCGAAGTCGATGTCCTGATTGTCGGTCACCAGCCACTTCAGGCTGGAGAGCACATTGACCACTTCCCGTTTTTCCAGGGCGTCGGCGCCCGGGTTGTTGGACTGCTCGCTCTTCCAGTTATCACGCTGATAGCCTTCCACCACCACGCTGCCCAGCAGCTTGTTGTCGATGAGAGAGCCGGAGACGAAGGCGCTGCCCTGGTTGGCATCGCCACCCTGGCCCTTGGTGGGCATGGTGCGGGTGTAACCGACGGCGGCTTCGGTCTTATCCTTGGCCTGGCGCAGGATCACGTTGACCACGCCCCCCAGGGCATCGGCACCGTACAGGGAAGAGACGGGACCCCGGATCACCTCGATGCGCTCGATGGCGGCCATGGGGATGGAGCTCAGGTCGAAGTCGTTGCCAAAGGAGCTGCCCAGGGTTTCGCGGGCGTTGACCCGCTTGCCGTTGACCAGCAGCAGGGTGTAGTCGCCGCCCATGCCGCGGATCTTGATCTCGTTGCGACCGGTGGGGTTGGTGGCGATGATGTTGACGCCGGGTACATGCTTGAGGGCATCGCCGATGTTGTTGACGTTCATCTTGTCCAGATCGGCGCGGGTCACCACTGAGACGCTGGCCGGCGCCGTCAGCTCGGTGTGCTTGGTCTGGGTGGCCGTGACCACCATGGTCTCGTTGGCCTTGGGCGCGTCAGTCTGGGCCAGGGCCGGCATGGCCAGCAGACCGAGGGAGAGCAGGCTGGTTTGCAGCGGGTTCAAGCGAAAACCTGGGGTGAACTGCATGGTCAAAACTCCATTTAACGTGTTTATTGTTGAGGAAAAACAGGTAATTAGACTCACTAACTTCCTTGCCTGACCGAAGGGGCAGACTCATTGTTGTTATGGACGTGTCTCAGCGCCCTGAGCAGCGCCACAACGCCCAGACAGGCGAGCAGGGTGCAGGCGATGTTGATCCAGGCCAGGTCGGCAAAGCCCAGCAGACGGGCCTGTTCGTCCGATTGCAGATAGCGGGCAGACCCCAGGCTGGCGAGCCCGGCGGCAATATTGGTGACGGTTCCCTGGAATGACATGAAGGCGGCGCGCTGCTGGGGAGCCGGAATGGCCGCCGTGACCGCGAGTGTGGTGCTGGCGCGGGCCGAGCTCAGGGCCATGAAGAGGGTAAACAGCAGATAGACGGGCACCCCCAGCGGGGTGGCAAAGCCGAGCAGGGTGACCAGGGCCAGCAGCAGGCTGGTGATCAGGATGGCGCCCTGGGCGCGGCCCTTGTCTATCCAGCCACCACACAGGCGCATGGTGGCCATGCTGGCCAGGCCGCCGCACAGGTAGAGACTGGCAATCTGCTCGCGGGGGAAGCCGAGGTTGAACTGGAAATAGTTGGCAAAGTGCGGGATCAGCAGGAAGTGACCGGCCATCTGCAACGCCAGAATGGCGAGGGCCCCCTGACACAGAGGGGAGGCCATCAGGCGCCAGATCCCGCCATGACCCGTCTCCTGCCTGACCGGCAGGGAGGGGATGAGCACCCCGGCGGCCAGGGTCAGCAAGAGTCCGGCGGCCCCGAGCAGCAGGAAGGGGCTCTGCCAGCCGAACCAGTGGGAGAGGGTGAGGGCGATGGGCACGATCAGGATGGCGGCAAGGGAGAAGGCCATGCCCACATAGGCGAGCTTGCGGCCCCGCTCGGCCGGGGGCACCAGATCCAGCACGGCCGCCATCAGGATGGCGGAGAGGGGACCGGCGACGCACCCGGAGAGGATAAACAGGATGAGCAGCTGCTGGCTGTTCTGGGCCAGGGCGCAGGCGACCAGCAGGGTGAAGCGCAGGGTCAGCAGCAACAGCAGGGCCGGGCGACGGTTGAAGCGATCGAGCCAGGGGGCGGCGAGGAGTCCCACCAGGGCCGCCCCCAGGGTGGCGCCCCCGCTGAAGTAGCCGGTCTGTTCGGGGGCCATGGCGAAGGCGAGCACCAGTTCGGCGCCAAGGGGCATCACCATCATCATGCTACCCATGGATAACATGTTGATTAACAGTGCTAAATGTATGACGGCCGCCGGTCTGGCACCCTGGAAAAAAGGGATCACAAGAGTCTTCTCGAGCAAAGGAGCCCGAATTCTATCCGAGGATTTTTTTCATGACAACAAATGATAATTGTTTTTATTTGTGTTGTGAGGCGCTTCTCTCGTCACAGCGTCGGTGCCAAACGGCCTCTTGTTTGCCCCACTCTGTCGCCTTGGCGCTGACGGCGCCACGGTTGCCATGAACAAGAAACCCCCTCGCCAGCGAGGGGGTTTCTGTTTTTGGGCTCCTCTCGTATCTGGGGGCGTCAGGCCTTGAGGCCGAGCCGCCTGGCGAGGCGGTGCAGGTTGCCGCCGTCCAGCGCCAGGGCCCGGGCGGTGGCGGCCCAGTTGCCGTCCAGGGCTGCCAGGGTCTGCTCTATCAGCTGGAGCTGGAAGGCGTCGGTGGCGGCGCGCAGGCCGAGGCCGGTGGCAACGGACGGGGCCGGGGTGGCCGTGCTGGCGGCAGGCGGCGGCGAGACCGCCGCCCCCAGATTGAAGTGGTGGGCGTCCAGGGCCGGGGACTGGCTGCCCTGTTCGGCCCTGGCCAGCACGGCGGCTCTGTGGATGGCGTGCTCGAGTTCCCGCACGTTGCCCGGCCAGTCGTGACCCTCGAGCAGTGCCAGCGCCTCGGGCAGGATGCGCAGCCGCTCCAGCCCCAGGCTGACCCGGCAGCGTTCGCAAAAATAACCGGCCAGCAGGGGAATGTCGCCGGGGCGTTCCCGCAGCGCCGGGGCCTGGATCGGGAAGACGCTCAGCCGGTGGTAGAGGTCGGCCCGAAACTGCCCCTCGACCACAGCCTGCTTCAGATCCCGGTTGGTGGCCGCCAGGATGCGCACGTTCACCTTGAGCGGGGTGTCGTCACCGATGCGTTGCAGATCGCCGTATTGCAGCACCCGCAGCAGCTTGGCCTGCAGCGTCAGCGACAGCTCGCCAATCTCGTCGAGAAACAATGTGCCCTTGTCCGCCAGCTCGAACTTGCCCGCCCGGTTGTGGATGGCGCCGGTGAAGGCCCCCTTCACGTGGCCGAACAGCTCGCTCTCGGCCACAGATTCCGGCAGGGCAGCGCAGTTGAGGTAGACCAGGGGCGCACTGGCGCGGGGTGAGCCCTGATGCACCGCCTTGGCGATCAGCTCCTTGCCCACCCCCGTCTCCCCCAAAATCAGCACGTTCAGCTCCGAGCTCGCCACCACGTCTATCTCGTGGCGCAGCCGGTCCATGGCGGGGGAGTGGCCTATCATCTCCGGCTGGCCCTCGGCATGGGGGGCTGAGGCGAGGGGCTCGCTGCTCTGGCGGGCGAGCCGTTCCAGCAGCAGGGCGTTGTTGAGGGCGGCGGCGGCCAGGGCCCCCACCAGCCGCAGCTCTTCGTCGCTGATGCCGTCAAACTGGGTCGGGTTCATGCCGTCTATGGTCAGGGCACCGATGAGGGTCTGATCCGAGAAGAGCGGCAGGCCGACGCAGGCGTGCACCTTGAAGTCGTCGTGATCCGGGATCAGGCCGTCATAGGGGTCGGGCAGGGAGCTGTCGGCGGGAAAGCGCACCACGTCGCCAGCCCGGGCTATGGCCTCCATGCGCGGGTGATCCTTGAGGGCGAAGCGGCGGCCCAGCACGTCCTGCATCAGGCCGTCGATGGCGAGCGGGATGAACTGGCCCCCCTCGTAGCGCAGCAGGGCAGAGGCGTCCGAGTGTAGCAGGCTGCGCACGCTCTGGATCAGACGGTGGAACCTGTCCTGATGGGAGATGCCGAGTTGCAGGTCGAGGGCGATGCGCGCCAGGCTGTCGGTCGAGATCACGATGATTGTCCAAATGACAGTGTATTTGTGATTTTGACTATAGAGGGAGGCTGTCTAAATGACAATGCCAGATATTGTAATCTGGTAAAAACAATAAGTTATAAGTTGGCACGTCCGCTGCAATAGGGAATTCAGTCACACATTCACTATTGCCTGCTGAGGAACTGCCTGATGAGCATTCACGTCAAGAACAACATCCACTGGGTCGGCCAACGGGACTGGGAGGTGCGCGACTTTCACGGCACCGAGTACAAGACCCACAAGGGCACCAGCTACAACAGCTACCTCATCCGCGAAGGGAAGAACGTGCTGATCGATACCGTCGATCACAAGTTCAGCCGGGAGTTCGTGCAGAACCTGGCGGCGGAGATCGATCTCGCTTCCATCGATTATGTGGTGATCAACCACGCCGAGGAGGATCACGCCGGCGCCCTGACCGAGCTGATGGCCCGTATCCCGGGCACCCCCATCTACTGCACCCACAACGCCATCGATTCCATCACCGGCCACCATCACCACCCGGAGTGGAACTTCCACCCGGTCAAGACAGGTGACAGCCTGGACATCGGCAACGGCAAGCAGCTGGTATTCATCGAGACCCCCATGCTGCACTGGCCCGACAGCATGATGACCTACATGACCGAGGATGCGGTGCTCTTCTCCAACGACGCCTTCGGCCAGCACTACTGCGACGAGCACCTGTTCAACGACGAGGTGGACCAGACCGAGCTGATGGAGCAGTGCCAGCGCTACTACGCCAACATACTCACCCCCTTCAGCCCCCTGGTGACCGCCAAGATCAAGGAGGTGCTGGGCTTCAACCTGCCGGTGAGCATGGTGGCCACCTCCCACGGCATCGTCTGGCGCGAGGACCCCACCCAGATCATCCTGAAATACCTGGAGTGGGCCGACCACTATCAGGAAGACCGCATCACCTTGTTCTACGACTCCATGTCCAACAACACCCGCATGATGGCGGACGCCATCGCCCAGGGCATCCACGAGGTGGACCCGGGCGTGGCGGTGAAGATCTACAA
>NZ_CDBT01000017.1:215448-234326 GCF_000819765.1 Aeromonas bivalvium
GATCTACAACGTGGCCCGCCACGACAAGAACGAGATCCTGACCCAGGTGTTCCGCTCCAAGGGGATACTGGTGGGCTCCTCCACCATGAACAACGTCATGATGCCCAAGGTGGCGGGCATGCTCGAGGAGATCACCGGCCTGCGTTTTCGCAACAAGCGGGCCTCGGCCTTCGGCAGCTACGGCTGGACCGGCGGCGCCGTTGACCGGATCCAGACCCGATTGATGGACGCGGGCTTCGACATCAGCCTCTCCCTCAAGGCCAAGTGGCGCCCGGATGGCTCGGCGCTGGCCGAATGCCGCGAGCATGGTCGCCAGCTCGCCCGTCAGTGGGCGCTGCACCCGCTGGACGCGCCCCGCCCGATCACCACAACTCAGACAGCCGTGACGCCTGCCCCCCTGATGCCAGCTGCTGAGCCGAAAGCCGCACCGGCCGCCGCTAAATGGGATGACGATCAGGCCATGCTCTGCACCGTCTGCCAGTGGGTCTATGACCCGGCCCAGGGCGAGCCGGATCAGCTGGTGGTGCCGGGCACCCCCTGGGCCCAGGTACCTGACAGCTTCCTCTGCCCGGGTTGCGGCATCGGCAAGGAGGTATTTGAACCCTGCTCCGTGGAGGCCTGTGTATGAACGCAGTCACTCCGAATGAGGTCGGCATCAGCCGGGAGATAGTGGTGATCGGCAGCGGCTTCGCCGCCCAGCAGCTGGTCAAGAGCCTGCGCAAGCTGGATGGGGAGCAGCCCATCCGCCTCCTCACAGCTGACAGCGGCGACGAATACAACAAGCCGGACTTGAGCCACGTGGTGAGCCGGGGCTGCGCCGCCGCGGCCATGACCCGCCAGAGCGGCAGCGATTTTGCCGAGCAGCAGCGCATCGCGCTGCTGCCCCACTGCACTGTGCTG
The DNA here is from genome assembly GCF_000819765.1 of Aeromonas bivalvium. Lineage (GTDB taxonomy): Bacteria > Pseudomonadota > Gammaproteobacteria > Enterobacterales > Aeromonadaceae > Aeromonas > Aeromonas bivalvium. The sequence goes on from NZ_CDBT01000017.1 coordinate 216,349, forward strand.
GGCATAGATCCCGCCCGGCGCACCCTGTTGACCTCGCAGGGCAGCTTCCCCTATGGCCAGCTGGTGCTGGCCACGGGCGCCAGCGCGGTGCGCCCCGAGATACCGGGCAGCGAGCATCTGGTGACCCTCAACAGCCAGCAGGAGTACGCCGCCGCCGAGGGGCTGATCCAGCAGGCCAGGCGCATCATGATATTGGGGGCCGGGCTGATTGGCTGCGAGCTGGCGATGGACATGGCGAGCGACGGTCGCGAGGTTACCCTGCTGGATCTGGCGGGCAGCCCCCTCGGCAGCCTGTTGCCCGCCGCCCTGACCCAGCCGTTGCAACAGGCGCTGCGCAGTCAGGGAGTCAGCCTGCAGTTCGGGACAGGTATTGCCAGAGTGGACGCCCAGCCCGGCGACGGCTGGCGCGTCACCCTGAGTGACGGCCGTACCAGCGAGCAGGATCTGGTGATCGCCGCCATAGGCCTTACGCCCAATCTGGCCCTGGCCCAAGCCGCCGGGCTCGCGGTCGAGCGCGGCATCCTGGTCGATGACCTGCTATGCACCAGCGACCCCCATATCTTCGCGCTGGGGGATTGCGTGCAGTGGCGGGGTCAGCTGCTCCCCTTCCTGCAACCCATAGTGCTGGGGGCCAATGCGCTGGCGCGCACCCTGCTCGGCCCCCCGACCCCGCTGATCCTGCCCCCCATGCTGGTGAAGGTGAAGACGCCGCGCTATCCGCTGCAACTGGCGGGTCGCACCAAGGGCGAGGATCTCGCCTGGCAGTGCCACTGGAATCAGCACGGCATGGTGGCCGAGGCGCGCGACGAAGCTGGCGAGCTGTGCGGCTTCGTGGTGGGGGGTGATCAGATGAGCGCCGCCTTCCCGCTGCTGCGCCAGCTGCCCCGTTGATTCATCGATAACGCTAGGCCGGGTTGACCCGGCCACTCGAGGAGAACCGATATGTCTATGCAACTGATACCGTCTCACTGGGTGGTGCGTCGTTCCACCCCCTTCTTCACCCGCCAGAGCGTGCCCCAGGCCCTGCTCAGCCACCACAACACCGCGGCCGGGGTGTTCGGCCAGCTCTGCGTGATGGAGGGCACAGTCACCTATCACGGCTTTGCCGACGAACAGGCCGAAGAGCCCGAAGTCAGCCTGGTGATCAGGGCCGGCCAGTTTGCCACCAGCCCGCCCCAGTACTGGCACAGGGTCGAGCTGTCGGAGGATGCCCGCTTCAACATCCACTTCTGGGCCGAGCAGGCCGAATCCGACCAGCCGCTGTTCCACAGCCGCAAGGCATAAGGGTCAACCGCAGCCAGGGGGCATTGGGCGCAAATGTCCCCCTCTGCCCATGCAGATCAAAATAATCAACTCAGATGTTGGTTATCCTTGCCGCCAGTGGTGGATGAGGCAGTGAGGGAAACATGAGCCTGATTGAAGCGATGACCATGGCCGCCGGCCTGGTCTATCTGGTGCTGCTGGCGTGGCAGGCGAGACCGGACTGGCCGTGGCGCCTCGCCCTCGGCCTGCTGCTCATGCTCTGGTTGCTGGCGGCAGACAGCCTGCTCTGGCTCGCTGTGGGACTGGTGGCCGGCGCGCTTGCCCTCTGGCACCTGCGGCGGCCGCTGCCCGCCCTTGAGGTGCTCGACGGCCAGTGGCTGCGGAGGCGCACACGCCAGCTGCTGCTGCTCTGCTGGGGGTTGGTGACGCTGCAGTACGGCTTGCATGTCTGGCAGCTGGGGCAGGGGATACCCCCCTGGCTGGTGCGTCCTGACGTGGTGGACGGCTTCCTGCCCATCGCAGGCGGCCTCGGGCTGCGGGCCTGGCTCGGACAGGGGTTGGTGGATCCGCACCATCCGGCGGCCACCGTCACCGTGCTGGTGCTCTCCCTGTCGGCCCTGCTGCTGGGTCGGGCGTTTTGTGCCTGGTTCTGCCCCCTTGGTCTCGCGGGGGAGTGGCTGCACGGCCTGCGCAGCCGATGGATAACGGGGGAGTGGACGCCGCCGCGCTGGCTCGATGCCGTGTTGCGGGGCCAGAAGTTTGTGGTGCTCGGCTTCTTGCTCTTCATCATCTTGCTGGCGGTGCCCGCCGCCGCTCTGCCCGGCTATCTGACCAGCCTCTATCATCAGGCGGCGGACATGAAGATGGGGGCCTTCTTCTTCAACCTGACTCTGATCTCGGGTCTGTGCCTTGGCTGGGTGCTGCTGCTCACCGCCAGCTTCCGGCAGGGGTTCTGCCGCTACCTCTGTCCCTATGGTGCCTGGCTTGCCCTGCTCGGCCTGCTGACCCCACTGCGCATTCGCCGGGATCCGGCCCGATGCCTGCGAAGTGCGGGCCACGACTGCGACAAGTGCAGCCGGGCCTGCCCCTCACGCATTCAGGTGCACCAGCTGATCGCGGTACGCAGCCTCGAGTGCACCAGCTGCCTGAGCTGCGTGGCCGCCTGCCCCAAGCGGGCAGATGCATTGCACCTGGGCACGCAGGGGCGCAGGCTCGCTCCCCGCCAGCTGCTGGGGCTGCTCTGTCTGTTGCTGCTGGTGTTGCCGCTGCTCTCCTACGGCTTGCTGGATCTTTGGGTCAGCCAGACGCCGCTGGCGGATCGCTACGAGTTGCTGCAACGGCTGCCCTGGTTGAGTCACTGAGGGGGAAAGGGCAAAAGGTGGGTGATGGGGAGGTCTTTCGGATTGGCGATAATAAGCTGTATAAAAATCCCCCGCCAAATTGTTAGCGCCATCCCACTTTGCTCATATTGGAATTGATCATATGCAAGGGCTCACCATAATGGATGCTGTTATTTGGCGTTGTTAATTTCAATTGGATGAGCAACAACATGAATATCAAGATCAGCTATCCCAAGTGGTTTACCCTGGATCACAAGATCGCCTTCTTCTTCCCGCTGTAATTCCCCGCGGCGGCGCGGCATGCCTGCCATGCTACTAGCCCGCCTCCATTCCTGAACTGAAATAGCTGCACCCGTCTTCGCCTGTTTATTCCGGCGAGGCGATGTCGTGCACCCATTTCCCAATATTTCCCACCTGCCGGATATTCTATTTTTGGCGGGGGAAGAGATTCATTCTGAATATTTAAATCTGGGGTGTTTATATTATGGAAAACTTCAAGCATCTGCCCGAACCCTTCCGTATTCGTGTCATCGAGCCGGTCAAGCGCACCACCCGTGCCTATCGGGAAGAGGCCATCGTCCGCGCCGGCATGAACCCCTTCCTGCTCGACAGCGAAGACGTCTTCATCGACCTGCTGACCGACAGCGGCACCGGCGCCATCACCCAGGACATGCAGGCCGCCATGCTGCGCGGTGACGAGGCCTACAGCGGCAGCCGCAGCTACTACGCCCTGCAGCAGGCGGTGCAGGAGATCTTCGGTTATTCACTCACCATCCCCACCCACCAGGGGCGCGGCGCCGAGCAGATCTACATCCCCGTGCTCATCAAGAAGCGGGAGCAGGAGAAGGGACTGGATCGCAAGAAGATGGTGGCGCTCTCCAACTACTTCTTCGACACCACCCAGGGCCACACCCAGATCAACTGCTGCGTGGCGAAGAACGTCTACACCAGGGAGGCGTTCGATACCTCGGTCACCGCCGACTTCAAGGGCAACTTCGATCTGGTGAAGCTGGAGGAGGCCATCCTGGAGGCGGGCCCCGCCAACGTGCCCTACATCGTCAGCACCATCACCTGCAACTCCGCCGGGGGGCAGCCGGTCTCCATTGCCAACCTCAAGGCGGTCTACGAGATCGCCAGGAAATATGACATTCCCGTCATCATGGATTCGGCCCGCTTCGCCGAGAACGCCTACTTCATCCAGCAGCGCGAGCCCGGCTACGCGAACTGGTCCATTGAGGAGATCACTAAAGAGTCCTACAAGTACGCAGACGGCCTCGCCATGTCGGCGAAGAAGGATGCCATGGTGCAGATGGGGGGGCTGCTCTGCTTCAAGGATGACAGCATGCTGGACGTCTACACCGAGTGCCGCACCCTGTGCGTGGTGCAGGAGGGCTTCCCGACCTATGGCGGTCTGGAAGGGGGCGCCATGGAGCGTCTCGCGGTGGGCCTGCACGACGGCATGCGCCAGGACTGGCTGGCCTATCGCATCGGCCAGGTGCAGTACCTGGTGGACGGCCTGGAGGCCATCGGCGTGGTGTGCCAGCAGGCGGGGGGCCATGCGGCCTTTGTTGATGCGGGCAAGCTGCTGCCCCACATCCCGGCGGATCAGTTCCCGGCCCACGCCCTGGCCTGCGAGCTCTACAAGGTGGCGGGCATCCGCGCGGTGGAGATTGGCTCATTGCTGCTGGGGCGGGATCCCGCTACCGGCAAGCAGCACCCCTGCCCGGCGGAGCTGCTGCGTCTCACCATACCGCGCGCCACCTATACCCAGACCCACATGGATTTTGTCATCGAGGCCTTCGGCGAGGTGAAGAAGAACGCCCACCGGGTGAAGGGGCTGGACTTCATCTACGAGCCGGCGGTGCTGCGCCACTTCACCGCCAGACTGAAAGAGGTCGAGCATAACGACCTGTCAGCCGGCAAGGCGCAGAAAAAATTGATAGAAGCATAACGAGTCAGGGGCACAGATTTTTCTGTGCCCTTTTTTTCACTGCTCTGTGAAAGATCTGGAGTGACACACATGACATCAACACCGTCCGTCATCGGAGGGGCCTGCATCATTGCCAGCGTCTGTGTCGGCGCCGGTATGCTGGGGCTGCCAAGCGCGGGAGCCGGGGCCTGGACCAGCTGGTCAACCCTCGCCATCATTCTTACCATGGTCGTCATGACGATTTCAGGCTGGATGCTGCTGGAAGCCCTGAAACCCTACGCATTGACCGCCTCCTTCAACTCGGTGACCAGGGATCTGCTCGGTCACAGGATCAATCTTTTCAACAACCTCACCGTCTATTTCGTGGGCGGCATTTTGCTCTATGCCTACATCACCTCCTCGGGTCTGATCCTGAGCGGCCTGCTCGGCATCAATAGCCAGTTGGCCTCGGTGCTGTTCGTGCTGGTGTTCTCCTGGTTCGTCTGGCATTCGACCCGGGCGGTGGACCGGATTTCGGTCGTCCTGATCGTCTTCATGGTGCTGAGCTTCGTGTTCGGGGTCTCAGGGCTTGCCAGCAAGGTCGATACCGCCAAGCTGTTCCACTCCTTCGCCGAGGAGCTGGGCCGCGCGCCCTACGCCCTGGCCATGCTGCCGGTAGCGCTCACCTCGTTCGGCTATCACCACTCGGTGGCGTCGATGCGCGCCTATTACGGCGAGGAGCAGAAAGCCAGGCAGGCGATCCTGGGGGGCACCCTGATCGCCCTGGCGCTCTATTTGCTGTGGCTGCTCAGCATCTTCGGCAACCTGTCTCGCCCCGCCTTCGGTCCCGTCATCGCCAAGGGGGGCGACGTGGATGTGCTGCTCGGGGCGCTGGCCTCGGTGATCGAATCGAAGCGGGTATCCAACGCCATCAACCTCTTCTCCATGGCGGCCATCCTCTCCTCCTTCATCGGGGTGGGGCTCGGGGTGTTCGACTATCTGGCGGATCTGTTCAAGTTCGACAATAGCCGCCTGGGGCGGGCCAAGTCCTGGGGGGTGACCTTCCTGCCGCCGTTGGCGCTGTCGCTCATGTTCCCGTTCGGCTTCGTGGTGGCCATCGGCTATGCCGGGGCCGCGGCGACCGTCTGGGCCTGCATCATCCCGGCCCTGCTGGCGAAAAAGTCCCGGGAGCTGGCCCCCCGGGAGGCGGGATTCAAGACACCCGGCGGCCAACCCATGGTGGTGGCCGTCATCATCTTCGGGGTGCTCACCGCCATCTTCCACCTGATGGCCATGTCCGGTCTGCTGCCCGTCTACACCGGCTGACCCTGGTGCGCTGAACCTGGCCCCGTCCGGCACATGTTCCACGGATGGGGCGCAGGATCCGGCCCGTTTCCCCCCATTTTCCCTCCGGATTTGATACCTGAAGGGGAGCAGGGTAAAGTCCCCCGGCGCCAGCAGTGGCGAACGCAGGAGAAGCACGGCGGTGTGCCGTGACCAGTCGACAATCCGTTTGGGGGAGTAATGGAACAGAAACCATCATTGGTGGGCGGGGCATGCATCATTGCCGGCGTCTGTGTGGGGGCCGGCATGCTGGGGTTGCCGAGTGCGGGGGCGGGGGCCTGGACCCTCTGGTCCGTGCTCGCCGTGGTGCTGACCATGGTGGTGATGACGGTGTCGGGCTGGATGTTGCTCGAATCCTACAAGGGCTACCCGCTGCGGGTCTCTTTCGATACCGTGACTCGGGATCTGCTGGGGGAGAAGGTCAATGCCCTCAACAACCTGAGCGTCTATTTCGTCGGCGGCATCCTGCTCTACGCCTACATCACCTCGGCCGGCCTCATCATAGACGGCATGACGGGAATGGGCAGCCAGCTGGGCTCCATCCTCTTTACCCTGATCTTCTCCCTGCTGGTGTGGCACTCCACCCGGGCGGTGGATCGCATCTCGGTGCTGCTGGTGATCCTGATGGGGCTGAGCTTCGTGTTCGGCATCTCGGGCCTGTCGCTGAACATTCGCCTCGATCTCTTGCTCGATCGGGTCGGCAGTGAAGTCAGCTACGCCCCCTATGCCCTGGTGATGCTGCCGGTGGCGCTCACCTCGTTCGGCTATCACCACTCGGTCTCGTCCATGCGGGCCTACTACGGCGAGGAGCGCCGCGCCAGCCGCGCCATCCTGGGGGGCACAGTCATCGCGCTCACCTTCTACCTCATCTGGCTGGTGAGCGTGTTCGGCAACCTGCCCCGCAGCGAGTTCGGCCCGGTGATCGAGCAGGGCGGCAACGTGGATGCCCTGCTCAAGGCGCTGGGCTCTGTCATCGAGTCCAAGGCGGTGGCCAATGCCCTCAACGGCTTCTCCATGGCGGCCATCCTCTCCTCCTTCATCGGGGTGGGTCTGGGGGTGTTCGACTACCTGGCGGACTTGTTCAAGTTCGACAACAGCCGCGCCGGCCGCGCCAAGTCCTGGGGGGTGACCTTCCTGCCGCCCCTGCTGCTCTCCTTGCTGTTCCCGTTCGGCTTTTTGGTGGCCATCGGCTATGCGGGCGCAGTCGCCACCCTGTGGACCTGCATCATTCCTCCGCTGCTGGCCTGGAAGGTGCGTGCCGGCAAGGGCCACGCCGACGCCCAGCCCCAGGGTTTTCGTGCCCCGGGCGGCGTGGTCATGATTGGTGGCGTGATCCTGTTTGGCGTGCTGACCGCCGCCTTCCACCTGCTCAACATGGCGGGGCTGCTGCCCGCCTACACCGGCTGATCCTCTCGGTTTCTGGGGAAGGGATAAAACGGCGCCATCAGGCGCCGTTTTTCATGGTCGATGGCGGCGCCCGGTAAGAGCCCAAAAACACAAGACCCCAGCCTCTTGCGAGGGTGGGGTCTTGATAATCATGGTGCTCCCGACTGGATTCGATCCCTTATGTACTATAGGTGTGATTTTTAGAGGTTTTATTTTTTTATAACAACTTAAAAATCAGCATCTTGATGTCACACCATGGCGCCAAATACTATTGCTCTAAGTGCAATAGTTGGTGCGAACCCCATAAATGCATACTTCTAATAGCTATGCCAATGAGCTGACGATAACGCTTTACCATTAAGGCAAGCAGCGGGCCGTTTGGGTTTATGCATTATTGTATGCACACTTGAGTCAGGCCACACGTAGTGTGTGGCCTGACTTGACTGGGACGTTGCCCCCAAGAGTGACTGCATACCATTGTCCGAGCCCGCATCGAGAAAACGGATTACCCCATTCCCTCCGAACTGTGTGCATCAAGCCCCTGACGCTGAACGGTTACATCAAGAGGCGCTTCTGAACGCAATCAACCCCCTCAAAAGCCTCTCCACGGCCTCCAGCCTGCCCCGCAAATCGCGTTTCTCTGCAACGGTATTGTTGATGGCCCTTTCAATCGCTGGATCCAATATGGAGAAGTCCACTCTTAATTGCTGGTACTCAGCGAGCATTGAATCATATTCCTGCAACCCCTTACGGTAGTGCTGTGCTCTCGCGATCAGTCCTTCCAGGACGGATTCATACGTTTCCGACCTACGCTCCTTACCCGATTCCGTTACAAGCGCACAAGGCCCAATAAATTCCTCTTTGAAATGCACTTCATCGAACTTGGGAGTCCTGATGAAATGAGAACAGCGCTTCCCATCATCAACATGCTTCCTTTTTAGAAGTCCCTGATTTACGAGCTTGATCAGATGCCGATAAATGAAGGTATAACGATAACGCCGCTGACGTATCTGCGATTCTGCTTTGTCACCAAAAATGGCATTTACAAATCCTATCGCAGTGAAGTCATCCATCTGCCATCGAATGAGTGCGGTGTAGAGCGCGGTTGGTAACCACACGGTCTGGGAGCTCATAAGTAATCCTGGGCCTCGAACGAAAACATTTAGTGGAAATCTAAACTCGGTTGCGGATTATAATCCGTGGTCGTTAGCCAGACAACCAGAGATAGTGCTCGCCAGCGAGAGGCGAGACATGCAAGAGCTAGCAAAAAAATTTGGTGATGCTGTACGTGATAGACGGCTTCAATTGGGCGTATCGCAAGATGCACTCGCATATGCGGCCGAAATTGATAGAAGCTACGTAGGACGAATTGAGCGTGGTGAGGTCAATGTCACCCTGGAAAAGGCTTATCGTCTTGCTAGGGTGCTAGGGTGTGATATTAGAGATTTATTGCCATAAATAGATTATCCAAAAAACTTAATAGAAAACTTTATTTATCTGTTAATGTTTAAATATTTTACATATCAGACTTCCATTCATAATCTGAACTTCTGCCAGCTATCAGTGTATGGTAGAAATAGGATCTCATCCTACAGATAGATAGATGCCGTCTAAAAATGGCATAACTTTTAACAATCTATAAAGTTCACATGCTAAAATAGCTAAAGGCGAACCTTATTGAAAAGGTTTTTAGACCAACCATCCCACACGACATTGAAAATGCTTTTTAGGAAGCTAGGGTTATAGCCAAAAGCCTATCTCAGTGATATTCTACAGTAAAAGTAGGAGGTGGTTTGTGGGGCGCTATACCAATTTCACAACAGCTACGATATGCAGGGTGGTAAAAATTGCTCCTGTGTTTTTTAGCAAAAAAATGAATCTTGCCAGCAAGTTCTACTACGAAAATGAAGATTATCACAAACATAATACAGAACGTAAAACCAATAACATAATCACTCATTACAGTCTACTCAACCCACAACTAAAATGGAAGGCAAAGGCTATCAGCAGCTTTTGTTCCATCACTCAAGACAACGCAGTAAAACTAAAGAAATGGAAAGTTAAAAATAATTATCTAGATGATTCCCACGCCAAGAACTCTATTTTTAATAATGGTTTTTTAAATATAGGCTTTCTTAATATCGGAAGTGCATCGAAAGGATATCATGTTGATGGATACATTCATCATCAAAGTGATTACATCGAACGTTGCTCGATACAAGTAATTCATATAGATGGAGGCTCAGCCTTTTTGTCCCTATACTGGATTTTATCCAACAAAGCTACCGAATTATTAAAGGATATTGATGTAACCGATATTGAACCAGAGCAGATAAAATATTTGAGCTGTAACCCATTTAGTGCAAAATTCGTAGCCTCAACCGTATTAGATCGGCTCAGTTTATCTGAAGAACGCTTGTCATCCCGACTTGAACTTTTACATGATGAAATACAATTAGCAGAAAGCCAATTGTACAATTTTTTTGGTATAAATAAAACCGAAGAACCTGTATATACAATGGATATTCATATAGATGATATAAAGCCATACTTTATTGAAAAAACACCGCTGCCAAAAGAGATAGGTAATGATAACTGTGATACACACTTTATTAAGCACGTCGATATATTTAATGTATCATTTAAAAGTGATGATTTAAAAAGATGTTTATTTTCTCTTCGCTCTTTCAGGCCAAGATCAACCTCTCCTAAAATATCTCATCTATATATTGCATCTCAAACACCTGAGGAGGTCGATGAATATCGACTTAATGATTTCTCAGTTCGTTTGTTTTCACCAGTAAACTCGCATCATATCTATCAATTTCTCCATATTTGTGATGCTAGATTTGTGAGTTTGGATAAAAACTACAGTCTGTCAATCATAGATAGTTATAATGAGTCTCCTGATAAGAGCTATAACCACATCTATAGTTCATATGTAGAAATACTAAAGATAGAAGAATTAATTACAGCCTTAATCAAGTCAAAACGTGATTTTGTACATTACAGGAATGATGAAGGCTTGAACTATGGACAGTTTTTTAAAAAAGCTAATATTTACTTGAGCAACGTCCGTAGAATAAAGCAAAGCCTGGAACTTAAAAAACAGGCATCCAATGAAAAGGTTCAATCGGCCAATTTATCATATCAAAAGCGAATGACCTGGTTCGTTGCTATCCTGGCAATCATACAAATATTAATTGCCATTAACTCCCAATGAATCGCACCGAGTTTTCTAGACACTCTGGTTTTGAACTTGGACTGGCCTCGCCACAGTAGACGATCCTGCCCTAGAGTTGGACTGCCGCCGCTCCGAGATTTGAAAGCAATTTGGTCACACTGAGACGTACCAGTTGTTATTCGGCAAGAGCCTTGGCTCTCTGGACAACCTCGGGTGATTCGGATGAGATGATGTCCTTTAATGTTCTCCCCATACGGGCTCCTACTAAAAACAGAATGAAAGGCCCACGCAATACTGCATGGGCTATCAGTATTAGATCAGGAAATCTTCCAGAGCTTTGCCACTTTCAACAGCTGCCGCGATAGCTTTAGGCATACGACCCTGACCAGTCCAGGTCTTCTCCTGACCATCCTCGGTATAGCGGTATTTTGCTGGACGAGGAGTGCGTTTAGCCTTCCCTGTGCCATCCCCCTTCGCAGGAGCAACAGTACCAACCAGCTCGCTCGGATCGATGCCTGCTGTTTTCAGCATCTCGGTAAACTCTGCCAGTTTTTGCAGGCGCTCGGCTGACTCAGCTCTGATTTTGCTCTCTTGATGCTCACGTTCGGCATAGATTTCGTCAAATTTGTCTTTAGCCTCGACCAACTGTTCAAAAGAGAGCTCACGCAATGCAGCACGAAGGCTACGGATATTCAGCAGAATTTTCAAAAAATCGTTCATTGATAGCCTCATGTATCACATTTTTATATCTGGAGAATTATCTCTCAATCCCAGCATCAGCTCCACTGTTTTTGGCACCAAGGTGATTTTAAAATAGCATCATTCAAGAATGCGTGAGCTTAATCGTGTTTGGCTCTATTTAGAGCCATAGTGTCAACCCTGTATGAAACCGTGTAGCCTAAAATAAGTATTCCATTGTGAACAACTTAATATAGGAAGTAGTGAAGGTTGAGAACAGCTCAACAGATGAGCCGCTCAACGAGCACGATCGACTCACGAAATGAGCCTATTGGCTAATATCATCGGCTCATTTAGTGAGCCGATGATACCAATATAGTATTTCACACAGTCTGGGTTGGACGGACATATCGACTAAATACGCCCAAATGTGTCTGGGTTTGCGGCCTCATAACCATCGTCAAACATGTGGTTTCCACGATGCAGCTCCATCACGGTTCCGAGCATGACACAAAAACACCCTTCGCAAAGATGCACCTGATAACGCTCACCATCACGATGAGAACCATAGCCAAAATCCGCCGATAATGTGCCGTACTCACTGGTTCCAACATCGGTTTTTGTACTACGACCACAGGTATCACAGAGAATGTCAACAATCTGTTCTGTTGGTACAATTTCTTTTACGAGCATGCAAAGCCCCTTAAGTAATAAGTTATGAAATCTATAATATTCTTCTGTGGTGGATATAGGAATAACCTGTGCAGGTTGGATATCATAGATGTCAGCTGTATTGAACAGTTATTTGACATTTTGCTTTTGGATATCTTTGCACTCAAATTTTGGAGGTGTTTTCCAACCTGTAACACGACCGCTGCGTTTGTTGATCCTGCGGTATTCGTTCCCCAGCAGGATTTCCCATTCAGAGCCGTTCTCCGATAGAACCTGAAAAGTAGTCCCAAGCTCAATACCTATGCCAGGCTCAGTACAGATCAGCTCAGTCATCGACCCTCCTCGGTGCTAGGACATATCACCATTTTTTTCCGATTGTTCAAGAACGGAAGCCATCGCGTCTAGTGACCGAGCAAGGGCACGACACTCGTCTGCGGACATTAAAGCGGATGTGAATGCGGCAGCATTCTCATTGTGAACATCTATTTCACTGACTCTTATGTAGCCACCATATGGGCTGGAATAGACGCTTACCTCTACTTGATGGGGTGGTGTCCCGATTGGTTTATCCAACTTTAAAACACTTGTATAAATAGGCATAGTCCCTATTCCTAATCGAACTCTTCGAAACTATAGAATATTGCTCGGGGTTGCTCATGATGTCCATCAATAAATCAAGACACTAACCTAGTTGGTTGGAAACCAAGTGTCAGCCCTGCAACATGTGCAAACTTTGTTGAGCACTGGGCACGACAGTGTGGGGTGAGATAGGGCATGATAAAGAGCACATGCAGACAGAGGAATGTAACATGACACCCGATGCAGTCCATAATCCGAGCCTTAGAGCAACACTCCTTGACCCCTTGGGTGTTCCTCGTGACGCACTGAGTGCTCACCTGTGGATTGTGGCAGGAGTTCCTGCGGACATCATCCATCAGCTAGCTGCGCTTGTTAGAACTAATGTTGGTGTGATATGTAAGCTGGCTGGTATTAGCCAGAGCACTGTTACTCGCAGGCTCAGAGCAGATACCCCTCTATCAATATCACAAGGTGTCAGGGTGTATGGAGTAGTGCTCGCCCTTGATGCCGCACTGTCCCTTCAGGAAAACGATGCCGTCATGGCATTGTCGTGGTTACACCGTCCTGCATGGAGCCTTGGTGGCGTAGCACCTGCCGATCTATTGACTACTCCGATGGGTGTTCAGGCGGTTGTCGATCTTGTGGGACAGGTTGAGCATGGGGTTTGCCAATAAGCAATAAGTCGGGGGCTGAGAGGATAAAATCATCTAAGTTGGTTAAACTTCCACCAAACAGAATGATTTTCAAAAGTTTTTCACTCCCCCCCACTTGAAAAATTCGGAAAACTGTCCATTTACTAATTATGAGAGCTTGAATTAAATTTCAGCGTTTGAACATTCCGCTGCTGCGCAGCGAAGAGAAACCAGTTTTACAACCCCTCACACGATTTTATTGAAAATAACAAATAAAAATCGCTCTTATAAACCAAGACTAATTGGATTGACATAATAAATTAATGTTCTATCACTTGGTAATGGATTGAAAACTCATACACAGAGAGAAAACAGAAAACAGAAAACAGAAATGTAACCTCAGTTAAGATGTGGTTATATTCGCCCTGTAGGGCGGAAAAGTTAAAAGGTGTTTTTGCTAGGCACGATAACCCTACCTGTGCAAGCGCTTCTCTGCTATCATCCGCAGCCCATGAACAAATCGCATACTGGCGTGACTGTAACGCCGCCCTAACCCCTCCCTCTGCGGCTCCTGCCGCCTGACTCTGGTTATCACAACCGGAGCGCTTTTTTACACCCATTAGATCCCAATACAACAATCTGATCCTGCCCGAACTCCATCTGACCCCCAAGTCGGTGGATGCGTTGCGCTATGGATCCTAAACAAGCGAGAAAATCCCCCAATGCTAGAACGTGCAAGACAAGAGTGGTTCTCCAACATCCGTGGCGACCTGTTAGCCGGAATCGTGGTCGCCCTGGCGCTGATCCCAGAAGCCATCGCCTTCTCCATCATCGCTGGAGTAGACCCCAAGGTTGGCCTCTATGCCTCCTTCTGTATCGCTGTGGTCATCGCCTTTGTCGGCGGTCGTCCTGGCATGATCTCGGGAGCCACAGGCGCTATGGCGCTGTTGATGGTGACCCTGGTCAAAGATCATGGTCTGCAATATCTGCTGGCCGCAACCCTGCTCACTGGGGTACTCCAGATCGCGGCGGGTTACTTGAAACTGGGCAGCCTGATGCGGTTTGTCTCCCGCTCCGTGGTCACCGGCTTCGTCAATGCGTTGGCGATCCTCATCTTTATGGCCCAGCTACCGGAGCTAACCAATGTCACCTGGCAGGTCTACGCCATGACGGCGGCGGGCCTTGGCATCATCTATCTATTCCCGCTTATTCCGGTGGTGGGCAAGCTGGTGCCTTCTCCGCTGCTTTGCATCGTCATCCTGACGGCAGTCGCCATTACCATGGGGATCGATATCCGCACTGTAGGCGATATGGGCGAACTGCCCGATACCCTGCCCATCTTCCTGTGGCCCGAGGTGCCGCTGAATCTGGAGACGCTGGCGATCATCTTCCCCTACTCTGCGGGTCTGGCTGTGGTCGGTCTGCTCGAATCCATGATGACGGCAGCCATTGTCGATGACCTGACGGATACCAGCAGCGACCGCAATCGCGAATGCAAGGGCCAAGGGGTTGCCAACATCGGTGCGGGCCTGATGGGCGGCATGGCGGGTTGCGCCATGATTGGCCAATCCATTATCAACATCCAATCCGGTGGCCGTGGCCGCCTCTCGGCCTTTGCTGCGGGCGTGATCCTGATACTGATGGTGGTCTTTATGGATGAATGGCTCCGCCAAATTCCCATGGCGGCACTGGTGGCCGTAATGATCATGGTCTCTATCGGGACGTTCTCCTGGGATTCACTGCGCAACCTGAAAAAGCACCCGCTCTCCACCAATATCGTGATGGTAGCCACGGTTATCGTAGTTGTGGCTACTCATAACCTGGCACTCGGGGTATTTGTCGGTGTGCTGTTAGCCTCACTGTTCTTTGCCAACAAGGTCGCCCGCTTCATGCTGGTCAAGAGTGACAGCGAGCGAAACGGCGAGGTACGCACCTATCAGGTGCGGGGCCAGGTGTTCTTCGCCAGCGCCGAGCAGTTCTTTGCCGGATTCGACTTCAAGGAAGTGGTGGAGAAAGTGGTGATCGACCTGACTCACGCTCACTTTTGGGACATCAGTTCTGTCACTGCGCTGGACAAGGTGGTCATCAAGTTCCGCCGTGAGGGCACCGAAGTCGAGCTGATCGGTCTGAACGAAGCAAGTGCCACTATCGTTGACCGCTTTGGTGTTCACGACAAACCCGAAGAAGTTGAAAAGCTGCTGGCTGGACACTGATCACAAGAAGGAATTCATCATGACAAACATTTTTGCCTGTATCGATGGCTCCCCAGCCATGACAGCAGTGTGTGATGCGGCGGCATGGGCCTCTGCCAACACTGAGTTGCCCGTCACCTTACTGCACGTATTGGAAAAAAACGAGTTTGAAGGACAGGCCGATCTCTCCGGCAACATCGGCTTGGGTAGTCGCGAGCATTTACTCAAGGAGCTCGCCGAGCTGGATCATCAACGCAGCCGCCTCGCCCATGAGCAGGGACGGATGCTGCTCAACAGCGGCAAGGAGTATCTTGCTGACTTGGGTATGACAGTGGTCGAGACAGTGCAACGCCACGGCCAGCTGGTAGAGACGACCCAGGAGCTCTCATCCGGTATGCGGATGTTGATCATGGGCAAACAGGGCACGACCCATACCCATGACTTGATTGGCAGCAATATCGAAAACGTCATCCGCACCCTGGCTAATCCCATCATGGTGGTGCAGCCGGGCTTTCAGGCCCCAAGCCGCTTCCTGTTTGCCTATGACGCCAGCCCGACTGCCAAGAAGGTACTGGAGTTGATCGCAAGCAGCCTACTGCTCAAGGGGCTTGAGTGTGAGCTGGTGATGGTTGGCGAACCAAGTGACGAGCACGAACGGCAGCTGGCACAAGCCAAACAGGTGTTGAAAAGTGCAGGTATCAGAGTTGAAGCAATGCTGCTGCAAGGAGAGGTGGTGCCAGTGATTTGCCAGCATACCTCCGAGGTGGGCTGCGACCTTATCGTGATGGGGGCTTACGGTCACTCACGGATCAGGCAGTTCATTGTGGGAAGCACGACAACGGGGATACTGAAAACGACCAAAGCCTCTCTGCTGTTGCTGAGGTAATTAAGTAGCAGGGGCGGGATAACCTGCCCCTGCGTGTATCAGAACCAGCTTTGCACCGCCTCTCTGGCAGGTATCCCACCGGCATGTACTACCTTGTCATCGATGACGACTGCTGGCGTAGACATCACCTTGTACTTCATTATCTCGGGCAATGACTCCACCTTCTCAAGCTGAATTGACACACCAAGCTCATCCACCACCTGCTGGATAAGTTGAACTGTGTTCTTGCAGTTGGCGCAGCCGATGCCGAGCACTTTTACATTTTTCATCTCATATTCCTCATCAAGAAATTAACGGCGATACGAAGTTAAACACCCACCCAACCAACGTGAAGGAAACCAGTAGCACCAGCAGCAAGGTGCCCAGTAACTGCCACTTCATCACTTGTTTGAGCAGAATAAATTCAGGAAAACTGGCCGCCACTGTGCTCATACAAAAAGCCAGTGTCGTACCAATCGGCAGCCCATTGACAATCAAGCTCTCCATCACCGGGATCACTGCGGTGGCATTGGAGTAGAGGGGAATGCCGATGAGAACCGCCACAGGCACTGACCACCATTGGCCTGCACCAAGATGTGAGGCAATCCAGCCATCAGGCACAAAGCCATGAAGCGCGGCACCAAGCCCCACACCCACAATGACCCAGAGCCATACCCGTTTGAAGATGGTGAGGGTTTCATCTTTAGCAAAGGCATGTCGCTTGGCCAGCGAGAGGCTCGGGGCATCGGTATGCTGCTGGACGATATCACCTTGCTGATGCTGCCCCTGCTTGAGGGCCTCAGCGGCAAAATCAGCCAGCCAGCGCTCGGCCTTGATCTTGTCCAGAAACGCCCCACCCAGCATGCCAACCGCCATGCCGACCGCCACGTAAATCAGGGTAAACTTCCAGCCCAACAGACTGACCAGCAACAGGACGGCCACTTCGTTGATAAGCGGTGAGGTAATGAGAAAGGCCATGGTGATCCCGAGCGGGATACCGGCCGAGGTAAAGCCGAGGAACACAGGGATACTGGAACAGGAGCAGAAGGGAGTAATGGCACCAAAGCCGGAGCCAAGAAGATAGCCCAACCCTCTGTGCTTGCCCGCCAAATAGTCCCTCACCCGTTCAACATTCAGGGAGGCCCGCAACATGGCCACGATGTAAATCATGACCAGCAGCAGGGCAAAGATCTTGCTCACATCCTCCACGAAGAAATGCAGCGCATCCCCCAGCTTGGTTTGCGGGCTCAGGCCCAATTGCTCGTAGACCAGCCAGCTGGCTAGGTCGGTGAAAATCTGAAACATAATGACTCCATCAACATCGGTGTTATCCAGAAGACGCTTCATCTCACCAAAGGATGCTCATATTTTTTATCTTTTGCAGAATGGTGGATAGTTAGGGAAGGTGCGAACAAGTCCCTGATATGAGATCATGTTTGTCATCTGGAGCCATGGAACAGGGTTCATCATGAGTCATCAGCTCACCTTCGCCGACAGTGAATTCAGCAGTAAGCGCCGTCAGACCAGAAAAGAGATTTTCTTGTCCCGCATGGAGCAGATTCTGCCATGGCAAAACATGGTGGAAGTCATCGAGCCGTTTTACCCCAAGGCTGGTAATGGCCGGCGACCTTATCCGCTGGAAACCATGCTACGCATTCACTGCATGCAGCATTGGTACAACCTGAGCGATGGCGCGATGGAAGATGCTCTGTACGAAATCGCCTCCATGCGTCTGTTTGCCCGGTTATCCCTGGATAGCGCCTTGCCGGACCGCACCACCATCATGAATTTCCGCCACCTGCTGGAGCAGCATCAACTGGCCCGCCAATTGTTCAAGACCATCAATCGCTGGCTGGCCGAAGCAGGCGTCATGATGACTCAAGGCACCTTGGTCGATGCCACCATCATTGAGGCACCCAGCTCGACCAAGAACA
>NZ_CDBT01000018.1 GCF_000819765.1 Aeromonas bivalvium
GATTTAGTTGACCACTACACCCCTGTCACAATCAGTTATGACATCGACGATCAGACCTCTCCGCCTGGCACCTAAAAATTCGCTCTATCCAAACCCACATCAGGGCGACGCCAAAGTGCGTGCCTTCGGCTATATTCGCACTTGGACACCACCTCGCTGCTGGTCGGCTTAACTCAGGCGTTAGCCAGCCTGAAACTCCTCGAAGGAGCCGCATGATCTCCCAAGTCTCGTCACCAAAGAAGTTAAGGATCGCTGTAACATTTCTCGGGCCTCTACGACCGCGCCTTGACGTTGAAAGACTGGAGCCGTGGCAGAGCAACTTTTTCGATATAGAGAACCTTGCCGCGATCGACGAGCTGTCCTTACCCGAACCTGGATGTGGCCGTACCAATTACAGCGACGATGACTTAGATGAACTTATCGCGAAGCCGGACGATTACGACATTCTTGTGGCCATCATAGATGCGCCTCTCGAAGATGAGTACTACATGCGTCGGCTCAAAGGAAATCGGGTAGTGATATCTGTGTACGATATTGCCCCACTGTTAATTCAACATGGATATAGCTTCAACGCCTTCGTGTATCGCAACCTGTACCAGTTGCTGGTTGCATTCCACGCCTCGTCGAATTCACTCCCACCCACAACCAAAGAGAAGCTCGCTCACACTCCCACACGTGGATGCCTGTTTGACTGGAACGACAACAAACAAGACATACTGAACTCGCTGGACCACCCGAGCGTGTGTCGAGTCTGTGAAGAGCGCTACGTCAAGGGGGGTCCACTCGCTTCGCACATGAGCGAACTTCGATCGGAGCTCTATCGAATTCAGCGACCCGTACATGTCCGCGGATTGGAATGGTTGAACCGCAAGATCGCCCGCCATCCGTGGTTAACTCTCGGTGTTGCCATCCTCAGCGGCATTGCCCTCAACCTAGTGGCTAGTTACTTGTTTGAGTGGCTGAAGTTATTGCTCATACTGCCGAGTGAGGCTGGCTAACCCTTCTCTCGAAAAAAACCTGGGACACCCACCCCCTCAATAGCCAAAAATCTAGGACACCCACCTCCTCAATAGCAGGCTTGCCTGGCAAAGTGGGTGTCCTCTGTCAGTGATTTAGTTAAATCATTTCAATGACGATCTTGCCCACGGCAAGTTGCGCTTCGCTGCGCGCTAAGGCATCGCTGGCTTGTGCAAGGGTGTAGACGCGGTCGAGTCGTACCTTTACTTGGCCTTGGTCAATCATGTTGGCAATGATGGCCAAGTCGTCGGCGTTGGGTTGCACCCACATACGTTTAAACGTGACTTGATTGGCGTCCCACTCTTCGGCTGCCACGTCGTCCAGCGTAGACACCACGGTTCCACCAGGGCGCACGACATTGAGAGCGCGTTTTACCAGGTCGCCACCGCTGCTGATGACAAAGACCAGATCCGGCTGGTTGACCCTGTCTTCAAAACGTGTGGTCTTGTAGTCGATAAATTCATCGGCACCCAAGCCAGTGACATAGGCTTGGTTTTTACCCGATGCGCTCGCAACAACATGCGCCCCCAAGGCTTTTGCCATTTGCACTGCGAAGCCGCCGACGCCTCCTGCTGCGCCCACTATCAGAACGGTTTGACCTGCCTGCAAGCCCCCCTCTGTTACCAAGCCTTGCCACGCGGTTGTGGCCGCCAGCGGCACTCCTGCGCTTTCTGTCATGTTGATGGTGTTGGGTTTGGCCACCACCAGGTTTGCATCGACGGCCAGGTATTGGGCATAGGTGCCTTGCTGGGCGATGGGGGCAAACACAAACACCTCGTCGCCTAATTCATGGTGTGTCACATCGGCGCCTTTGGCGACCACTGTGCCTGCGGCATCCCAGCCCAGAATCAACGGCAGAGTGTGGACCTTGGTGTCGGCGATCAAGCCGTTGCGGATATGAAAATCCACTGGGTTCACGCCCGCAGCGGCGATTCTAATCAGCACCTGGTCAGCGGCGGGTGTGGGGATGGGGCGAGTGCCAATCATCAACGGACTTTGCTCACCGTAACTTTCAATGTAAGCGGCCTGCATGGTGCTGTTAATGATTGGGGTTGTGGTTTGACTGGCGTTAACTGCTTGGTTCATGGTGCGTGCTCCGTTGTTTTTAGCTTGTGCTGTTTGGTCACTTGGTTGAATTCGTGGTTCTGTGGTCAACGGAGTGCAGTTTGTGCGGTTTGATTCATGCGGTCTAATTGATGATTAATATATGATGCATTGAATTTAGTGATGTATTGGTTGAAAGATATCTTGTTCAACAGGGATGTATTGTGCAAAAGGAGAGGCTCCATGAGTAAAGCGGACTTGAATCTGGTGGTGATCTTCGACGCCATCATGCAAGAGCAGTCCGTCACCACAGCCGCCCAGCGCCTGGCCATGACTCAACCTGCGGTGTCCAATGCGCTTACCCGTATGCGCCATACATGGCAGGATCCACTGTTCGTCAAGGCAGGGCGCGGGCTGAAGCCTACGCCGTTTGCCGTGGCGCTGTGGCAGCAAATTGCGGCGCCGTTAAGTGATATTCGCCATGCCGTTGCCCCTCCCGCTTTTGACCCGGCCAGCAGTGAGCAAACTTTTCGTATTGCCTTGACCAACGGATTGACCAGTTTGTATTGGGGGCCATTGCGTCAGCACATCGAAGCCCATGCCCCGGGCATCAATATTCATGCGGTCCCGTATGTAGGACAGATGACGCAGCAACTTGAAGACGCCGAAGCCGACTTGGTCTTGGGTAGCTCGGATGCAGGATCTGAACATGTGCAAATGCAGGTATTGTTCGAAAACCCATTCGTGGTGGCCATGGCACCAAACCATGTGCTGGCCAAAGGCATACTGACCTTGGAGGACTTTATTGCGGCTGATCAGTTATTGGTTTCCCTGTCGGGGCAGGCACAAGGTATTGTCGATACATGTCTGGCCAAGCAAGGCCTGAGACGACGACTAGCCATGACGTTAAACAGCTTTGCGGGGGCCATCGAGCTGGTACGCACGACGTCGCTCATTACCGTGCTGCCTTATCCCATCGTGGCCGACAGTGTGGCCCGTGGCGATATCGTCACGCGCAAATTGCCACTACAGGTGCCTGCATCCACCATATATATGGCGTGGCATCGACGAGACGATCGCAATGCCAGCTTGTGCTGGTTGAAAAATGTCATTGCCGGCCTCACCACGCAATTGATCGCGAGCAGGTTGTTGCCTGGAAAAACTGTGGCACCCACTCTCTCGAGAGCAGATGTTCCTCACAAGCTGGATGCCCCCTGTCAGTCCTGATTTGTGGTGAATGTGAGTAATAGGAAACAGTCAATCTGGGACACCCACCATTCTGCTTAGACGTCCAAATCACTTGATTAGGAATAATTAGTGAAAAAAGAAATATTGGAAGCATTAGAGTGCTCAATGGAAAGAATTGACAAGCCTTACCCCATAAACAAGGAAGTTGATTTTCAATCTGTATTATTTGGTGAGCTTTATAAAGCTTTGCCAGAGGCAATAATCCGCTTTGAACACATTTTGCAGCACGATTATCAATCGTATCGTTTACGAGGTCGTTCGACTGCAAATCGTAAAAGCAGGGTTGACTTGCATATCCAAACCCCATCAAAAGTAATTGTTATAGAGTTGAAGTATTTCAAAGGTGCAAGCAAGGAGGATTGTACAGACATGCTTGCTGACCTAGCAAAGGTTGAACGGATTGTTGAATCAGGTGAGGCAGATGAAGGATTCTGCATCCAATTAGTCAAGGAAGGTGTTATAGAACGCTTACCTAAAGGGCAGATTGAAGCCAAGTCATATAAGAAAGAGGTTGGTCGCTGGGATTATAACTTTGAAATTAAAGGGCAGTATGAAATCACCCCTGAATTACATGCTAATGGTCGTTCTTTAATTGTTCATCATGTCCAATGAATACGCACACAACCACGCTTTAAAACGGATTCGCAACGCTAGGCAGTTTCAGTTTGATTTGGCTTTTGTGCTTACGATGCCAAAACATCAGGGATGCCCACTATCTCGATAGCAAACTGGCAGTCAATCTGGGACACCCATCATTTTGAGGGACGCAGGGCACTTGCCATCTATTTTTCGCTTCCATGACACGCCGAGGGGGCGTTGATATGCAGTCACAGACTCACACTTTTCTCATCAATGGCAGCCCAATGCCCTGCCTGCAGGCCGGTTCCGGCGAGCCGCTGCTGCTGATCCACGGCGCGCTGGCCAACCATACCCTCTGGCTCGAGCATATCGAGCCGCTCTCACACCATTACAGCGTCTATGCCCCCACCCTGCGCCACTTTGGCGAGGCGGGCAAAGAGGGGCCCTTCGGCCTTGATACCCACGCAGGCGATCTGCTGGCGCTCCTGGCACAGCTGGCCGTCGGGCCTGTCCATCTGGTCGGCTGGTCTTATGGCGCGGATGTGGCCCTGACCGCTGCCTTGCAGGCACCGGAGTGCGTCCAGAGCCTCTATCTGGTGGAGCCGGGCTGCCCGGGGGCGTTGGATGAGCAGGGTCTTGCCGCCTTTATGGCCGATGCCGGCGCCATGTTCGGCCCCGTGTTTGGTCAGATTGGGGCAGGGTTGCTGCAAGAAGCCGTGGCAACCCTGATCGATGGCTCAGGTGGCCGCCCGGGCTACTTTGCAGCGCAACCCCTCAAGTGGCAGCAGGCCCAGCTGGCGGAGGCTGGCAGCCTGCCCAAACAACTGAGCCAGAACGAGCGGCCGGATTGGTCGCCAGAGCATCTTGCCACACTCAAGCTGCCCACCTGCATCGTACAGGGGGCGGATACCAGGCCACTGTTTGCACTGGCAGGCGAGGCCCTGGGCCGGGCCATTCCCGCCTGCGAGCGCCTGCTGGTGCCACATGCTGGCCACCTCTACCCCATAGAGCAGCCCGCCCTGTTTGTGCAGCATCTGCGGCGCTGGCTCCCCCATGGGGATTCTCTCCCCCCTGACGCTGGCCTATAGTGAGGCTCCTTTCACACCATCTTTGCGAGCGGCAGCATGTATATCGGCGAATTTGCCCGGCTGGCGGGCACCACCCCCAAGGCCATCCGTCTCTACGAGCAGCTCGGGCTGCTACCCGAGCCCAGGCGGCGCGGCAAGTATCGCGTCTACCGGGCCGAGGATCTGGAGTGGGTCGCCTTTATCCGCGAGGCCCAGCAGCTCGGTTGCAAATTGAGCGAGCTGGTCCCCTTGCTGGCTGGCCTCACCCGTCTCGCCGAGTTTCCCTGGCAGGCGGTGGAGCAACTGGTGGCGGGCAAGCTGGCGCAGATAGAGGCAGAGATGGCCAGGCTGCAAGGGCAGCACCAGGCCTTGAGCCAGTGCGCCGCCCTGCTGGCGCAACACCCCTGCCGCTATGGTGCCCCCGTCCAGCGCGAGTCTGAAGCCCGGGTCCAGCAGGAGAGTGCAGAGCGGGCGCACAAGGTGGCTTGACTCTGTCCCATGGGACAAGGGGTGTAATGGCGGCTCACTTCAAGGAGCCATACCATGACCCCCAACCTGCTTGTCATCAACGGCAACCCCAAACCCGACAGCCTCTGCCATGCCCTGGCCCGCGAATATGCCCGCAGCGCCGAGGCCAGCGGCGCCCGGGTCACCCTGCTCCATATCGGCGAGCTGGCCTTCGAACCGGACCTGCGCCATGGCTATGATCAGATGCCGCCGCTCGAGGCGGATCTGCTGGCATTGCAGCAGAGCCTGACGGCGGCCCAGCATCTGGTGATCGTCTCCCCCGTCTGGTGGGGCAGCCTGCCCGCCCGGCTCAAGGGATTGCTGGACAGAACCCTGCTGCCCGGGTTTGCCTTTCGCTACCAGGCGGGCAAGGCGCACCCGGAGCAGCTGCTCGCCGGCAAGACGGCGCGCCTGCTGCTCACCATGGACAGCCCGCCCTGGTACTACCGCTGGTGGCTGGGGGATCCCATAGGTCGCACCCTTGGCAAACCCGTGCTGGGCTTGTGTGGCATCAGGCTCAGCCATCAGCAGCACCTGGGGCCGGTCCACACCGCCAGCGAGAAGAGGCGCACGGACTGGCTGGCCAGGGCCTGCACCGCGGCCCGCGCCGATGTGCGCAGGCTGACGCGCCAGCGCAGATAAAAAAAGAAGCCCCGCGATGCGGGGCTTCTTGTATCAGGCGAGGACGCTTAGGCGGCCGTCACGGGAGCACGATACTCCTGCTCTGCCTCGGCGAAACGCTGGCTCATGGCACGGGAAGGCGCCTTGTCCAGCAGGCTGAACACCAGGATGGCGATGCTGGCGAACACGAAGCCCGGGATGATTTCATACAGGCCCAGCCAGCCGAACTGTTTCCAGACGATGACGGTGACGGCACCGACCAGCATGCCGGCCAGGGCGCCGTTGCGGGTCATGCGCGGCCAGAGCACGGAGAAGATGACCAGGGGGCCGAAGGCGGCACCGAAGCCGGCCCAGGCGTAGCTCACCAGACCCAGTACCCGGTTGTCCGGATCCCGTGCCACCAGGATGGCCACGACGGCGATCAGCAGCACCATGGCGCGGCCGACCCAGACCAGTTCGGTCTGGCTGGCGTTCTTGCGCAGGAAGGGCTTGTAGAGATCCTCCGTGATGGCACTGGAGCAGACCAGCAGCTGGCAGCTCAAGGTACTCATGACCGCCGCCAGGATGGCGGAGAGCAGGATACCGGCTATCCAGGGGTTGAACAGGATCTTGGAGAGCTCGATGAAGACCCGCTCCGGGTTGGCACTCACTCCGCCTGCCTGCTCGGGGAAGCTGGCGAAGTAGGAGAGGCCGAAGAAGCCGACACCGACGGCGCCGCCGAGGCAGAGCACCATCCAGGTCATGCTGATGCGACGGGCGTTGACCATGGTCTGGTGGGATCCGGCCGCCATGAAGCGGGCCAGGATATGGGGCTGGCCGAAGTAGCCCAGGCCCCAGGCCATCAGGGAGACGATGGCGATCACGTCCAGGTTCTTGAACATGTCCAGATGGCTGGCGTTGTTGGCCGCAATCTCCACCATGGCGCTGTCGACGCCGCCGACGGCGATGATGACGAACACCGGGGTCAGGATCAGGGCGAAGATCATCAGGGTCGCCTGCACCGTATCGGTCCAGCTCACCGCGAGGAAGCCGCCGAAGAAGGTGTAGGTGATGGTGGCGGCGGCGCCGATCCAGAGGGCGGTGTCATAGTCGATGCCGAAGGTGCTCTCGAACAGGCGGGCACCGGCCACCACGCCGGAGGCGCAGTAGATGGTGAAGAACAGCAGGATCACCAGGGCGGAGAGGATGCGCAGCACCCGGCTCTTGTCCTCGAAGCGGTAGGTGAAGTAGTCCGGCAGGGTCAGGGCGTTGTTGTTGCGCTCGGTGTGGATCCGCAGACGACCGGCCACCAGACGCCAGTTGAAGTAGGCGCCTATGATGAGGCCGATGGCGATCCAGCCTTCGGAGATGCCGCCGAGGTAGACGGCGCCGGGCAGGCCCATCAGCAGCCAGCCACTCATGTCGGAGGCCCCGGCGGAGAGGGCGGTGACCCAGCTCCCCATGCGGCGACCGCCGAGGATGTAGTCATCGAAGTTCTTGGTGGCGCGATAGGCGATGAAACCGATCAGCACCATGCCCAATATGTACACCAAGAAGGTGATTAACATAGGCGTGCTAGCTGTCATGCAATACTCCCTTATGTGACTCAGGGGCCCGTTCTATGGACGGACCCTCCTTAAAAAAACGCCCTAGCTTAATCAGCCGATCCCCTCTTCTCAACTGTTTTTAACAAATAAAAAACAGTTGGAAAACGTTTTTCCTCTAATTAACTGACCAATCAGGGGTTTAAAAACCAGATATTGTGCTGCGACTCACAGCAAAAAGCCCCTGCCGTGGCAGGGGCCGGGGGGATGCCGGCCCATGGCAGCCGGATCCCCTGAAGGGCGAAGTTCCCCTTCGCCTTACAGATTGATGGCCAGAGGCATGCCGGTCCGCTGCTCCAGCGCCTGCTTGACCCGCTGGGAGTCGCTGTCGGCGTG
This sequence comes from Aeromonas bivalvium, assembly GCF_000819765.1. GTDB lineage: Bacteria > Pseudomonadota > Gammaproteobacteria > Enterobacterales > Aeromonadaceae > Aeromonas > Aeromonas bivalvium. The sequence continues at coordinate 8,003 of NZ_CDBT01000018.1, forward strand.
GGCCAGGAAACGGGTGATGGCCTGGGTCATGGGCAGCGGGGCCGGCACCTTGGACGCCATCTCCTCCTCGGTGCGCGACAGGGGCTGGTGCACCTCCAGGTAACGGCGGCCGTCGGGCTCGGCGCTGGCCTTGATGGGCTGGTTGACGAACTGGACCCGGGTGCCGACCGGTACCTTGTTGAACAGGTACTCGATGTCGTCGTTACGCAGGCGCACGCAGCCGTGGCTCACCCGCAGGCCGATGCCGAAGTTGGCATTGGTGCCATGGATGGCGTAGAGGTTGCCGATATAGAGCGCAAACAGCCCCATGGGGTTGTCCGGCCCGGCCGGCCAGACCGCGGGCAGGGTCTCGCCGCGCGCCGCGTACTCCTTGTGCACCTTGGCGGTGGGGGTCCAGGTCGGGTTGGCCTTCTTGCGCTGTATGCTGGTGACCCAGTCTTCCGGGGTGTCGGTGCCGAGCTGACCTATGCCGATGGGCAGCACTTCCACCACCTGCTGGCCCTTGGGGTAGTAATAGAGGCGCATCTCGGCCACGTTGATGACGATGCCCTCCCGGGGGGCATCCGGCAGGATCAGCTGATGGGGAATGGTCAGGGTGCTGCCGGGGCGCGGCAGGAAGGGATCCACCCCAGGGTTGGCTTCCATCAGGTTGGTGAGACCGAGCTGATACCGGGCGGCGATATCTTCCAGGGTCCCCTTGCCCTCGGGCACCTGATATTGGATGTTTTCACCGATGAGGCGGCTGTTGGCCGCCGGCAGCGGGTATTCCAGGGCCCAGCTCGGCGCACTGGTGACGATCAGGCCAAGCAGCAGGCTGGCCAGGGAGAAACGAAGGCTGTTCATAAATGTCCTGTGATGATGACTGAACCCCGGCGGGCACGGGCCGCGCCGACCGCCTTAAACGGCCCGCTATTCTTCTTCGCGGCGGCTAAAAATTCAACTGGCAAATCCACGGCGCCTCAGGCGCGCTGGCTCAGACGCTCGCGTACCGGCAGGGAGCCCTGCAACGCGCGCAGATCGTAACCGGTCGGCGTCTGGTGCAACCGCAGGAAGAAGGCGCCAATCACCGCAAACAGGTGATCGAAGATGTCGGCCTGGATCCCCTCGTACTCGGCCCAGGCCGTGGTCGAGGTGAAGCAGTAGATCTCCAGCGGGATGCCGTCGGAAGTGGGCGCCAACTGCCGCACCATCAGCGTCATGTCCTGGCGGATGGCGGGGTGGGCCTTCAGATAGGCTTGCAGGTAGGTGCGGAAGGTGCCGAGGTTGGTGAGGTGGCGACCATTGATGGGGCACGCCAGCTCCTCCCCCAGGGGCTGGTTGTGGCGGGAGAGCTCCTGCTCCTTCTCGCTCAGATAGGGGGCCAGCAACCTGGCCTGGGCCAGCTGCTGCAACTCGTCGCGCTCGAGGAAGCGCACGCTGGTCATGTCGATGTTGACGCAGCGCTTGATGCGGCGCCCCCCCGCCTCCGTCATCCCCTGCCAGTTCTTGAAGGAGTCCGAGATGAGGGCATAGGTGGGAATGGTGGTGATGGTCTTGTCCCAGTTGGAGACCTTTACCGTGGTGAGGCCGATGTCGATCACCTCGCCATCGGCGCCGTACTTGTCCATCTGCAACCAGTCGCCGACGTTGAGCATGCTGTTGGCAGAGAGCTGGATCCCGGCCACCAGACCCAGGATGGGATCCTTGAACACCAGCATCAGCACCGCCGTCATGGCCCCCAGGCCGCTGAATAGTATCAGGGGGGACTTGCCCATCAGCAGGGCCAGCATCACTATGCCGACCAGTATGCTGCCCATCAGCTTGACCCCCTGGAAGATGCCCCGCAGGGGCAGCGTCCTGCCCACAGGGGCGCGGCGGCTGATGAAGAGCACGCAATCGAGGATGGAGAAGCCCCCCAGCAGCAGGAACAACAGGATCCAGAGCTGGGCCACCGTCTCGATCAGGTGCAGGCTCTCGACATAGCCCAGCAGCCAGATCTCGGCCTGGGCCAGCAGCACGGCCCCCTGCAGGGCGAAGGCGAAACGGTTGAACATCTTCTGCTGCAACTGGGGCGGCAGCCAGACCTGCAACCAGCGCCCCAGCTGCCGGGTCAGAGCCACCAGCACATAGCGATGCAGCACCAGATGCAGCACCAGAGAGGTGAGCAGGATGAAACCGATGGCAATGACCAGCATCATCATGCTGGTCAATTCGATGCCCTGCCCCGTCAACCAGGCGAAAAATGCCTCTCTCATGCCGTTAGCTCCTCTCATCAAACGAGTCGGTCAGACTACGGATCTGCCGTCATATGTCAAACCCGCCCGGCCCTCAGACGACAGCGCCGGCCCATGGCCGGCGCTGTGTATCAGGCTGGGGCGCCTCAGCCAACCAGGGCCAGGGCGTCGCGGGCGATCACCAGCTCTTCGTTGGTGGGCATCACCAGGGCCAGGCGGCTGCCCTCGGCCGTGATGGGCCCCTCGCCACCGAGCACGGCGGCATTGTTGGCTTCCTTGTCGACCTTGAAGCCGAACAGGGCCAGCCGTGCCAGCACCATCTCCCGCACCATGGCGGCGTTCTCGCCGATGCCACCGGTGAACACCAGGGCGTCCAGGCGGCCATCCAGGGCGGCGGCGTAAGCACCCACATACTTGGCAACCCGGTAGGTGAATAGATCAAGCGCCCGTTTGGCGCCTGCGTCGCTGGCGTAGTTGGACGTGACATAGCGGCAATCGCTGCTCGCTTCTGTCAGCCCCAGCAGGCCGGACTCTCGGGTCAGCACATGGTTTATCTCATCCACGCTGAACCCCAGCTGATCGTGCATGAAAAAGACCACGGCAGGATCGATATCCCCGGAGCGGGTGCCCATGGCCAGCCCTTCCAGCGGGGTCAGCCCCATGGAGGTGTCGACGGACTCGCCGTTCTTGATGGCGCAGACGGAGGCGCCATTGCCCAGGTGGCAGTTGATGATGTTGAGTTCATTGAGCGGTTTGCCCAGCACCTTGGCGCTCTCTTCGGCGATGAAGCGATGGGAGGTGCCGTGGGCGCCATAGCGACGGATGCCGTGCTCCTTGTAGAGGGGATAGGGCAGCGCGTAGAGATAGGCCTCCTCGGGCAGGGTCTGGTGGAAGGCGGTGTCGAACACGGCCACGTTCTTGTCGGCCAGGGCCGGGAACACCTTCAAGGCGGCGCGAATGCCGATGAGGTGGGCCGGGTTGTGCAGGGGGGCGAACGGAATGGCGGCCTCGATGCCGGCGATCACCGCCTCATCGATGCGCACCGAGCGGGAGAACTGCTCGCCACCGTGCACGATGCGATGGCCGATGGCCACCAGCTGCTCGGCCAGGGCGGGATCCTGGGGCAGGATCTGGCCCACGATGTGGTCCAGGGCGGCCTGGTGAGCGGCGCCTGCTCCCAGCATGGCCTCCCCCTTGACCCCGTGGAGTTTCCATTTGATACGGGCATCATCCAGATTGAAGCATTCGGCCAGGCCGGACAGCATGTCCTCACCCGTTGTGGCATCCATGACGGCAAATTTCAGGGAAGAGCTACCGCAGTTAAGGATCAGTACCAGCTTGCTCATGTTCTACATCTTCCTGTGGGCCGGCGTCACGCCGGACAGTATGGTGTCATCCGCGAGGGATGGGATTTCCCCTGCCGGGGGCGTATGGCCGCCTGTGGCGACCAAGTCTTTGATTCCTGTGCCGGGATGCCGGGGCGCCCCTAGGGCAGCAGCAGATCCCTGTGTACCTTGACCACCAGCTTTCTGACGGCGCCAGGCTCGCCCGGGGTGCAGAGCGGGCGGTGCAGCTCGCCGGGCCAGAAGATGGCGAAATCCCCCGGCTGCAACGCCAGGTAGCTGGTCTGTTCATGGTCGACGAACCAGAGATCCGGATAGGGGTGACTCGCCCCCTCCTGCCGATATTGATGGGGGCCCACCCCGATCCACTCCCGGCCGCGCAGCAGCAGCTGGATGTCGAGATACTGCTCATGGAACTCGCCGCGGCGATCGCGGGCGGGTTCCGTCATCTCTTCGCTCACCAGGGTGAACAGGCGCAGGCCATCGACGTTCGCCTTGCCAAGGGGCGCGGCCAGCCAGTGGTCGACGCTTATCACCACCTCTTTCATGATGCGCGCCAGCGGGGCGGGCAAGGGGGTACGATCCAGGGTCTCGAGATTGCCGGTGATCATGGCCGTCACTCCTTATTGCTGCATCTGGTCAGCATCTTTTTCCACAAACGAAAAAGGACCGCAAAGGGTCCTTGTCATGACTGCCTGCACTCCTTGCAAGCAGTTTGCTCACGGCCTGCAACACGGGCCGGGCCCACACTGTTACACACTCTGCGGGCCCTTGCCAAGGCATGGGCGGTCAGGCGATGAGGAAACGTACCATCTGAAACAATATTATTCACCAGAGGGGCCCGTCGCACTTTGACCGGGCGCAAAAACGGGAGCCTGAGCTCCCGTTTTTTCATCCCGCCTTGAGTCAGCGCACCTTGCCGGCGTTCTCCACCGGCTTGGCGTACATGGCACGCCAGATGGCCTTGTGCTCCTCTGGCACCTCGGACTGGCGGGTCAGAAACGCCGCCTGCTCCAGGGTGCTGGCCCGATCGGGCACGTCCGCCGCCAGATAGTTGCCGGGGAAGAGGCGATAGTTGCCCCAGACCGCCTTGTCGATGAGGGCCGCCAGCTGATCGGGATCCTCGAAGCCGTCGCGGATGGGGGCGCCGAAGGCCACATGAACCCGCCCCTTCTGGCCGACGATACCGGCCACTATGCTCTCGATATCCTCGAACTCGCCCTTCTCGTAGCTGCCGTTGACCGACTTCTCGTAGAGCTCGCGCGCCTTGGCCTTGTCGGTGGGATCCAGCTCGTAGCTGATGCTCACCGGCACTATGTTGAGGCTGCGCATGTAGTCGGCGAACGGGATCTTCTGCTTCTTGCCGTCCACGTAGAACATCTTGAGGATGGCCGGATCCGTCTTGTCGTCGCCGTCCTTGGCCCGCCCTTCCCGCTGGGCGATCCAGATGGAGTGCCCCTCGTGTACCGACTGGCCAATGTAGGCGGACAGCTCGCCGAGGGCCTTCATCATCTCCCGCGGCCCCTTGGCGGAGCGCTTGACGATGAAGCTCTTGTTGAGCTTCATCAGCTCGGTGGCGCAGGGCTTGCGCAGCAGGTTGTCGCCGATGGCGATGCGCACCGTCTCGAAGCCGTGGGTATGCAGTCCCCAGTTGACGAAGGCGGGATCCATGGCGATGTCCCTGTGGTTGGAGACAAACAGGTAGCCCTGGCCCTGCTGGAGATGCTCGATGCCGGAGAAGGTCACCCCCTTGGTGGAGGTGGCAATCATGCGGGACATGTAGCGGGTCACCCCCATCTGCACCTGATGCACAGTGGTCACATGGCGCCATTTTCTACGCAGGAAGTAACGGATCAGCGGGCGCAGCGCCCAGCCGAACCCGCTCATCAGGGCGCCGAAACGGTACTTGGCGATGGCGCCGATAAACTCGTCGTCCTGGATGAGGCGCTCGATGGCGGCGGGAACTTCATCGTCGTGATAGGGGCGAATGTCTGCGAATCTGTCTACTTCTGTCACCGGGTCTGCCTTGCTTGAGAGAGAGGCTGGCCGACGGGTCGGCCAAAATTCAGGGCGCAATTTTACACGCTTTTATCCCGAGGACTATGCCACAACGGTCGATATGAGATCTGACCAGCATCAAGAGAGCAGGGATGAGGCGAAAAAGAGGCCCAATCGATAACGGCGCCCCGGGGCGGATCGATCGGGGCAACCGATCCGCCCCTGGCAGACAGGGCACCTCACTCCCGGGCCAGAGACCAGGCCACCGCCGCCTCGGCGTGGATGGCGGTGGTGTCATAGAGAGGCACGGCGGCCCGGGCGTCCCCCAGCAGCAGCGCAATCTCGGTGCAGCCGAGGATCACGGCTTGCGCCCCCGCCGCGGCCAGCTCGGCGATGATGGCCAGGTACTCGGCCCGGGACGATTCGCGGATCTGCCCGAGACAGAGTTCGTCATAGATGATGCGATGCACCCGCTCCCGCTGCGCCTCCCCTGGTACCAGCACCTCCAGTCCGAACTGCGTCTCCAGGCGCCCCTTGTAGAAATCCTGCTCCATGGTGAAGCGGGTGCCGAGCAAGCCCACCCGGGCCACCCCGTCGGCTTGCAGGCGACGGGCGGTGGCATCGGCGATGTGGATGAGGGGAATGTCGATGGCGGCGGCGATCTCGGGGGCCACCTTGTGCATGGTGTTGGTGGCGATCAGCAGGCACTGGGCGCCACCGGCTTGCAGCCTGCGCGCCTCATTGGCCAGCAGGCGGGCGGTAGCGGGCCAGTCACCGGCGTGTTGCAGCCGCTCTATCTCGGCAAAATCCACGCTATTGAGCAGCACCCGCGCCGAGTGCAGACCGCCAAGCTCTGCCCGCACGCCCCGGTTGAGGGCCTGATAGTAGCTGACGGTGGACTCCCAGCTCATGCCCCCCAGCAGACCGATACATTTCATAACTGCTCCTTCTCATTGCGGGCACTGAGCCCCTCGGACAAAAAAGGCCCCGCAGGGCCAACAAGACAGACGGCAAGGTGCAGGCACCTAAATCCAGATCATCAGCACGCAGGCGGCGGTGGCCAGCCCCATGGTTCGGTTGAAGCGACGCCAGCCCCTGGCGGTGCGGATGAGGCGGCGCACCTGGGCGCCAAACAGAACCCAAAAGGCACCCGTGTAGAGGCCGGTCACGAAGAAGATGCCCAGTACCCAGATGGCGGAGGGCCAATAGCCCTCCCCCGCCAGGGTGAAGCCGCTGATGGCGGAGAGCGCCATCATCCACGCCTTGGGGTTGAGCAGCTGCAACATGGCCCCCTGATGGGCCGGAATGAGCGGCCGGTTGCCCTCGGCCGGACCGCTGGCGTTGGCCACCTTCCAGGCCAGCCAGAGCAGGTAGGCCGAGCCCGCCAGCTTGAGGCCGTCGTGCAGCAGGGGCACCTGCTCGAACATGACCCCGAGCCCCAGCGCCGTGGCCAGGATCATCAGGTTGATCCCCCCCACCACCCCCACCAGCAGGGGCAGGGAGCGGCGAAAGCCCTGGGCGGCCCCGGCGCTGGTGAGCAGCATGTTGTTGGGGCCCGGCGTGCCGCAGGTGATGAGGGCAAAGCCCGCCAGGGGAAGCAACCAGTTCAGATCCATCTCAACCTCTTGGTGATACAGGGCGCCAACGATGCGGCAAGCCTCCTAATATGCAGAGCCTGTGCCGTGACGACAAGGTCAGCAATGCATTTTCTTTGCATGAATAATCAGGCAGTCATTAATACCAGAGCATCACCACGCACAGGGCGGTGAGCGCCCCCAGGCTGCCATTGAGGCGGCGCCAGCCTCGGTCCGAGTTGATCCAGCGACTGAGCTGATGGCCGAACAAGACCCAGGCGAAGCAAACCGGAAACCCCGCCATGGGGAAGACGGCCATGATTCCCCCCATGCTCGGCCAGTAGTCGCTGCCCGGCAGGCTGAACAGGCTGATGGCGGAGATCCCCATCATCCAGGCCTTGGGATTGAGAAACTGGAAGCCCAGCCCTTCCAGCAGGGTCAACGGGCGCGAGCGTCGCTCCGGATCGCCAGGGGCACCGGCCACGGCGATGCGCCAGGCCAGCCAGAGCAGGTAGAGACTGCCCAGCACCTGCAGGCTCAGCTTGAGCAGGGGCCAGCGCTCGAACATGGGATAAAAGCCCAGCGCCAGCACCAGCTGCAGCACAGGCTGGCCCACCGCCACCCCGATCAGGTGGGGCAGGGTGCGGCGCACCCCGAAGTTGGCGCCGGAAGCCGTCAGCATGAGATTGTTGGGACCCGGGGTGCCGCAGGTAAGCAGGGCGAAACCAAACAGGGTGGCATACCATTCTATCGTCATCTTGTGACTCCTTCCTTGTCACATTGTATCGATACAATGTGCCATTCTTGATTGTCGTTGTGGGAGATTTCACGCTATATTGGCCACAACTTTGGATCAATGGATTTATTGTCACCATGACAATCTGGACCCCGGACCTCACCCCCTTCGATGGCCCCCTCTACCTCAAGCTGGTCAAGGCCATCGAGCAGGCCATCGACGACGGCGCCCTGCCTCCCCTCACCCGGCTGCCGACCATGCGGGCGCTGGCAGACAGGCTGGGGGTCACCGTCGGCACCATCACCCGCGCCTATGGCGAGGCGGAGCGGCGCGGCCTGCTGGCCGCCAAGGTGGGTCACGGCACCTGGGTCAAGGGGGCAGGCACGGATCCCGCCAACGAGTGGGTGATCCGCAAGGAAGAAGGGCACCGCATCGAGTTGTGGCAGAACCTGCCGGTGCAGCTGGACAGGGCCGCCATCATTCGCCCCATGCTGACCGAGGTGGCGGACGGCGACCTCAATGCCCTGCTCGGCTATGACAAGGAGGCGGGCCAGCCCGGCCAGCGCCAGCTGTTCATCGACTGGCTGGCCGAGCAGGGGGTGGCAGGGAGCGAGGATTGCCTGCTGTTCAGCCATGGCGCCCAGCACGGCATCATGCTCTCCCTGATGGCGACCGGCTGCGTGGGGGAGACGATCTTGTGCGAGGGGCTCAGCTATCCCGGCATGCTGGGCAATGCCCGCCAGCTGAAGAATCAGGTGGTGGGGCTGGCGATGGACGAGGAGGGGCTGATCCCCGATGCCCTGGAGGCGGCCTGCCGCACCCGCCGCGCCAAGCTGCTCTACCTCACCCCCACGTTGCAAAACCCCACCACGGCCACCATGAGCCAGGGCAGGCGCGAGGCCGTCGTCGCCATCGCCCGCCGCCACGATCTGCTGATCATCGAAGATGACGTCAACGGCCTGCTGCCCAGCACCCCGGTGGCCCCCCTGGTGAACCTGGCGCCGGAGCGGGTCATCTACCTCGGCAGCCTGGCCAAGATCGCCTGCGGCGGCCTGCGGGTCGGTTTCGTACTGGCGCCCCCTCCCCTGCGCAACGCCTTCGCCCAGGCGATGCGCCTGTCGAGCTGGATGGTGAGCCCGCTCCTGATCGAGCTGGCCTGCAAGCTGGTGAGCCAGCACCAGATCATGCCATTGGTGGAGCAGCAGCGGCGGATCCTGACCCGGCGCGGCGAGCTGCTGCGCCACCTGCTGCCCGGGGCCCGCTGGCAGGAAGGCTCCATGCATGCCTGGCTGCCGCTGCCCGAGCCCTGGCGCAGCCAGGAGTTTGCCGAGGCCGCCAACGCCCAGGGGGTGGGGGTGGCGAGCGGGGAACACTTCGCCGCCGGCCAGTTCGCCGCGCCGCAAGGGGTACGGCTGAGCCTGAGCCAACCCGCCACCGACGCCCGCGTTGCCGAGGGGCTGGAGCGGCTGGCCGGCTTGCTGCGCGGCTCCCTCCCCACCAATCCCCTGCTGTAACGGCCGCGGCTCGATGAAAAAAGGGTTGGCCATGGGCCAACCCTTTTTCGTCCTGCCCGGCCTGTCAGCCGATACCCCGCAGCAAGATGCTGGCGATGAGCAAGGGCGCCACCAGCCGCCAGCACCAGAGCAGGGCGAAACGGGCCAGGGGAGGAGCCCCTTGCGGCAGCATCTTGTCCCCCAGTCGCCAGCCCAGCAGCAGGGTCAGCACCAGGCCGAACAGCGGCATCATCAGATTGGAGGTGAGGTAGTCGAGCAGCTCGAACAGCGTCTTGCCAAACAGGGTCGCCTCGGACCAGATCCCGAAGGAGAGGCTGACCGGCACCCCGGTCGCCATGATGAGCAGGGTCAGCACCCGGCAGGCACCACGGCGCGACCAGCCCCACTCCTCGCAGGTGAAGCGCACCAGATGCTCCAGCATGGAGATGGAGGAGGAGAGCGCCGCCACCACCAGCAGCAGGAAGAAGATCAGGGCCAGCCCCTGGCCGAAGGGGAGCTGGTTGAACACGGCGGGCATGGTCATGAAGGTGA
>NZ_CDBT01000019.1:0-3122 GCF_000819765.1 Aeromonas bivalvium
GCCCCAGGGTCACGGTCAGAATGGTCTTGCCACCGGCATCCAGCAGGGTGATGACATTGCCGTTGACCTGATAGCTGGTCGGCTTGCCGCCGCTGGTGAGATTATCCAGGGCGGGCTGGCTTGCCTCGAAGTTGAGCGACACCAGGCGATCGCTGCCCACATTGACCGGCAACTGGCCATCCAGAGTCTGGCCAGAGGCCCCTTCCTGCAGGCTGATGCCGCTGTCGATGCCAAGACCGGGATCGACACCGTCATGGATGGCGATCTGGAGGTCGGCGCGGGTCTCGTCACCGTCAATCTCCTTGGCGGAAACGGTGAGCCCGAGGGAGAGCTGGTCGCTGCCCTGATGATCAAGGGGCCCATTGAGGGAGACGGTGATCTTGCCATCGATGTCGCTGCCGGACTGGCTGGCGGTCAGCTCGGCCTTGAGCACCTCGACCCGCGTGCCATTGCCATCCAGGTAGTAACCGGTCAGCAGGCGATCACCGCTGAATTCGAAAGTCAGCACATGACCGTCGCTGCTGATGCCGCTGCCATTGAGGCGAGCCAGAGTACTGGCCTGATCGGCGAAGGCGGCGGAATCCGCCAGCAGGGGATCGGACTGATGGCCCACGACAAACTGGCTCTGCCCCACCACGGCCGCCGCATTGGTAAAGCCATCTTCCGTGAGGCTGATGGGGGCTATGGTGAAGTCCGGCGGCGTGCTGTCCACCAGGTTGACGGTAAGATTGGCGCTCACCAGATCTCCGTCGCTGTCGCGGTACTCCAGGGCAAAAGGCAGGTTCAGGCTGTCCTGGCCGTGGTCCAGACTCTGGAGCCAGACGATACGATAGCTGCCGTCATTGGCAAGGGTCAGGGTGAAGACGGTGACGCCCCCGGCACTGGCGGTCAGGGTCTGACCGCTTGTCTGGTAGGCGAGCGCCGTGCCGTGGCTGGTCAGGCCGAGCTGCTCGAGGGCGCTCTGATCGGCGCCAAAGCTCACCTGCAGATTGCCATCCAGACCGGCCCCGGTGTGCAGGGATCCGGTGGCGCTCACCGGGCCCTTGGCGAGATCCGCCTCGGACAGGGTCAGGGTATCGCTCTGGCCGATGAGGGGGGCCCCGTCGATCACCCGGTTGCCCGCCAGATCCGTCACCTCGGCGCGCACCTCAAAGGGGCCCTGAATGTTGGAAAGATCCAGGCCGTTCAACTGCCAGCGACCATCGCTGCCCACCAGGGCGCTGCCGCTGTAGAGGGTCTGGCCGTTTTGGCCGACGAGGGTGATGGTGACGCTCTGCCCCGCCTCTACGTCCGTGGTGCTGCCGCTCAGGGTGACACTGTCATGGCCGAGGATACTGTCGGTATCGAGATCGTCGATGTCGATGGCGGCACGGGTGTCGACCGTCACCGCCAATGTGTCGCTTGCCCGGTTGCCGGCGATGTCCACCGCATCGACGCGAAAATCATAGGTGCCATCGGCCAGGGTATCTGGGATGGGGTATTGCCAGTTGCCATTGCCGTCCACGGTGAGCACGGCCATCACGGTCCCGCCGAGGCTCAGGGTGACGGTGGCGCCAGGCTCCCCCTTGCCTTGCAGCAGGGGGGTGGTGTCCCGGGTCAGATCGTCGGTCTGGCTGGCCCCTGTGTCGCTCTCATCGGCCAGGTCGAGCGTGATGGTGGTGATGGTGTCGAGCAGGGTCTGGCCGGTATCGACCGCCTCGTTGCCGAAGCGATCGACGGTATGGGCATGAATGGTGAGGGGGCCGTCCACCAGCTTGCCGGTGACGTCGCCAAAATCGGCGGCCCACTGGTTGCCGGGCAGCACCACAGTGGTCATTGTGAGGCGGTTGCCATCCTGATCAATCAGGGTGACGGTGACGGGTTGCCCCTCCTCCACGTCCGAGACCTCGCCCCGGATGATGAGGTTCATCACCTCGTCGGCGTTGATGATGTTGTCGCTGGTCTGGGGCTCGAAGATGGTGATGGCGGCATAGGCATCCACGTACTCGCCATCGTAGCGATCACGCACCTCCTGGCGGGCACTCTGATGATCGGTGTCGAAACCGGCCTCGGCCAGGGTGGCGTCATTGGTCCGGTCGACCACGATGAAACCGGCGGCACTGGAGCCTGCCCCCACCACGCCGCCCCCCGCCGTGGCCCCGGGGCCGGCGGCGGTTTCTGCAAAGACGGCCGTGGGGTCGACCCCGGCGCGGATGGCCTGTTGCAACGCCTCCAGATCGACATGGGTGGGCGCCTTGTCCGGCTCGCCATTGAGGGTCAGGGTGTGGGAACTGCTGACCCAATTGCCCTCTTCATCGACGCAAGTGGCGCAATTGGGCCCCACCTGCACCGCCTGGCCATCACTCCCCAGCCAAGCCTGACCGTGGCGTCCGGTCAGCATCACCTGACCGGCGGCGATTTGCCCCTCGGGTGGCATCCGGGAGACAGCCCCTTCCTGGTCGATAATGAACACCTCTCCTTGCACCTGCTTGACCTGAGTCGGAGTATCCATTCGATTATCTTCCATACTGCCCCCTAATTATTTCATCAAACATGAAAACACCAGCTGAACGCTCGACACCCAATAATGATAAGGGTCAAACCCACCATCACCTGAGTGCCGCCATGATAAATCAACAGGATTGGTATGGATAGCCAACGGCTCCCGGCACCTGTGACCCACTCCATGCGCAAAACTTTCGATAACGCTCATAAATTTGGTCCAAATCAAACATTTTTACCCTGACTCAGGCCACACTGGCACCACTGTCAGTCAAAGGAAACGGGCAAGATGAACAGGGTCTCGACTAGCGTAGTCATCATTGGAGGGGGCGCAACTGGCGCCGGTATCATGCGCGACTGCGCCTTGAGGGGCATAGATTGCATCCTGCTCGAGCGCGACGACATCGCCGCCGGCACCACGGGGCGCAACCATGGTCTGCTCCACTCGGGGGCGCGCTACGCCATGACGGATCCCGAGTCGGCCAGGGAGTGCATTGCGGAGAATCGCATTCTCAAGCGCATCGCCCGCCACTGCGTCGACGAGACGGGGGGGCTGTTTGTCACCCTGCCCGAGGACGATATCCAGTTCCAGGCGCCTTTCATGGCGGCCTGCGCCGCGGCCGGGATAGAGACCCGCCAGC
>NZ_CDBT01000019.1:3349-3852 GCF_000819765.1 Aeromonas bivalvium
GGATAGAGACCCGCCAGCTCGAGCCAGGGGAGGCCCTGCGCCTCGAACCCAGCGTCAACCCGGCCCTGATCGGCGCCATACAGGTGCCCGACGGCACCGTCGATCCCTTTCGCCTGGCCAGCGCCAACGTGCTCGATGCCAGGGAGCATGGCGCCCGCCTCTTCACCCACTGCAAGGTGGTGGGGCTGCTGCGTCAGCAAGAGAGGGTGCTGGGAGTGCGCGCCGTCAACCTGCGCAGTGGCGAACCCCTCGAAATCTTGGCCGAGCAGGTGATCAATGCCGCCGGCATCTGGGGTCAGCAGATCGCCGAATATGCCGAACTCGGCATCCGCATGTTCCCCGCCAAGGGCTCCCTGCTCATCCTGGATCACCGCCTCAACCAATGCGTGATCAACCGGGCACGCAAGCCGGCAGACGCCGACATCCTGGTGCCCGGCGACACCATCTCCCTCATCGGTACCACTTCCAGCCGCATCGATTATCGGGAGATAGACAGCCTGACC
>NZ_CDBT01000020.1:0-330 GCF_000819765.1 Aeromonas bivalvium
GGGAGTACAGCGCGGACGCTTGTGGGCGTCCAGCCCTTACACTGGATGGCTGAAACGCTGTTCTATGATGCCGCCGCCCAGGCACACTTCCCCGTCGTAGAAGACGGCGGACTGGCCCGGGGTCACCGCAGCCTGTTTCTCGTCGAAGATGACCCGGATGGTCTCATCGTCGATGGGCTGGATCAGGCAGGGGATATCTTCCTGACGGTAACGGGTCTTGACGGTGCAGCGGCGCGGCGCCCGAATGGGGGTGCGATCCACCCAGTGCAGCTGGCTCGCGACCAGGCCGTCGGAGTAGAGGCGGGGGTGTTCCCCTTGCGCCACCACCAG
>NZ_CDBT01000020.1:613-1007 GCF_000819765.1 Aeromonas bivalvium
CCCCTTGCGCCACCACCAGGGTATTGCGCTCCACCTCTTTGTCCACCACGTACCAGGCCTCTTCGGTGGCATCTTTGCGACCGCCGATGCCGAGCCCCTTGCGCTGACCCAGGGTGTGATACATCAGCCCCTGATGCTCGCCGATGACCTTGCCGTCCACGGTTTCGATGGGACCGGGCTGGGCGGGCAGGAACTTGGCCAGGAAGTCCTTGAACTTGCGCTCGCCGATAAAGCAGATGCCGGTGGAGTCTTTCTTCTTGGCGGTGATGAGGTCGAGCTGCTCGGCGATGCGGCGCACCTCGGGTTTTTCCAGATCCCCGACCGGGAACAGGCTCTGACCCACCTGGGCTTCGCTTAAGGTGTAGAGGAAGTAGCTCTGATCCTTGTTGGTGTC
>NZ_CDBT01000020.1:1257-1759 GCF_000819765.1 Aeromonas bivalvium
TCTGATCCTTGTTGGTGTCCAGACCGCGCAGCAGGCGGGGGCGGCCGGTGCTGTCGTCACGGCGCACATAGTGGCCGGTGGCGATGTAGCTGGCCCCCAGCTCTTCGGCGGCGAATTCCAGGAACGCCTTGAACTTGATCTCCTTGTTGCACAGGATGTCCGGGTTCGGCGTGCGACCCGCCTTGTACTCTTCCAGGAAGTGTTCGAAGACGTTGTCCCAGTATTCGGCGGCGAAGTTGATGGTGTGGAGTTTCATCCCCAGCTTGTCGCAGACGGCCTTGGCATCAGCCAAATCCTGGGCGGCAGAGCAGTACTCGTCCGTGTCGTCTTCTTCCCAGTTCTTCATGAACAAGCCTTCGACCTGATAGCCCTGCTGCTGGAGCAGGTAGGCCGAGACGGAAGAATCCACGCCGCCGGACATGCCGACGATCACCTTGATTTGGCTGTTGTCTGTCATTAGTCGAAGTTACCAGTTCGTTTAAACGGGGCGTATTCTACCAGA
>NZ_CDBT01000020.1:1960-3905 GCF_000819765.1 Aeromonas bivalvium
CGGGGCGTATTCTACCAGAGTTTTGCGCCCCCGGTCACATCTCCCTGCCGCCGTTCCCCTCGGAAGCCTGGCGGCGGGAAATCGTTTTTCTTGTCTCGACCCCATAGCATCAAAAAGAGTTTCTAACGGCTCTCAGATAAAAGCCTTGAGGGCCGACAGCGGCAGGCGTGTGCCTGTCAGATAGTCCTGGATGCACTGCCACACCAATGGGCTTCGCAGGGCGGGCTTGCACTCGGCAATCTCCTCCAGGCTGAGCCAGTGACAGGCCAGTACGTCACCGTCGGGATCCTCTGGATGGTGCTGACCGGGCGACTTTTCAAGGTCGAAGATGACGGCGGTGCGCACAAAGGTGGCCTCGCTGTCTGCCGGTTTGAAGAGGTAGACCCCGAGCCAGCCGGTGGGGGCGGCGGTGAGCCCGGTCTCCTCCTTCAGCTCGCGGCAGGCCGCCTGGATGAGATCTTCCCCCGGCTCCACGTGGCCGGCGGGCTGGTTGAAGCGGCGCTGGCCCGCAATCTCCTCTTCCACCAGCAAGAAACGCCCCTGCCAGTGCACCAGGGCGGCCACGGTGAGGCGGGTGGGCAGCGGTGGGTGATCGCTCATAAGGACTCCTTGTCTTGTTGGCTGTGCCCCGGCAGGGGCGCTCGATGCAGATCCGCTGTCGCCTTCATTCAGAGGGCTTGGTGCGAGCCGGACGGCGGGTGGTGGTGCGCCCGCCGCTGCGATTGGCCGGGCGCGGGTCTGCCCCGCGGCGGTCCCGCCCCTGGCGTGGCTCCTGATCTGTTGGCCGGGCGGCTCGGGGGGCGCTGCGGCCAGTGCCCCCGGCTGCGGCGGATGCCCGTGGTTTGCCTTGCGTGGCTGCTGGTCGTGGCACGGGTGCCAGATCGGGGGCGGGCAGGGCGCGGCTCTCTCCCGGTGCCAGACCCTCGAGGGTCCACTCCCCGATGGCGTAGCGGATGAGGCGCAGGGTGGGGTGGCCGATATGGGCGGTCATGCGCCGCACCTGGCGGTTGCGCCCCTCCACGATTGTTATCTCGAGCCAGCAGGTGGGGATCTCCCTGCGCTCGCGTATGGGCGGATTGCGTGGCCACACCGCAGGGTCATCCATGATGCGCGCCCCGGCGGGCAGGGTCATACCGTCGTTGAGTTCGACCCCGGCGCGAAGAGCGGCCAGTTTCTCCTCGCTCGGGATACCTTCCACCTGCACCCAGTAGGTCTTGGGGGTCTTCTCTCCCGGCTGGGTGAGGCGTGCCTGCAGCTTGCCGTCGTTGGTGAGCAGCAAGAGCCCTTCGCTGTCTCTGTCGAGCCTGCCCGCGGCATAGATGCCGGGCTCCCTGATGTAATCCTTGAGGGTCTCGCGGCCCCCTTCGTCGGTGAACTGGCAGAGCACCATGTAGGGCTTGTTCAGGAGCAGCAGCTTGCGATCGGTAGGCACGGGGGCCCGTTTGCGCTCGTTGACTCTCCCTGGGGGCTGGGCTTCCCTGCGTTGGGATGGGCGCGCCGTGGCGGGCCCGTTGGCCTTGTGCTCGGTGTCTGGGCGGGCGGAGAGGGAGAGACGGGGACGGGCTGATTTCATCGCATGCCTACCAAAAACAGGGGATGGCGGAGTGTACCACAGGGGGCGGCCATCAGGGGGAGGGCAGGGCTCAGCCTCTCGGATCAGGGGGAAGCGGTGTCCGGCGCCAGCACGAGGGAGAGGCGCAGCATGTCCTTGTGCTGGATGCCGTGCTCCATCAGGGGCTCGGGATAGTGGGTGAGGAAGTGATCCTTCACGACGGCGTGGACGCGAAAGCCGTGGCGCTGGTAATAGGTGAGCTGGTGGCCGAAGCTGCCGGTACCGAGCTCGACGCGGCCTATCCCCTTCCCGGCAAGGCTCGTCAGCACGAAGCGCAGCAGGCCGGAGCCTATGCCCTGCTGCTGGCGGTTGGGGGCAACGGCGATGTTGAAG
>NZ_CDBT01000020.1:4182-56962 GCF_000819765.1 Aeromonas bivalvium
CCCGCCACACAGGCCCCCACGACCTCCTTGTCCGCCAGGGCGGCAAAGCCCCAGGCCCCGGGCAGATAGGCGGCGATGCGCGACGCGGCGGGATCGGCCTCCAGCAGCAGGGCCAGCGGCAGGTGAGCGGGGTCCATCTCGACAAACGTCATCCTTGTTTCTCTCCCTGTTTGTGACGGTGCGCGCCGCGCGAAACGATGGCGGGCTTGACCGATGTGCTGGCCTTGGCGGCGCCCTCGGGGGAGGCAATGCCCATGCTGGCCAGCACCCGGGCGGCGTTCTCCTCGCACGGCATCTCGCCCGGTTTGGCTTCAACCAGCTGGATCAGGGCCTGCAACTGCTGCTTGCTGTGGGCAAGCCTTGCCTCCAGTGCCTCGATGTCGCTCACCTTGGACTTGAGCGCCGCCAGCAGCGGGGCGTGCTGCCAGGTGCTGATATCCGCCGGTACCAGCTGCTTGATCTCGTCGAGGGAGAAGCCCGCCTGCTGGGCCTGGCCGATGATGGCCAGCAACTGCGCCGTTTCGGGCGGGTAGTCGCGATAGCCGTTGGCACCCCGCCGCACCTGGCTGAGCAGGCCCCTGGCTTCGTAGAAGCGGATGGCCGAGGCCGCCATGCCGGTCTGTCTGGCCAGTTCACCGATCTTCATCTTGCCTCCCGGGCTGCGGGTTGATGGGCCCGCCACGTCAATGACTGAGGGGGCGGGGTCTGGGGCATTCTAGGGTTAAAGCCCGCTTGAATGTCAACGGTCCCGAGCAAGGGCGGTGCGGCTGGATAGTATTTCCCCCATCGCAGCGGCATCCCGACAAAGGGGCTTGACCTTCAAGTCAGCTTCAAACTTATGGTGGGGCCCTCACTACCGAGGAGATCGCCATGAACCCCTTTACTCCCCTGACCCTGCCGAGTGGCAGCCAGCTTATCAACCGTCTCGCCAAGGCCGCCATGGAAGAGAACATGGCCGACCGTGACCATGCCCCTTCGGAGGCGCTGATCCAGCTCTATCGCACCTGGGCAGAGGGCGGCGCCGGCCTTATCATCACCGGCAATGTGATGGTGGACGGGCGCGCCATGACGGGGCCTGGGGGCGTGGTGCTCGATTCCCCGGCGCTATCCCCACAGATAGGCGAGCGTTTCAGGGCCTGGGCAGAGGCGGCCAAAAGCGGCGGGGGCCAGATCTGGATGCAGATCAACCACCCCGGTCGCCAGATGCCGGCGGCGCTGGGGCAGCCCACCCTGGCCCCTTCCGCCGTGCCCATGGCGCTCGGCAGTTTCTCCAAACAGTTCGCCCCGCCCAGGGCCATGAGCGAGCGCGATATTGCCGAGGTAAAGGCGCGCTTCATCAACACGGCGCGGCTGGCACAGGATCTGGGCTTTGACGGGGTGCAGATCCACGCCGCCCACGGTTATCTGCTCAGCCAGTTCCTCTCGCCGCTCACCAACCAGCGCCGCGATCGTTGGGGCGGCAGCCTTGAGAATCGTGCCCGCCTGCTGCTGGAGATAGTGCAGGGGATACGTGAGCAGGTGGGGGATTGCTTCTCCCTGTCGGTCAAGCTCAACTCCGCCGACTTTCAGCGTGGCGGCTTCAGCACCGAGGATGCCAGGGCTGTGGTCGAGATGCTCAACCCCCTCGGGGTGGATCTGGTGGAGCTCTCCGGCGGCAGTTACGAGGCGCCCGCCATGCACGGCCAGGCCCGGGATGGCCGTACCCTGGCGCGGGAAGCCTATTTTCTGACGTTTGCCGAAGAGATAGTGAGTGCCGCTCATATGCCCGTGATGGTGACCGGGGGGATCCGCCGTTATCCGGTGGTGGAGCAGGTGCTCGGCAGCGGAGTGGCGGTCGTCGGCATGGCCACCGCGCTGGCCATAGCACCGGATCTGCCAGCCAGATGGCGCCGGGAGCAGGCGGCAAGCGCCGAGCTGCGGCCCATCCCCTGGCGCAACAAGGTGCTGGCCTCGGTAGGCTATATGGCGATGGTGAAATACCAGCTGCGGCGGCTTGGGCGCGGCCAGCCGAGCCGCCCCAAGGTCGCACCCGCCCTGGCGCTGGCCTGCCAGCAGTGGCAGACCCTGCGTGGCAACGCCCGCTATCGGCGCTGGATCAAGGGGCAGGGGGTGTGAAGGAGGATATCGCCCTGCTGGCCCCCGGGCTCTGCGCCGGGCGGTTGAGCAGAAAGACCACCTCGCCCCGGTAGTGGGGGGAGGCGGCCAGTGTTGTCTGCCAGGCGGGATCCCACTCCCCATCCTGCACCAGCCCTACCTTGAACGGGATGGTCAGTTGCGCCATGGCGGGCAGATAGGCCTGATAGCCAGGCACAGTGCGTGTGCCCTGATAGGTCTGGATCACCAGCTCGTCCACGGGCAGGCGATTGAGCTCTGCCACGTCCCCCGTTTTCGCCCAGTCGAGCAGCCCAGTCACGCTGAGCTTGCACCCGGGAGGCAGGGCGCGCCGCAGTTGTTGCAGGGCGTCGCCATAGCGATCGAGCTGGCGGGTCGCCGCATCGAAGTCGATCTGGATGCCCGCCACCTGGGCCCCGGCCGCGCGCCACGCCTCGTAGAGGCGCACCAGCACCTGCTGGTGGGCGGGGGAGATGGGGAGGGCGTTGACACGCACCACCAGCCAGACCTGCCCGGCCTTGAGGGGGGAGGGAACCCGCCCCAGCTTGACGAAGCGGGGGCCGCCGGGCCTGTCCAGGATCTCCCCCTGATGCAGATAGAGGGTGCTGGCCTGTTCCAGAACCGGCTGGTGGCGGGTGGCGGACCAGAGCCAGAACTCGTGATAGGCGCTGGCATCGACGCTGGCCTCAAGGGGGGCGGCCAGGATCGCCAGCAGCAGCGCCAGCAGGGCGCGTTCAGGGGGTCTGCTCATGGATCACCAGTAGTATTTGAGGGATCTGGCCCACACCGAGTTGCCATAGCGCTGCTTGAGGGTGTTGAACCAGGCCTGCCGGGTGCGTTTGGGGATCTCCTGGCTGTCGCAGCTGTTGTAGCCGGAGGGGGCATAGCACTGGATGGCGCGATAGAGGGCATAGCTCTTGTCCTCGGGCTCCGCCTTGGGGTTGGCCATCACGGTCTGATAGAGGGCGAGCCGGCTCGGGGATGTGGGGCGCTCGTCTTGCGCCAGTCCCCAGATCATCTCGCTACCCTGCCACAGGTCGATATGGGGCTTTCGGCTGCGCAGGTACTCTCCCAGGCAGTTGAGGGCATGACCATCGTCGGGGTGCTGCACCAGGGTGCCAAGGGTCTGGGCCAGATCTCGGCAGTGGTAGCCCTGGGGCGTCTCCTCCCCACGCCACTGGAACGCCGAGAGGCGCACATCCCCATTGGGCACCGGCTGCCAGGGGGCGTCGGCGGGAGGGGTCGCCTCCTTGTGATCGGCGGGGATGAGGGCCACATCCTGCAAGAAGGTGGCAGGGTCGCTGGCGATGAGATCCCGCACCAGCAGGGTATGGAGCGCAATCTGCCGCTCCGCCGCGCTCGGGCCCTGACTGGCTTGCTGGCGCAAGAGGGCGGGTTCGGCCTCCTGCTTGAGCACGGCCGCGCGGATGCGCAGCTGGGTGATGGGGCTGCCCGGCTGGAAGATGGCCGCCGTGTTGCCAGTGCGCACCCAGTGATCCGCCAGCACGTTCTCCACGAACGCCTGCTGGGCTTGATTGAGGGGGGAGGTCACCAGCGCCATCAGGGCCTGCTCGGCCTTGTCGAAGGCCTTCATGCCCTGCCAGGCCCAGATGCGCAGCATCTGGTGGCTGAATGCCAGGGTGGCGTCCTCCTGGCCCGGGGAGGGCAGGGCCAGCACCTGCTCGAACTGCTTGTCCAACAAGAGGATATAGGCCTTGAGGTAGGCCGCCTGCGCCTTGTGACCGGTTTTTTGCAGTTGCGCGATGGCCTCGTCCAGCTGGGCATCTTGCCAGTCCCGCGGCCGCTCATAGGCAGGTCTGAGGCCCCGCAGGGCATTGACGAACAACAGCGCCGGCTGGGCCGAGTCCTGATAGACCGCCTGTTGGCGATAGGCATCGCCACTGAGCAGGGTGAGATCGATCTCGTTGACCAGGGCCTCCAGCGCCGGCAAGGGCTGGCGGGTTGCCATGGCCTCGTCATAGGCATCCCGCAGGGCGCCGAGATCCCCGGCCATCCACTGGATGCGTCTGAACAATCCTCTGGTCGAGCTGGCGTAGCGCCCCTGCGGGTAGGTCACCAGATAGGCCTGACCCTGGGCCATGGCGCGGCGAAGGGCCTCCTTGTCACTCCTGGCCACGTCCTGATCGCCGTATTCGTCTTTGGCCTCCTTCATCGCTAGGTTGATCTCCGTGCGCATCACCATGTAGGTCGCGCTCTCGGCCACCCAGGGGGCCTTGGCCTGCTGCAAGGCGGCAAAGCCTGCGCGGGCCTCCTCGAAGCGGCTCTCGTAGAAGTGACGGGCGGCCTGCAGATACCCCTGCCACTCAAGGGCAGCACCGCTCATTTCGGTAGCGGGGGCCGGGCTCTCCTGCTGGCCCAGGATCAGCAGACGGCTTCGCAGCAGCGACGTGCGCTCCGGGGCGGGCACCTCGCTCTGCTCGAGGGCGTCCAGAAACGCACTGACCGAGGAGAGGGAGTTGGAGATGGCGTGGCCGTAGAGGGAGTCGCGGCCCGCGTAGTGCTCGAGCAGCGGGGGGAGGGACGGGTCGTAGGCGGCCAGCCGGCTGCCCAGCTGCTCGCGCAGCGCCGGGTCTTCCACCTCGTCTGGCTGGGGGAGGCGCATCAGAGAGAAGAGCGCCTTGTCACGCTCGTTCAGCGGATCCGCCGGCAGGGTGAAGGGAAGGGGATGGCGCTGCTGATCCGCCAGCAGCATCAGCAGATTGCCCCGGGTGTCGTTCTCGTTGAGATAGAGCGGATAGGTGGGCAGCGGGCAGTCGGTGAGCCAGAAGCCGCACCCGCCACCGTCGCCGGAGGCGAGGGCGGGCACAGCGGCAATGGCCGCGACCAGCGCAGAGCCATATGTCAGTATCTTCATCGAAGGTGGTATCCGTTCGGTGTCGGTGGGCCGGGCTTGCAGAACAGGCCAGCGCGGTGAGTCGCCATGGCTGGCCATGGTACGAGATAGGGTTGCAATCGACAACCTATTGGCGGCCAGCACCGAGCCGCACCTCGGATGGGGCATCGATGACTGGGGTTATACCGCCCCTTGTCAGCCGGGCAGAGAGCGAAGGCGTGCCTGGTTCGGCCGCCTTTCATGAAAAAAGCGTGCATAGCCCGGGGCCTGGGAGGATGACGGACCCGTTGCCGAGGATTTATGTTAATTGTCTGATATAAAATGATTTTATGGTTTTTTATGGTGATGGATAAGCGCGCCAAGGATGGCCTCAAACGAAATATTTCTCATTTTTTTAGATTGGTTTTTGCATAATCAATCGTTTATTTCGTTGGGAAATTTGAGCTGTCCTGGTGTCCAATCTCGGGAACAGGTTGACCTGCCTCCATGGAGGCCGTGCCGTCAGCCAGTGTGTAACCGATGTGCAATCGAGATGTAAGGAGACATCCAGATGGAAAAACTTGACCAAGAGGTAGACACCATGCGCCAGAAATTCGAGTCCCAGGGGCTGAAACAGGCGCAGGAGAAATGGCAGGCCAGGTTTGATGAACTGCAACGGGAGCGCACCGAGCTGCCCAGGCTCAATGCGGCACAAGAGCACTAGTCAGACGGCCGCGAGGCCCGGATGACAAGCATAATGACCACCGCCCCAAGAGAGGGCGGTGTTTTTTTGCAAGGGACGGGTCTGGGGTTGCCCGCGTCGGCGCAGCACGCCACAGAGATCCTGGCCGGATAGCTGGCGTCGGGATCCTGCCCCCGGCTTGCCCATCTTTGGGGGAGCCGGTCGGGCTGCGGCGTCAGCGGGCTATTCTCCCCTGATCAACCATCACAAGGGCCATCGCAAGATGGCCCTTGTGCATTCAGGCAGACGAGGTGGCGGCTGGGGCCTGGGTGGCTCTGAGGTGAGTGTAGAGGCCGAGCCCGGCCAGCAATCCGACCAGGGCCAGCAGGTACCAGATGGCGGTGGCGGGGCGGCTGCCTGCATCCCCCAGCATAAAACCGATAAGCAGGTTGCCAAAAAGCGCCATGCAGCCCCCCGCGCTGGCATAAAAACCGTAGTAGCTGGCGAGCTGGTCGGGGGGGGCGTAGCGGGGCAGCTGGGCGGCAAAGAGCGGGAAGCAGAGAACTGAGCCGAGGGAGAGCAGGGCCACCTGGGCCAGGACGCCCGCCGTCGGCCAGGGGGAGAGCAGGGGCAGGGCCAGATAGCTCATTCCCATCAGCCCTATGCCGAGCCCCATGGCGCGCGGCACCCCAAGGCGGCGCTCCACCAGACGCGACGCCGGCAGCTGGAGCAGGACGCCGATCACCGCCGAGAGGGTGAAGACGCCGCCGAGCAGCTGGGTGGCGTCCGGCAGGCTCTGGATATGGGCGGGCAGGGCCAGATAGAGCTGGTGGAACAGGATCTGGTAGCTGCCCGCCAGCAGGGTGAACATCATGAAGGGGCGCTGGCGCACTATGGTGCCCCACTGGCGCAGGATGGCGCCGCGCGGGGTGTGGGTGTCTACCGGGCGTTTGGGTAGCCCCCGATATTGCAACACCCCGAGCAGGGCGAACAGGCCCGCCGCCAGGAAACCGGTCAGGGCATAGCTCTGCTGGGTCAGGGTGAGGCCGACCAGGGGGCCGAGCAGCATGCCCGCCTGGCTGGCGAGATTGTGCAGGGCGAAGGCGCGCTGACGCTGATCGGGCGCACGGCATTCGCTGGCGAGGTAAGCCTGGGCGCAGGGGGTGAACAGGGCCCCGGCAAAGCCGGTCAGGGCCGCCGCCAGCAGCAGTATGGGCAGAGACTCGGCCCAGCCCAGCAGCATGAAGCCCAAGGATCGCACCAGGCAACCCCAGACGATGGCGGGGTGATAGCCGATGCGATCCCCGAGCGTCCCCCCCAGCAGAAACAACCCCTGCTGGCTGAAGACCCGCATCCCCATGACCAGACCGCAGGCCCAGCCGGCGAGACCAAGCCCGCTGCCCATGTGCTGGGCGAGGAAAGGCAGCATCATGTAGAAGCCGAGGTTGAAGGCCAGGCCGTTGATGATGAGCAGGCGGGCGGCCGGGCTCATGCCCTGCCAGTCCCGCCAGTAGGAAGCGCGGCTCATGGGGTGTTTACCCAGGCGCCGGTTGCGGGCCACGTCGCAGCTGGCGTCATGGGCGATCTCGTCATGATGCTCTGCGCACGGTGCGCAGGAAGGGAATGCCGCTCTGATCGTGGCTTATCTGCACCGGCACCTGATAGAGGCGCTCGATGAGGGCCGCGTCGAGCACCCGGGCGGGGGGACCGAAGGCCTGCAGATCGCCCCCTGCCAGCACGATCAGCTGATCGGCAAACTGGGCCGCCAGGTTGAGATCGTGCAGCACCACTAGGGTGATCCACTGCTGCGCCCGGGTCTGCTGACAGAGGTGCTCCATCAGCTGCATCTGGTGGTGCAGATCCAGGGCGCTGACCGGTTCGTCCAGCATCATGATGCGGGGATCCCGCAGCAGCACCTGGGCAAACAGCACCATCTGGCGCTGGCCGCCGCTCAAGGAGTAGAGGGGGCGATCAGCCAGATGGGCGATGCCAAGGGCCTGCAGGGCGCGACCGGCCGCCAGTATGTCTTCGTCCGCCAGGCGCATGGATAGGCTGTCGAGACGCCCCAGCACCACCACCTCGATGACGCTCAAATCCAGCTCCAGCTGGATGTTCTGGGGCATGTAGCCAAACTGCTGGCGCCATTTGGCCTGGGTCATCTGGCGCTGTGACTGCCCGGCCAGACTGATCTCGCCAGCGGCCGGGGTCAGCTCGCCAAACAGGGTGCGCAGCAATGAGGTCTTGCCGGTCCCGTTCGGGCCGATGATCACATGGACCTGACCCGGCTGCAGGGTGAGGTCGAGATCCCGCAGCAGGGTCTGCTGGCCGAGGGAGAGGGAGAGTCGGGATATCTCAAGCACGTTTACGCCCCCTGCCGAGGATCAACCAGATGAAAAAGGGCACGCCAATGAGCGCGGTGACGATGCCGATGGGAAACAGGGCGCCGGGCACGATGGACTTGGAGAGCACAGAGGCTGCCGACAGCATGCAGGCGCCGCACAGGGCGGAGAGGGGGATCAAGAAGCGCTGATCTTCCCCCACCAGCATGCGGGCGATGTGGGGAGCCACCAGGCCGACGAAACCGATGACACCGACGAAGCTGGTGGCGGTGGCGGTGAGCAGGGCGACCAGGATCAGGGTCTTCATGCGCAGCCTGTCCACGTTGACCCCAAGGCTGCGGGCGCGGGCTTCCCCGAGGCGCAGGCTGGTGAGGGCCCAGGCATCCTGGTAGATGAGCAGGGTGCAGATCAGGGTGACGGCGGCCGTGATGGCCAGGGAGTCCCAGGTGGTGCGCATCAGGCTGCCAAACAGCCAGAACAGGATCTGCTGGTTGAGCTCGGGGGAGGAGAGGAACTGCAGCAGGGAGAGCAGGGACTGGAACAGGAACAGCAGGGCGATACCCGCCAGGATCAGGGTCTGGCTGCTGACGTTGCGCATCATGGCAAGGCCGAACAAGAGGCTGGCGGCAACCATGCACAGGATGAAGGCCCCGGCCGGAATGGCCACCAGGGGC
Source organism: Aeromonas bivalvium (assembly GCF_000819765.1). Lineage (GTDB taxonomy): Bacteria > Pseudomonadota > Gammaproteobacteria > Enterobacterales > Aeromonadaceae > Aeromonas > Aeromonas bivalvium. Next base: position 12,823 of record NZ_CDBT01000020.1, read on the forward strand.
GGCAGCCCGAGACCACCGGTGTAGAGGGCCAGTGCGGCGCCCAGCCCGGCCGCCGCCGCGAGCCCCAGGGTGTAGGGACTGGCGAGGGGGTTGTCCAGCAGGGTCTGCATCTGGACGCCGCCAAGGCCGAGGGAGGCGCCGACCACCAGGGCCATCAGGGCGATGGGCAGGCGCATGTCATGGACTATGGTGCGGGTCATGGCGTCCGCCTGAGCGGGAGAGAGCAGGGCATCGACCACTTCCCCCAGCGGCAGCAGGGAGGGGCCGGTGGCGATATCGAGCACTAGCGTGATGCACAGCACCAGGCTGAGCAGCGCCAGCCAGTGCCAGCGACGGCGTTCCCGTTGCCGTTGGCGGGTGAGGGTCTGCTGCAGGGCAGCCAAATCATTCATGATAACCATCCTGACGCGGGCGCTCTTGATGAAGCGCCCTGTGGGTAACAAGCAAGGGCGAAGGCGTTGCCTGCCTTGACGGCAGCGCGAGCCGCAGTGGCCTGCGGCTCTGGACTCAGTTCACCTGGGACGGGTTTACCCCTAGCATGAAGGTGCCCTGGGGACGAATGGGCAGATAGCTGCGGTAGAAGCTCTGATAGGTGGCCAGGGGATCGAGATCCTGGAACAGGTCCGGGTAGAGGGCCTTGGCCATGAACTCGATGAGGGCGGCATCCATGATGCTGCGGGTGGCGCCGTGATAGACCGCATAGAGGCGACCCTGCTGCACCGCAGGCAGATCGCGCCAGCCCGGACGGGCGGCAAAGCCTGCCAGGCGCTGGCGCACGGTCTCGGCCGACACATCCTGGCCCACCTGCATCGCTTCTGGGTTGCTGACGCTCTCGTAGCCCGCCATCAGGATCACTTCGGGCTTGCTCGCCAGCAGTTGTTCCGGGTGGATTTGACCCCAGCGATCGACGAAGGGGGCCGCGACGTTGTCACCCCCTGCCAGCAGGGCCATGGCGCCCCACATGTCCTTGCCATAGGTGTAGCTGTACTCGGCCGGCCCCTTGTCACCCAGTTCGATGTAGACCCGGGGCGGCTGGCGCTTCGCCGCGGCAATGCGCGACGTGATGGTGTCAATTTTGGCCTTGTATTCGTCGGCCATCGTGCGGGCGCGAGCCTCCTGGCCGGTCAGCTTGCCAAGCAGCAGGGTGCTCGCCATGTGGCGGGCCAGGGTCTGGGCGTTGTAGTCCACCACCACTACCGGGATGCCCGCCTGCTCGAGGCGCGGCAGATCCGGGGCCAGGGCCTCGTATTGCCACTGGGCCAGGATCACCAGGTCGGGCTTGACCGCCAGGGTCTTCTCGATGGAGAAGCTCTGATCCTGCACGTTGCCAAGGTCAGGCACCTTGGCCAGTTGCGGCAGGCTGGCCACATAGAGGGACCAGATGGCGGGGCGGGACTTGACGAACCAGCCACGGGACATGCCCACCAGGCGATCGGCACCCCCTTCACCGGCCACGGCCAGATAATCCTCGGGATAGAAACCGAGCACGATGCGGTTGGCCGGGAGGCTCAGAGAGACCTTGCGGCCCATCACATCTTCCACTTCAACGGGGGCGGCGTGCGCCATCCAGCTCATCAGGGCGAGCTGGCCAAGCAGCAGCAAGCTTGCCAGGGGGGAACGAAACATCTTGTTGGAACCTCGGGGGGATGGACACTAGAAAGAAAGTGAGAACTATTGCTATTTCATCACCAAAACGCAATGGGGTTTTGCATGGTTTGTCCTCTTCCCTGCCTGTACAGGCGTATCGTTTGCGCGGTGCGTGAGCCTTATGGGTCTCGTTCTGTCCCGGATATCCAGCATATGGCGTCGAATGGCATCGTTGTGTCCTGCATGAGCGCCGCCGGAGGAGAGGGAGAAAGTGTGGACCTGCCGCCTGTTTCATCCGGACTCGGGGTGCATTGTGATCCAGTGCGCGACTATGGCCCGCGCTGCGTGCTCGCCATTTGATTATGTAAAGGGATGGGCTAAGATGGCCGCGCGAAATGATCAGATTGATAACAAACGGAAGTTAGGAGATGCCGATGGAAAGCAAAGTAGTAATCCCGACCCAGGGTCAGAAAATCACCGTTGCAGCCGATGGCAAGCTGAACGTGCCGAACAACCCCATCATTCCGTTTATCGAAGGGGATGGTATCGGCGTGGACGTGACCCCGGCCATGCTGAACGTGGTCAACGCTGCGGTCGAGAAGGCTTACAAAGGCGAGCGTTCGATCGCCTGGATGGAGATCTACACGGGTGAGAAGTCCACCCATGTCTATGGTGAAGGCGCCTGGTTGCCGGCCGAGACCCTGGATTTCATCCGTGAATACTGTGTGGCCATCAAGGGCCCGCTGACCACCCCGGTCGGCGGCGGCATCCGCTCCCTCAACGTGGCCCTGCGCCAGGAGCTGGATCTCTACGTCTGCCTGCGCCCGGTGCGCTACTACCAGGGCACCCCCAGCCCGGTCAAATCCCCCGAGCTGACCGACATGGTGATCTTCCGCGAGAACGCCGAAGACATCTACGCCGGCATTGAGTGGAAAGCCGACAGCGATGAAGCCAAGAAAGTGATCGCCTTCCTGCAAAACGAGATGGGTGTGAAGAAAATTCGCTTCCCCGAGTCCTGCGGCATCGGCATCAAGCCCATGTCCAAGGCCGGTACCGAGCGTCTGGTCCGTGCCGCCATCGAGTACGCCATCGACAACGACCGCGACTCCGTGACCCTGGTGCACAAGGGCAACATCATGAAGTTCACCGAAGGTGCCTTCAAGGATTGGGGCTATGCCCTGGCCCAGAAAGAGTACGATGCCCAGCTCATCGACGGCGGCCCCTGGTGCTCCTTCAAGAACCCCAAGACCGGCAAGACCATCATCGTCAAGGACGTCATCGCCGATGCCTTCCTGCAACAGATCCTGCTGCGCCCGGCCGAGTATGACGTCATCGCCTGCATGAACCTCAACGGTGACTACATCTCCGACGCCTTGGCCGCTCAGGTCGGCGGTATCGGCATCGCCCCGGGCGCCAACATCGGCGACGGTGTGGCCCTGTTCGAAGCGACCCACGGCACTGCACCCAAGTACGCAGGTCAGGACAAGGTGAACCCGGGTTCCCTCATCCTCTCCGCCGAGATGATGCTGCGCCACCTGGGCTGGACCGAGGCGGCAGATCTGGTCGTGAAGGGGATGGAGCGTGCCATCGCCAACAAGACGGTCACCTATGACTTCGAGCGACTGATGGAAGGCGCTACCCTGCGCTCCTGCTCCCAGTTCGCCCAGGACATGATCGATCAGATGTAATCTATTGATTAAGTTGATATTAAGAGGCAGCCATCCCCCGATGGCTGCCTCTTTTCGTTAGTCGGTTCCCAAAGGGGGATGCTTTTCGGGCAGAAGAGGGACCATAAAACGGTCTGAGATAGAGATAGATTCCAACGGCACCTGATTAATTGCGGATTAATCAACCAAACGGGCCTTGGCAATTTGCTTTTCAGTATCTCTTGGCGGGAGGGAAGTGATAGAATCCTAGGCTGTTTTAACGACTGTCCATAAGCGTTTTTTCATGGAGAGTCCAACGCGTGTCAACTCATCCCTGAGCTCCCGATGCGCATTCCTGCAGTGCTAAGCGTCACTTGAGGTCAACATCATGATCCTTGCACGCACACAATCCGGTCAAAAGCAGCAAACTGGGGGCTGTAACTCAGGGGCGGTAGCTATGGTATTCGGGGTTATTGGCGCAATAGTCAGTAATTATCAAAGAAAGTAGGTAGCATCGTTTGTAGCAAACGGGTGTCCCCAATTTATCTCATTTCAGCACCAATTTTTATTCAAGAGCATATCTATGAAAATACTCGTTACTGGCGGAGCGGGCTTTATCGGTTCTGCGGTTGTTCGTCATATTGTAAGGGATACCAACGACTCCGTCGTTAATCTGGATAAACTCACCTATGCGGGCAATCTGGAGTCCCTGGCAGAGGTATCGGTCAGTGAGCGTTACGCCTTCGAGCAGGTAGATATCTGCAACCGCGCCGAGCTGGATCGGGTATTTGCAGCGCATCAGCCGGATGCGGTGATGCACCTGGCGGCGGAGAGCCATGTGGATCGTTCCATCACAGGCCCTGCCGATTTTATCGAAACCAATATCGTCGGCACCTACATGCTGCTGGAAGCGGCCCGAGCCTACTGGAGCGGTCTGGATGAGATGCGCAAAGCGGCCTTCCGCTTCCATCATATCTCCACCGACGAGGTGTATGGCGACCTGCCCCATCCAGATGAAGTGGCCCCCGGTGTTGCACTGCCGCTCTTTACCGAAACCACCCCTTATGCCCCCAGCAGCCCTTATTCTGCCTCCAAGGCTTCGAGCGATCATCTGGTGCGCGCCTGGCGCCGTACCTACGGCCTGCCGACTGTTGTCACCAACTGCTCCAACAACTACGGCCCGTACCACTTCCCCGAGAAACTGATCCCGCTGGTGATCCTCAACGCCCTGGATGGCAAACCGCTGCCGGTATACGGCAAGGGTGACCAGATCCGTGACTGGCTCTATGTAGAAGATCACGCCCGCGCGCTTTATACCGTGGTCACCACAGGTGTCATCGGCGAGACCTACAACATCGGCGGTCATAACGAGAAACAGAATCTGGAAGTTGTTCATACCATCTGCGATCTGCTGGATGAAATGGTACCCAAGGCTGGCTCCTACCGCGATCAAGTCACCTACGTGGCGGACCGCCCAGGTCATGATCGCCGTTATGCCATTGATGCCAGCAAGATGAGCGCAGAACTGGATTGGCAACCAAAGGAGACTTTCGAATCAGGTATTCGCAAAACCGTGCAGTGGTATTTGGATAACCAGCAATGGGTCAACAACGTAAAAAGCGGTACCTACCAATCTTGGATTGAACAGAATTACGGGGAGCGTGTCTGATGCATATTTTGCTGTTTGGCAAAAACGGCCAGGTAGGCTGGGAGCTGCAGCGTGCACTGGCGCCGTTGGGCCGCATCACCGCTGTTGATTTTGACTCCACCGACTATTGCGGCGATTTCAGCAACCCGGCAGGGGTGGCAGAAACGGTTCGTCTTGTCAAACCCGATGTCATCGTGAACGCGGCGGCCCACACGGCAGTCGACAAGGCGGAAAGTGAACAGGAATTTGCCGTGTTGCTCAACGCCACCAGCGTGGAGGCGATTGCCAAAGAAGCCGAGGCGTTGGGTGCCTGGCTGGTGCACTATTCCACCGATTACGTGTTCGATGGCAGTGGCGAGCGGCCCTGGACTGAGAGCGACCAGACCGCCCCGCTCAACGTCTATGGTGAGACCAAGCTGGCAGGGGAGCATGCTGCTGCGCTTTGCTCACGCCACCTTGTCTTTCGCACCAGTTGGGTCTATGCCGCCCGAGGCAACAACTTTGCCAAGACCATGTTGCGTATTGGCAAGGAGCGTGCAGAAATATCTGTCATCAACGACCAGTTTGGTGCCCCGACCGGTGCCGAGTTGCTGGCCGATTGCACCGCTCATGCGATCCGCGTTGCGCAAAACAAGCCAGAGGTCGCCGGGCTTTACCATTTGATCGCCTCCGGTACGACCACCTGGTTTGACTATGCCCAGCGGGTATTTGCCAAGGCTAGAGAGGCTGGGGTTGAACTGGCTGTCACGCAACTCAATGCCGTGCCGACCAGCGCTTTCCCAATCCCGGCCAAACGTCCCCATAACTCTCGGCTCGATACCCGCAAATTCCAGCAGACCTTCGATCTGGTATTGCCGGACTGGACCGCCGGTGTGGATCGGATGTTGACCGAGATCTTGGACAAGTAAGTCACTGACCAAAGATGTATTGAATGCAATCTTCGTCGGTAGGGATAAAACGTAAAAGGAGTAGCATTTGGCCACCCTTTTCTTTGCAGCTTAAAACAAGAAAATAAGCATCATGACTAAACGTAAAGGCATTATTCTGGCCGGGGGTTCAGGCACTCGCCTCTATCCGGTGACCATGGCGGTGAGCAAACAGTTGCTACCTATCTATGACAAGCCGATGATCTACTACCCGCTGAGCACCCTGATGCTGGCGGGTATTCGCGATATCTTGATCATCAGCACGCCGCAAGATACCCCTAGATTCGAACAGTTACTCGGGGATGGCAGCCAATGGGGCTTGAGTTTGCAGTACAAGGTGCAACCAAGCCCGGACGGATTGGCACAAGCGTTTATTCTGGGTGAAGAGTTTATCGGGTCAGACCCCTGTGCGCTGGTGCTGGGCGACAACATCTTCTATGGTCACGACCTGCAGAAGCAGTTGGAAGCGGCAGCGGGAAAAGAGAGTGGTGCCACCGTATTTGCCTACCACGTGCACGACCCAGAGCGTTATGGGGTTGTGGAATTTGACAAGCAGGGCACTGCTATCTCTCTGGAAGAAAAACCACTGGAGCCCAAGAGCAACTATGCGGTGACTGGCCTCTATTTCTACGACAACAGCGTGGTGGAGATCGCCAAGAGTCTGAAGCCGTCGCCGCGTGGTGAGCTTGAAATCACCGATGTGAACCGTATCTACCTGGAGCAAGGCAATCTGTCGGTCGCCATGATGGGTCGTGGTTATGCCTGGCTCGATACCGGCACCCATGAAAGCCTGATCGAAGCGAGCAACTTTATTCAAACCATCGAGACACGTCAGGGGCTGAAAGTCTCATGTCCGGAAGAGATCGCCTATCGCCAGAAGTTTATTACTGCCGAGCAGGTTCGTGAACTTGCAGCACCGTTGGCAAAGAACGCCTATGGACAATATTTGTTGAAAATGGTTGCCAAAGCCTGATGTGATATAGGGAGAGGGGGTATGTTCCCCCTATAAAATTTGAATTAAATGTGGATACACAGATGAATGTAATCAAGACAGCAATTCCTGACGTGCTTATATTTGAGCCCAAAGTGTTTGGTGATGAGCGGGGATTTTTCTTTGAGAGTTTCAACCATAAGCAGTTTGAAGAGGCGGTAGGATATCCAGTGACTTTTGTGCAGGATAATCACTCAAAGTCATCGAAAGGGGTATTGCGCGGCTTGCATTATCAGTTGCCTCCCCATGCCCAGGGCAAACTAGTGCGTTGTGTGGTGGGTGAAGTATATGATGTAGCGGTAGATATTCGCAAAAGCTCACTGACCTTTGGGCAATGGGTCGGAGTTCATCTATCTGGTGAGAACAAGCGGCAGTTGTGGATCCCTGAAGGGTTTGCTCACGGTTTTGTCACACTAAGCGAGACTGCAGAGTTTTTATATAAAACTACGAACTATTATGTGCCGCAATCTGAGGGGGCCATTCGTTGGGATGAGCCGCAAGTCGGTATAGCGTGGCCGATTGAAGATGAGGTAAGTTTATCCACAAAAGATAATGTTGCCATGATGCTTGCAAGTGCCGTCATTTTTGAATAGTTAATATAATCTTCAGGGATAACTCCTTGTATCTTAATATATAATAATGAATTAATCATTCTGTGTGTTTTAATGTGCTATCGATATAGACAAGGTTGATAAGTTGAAAAAAGCATTTGTTACTATATTCCCTCCATTTGAAAAAGTACATCTTTATAAAGATGTAGGCATGATACCAAGGTGTATGGCCAGTGACCATGGATATAAATCCTATATATTAAGCAATACAAGTTTTGTTATAGATGAAGAGCTATTTCATTCCGTTGAATTTAAATTGATAAATAAAAATCACAATGTAAGCAGCATAACTTCATCAAGTTACAGTGTTTTTGAAATTTTAAGCATATTACACGGCCTCTCGACTGAGAATGATAAAGTAGTGGTCAACTTCTACCATTTTCATCCTAAACATGTGGTTCTTTCATTTTTAATTAAAGTTTTTTTTAGAAATGTTTTTTCATATGTAAAACTTGATATTAGAAGCAATGGTGCTAAAGAGCTATTTGAACGCTCTAGATTTTATAAAAAACACATAAGGGATTTCTTGCTAGGGTTCGTTGATATTTTTAGCGCTGAGACAGCGCAGGCTTTCAACTATCTAAAACAGAAAAAGAATATCAGTGACAAAACTTACCTAATACCCAATGGTGTTTTATTAACTGAGGGAGTGATTGATTCCAACGGTATTGATTTCTTTAATGATAAAGAAAAGTTGATATTTTCAGCTGGGCGCCTCGAGTCATACCCAAAAAACACAAGATTAATGATCGATTCGTTTGTAAAATCAGGATTATGGCAAGATGGCTGGCAACTAATTCTTGCCGGTAGCTATGATCAAGAGTTGATCAATTACATAAAAGAAAAAACAAGAACGGTGCACCATGAAGCAATATATCTTGTTGGTCATTTAAATAGAGACCAGTTATTTTCTCATATGCGAAGAGCTAAAGTGTTTGCGTTAAGTTCTCGCTGGGAGGGTTTTGCGTTGGTTTTGCCTGAGGCTGTTGCTCATGGTTGTATTATAGCAGGTACAGATGTTGGAGGTGTAGAAGATGTCACAAATATGGGCACACTTGGTTTTATCGCTAAAGAGCAAACTGTTGACTCGTTTACCGAGGCATTAAAATCTGCTGCGGAAAGTGAGCCCTTGCTAGGGAAAAAACAAATGGATTTTGGGATATCTAATTTTGATTGGAAATCTATTTGTAACAAGTTGGCCAAGATCATTGATGAAAAAACAAATTAATCTTTCCTATGGTATTTTAAATACTATTCAAAATGCTATTTTTCCGCTAGTTACCTTGCCCTATGTGTTACAAACTGTCGGGCCTGAATTGTACGGAAAGAATTTACATGCTGCACTTTTTCATCAGCTATTTTCTTTTTTGTTTATATTAGCAGTAAATCCCTACGCATTACGTCTTTTTAGCCACGCGATGGGGGGGGGCAGAAAAGCTGAAGAAGAAAAAATTTTTAGTCGCATTGTATCATTTCAGTTTATGATGTCTTCAGTTGCTACTGTATTACAGTTTTTTGTGATTGCAGCTTTAGAGTTATTAACACCACTATATGCACTTTATATATTCATAACTTTTTTTTCATTTATGAATGTAGAGTGGCTTTTCCAAGCAAAACAAGACTACAAGACTATTTTTTTTAGAACGTTATTATTGCGTTCACTTGTATTAGGTTGTCTATTCGTTTTTGTAAAGAGTGGTAGTGATTTTGAGCAATACAACCTAATTATAGCTTTCAGCCTGATTTCTCCCGCGATCATATCCTTCCTTATTGCAAGACAATCATACAAATTCAAAATTGGCATCAGTAACATCAAGGATGATTTGTTTGGAGCTAAATATTTTTATGCCAATGGGGCTGTTGGTTCTATTTACTCTTATTTAGACCAAGTAGTTATTGGGCTGTTGGTTACAAGTAAAGAGTTAGCTGTCCTAAATCTAATAAAAACATTAGCATCGACAATAATGTCCATCCCTAATATGGTGAATAGATTTATTATGCCTGATGCCTTTAAGTCATTTAAAGCTGGAATGCTATTCTATCATCATAGTAAATATTTTACATTAATGTTGATATGTTTGGTGGTTGGGCTTTCTCTTTTTTGTTTTATTGGATTACCAGTAATATCCACATTTTTAGGTGAGGATATGAACTTCAAGCAGTCATACATTTTCTTAATCGCGGCGTCGGTTTTTTGTACTTCACTTGCGGTATATATTGATACACAATCAAGTGTCATATTGGGGTTGGAAAAGATTACTACGATATCCAATTTGATTGTTGCAACAATTAGCCCACTTACAACAATTATTTTGTTTAGTAATTTTACCTATATAAGCCCTTTTATCGGGATGATTATTGGTGAGTTCTGTGGTGTGTTAGTAATGATATATATGCATGTGTTTATATTTAAAACAAACTTTATAAAATATGCTTGAATGTTACCTTTGAAAATAAGCAGTATTTATAATACTTAGTGAGATTGACTTATGCATGAACATGCTTATTTAATTGTAATTTATAATGAAAGTGTATTTGAATCTAGTACATTTAAATCGCTACTGGAACTGCTAAAAAAAAGGCCCCATTCCGCTGTTGTATATTTATGGGATAATAGTCCAACGCCACAACATCAAGTAAGTGAATTTGATTTAATAAGATCATGCGACATAAAATATCTTTATCATGGGATAAATGAAAAGTTATCAATAGTGTATAACAGGGTTATAGAGTTGGCTTTGGTCGATAATTGTAAATTTATCAGCATATTAGATCAAGACAGTGTTTTGCCGTTAGATTTTAAAGATAAAGTGGATGCCATAGAAAACCCTAAATTAATCGTTCCTACAGTTTACTCTAGTAGTAATGGTTTAATGATTTCACCTCGTTATCAAAAGTACAATTATCTGACTAATAGTTGTATGATTAGACCTATCGATATATCTAAAGTGGAGGGTTCGCTTGCATCGAATGAGTTTTTTGCCGTTGGTAGTGGTATGACAATATCACGAACATTATGGGATACTGGTATTAGATTTAATGAATCTTTGAGCTTTTATGGTGTGGATACTGAATTTTGTAATGACTATGCTAAAAAGTTCAATAGCTTCAATATAATAAAGTGCAACTTTCAGCATGATGCATCAGGTGACAATAACGAGGATTTTGAAAAATTGAAATGGCGGCTGTCAAGATATTTTGAACATTGGAATTTCAGTTTAGTTAAAAAGTTAGGTTGGAATGTTTTTTTGGCAAAAATGTACATAAGTTTTTTTAAAACATTTTTATTAGCCAAGAGTTACGCGAAAAAGAATTTAGTAAATAAATTTATAAAACTATAAATTCTATTTTTAATAGGGAAGTTAGGGCTTAGTATGCAAGTCAGCGTCATAATTCCAACGTGCAATCGAAATGATACATTGCCACGTGCCATTTATTCTGCATTAAACCAAGGTGTCGCTAAATTAGAAGTTATTGTAGTTAATGACACAGACAATCCAATTAGCAATGAAATTCTCAATATTGCCATAACAAATCCGGTGACTTTCACTTGTAATCCTGGTAGGAATGGTGCCGCAAGTGCTCGTAACTATGGTGTGAGCCTTGCAAAAGGAAAATACATTACTTTTCTTGATGATGATGATATGTATTTGCCTGGTAGATTGAATAATATGCTAAATCTCACTCAGCAAAGGAAATACATTATGGTGTCATCGGGTCGCTTTTATGAAACTGGTGATTTTACTACCATACAACCAGCAAAAAAGCAACGCTTTGGTGAGATAAGACAAAAAGATATTCAGTATCAAAATGATATTGATATTGGTTTTATGATGGAGCGTGATATTTTCCTTAGCTTTGGTGGCTTTGATACCAGTTATAAATCGCTAGAAGATTGGGATTTTATCTTACGAGTACTCGAGAAAGGTAACTGTTACAAGATAAAACGTATGGATTATGCAGTCAACTTAGATCCTAACCGCTCTCGTGTTTCTGATAGGGATTCAGAAAGTTACCTTAAACTGGCGGAAATGTATAAAGAAAAATATGGAAAAGAGTGGTTTTCATATATGTCAGCTCATGGTCTCAGCCTTTGTGGGAAACTTAAATTTAGTATTTTTATTCGTAACTTTAGTTTTAGATTGTTTAAATCTTATTTAAGACAAGTTAAACGAGCTATCTTGAAATAGGATTGAGAATATGAAAGTCAACCATTTGTTTTGGCTGTGTACAATCAATGTAATGATTTTTTATTATTTTATAGATTTAACCAATAAAGTAGATGGTGACATGGTAACTGTTATCATTTCTTTGGTTACATTGAATATGATTTGTGCTGCAAGCTTTTATTTGTATCGCAGTATTTTTAATCCTATTACAATTCTTTCACCTCTTGCGCTTGGTTTATTTTATCATCAATTTAATTTATCAAGTAGGCAGGAAGTTTTTTATACAGAGACAATAATTAATATTTCATTGTTTTTTGTTTTTTATATATTTGGTTGTGTATTGTTTTTTTCTAAAAAAATAAATGTTCTTGATAGGGTGGAAAGTCCGCTAAGAGTTCATCTTTTTTTTGTTATCGGAACAATAGTATTTTTTATTGAGTCGTATTTGAATAACGGATTGGCTATTATAAAAACACTAAGTGGTGCCAACGCATATATTGAAAATAATGCCATTCCTATTTTTCATTATTTTTACATGATGATAGCGCTTTTACCTTCATGTTATTACTACTTTTATAAGAGAAAAAAGCTCAGTAAGGGTTTTTATTTATTAATAAGTACAGCCTGTTTTTTTATGATATTTAACTCGTTATCAAGGCAATTAATTTTGCTCTGTATTTTTTCCACATTTTTTGCATATATAAATTTTAACAATATGAAGATTGACAAGCCTATTATTAAGCTTGGTGTATTCATTGCTGTATTTTTTATTTTGGTTGGTTCAATTCGCTATATTGGATTTGGTAAAGAGGGTGTAAGTGAGTTGGACTACATGAAAGCATACTCGGGAATTGAGAGTGATCTCGATGTTAATATGTTTGATGTCACATTTAATTTATATACCACTCAGAATTTTAGCACTTTAAACAACATAATAAATACCAATGAGAGTGAATTGCATTTTGGCAAATATCTTCTACAGGCATATTTAAAAATATTAAACATAGATAGAGCTTTAGATATTAAATTTAATAGTGAGTTGGATTCGTATACAAGGTTAGGTACAATTATCGCAGATTTATACCTTGACTTTGGAATTGCTAGTGTGATTTTACAGGCGTTTATCTATGGTCTGATAGTTAATTTTACTTATAGCAACTTTATTAACTCTCAATCTTTATCCGCAACGCTGGTTTTTAGTGTTGTTTTTTTTGTTATTTTTATGAGTCCATTTACTAATTATTTCAACCAGTTTTTTATAATGCTTTGCCTTATTTATTCGGTAAGTTTTAGATACAAGTTTACATTATGGAGATAAGGTTGCCTTTCTGTTGTTTACATCATGCAAAATATAATTTATTTACTTATTAAAGGATGAGGTGTAAGTGATATATAGTGTTATAGTTACATACAATCCTAATGAATCGAATTTATATTTGTTGGTTAATGCGCTTATCTCGTCTGGTGTAAAACCAGTTATTGTGGATAATGCTAGTAAGATAAGTTTTTGTGCACCTTGTTGTCTTATTAAATTAGATTCTAATTATGGTATTGCGACAGCGCAAAACATAGGGATTGAACATGCATTAAAGAATAATGCAGAGGCAATTATCTTCTTTGATCAAGACTCGTCAATAACCGATAGTGAATTTATCGAAAAGCTTTATAAACCCATTAAAAATAATGACGCTAAAATTACCGCCCCAGTTTTTACCGATTTAGCTCGTGGTTTTATATATTCGATAGTCGATATTGACCAGTATGGAAGAAGAACTAAATACTACCCATCTATTGATGCAGTTCCTTTTAAAGTCAGTAATGTCATTTCCTCAGGTACTATGGTTGATGTTCAAGCATTGAAAGTCATAGGTAATATGACGGATGAGTTGTTTATAGACTATGTGGATACTGAGTGGTGTTTGCGAGCTTACAAAGAAGGCTTTGAAATATTGGTTATACCAAGTGCAAGGATGACTCATTCTATAGGAGATAAGACAATAAAGTTAGGTTCATTTTACGTGCCTAAGCATAGCTCATTTAGACGTTACTATAGAATAAGGAACTCTTTTTATCTACTCAGGAAAAAACATATTCCTAAGTTGATGGCGTGTAGGGAAATAATTTTCTCTATAATACATCAATGTATTCTTATTGCTTTCTCAAGTGGTGAACGGTTGGCGTATATAGATTGTCTATATCGTGGTTTACGTGATGGTATTCTCGGAAGATTTAAGTAATGGCTGAAGTGAAAACATGCGTGTTACTTGCCGCGTATAATGGATGTAGTCATATTCATGAACAATTGGATACAATCTTACATCAACAGTGTAGTTTGAGTGTTGATCTGATTGTTAGTGTCGACCTTAGTCAAGACAGCACCTATGAAATCTGTAATGTTTATGCAGATAAATATAGAAACATGAGGCTTTTACCTTATGGTGACTATTTTGGAGGCGCGGGAAAAAACTTCTATAGACTTTTAAATGACACAGATCTTTCTTGCTATGACTATATTGCTTTCAGCGATCAAGATGATATCTGGTTAGATAACAAATTAGGCAAAGCAATCGAAAAACTACAGCAGTTTGATTGTTATTCCGCCAATGTTACTGCCTTTTGGGAAGACGGTCGTGAGGTATTTGTTGACAAATCGCAACCGCAGCGGGAGTGGGATTTCTTGTTCGAAGCTGCCGGCCCTGGCTGCACTTATGTATTTAAACGTGAAGTTGCTATTCAGTTTAAGGCGTGGTTATTAGAGCGTTATGAGAAAATTGGCGAAGATATTGCGTTACATGATTGGTTATTTTATGCATTCGCACGCAGTCGAGGGTATAGTTGGTTTATAGACCCAGAGCCTATGATGCGTTATCGGCAGCACGCTAACAATCAGGTGGGTACTAATAATAGCGTTGCAGCTGCAAAAAAACGTCTAAAAATGATAAAGAGCAAATGGTATCGTAATCAGATAACTAAAATTGCAGAACATTTGGATTTACTAATTTTACCAGTAGTTAAATATGGGTTAAACCATGGCTACTTAGGTAATTTATATTTGCTTTTGCATATAGGTAAAATTAGGCGTAGATTACGAGATAGAATTGCCTTGTCTTTCGCTCTTTTGTTCAATATTTTTTAACTATCGAGGGTGAACATGATTCTATTAACCGGGGCCACCGGCTTTGTAGGTAATGCAGTATTAACAAAGCTAATGCATCAAGGGTTGTCGGTTCGTACTTATGGGCGTCGTGCTCCTGTTAATTTCACTACACATACGAATCATGTGATTGGTGAGATTAGCGGTGTTGCAAATTATGTAACAGCTCTAGAAAATATTGATGTGGTGATTCATTGTGCAGCGAAGGCACACCTCGATAAAAATGCAGATGACCGCCAAACAATGTTTAACCGAATAAACTGTGATGGCTCCCTTATGTTAGCGCGTCAGGCGGTTGATGCTAATGTTAAGCGCTTTGTTTTTATAAGTTCAATTGGTGTTAATGGCGGTCATAATCACCAGGGCCCATTCAAGTATGATGATATCGCGGTACCTTGGGATGAATATACCCGCTCAAAATATGCTGCTGAATTAGGCTTAATGCAACTAGCTAAAGAAACAGGTCTTGAAGTGGTGATTATTCGCCCCCCATTGGTTTATGGTGCTGAGGCACCAGGCAATTTTGGTAAGTTATTACAAGCCGTGTGTCATGGTCGTTGGTTACCTCTCGGTGCAATTCATAATAAACGCAGCTTTGTTGCACTTGATAACTTAGTTGATCTGATTATTATCTGTATCGCCCACCCACATGCTGTTAATCAAACCTTTCTAGTCAGCGATGACCAGGATATCTCTACCACGCAGTTTCTTAAGATGATGATACAAGCTGCAGGCCAGTCATCACGGCTTATTCCGGTGCCCATGTATTGTCTGCGTATGTTGGGGTGGCTAACTGGCAAACAGGCGATGATTGAGCGACTGTGTGGTAATCTGCAAGTGGATATTAGCCATACCAAGAATACCTTGGGTTGGCAGCCTCCTGTCTCGGTGGCAGAAGGAGTTAAGCGCTGTTTTGTTGAGGAGGAGGGATGATGATAATTCGGTTGGTTGATTTTTGTTCTGCGTTGTTTGGTTTGTTGTTGTTGTGGCCGATGTTGTTGGTGGTGACTATTATCGGCTTGTTTGATACTGGCTCACCTATATTTTTGCAGACCCGGGTAGGGAAATATAAAAAACCATTCAAGCTGATTAAGTTTCGCACCATGTCGATCGATACCCAGTCGGTGGCAAGCCATTTGGCGAGCACCAGTTCCATCACCAAGTTAGGGGCTTTTTTACGCAAGACTAAAATCGATGAACTGCCACAGCTGATCAATGTGCTTAAGGGGGAGATGAGCCTTGTTGGGCCGCGACCTAATCTTTTTAATCAGGAAGAGCTGATCAAAGAGCGTGATGCATTGGGAGTTTATGATGTATTGCCTGGAATTACCGGCTTGGCTCAGGTTCAAAAAATTGATATGTCAACGCCACAATTATTAGCCAAAACTGATCGAATCATGATCGACACATTAAATGTGGCTAATTATTTTCGTTATATTATTATGACGGTCACAGGAAAGGGCCGTGGTGATGCTATTAAATCATAGTAATAAAATCTAATAATATTGGTGATATCATGTTGACGTCTTTTCTTGGCATATCTCGCTTATATAAGCGAATAATTAGCGTGTTTGCTGATTCAATATTACTTTCATTGGCTTTCTGGGGGGGGTATTGGGTTAGGCTTGATATCGCCATGCCTATTCAGAGCGTTCGGCACTGGGAGCTTCTCGCTCTTCTGATTCCGGTTACAGTATTTATTTTCGCCAGGCTTGGGCTTTATCGTGCTGTATTACGTTATGTCGGTTTTAAAGTGCTCTGGACCGTTTCTTTAGGCATATTTGTGTCAACATTATGCTTGGTGACATTCGCTTTTTTTCTTGAAGTATTCTTACCAAGAACGGTTTCAGTTATTTATTTTGCTTTTGGAGTCCTTCTGATTGGAGGCGTGCGTCTTTTCTTTCGAATGCTGGTAAACCGCGGTAAAGGAGGTAGAGTCCCTGTACTAATTTATGGTGCAGGCTCCTCTGGGCGCCAGCTTCAATTAGCTCTAAACCAGGGGCAGGAATTTTTCCCAGTTGCTTTTGTTGACGATGCAACTCATTTGAGAAAAGCCCTGATACAGGGGATCAATGTGCATTCTCCGGATATGATTGGCGAATTGATCATGCGATTTGGTGTGAAGAAAATCTTGCTGGCCATTCCGAGCGAATCACGTGCAGTGCGCCAAAATGTTATCCGTCGGCTGGAGCCCTTCCCCTGTGAAGTTCTGTCTATTCCGGGCATGGCTGACTTAGTCGGCGGAAAGGCTCAGATCAATGAATTAAAGGAAGTGTCTATCGAGGATCTGCTGGGGAGGGATCCTGTTGCCCCTATCCCTGAACTTATTAATGCCAATATCACCGGCAAGCGAGTCATGGTAACAGGGGCGGGGGGATCGATCGGTTCTGAACTATGCCGTCAGATTATCCGATGCAAGCCCGAAAAATTGGTTCTCTTTGAACTGTCAGAATATGGCCTTTATGCAATCGATAAAGAGCTCAGTGACCTTTGTGAACATGAAGATATCGATGTTGAAATAGTACCACTGCTGGGCTCGGTACAGCGTCAAAATCGTTTGTTTACTATCATGAGCAATTTCAGGATCCAAACGGTCTATCATGCTGCAGCCTACAAGCATGTTCCCTTGGTGGAATATAATGTGGTGGAAGGGGTCCGAAACAATATATTCGGTACCCTCTATTGCGCACAAGCGGCTATCGAAGCTGGAGTGGAAACGTTCGTTTTGATCTCGACTGACAAGGCCGTGCGGCCGACGAATACAATGGGGGCGACCAAGCGTTTGGCAGAGCTTGTGTTACAAGCACTGGCCTCGGCTCAGACAGGAACTCGTTTCTGTATGGTGAGATTTGGTAATGTACTGGGTTCCTCAGGGTCTGTTGTGCCTCTTTTTCGTACGCAGATTCGGAATGGAGGTCCTATCACGGTGACTCATCCCGACATTACACGCTATTTCATGACTATTCCTGAAGCTTCTCAATTAGTAATACAGGCAGGAGCCATGGGTTGTGGTGGTGACGTATTCGTATTGGATATGGGGCAGCCCGTAAAAATCATGGAATTGGCTCATCGAATGATCCGGTTGAGCGGATTAGCACTGAAAAGTGACAAGAGTCCGAATGGCGATATAGAAATTAAGATCACGGGTTTACGCCCTGGTGAAAAATTATTTGAAGAACTTTTGATTGGTGACAATGTCGAGGGAACATCGCATCCACGAATCATGAAAGCGAATGAAAGCATGTTGCCATGGGTAGAGTTACGTTCTTTGCTGGCAGAAGTTGATATGGCCTGTCATCAATTCGATCATGAACTGCTTCGCAGCTTGTTGTTGACTGCGCCACTGGTATTCACACCGACGGATGGTATTTGTGACTTGGTTTGGAAGGAAAAATTAGCCATGCAGCAGTATACTGCCACCTCAGTCAAGGCAGGGATTGAATTTCTGAATACGGAAGCACACCCACCTATTCATTGATTTATTATGGGGGAGAGTAAGTCAATTTCTTGCAGTTTTAACATGCTAGAGATCATATGAGGCCTATTCTATTATTGGGAGGTGATGGCCAATTTTTTGTTATTCTATCGCCTAATGGGAAACAGTTTTGTGCTACTAGGGAGGGCTGAGGCAGATTTTCTGTATCCTGTTCAGCTCTCCCAATTAGGCTGTGTTCCTAAAGTGGTCAAAAAACGGTCTTTCCATTTGATAGAGCCCCATCCTTACAAAAACACAGCATTTATTTACTTCAAAACCACGTAATTGGGCCTCTTTAGACGCCCATATCATGGCTCACAATTGTTAAGTCTGAAATGTGGGGGATTTGAGAACACACCTTGGAGCCTATACTGTTGCGCCCGGAAGTTATCTGTGCCGGGCCAGTTCCCTTTCTGCTGTATCTGAAGGCGTTCAGATGCAATATCAATCCCTTGCCATTCCAGAGGTCAAACTGTTGATCCCGACTCGTCACAGTGACGAGCGGGGCTTTTTCATGGAAACCCTGCGCCAGGATGAGTTTGAGCGTCACAGTGGCGCTTACACCCTGGTGCAGGATAACCACAGCCGCTCCTGGCAAGGGACGCTGCGCGGTCGCCTCTTCGATGTGGCGGTGGATGTACGGCCCGATCCAACCTCATATGGTCAGTGGGTCGGCCAGCTCCTGTCAGAGAAAAACGACCACCAAATGTGGATCTCTCCCGGCTTTGCCCATGGTTTCTATGTGCTGAGCGAGGTCGCCGATCTCCTCTATCGAAACAGCGATTACTACCATCCCGCCGGGGAGCAGACCTTGCGCTGGGACTCCCCCGCCCTGGCCATCGATTGGTCTCTGCTGGCCGGGGTGGCGCTGCGTCTATCCGCCAAGGATGCCAAGGCCCCTGTTTCTACCACCTTGAATTAGGGTAAGTCCGTGTTCTTGTGGCACAATTGCCAACTCAGAGTCAGAACCTTAATTTAATCAATCAGGTAATCCCATGGTGAAAATTGCCGTAGCGGGAACCGGCTATGTCGGCCTGTCCAATGCCGTGCTGCTTGCCCAGCACAACGAAGTGGTCGCTATCGACCTGGTGGCAGAGAAAGTTGCGCTCATCAATCAGGGCAAATCCCCCATCGCAGACAAGGAGCTGGAGCACTATCTCGCCCACATCCCCCTCAATCTGACGGCGACCCTGGACAAGCATCAGGCTTATCGGGGGGCGGATTTTGTCATCATAGCGACGCCGACCGACTACGATGCCGACACCCACTATTTCAACACCCGCTCGGTGGAGGCGGTGATCCGGGATGTGATGGCCATCAATCCGACGGCCGTCATGGTGATCAAGTCCACCGTGCCTGTGGGCTACACCAAGGCGATTCGCGAGGAGCTGGGCTGCGACAACCTGATCTTCTCCCCCGAGTTCTTGCGAGAGGGGCGGGCGCTCTATGACAACCTGCACCCCTCGCGCATCATAGTGGGCGAGCGTTCCGAGCGGGCCGAGCGTTTCGCCGCCCTCCTGCAAGGGGGGGCCATCAAACAGGATGTGCCGCTGCTCTTGACCGACAGCACGGAAGCCGAAGCGATCAAGCTGTTCGCCAATACCTATCTCGCCATGCGGGTCGCCTATTTCAACGAACTGGACACCTATGCCCAGACCCATGGTCTGGACAGCCGTCAGATCATCGAAGGGGTGGGACTGGACCCACGGATCGGCACGCACTACAACAACCCTTCCTTCGGCTATGGTGGCTATTGCCTGCCCAAGGACACCAAGCAGTTGCTGGCCAACTACGACGATGTGCCCAACAACCTGGTGCGGGCCATCGTCGATGCCAACACTACTCGCAAGGACTTCATCGCCGATTCCATCATTCGTCGCGGTCCCAGGGTGGTCGGGGTCTATCGCCTGATCATGAAATCGGGGTCAGACAACTTCCGCGCCTCCGCCATTCAGGGGGTGATGAAGCGCATCAAGGCCAAGGGCATAGAGGTGGTGGTGTTTGAACCCGCCCTCAAGGAGCAGAGCTTCTTCAACTCCCGGGTCATCACCGACCTGGAGGCGTTCAAGCAAGTCTCCGATGTGATCCTCTCCAATCGCATGGCTGGCGAGCTGGCCGACGTGGCGGACAAGGTCTATACCCGCGATCTGTTTGGCAGCGACTAACCCGTGCATGGGACGCCGCGCAGACGCCCCGTGCAACCGTCTTGAAGGACAGTGTTATGAAGTATCTGGTCACCGGCGCCGCCGGGTTCATCGGATTCCATCTGGTGCAGCGCCTGTGTGCTGACGGCCATGAGGTGGTCGGTATCGACAACCTCAACGACTACTACGAGGTGAGCCTCAAGGAGGCGCGCCTGGCCCGCCTTGCTCCCCTGGCGGGTTTTCGTTTCATCAGGCTGGATCTGGCCGATCGCCCCGGCATGGCCCGGCTGTTTGCCGAGCAGGGCTTCGAGCGGGTGGTGCATCTGGCTGCCCAGGCCGGGGTGCGCTACTCCCTGGACAACCCGTTTGCCTATGCCGACAGCAACCTGGTGGGCCAGCTGACGGTGCTGGAAGGGTGTCGTCACCATGGGGTGGGACATCTGGTCTATGCCTCTTCCAGCTCGGTATACGGTCTCAACGACAAGATGCCGTTTGCCACCACGGACACAGTGGATCACCCCATCTCCCTCTATGCCGCCACCAAGAAGGCCAACGAGCTGATGGCGCACAGCTATGCCCATCTCTATGGCATTCCCACCACTGGCCTGCGCTTTTTCACCGTCTATGGTCCCTGGGGTCGTCCCGACATGGCGCTGTTCAAGTTCACCAGGGCGATCCTGGCGGGGGAACCCATCGATGTCTACAACCAGGGGCAGCTGTCCCGGGATTTCACCCATGTGGACGACATCGTCGAGGGGATAGTGCGGGTGGCGGATAAGGTGCCGCAGGTCAGCCCAGGCTGGACGCCGAGCCAGGGACGCACCGACATGAGCTCGGCGCCCTATCGCCTGTTCAACATCGGCAATGGCAGCCCGGTGCGGTTGCTGGACTTTATCGAGGCGCTGGAGCTGGCCATCGGCCAGCCCGCCATCAAACACATGATGCCGATGCAACCGGGTGACGTGCATGCCACCTGGGCCGATACTCAGGGGTTGTTCGAGGCTGTCGGCTATCAGCCGCAGATGACGGTGGCGGCGGGTGTGAAAACCTTCGTCGACTGGTATCATGGCTATTATCGGCAAGCCTGACCCCGGCTGGTCCGCCGCGACCCTGGCGGCGGGCCTGCCCATCCAGTTTCCAATAAGAGAAATGTGACAATATGAGCAATCAAGAACCTACCTTGACACAGTCCCAACCTGATCTGCCCCAAGGATGGAGGCAGGCCAGATCCAGCGATGAGATTGACTTGCGCGAGCTTGTCCTGACGCTCTGGCGCAGCAAGCTGTTGATCCTCTGCGTTGCCGGTCTGTTTGCGGCAGGCGGCATCGCCTATGCGCTGACGGCGCCCCAGGTGTGGGTCAGCCAGGCCGAGATCAAGCAGCCCACCCTCAAGGAGATAGAATCCCTTGAGCTCAACATCAACCAGTTGATGAACGCCCAAGTGCCAGAGACCGCCTTCACCGCCTTCGAGAAGAAGGCGCTCTATGATGATTTCGTCAACAACTTCAACAGCTTCAACAACAAGCGCCAATTCTTGTTGGAGAAAGGCTATCTGGACGCCGAAGCGGCGCGGCACGAGGTCACGGACGGCAAGGGCAAGCGGATGCTGCTCAGGCAGATGGCTGAGGGGATAGATGCGAGGGCGCCGGACAAAGCGAAGGAGGACGTGGTCCTCTCCTTCGCCGCGAGCACGGCAGAGGAGGCCAAGGCGCGGCTGGAGCAGTACATCGACTTTATCCAGGCCCAGGAGTCCGCCGCCAAGGGCAAGGAGCTGGATACTCTCTGGCGCAACCGCATCAAGACGCTGCAGAGCCAGTATGAGAGCGCTAGGGCCGACACCCTCAAGCAGCTGCAAGATGACATTTTGCGTACCGAATACAGCCTGCGCATCAGTCAGGCGGCGGGGATAGAGACGCCGGTGCAGAACCTGCAAAACAAGGATAGCTTTGCCATCGATCTGGGGGCTCGGGCCCTGGCCGAGAAGCTCAAGGTTCTCAAGGAGATCAAGAACCCGGAGTTCATGAATCCGAGCATTGGCGATCTGCGTCTGCAACTGAGCAGTCTGCAGGCCATCAAGCTGGAGGCGCGGCCGTTCCACTCCTTCGCCTATCAAGCCTCGCCGACCGAGCCTCTGTCCCGGGACAAGCCCAAGCGGCCTCTGGTGGTGGTGCTGGCCACCCTGCTCGGCGGCATGCTGGGGGTGGGCATAGTGCTGGTCCGCTTCGCCTTTCGCGAGCAAGGCGGCGCCAGGTAATCGAAGTCAGTTATGATACGAGGGGGGGCGCAAGCCTCCTTTTTTATTTCTGCGACAAAGGGTTATGCTGGGTGGATAGACAATCTCAGGACGCTGGCCGGATGCTGGAAAAAGGATTCTTTGGGCTCTTCGCGCTCTATCTGCTGCTGGGGATGCACTTTTTCATGCACAACCCCGGGGGGGCCGGGCTCTATCTGCCCTTCAACGCCTGGGGCTGGGTGTTTGCCAGCCTCGCCATCGGCGCCGGGCTCTGGCAAGTGACCCTGAACCAGCGTCTGGTCTGGTCGCCGCTGCTGCTCTGGCTTTGGGTCGGCGGTCTGTTGTTGCTGCTGCCCATGGCCTATCCCGGCTTTGCGCTCAAGGATTACGCCATCCCCAGGTTGCTCGGACTCTTTGCCGGCCTGCTGTTTCTCACCAGCCTCTATCAATGGCCGCCAGCGGGCCAGCGCCGCGAGCATTTGCTCTATCTGGTGCTCGGCGCGGTCGCCATCGAGGCGCTGCTCGGCCTGGTCGAATATTACCTGCTGACCCCGGGCAACTGGCTCGGGTACGACACCCGGGCCAATCGCCCCTACGGCATCTTCCAGCAACCCAATGTGATGGCGAGCTTCATGGCCACCGGCCTGGTGCTGGCGGCCTGGCTTGAGGGGGAGGGGAGGCTTGCCGGGCGCTGGCTGCGGGCACTGCGCCAGGGGCTGCTGCTGGTCTGCCCCTTGTTGTTGGTGGTGCTGCAATCCCGGGTGGGGCAGCTTGGCGCCCTGTTGGGGCTGCTGCTCCTGCTGCCCATGTTGCGGGAGCGCAAGCTGGCGGCCAGGGTGCTGCTGCTGGTCGCCCTCGGCCTCCTGCTCGGGTTGGCATCCCAGTATCTGATTGCGGGGGTGAAGAGAGGGATTGAGGTCTATCAGTCCGGCGGCATGCGCTCCGTCTACTGGCCTTATACCATCAAGCTCATCATGCACTCCCCCTGGACGGGATGGGGCTATGGCAGCTTCGAGTCCGTCTTCCTGCACCAATACATGGCAGACAAGGCATTGGCGCCAGAGATGGTGCAGATTGAATACAACCTGGATCACCCCCATAACGAATTTCTCTACTGGGCGGTGGAAGGAGGCATAGCCCCTATGCTGGGCATGCTGCTGATGGGGGCGGCCCTGCTGTGGCGCCTCGGCCAGAGTCGCTGGCGCCAGGGGCTGGCCCTGCTGGCCCTGGCGCTGCCCATACTGCTGCACAGCCAGACCGAATACCCCTTCTATCACGCCATCGTTCATTGGTGGGTGCTGCTGCTGATCATCTACCAGATAGACAGCGAGATAGAGGCGAAAGCCCCCAGCCCCGGCTGGCATCAGAGTGTCTATCGTCCCTGGCTGCTGCTGCGCTTTCTGGCCATCGGCATCCCCCTGCTGGTGGTGCCCTTCATGCTGACTGCCATCCACACCGCCTGGGTGGTGACCCAGTACGAGCGAGGAGGCTACAAGGAGCCGGCCCTGTTGCTGAAGGTGATCAACCCCATGGCCTGGCTCACCCGGGTCGAGTTCGACGTCAACTCGGTGCGGTTGGCGGTGGGCTTGCAGGGGGGCAACCGGCAGGAGTTGGCGGCCTATCTGGCCTGGGGAGAGGCGTTCGTGCGCCACACCCCCCGCGCCAACATCTACGCCAACATGATAGTGGCCCTCGAGGCCCTGGGGCGGCGCGAGGAGGCCGAGTCCCTGCGTCAGCAGGCCCTGGTACTCTACCCGGCCGATGCCCTGCTGCGGGGCAAGTCGGCTTCGGTGGCCAGAGCGCTGGAGAGGCGGGCCGCCCCTGTGGTTGCTTCACCGGCGCAGCCGTTGGTCAATAAAGCGCCATAAAAGGCCTTTTCTTGTGGGTTTCTTCCAACCCCGTGCTGCTTGTTTCGCCAAGGCCATGGTCTTATCGCAAAATCGGGGTGCCGGGCTGGATCCCGGGAGTGGCCGCGATAAGATAGGGGTCAGATGCTAATATCTTGTTTATAAAGGGAGTCTGCAATGGAGTTGGTATTAGGCCCATTAGAAGCTCGGGTGATTGGTTGCCTCATCGAGAAGGAGATCAGCACGCCGGATCAATACCCCTTGTCCCTCAACGCCCTGGTCAACGCCTGTAACCAGAAGAGCAACAGAGACCCTGTGCTCGAGCTCGGCGAGCTGGAGATCCGCGCCGTGGTGGACGAACTGGTCCGCAAGCGGCTGGTGGTCAACACAGCTGGCTTCAACGCCCGGGTGCCCCGTTATCAGCACCGATTCTGCAACACCGAATTTGGCGACCTCAAGTTCAATGCCCAGGAGCTGGGAGTGGTCTGCGAGCTGCTGCTGCGCGGTCCCCAGACCCCGGGGGAGCTGCGCTCGCGCACCAACCGGCTCTGCCAGTTCGACGATGTGACCCAGGTCGATGCCGTCCTGAACAGGCTCATCGAGCAGGGGCCCTATGTGGTCAAGCTGGCCCGAGAGCCCGGCAAGCGCGAGTCCCGCTTCGCCCATCTGTTCAGTGGCGAGGTGACAGGTGCGGCCCTGGAGCAGGGGCTGGATGCTCGTGCTCAGCCCGAGGGAACGGCCCAGGGCTCCCCCTTGCATGATCGCCTGGCTTCCCTGGAGGAGGAGGTGAGCCTGCTGCGGGATCAGGTGGCGGCCCTGACGGCGCGCCTGGATGCGATGACCGCCTGATCGCCCCCGGGGGAGAGGGCCATCTGCACCCTCTCCCCCGTACCTGGCGGCCGGGCCGCTCCCGTCCTGGTGCCCGCTGTCGTGCCCCTGCTCCTTCCAGACCCGGCGTCGTGCCTTCGGGCCATTCCCCTGCGGCGGGCTCGAGGCGCAAGGCATTTAATTTGCGTTATTTCATGGTTAAGGGTCGAGCCGGCGGCGCTTTCCCGTTAAAATTCCGCTTTTGCTCCTTCGCGTGAGTCTTGATGTCTGCACCAACCTTGTCTCCAGATTGTTATGCCTTGCTCGGCGAGCTGCAGTTGCAGCGCGCCGCCAGTACCCGCTATCTGCAGGAACAGCTGCCGCTGGGTCAGGTATTGATCGACAGGTTGACGGCGCTCCATGACCTTGGCCTCATTCGGCAGCGGGGCGAGCAGCTCTGGAGCCTGAGCGCCGAGGGCTGCCTGGCGCTGATCCTGGGGGTGCGGCAGGGGCTCTGTCCCATGCCGGACTGGTCGCGGGTCTCCTCCCTCACCGGGCAGGATCCGGGCCAGGCCCTGGTGCGCTCCCTCTGCCTGGGTCGGGAGGGGGAGGTGCCCGGCTATGTCAATGGCGCCGATCTGCTGGCCCTGCTCGAGCTGCCCGATGCCCAGGCCCTGCTGGCCGAGGCCAGCCCCCAGTGGCAGCGGCTGCTGCTCGACCACCTGGCCCTGCAGGCCAGCCTCGATGCCTCCCCCGGCCCCTGGCCCCTGGCCGGGGCGGCGCTCGCCCCCGAGCTGGGCACCGCCCATCGCCAGCTGGCCGCCCAGTGGCATTGGCTGTGCGAGGAGCAGGGGTCGGCGGCTCCCTTCACCGATCTGCCCGATGATCCCCATCACTGGCCCGAGCTGATGGCCCTGACCGCTGCCGGCGGTGATGCCCCCCTGGCGCAGAGCCTGATGAGCGCCCTCGGCCTGTGGCAGGGGCGCCATGGCAAGGGGCGTTATCCGGCGAACTTCCTGACCCTGCTCTGGCTCGGCTGGCTGCAACAGGCCGATCCCGAGCTGGCCAATGCCGAGCGCAAGCAGTGGCAGAAGAGCCTGGGGCCGCAACAGGCCCTGTTGCAGGATCTCATCGCCCAGTGGGCGGGGGAGCGCCATGGCCAGGCGGTGGGACTGTTTGACACCCTGCAACTGCCCGCCGAGGAGCTGCACTGGGGCTACCTCTGGCTCGATCTCTGCGCCCTGGCCCGTCACGGCAGCCAGAGCCCTCAGGTGGCCATCCTGCACAAGTGGGATCTGGAGGAACTGCTCGCCAGCGCGCCCCGCCATCGATTGATGGGTTTTTGCCTGGACTTGTTGCGCCAGCTGTTGGGCAAGCAGGCCCGGCTGGGGCCCCTCGATCGCCTGCCACCGGACCCGCAAGAGGGGGACGAGGAGGACGACGAAGGCAAGGGAGCCGCATCGGCGAGCTGGCTCAACTGGCTGCAGGGACTGGGTCGCGCCAGTGGGGTGCGCAAGAACAAGGAGCAGCTGGTGTGGCTGCTCCATGCCGAGGGGCCCGAGCTCGAGTGCAAGATCCAGAAGCAGAGCACCAAGGGGGAGTGGACCGCGGGGCGCAGGGTCGATCCCGCCCTGCTCTCCAGTCAGTATGCGGCCCTGCTCGATGAGGCGGACTGGGCCCTGGTGCGGTTGCTGCCGCGCACCATGAACCGGCTGCCGGACGAGATCTGGCCCGTGCTCGCCACCCATCCCCGCCTGCTCAATGCCAAGGGGCAGAAGCTGCAACTGGCCCTGAGTGCCCCCCTGTTGCAGATAGTGGTCGAGGGGGATGGCATGCGCGGCGTGCTCAGCCCGGCCCAGGCCGGCAAGGGGGCCCACATAGTGCCCCTGGCCCAGGACTTGTGGCAGCTGATGCTGACCCCCCCCGGTCTGCTGCCCCTGCTGCCCGCCCTGTCGGCGATCCCGCCCCTGCCGGGGGAGGGGCTCGCCACCTTGCAGCAGACCCTCAATGGTATCCAGGGCTTGCCCTGGCACAGCGAGGTGCCTGGGCTCGAGGGCAATGTCGAGCTAAAGCCCTGGCCCGGGTTGGCCTCGGTGGAGCTGGACTGGCAGGAGGGGCAGCTCGCGGTTCGCCTGGTTACCCGGCTCGATGATGCACCCGCCCTGGCCCTTGGCAAGGGGGAGGCGGTGGTGCGTCAGGGGGTGAAGGAGTCCCTCTACTGGGCGCGGGATCTGGCCGAGGAGAAGCGGGAAGCCCAGTGGCTGCGCAACCAGTTGCCCATGGACTTGCCCGGCACCGAATGGCTGCTGCAGGGGGAGCAGGCGCTTACCCTGGTCAACGCCCTGCCCGAGCTGGTGGAGCGGCAGGTGCGCATCCATTGGCATCAGGACAGTGCCCGGCTCAAGAGTCTGGACGAGGCGGCCCTGAGCCTGCGCATCGAGCGGCGCCAGGACTGGTTCCAGGTCGAGGGGGCCCTCAGCCTGGATGAACACGAGGTGCTGGATCTGCGCCTCATCCTGCGCCAGCTCGCTCCGGGTCAGCGTACCGTCCAGCTCGACGAGCAGACCAGTCTGGTGCTGAGCGACAAGCTGGTGGAGCGGCTCACCATGCTGGGGGCCATGCTCGACGAGGAGCAGAGGGTCAACACCCGGCTCGCCTACCCCTTGACCCGATTGCTCTCGGTGATCAGCACCCAGGGGGACAGCGCCTGGCAGGCGCTGCAGGCCGAGTGGCAGCAGGAGGTGGATTGCCCCCCCGAGCTGCTTACCCCGCTGCGGGATTATCAGAAGGAGGGGGTGCGCTGGCTGGCGACCCTGGCCCATCACGGCTTTGGCGCCTGCCTCGCCGACGACATGGGCCTGGGCAAGACCCTGCAGGCGCTCATCGTGCTGCGCATGCGCCAGCAGCTGGGCCCGGCCCTGGTGGTGGTGCCCAAGTCAGTGGTCACCAACTGGCAGGAGGAGGTGGCCCGCTTCGCCCCCGAACTGGAGGTGATCACCTTCGAGCCCGGAGTGGATCGGGAGGGGCAGATTGCCAACGCCAGGGCGGGCCAGCTGGTGCTGGTCAACTACGGCATGCTGGGGGGGCTGGCCGCGGCGCTCAAGGGGCGTCACTGGGCAAGTATGGTGCTGGATGAAGCCCAGCAGATCAAGAATGCCGGTACCCAGCGCGCCAAGCTGCTGTTCCAGCTCGACGGAGATTTTCGTCTCGCCCTCTCCGGCACCCCCATAGAGAACCATCTGGGGGAGCTGTGGAGCCTGTTCACCTTTATCAACCCCGGTCTGCTCGGCAGCCTCGGGGAGTTCAAGCGCCGTTTTGGCAAGGCGGTGAAGGATCCCGAGCACATGGCGCTGCTGCGGGCCGTGATCAGCCCCTTCATCCTGCGCCGCCTCAAGCAGCAGGTGCTGACCGAGCTGCCGGACAAGACGGAGATAGTACATCACATCAGCCTCTCCGCCGAGGAGCGCCAGCTCTACGAGGCGACCCGGCGCGAGGTGGTGCAGCAGGTGCAAAGTGCCGACGGCCGCGCCCTGATGCACGTGTTGAGCGGCCTGACCCGGCTGCGCCGGCTCTGCTGCTCTCCCTCCCTCATCATGCCGACCTGGGCCCATAGCAACAGCAAGCTGGACGAGGCCATGGCCCTGCTGGACGAAGCCATCGACGGCGGCCATCGGGTGTTGGTGTTCAGCCAGTTCGTCGATTTGCTGAGCCTGCTGCGGGATCGCATCGCCAAGCGGGGCTGGGATTACTGCTACCTGGACGGCGGTTGCTCCGCCAAGTCCCGCCAGGAGTCTATCCTGCGCTTTCGCAACGAGCCGGTGCCGCTGTTTCTGATCAGCCTGAAGGCGGGGGGAACAGGGCTCAACCTGACCCAGGCCGATACCGTGCTGCACTTGGATCCCTGGTGGAACCCGGCGGTGGAAGATCAGGCCAGCGATCGGGCCCACCGCATGGGGCAGACCCAGCCGGTGACCGTCTATCGCCTGGTGTGCGAGCAGACGGTGGAGGAGAAGATAGTGGCCCTGCACGACGAGAAACGGGCCCTGGCCGATGGCTTGCTGAGCGGCCAGTCCGAGGTGAAGGGGCTGGATGTGGAGAGCCTGCGCGCCCTCTTGATGGGGTGATGGAAGGGGATGCGGCCCTCGCTGTCCTGCGCCCCCGGCGTGGCGGCAGCGGGGGCCGTTTTGCATCTGCTCTCTCTCCTGCCTTGCCGGCGCCAGCGGGTCGCGGCTCTCCAGGTGGGCGGCGATGACAGGCAGCTGATTCCTGACGCCACTGCCCGGCTCTGTTCACGCCTGCGCTTTCAGCAAGGGCGTTGTCCCGCCGCGGTAGCGAATGCTCACCGCCTCAGTCGAGGGGCTCGTATAGATAGAGATGAAGCCGCTCTATGAGGGGACGCTCCCCTATCTTGCGATCCCGCCTCGGCTGGCGCAGCTTGGGGGGATAGTGGCCCAGGGGCTTGATGGCGGGGGAGGCGTCGGCGCACAGCAGCAGGGGGAGGCTCGCCTTGATCTGCTGCTTTCTCGGCTCTCTGTCCCGCCAGAGCAGGTTGATCATGGGGTGGGTCTTGACCGGGCGACGAATGCGCAGCTCGCTGTCGGCGGACAGGCGGCGGATATCGTAGATCTCCTTGTCCACCATCTGCTGCCACTGCTGTGGGTGGGAGAGGGCGGGCACATAGCGGCGACTGCGCTCCAGCATGGCGATCACCTGCTCCCGGCTGAGTCGGCTGATGGTCTGCTTGTCTGCCCAGGTGAAGCCGAGTGAATGGAGATCCCCCGCCAGCAGGGTGAGCTGACGGTAGATCTGCAAGGTGATGACCCCGGGCAGGGCGTTGTGGACCAGCTCGAACTTCTCGTCTCGGCCTCCCGCCTGCTGCACCAGCGCCTTGAAGGCCAGCTTGCTGCGGTTTATCTCCTCGATCAGCGGGACAAGCAGGGGGGCGGCCTCGGCCGGCAGCCGCAGCCAGCCAGGCAGGCGCTGGGTGGATTTGGTCGAACAGCCGGGACGGGCCCCATGATGCTGGTAGGCGGCGAGTGCGGCCGCCCGGGCCGCCTCTCCCTCGAGCAGCCCCACCTCTATCTGGCTGATGGGATCATGCTCTTGTCCTTGCAACACGGGAGGCAGGGGATAGACCTGAGCCTCCAGCAGGGGGAGGCGGGCGATCCGGCTCGCCAGCTCGGCCAGCAGGCTCTCCAGCTCGCTCATCTGCTGGCGCAGGGCGGCTTGGGGGGTAAAGGTGGCCATGATTCGATTCTCGGTAAAGGGGGAAGGGGCACCTTAGATGCGGTGCGCGTCACCGCATAACTGTATAAATAGACAGTGTTCGGTGTCAACCCGAGCCGGGATCGACCCAGAGGCGAGAGGAGGGCAAGGGCCTGTGGCGGGATATGCGGGCCTGGGGTGGCAGGGATAAAATGAGAGTTAAACGGCGCTCGTTTGATGGACCCTGATCATGTAATGAAATGGTACATTTGTTGATATCTGGCAACACCTTACGATCAATTATGCAGCATGTTGACGGTACTGGGGATGCCTCCTCCCTGGCCCGGAACCTGGGGGCTGCATAAGCGCAAAGATAAAGTGCATAGTTAACCCGAGGTCGGGGAGCACAATCTGCTGTTTGCGCCGAAATGGGCGGAGGTGTTTTTATTTTTCTTTTAAATTCAATTTGTTATATAAAAATATCACCCTGGTGTCGCCATTAGTTTTCCTAATGCACTGTATCAAAATTCGTCAATTGAGACAGGGGGAGACAGCTCCTAAGCTTGCGGCAACCAAATGAGAGGAGCCGCACCATGGCCAACATGACCTACACCCAAGCCGCTTACCAGCAGTCCAGCGAGCTGAACCTGGCGACTCGCGCCAAACAGACCTTCCTGACCTGGCTGGAACGCAGCCGCAGCCGTCGCCAGCTCTCCGAGCTGCCCGCCTACCTGCTCAAGGATATCGGCCTGAACGAAGCCGACCGCTATCAGGAAACCAGCAAGCCGTTCTGGCGTGGTTGATTGACCTGGCATGGATGCCTCGTTTCTCTCCTCGCCTCACCGGCCCCCGGCCAACCTCCTGCTCCCCTGAATGCTCCCTCGTTTACCCCCTTGCCCTGCCCCGCACTCTGATGACTGCATGGAGCTCGTTCCCTCTTGCATTGTTATTCTAATGATTGAATTTGTTTAAAAAATTGTTTTTAAGGCAGGCCGCTGCCGTATAATCTGCGCCATCGACAGTGACAAGATGGTGAAACGGATGATCCCTCAACATGACTTCCTGGCGCTGAGTCGCCGCCACGAATGGCAGCTCGATCCCTTCTCTTTTTCCCTGGCCGATGGGGCCCTGGCGCAGGTGTGGGATACCGGAGTGATCTGCATCGAGCCGGCCGAGGGCCTGCGCGCCGATCCCGGCAAGGAGATAGTGCTCTCCTGTGGCATTCACGGTAACGAGACGGCCCCCATCGAGCTTTGCAACCAGCTGCTCGGCAAGCTGCTCGGGGGAGCGCTGAGCGCCCGCCATCGGGTCCTGTTTCTGTTTGGCAACCCGGCGGCCATGAACCTGGGGGTGCGGGAGGTCGAAGAGAACATGAACCGGCTGTTCAGCGGTGCCCACAGCAAGGGGGAGGGGCTGTGCAACCGGGAGCGGATCCGCGCCATGCGTCTCGAACAGTATGTGTCCCGCTTCTACTCCGACTCCGGGGCCGAGCGACTGCATTATGATCTGCATACCGCCATCCGCGGCTCCCGTCACGAGAAGTTCGCCGTCTACCCCTTCCCCCACGAACGCCCCTACAGCCAGGAGCAGATCCGCTTCCTCGGTGCCTGCGGGGTGCGCACCATCTTGCTCTCGAACGGCCCCACTACCACCTTCAGCTATTACAGCGCCCATCAGCATGGCGCCCATGGCTTCACGGTGGAGCTCGGCAAGGTGCGTCCCTTCGGCGAGAATGACATGACCCGCTTCATCGAGGCCAGACAGGCGTTGCAGGAGCTGGTCTGCGAAGAGCGCGTCCGGCTGGAACCCTGGCGGCCGGAGGATTTCAACATCTTCACCATCGATCGGGTGATCAACAAGCGCACTGCGGATTTTCGCTTCCTGTTTGCCAGTGATGTCGACAATTTCACCGAATTTCCGCAAGGTTTCGTGCTGGCGGAAGATGGCGATCTGCGCCATGTGGTGGAGCAGGAGCGGGAGGCCGTGGTCTTCCCCAATGCCAATGTCGCCATCGGCCAGCGTACCGTGCTGCTGGTGGTGCCGACCCGGTTGTGGGATGCCTGACACCCCAGGGGTGACCCCCTTGGCGGGGAGCGGCCTTGCGGCCACATGATGCAAAGAGGAGCCGGGAGAGGCTCCTTTTTTGTTGCCAGTCCATCAGACCAACCGGCTGCTTTTCAACCAAAATACAGAGGATATCGCTGGGGTTATTTGCTTTTGCCACATTGCGCTTTGGTTAACATCCTGTTTACATTTTAAGGGTCACCTCTGGTGGTGACGTAACCACGGCAAGGAGCCAGTTATGACCCATGTCGACATCCCTTTCCTTCGTTACCTCGATGAGGGGGGGCGCCCGGTCGCCACACTACCGACCTGGCTGGACAAGGAGCTGCTGCACACCTTCTACCGCAACATGGTGATGGTGCGCAGCTATGACAAGAAAGCCATCGCGCTGCAACGTACCGGCAAGCTGGGGACCTTCCCCTCCCATCTGGGGGCCGAGGCGGTCGGGATTGGCGTCGGTCTCGCCATGCAGGCCCAGGACGTCTATGTGCCTTACTACCGCGACATGCCGACCCTGTTCGTGCGCGGCGTGCCCATGGAAAAAAATCTCCAGTATTGGGGCGGCGATGAGCGGGGTAGCGTCTTCAACAAGCCAGACGGCACCCCCTCCGAAGATCTGCCCATCTGTGTGCCCATCGCCACGCAAGTGACCCATGCCTGTGGGGTGGCGGCCGCCTTCAAGCTGCGTCAGCAAGCCAGAGTGGCCGTGGTCACCATCGGCGATGGCGGCACCTCCAAGGGGGACTTCCTCGAGGGGCTCAACTGCGCCGGCGTCTGGCATCTGCCCATGGTGATGGTGATCAACAACAACCAGTGGGCCATCTCGGTGCCGCGCAAGCTGCAATCGAGTGCCCCCACCTTGGCCCAGAAAGGCATTGGTGCCGGGGTGCCCAGCATCCAGGTCGATGGCAACGACGTGCTCGCCGTCTACGATGCCACCCTGACGGCGGTGGAGCGGGCCCGCGCCGGCAAGGGGCCCACCCTGATCGAGGCCATCAGCTACCGGCTCGGTGACCACACCACGGCGGACGATGCGACCCGTTATCGCGACGCCGCCGAAGTCGAAGCGGCCTGGGCGAAGGAGCCGGTCAAGCGGCTGCGCCAGTTCATGGTCGAGCGCGGCTGGTGGGACGAGTCCCGGGAACAGACCCTGCTGAGCGAAGCCGCCAGCCAGGTGGAGCAGGCGGTGGCTGCCTATGAGGCCATGACGGCCCAGCCGCCGGAATCGCTCATCGATTACCAGTTTGCCGAGCTGCCCCGGGATTATCTCGGTCAGCGCCAGCGTATCATCGACAAGGCCATGGCCGGGCAGGGAGGGCGATCCTATGAATAAGTCGAGGACACAGGAAGGTATCCCTCTGTTCGTGCCGGGCGTGGACCTGTCGTCTTGCATCGAATCTGGCGAGGAGGCATGCCATGAGTGACATGACCCTGCTCGAGGCAGTCAACCTGGCCCTGCATCACGAGATGGAGCAGGACCCGGACGTGGTGGTACTGGGGGAAGATGTGGGGGTCAACGGCGGCGTGTTTCGTGCCACCGTCGGTCTGCGTGACAAATTTGGCTTCAAGCGGGTGATAGACACGCCCCTGGCGGAAGGATTGATCGCCGGGGTGGCGGTCGGCATGGCGACCCAGGGGCTCAAGCCGGTGGCCGAGTTCCAGTTTCAGGGATTCGTCTTCCCCGGCATGGAGCAGATCGTCTGTCAGGCGGCGCGCATGCGCAATCGCACCCGGGGGCGCCTGAGCTGCCCCATCGTCTATCGCTCCCCCTATGGGGCCGGCATCCACTCACCCGAACACCACAGCGAGAGCGTCGAGGCGCTGTTTGCCCATATCCCGGGGTTGAGGGTGGTGATCCCATCAAGCCCCAAACGGACCTATGGTCTGCTGCTCTCAGCCATCCGCTGCCCGGATCCCGTGATGTTCTTCGAGCCGGATCGCATCTATCGCGCCATGAAATCGGACGTGGTGGACGACGGTGTGGGCCTGCCGCTGGACGTCTGCTTTACCCTGCGTTCCGGTCATGACCTGACGGTGGTGGCCTGGGGCGCCTGTCTCCTGGAGGTGATGAAGGCGAGCCAGATCCTCAGTGAAGAGGGCATCCAGTGCGAGGTGCTGGATCTGGCCACCATCAAGCCCCTGGACATGGCGAGCATCCTTGCCTCGGTACGCAAGACGGGTCGCTTGCTGGTGGTCCATGAGGCGTGCGGCAGCTTCGGGGTGGGCGCCGAAATAGTGGCCAGGGTCACGGAGGAGGCGCTCCCCAGTCTCAAGGCGCCCCCCAGGCGTCTGACCGGTGTCGATGCCGCCGTGCCTTATTACCGCAATGAGGAGCACTACCTCATCACGGAACAGGATATAGCCCAGGCGGCTCACCAGCTGATGGAGAACAAATGGCGATGACACGTTTCACAATGTGGCGATCTGGCCGCCCATCAACAAAGCGCCATGAGAGTGTTCAGCATGTGGTGATGTCCCAGCGGATGGAGAAAGGGTCATGAAATATTTCAAATTGCCGGATCTTGGCGAAGGGCTGGCCGAGGCGGAGATAGTGGAGTGGAAGGTGACCGCCGGGGATGAGGTCAAGGTGGATCAGGTGCTGCTCTCGGTCGAAACCGCCAAGGCGCTGGTGGATGTGCCTTCCCCGGTCAATGGCGTCATTGCCCGGCTCTGTGGCCAGGAGGGAGATATATTGCACATCGGCGCCCCCCTGGTGGAGTTTGAGGGAGGCGAAGACGACGGCACCGTGGTCGGCAAGGTGAGCAGTACTCAGCAACACATAGAGGATCACTTCGTGGCCGGGGTGCTGGCGTCCGGCGGGCAACTGGTACAGGCGATGCCTGCGGTACGCCTGCTGGCTCAGCAGCTGGGGGTGGAGATCAACGGCCTCAAGGGCAGCGGTGCCGGTGGTCTGGTGCTGGAGCAGGACGTGCAGCTGGCGTTCGAGGCCCAGCAAGGCAGCGGCAACGAATTTCTCAAGGGGGCACGCCGGGCCATGGCCAAGGCAATGGAACATTCCCACCGTACCGTGGTGCCGGTCAGCATCACGGACGAGGTCGACCTGCGCGCCTGGCGAGCCGATGAAGATGTGACCGTGCGCCTCATCAAGGCCATCGGAGTCGCCTGCCGCGCCGAGCCTTCGATGAATGCCTGGTTTGATGGGGAGACCCTGTCGCGGCGCCTGTTTGATGAGGTCAATGTGGCGATCGCTGTGGATTCACGCCATGGACTCTATGTCCCCGTGATGGAGAATGTGGCCGAACGCGAACCCGCCGACATTCGCCAGGGGCTGGATCGCATGATAGCGGACGTCAAGGCGCGGGCCGTACCGAGGGAGATGCTGCAGGGGGCCACCATCACCCTCACCAACTTCGGTGCCATTGCCGGTCGCTATGCCAGCCCGATCGTGACCCCGCCCCAGGTGGCCATCGTAGGGGCCGGCACCCTGTTCGAAAAGGTGGTGTTCGTGCAGGGAGAGGCGCGACCAATCAGGGCGTTGCCATTGTCGATGACGTTTGATCACAGGGCTTGTACCGGCGGCGAGGCGGCACGCTTCCTCAAGGCGCTGGTGCAGGCGCTGGAAGCGGCGAGTTGATAGTCGCTGTGCTCCGCGTTGGCGGGGCACAAATATGTTTGCGTAATGAGCAAAGCCACGTATAATCAATCGAGCTTGAAAAAGGCGATGTTTATGTCAATGAATACGATG
The DNA here is from genome assembly GCF_000819765.1 of Aeromonas bivalvium. Taxonomy (GTDB): domain Bacteria; phylum Pseudomonadota; class Gammaproteobacteria; order Enterobacterales; family Aeromonadaceae; genus Aeromonas; species Aeromonas bivalvium. The sequence goes on from NZ_CDBT01000020.1 coordinate 49,036, forward strand.
TCCTGCATCTTTTCCTGTTGTTCATAAGTCACTCCCTCTTTCGAAGCTTTGTCCGCCTTTCAAGGCACGAGTAATTTTTGAATACAGGTTTATAGATATGTCTAACATGATCACCGGTACCGTTAAATTCTTCAACGAAACCAAAGGCTTCGGCTTCATCCAGCAAGAAAACGGCCCGGATGTGTTCGTACACTTCAGCGCCATTCAAGGTAACGGCTTCCGTACCCTGGCTGAAGGTCAGCGCGTACAGTTCTCCGTGACCCAAGGTCAGAAAGGCCCGCAGGCTGAGAACGTAACCGCTCTGTAATTGTTACAGAATTTAAGAAAGCCGTGGTGCCTCAGGTACCACGGCTTTTTGTTTTTCTGGCATCCAGGCGACCGTCATGGTGTGGCATGCGCCACGCTGGCGGGCGATGCAAGCAGCCGTTTCCAGGCTCTTCATAGTGCCATGGAGAACAAGGTATGTTCCGCCTGCTCTGGCGCGTCTCGTCCCATGTCAGGGGGGAGAGGAGAGTGATCGTTTGCGCAAGCCTATGAAGAGAGGGGCCTGGTTGGCCGCAAGTCTGGTGCTCGCGACGGCACAGGGGTCACCTTCCTCACTCATGGCTCCCGAGTCGAGCGCCGCCAGCCCTGATGTGGTTGGCGCCGAGCAGGCCAGGATGACCTGTCTGCGCTTCGTGCATGTTCGTCTGGGGGTTGAGACAACCCCCATCAGTATCGAGACTCGCCCCGTGCCCGCTCAGGCCGGGCAATGGTGGGTGGGCGGCAATGTAAAAGGACCCGAGGGTCCTTTGCTGTTTGCGTGTCATCTGCGCCAGGGGGCGCGCTGGGAGCTGCTCGACTTCGCACTCTGGGCGGCTAGGCCTCCGGTTTGAGGGCGACCAGCAGGTGCTGCAGGTGTTCCACCATCGTCATGCCAAAGGGGGTCAGGTAACCACCATCGATGGCACTGATCAGGCCTTGGCTGTGCAGGCGTTGTGCTGCCTGACACAGGGCATCGCTCATATCACTGCGTAATTTGATCCCCACGCTCATATTCGCCGGATCAAAGCAGGCCAGTATTTTCAGCTCGTGAACAAACTCTTCGGAAATCTGGTCGATCCCAATCATGGACAGGCTCCTTACGCTAATGATGTATGCAAATTAGCACTCCCCTAGGGAGTTTAGTGGGCGCTGGGTCAAACTATTGGCCATTACGGCAAGCGGGCAAGTTGAATGGTGTTTTTTCAAACAGTTGGCACAGATGAGCATTGTGCCACGCCGTGATAGGATAGGGCCTCACCGGCCCGGCCCCATCATCTTTTTTCCAAGGTTGCCATCATGACCCGCATCACCCTGATCTCCTTGCTGCATCAGCTCGCCCCCCGCTTCCCCATCTATCCGGTGGCGCAACTCGTGCCGCTGATCCGGGACCATGAGGGGGAGGTATGGTTGCCGCCTCTGGCCAGCGCGGATGTGGCAGCCCTGAAGGCCGTCACTCCCCCCCGGATGCTGCGCGAGCTCGCCTCCTTGGCCCCCGGCTGGTGCGAGTTTGCCACTGGCGGCGGTGAGACGCCCGAGCTGGACGCCCTGGCCAGCTATGACGAAGAGATGCAGGAGAACCTGCATCTCTACTGGCGCCACCCCGCCAAAATAAACCACCCGATCACCGATAACCTGTTCGAGCTGCGGCGGGAGGTGGTGGATGAGGCGCACGGCACCCAGCTGGCGGCGGCCTGGGAGCAGCAGCAAGCGCTGAGGCTGAGCCAGTTGATGGCGGCGGCCAGGGGGCAGGATCTGCTCTGTTTCGTCGAGGTCGAATCGGCTTACTGGTTGCGCCAGCGTCTGAGCGAGCAGGAGGGGGTGGAGCTGTTGACCCCGACGCTGCCTGAGTAAACACACAACCAGGCTCAGGGTGATGGGCAAGGTGTGTGGGGGGGCAGAGGCGCAAGGCGGCGGGATCCGCCCCTGTCACTGGACAAGGCCGTGGCAAGATGTGAACATGGCGCCCTTTATTGCGCGAGCGGCGCCGATCAGGGTCTTTTCTGCCCTCGATTGGCTCACTGCCACGCCCACAAGTACCCACAAGAGGCTTGATCATGAGCTATGAACTGACCGATACCGAGCGCAATGCCGCGCTGCAACTGAACGCCGACTACCGCTTTGATCACTTCATCAGCAAGCTGGTCGAGCACGAAGAGCTGTTTGTCCTGACCGATGAGCACGGCGTCATGATGCTGACCACGGAAGATGAAGACTGCATCCCTGTCTGGCCGCACCCCGAGTACGCCAAGGCGTGGGCCGAAGGGGAGTGGGCCGACTGCAAGCCCCAGTCCATCACCCTCAAGGTGTGGCTGGAGCGCTGGGTCGACGGCATGGAGCAAGATGAACTGTGCGTGGCTGTGTTCCCGACCCCGGATCAGGAAGGCATAGTGCTCGAGCCCGCCGACGTGGCCGACGCCATCGCCCAGAAGCAGGCCAAGCGCGGCTGATCGCCCCGCTTCAGGCTGCAACTAAAGACCCCGCCAGCAGGCGGGGTCTTTTGTTTTGCCGGGTGTGCACAGCTCCCGCGGGAGCGCCTCATTTCTGCTGATAGGTGGTGTCGGTCAGCGTGACTGCCGGGAAGGACTGGCCTGCCTTGATGGCGGCTTTGGTCTGTGCTTTTGCCTCTTCGTCAATCCAGAGCAGGCCGCCATAGCTGTAGCCGCTGTTGCCCCCGTCCAGAGGCCAGTAGAGCAGGTCGCTCTTGGGGGTGGCGGGCACCTTGGGCAGCTTGATCCAGCGCCAGGCCCCTTCCCGGGTGTAGGGTACCTGATAGGCGGGCACGAAGCTGGCCAGTTCATAGAGGCGCTGCTGGATCTGCCGTGACAGCGCCGCCTTCTTGGCAAAATCGAACTCCTTGTCGTATTGCTCCACCAGGGTCGTGATGGCGTCATCATCTATGTTCATGATGTTGTTGGTCTGGGGCTTGTTGGCATTGACCTTGTGGAAGAACTCCCAGTAGGCGGGGTAGCGGCCGCCGCTCCAGGCCATCCAGGCACTCTGGTGTTTCTTCTCCAGCATGGATTTGAAACCGGCGGAGGCATCCATCAGATTCAGTTCCAGATTGAGTCCCGCCTTCTTCGCCTCCTCCCGCAGCAGGGTGAGGCGCTGGGCATGCTCCGCCGTGGTGTAGGTGATGCTGAGGGAGAGGGGTTGGCCCTTGTCGTTTTGCAATATGCCGTTGGGCCCGGCCTGGGTGAAACCGGCCTTGGCGAAGTAGTCCCGCGCCAGCTTGGGATCGAACGGGCGCGCCCTGATCTCGGTATTGGTAAAGTCATCCTGGCCTGAGCCATAGCTGTGAAGGCGCTGATAATCCCCTCGCAGCAGGGTGGCGAGCATCTTGTCGAGATTGAGGGCGTGCTGGATGCCGAGCCGCACATTGCGATCCTTTAGCAGGGGATCGGCGGTGTTGAGGTAGAGTCCCATGGGGGACTGAGGTGTCTGGTTGTAGAACCAGCGTCGCTCGATATAGCCCTTTTCAAATTCCGCCGTTCTGGTCTTGTCGTGCCACCAGTTTGGCATGACCAGACCGAAGGTATCCAGCTCGCCGCGCAGGAAGTGCTGCCAGGCGATGTTCTGATCCCTGAGCACCTTGACGTCGATCCGATCCGGATTGAAGCGGTGCTGGAAGTAGCGCTCCCCGTCCCCCCACCAATCCTTGACTCGTCTGAAGGTGATGGATTTGCCCTTCTTCACCTCGCCGATCTGATAGGGGCCGCTGACCGGCAGCACCTTCCAGTTGTACTCCTTGACCCAGTTGGTCGTCAGCTTGATGGCATGGCTGGGGACGGGCGTAAAGGGCAGGGATTCCAGCAGATCCTGGCGGCTCTTCTCGCTGCCGCTGGTGATGGCGAGGGTGCGCTCATCGAACTTGGTGACCTCGGTTATCTGGGTGCTGTAGTAGTTGTTGTACCAGGGGTCGTTTATCTCCTTGCTGCGCAGCATCTTGAGGGTGAACAGGAAATCATCGACGGTCACCGGCTTGCCGTCCGACCAGCGGGCCTTGGGGTTGAGGCGAAAATAGAGGGTCTTGTGATCGCTGCCGAAGCCCCACTGGTTTGCCAGCATCGGCATGGGGTTGCCGGTGATGGGGTGGGTGCTGAGCAGCGGCAGGTTGGTCTCCCTGACATAGCCGGCGAAGCCGCCGTTGGAGTCGGGCCCGTAGAGTCGCAGGGTCAGGGGGAAACTGGTCATGAAGGTGTGAAAGGTCCCGCCCCGCCTGGCCGCGGGATCGGCATAGACGGGATCGGTATCGTTGCTCTCCCAGGCGAGATCCGCCGGCAGGGTGGCGCTCCAGCCTACGGCGCTCCAGCAGAGGGGGAGCACCATGACCGCGATCCGCATGGCTCGCGGTAATGAGGAAATGACCGAGGGTGAATTGTGCAGCATGTCCTTGCTCTCCTGATGATGGGCGTCCTGCCGGGTCAACATGTGGGGCCGAGTGGGCTCGCCCCATGATGGGAAGTTTCCCTACCGAGGTCAATGCTCGGCTTGTGCCTTGAACAACCTCACTTTTCCGCCCAGCAGATGGACCACGAAGCCGAGCAGCACCAGGGCCGACCCCAGCCACTGCAAGGTCGTGGGATGCTCGTCGAGCAGCAGGGCGGCGGCCACCATGCCGACGCAGGGCACCAGCAGGGAGAGCGGCGCCACCTGTGCCACCGGGTAGCGCATCAGCAGCCGTCCCCACAGGCCATAACCGAGCCAGGTAGCGACCAGAGACAGATAGAGCACGCAGAGCAGCCCCTGCCAGCTGATGTGGAGCAGGCTGCTGGCAATGACATCCGGCCCCTCGAACAGCCAGGAGAGGGCGAAGAAGGGCAGGATGGGCACCAGGCCGCCCCAGGCGATCAGGCTGGGTAATGAGGTTTGATAGCGCAGGCCAATCTGGCGGTTGATGACGTTGCCAAGGCCCCAGCAGGCGGCGGCACACAGGGTCAGCACGAAACCGAGCAGGGTCAGGTTGCCCTCGCCATGGGTGGCGATGAGATAAAGACCTGCTCCCGCCAGGGGCAGGGCCACCCAGTGATGAGGCTGCCAGCGCTCCCCCAGCCAGATCATGGCGAACAGCAGGGTGAACACCACCTGGGATTGCAGCACCAGGGAGGCCATGCCGGCCGGCATGCCGAACTTCATGGCGCAAAACAGAAAGGCAAATTGCCCCAGGCTGATGGCGCCGCCATAGGCCAGCAGCCAGCGCCAGGGCATAGCGGGTCTGGGTACCAGCAAGATGGCGGGGAAGACCACGCCGACGAAGCGCAGCGCCCCCAGCAACAGCGGCGGTATTCCCTCCAGCCCCCACTTGATGGCCACGAAGTTGAGCCCCAGCAGAGAATGACCAGGGCGGCCAGACACTTGTCCTTGGTTTGCATTGGGTTTCCTTGTGCGAGATGGGGGCCTGGGTTGTCCGGGCGAGGGGATCAGGCCCCGAGCATAACCCCCATCGGGGGGGCGGCGTCAATCGGGAGCGGTTGCTGGATGGGGCGCTCGCCCCCGGCAAAGGGCCTCGAGGCCAGGGCGCTGATCAGGAGGCTGCGGGCTAAACTATTCGTAACGGCCCGAGTCGGTGGGCCATGCAGCGAGTGGAGGCTCCCGATGAGCGATCATGCCCTGTTACCCCATGGTGAGGATCTGCGCCGGGCGGTGCGCTGGCTGGCACAGGGGCACGCCAATGACCCTCATGCCATCGAGGAGGCCTGTCTGCGCTTTGATCTCTCCCCCCTCGATGGAGAATTCCTGATGCGCCACTGGAGCAGGCCAGACAGGCATCCCGATGAGCCGATATGAAGGACCCAGGCGGGGCGTATGAGTGCCTTCGCTTGCAGACGATGGCACAGGATCACACGAAGTTCGCGAGATTGATGCCGTAGTCCTTGGGATCCACCGTACTCTCTATGCGCTCCTGGGTACCTGGCTTGGCCAGATCCAGCCACTGGACATCGAGATAGTGGCGCCGGCTGGCGTGATAGATCACCTTGACCAGCGGCTTGAGCGGCTGCTGTTCGTTGCGCTGCATCACTATGGCCAGCCGCTGGTTGGAGAGTTGCACCAGAGTCCCCACCGGATAGACCCCCATGCACTTGATAAAGCGCGTCACCAGCTCCTCGTCGAAGTGGCTGGCGGCGCCCTTGAGCAGGATGCGAAACGCCTGGGTCGGCGGCATTCCCTGCTTGTAGACCCTGTCTGCCGTCACCGCGTCGTAGACATCGACGATGGCGCTCATGCGGGTGTAGAGGGAGAGCTGCTCCCCCTTGAGTCGACGGGGGTAGCCTGAGCCGTCGAGCCGCTCGTGGTGGTTGGTGGCCACTTCCAGCATGGTGGGGGTGATGCCGCTGGTGGCGATGAGGATGTCATGGCTGTGCACCACATGCTCGCGCATGATGGCGAACTCCTCATCGGTCAACTTGCCCGGCTTGTTGAGCACCTCATTGGGGGTCATGATCTTGCCCACATCATGGAGCAGGCCCCCCAGGGTCAGCTCCTTGAGCACGCTGCGCGCCAGGCCGAGGTAGCGGCCGAAGTTGGCCAGCAGTATGGCCACGTTCATGGAGTGCTCCATCAGGTAGGCATCCTTGGCGCGGATCCGGGCCAGGCAGAGCATGGCGTCCCCATGGGTGAACATGGTGTCCACCATCTCCTCGGCCACCGCCGCCAGGGGGGTGATGTCGATGGGTTCCCCCGCCTTGAGATGGCGAATGAACTTGCCTTGCAGCTCGCGGGCCTCCTGATACAGGCGGCGGATCTTGGGGGGGCGTCCCTCGCCCTTGACTCGCCCCGATGTGCCGGGGGCCTGCCCCTGTCTGGCGGGGGCCTCGGGCTCGGGTTGGTTCCGCTGGCTGCGCTCGGGATCGATGCGTACCGTCAGCACGCCACGGGCCTTCAGGCTGGCTATCTGCTGCCGGGTGTGGACCAAGCCGCTCTGGGCTATCTCCAGGCCGGCACGCTGGCTGACGATGGCGACCACAAACATGCCGGGTGCGAGTTCGTCGACGGCGATGACGGGATGGGCGGAGGATGAAGGCATAGGGTCACCGGCTTGCGTGATACTCGAAGCGAGATGGGCGCGAGTCTATCACCCGGTTCGTGCGCCATCACATACCCATGGGGCGTTATTGCTGGAGTTGTCACGCTTGGCCGATATAATGTCGCCTTTTTCCCGATGGCAATTGAGGTAGTGAATGCGGCTCGACAAGTTTCTGTGCGATTGTTCCGATTTGACCCGCTCTTTGGCAGGCAAGCTGATCCGGCAGGGCGAGGTGGTGGTGGACGGCATCGTGGTCAAGCAGCCCGCCTTTCACATCAACGAGCAGAGCCAGGTGGAATTTGACGGCGTCCTGCTGACCCTGAGCCAGGGCAACCGCTACTTCATGCTGCACAAGCCGGAGGGCTACGTCTGCTCCAACGAGGATCCGGATCACGCCACCGTGTTCCAGCTGCTCGACGAGCCGGCCATGGGCAAACTTCATGTGGTGGGCCGTCTCGACCTCGACACCACGGGCCTGGTGCTGGTGACCGACGATGGTCAGTGGTCCCATCGCATCACCTCGCCCCGTCACGAGTGCGCCAAGACCTATCGGGTCTGGCTGGCCGATCCCGTGCATTCGGACGCCATCTCCCTGTTTGCCGACGGCGTCTTCCTGCGCAACGAAACCGACAAGACCCGCCCCGCACAGCTCGAGCTGCTGGGGGAGTGCGAGGCGCGCCTCACCATTCACGAGGGCAAGTACCATCAGGTCAAGCGGATGTTTGCCTCCATCGGCAACAAGGTGGTGGGGCTGCATCGCGAGCAGATCGGCGCCCTGGCGCTGGACGAGACGCTGGCGCCCGGCGAATACCGTGAGCTGACCGCCGAGGAGATAGCCCTGTTCTGACGGGGTCAGGGGGGGGCGGATGCAACACGGCGGGG
>NZ_CDBT01000020.1:57227-133762 GCF_000819765.1 Aeromonas bivalvium
CCCCCGCCGTTTTTGCTGGTACTTGGGGCAAAGGCCTAATGGTTACCACTCATGCCCAGCACCAGTATGGTGCCCAGGGTGGCGAGCAGGGCACCGGCCCAGGCGGGCAGGCTGGGGCGTTGGCCCGAATGCCACCACAGCAGTGGCAGCAGAACCACAGGGGTGGTGGAGGAGAGGATGGCCACCATGCCCACATCCCCCTGACGCAGGGCGACCAGGATGAGGGTCATGCCCAGGGCCATGGCCAGGAAACCGTTGACCCCAATCATGGCGAGGATGGGGCGATTGATGGGGTTGAGTGGCATGGCGAGGGGCAGGCGCAGCAGGCGCAGCACGCAGTGGGCCAGCAGGGCGCTGGCCATGCGCACCCCGGAGGCGCTGACGGGATCCACGTCGCCGCCCGTCATCACCGGCTTGGCGATGATGGCTCCCAGGCTCTGGCACAGGGCCGCGGTCAGGCCGAGCCCGATGCCGATGGCGATGGGGCCGCGCACCTGCTCCCAGTCGTGGGACTGGCCGCGGCGGCCAAACAGGATGGCCAGCATGACGCCGCCAAATACCAGCAGGGCGCCGACCAGGCGCCAGCCGGTCAGGGTTTCGTCAAACAACCAGAGTCCGAGCAGGGCGGAAAAAAGCGCATGACAGGAGAAGAGCAGGCCGCTGCGCCTGGGTCCCATCCGGTTCATGCAGGCGAACAGGGCGGTATCGCCGATGAAGATGCCGATGAGGCCCGAGAGGATGAGCAGCGGCACGGCGCCGGCGTCAAGACTCTGCCAGCCGCCGCTCGCCAGGCTGGCCCCTCCCAGCATCAGGCTGACCAGGAACATGCGCCAGCGGCTATAGGCAAAGGCGCCCAGGTGGCGGGCCGGTTTGACCGAAATCAGGGCCGCAATCGCCCACAAACTGGCGGCGGCCAGTGCCAGCCATTCGTAACCCATAAAAACTCCCAAAAAAACAGCCCGCAGGACTCCCTCCGCGGGGCAAGCCCGATACAATACGGGGCGTTTTCGGGGATAACAAGGACGGCATCATGCATTCATCATCAGGCGCGCCGTCGGCCTTCCCCTTCTGTTGGTCGTGCATTGTGAAAAGAGGTCAGTCGTATGTGTCACCCCCTTGCCCGCCCGGCGTCATGGCGCCGGGTTTCCTCCCTGTTGTGCGGCCTGCTGCTGGGCTCCTGCTTCGGTCACGGCGCCCTTGCCGAACCGCTGTCGCCCGGCCAGGCGCCGAGCGAGCCCCAGACTCTCACCAGGGGCAACGGGGCCGAGCCTGAGTCCCTGGATCCGGCCCTGATCCGCAGCGGCTTTCCCGGGGAAGTGATCCTGACCGACCTGTTCGAGGGGCTGGTGAGCGAAGACGGGGAGGGCAAGATAGTGCCCGCCCAGGCGCTGAGGTGGGAGCAGAGCCAGGATGGTCTGGAGTGGCGCTTCTTCCTGCGTCCCGATCTGCGCTGGTCCAACGGGGCGCCCCTCAAGGCCGAGGACTTCGTCTACGCCTGGCGTCGCCTGCTCGATCCCGCCCTGGCGTCCCCCTCGGCGGGCCTGCTGCTGGCCGCCGGGATCAACAACGCCGGCGCCATCTATGCCGGGGCCCTGGAGATGGAAAGCCTGGGGGTGATGGCTGAGGGGGATCAGATCCTCAAGGTGACCCTGGAGCGGCCCGTGCCCTATTTCTTGCGGCTCATCAGCCAGCGCCCCTTCGTGCCCGTGCCGCGGCAAGCGATTGCCGAATATGGCAAGGGCTGGACCCAGCCCGGCCATCTGGTCAGCAACGGCCCCTACCGGCTCGTGGCGTGGCGACCCCAGGAGCGGCTGGAGGTCGAGCGCAATCCCGCCTACTGGAACGACGCCCACAGCCGGATAGACAGGGTCAGCTACCTGCCCCTCGCCTCCCAGCAGGCGGAGCGTCAGCGCTACGAGGCGGGGACGCTCCAGCTCAGCAACCGGGTCTCCCAGGAGTACTATGACAAGGTCAGGATCAGCCATCCCGAACGGCTCTGGGGTCAGCCCTTGCTGGGCACTTACCTCTACAGTTTCAACCTGGGCAAACCCGAGCTGCGGGACGTAAGGGTGCGTCAGGCCCTGAGCCTGGCTGTCGATCGCCAACGGCTGACCGACGCGGTTAGCGGCCAGGGGGAGCGGCCTGCCTGGGGTCTGTTGCCGGACATGCCTGGCTATGTCGCCTTGCCTGATCCACACGCCAGTGCCGCCAGCCGTGCGGCCATGGCGGCCAGCTTGCTCAAGGAGGCGGGCATAGATGCGGCCCATCCCCTGCGCCTGACCCTCACCTATAACGACGCCGAGCACCACAGACGCATGGCGCAGGCGGTGGCCGACATGTGGCGACCCCTGGGGGTCGAGGTGGAGTTGCAACCTCTGGGGTGGGATGCCTATCAGGTGGCCAAGGACAGCGGCGACTTCACGGTGGCGCGCACCTTCCTGTTTGGAGATTATGTGGATCCTTCCGCCATGCTCAATGCCCTGCGCTGCCAGGATCCGCAGAACGAAAGCGGCTACTGCAACCCCCGCTATGATCAGCTGCTGGGGCGGGCTGCCGCCACCCTGGACGAACAGCGCAGAGTCCGGCTCTATCGGCAGGCGGAGGCGCTGCTGGCCCTGGATGTCCCCGTCATCCCCCTCTACCACTACCACCAGACGCGGCTGGTGGATCCCCGGCTGCGGGGTCTGCCCACCGCCAACCTCAAGGGGGCGATCGCCAGCAAGGACCTCTACTTCGCCACCTCCCAGGGAGCCGACCAATGAGACTCGCCATCCTCTCCGATCTCCATGGCAGCCTGACGGCCTTCGACCAGGTCATGGACTGGCTCGCCCCCTGGCAGCCGGACCATCTGCTGTTGCTGGGGGATCTGCTCAACCATGGCCCGCGCAACCCGGTGCCGGAAGGCTATCAGCCGGCGGCCCTGGCCGAGCGCCTCAATGCCATGGCCAGCCGGATCCTGGCGGTGCGGGGCAACTGCGACTCGGAAGTGGATCAGATGCTGCTGGCGTTTCCCATGCTGGCCCCCTACAACCAGCTGCTGGTGGACGGACGGCGCTGGTTCATGAGCCACGGCCATCTCTATCGGCCGGACGAGGTGCCCCTGCCTGGCGGCAGCCTCTATCTGAGCGGCCACACCCATCTGCCCGAGCTGACCCGCACCGGCCTGGGGGAAGCGGTGCGGATCCGGGTCAACCCGGGTTCAATCTGCTTCCCCAGGGGCGATCTGCCCGCCAGCCTGGTCTGTTATGAAGGGGGCGAGCTGAGCCTGCGGGCGGCGCAGGACGGGCGGCTGTTGCAGCGGCTGTCACTGGCCGGGGGCTGACACAGAGAGGGTGTCTGGCAAGAGGGCTTGTCGGCAAACGGTACGAGGAGACGGGGATCGGGGCAGGGGGCTGGCGCGCCGCCCCGGCGATCAGGCCTTGATGGCGGGGGAGCGGGTGCCTGAGCGGGTGTTGCCCTTGGCATCATAGGTGAGAGAGTTGCGATCCCGCAGCTGGCTCAGGAAACCGGCGAGACGGCGATTGGCGACCATGCTTAGCTCCAGCAGGCGGCCATTGATGTCGTTTTGCTGCTGGCAGGCGGCCAGGCTGTCGGTGATCCGGGCCATGAGATCCGGCTGGCTGGCGAGCTGGGCAGGGAGATCCGGCTGCTGGGTAAGAGTGTCATCCAGCGCCTCTATGGCGCCAAGCAGCTGTTGCTTGCGTTGTGCCAGGGGAGGCAGCTCGAGGGCTCGGCGCTGGGTGAGCAGGGCAAACTCTTCGGTCAGCAACGCCTGCATCTGGGCGAGCTGATCATGCTGTCGTTGCAGCAGCTCAGCCAGGTCCATCATCCCAGGGTTTTCTCCAGCTGGGCTTCCAGGCTGAACATCTTCTTGGCAACGGCCTGACTGTTGACCTGGTAGTCACCACTGGCCACGGCCCGCTTCAGGCTCTCCACCCGGCTCTCATTCCCGGTCGATGCCGAGTTGAGGTTTTTCTGTACTTGTTGCAACTGTTGCGCCTCGCTGGTCAGGGAGACTGAATCGACCTTGACCTGGGGGGCGCGGGCGTCTTGTCCGCCGCTGGTCGACTTGGCCACGCTGCTCTGGCTGTTACCGGTATTTTGTACCCGGTTACCCGCCAAGTTGTTGATATTGTTAATAGCCATCTTGGTTACCTTGTTCGCTTTGCTGCCTGCTTATCCCGGTTATCGGTCTAACCTGCCGGAACTTTAGGAAAAATACCCAAAAAAATCCGTCAGAAGGTGACGATGACGGTGTCGACTGAGCTCACCTTGCCCTGAACCGTCTTGCCGGAGCGGGTATTGATGAGCTTGATCATGTCGCCGAAGCTGCCATCTTGCAAGGCGCGGGCCATGGTTTTGATCTGCATGCTACTGTTTTCGGCGATGAGGGTGACCTGGTCTCCCTTGCACACCACGCAGATCTGGTTGAGGCGCACCGGCTGACCCGGCCTCAATTCGCGCTTGCTGCGGGTGCCGACCAGCGCCTCCAGGTCTTGCACATAGTCGCCGCGGATCAGGGTCTGATCCTCATAGGCCTGCACCAGCTGGTTGCGGCCGAGGATGTCTCCCTTGGCGATGGCTTCCACCACTGTGATGTAGGGTTTCTGGATGCTGACCCGTACCGGCAGATAGAGATCCCAGCCCGGTGTCTCGTGGCACTGGAGGTAGAGGGTGGTGTTGCGGCGGATCTCCATTCTGGCGGGCAGGCTGATCTCCAGATCCTGGTCGCAGGCGCTGAGTTGCAGCCGTTCATCTATGCTGGCGGCGCTGATCTGGGCCCTGGCATCGAGGGGGAGAGAGAGCTGATCGCGTACGAACTCTTCCGCCCGGGTTTGCAGCCCGGCATTGACGTCGCTGGCTCGAACAGAGCCGACCCCGCCAAGGAGCAAGGAGATGAGCAAAAGTCTGTTAATCATTTTCGTCCGCTGGTCGATAAGTGAATGACGTATATGACCAATGTTAACTATGCTTGCGCCAGGTCCGACGCCTGGGGTCGGCAATCCTCTGGCGCGAGCCAACATGGCGCATGCATCTCATGCATGATTAATGCCAGACGTTTTTAGGGAGTGTGTATGGCCGGTATTCTGGACTCGGTAAACCAACGGACGCAACTGGTCGGGCAAAATCGCCTGGAGTTGCTGCTGTTTCGGCTCAATGGACGTCAAAGATTTGGCATCAACGTCTTCAAGGTGCGCGAGGTGTTGCAGTGCCCGCCTCTGACCGTCATGCCCAAGCTCAACTCCTGCATTCGTGGTGTGGCGCACATTCGCGGCCAGACCATCTCGGTGATCGACCTCAGCATGGCCATGGGCAAGCGCCCCATCGCCGATCTCTCCAAGTGCTTCATCATCATTTCGGAGTACAACCGCTCCATCCAGGGGTTCCTGGTCCATTCGGTCGAACGGATCATCAACATGAACTGGGAGTCCATCCTGCCGCCTCCCAAGGGGGCGGGGCGCATCAACTACATGACGGCGGTCACCGAGGTGGATGGCGAGCTGGTGGAGATCCTGGATGTGGAACGCATCCTCAACGAGATCTCCCCCGTCTCGACCGAGGTGAGTCAGGATCTGGTGCAGGCGAGCGTGGAGCACAACACCCAGGGTCGCCCCGTGCTGGTGGCCGACGACTCCTCGGTGGCGCGCAAGCAGGTGCAGCGGGCGCTGGATGCCATCGGCGTGCAGTGCGTGCTGGCAAAAGATGGCCGCGAGGCCCTCAACATGTTGCTGGAGATGGCCAAGAATGGCCCCATCAAGGATCAGATTGCCCTGGTCATCTCGGACATAGAGATGCCGGAGATGGATGGCTACACCTTCACCGCCGAGATCCGCAACAATCCCAGCCTGAAGGATTTACATGTTATCCTGCACACCTCTCTCAGTGGTGTGTTCAACCAGGCCATGGTGCAGAAAGTCGGGGCGAACAATTTCATCGCCAAGTTTCAGCCCGATGAGCTGGCCAAGGCCGTTCAGGGCGCACTCTAAAACAAGAAGCGTGGATACATGAAGACACTGTCAGACGACTTATATAAGCAATTCAGCAGCTTTCTGGCGCTGCAGAGCGGAATTGTGCTGGGCGACAACAAGCAGTATCTGGTGAAGAGCCGCCTGTCCCCCTTGATGGCTCAGTTTGGCATCGAGAGTCTGTCTGAACTGGTGACCCGCGCCATGAACGTGCGTGAGCGGGAATTGAAGATGGCGGTGGTCGATGCCATGACCACCAATGAGACCCTCTGGTTTCGGGATGGCTATCCCTTCCAGCTGCTCACCGACAAGCTGTTTCCCGAGCTTGGCAAGAGCGGGCGTCCCATCAAGATCTGGTCGGCGGCCTCCTCCTCCGGCCAGGAGCCCTACTCCATCGCCATGACGGCGCTGGAGCAGCAGATGAAGCGGCCAGGCACCCTGCCTGGGGGCGTGCAGATAGTGGGGACGGATATCTCCACCACCATGCTCAACCAGTGCAAGGAGGGGGTCTACGACAGCCTGGCGCTGGCCCGGGGGCTCTCCCCCGAGCGCAAGAAGCTGTTTTTCGAACCCTGTGGCGACAACCGGATGCGGGTGACTGAGCGTGTCAGAAAATTGACCACGTTTCGCCCCTTGAATCTGCTGGAGAGCTACAGCCTGCTCGGCAAGTTCGACATCATCTTCTGCCGCAACGTGCTCATCTACTTCGCCCCCGAGGTGAAGTCGAAGATCCTCAACCAGTTCGCCGCCAGCCTGAATCCGGGCGGTTACCTGATGCTGGGGGCCTCGGAGTCCCTGGCCGGTCTCACCGACCGGTTCGAGATGATCCGCTGCAACCCGGGCATCGTTTACAAGGTCAAATAACCCTCCTCACTTCCTCCTTTGGCACACCTCTTGCTAAGAATCCAGCAAGCAGGAGGTGTGCTATGGCAATTTCATTCGACAAGGCATTTGGTGTTCATCAATACACGTTGAGCGTGCGCGCCAAGCGTGCGGAAGTGCTGTCCAGCAACATAGCAAACGCGGATACCCCGGGCTTCAAGGCCAGGGACATCAACTTCGCCGATGCCATGGCCCAGGCGCAGCAGCACCAGCAGGGGTTCAGTCTGGCTACCACCAGCGAGCGTCACTTCGCCTTGAACATGGATGCACCGGGCACGACCCAGTACCGCAACCCGCTCCAGCCCGATACCGGCGACGGCAATACCGTCGATCTGCAGCAGGAGCGCAGCGAATTCTTGCGCAACAGCCTCGAATACCAGACTTCGGTCGAATTCATGAACGGCAAGATAAGCGGCCTGCTCAAAGCCCTGAAAGGAGAGCAGTGATGCCGCGCCTCCATCCGTACATGAATCCTAACGCCAGTGGCCTCAAGGCCTTGCAAGGAGCACAGCAATGAGTTTGTTCAAGGTCTTCGACATCGCGGGCTCGGCCATGAGCGCCCAGTCGGTGCGGCTCAATACCGTGGCCAGCAACATGGCCAACGCCGACAGCGTCAGCTCCAGCGTGGAAGGAACTTACCACGCCAGGCGGCCAGTTTTTGCCGCCCAGCTCGATCAGGCCATGAGCGACAGCCAGGGCTCGGTCGGGGTCGAGGTGAAGGGCATCGTCGAGAGCAAGGCGCCGCTGCTCAAGGAGTTCAACCCCAATCACCCCATGGCGGACAAGGATGGCTTCATCTTCAAGCCCAACGTCAACATGGTGGAGGAGATGGCGGACATGATCAGCGCGTCGCGCAGTTACCAAACCAACGTCCAGATTGCCGATTCTGCCAAGCGCATGCTGCAGCAGACCCTCAATCTCGGCAAGTCCTGACAGGGGGCGGCACCTAAATGGCAGATACCTATGACAGCGTGCTTGGCGTCAACCGAACGACCTCGAGCCAGACCGCTTCCACCACCAAGACGACCCAGAAGAAAGAGCTGGATCAGGAGTCGTTTCTCAAGCTGCTCACCATGCAGCTCTCCTACCAGGATCCCTTCAAGCCGGTGGACAACGCCCAGATGTTGTCCCAGATGACCTCCATGTCCACCTCGGAGGGGATCAACAGTCTCTCCTCCCAGATGGAGAGCCTCAACAGCCTGATGACCTCGAGCCAGGCGTTGCAGGCCTCGGCCCTGGTGGGGCAGGAGGTGTTGATCCCGTCCAATACCGGTTATCTGGAGAAGGGGAGCACGGTCAATGGCGTGATCGCCACCGGGGATGGCGGCAGCAACATCAAGGTGACGGTGAAAGACGCGAGCGGCCAGGTGATCAAGGAGTTCGGCATCGAGGGGGCCCATCAGGGCAACGTTGCCTTCAACTGGGATGGCCTGGACAAGGATGGCAACCCGGCCAAGAGCGGCAAATACCAGATTGAGGCCAGCGCCACCGTGGCGGGCAAATCCGAAAGCCTGCCCGTGTTGGCCTACGCCCAGGTCGAGAGCGTCACCCTGGGCTCGGCCAGCTCACCCAGCACCCTCAAGCTCAAGGGACTGGGGGGCATCTATCTGACCGATGTATTGGAAATTGCCGGTGCGGGCAGCAAGTCGACCACAGACTCGACGCCCAAAGCGACCAATAACGCAGTGATCTAAGGAGAAAGACATGTCATTCAACAATGCCCTCAGCGGCGTCAATGCGGCTCAGAAAGACCTGAACGTCACCGCGAACAACATTGCCAACGTCAACACCATCGGCTTCAAGGAGTCCCGCGCCGAGTTTGCCGACATCTATGCCAACTCCATCTTCGTCAACTCCAAGACCCAGGTGGGGAATGGTGTCGCGACCGGGGCCGTGGCGCAGCAGTTCCACCAGGGGGCGCTGCAAATTACCAACAACTCGCTGGATCTCGCCATCCAGGGCAACGGCTTCTTCGTCACCTCGGACGGCGTCAATGCCCTGGATCGCACCTACACCCGGGCCGGTGCCTTCAAGCTCAACGAAAACAGCTACATGGTCAACAATTCCGGCAGCTATCTGCAGGGGTACGAGATCAACGCCGACGGCACGCCCAAGGCGGTGAGCCTCAACGCCACCAAACCCATCCAGATCCCGGATCGGGCCGGCGAGCCCAAGCAGACCACCCTGGTGGAGGCCAGCTTCAACCTGCCCTCCACCGCCACGCCCCAGGTGGTGAACCCGGCTACCTTCAATCCCAAGGACTCGACCACCTACTCCTCCTCCACCTCTGTGGTGGCGTACGACTCCCTGGGCGAGCCTCACACCATCACCCAGTATTTCGTCAAGGATGCCGACCCCCTGGATCCCACCAAGGCTGCCAGCCCCACCTCCTGGCGCATGTACCTGTACGAGGGGGATACTCCCATCGACATCGCCGGTGGCAACCCGACCACCCCGGCGGGGGGCCTGGCCACGCCGCCCCTGAGTGCCAACATCACCTTCAATGCCGATGGCAAGGTCAACACCATCACCCCGGCCACCATCAAGACGGTGGCCCTGGGTACCCCGGGGGCCGGCGTCATCGACAACGGTGCTGATCCGACTCAGGAGATAGAGATCAAGTTCGGTACCGTGACCCAGTACTCGTCGCCGTTTGAAGTCAATAAATTGACCCAGGATGGTTCGACCGTGGGCCGGCTGACCAAGGTGGAGATCACCCCGGACGGCATCGTCTCCGCCACCTACAGCAACGCCACCACCGTCAAGGTGGCCATGGTGGCCATGGCCAAGTTCGCCAACCCCCAGGGGCTGACCCAGATTGGCGATACCTCCTGGCGCGAGTCCCTGCTCTCCGGGGATGGCCTGCCGGGCACCCCGAACTCGGGCACCTTCGGTTCAGTCAAGTCCTCGGCCCTGGAGCAGTCCAACGTGGATTTGACCTCTGAGCTGGTGGATCTCATCACAGCCCAGCGCAACTTCCAGGCGAACTCCCGTTCCCTGGAGATCAACAGCTCGCTGCAGCAGACCATACTGCAGATCCGCTGACGGGCGGCGACACGGGTTCAACAAGGGGCGCTTCGGCGCCCTTTCTTTATATATCAATAGGTTAAAAACATGCTCACGCTGTTGGCACCTTAATTGCTTTCTTCCTGTCAGAGTCATCTGTTTGACGGAGGATCCCATGGATCACCTGCTTTATATCGCCATGTCCGGTGCCAAGGAGAACATGAACAGCCTGGCTGTGCGTGGCAACAACCTGGCCAACGCCAACACCACTGGCTTCAAGTCCGACTTCGAGCAGGCCCGCGCCATGCAGGCGTTCGGCGAAGGGCTGCCGACCCGGGTCTTCGCCATGACGGAGCGCCCCGGCCAGAATCTGCAACACGGCATGCTGACGACCACGGGCCGGGATCTGGACGTGGCGGTAGACGGGCAGGGGTGGATAGCGGTGCAGGACGGCAAGGGGGGCGAGGCCTTCACCCGCATGGGCAACCTGGAGCTGAGCGCCACCGGCAATCTGCAGACCAGTACTGGCCTCAATGTGGTGGACGAGGCCGGCAGGCCCATCGTCTTGCCGCTGCCCCTGGAGAAGCTGGAAATCAACCGGGATGGCACCATCACGGGTCGCCCCGAGGGGGCCGCTCCCAGCCTGCCGGAGGACTTTCAGCGTATCAAGCTGGTGCGTCCGGCCGCCGATGCGGTGGAGAAGGGGCAGGATGGCCTGTTTCGTCGCAAGGATGGTCAGCCGGAACCCGCTTCCGCCGAGGTGGGCCTGATTGCCGGCTCGCTCGAGGGGAGCAACGTCAATGTGGTCGACGAGATGACCAACCTCATTCGCTTGCAGCGTCAGTTCGAAACCCAGGTCAAGATGATGAAGACGGCCCAGGAGAACGACGAAGCGCAAACCCAACTGCTGCGTATCAGCTAATTAGGAGCCAGACATGAATCCTGCACTTTGGATAGGCAAGACGGGGCTGGATGCACAGCAGACCAACATCGCCGTCACCTCGAACAACCTCGCCAACGCCAGCACGGTTGGTTACAAGAAATCCCGCGCCATCTTCGAAGACTTGCTCTATCAGAACATCAACCAGCCGGGGGGGCGCTCCTCGGCGGATACCGAGCTGCCCTCCGGCCTGATGCTGGGGGCGGGGGCCAAGGTGGTCGCCACCCAGAAGAGCTTCAGCCAGGGCAATGTGCAGACCACGGAGAACTCCCTGGACCTGATGATCAGCGGCCGAGGCTTCTTCGAGGTGCAACTGCCGGACGGCAGCAGCGCCTACACCCGCAACGGCCAGTTCACCCTCAATGACGAGGGCACCATCGTCACCCCGGGCAACGGCTACCCGCTGCAACCAGAGATCCAGATCCCCGAAAACGCCCAGAGCGTCACCATAGGGGAGGATGGCCAGGTCTCCATCCAGCTCAAGGGGGATGGTGCCTCCCAGGTGATAGGCCAGATCAACATCAGCGACTTCGTCAACGCCTCCGGCCTGCAACCCATGGGGGAGAACATGTTCCTCGAGACCCAGTCGAGCGGCGCCCCCATCGAAGGGGTGGCCGGGGCGGATGGCCTCGGGGTCATCAAGCAGGGGATGCTGGAGGTCTCCAACGTCAACGTCACCGAAGAGCTGGTCAACCTCATTCAGGCCCAGCGGGTCTACGAGATGAACTCCAAGGTGATCTCGGCGGTGGACTCCATGATGTCCTACCTGACCCAACGGCTGTAACGGGAGCCTCGTGATGAAAACCATCTGGATGCTGAGTCTGCTGGCGCTGGGGGGCTGTACCAGCACCCTCAATACCGCCAAGCCGGACGACCCCGATTTCGCCCCCGTCTATGGCGAGTCCGAGCCGGTCTCGGTGCGACCGACCGGCGCCATTTTTCAGCCCGACCAGGTCAATGGCATCTATTCGGACATCAAGGCCCACAAGGTTGGCGACATCATCACCATAGAGTTGGCGGAATCAACCTCCGCCTCGAAGAAGGCCAACACCCAGACCGGCAAGGACAACAAGTTCAACCTGGATCCGGTGAGCTTGGGGGGCGTGCCCATCACAGCCGGTGCCTACAACATGTCCGCCTCCATCGGCCAGGACAGCGCATTCAAGGGACAGGCCAAGGCGGATCAAAGCAACAGCCTGCAGGGCAGCATCTCGGTCAGCGTGGCCAAGGTGCTCACCAACGGCAACCTGGTGGTGCGCGGCGAGAAGTGGATCATGCTCAACAACGGCAACGAATACATCCGCATCACGGGTCTCATCCGCCCCGAAGATGTCACTTCGGACAACACTGTCTCCTCCCAGAAGGTGGCCAATGCCCGCATCCACTACGGTGGTACCGGGGATCTGGCCAATACCCAGGAGCAGGGCTGGCTGACCAGCTTCTTCAATGGTCCCTGGTGGCCGCTCTAGTGCTAGGACTTCCCATGAAACGACTCAGCGTATTGTGCCTGTGCTGCCTCTTCACCCTGCTGCCCCAGGCGGCCAGCGCCGCCCGCATCAAGGACATCAGCTCGGTGGAGGGGGTGCGCAGCAACCAGCTGCTGGGCTACGGCCTGGTAGTGGGCCTGCCCGGCACCGGCGAGAAGAACAACGCCTTCACCGAGCAGACCTTCCGCACCATGCTCAACAACTTCGGCATCAAGGTGCCGGACAACATCAAGCCCAAGATCAAGGACGTGGCGCCGGTGGCCATTCACGCCGATCTGCCCCCCTTCTCCAAGCCGGGCCAGACCATAGACGTGACGGTATCCGCCATCGGTGAGGCCAAGAGCCTGCGAGGCGGCACCTTGCTGCAGACCTTCCTCAAAGGGCTCGATGGCCGGGTCTATGCGGTGGCTCAGGGCAGCCTGGTGGTCGGCGGCCTGGGGGCCGAGGGGGCGGATGGCTCCAAGGTGGTGATCAACACCCCGACCGTGGGTCGCATCGCCAATGGCGCCACCGTGGAGCGCGAGGTACCCAACTCCTTCAGCCAGGGGGACACCATCACTTTTAACCTCAACCGTTCCGACTTCACCACGGCGCGCCGTTTGGCGGACTCCATCAACAACCTGGTGGGCCCCAACACGGCCCAGGCGCTGGATGCCACCTCGGTCAAGGTGTTCGCCCCGCGGGATCCGGGTCAACGGGTCGCCTATCTCGCCACCATAGAGAACCTGGAGGTGGATCCGGGTGCCGAGGCGGCCAAGATCATCGTCAACTCCCGTACCGGCACCATCGTCATCGGCAGCCAGGTCAGGCTCAAACCCGCGGCCATCAGCCACGGCGGCCTGACGGTGACCATCGCCGAGAACCAGCAGGTCTCGCAGCCCAACCCCCTGGCGGGCGGGGATACCGCGGTCACCAACAACTCCACCATCAATGTGCAGCAGGAAGACGGGCGCATGTTCAAGCTCGACACCGGCGCCACCCTGGACGATCTGGTGCGGGCGGTGAATCAGGTGGGCATAGCCCCGGGGGATCTGATGGCCATCCTCGAGGCCCTGCAGCAGGCAGGAGCCATCGAGGGTCAGCTGGTCATTTTGTAAGTGGCACCGGGTTGAGCCAGGCGATGGCCCTGCTGCGGTATCGGACAGGGGCCATCGAGGGTCAGCTGGTCATTCTGTAAGTGGCACCGGGTTGAGCCAGGCGATGGCCCTGCTGCGGTATCGGACAGGAGCCATCGAGGGTCAGCCGGTCATTCTGTAAAGGGTGGCGGGCAGTCGGTCATGTAGTGGGCAAACAGGCAGGGTCACCCGGCAAGGGGTTGCCACAGGCGGCAAAGAAGGTAGGCAAGATGGCGAATATCGACAATAAAGGCGTGGATCTGGGCATGGTGCAGGATATCCAGAACCTGGACAAGCTGCGCCAGATGAGCATGAGCAAGGAGGGCAAGCAACAGGCGCTCCAGTCGGCGGCCCGCCAGTTCGAGTCCATCTTCAGCCAGATGCTGTTCAAGGGGATGCGCGAGGCGAGCCAGTCCTTGACCGCGGACAACCCCTTCAGCAGCAGCTACACCCAGTTCTACGAGGGCATGCTCGACCAGCAGCGGGTGTCGGATATGTCCGGCAAGGGGGGACTGGGGCTGGCCGACATGGTGGTCAAGCAGTTCTCCCCCGACAGCTTCAAGCACGAGGATGGCCGCGTCCTCAAGCTGCCCCAGCGCACCGAGCGGGTCTACAAGCCCTATGTGGCTCCGGCGTCCGGCGAACATGGCCTGATTGAAGCCTCCAAAGTTGGCAAGGATTTTGCTGAGAAGGAGATGAATGAGACGGCCCTGACCGAGCAGACGGCAGGCAGGCGGGCCCGCAGCGTGCCCCCCATGGGGCCCAAAGCGGAGCAGGGCAGCCAGGCAGGCGGGGCCATCACCGCCTTCGAGTCACCGAGTGACTTCGTCAGCAAGCTGATGCCCCTGGCCAGGAAGGCGGCCGACAAGCTGGGACTGAGCCCGGCGGTGCTGGTGGCCCAGGCGGCTCTGGAGAGCGGCTGGGGCAAGCGGGTCATCAAGGATGGTGACGGCCAGATGAGCCATAACCTGTTTGGCATCAAGGCGGATCCGCGCTGGCAGGGTGACAAGGCCGTGGTCAGCACTCTGGAGTACGAGCAAGGGGTGGCCTCGCGCCAGAAGGCGGCGTTTCGCTCCTATGGATCGTTTGAAGAGAGCTTCAATGACTATGTCGACTTCCTGACGTCAGGGAGCCGTTACAAGGGGGCCCTGGCCAAGGTGGACAGCCCGGATCGTTACTTTGAGGCGCTGCAGCAGGCCGGATACGCCACCGACCCCCAGTACGCCAGTAAATTGAAACAGGTATTGCGCAGTGGGCCCATTGCCCAGTACACAGAGACGGAGCTGTAAAGCATGGCAAGCGATCTGCTTGGGATAGGAACATCTGGGGTGCTGGCGCATCAGAAGCTGCTGCAGACCACCAGCAACAACATCGTCAACGTCAACAGCCAGGGCTATGTGCGTGAACGCACCCTGATCTACACCAATGCCATCAGCTTTGGCACCGGCGAGAGCATGAGCGAGCGGGTGATCAACCAGTATGCCCAGGGCGAACTGCGCCGGGATACCTCCGCCTTCAGCGCCTCCTCCATGCGCTTCGAGCAACTCTCCACCGTGGACAGCCTGCTGGGGGACACCAGCAACAGCGTCGGCACCGCCATTACCGCCTACTTCAAGGGATTCCACACCGCCAACGAATCGCCGGCGGATCTGGGGTCGCGCGCCAGCACCCTCACCGAGCTCACCAGCATGGTGAATCGCTTTCACACCCTCTCGTCCCAGTTCGACAAGCAGAGCGACGTCATCAACGATCGCATCGACGACGAGACCAAGCATGTCAACAGCCTGCTGAACAACATCAACGAGATCAACAAGGCCATAGTGCGTACCCAGGGCACGGCGGAAGAGAACCTGATGCTCTACGATCAGCGCGACGACGCCATCGCCCAGCTCGCCGCCAAGATGGACATCCGCACCGTCACCCAGCCCAACGGCAGCGTCCTGGTCAACATGAGCACGGGTCACTCCCTGGTGCTTGATGGCTCGGTCGCCCAGTTCAGCGTCGTCCCCGGGGATCCCGATTCCAGGGACAAGGAGCTGCAACTCAGCCTGGGCAAGAGTCAGACCAGCATAGACAACAAGACTCTGGGGGGTGGCCTGGGCGGCCTGTTCGCCGCCCGCCGCGATCTGGAGCCCACCAAGCGCGAGCTGGGTCAGCTGGCGGTAGCCCTGGGGGATGCCATGAACCAGCAGAACCGGCTGGGGATGGATCTCGACAACGAACTGGGAGGGGATCTCTTCTCCCTGCCCAGCAGCGAGGGGCTGCCCTATGGCAATAACAGCGGCACGGGGGCGACCACGGTCAACTTCATTCCCGGCAAGGGGAGCGCGGTGACCGCCCTCGATTACGAGGTGAGTTTCAGCAGCGCCACCGACTTTGAAGTGTTTGCCATCGGCGTCGACGGCAAGCGCACCTCGGTAGCCACCGGCAACACTGTGCCCGTCAGCGCCTTCGAGGTACCGGGACACGGCATCTCCTTGGATCTCTCCGGCACTCCGGCGGCGGGGGACAAGATCCTGCTGCAACCGACCAAGCAGGCGGCCGCGGGTCTGGAGAAGCTGATCAACCGCGCCGAGGATCTGGCGCTGGCCTCCCCGCTCAAGGCCGACAAGAGCAGCCAGAACCATGGCTCGGCCACCATCGTCCTCGGCGTCATCGGCAACACGGGGGCGGGCTCGGGCTTTGCCAGCAACAGTCTGGATCCGAATGCACCGCAGGTGGTCAAGATAGACGCCAGCGGCAACTACGAGGTCTATGGCAGCGACGGCACCACCCTGATCGGGGTGGCCCCCGCCAGCAGCAAGGGCCAGAACCTGATGGCCGCCCTCGAAAACCCCCTCGGCGGTCCCAAGGTCTATGGGGATCCCGGCAATGACCCCGGCTACGAATTCAGCATCACGGGCCAGGTTGCCGCCAATGACAGCTTTACCCTGAGCTACAACCAGAACGGTTTCTCCGACAACGCCAACGGCCTGGCCCTGGCCGAGCTGCAGAACAAGGATCTGGTGCGCAAGAGCAGCAGCGCCGCCAGCGGCAACGACAAGATGACCCTCAACGAGGCCTACACAGGGCTGGTGGTCGCTCTGGGCAACAAGACCAGCCAGGCCAATACCGAGATGCTGGCCAACAAGGGCAAGCTGCAACAGAGCAGCGAGATATTCGAGAGTGTCTCCGGGGTCAGCCTGGACGAGGAGGCGGGCAATCTCATTCGCTTCCAGCAGGCCTATGCCGCCTCGGCCCAGGTGGTGACCACCGCCAAAACCATCTTCGACACCCTGTTGTCATCCGTGAGGTAAGCCATGCGTATCACCACCAACATGATGTACAACCGGGGGCTCTCCTCCCTGAGCGCGGCGACGGAGCGGCAAAATACCGCCTACGAGCAGCTCTATTCCGGCAACAAGTTCAAGACCGCGGGCCAGGACCCCTCCGGCATGGGCCAGAAGATGGCGCTGACCAAGGAGATCGACCTGTTCCAGCAGTACAGCGTCAACGGCAGCCTGCTGGAGAACAGCCTGGGACATGAGGAGACCATACTCACCTCCATCAACGAGGCCATGCTCAGCGCCCAGACCCTGATGCAAAAATCCAACGATTCCGCCCTGAGCCAGGCGGATCGGGAGTCGGTGGCCAAGGAGCTGGAAGGGCTGCAGCAGCAGATGTTCGATCTGATGAACAGCCGGAACTCCCAGGGGGAATACATCTTCGGCGGCAACCAGAGCAAGAACCAGCCGTTCGTGAAGGACGTCGACGGCAACTATGCGTTCCAGGGGGACACGGGCCAGCGGGAGATCCAGGTCTCCCCCACGGTGCGCATCCCCGCCAACGACTCGGGTCAGGATCTGTTCGAGACGATACCGACCCGGCGCACCGCCAGCGCCGACACGGCCAACATCCAGGTCAAGGTGAGCGATCAGGGCCAGTTCGACAACTTCTACCGCACCCGCTACGACAGCGCCCTGGCCAGCAACAAGTACACGGTCACCACGGTGGCGGGGACGCCGGACAGCTACCAGATCACGGACCCGGGCGGTACTGTATTGCAAAATGGCGACTATGTGGCGGGGGGAGAGATCAACTTCAACGGCCTCACCCTCAGCCTGGATCAGGCGGCGGGCACGGTGCAGGAGTTCTCCCTCGACAAGCCGAAAAATGACAACATACTCAACGGCATCTCCGACTTCATCAATGCCTTGCGCGACCCCAGCCTCTCCAATGGGGATTTTCAACTGAAGGCGCAAGATGCCCAGATCCACCTCGGCAATGCCCGTCAGCGGGTGGATACCGGGATTGGCAGCCTGGGGGGGCGGATGAACAGCCTGGAGCAGGTGATGAGTTCCAACACCGGGCTCGACACCCTCAACCAGCAGGCCAGGGCCAAGGTTTCGGAGATCGATCTCTATGAGGTGATCTCCGCTCTCTCCAAGGAGAACGCCGCCATGAGCGCCTCCCAACAGGCGTTCAGCAACATCAGCAAGCTGACCCTGTTTGACTACATCCGCTGACCCCCGGCCAAGGCGGAGTTGTAAGGGATTGTTAATAAAGGCTCATATCGTTTGACTCCAGGCCGGCTCTGGCCGACCATTCTCGAGCAGGCCGGTGCATGACACCGGCCTGTCTGTTCGCAGCATCTCGTTAGGCGAGGCTCCTGCATAAACACAGGCCACTGATCTCACGACGTCGAGAGACGCCCAGGATCAGGACAGTTTTCATCGGATTAAGGTGTCAACCCAAGTGGCTTCCGGCATGCCGGATACGTTATGCAGTGCTAAAGCTGGCACGTGGGGATGATGACACGCCGAACGGCGTCATTTCCTGCCGATATCTCGTCCATCAATTGCTGTTTTCTTGTCTGCCCATCCCGCCACGGGATAGCCCGGTGCGCCGGGACCACAGAGGCTCATTCGTGATGAAGAAAACACACCTGTTACTGAACCGCCATCAACTGCTCGACCTGCCGAGCCTGGAAGCCTGGCTCGACAACGAGCTGGCCCCGGATGCGCGGGCCGATCAACTGCTCGCCCTGCGCCAGGAAGAGCTCAACTGCCTGTTCGACACTCTGGGTCCGAGAAGCGCCCGTCTGCTCTCCATGCTCGCCACCCGCTGCGGCGCCCGGCTCCTGCTGCGTCTGCACCCGAGCGTGCTGGCCCTGGCACAGGCCAAGGTGGTACGCCGGGATCTGCTGGCCATGGTGCGCAGCCTCGGCAAGCGGGATCGCGCCACCCTGATGGCGAACCTGCCCCAGGCGGTGGCCACCCAGCTCGAGGGCTTGCTGCGCTGGCCGAGCGAGTCGGTGGGGGCCCATATGCGCCATGACTTCTTCACCCTCAAGGGGGAGGAGTCCATCGCCCGCGCCCGGCAGCGCACCCATGACGCCTGGGACAATGCCGAGGTGTTTCAGGATATCTATGTGATGGACGAGGAGGGGCGGCTGCTGGGCGCCCTCTCCCTCAAGGCGCTGCTGGTGGCCGATCCCGAGCAGAGGGTCGGCGAGCTGATGGAGTCCGATCTCATCCGCCTCGACGCCCGCATGGATCAGGAACTGGCGGCCCGGATTCTGGTGGAGCGAGACCTGCTCTCCCTGCCGGTGGAGTGCGATGGTCGTCTGCTTGGCATCTTCCACCTGGACGATGCCGCCGACATTCTGGAGCTCGAATCCACTGAGGATGCCGAGTTGCAGGGCGGCTCGTCCCCCCTCGATATCCCCTATCTGCACGCCACCCCCTGGCAGCTGTGGCGCAAGCGCATTGCCTGGCTGCTGATCCTGTTCGTGGCCGAGGCCTACACGGGCACTGTGCTGCGGGCATTCGAGGAGCAGCTGGAGGCGGCCATCGCCCTGGCCTTCTTCATTCCGCTCCTGATCGGCACCGGCGGCAACAGTGGCACCCAGATCACCACCACCCTGGTGCGGGCCATGGCGGTGGGGGAGGTCTCCCTGCGCAATCTCGGCACAGTGCTGCGCAAGGAGATCTCCACCGCCATGCTGGTGTCGGCGGCCATCGCCCTGGCGGCCTGGGTACGGGCCTGGAGCCTGGGGGTCGGCATGGAGGTGGGCCTGGTGGTGACCCTCACCATCATCGCCATCGTGCTGTGGAGCGCCATCGTCGCCTCCATCATCCCCTTGCTGCTGCGCCGCCTTCGGATGGATCCGGCGGTGGTGTCGGCCCCCTTCATCTCCACCCTGGTGGATGGCACCGGCCTCATCATCTACTTCGAGATTGCCAAGCTGATCCTGCCCGAACTCAACTGACGGACGGCAAGCAACGACACAAGGCAGCCCAGGGGCTGCCTTGTGTCGTCATGGCGGCACGTCAGGAGAGCTGAAAGTCGAGCCGCCAGCCCTGCTCGGCGCAGTAGGCCTGCTCCTTTTCCAGGTTCTGCATCAGCAGGCGATTCTCCTCGCACCAGGGGGCGGGCAGGGTGAGGGTGAGGCTCTCTCCCCGGGCCTTGGCCTGCCAGGGGGGCAGCAGCCCATCGAGGCGCCTGTGGTTGGCGGCCACCGCCAGGCGCAGGATGCGGATGCAGCGCAGCACCGCCTGCTGGTCGTGGTTGGGCAGGGGGGGCAGATCCCCCAGCTTGAGGGACTTGCGATGGAAGCGGACCAGGGCCGCCAGCAGGCTCTGATCATCCTGGTTGAAGCCGGGCAGATCGGTGTTGGCCAGGATATAGGCCGAGTGGCGATGGATGCCGCCGTAGTTGATGGCCAGGCCTATTTCGTGCAGCTGGGCGGCCCAGCGCAAGATGGCGCGATAGGGATCGGCTTCGAGCTGCCAGTCGGGGGCCAGCAGATCGAACAGGGCGAGGGCGCTGGCCTCGACCCGGGCCGCCTGACTGCCATCGATGCGGTAGTGGCTCGCCAGGGCCAGGGCGGTGCGCTCGCGAATGTCGTGGTGCTGCAGCCGCTCCTCGAACTCGTAGAGCAGCCCCTCGCGCAGGGCGCCATCGGAGTAATCCATTCGCTCGATGGGCAAGGCGTCGAACAGGGCGGTAAGGATGGCGACGGCGGCGACGAACACCTCCTGGCGCTCGCTGGGCAGGCCATCGAACCTGAGGGCGCTCACCTTCTTGTGGCCGAGGATGCGCCCGCTCAGGCGCGCCAGCGCCTCCCGGGTAATGCCCCCCTCGGTCAGTCCCTCCTGCACCAGGACGTCATGAACGGTGCGAATGGAGCCCGAGCTGCCGAGGCAACTCTGCCAGCCCAGAGTGCGGTACTGCTCCCGCACCGGGTCGAGCTGATGGCGGGCCGCCAGCACGGCCGCCTCGAACTGGGATGGCCCCAGCTTGCCGGCGGGGAAGAACTGCTGGGTGAAGCTGACGCAGCCCATCTTGCGGCTGGTGAGGGCCAGGGGGGAGAACCCCTCGCCGATGATGAGCTCGGTGCTGCCGCCGCCTATGTCCACCACCAGCACCCGTCCCTCCAGGTGCTGGGTGTGGGCCACCCCCTGATAGATGAGGCGCGCCTCCTCCTGGCCGCTGATGATCTCGATGGGATGGTTGAGCACCTTGGCCGCCTCGCGCACGAAGTCGCGGGCGTTGCTGGCCCGGCGCAAGGTATAGGTGCCGGCGATGCGGATCTGATCCGGCTTGATGTTGGTGAGGCGCTCGGCGAACAGGGCGAGGCAGTCGAGGCCCCGCGCCATGGCCTGGGGCGACATGTTGCGCCCCTCGTCCATGCCCTCCGCCAGCCTGACCCGCTCCTTGATCCGGTCGATGATCTGCATGCGCCCGTCGGTGAGACGGGCGATCACCATATGAAAGCTGTTGGAGCCGAGATCGACGGCGGCGTAGAGACTAGTGTCCATGGGGGTCTGACTCGATGCGTTTGAGGTAGTCGTAAATCGCGACCTGGGAGCGGATCTTGCGGCGATTGCCCCGCTTCACGTACTCGTTCTGCTGCTCGGCATCGATGACCCGCGCCTTGCAGGTGTCGCTCAGCTGCAGATCGAGGATGTCGAGGATGCGTTGCTTGAGCCGTTCGTCATAGACGGGGGTGGCCACCTCGATG
Organism: Aeromonas bivalvium; assembly: GCF_000819765.1. Taxonomy (GTDB): domain Bacteria; phylum Pseudomonadota; class Gammaproteobacteria; order Enterobacterales; family Aeromonadaceae; genus Aeromonas; species Aeromonas bivalvium. Next base: position 78,629 of record NZ_CDBT01000020.1, read on the forward strand.
CGGCCGTCGATGTTGCGGCTCATCCAGTCGGCGCTGGAGATGTAGAGCTGCACATTGCCCTTGTTGTGGAACACCATGACCCTGGGGTGCTCGAGGAAGCGGTCTATGATGCTGATGACCCGGATGTTGTCACTGAGGCCCGGCACCCCGGGACGCAGGGCGCACATACCGCGCACTATCATCTGGATGGGCACCCCGGCCTGGCCGGCGGCATAGAGGCGGTTGATGAGGTCTCTGTCCACCAGGTTGTTGATCTTGAGGGTGATGCCGCTGGGCTGGCCCGCCTTGGCGTTGGCCAGCTCGTTGTCAATCAGCCGGTAGAGCTGGCGTCGGCTGTTGATGGGGGAGACCAGCAGATGGTTGAACTTGTAGCGCCGATACGGATATTCGATGTACTCGAACACCCCCTCCACCTCGGCGGTGATGTCCGGGTTGCGGGTCAGCAGGGAGAAGTCGGTGTAGATCTTGGCGGTCTTCTCGTTGAAGTTGCCTGTGCCGATATGGGCGTAGCGCACCGCCTCGCCATTTTCGTGGCGGGTGATGAGGCAGAGCTTGGAGTGGATCTTGAGGCTGGGCACCCCGAACACCACCTTGACCCCGGCATCGGTGAGGATGTTGGCCCAGTCGATGTTGGCCGCCTCGTCGAAGCGGGCCCGCAGCTCCACCACCACGGTCACCTTCTTGCCGTTGTTGGCGGCATCGATGAGGGAGTGGATGATGCGCGACTTCTTGGCGACCCGGTAGATATTGATGCGAATGGCGCTGACCGCAGGGTCGAACGCCGCCTGGCGCACCAGCTCGGTGAAGTGGTGGAACTTGTGATAGGGGTAGTAGAGCAGTATGTCCTGCCTGGCGATGGCATCGAAGGCGTTGACGAAGCCGTCAAAGTCGCGGCATTCCAGGGCCGGCAGCTTGGGGTTTTCCAGATAGTCCCGGCCTACATTGGGGAAGCCGATGAAATCCTTGAAGTTGTGATAGCGCCCGCCGGACATGATGGCGTCGTAGGAGCTGATCTGCAGCTTGAGCTTGAGGAAGCTTATCATGGCGGCAGGCATCTCCCGCTCGTAGACAAAGCGCACCGGCATGGCGGTGAGCCGCTGCTTCAAGCCGTCGCTCATCTTGTCCACCAGGCTGAGGTCGAGCTGATCTGAGAGGTCATACTCGGCATCCCGGGTCAGCTTGACCGCGTAGGCGGCTATCTCGTCGTAGTCGAAAAAACCCTTGAACAGGTCGTCCAGACAGAAGCGGATGATGTTGTCCAGGATGATGATCTGCTTCTTGCGGCGGGTGCCCTCGGCGGGCAGCTGCACGAAGCGGGGCAGATCGTCGGTGGGCACCTCCACCAGGGCGTACTGGATCACCTGGCCCTGCTTCTTCATCTCTACCGCCAGGTAGGTGTATTCGTCCTTGAGAAACTTGACCGGGTTGACCTCCTTGTTGAGGAGGATGGGGATGAGGTGGCGCTGCACCTTCTCCCGGAAGAAGACCCGCAGCCACTGCTGTATCGATTCGGAGAGCTGGCCCTCGTTGACCAGAAAGATGTTGTGGCGGGCCAGGGCGATCAGCAACTCCTTGTAGGTGTTGTCAAACGCCTCGCCGAGCGCCATCACCTTCTGCTGGATGGCCCGCAGCAACACCTTGGCGTCGTCATCGCCGCCGTGCACCTCGTTGATGAGGATGCGGCGCTTCACCTCCGAGACCCGCACCTTGAAAAACTCGTCCTGGTTGGAGGAGAAGATGCCGAGAAAACGGATCCGCTCGATGAGCGGTACCGTCTTGTCCATCGCCTCCTGCAATACCCTCTCGTTGAAAGAGAGCCAACTCAGTTCTTTCTCTTCATACAACTTGTCGGTGCTCATCTATGCCTCTGCTTATCCCATCCCATGGGTGAATGGGCCTCATTAGATGACGTTTTTATGACAATTTAATGACGACCCCATCAATCTTCCGCGTCTTGATCGATGTCGACCACCAGGTCGTCCGAGAGGGACTCCAGGGATTCGATCAGGGTCGAGAGCGCGAGGCCCTGGGGCAGGGAGACCAGGGTATGGGCATAGAAGAGGGGCGCACCCGAGTGGGGGGCGGCCTCGCAGCCCGTGGTCAGATCGATGACGTTGGCCCCGAGCTGGCGCAATATGCTCGCCACCTCGTGCACTATGCCGGGTCTGTCATTGCCGGTGACCGTCAGCATCAGCTGGCGTTCCGGCTCGGCGCCGAGCACCCCTTCGGCGAAGCTCACCTTGAGCCCGTCCAGCAGGGAGAGGGCCTCGCACAGGGGGCGATAGTGACTCTCGTCCACGCCGACCTGGAGGATGCCGGCAAACTGACCGGCCAGCTCGCTCATGGAACTGGCCAGCCAGTTGCCCCCCTGGGCGCTGATGAGGGAGGCCAGCTCTTCCACTATGCCGGGTCTGTCCGTGCCGATGACGGTGACTACCAATTGCTTTTGCATCCTGCTCTCCTTGTGTGTGAGTCCATGTCATTGTGCCTGCCGTTGCAGGCCAGATGAACCCCCTGGCGGGGGCAAAACCGAAATTCTTCTGCCTGCCCCGCGTCCCGGTGGCACTGGCATGAGGGATAGGGGTTGTCGCGTCTGGCTGTGGTAATATTATGCCCCTCTTTATGACTGTCGGATTGTTCCATCCATGAATGCCCTGCTGTTGCCCGGCCTGCTCCTGCTGGCCCTGGTTCTTGTCCTGCTGATCTGGCGTGCCCGCCGTGCCAGGGTCGTCTCCTGCACCCTGCAAGAGACACTCATGTCCCCCGAGCGCCACCGTGAATTCGATGCGTTGCAGACCCTGCTGCAGGGGGAGGTCAGGCTGTTTACCCACGTCCGGCTCAAGGATGTGTTGCAACCTGGCAAGGGGGTCGGCAAGGGCAAGTGGCAAAAGCAGCTGCAGGCCCTGGGGGACAGGCAGTTTGATTATCTGCTCTGTCATCCCGAGGATCTCTCCCTGCTCTGCGCCCTGGAGCGACTGGCGCCGGGGCAGGGCAAGCGTCGGCCGAGCCGGGATCGCTGGTTGATGGCCCTGTGCGAGCGCGCCAGCCTGCCGCTGCTGGTGCTGGAAGGGGGCGAGCAGGGGGATCTGGAGGAGCTCAAGGAGAGGGTGCTGGCCCTGCTGGCCGAGGAGGAGGCGTCCCTGGAGACGCCGCTCTCCCCCGGGGGCGAGCGGCGCGAACCCACCTTCAATCCCGATGCCCTGGCATCGGTCGAGCTGGAGGAGACCCCCAGGGCCGGAGGGCGGGAGGAGCGGCCGTCGCCACGCCCTGCCGTGCGGGTCAGGGGCAAGCGCCACGAGCGGGCGCCGCAGCATGACCCAGCCCTTGGACCGCTCAGTGCCGCGCCGCTCGCCGCGCAAGACGAGGCGCCCCTGGCCACCTTCAGCGCCCTGCCCGGGGAAGAGGAGGCCGATTCCGCCGAACCGGCGGCAGCACCCCATGCTTGTCCCCGCTGCACCGCCCCCTTGCAGGCGCGCGAGGCGCGCAAGGGCCCCTATGCCGGCAAGCAGTTTCTGACCTGCACCCGTTTTCCCGAGTGCCGCTACGCGAGCCTCAAACAGACGCTGGAACCCTGAGGCCGGACCACAGAAAAGGATCTGATTGAATACTCTTGTTGCGACTATGCTTGCCAGGACACACTCTGGCGCGACAGTTTTTGACAAGGCGCCGGAATTTTGGCAGTTTGTGCGCCTTGTGACCATGGCTCCCCTGGCAGGGCATGGACGGGTATAACAAAAACACATGGTCGAGAGGGAAGGTTATGATGGCAATGGGCGTGCTGATAGTGGATTCGGATGTCGCTAGACGCCAGCAGCTGGGCACAGTGCTCTCCTTCATGGGACTGCCCTGGCAGGAGGTGGCTCCCGCGGATCTGGACATGGCCATAGAGGCGTCGAGCCCCCTGCAAGGGGTGCTGATAGGCGAGCTGGCGGATCGTCCCTTGAGCACGCTGCTCGAGCAGTATCCCCGTACCCCCTTCGTCTCCCTGGTCGAAACCGAGCTGCCCAACAGCAACTTCATCGGTGTGGCCGAGGCGCCCTTCTCCTACGAATCCCTGACCCGGCACCTGCACTTCTGTCAGGCGTTCGTCTCCCTGCATCCCAGACAGCAGACCCATGACAAGGGGCAGACCCTGCTGCGCCTGCTGGTGGGCAAGGGCAAGGGGATCCAGGAGGTGCGTCGCCTCATCGGCCAGGTGGCCCAGACGGATGCCAACGTGCTGATCCTCGGCGAGTCCGGCACCGGCAAGGAGGTGGTGGCCCGCGCCATCCATGAACTCTCCGGCCGTGCCGACGGCCCCTTCGTGCCCATCAACTGCGGCGCCATCCCGGCCGAACTGCTGGAAAGCGAGCTGTTTGGCCACGAGAAGGGCGCCTTCACCGGCGCCATCGCGGCGCGGCGCGGCCGCTTCGAGCTGGCTCAGGGGGGCACCCTCTTTCTCGACGAGATAGGGGACATGCCGATGCCGATGCAGGTCAAGCTGCTGCGGGTGCTGCAGGAGCGGCTGTTCGACAGGGTCGGCGGCGGCAAACCCATCCAGGCGGATGTGCGCATCATTGCGGCCACCCACCGGGATCTGGAGGCCATGATCCGCACCCAGGAGTTTCGCGAGGATCTCTATTACCGCCTCAACGTCTTCCCCATAGAGACGCCGCCGCTGCGGGATCGGGCCGATGATATCCCGCTGCTGCTGCAAGAGCTGCTCAATCGCCACTCGGAGCAGCACCAGGGCTTCATTCGTCTGACCCAGCGCGCCATGGAGTCCCTGATGCAGTACCCCTGGCCCGGCAACGTGCGCGAGCTCTCCAACCTGCTCGAGCGCCTGCTGATCCTCTATCCCCAGCAGATAGTGGACGTCGCCGACTTGCCGAGCCGTTACCGCCTGCTGCCCTGTGAGCCGCGAGATGCGCGCCTGACCGAGATGGATGAGCGCGATGCCCTGGCCGCCGTGTTCCAGGATCCCCCCGAGCTGGTGGTCGGTGCGTCGGGCAGCAACCTGATGCAGCTTCCCCAGGAGGGGGTCAATCTCAAGGAGATGCTGGCCGACCTGGAGGTGGAGCTGATCCGCCAGGCCCTGGAGTCCCAGGAGGGGGTGGTGGCCCGGGCCGCCGATCTGCTCGGCATGCGGCGTACCACCCTGGTAGAGAAGATGAAAAAATATGGCATGAGCAAGGAGGCCTAGGGTCAAGCCCTTGACGCCATATTTTTAACTGCATGATTTATATCAAATAAATCACATGGCATAGAATTTGAATAACCTGATCGCATTCTTTGTTTGAGGTCAGGTTTATGACGAGCCAGCAGCAAGACAACCCGGTCCAGTCCCACGAAGTCAGTCAGCTCTATGCCATCTTCACGGCATTGCCGACCGGGGTGCTCCTGCTCGACGGTCAGGGGATCATCACCCGGGCCAATCCCGCCGCCCATGCCCTGCTCGGCGAGCCCCTGGAGGGGATGAGCTGGCGTGCCATCATAGGGCGCTGCTTCGAGCCACGGGACGACGATGGCCACGAGATCTCCCTGCGAGATGGCCGCCGGGTGCAGCTCTCGACCCAGCCGCTGCCGGATCAGCCCGGCCAGCTGGTGTTTCTCACCGACCTCACCGAGACCCGCCGTCTGCAAGACAGGGTCAACCACATGAAACGCCTCTCGGCGTTGGGCAACATGGCGGCCTCCCTGGCCCACCAGATCCGCACCCCCCTGTCGGCGGCCATGCTCTATGGCGCCAACCTGGCCAACCGCACCCTGAAACCCGAGTCCCGCATCCTGTTTCAGCAGAAGCTGATGGCCAGGCTGCAGGATCTGGAGAAGCAGATAGGGGACATCTTGCTGTTTGCCCGCAGTGGCGAGAGCCAGGTGGTGGCCCCCCTCTCGGTCCAGGGGCTGCTGGCCGAGGTGCAGGCCGGCGCCGAGGTCTTCTGTGAACAGCAGGGTTGCCGGTTGCACATGGAGGCGCCCGAGCCGGATCTCTGCCTGCTGGCCAACAGCAGCGCCCTGGCGGGTGCCATCAACAACCTGATCGCCAACGGTGCCCAGGCGGGCGCCGACTCCCTCATGGTCAGCGCGGTGCGCTGCGACAACCGGGTCGAGCTGAGGGTGATAGACAACGGCAAGGGCATGAGCCATCAGCAGCTCGCCCAGATCTTCGAGCCCTTCTTCACCACCCGCAGCCAGGGCACAGGCCTGGGGCTGGCGGTGGTGCAGTCCGTGGTGCGCGCCCATCAGGGGGAGGTCAAGGTCGCCTCCGTCCCCGGTGACGGCAGCTGCTTCACCCTTTCGTTCCCCTTGCATCAACAGCCGCAGCAGCTTGGAGGTGTCGCATGACGCAAGCCCGTATCCTGGTGGTGGAAGACGACTCCGGTCTGCGCGAGGCGCTGATCGATACCCTGATGCTCGGGGGCTACCAGTGCCGCGAGGCCGAGAGCGGCGAGCGGGCCTTGCTGGCCCTGTCGCGTCAGCCCTTCGACATGGTGATCTCCGACATTCAGATGGGGGGCATGGATGGCCTCACCCTGCTGGGCAACATCCGCCAGGCCTACCCCCAGATCCCCGTGCTGCTGATGACGGCCCATGCCAACATAGATGGCGCCGTGCGCGCCATGCGGGAAGGGGCCATCGACTATCTGGCCAAGCCCTTCTCCCCCGAGGTGCTGCTCAATCAGGTGAGTCGCTATGTGCCGGCCCAGCGGGTGGAGAAGCGGGCCGTGGTCTACGGGGATCCCCGCAGCGCCGAACTGTTCCAGCTGGCGACCCGGGTCGCCCGCAGCGAGGCCACCGTGATGGTGACCGGGCCGAGCGGTACCGGCAAGGAGGTGCTGGCCCGCTATATCCATGACAACTCCCCCCGCAGCGAGCAGGCCTTCGTGGCCATCAACTGTGCCGCCATCCCGGAAAACATGCTGGAGGCGACCCTGTTCGGCTACGAGAAGGGGGCCTTTACCGGTGCCGTTCAGGGCTGTCCCGGCAAGTTCGAGCAGGCCCAGGGGGGCACGCTGCTGCTCGATGAGGTCACCGAGATGGATCTCTCCTTGCAGGCCAAGCTGCTGCGGGTGCTGCAGGAGAAAGAGGTGGAGCGACTCGGCAGCCGCAAGATGATCCCCCTGGACGTGCGGGTCATCGCCACCAGCAACCGGGATCTGCACAAGGCGGTGCAGGAGGGGCGCTTGCGCGAGGATCTCTACTACCGACTCAACGTCTTCCCCCTGCGCTGGCGCGCCCTGCGCGAGCGGCCCGGCGACATCCTGCCCCTGGCGGAGCACCTGCTGGCGCTCCATGCCCAGCAGCAGGGCCTGCCGACCCCCAGGCTGGCAGCCCAGGCGGCGGCCCGCTTGTTGGCGCACCCCTGGCCCGGCAACGTGCGCGAACTGGACAACGTGGTGCAACGGGCCCTGATCCTCTCCACCGAGGGCGAGATAGGCGCCTCCCAGCTGATCCTGGAGCCCGGCGCCGAGGAGGCCTTCTCGGCCCTGGCGGGGGAGCCAGGGGAGGGGCCGCAGGGCGTCGCAGCCGAACCCGAGCGTCCCTTGTGCGGCGATCGACTCGGCAGCGAGCTCAAGCAGCAGGAGCACCAGATCATCCTGGACACCCTCCACGACTGCAATGGCAGTCGCAAGGCGGTGGCCGAGCGCCTTGGCATCAGCCCGCGCACCCTGCGTTACAAGCTGGCGCAGATGCGCGAGGCCGGGATCCCGCTGCCCGTCTGAGTCGCTGCCCACCGCCTCGAACCCGCCGCCATGGCCTTGGTCGGCGGGCTCGATTATCATGGCCTTTTGTCATCGCGCCCGTGAGGGCACAGAGGGGCCTATGATCCGCCGCCAAAAACTCACCAATCTGCTCAATACGCTGCTCGAACCCCACGCCATCAAGGACTACTGTCCCAATGGCCTCCAGGTCGAGGGTCGCGACGAGATCCGCAAGATAGTCACAGGGGTCACCGCCAGCCAGGCGCTGATCGACGCCGCCGTGGCCCAGGGGGCCGACGCCATCCTGGTACACCATGGTTACTTCTGGAAGGGGGAGTCCGAGGTGATCACCGGCATGAAGCAGCGCCGCTTGAAGACCTTGCTCAGCCACGACATCAACCTGTTTGCCTATCATCTCCCCCTGGATGTTCACCCTGAACTGGGCAACAACGCCCAGCTCGCCCGCCTGCTGGACATCCAGGTACGCCGCGGCCTGGAGCCCTGGGACAAGAAGAGCGTCGCCATGGTCGGCAAGCTGGCCGAGCCCATGAGCGGAGAGGCCCTGGCGGCCAGGATCGGAGAGCGGCTGGGGCGCACGCCGCTGCACTGCGGCGAGAGCGGCCCCGCCCTCATCGAGACAGTGGCCTGGTGTACCGGGGGCGGCCAGAGTTATATCACCCTGGCTGCCGAACAGGGCATAGATGCCTTCATCTCGGGGGAGGCATCGGAGCAGACCATACACACGGCCCGCGAGATGGGGATGCACTTCTTCGCCGCCGGTCATCATGCGACCGAACGCTACGGGGTCAAGGCGTTGGGGGAGTGGCTGGCCGCCGAGCATGGGCTCGAGGTGATCTTCATAGACATCGACAATCCGGTCTAAAAAAATACCAGGGTAGATATCTACCCTGGTTCTTCGCAGCAGCCATACAGGCAAAAAGGGATGAGGTGTTGTCGAGCCGTGCTCTGTCTCATGGGGTGCATTGTTGCTTGATTGTTAATTTTGTTGCAACCCCTTTGTCGCGGCTCCGACGAGACCCTGGGGCTATATGTGCGCGATTATTGAGCCCGATCACACTTTTGCCATCCTGCGCGCGTCGCTCTCTTGGGGACGATTTGACTCCCTTGTTAGCCGATAGCGTTGTATGTTCTATTTGGGTACCACATTGCAGGAGGCAAGATGACACTGTTGGACGAGGCGGTTCTGGCCCAGTTGGCCGAAGACATTGGCGAAGAGATGATGCCCGTGGTGATCGAGGTATTTATCGAGGAGGTGGGGGAGCAATTGGCCCAGCTGCCACCCCTGTTCGAACAGGCCCAGTGGCACTCCCTGGGGCGACTCGCTCACAGCCTCAAATCCTCCTGCGCCAGCTATGGTGCCCGCCAGAGCCTGCAACAGGTGATCGCCCTGGAGCAGGCCTGCAAGCGCCAGGATAGCGCCGAGAGCGGCCTGCTCATCGGCCAGTTGCAGCAATCCCTGCCCCAGGTCTTCACCCAGTTGCACGACTACTGCCGTCCCCCGGCCTGAGCCGCCTCCCATCCCCTTGCTCAGGTGCGCCCTTGCGTGAGACAGGCGTCGGTGCTGGCTGCGCCAATGCCAGGGGGTCACCTGGTTCTGGGCCGCCAGTAGCGGTGACACGCCGTGATCAGTGATGGCTGCGCCAATGGATGGCCTTGTCCAGAGCCGCCTTCAACCTGGCCCTGTCGTGGCGATGGGGCAGGGCGGTTTCCCCCAGTTCGGCCGTCATCAGCAGGCCATCGAGCGCCGCCGGGTAGTGACCCTGCGGGCCTATGATGGCGTCGATGCGGCCGCTGCCAATCTGCTGCTCCAGCCAGCGCCACTGGGTCATGAGATCCATCTGGCCGGCGGGGCCCGGCTCGGCCACCAGATTGGTGATGAACACCAGTCGGGCCCGGCTCTGGCTGATGGCCTGGGCGATCTCCTCCAGCAGCAGGGGGGGCATGATGGAGGTGAGGAAGCTGCCCGGGCCCAGGATGATCATCTCGGCCTCGGCGATGGCCTGTACCGCCTCCCGGGTCGCGGTGACCCTGGGACTGAGGGAGAGGGAGAGGGGCGGGCTTTCCAGCTGGTCGATGGAGACCTCCCCCAGGATCCGGTTGCCGCAGGCGGTGCGGGCACAGAGGTCGGTGGGAAATTCGGACATGGGAAGCAACTGGGTCTCTATTTTCAGCATGTTGCTGATGAGACGAATGGCGTCGAGGGGACGTACCGACAGGTTGTCCAGCGCCAGCAGGATCAGGTTGCCGAGGTTGTGCCCGGCCAGCTCGCCCCGACCGGCGAAACGGTGTTCGAACAGCATGCTGCCGATGCTGGGTTCGGTCACCAGCTGGTTGAGGCAGTTGCGCATATCCCCCCAGGCGATGCAGGCCTGGCTCTGGCGCAACCGGCCGGTGGAGCCGCCATCGTCCGTGGTGGTCACTATGCCGGTCAGGCGGGCACCCAGGAAGGAGAGGGAGGAGAGCACCCTCCCCAGACCATGGCCACCGCCGATAGCCACCACCCGCTGGAAGTCATTGATATTTTTCTGCCACATAAGTGTCCCCGTGCAGGCTCATGATGGGCCTCATGTTGTTGTGCTCCCCGGCGTCGCCCCTAGAAGGGGGGCGGGATTTTTTTGCAAAGGGTATGACTTTTGCTTGGTTGCTGCACCTGATTTTCTTGCTCATGGCGGGGAAGGCGTGATCCGTCACATTCTGGCGGGCGTGCCGCTGTCTTGACTGCCCCATCGACCAATGAGACCCAACAGGAGATAGCAGTGAACTTTCTGACGGCTCACTCCCTCGCAGCCAGCTCGGCCCTCGCCTGCCGCGAGGTGTGCGATCGCCTCGAGGAACTGGCCCCTGCCGCCGCACCATCCCTGCTGATCGTCTATTTTACCCAGGCCCACGATGCCTGCGTTCTGCGTCAGGCGCTGACCGGGCGCTACCCCCATGTCCGCCTCATAGGTTGCAGCTCCTGCCACGGGGTGCAGACCCAGAGCGGTTATCACAGTGCCCATGGCTGGGGGTTGGCGGTGGCGGCCCTGTTCGATGAGAAGGGGTGCTACGGGGTAGCCGGGGGGCTGGGGGAGGCGGTCGACATGCGTGCCCTGCTGCACGGCGCCATGGCCGAGGCGGGACGCCCCGGCGAGCTGCCGGCCATGGTGCTGCTGCACGCGAGCCCGGGTCGGGAGGAGGAGCTGCTCGCGGCCATCGAGGAGGAGTTCGGGTGCCGGGTGCCCGTGGTGGGGGGCTCGGCCGCAGATGATGCCATCCGCGGCGACTGGCAGCTCTGCTGGCAAGGGGGGGAGGGGCGAGAGGGGGTGGTGCTGGCCCTGCTCTATCCCGACTGCGAGCTGGCGTTTCAGTTCCACTCCGGCTATCTGGTCACCGCCCGGCATGGTCTGGTGACCGCGTGCGACGGGCGCGAGGTGCTGACCATAGATGGGGCGCCGGCTGCCTGGGTCTATGCCAACTGGCGCGGCCTGCCCCCCTTTCCGGTGGGGCCCATCCTGGGCCAGAGCACCCTGGCCCCCCTGGCGCGCCAGCGGGGCACCCTGGATGGGGTGCCTTATTACAAGCTCTCCCACCCCGAGGCCGTCACGGCCCGGGGCGGCCTGCGGCTCTTCACCGCCATCGAGCCGGGGGAGCGGCTGATATTGATGCATGGCAGCGCCGAGGGGTTGCTGGCCCGCAGCCTGGCGGCGCACATAGCACCCGGCTACGGTGGTTGCGACGCCGTGCGTCCCCTGGGGGCCCTGCTCATCTTCTGCGCCGGCTCCCGGCTCGCCCTGGGGGAGCGGATCCAGGGGGTTGGCAGCCTGCTCGAGGCGCAGCTGGGGGCCATCCCCTTCATTACCCCCTTCACCTTTGGCGAGCAGGGACGGCTGCCCCATGGGGAGCTGGCCCATGGCAACCTCATGGTCTCCGCCGTGGTGTTGCTGGGAGGTGCCGATGCATCCTGAGGCGGGCAGTGACAGCAAGGCGCTGGAAGCCCTGAACGACAAGCTGCAAGCAACCCTGGTGGAGTTGGTCCATTGCCGTGCCCGGGAGGCCCAGTACCGTCAGGAGTCCCAGACCCTGCTGGCCGGCCTCGGCGCCCTGGCCGATGCCCGCACCCTGGAGCAGGTGCTGCTGAGCCTGATCCGCAGTCTGCAACCCTTCATCGGCTTCGAGCAGGCGGATGTTCTGAGCTGGGAAGGGGAGGCCGGCGTCACCCATCTGAGCACAGAGCCCGCCGAGTGCGGCCAGGGCTGGCGGCATTCCTCCCTCTTCGCCCGGGCCCTGGAGGGGGAGACCCTGGTCATCTATGACCCGGCCCAGCTGCCCGAATTTGCCGGGCTGGCGGGCAAGCCGGGCTGGGCCAGCCTGATGCTGACCGGCCTGCATGCCCCGGGCTTTACCGGCATACTGCTCTGCCGCCACTCGGTCAGGGGAGGGCTGGATCTGCAGAGCAAGGCGGCGCTGGCCCGCTGCCAGCCCCTCATCTCCCAGGCTCTGGTCAACATCGCCTATCGGGCCCGGCTCCAGCAACAGGTGGCGCTCAAGACCCGGGAGCTGCAGGCGAGCGAGCGCCGGTTTCGCCGCTTCGCCGCCATGGCCTCGGACTGGTTCTGGGAAACCGATGGCGAGCACAGGCTCAGTTATGTCTCTGCCCCCGGCTATGAGGGGGGAGTCATGACCATGGAGACGGGTCGCAGCCTCTACGAGGTGACCCATGAGCGGGAAGGGGAGCCGTGGGAGAAGTACCGCCGCCTGGTGGAGGGGCGCCAAGCCATCCGCGCCGAACGGGTACGCATCAATGCCGGCGGCCTGGTGCGCTGGATGGAGGTGAACGCCGAACCCTTGTTCGACAGGCAGGGCCATTTCTGCGGTTACAGTGGCACGGCGCGCGACATAGGGCGCCAGATAAGGCGAGAGCAGGAGCTGGCTCAGGCGCGGGATCAGGCCGAGGCCGCCAACCGGGCCAAGTCCCAGTTCCTGGCCATGATGACCCACGAGATCCGCTCTCCCATGAACGCCGTGATGGGTATGCTGGATCTGCTGCAGCACGAGGGGATGGCCCCGGCCCAGCAGACCTTGCTGGATCACGCCTCCCACTCGGCCAGGCTGCTGCAGACCATCATAGATGACGTGCTCGACTTCTCGAAGATAGAGGCCCACAGCCTGGCGCTGCACTGCGAGCGATTCACTCCCCGTCCCCTCAGCCAGGCCATCATGGAACCCTGGCAGGCTCAGGCCAGGGAGAAGGGACTCACCCTGACCTGCGAGCTGGATGAGGCCCTGCCCGAGGCTCTGTTTGCCGATCCCGTGCGCCTGTCCCAGATCATCAACAACCTGCTCGGCAATGCCCTCAAGTTCACCGAACAGGGGGGCGTGGTGCTCAAGATCGGCTGGCGGGACGAGTGCCTGCGAGTCGAGGTGCAGGACACGGGGATCGGCATCGCCGAGGCGGATCAGGCCCGCCTGTTTGAGCCCTTCACCCAGGTCGACAGCTCGGCCACTCGCCACCGCGCCGGCACCGGCCTTGGCCTGAGCATCAGCAAGCGGCTGGTCGCCCTGATGGGGGGCGAGCTCTGTCTCACCAGCCGGCTAGGTGTCGGCAGCTGCTTCTGGTTCTCCCTGCCCGGTCTGGGCCTGCCTTGCGAGAGCGAGGTGCGGGCGAGCCCGCCCAGCAACGCATTGCGTCCCCTGGACGTGCTGGTGGTGGAAGACAGCCCCATCAATCAGCTGGTGGTCTCCCTCATGCTGGAAAAGCTGGTGAGCCGGGTGCGGCTTGCCGGCAATGGCCTGGAGGCCCTCGCCCAGGTGGCGGAGCAGGCGCCGGATCTCATCCTGATGGACATGCGGATGCCGCAAATGGATGGACTGGAGGCGACCCGCTTGCTGCGCGAGCTCGGTTACCACATACCCATAGTGGCGCTGACCGCCAATGCCATGGCCGAAGACAGGGCCTGCTGCCTGACCGCAGGCATGACGGACTTCCTGGCCAAACCCATCAGCCTCGCCCGGCTGCGTGACTGCCTGCAACGACACTGCTGAATGTCATGGCGCCGTCATGGTGAGGGGGCAGAGTGGACGGGGAAGAGGGGAATGGCAGGCAAAAAAAATGGTCAACTGGGTAGTTGACCAATTCTTCAGCAAATACTGAAGAGAGCACGGGATAAATCGGGTTGTATAAAGCTATATGAAAAATACGTGCCAACTTTTCCATGTCGAACCATGTGCCGCGATGGCGGGCTGGATCAGGCCTCAGCTGAACATTCACCGCGGGCACCTGCCGGTGTTTGACAGGTGATATTTGCAAATTGCGAATATCTTCTTTTCATTATGAGATTTTTCGCATTATGCAATCGGTCTCGTCGGACCCTTCTCCCGGCGCTTGCTGTCAGTGGCCAACACCCCATCCTTGTCCTGTCAGCACCCCGTCAGCAAGGCATCAAGGATCCGGATGGCCTTGGCCTTATCCCGTCAGCGAGCAATCAAGCGACGAAGGAACTGTCTGGCGGCCTCGCTATTTTGCTTGGCGATCAGCATCTGCTTCTCGTAGATGGGCATGGGCAGTATCTCCAGCCAGCGCTGGCACAGCCAGGTGGCGTCTTCGAACTGCTTGTCCGGGTAGAGCTCATCGAGTTCCGGATATTGCTCGAACACCTCTCGCAGCCGGTCGGCCAGCAGATCGTCGCTGAAGTCGCTGTGGATGCTGGGCCAGTTGGGCAGAGGCTCCACCTCGGCGCGACACAGCCCCAGGGCGTCTGTGGTCATGCTGTGGATGCAGAAGCGATCCAGCCCCAGTACCGTGACCCCCAGCAGACCGTCATTGAGGGTATAGAAGTCGGTCACCTTGACCCGGGTGCCAACGGGGAGTATGCGCCCGGCGGTGCCCGCCGAGGTCGCCTCTTCCATCACTATGCCAAAGCCTCGGTCTTGTTCGAACGACTCCTTGAGCATCTGCAGGTGGCGCGGCTCGAACAATCGCAGTGGCAGCTTGCCGCCCGGCAGTATGTGGGACGGCAAAGGGAACAGTGCAAGTTGGGTATTTTTCATGTTCCGTCCTCCATTGAGTCATTGCTGAATATGACAATGCAGCGACTGTGCCAGAGGATGAAAAAAGCCACCTGGCGGTGGCTTTTTGGGGGGAGAAATGGCCCTTAGTGGCGCTGTTCCAGGTACATGACGGCGGCCTCGACCCGGCTCTGGGCCTCGAGTTTCTTGAGCAGGCTCTTGACGTGTACCTTGACGGTGCCCTCGGAGATATGGAGCACGGAAGCGACCTGCTTGTTGGAGAGGCCCTTTGCAATCTCGCGCAGTATTTGCATTTCGCGACGCGTTAAGCTCTCCAGCTTCTGCTGCAAGTGATCCAGCTCGTAGATGTTCTCCAGGTAGGGACGCAGCGGTTCGCTCAGGATCTGCTGACCTGTCATCACCTCGCCGAGCTGGGCCAGCAGCGCCTCTGGCTCTGTGTCCTTGAGCAGATAGCCATCGGCGCCGGCCTTGAGCAGGGCGACCACATCCTGGCGGGCGTCCGACACGGTCAGGATCACCACCCTGGAGGTGATCTCCTCGGCGCGCAGGGCCTTGAGGGTATCCAGACCGGAGAGGCCCTTCATGTTGAGATCGAGCAGGATCAGGTCCGGTTCGGACGCTTTGGCCATGGCGATGGCATCAGTGCCGTTGGATGCCTCGCCGCATAGCTCCATATTCTCTTCCAGCGCCAGGAGTTGAACTATCCCCTTGCGCATCAGGGGGTGGTCATCGACCACCAGAACCGTGTATTTCATCTCGTCCATCAGGCATCTCTTGTTAGGCTGGTGGGAAAGGTCAGGTGCACCCGGGTGCCCTTGGGGTGACCGTTGCCGATCGTCAGCTCCCCGTGGAGCTTGCTGGCCCGCTCGTTCATGATGCTGAGGCCATAGTGGTTGATGGCCGAGCGGGCGTGGCCGATCCCGACTCCATCATCGGTGATCTGTATCTGGATGTTACCATCGGCGAGGGTCTCACAGCTAACATCAATCAGTTGCGCGTTGGCGTGCTTGATGGCATTGAGCACTGCCTCACGGATCAGTTGCAGAATGTGGATGTGCTGACCCGCCTCCAGGTTGGCGTGGGCCAGACCGTAATGAAGCTTGATCTCGGCCTGGGTCTGGGGTTTGAGCTGGTCGAGCATGACGCCGATCGCCTCGCCGAGATTGACATCGCCGATGCTGAGGCGAAAGGTGCCGAGCAGCTCGCGCAACTGGCGGTAGGCGCTGCCAAGCCCCTCGTCGATCTGCTCCATGGCGGCCTGGGTCTTGTCGTTGTCCCCCTTGGCGAAGGCCCGTTTGAGCAGGGTGGACTGGATCTTGAGGTAGGAGAGGGCCTGGGCCAGGGAGTCGTGCAGCTCGCGGGCGATGACGGCGCGCTCTTCCATCAGCAGCAGTCGCTGCTGCTGCAACAGGGTCTGATCCTTGTGCAGCACCTGGGCCAGCAGCATGGAGAAGTTCTTCATCAGCCGTTCGTCGATGGGGTGGCGACTGATGAGGTCGAGGCGGCCAAACTCCCTGTCCCCCATCTGCAGGTCGAAGTGCTCCATGGCCTCGAGATCCCCGGGCCAGCCGCTGCGCCCGGTCAGGTAGACGGGCATGGCGTCGTGCTCGAAGCGGGTCAGGCGGATGTGGGCTATCTGCTGGTGGGCGGCGGCCCTGTCCAGCAATTTCTGCAGGGTATGGCTGCTCAGGGGGGCGGCGTGCAGCTTCTGGGCCGTGGTGTAGAGGAAGGAGAGGGTGTCGTTGGCCTGCTGCAGCTTGGCGGTCTTCTCCTCCACCTTGCTCTCCAGGTCCCGATAGAGTTTGCCAAGCTCGGTGGCCATGATGGCGAAGGCGCCTGACAGCTCCCCCAGTTCGTTGTCACAGTGGGGGGGCAGGGTGAGATCGAACTCCCGGCGCTGGATCTGGCGGGCGCAATGGACCAGCTGATTGAGGGGCGCTACCACCTGCTGGCGGGTGAAGCGCACCGTGAACCAGGCGATAGTGATGATGGCGATGAGCCCCAATCCCTCGGCCAGGGCCAGCATGCGCACCTTGAACTCCACGTGATACTGCATCTGGTTGACGAAATCATCGATGGCGGCGACGAACTGCTCCGTGTTGTCTATGTAACGCTGGGGTGTGGCCTGCTCTATGTGGCCGCGCATCAGCTGCCACTGGCGCAACACCTCGCCATAGGTCAGACGCAGGGCCGCCGGGGTGATCCAGCGCTGGGTCTCTTGCAGCTCCTCGGCGTTGAGGGTCTGCTCGAACTGCTCCAGGCGCTTGATGGCGGCCTGGCCCTGGCCAATCTCGTAGGCCATGCGGTAGGCCTGCATCCGCAGGGAACCCGACAGGTTGATCGCCTTGGCGTCCGGCACCGAGTAGAAGAGGGTGACCATGGCCACCAGGGCGATCAGGCTCGCCATGAACAGGATCAGCATCATGGAGCGGCCTATGGCGCTGCTGACCGAATGCACTCTGAACCATTGTCCCATGGCGCCGCTACCCCTTCGAAATACCCCATAAGTTGCGTGGGAGTGTACTCGAAGTTGTGCTAGCATCGAAAAACTAGATGAACTCCGAGCATTTTCACCTAAGTCTTCGGATAGGGGGGGAATCGCCGACAGCCGAGGTATCGCGCTGTAAGGGTCAGGAAAGAAATGCCCTGGCCTCCCGTATTTGGAAAGGTGTTTATGTTGCCACTCGAAGATGGTTTTTCCCGTCGCTTTTACTATTTGCGCCTGTCGGTCACCGACGTGTGCAATTTTCGCTGTACCTACTGCCTGCCGGACGGTTACCGCCCTTCGGATGGGCGCAAGTCGTTTCTCTCCCTGGACGAAATCCGCCGCATCGTGTCCGGCTTCGCCGCCATGGGCACCCGCAAGGTGCGCCTGACCGGGGGCGAGCCCTCCCTGCGCCGTGATTTCACCCGCATCATAGAGACGGTGGCCAATACCCCGGGCATCGACAAGGTGGCCATGACCACCAATGGCTATCGCCTGAAAGAGCGGGCGGGCGAATGGCGCGCCGCCGGCCTGACGGCCCTCAATGTCAGCGTCGACAGCCTGGATCCGCGCCAGTTCCACCAGATCACCGGCGAGAACAAGCTGGAGGAGGTGATGGCGGGGATAGAGGCCGCCCTCGAGGCGGGTTTCCCCTCGGTCAAGGTCAATGCCGTCTTGCTCAGGGGGCTCAACGATCATCAACTGGATGCCTTCCTGGCCTGGATCCGCGACAAACCCATCGACCTGCGTTTCATCGAGCTGATGCAGACCGGCGAGATGGACAGCCTGTTTCGCGATCGCCACGTCAGTGGCGAGCAGATCAAGGCGAGACTGCTGGCCCAGGGTTGGCTGACCCAGCTGCGGGGGGTGGACGACGGCCCGGCCCAGGTGTTCCAGCACCCGGCCTCCCGGGGGCGCATCGGCCTCATCATGCCCTACAGCAAGGACTTTTGCGCCGGCTGCAACCGGCTGAGGGTCTCCTCCGTGGGCAAGCTGCACCTGTGCCTGTTTGGCGAGCAGGGGGTGGCGCTGCGGGATCTGCTGGCGGGTGACGAGCAGCAGGATGCGCTGATCGAGCGCATCCGCACCGCTCTGCTCGGCAAGGCGGCCACCCATCACCTGCACGAGGGCAATGCCGGCATGACGCCCCACCTCGCCTCCATCGGCGGTTGAGTCAGCGGCGGCTCAGGTTGCGATCCCATCACCTCATTGGGGGTATCCTGCGGGATATCCCTTTTTGTTATTTGCGCCAAGGGTTTGATCCAGCGCAATAATCCCCCCTGTTTATCCCCCTGGTGGTATATCCCTCCGCTTGTTGAGTCCGCAATATAGGCCCACTATCAGAATAGGTATTCAAGATACCCTTCTTCTTTCGCCTGGCGATGTCGGGCTTTCGGGGCTCACAAGGAGTGGATATGTCCGATGGGGTAAACCTGTCACGCCGACACCTGCTACGCGGCCATCTCAAGGCTGCGGCCCCCGCCGTCCAACTGCCCTGGTCACTGCCCTGGCCCGAATTTGTTGCCGATTGCAGCCGTTGTGGCGACTGCCTGAGTGCCTGCCCGGAGCAGATCATCATCAAGGGCGATGGCGGCTTTCCCGCCCTCGACCTGGGCCTGGGCGAGTGCAGCTTCTGCGGTGACTGTGCCAGCGCCTGCCAGGAGCCCCTGTTTCGCCCGAGGGATCAGCGTCCCTGGGACTATATTGCACAGATAACCGAAGGCTGCCTGGCCAATGGTCAGGTCTATTGTCAGCGTTGCCAGGACAGTTGCGAGGCGAGGGCGATCCGCTTTATCCCCGTCTTGGGGCGTGTCCCCACCCCGAGCGTGGATGCGGCCCTGTGCACCGGATGCGGTGCCTGTGTCGGCGACTGCCCGGTGGGCAGCATCAAGGTGGCCAGCCCGGCCCACAAGGAGCACGAATGAAATCCCATTCCGCCGATGAGCACCCGGAGCAGGAGTATCACGTCTCCAGCCTGGTGGTGCTGACCCAGCCCATGTTGCGCCATCGGCTCGCCGAGCAGATTGGCGCCCTCGACGGGGCCGAAGTGCATGTGATCAGCGAGGAGGGCAAGCTGGTGGTCACCCTGGAAGGACCCAGTCAGCGGCCCATCATGGCGGCCATCGATGCCATCCAGGCCATGCCAGGGGTGCTCTCTGCCGGTCTCATCTACCACCAGTTTGATAACAACGATAAGCAATGTGAGGAAATGTCATGAAGCTGAGTCGACGCGACTTTATGAAGGCCAACGCGGTCGCAGCCGCGGCGGCTGTGGCCGGTGTCAGCGCCCCCACCCTGGCGGCGAACCTGATCACCAGTACCGACAAGACCGCCATCACCTGGGACAAGGCGCCGTGCCGCTTCTGCGGCACCGGCTGTTCCGTGCTGGTGGGCTCCCAGGCTGGCCGCGTGGTGGCGACCCAGGGGGATCCCGATGCCCCGGTCAACCGCGGTCTCAACTGCATCAAGGGCTACTTCCTCTCCAAGATCATGTATGGAGAGGACAGGCTGACCCAGCCCATGCTGCGCATGACCAACGGCAAGTTCGACAAGAATGGCCAGTTCGCCCCCATCAGCTGGGATCAGGCCTTCGACATCATGGCCGAGAAGTTCAAGGCCACCCTCAAGGAGAAGGGCCCGACCGCGGTCGGCATGTTCGGCTCGGGTCAGTGGACCGTATGGGAAGGCTATGCCGCCGCCAAGCTGATGAAGGCGGGTTTTCGCACCAACAACCTGGATCCCAACGCCCGTCACTGCATGGCGTCCGCGGTGGTCGGCTTCATGCGTACCTTCGGCATGGACGAGCCCATGGGCTGCTACGACGACATCGAGCAGGCGGACGCCTTCGTGCTCTGGGGCTCCAACATGGCGGAGATGCACCCCATCCTCTGGTCGCGCATCTCGGATCGCCGCCTCTCCCACCCGGATGTGCAGGTACATGTGCTCTCCACCTTCGAGCACCGCAGCTTCGAGCTCGCGGACAACGGCCTGGTGTTCACGCCCCAGACCGATCTGGCGATCCTCAACTACATCGCCAACTACATCATCCAGAACGACAAGGTGAACTGGGACTTCGTCAACAAGCACACCCAGTTCCGCAAAGGGGTGACCGACATCGGCTACGGCCTGCGTCCGACTCACCCGACCCAGCAGAAAGCCAAGAACCCGGACAGCGGCGACTCGACCCCCATGAGCTTCGACGACTTCGCGAAATTCGTGGCGGATTACGACCTGGAGTCCGTCTCCAAGCTCTCCGGCGTCCCCAAGGACAAGCTGGAGAAGCTGGCCCAGATCTATGCCGATCCGGACAAGAAGGTGGTCTCCTACTGGACCATGGGCTTCAACCAGCACACCCGCGGCGTCTGGGCCAACAACCTCTGCTATAACATCCACCTGCTGACCGGCAAGATCTCCCAGCCGGGCTCGGGTCCCTTCTCCCTGACCGGCCAGCCCTCCGCCTGCGGCACGGCGCGGGAAGTGGGCACCTTCGCCCACCGCCTGCCCGCGGACATGGTGGTCACAGACCCGAAACATCGCGCCATCGCCGAGAAGATCTGGAAACTGCCGGAAGGCACCATTCCCGAGCAGGTGGGCTATCACGCCGTGTTGCAAAACCGCATGCTCAAGGACGGCAAGCTCAACGCCTACTGGGTGATGTGCAACAACAACATGCAGGCCGGCCCCAACATGAACGAGGAGGGGCTGCCCGGTTATCGCAACCCGGCCAACTTCATCGTGGTCTCCGACCCTTATCCGACCGTGACCGCCCAGGCGGCCGACCTCATCCTGCCCACCGCCATGTGGGTGGAGAAAGAGGGGGCCTACGGCAACGCCGAGCGCCGTACCCAGTTCTGGCACCAGCAGGTGAAGGCGCCGCAAGGAGCCAAGTCCGACCTGTGGCAGCTGATGGAGTTCTCCAAGCGCTTCACCGTGGAAGAAGTGTGGCCGGCGGAGCTCATCGCCAAGATGCCGGAAGTGAAGGGCAAGACCCTGTTCGAGGTGCTCTACGCCAACGGCCAGGTGAACCAGTTCCCGAAAGAGCAGAGCAAGGGGGCCCTGAACGACGAGGCCGAGCACTTCGGCTTCTACGTGCAGAAGGGCTTGTTCGAGGAGTATGCCTCCTTCGGTCGCGGTCATGGTCACGATCTCGCGCCCTTCGATCAGTATCACGAGGCGCGCGGCCTGCGCTGGCCCGTGGTGGACGGCAAGGAGACCCTGTGGCGATATCGCGAAGGGTTCGACCCCTATGTGAAAGCGGGCGAGGGGGTGCGCTTCTACGGCAAGCCCGACGGCAAGGCGGTGATCTTCGCGCTGCCCTATGAACCGGCCGCCGAGGCACCGGATAAAGAGTACGACATGTGGCTCTCCACCGGTCGTGTGCTGGAACACTGGCACACCGGCACCATGACCCGCCGGGTACCCGAGCTCTATCGCGCTTTCCCGGATGCGGTGCTGTTCATGCACCCGGAAGATGCCAAGGCTCGCGGCGTGCGCCGTGGCGAAGAGGTGATCGTCTCTTCCCGCCGAGGCGAGGTGAAGACCCGCGTCGAGACCCGCGGCCGCAACCGTCCGCCCAAGGGGCTGGTGTTCATGCCCTTCTTCGATGCCAGCCAGCTGGTCAACAAGCTGACTCTGGATGCCACGGATCCGCTGTCGAAAGAGACGGATTACAAGAAGTGCGCGGTCAAGGTCGTCAAGGCCTGAGGCGACGGGAGATAAGCGCCCCTGCCCCCCGTTTGCGGGGGCACGGGCTCGCTGCCCAGGGGGCCTGATTGGCCCTTTGTGGAAAAATGTTCGGAGAATCAATAATGAAGAAGCTGATTGGAGCAATGCTGGCCTGCCTGATGGCGGGGAGTCTGATGGCCGCCCAGGGGCAGATCACCACGGAGAGCGGCGGCGTCAAGTCACTGCGCAACAGTGCGGATCTGGCGGTGGAGGCCCCGGCTGCCCAGCTGAAGAATTTTCGCAAGGACGGCGACCTCTACGATCGCCAGTACATGCATCAGCCGCCGCTGGTCCCCCATGACATTCGCAACTACGAGATAGACACCAAGGTCAACAAGTGCCTGGCCTGTCACAGCTTCAAGAATGCCAGCGTCATGAAGGCCCCCAAGATAAGCCCCACCCACTTCGAGGCCCGGGACGGCATGACCCTGGGGGAAGTGTCGCCCCGTCGCTACTTCTGTCTGCAGTGCCATGTGCCGCAAGCGGATGCCAAGCCGCTGGTGGGCAACAGCTTCAAGCCGGTCGAAGCCCTGAACTAAGGAGTCCATAGATGAAATTATCCGGCTTTTTACAGTGCCTTCGAGACACCTTCAAGTCCCCCTTGAATGAAGCCCTGAACTGAGGAGTCCACAGATGAAATTACCCGGCTTTTTACAGCGACTCTGGGTCACCTTCAAGTCACCGTCGAAGGCGGCGCTCTGGGTACTGCTGATGATGGGCTTCTTCGGCGGCGTCATCTTCTGGGGCGGCTTCAACACCGCCATGGAGGCCTCCAACACAGAGGCCTTCTGCACCAGCTGCCACGAGATGAAGGACAATGTGTTCGTGGAGTACCGCGATACCATCCACTACGCCAACCGCTCCGGGGTGCGCGCCAGCTGCCCCGATTGCCACGTGCCCCACGAATGGACCTACAAGATCATTCGCAAGGTGCAGGCATCCAAGGAGCTGTGGGGCAAGATGACCGGCAAGGTGGATACCCGCGAGAAGTTCGAATCCCATCGCCGGGAGATGGCGGAGCGGGAGTGGAAGCGGATGAAGGACACGGATTCGCGCGAGTGCCGCAACTGCCACAACTTCGAGTACATGGACTTCTCCCTGCAAGGCAGGCGCGCCGCCCAGATGCACTCCACCAACCTGGCCAGCGGTGAGAACACCTGCATCGACTGCCACAAGGGGATAGCGCACCAGCTGCCCGACATGACAGGGGTCAAGGGATTCTGATCCCGCCCACCCAGAACGAGAGGCCGGGGGATCCCGGCCTCTTTGCGTCGGGGTCTTGCCCCGGGCAGACCGGGCTCCCACCCCGGATGAAACTCCCCCTTTCCCATCAACCTTTGTTAGAATCGGCGACTCGCCCGGCGCAAGCGGGCCGCCTTCTGTGCAGTAACGGAGTCAGACCATGGCACAACAGAACCGGACTTTTCTTCCCCTCAACATTGCCGTTCTGACGGTGTCGGACAGCCGCACCGCCGCCGATGACAGCTCGGGCGACTATCTGGTCGACGCCCTGACCGAGGCCGGCCACCGCCTGGCCGATCGCGCCCTGCTGGCCGACAACCTGTTCCGGATCCGGGCCCAGGTGAGCCAGTGGATCGCCGATGAAGGGGTGCAGGTGGTGCTTGTCAACGGCGGCACCGGCTTCAACGAGCAGAACCGGGTGCCCGAGGCGGTCGGCGTGCTGTTCGAGCGCACTGTGCAGGGCTTTGGCGAGCTGTTCCGCCAGCTCTCCTTTGCCGAGATAAAAGGCTCGGCCATGCAGAGCCGCGCCCTGGCGGGGCTGGCCAACAAGACCCTGATCTGCTGCCTGCCGGGCTCCACCGGCGCCTGCCGACTCGGCTGGGAGCAGCTCATTCGGGATCAGCTCGATGCCCGCACCCAGCCGTGCAACTTTGTCTCCCACCTTTGAACGTCATCCCCGAGGAGAGCAGATGAACCTGACCCATCTCAACCAGAGCGGCGAGGCCCACATGGTGGATGTCACCGACAAGCAGGTCACCCAGCGGGAGGCCCGGGCCGAGGCCTTCGTGACCATGGCCCCCGCCACCCTGGCCCTGATCCTCGGCGGCCAGCACCACAAGGGGGACGTGTTCGCCACCGCCCGCATCGCCGGCATCATGGCGGCCAAGAAGACCGCCGACCTCATTCCCCTGTGCCATCCCCTGGCCCTGACCCGGGTGGAGGTGGAGATTGAGCCCCAGCCCGAGCACGACAGGGTCCATATCCGCACCCTCTGCAAGCTCTCTGGCAAGACAGGGGTGGAGATGGAGGCGCTCACCGCGGCGTCCGTGGCGGCACTGACCATCTACGACATGTGCAAGGCGGTGCAAAAGGACATGGTGATCGAGCACGTCAGGCTGGTGGAGAAGAAGGGCGGCAAGTCCGGCCACTTCCAGCTGGGGTCGGATGCAGGAGAAAAAGCATGATAAAGGTACTGTTTTTTGCGCAAGTAAGGGAGCTGGTGGGCTGCGACGAGCTCAGCCTGCCTTGCGATTACGCCAGTGCCGACGCGCTGCGCGCTGCCTTGTGCGAGCGGGGCGACAAATGGGCCCTGGCACTCGAATCCGGCAAGCTGCTGGTGGCGGTCAATCAGACCCTGGTGCCGCTTGAGACGCCGCTCAAGGATGGCGATGAAGTCGCCTTCTTCCCACCGGTGACGGGAGGCTGAGGATGAGCGAGGCAACCATGACCGATCGCATTCTGGTGCAGCGGGCCGACTTCTCCCTGGGGGAGGAGTATGAGCGCCTCGCCACCCGCCACGACAGCGGTGCCATCGTCACCTTCGTCGGCAAGGTGCGGGACTTCAATCAGGGGGAGCAGGTCTTGGGGCTCTCCCTTGAGCACTACCCCGGCATGACCGAGAAGGCGCTGGCGAACATAGTCGCCGAGGCCCGTGGCCGCTGGCCGCTGCAGGAGTGCACCCTCATTCATCGCATCGGCGATCTGCTGCTTGGGGATCAGATCGTGCTGGTGGCGGTGAGCAGCGCCCACAGGGACGCCGCCTTCGAGGCCTGCCACTTCATCATGGATTTTTTGAAGACCCGGGCACCGTTCTGGAAAAAAGAACTGACCGCAGAGGGGGACCAACGCTGGGTCGAGGCCAAGGATAGCGACAACGACGCCGCTGCCCGCTGGCAACAAGGGGAGTAAATTCGTCAGGATCCCCGTGACAGAGCTGCAAACAGACACAGGTTTAAACAGGAGTAAGGGAATGAAAAAGCTGTTATCCGTGGTGTTGCTGAGTGCTTGCGCCACAGCCGTGCAGGCCGACGAGGTCAAGGTGGCCGTGGCCGCCAACTTCAAGGGCACCATAGAGCGCATCGGCAAGGCGTTCACCGCCAAGACCGGCCACAGCGTCGTCATCAGCTCGGCGGCCACCGGGGTGCTCTACACCCAGATCAGCCACGGTGCCCCCTTCGATCTCTTCCTCTCCGCCGATGTGAAGACCCCGCAAAAGCTGGAGGCAGAGGGCAAGGGAAGCGATCGCTTCACCTACGCCATCGGCAAGCTCGGCCTGTGGCAGAAGGGGGGGCCGGCCCCTGACGAGGCCACCTTGCGCAACTGGCAGGGCAACCTGGCCATCGCCAACCCGAAAACCGCGCCCTATGGCGCCGCCGCCATGGCGACCCTGGCCCACCTCAAGCTCGATCCCAGGCAGTATCGGGTGCTGACCGGCACCAACATCAGCCAGACCTGGCAGTTTGTCGACACCGGCAACGCCGAGCTGGGCTTCGTCGCCTGGGCCAATCTGGTGGAGGCGGGCAAGACCGGCGAGGCCTGGGCCGTGCCGGGGGATTATTACCCCGCCATCGAACAGCAGGCCCTGGTGCTGAAGAAAGGGGCGGCGGTGGAGGCGCTGGTCGCCTGGCTCAAGGGGCCAGGACAGGCGCAGATCGAGGCGGCGGGTTATGCCTTGCCGCAGTGATGGCATGGGCCTGACGCATCACCCCGAGTGGCCGCCCCTGGGGTCGGCCACGGCTTGCAATGAGAGACTCTGCATATGGTTGTCGGCACCTACCCGGGAGGCGGGCGATGAGTGAAGGGGATCTGCTGGCGGTGTTTGACTCGACCCTGAAGCCACGTCCTCGCCCCATGGCTTCGCATTTCTCATTCAAACCCGGGAGGGGCCTCTATGAGTGAAGGGGATCTGCTGGCTGTCTGGCTCACCCTCAAGCTGGCGGCCAGCACCACCGCCATCCTGCTGCTGCTGTCGCCGCCGCTTGCCTGGTGGCTGTCGCGCAGCCAGCACAGGCTGCGGCCGCTGGTGGAGGCCCTGGTGGCCCTGCCCCTGGTGCTGCCGCCGACCGTGCTCGGCTTTTATCTGCTGCTCGCCTTTTCGCCGCAGTACGGCCTCGGCGCCTGGTGGCGGGAGACCTTCGGGACGCCGCTCGCCTTCAGCTTCCTTGGCCTGCTGTTTGCCTCCATCCTCTATTCGCTCCCCTTCGTGGTGCAGCCCCTTACCTCCGCCTTCGTCAACATGGGCAACAAGGAGCTGGAGGCCGCCGCCACCCTGGGGCTGGGGCCCCTTGAGCGCTTCTTTCAGATCATCCTGCCGATGACGCTGCCGAGCTTCGTGATGGCGGCGGCGCTCGGCTTTGCCCACACCCTGGGGGAGTTTGGCGTGGTGCTGATGATAGGGGGCAACATCCCCGGCGAGACGCAAGTGCTCTCCATCGCCCTGTTTGATCACGTGGAGGCCATGGATTACGGCCACGCCCACCTACTGGCCGGCGGCCTGATGGGCTTCTCCCTGGTGATGCTGGTGCTGGTCTATGGCGTCTTGCAGCGCCGGCAGCGGAGGTTGTTCGGATGAGCCTGCACCTCAGGGCCAGCCGTGCGTTCGGCCCCTTCACCCTGGCCTGCGATCTGGCGCTGCCCCTTGGCGGCATTCTCGGCCTGTTTGGCCCCTCGGGTTGCGGCAAGAGCACCCTGCTGCGCATCATCGCCGGGCTGGACCGCGCCCCGCTGGACGTTCTGCGCTGGCAGGGGCGGGATCTGGCGGCCCTGCTGCCCGAAGCGCGCCGCATCGGCCTGGTGTTCCAGGACGCCCGCCTCTTTCCCCATATGACGGTGCTCGGCAACCTGCAACTGGCGGCGGGCAAGGGGCGAGGGCGCTGGCAGCCCGAGGCACTGGCGGAGCGGCTCGGCTTTGCCGATCTGCTGGGGCAGCCCGCCCACGGCCTCTCCGGCGGCCAGCGCCAGCGGGTGGCCCTGGGACGGGCCCTGCTGGCGGAGCCGGATCTGCTGCTGCTCGATGAGCCCTTCTCGGCGCTGGATAGCCGCAGCCGCATCCATCAGGCCCATGTGCTCAAGGGGTTGCAGCGCGAGAGCGGCATCCCCATGATTTTCGTCAGTCACGCCATGGAGGAGGTGAGCCTGCTCTGCGATCAGCTGGTGCTGCTGGCCGATGGCAGGCTGGAGGCCCAGGGCAGGCCGAGCGAGATCTTTGCCCGCACCGATCTGTCGCTCGCCAGCCGCGACGATGTGGGGGTCATGCTCTCGGCGACCCTGGCCCACTACGACGACGCTGAGCAGATGGCGACCCTGCAACTGGGGGATCAGAGCCTGATGGTCACCATGGAGCATGCCCCCGACGAGACAGGGGAGTTGCAGATCAAGGTGGCGGGGCGGGATCTGGTCATCGCCACCGCTCCCATCGCGCACTCCAGCCTCTCCAACTGCCTGGTGACCCGGCTGCTGGAAGTGAGGGAGGTGAGGCCCGGGCAAACCCTGTTGCAGTTGGGGCTGGGGCAGCAGATACTGCTGGCCCGGATCACCAGCCGCTCCGCCAGACGGCTGGTGCTGGCGCCAGGGCAGCAGATATATGCCTATATCAAGGCGGTGAGCCTGGTGGGAGAGGGCTGAGGGGCGTGGCGCCACAGCCCGGGCAACAAGGCCAGAGGCCGCTATCGAGTCGAGAGGGAGAGTGCGGGTGCGTCGCAATCAGGTAATGAAATCCCATGGATTGGCCTTGCGCAGCGCGGGGGAGGGCCCCTTGCTGCTCCTGCTGCACGGCCTTGGCTCCTCCAGTCTCGACTGGCAGGCCCAGATCGAGCACTTCTCCCACGGCTACCGGGTGGTGGCCCTGGATCTGCGCGGCCACGGCCAGAGCAGGCAGGAGGGGCCCTTCGATGTGCCCACCCTGGCGGCGGACGTGGCCCGCTGGCTCGAGGAGCAGCCCGGCCCCGCCTGGGTGGTGGGGTTGTCGCTCGGGGCCATGGTGGCCCTGGAGCTGGCGCTGCAACTGCCGGGCAAGGTGAGCGGCCTGGTGCTGGTCAACGGTTTCAGCGAGTTCTTGCTGGAGACGGCAAAAGAGCAGGAACGCTACGCCATGCGCCTCAAGTGGCTGCGCTGGTTCGGCATGCGGCCGCTGGCCTGGTGGCTGGGGCGCGAGCTCTTTCCCGGCCCCGAGCTCGCCCGGGTGCGTCGCACCTTCCGGCTGCGTTTCGTGCAGAGCAACAGGAAGAAGACCTACAAGGCGCTGCTCGGCGCCCTGCCAGGCTGGTCGGTGCGCGCCCGCCTCGGCGCCATCCGGCAGCCGGTGGCCATCATCTCCACCAGTCACGACTACCTGCCGCTCGCCAAGCGGGTGGAGCAGTTTGCCGCCCTGCCCAACGCCACTGTCCACACCCCCCAGGGCCACCACGCCTGGCCAGCGGAAGATCCTTCGAGGTTTAATGATTTGCTTCAACGGATTTTAGAAAGCCATTAGACTTGTCGCCTTTATAACCCGTGTATGTAGTGGTCCGATCGCCTTGGCCTGGCAGGGTACAAGGCAATCGGACCATGCTGTCTGCCCTACCCATAGGTGTTTCCCATATGTCTGAAGTAATGAAGATGGCCATCGATGATGGCTCGACCAACGTCAAAGTCAGCTGGATCGACAACAAGACGCTCAAGACCATCATCTCCCCCAACTCCTTTCGCAAGGATTGGAAAAGCGCCGCATTGCGCAAAGACAAGAAGATCTACAACTACGAGATAGGCAATACCAAGTACACCTATGACGCCACCTCGGACAAGTCCCTGGCCACCACCCACGTGGAGTACCAGTACGACGATCTGAACCTGCTCTCCGTGCACCATGCCCTGCTGCAGACCGGGGTGGCCCCCTGCGACGTGGCCATCACGGTCACCCTGCCCATCACAGAGTTCTACCACCCGGACGATTGCCAGCGCAACGAAGAGAAGATCGAGAAGAAGCGGCGCAACCTGCTGCGGGCCATCAGCCTCAACAAGGGGGAGCTGTTCAACATCGTCAGCGTCGAGGTGATGCCGGAGAGCCTGCCTGCGGCCCTCTCCCGCCTGATTGGCTCGGGCTGCAACGAGTTCACCAAGACCCTGGTGATCGACTGCGGCGGCACCACCCTGGACATGGGGATCATCGTCGGCGAGTTTGACGATGTCTCCGATGTGTATGGCAACAACGAGATCGGCGTCTCCATGGTGACGGACGCGGTGCGCAAGGCCCTGGCCGCCGCCGACAGCGATTCGAGCTATCTGGTGGCCAACGAGTTCATCAAGCGCCGCCACGACATGGGCTTCGTGCGGGACGTGGTCAACGACGAGAGCCAGATCCCCAAGATCCTCGAGAAGATGCAGAACAAGATCGACGAGCTGGGCAGTCAGGTGGCCCACGAGGCGAAGAAGTTCGCCAAGAACCCGAACCGTGTCTATCTGGTGGGGGGCGGCGCCTCGCTGATCTTTGACGCCATCAAGGCCGCCTATCCCACCCTGGGTGAGCGGGTGGAGCTGCTGGACGATGCCCAGTCCGCCCTGGCCCGGGAGATTTGTCTCTATACCACGGAAGAGGAGGAGGTCTATCGCGAGGCGCCCCAGCTGGCCGAGGTTGCGGATGAGTAGTCAGCTCAAGCGCATGACCTTCTCCATCTACATGGATCCGGGTGCGCTGGAGTCTGATCGCTATGCGGTAGGGGTACTGCAGAACTGGTATCAGCGGGCGCGCAAGATCCAGGATGGCAGCGAGGAGTTCGACTTCTCCAAGAGCCGCTTTCACAAGGACATCTATCTCTCCGGCATGTTCCTGTATGTGCTGGCCCCGAACCTGTGCAAGGCGATAGCCAATGCCCTGGGGCCCGAGCAGGTGAGCCTGACCACGCTGCGTCACGCCTTCGCCAGCTGCGGCTTCCATCTGGGAGAGGGGGCGGGCCCTGGCGCGACCGACACCCTGATCGACGAGATAGTGGCCAGACTGGCCCCCCAGCTTGGCCAGGACAACAGTGACCGCATGGTGGAGGAAATAGTGAAGCGCCTGGGTCAGCCCCAGGCCATGGCGACCCCGGATCAGCTGGTGGAGGAGATAGTGAGCCGCCTCGGCGAGCAGCAGCCCACCGAGCTGTGGGATGAGCTCAGGCAGGGGCTGCCTGCCCCGCTGGATCACGATCTGCTGGCAGAGGCCATCGCGGGCAAGTTGCCGACGGTGGGCGGGGAGGCGGATCTGGCCCCCCTTGCGGGCAGTCTGCAACTGCTCTCCCGCCAGCTGGAGGAGCAATCCCGGCTTATTCGCGAGCAGCACAGGCTGATCCAGCGTCTGGCCAGCGCCCCCCAGGGCATGCCCGGGGAGGCGTCAGAGCCCCTCATCGAGGATCTCTCGAACCAGGTGGCCAACATGAAGAAGGTCAAGGCCAAGGGGATCTTCTAGCGCGTCCCTGCATGGCAAAGACAAAAAGCCGAACCCTGGGGTTCGGCTTTTTCATGGATGGGATGTGCCGCTCAGGGGCGGGAGCAGACCGGGCAGTCCGGGCGCTTGGGGAGTGTCAGCTCGCGAAAGCGGCCACTGAGGCCGTCAATGAGCAGGAGACGCCCTCGATAGCTGGTGCCCATGTCGGCCAGCAGCTTGATGGCCTCCAGGGCCTGCAGGCTGCCCACCAGCCCCACCATGGGGGCCAGGATCCCCGCCTCGACGCAGCTGAGGGCCTGCTCGCCAAACAGCGAGCTCAGGCAGGCGTAGCAGGGCTCGTCCTCCTGCCAGGTGAAGCTGCACAGCTGCCCCTCCAGCCGGATGGCGGCGCCGCAGACCAGGGGCACTCTGTGCTGGCGGGCACGTTGGTTGAGCAGATTGCGGATGGCGACATTGTCGGTACAGTCGAGCACCAGCTGGTGGCGCGGCAGCAGGGCATCGAGCAGCGCCTCGTCGGCGAGGGTGGCGTGGGTCTCCACCTCGAGCCAGGGGTTGAGGGCGCGCAGGGTGGTCGCCGCGGACTCCACCTTGAACTGGCCGACCCGCTCGTCGCTGTGCAGCACCTGGCGCTGCAAATTGGAGAGCTCCACCCGATCGAAATCCACCAGGGTGAGCCGGCCGACCCCGGCCACCGCCAGATACTGGGCGGCGGCGCAGCCCAGGCCCCCGGCGCCGATGACCAGCACGCTGGCCTGCTTGAGCGCCTCCTGCCCCTCGAAGTCGAAGGAGGTGAGCACTATCTGGCGGTTGTAGCGCAGGAGCTCGGCGTCGCTCAGGATCTCGCTCACAGCAGCAGTCCCGAGAAGGGCTCGACGGTGACCGTCTCACCGGCGGCCACCTTGCCGCGCTCCTGCTCGAGGACGATGTAGCAGTTGGCCCGGGACAGGGAGCTGAACACCCCGGAGTCCTGGGAGCCGGTGCTGCGCACCTCGAGGCCATCCGGGCCCGCGCTCAATATGCCGCGCTGGAAGTCCTGGCGCCCCGGGCTCTTCTTGAGGGGCTCTGCCGCCAGGGCCTGGAGGCGGAGCGGACGTGCGAACTGCTGGCCGGCCAGCCTGGCCAGGGCCGGTTGCACCAGCTGATCGAAGGTGACCATGGCGGAGACGGGGTTGCCCGGCAGACCGAAGAACCAGGCGTTTGGCAACCGGCCGAAGGCGAAGGGTTTGCCCGGCTTGATGGCCAGCTTCCAGAAGCCGATCTCGCCGAGTTCTTCGAGCAACTGCTTGGTGAAGTCCGCTTCCCCCACCGAGACGCCGCCGGTGGTGATCAGGGCATCCGCCTCGCGGTCGGCTTGCTGGAAGGCGGCGCTCAGGGCCGCCGGATCGTCCGGGATGATGCCAAGGTCCAGGCACTCTATGCCCATGCGGCTCAGCATGGCCCTGACCCCGTAGCGGTTGGAGTCGTAGATGTCCCCGTGCTGGAGCGGGGTGCCCACCGGCTTGAGCTCGTCCCCCGTGCTGAAGATGGCGACCTTCAAGGGGCGGTGCACCGAGACGCTGGCGATGCCAAGGGATGCCAGCAGCGGCAGCTCGCGGGGGCTCAGGCGCAGGCCGCTCTCGAGCACCCGGGACCCTTGCGCCAGATCCTCGCCACGGCGACGGATGTTCTGGCCGGCTACGGGGTGAGCCAGGAAAGTGATCCCGTTGTCGCCGGCTTGCGTTTCTTCCTGCATCACCACCGCGTCCGTCCCTACGGGCACGGGGGCACCGGTCATGATGCGGATGCAGTGGCCGGCGGGCCAATCCCCGTCATAGGGCTGGCCGGCGAAGGCCTTGCCCGCCACGGGCAGCGGCGCCCCGGCGGCGAGATCGGCAAGGCGCACGGCATAGCCGTCCATGGCGGCGTTGTCGAAGGGGGGCACCGAGAGGGGGGAGAGGATGTCGCTGGCCAGCACCCGGTCAAGGGCCTCGGGCAGGGGCACGGACTCGGCCTCGCAGCGGCAGTCGAGCCGGGCCAGCATGCCTTGCAG
This sequence comes from Aeromonas bivalvium, assembly GCF_000819765.1. Taxonomy (GTDB): domain Bacteria; phylum Pseudomonadota; class Gammaproteobacteria; order Enterobacterales; family Aeromonadaceae; genus Aeromonas; species Aeromonas bivalvium. The sequence goes on from NZ_CDBT01000020.1 coordinate 111,217, forward strand.
TGCATCCTCCAGGGAGCGCAGTGCGCCGTTATCAAATCCCATCGTCATGACCTCTTGGGTAAGGAAAACTGTGGTGTGGGGGGATTATCCCAAAATCCCCCCCGAATGGGCAGGCGATCGGGGCAGTAAAACACCTCGTATTAACATAAAGTCAGGGCATGGGGCGCAGTTGACTTGAAATATGAGGCCAATCGCCGTTTACTATGCCGCCACAAGCCCTGTGGGTCATACCATTCCCTCTGCGTGGGAGAGAGACAAGATGATGAGCTTAAGTCAGGAAGCCTTGCTGGTCAGGGAAGCCCTGGTGGCCGAAGGGCTGGAGACCCCTCTGGTCGCCAATGCGCTGAACAGCCAGCAGAAAAAGGAGAAGATCGAGGGCCACATGAGATCCATCATGGAGACGCTGGGGCTTGATCTTGCCGATGACAGCCTGGCCGAGACGCCGCACCGCATCGCCAAGATGTACGTGAACGAGATCTTCGCCGGCCTCGATTACGCCACCTTCCCCAAGGTGACGGTGATCGAGAACAAGATGAAGGTGGACGAGATGATCATGGTCAAGGATATCAGCCTGACCAGCACCTGCGAGCACCACTTCGTCACCATAGACGGGCTGGCCCACGTGGCCTATATCCCCCGTGGCAAGGTGATTGGCCTGTCGAAGATCAACCGCATCGTCCAGTTCTTCGCCCGCCGTCCCCAGGTGCAGGAGCGGCTGACCCAGCAGATCCTGCTGGCGTTGCAGACCCTGCTCGGCACCAAGGATGTGGCCATCAGCATAGCCGCGACCCACTATTGCGTGAAGGCGCGTGGGGTGATGGACTCCACCTCCTACACCACCACCACCTCCCTGGGTGGGGTGTTCAAGACTCAGCCAGATACTCGCGCCGAGTTCCTGGCCGGCCTGAAACGCTAGGCCACTGACACTAAGAGGAGGGCAATGCCCTCCTCGGTTTTTTCTGCCTCTCCTCCCTTGCTATCTCGCCCTCTTCTCCCGCAATGCTTGCCGCCTGTCCCCATGGGTCACTACCCCTCGGGGAGGGGCTCAAGATTGCCGTTTGAAAAAAGGGTTAAGGGATCCTGCCAGGCGGTCGATATAACAGCCCTGTGCCCGGCTCCCCGAGTCCGGACACAGGTTGAGCGGCAAGATCGAGTCCATGGACCAGGCCTTGCCGCCTGCCGTCATGCTCGCCTCGCTCCCGTGGGATAGGGAGTCAGCAAGGCTGGACGCGCAGCCAGGGATGGGGGTCACCACCACACGAGCCAGGAAGGCACAGACAGGACGAGCGACATCTGTTTCCCCACCTTCCAGGACACACCATGAATACCAGTACCATGACCATTGGCAAGAAGCTCAGCGCCGGCTTTGCCCTGCTCGGCCTGATGATGGCCTTCGTCGGCGGCTTCTCACTGTTTGAATTCAGCAACATGAACCGGGCGGCCATCGGCTTCACCGACAGCATATTGCCCGCGGTCGTTCGCACCAGCGCCATCGGTGAGCGTGTCAATGAGTTGCGCCGCTATGAGCTGAATGTTTTCCTGGTGGCCAACGCCCCTCAGCAGCGGGCCCAGTACATCAGCATGAGGGAGCAGGCCTTCGGGCAGGTTGCCCAGCAACTGGCCCAGCATGACACCACCATCTGGGCGGAGGACGTGGCCGAGCGCCGCACCTTCGACACCGTCAAGGCCGATTGGGCCAGCTATGCGGCCATGTATCAGCGGATCAAGCAGTTGCAAGAGCAAGGTCAGCTGGATCAGGCCCAGCAGCTGGTCATGGGGGAGGGGTTCACCCTCTATAGCCGGCTGAGCAAGTCGGTGGCCGAGCTCATCCAGATCAACCACGGCTATGCCAAGGTATCGCGCAAGGAAGTGGTCGCGGCCTATGATTCCGCCAAGCTGAGCGTCACCCTGGCCCTGCTGGTCGGCCTGGCGCTGGTGGTGGGCCTCTCCGTGGTGTTGACCCGTCAGATCCGCGATCCCCTCATCATGCTGGCCCGTCAGGCCCAGCGCATCGCCAATGGCGAGCTGGGTCGCGGCGAGCTGCAGGAGTGGATCCGGGGTGGGCGTTTCAACCGCGACGAGCTGGGCCAGCTGGGGTCGGCCATCGACCGCATGCAGGGGTCGCTGGCGGACCTGGTGAGCGAGATAGCCGGCTCGGTGAGCCAGCTCAGCAGCGCGGTGGAGGAGGTGAGCGCCATCTCCGAGCAGTCCGCCAGCGGCATGGCCAGCCAGCAGAGTGAAGTGTCCCAGGTGGCCACCGCCATGAACGAGATGCAGTCCACCGTCAATGAGGTGGCTCGCAACACCACGGACGCCATGAGCGCCGCCAAGGATGCCTCCCGCACCTCGACCCAGGGCAACCAGGTGGTGCGCAGCGCCATCGGCAGCATAGAGCAGGTCTCCCGGCAGATAGAGCAGGCGGGGTCTGTGGTGTCGCAACTGGAAGCGGACAGCGCCAACATCAGCATGGTGCTGGACGTGATCCGCGGCATCGCCGAGCAGACCAACCTGCTGGCCCTCAATGCGGCCATCGAGGCGGCCCGGGCTGGCGAGCAGGGTCGCGGCTTTGCCGTGGTGGCGGACGAGGTGCGCAGCCTGGCCCAGCGCACCCAGGCTTCCACCGCCGAGATCAGCAAGATGATCGAGGTGTTGCAGGAGCGCACCGCCGAGGCCGGCAACGCCATGCAGCTGAGCCGTCAGCAGATGCAGGAGAGCGTCGGGCTGGCACGGGAAGCGGGGGACAGCATCGACAGCATCAACGGCGCCGTCACCGAGATCAGCGACATGAACACCCTGATCGCCACTGCCACCGAAGAGCAGAATGCGGTCACCGAGGAGCTCAACCGCAGCATAGTGAACATCCACAATGCCGCCGACGAGAACGCCCAGGGGGCCCAGCAGACCGCCCAGGCCTGTGTCGAGCTGAGCAAGCTGGCCAACAATCTGCACCAGATGACCCAGCGTTTCACCCTCTAAGCCTTGACCCATGGATGACACAAGGCCCCGCCCATCGGCGGGGTCTTGTGTTTGTGATCGCCCGCACCGCGCCTGTCTGCCCCTTCGCCTACCGGATGGGGGGATGACAGGCCAGATGTTCGAATTCGCTCACAAAGATTATCTTTTTTTCGAGCAATTGTTTTGGGTGCTTGACTCAACCCATTATTATCATTGGCTTTTATCCTTACAGGCGCCACGTTCGTTATGTTTCGTTCTATCAAGTATCAGGTGATGTTTTTTGCTGGCTGCATCCTGCTGGCCACCGTGCTCAGCGTCGTGGGGTTTGGTTACCTCTCCCTGGCCGGTATGCAGGAGAAGATCCAGCAGGAGAGCCACGACGCTGCCCGCCAGCAGGCCAGGCAGTGGCTGCTGACCCTGGCGGATGGGCAGGCGAGCGAGGTGGCGCGCTCCTTCGAGCTGGCGCTCGATGCCGGTGAAACCCTGGCGGCGCTGCTGGCGGGCAATGTCCATCAGCCAGCCCCCCTCGGCCGGGACGAGGTCACCGCCCTGCTCAAGGACATAGGGGATCGCAACCCGGATTTTCTCAGCATCTACAGTGGCTGGGAGGCAAATAGCTTCGACGGTCAGGATGCGCTCCATACCGGCAATGGCCGACATAGCCAGGCATCGGGCAACTTCGCCCCCTACTGGAGCCGCGGGCCGGCCGGTTTTGGTCTCAAACCCCTGGGGGACTTCTACAGCAAGACGCCGAGCGACAACGGGATCCGGGCCTCCGAGTGGTATCTCTGCCCCCAGGAGAGCAAGGCCAGCTGCGCGGTCGACCCCTCCGTCTACCAGGTCAACGGTCAGCCCACCCTGCTCACCTCCTTCGTGGTGCCTGTGCTGAACGGGGATCAATACCTCGGCATGGTGGGCATAGACTACTCCCTCAACTACCTGCAACGGCTGGCCGCCAACATCAGCCAGCGGGTGTTCGACGGCCAGGGCAGGGTGCGCATCATCAGCCCCATGGGCATCATAGCCGCCGACTCCCGCGATGGCGACGGGGTGGGGCAACGCTTGCAGGACTCGCCGTTGCTGGCGCAGCTGCAGCGCAGTGAAGCGGGCAGCGACGAGAGCGCCGATGGGCTGAGGGTCTTCGCCCCCATCCGCCTCAACAAGGTGAAGCAGGCCTGGGGGATCGCCATCGAGGTGCCGAACAGTGCCCTCTACGCCGACTATGAGCGGATGGCGCAGGCCCGTGCCGAGGCCTTTGGCAAGGGAGTCTGGACCCAGCTGATGGTGGGCATGCTGGTGGCGGGCGCCGGGCTGGCCGGGCTCGCCTTCGCGGCGGGGTCCATCTCCCGGCCGATGCAGCAGACGACTCGCATGGTGACGCGCCTCTCCAGCGCCGGAGGGGATCTGACCCAGCGGCTGACCCAGCACAGGCGCGACGAAACCGGGGTGCTGGCGGAGGGGATCAACCAGTTCGTCGCGACCGTGCAGGGCATAGTGACCGACACCGCCACCAGCGTGCACGAGTTGCAGCAGGCGGCGGCGAATTCGGCCCGCCAGGCCCAGCAGGGGCTGAGCAACAGCCAGCATCAGCTGGAGCAGGTGGAACAGGTGGCCACGGCCATCCATGAGATGTCATCGACCGCAGACTCTGTCTCCAGCAGTGCCCAGATCACGGCCCAGGCGGTGGATGAGACCCGCCATGCGGTGCACAAGGGACAGCAGGTGGTGAGCGCCTCGGCCAACGGCATCCGTCAGCTGAGTGCCCAGGTGAGCGAGGTGTCGGACAAGATCACCGCCTTGCAGCAGCAGGGGGTGCAGATTGGCAGCATCCTGGATGTGATCCGCACCATCTCGGAGCAGACCAACCTGCTGGCGCTCAACGCCGCCATCGAGGCCGCCCGGGCCGGCGAGCATGGTCGCGGTTTTGCCGTGGTGGCGGACGAGGTGCGCACCCTGGCCTCCAAGACCCGGGCCTCGACCCAGGAGATCCAGCAGATGATAGACAGGCTGCGGGACACCACGAGCGCCGCGGTCGACACCATGACCGAGGGTCGCCAGTTGAGCAGCCTGGCGCTGCGCGATGCCGAGCAGGCGGTGGGGGAGCTTGCGACCATAGTGCAGGCCGCCGACCGCATCCAGGACATGGCGACCCAGATTGCGAGCGCCGCCGAGCAGCAATCCAAGGTGAGCGAGGAGATAAACCAGAACGTCAGCAACATCCACGAGCTGGCGAGCGCCTCCACCCGGGTGGCCCGGGAGCAGGATGCCCAGAGTCAGCAGATGCACGCTCTGACCGAGACGGTCATGAGCAAGCTGGGGCGCTTCCACTACTGATGGCGTCCTGATACGCACCACAAGGCCCCGCCCATCGGCGGGGCCTTGCTGTTTCTGGCGATGTGGTGAATGGGGGCCGTCAGCTCAGGCCCACTATGTTGCCGTTGTCGCCGATGTCGATGTGGTGCGTCAGCTCAGGCCGACAATTTCTCCGTCATCGTCGATGTCGATATGGCGCTCAGGGAGGGCAAGCTGCCAGCCTGCGCGTCAGCTCAGGCCGACGATATTCCCCTCATCGTCGATGTCGATATGGCGCTCAGGGAGGGCAGACTGCCAGCCTGCGCGTCAGCTCAGGCCGACAATTTCGCCGTCATCGTCGATGTCGATATGGCGCTCAGGGAGGGCAGGCTGCCAGCCTGCGCGTCAGCTCAGGCCGACAACATTCCCCTCATCGTCGATGTCGATGTGGCGCTCAGGAAGGGTAGGCTGCCAGCCTGCGCGTCAGCTCAGGCCGATGACATTCCCCTCATCGTCGATGTCGATATGGCGGTAGGCCGGCAGGCTGCCCAGGCCCGGCATGGTCATGACGGGGCCCGCCAGGGCATAGACGAAGCCTGCCCCCGCGCAGAGCTTCACCTCCTCGATGGGCACCTCGAAGTCCGTCGGCACGCCCTTCCTGGCCGGGTCATGGCTCAGGGAGAGCGGCGTCTTGGCCATGCAGACGGGCAGGTGATCCCAGCCCTCTGCCGAGAGCCTGGCCAGTTGCTGGCGCGCCTTGTCCGAGAGGGTGACGCCACGGCCACCATAGCCGCACTCCACCAGGGTGGCGAGCTTGGCGGCAAGGCTCATCTCATCGGGGTAGAGCAGCCTGATCTCACTGGGCTGCTCGCAGGCCGCCACCACGGCGTGAGCCAGATCCGCCGCTCCCGCGCCACCGTCAGTGAAGGCCCGGGAGAGGGCGACCCCGCAGGCGCCGGCGGCCAGCGCCTCGCGGGCCAGCAGATCCAGCTCGGCCTGGCTGTCGGTGGCAAAGCGGTTGATGGCAACCACCACGGGCACCCCATAACGGCGGGCGTTGTGGATGTGCCAGGCGAGGTTGGCACACCCGGCTTTCAGGGTGGGCAGATCTTCCCCTTGCAGGCTGGCCGGCAACGGCTGGCCCGGCCTGATGTCCAGCAGGCCGCTGTTGGCCTTGAGGCCGCGCACCGTGGCCACCAGCACCACGCAGGCGGGGGCGAGGCCGGACTGGCGATACTTGATGTTGAAGTACTTCTCCAGCCCCATGTCGGAGCCGAACCCCGCCTCGGTCACCACATAGTCGGCAAGGCCGAGAGCCATGCGATCGGCGATGACGGAGGAGTTGCCGTGGGCGATGTTGGCAAAGGGGCCGGCGTGAACCAGCACAGGGGTCTGCTCCGTGGTCTGCATCAGGGTGGGCTTGAGGGCGTCCTTGAGCAGCACCGTCATGGCCCCCGCCACTTCCAGCTGCTCGGCGGTGACGGGTTGGCCGCGAAGGTCGAGGGCGAGCTGGATGCGGCCGATGCGGGCGCGCAAGTCTTTCAGATCGCTCGCCAGCGCCAGAATGGCCATCAGCTCGGAGGCGGCGGTGATGACGAAGCGATCGGGGCGCTCGACACCATCGGCGGGGCCCCCCTGGCCTAGGGTGAGATGACGCAGCGCCCGGTCGTTCATGTCCAGGGTGCGGGGCCAGAGGATATTGGCCGGGTCGATATCGAGGCGCACCAGGCCGGTGCTGGCGCTGAACCTGTCCCCGAGTTTGCGTTCATGGAACAGGCGGGCATCCAGGGCGGCAGAGGCCAGGTTGTGGGCCGCGCTGAGGGCGTGAAAATCCCCGGTGAGATGGAGGTTCATCTCCTCCATCGGCACCACCTGGGCCATGCCGCCCCCGGCGGCGCCCCCCTTGACCCCGAACACGGGGCCGAGACTCGGCTGGCGTATGGTGGCGATGCTGGACTGGCCTATGTGGTTGAGCCCCATGGAGAGGCCGATCGTGGTGACCGTCTTGCCCTCGCCAAGGGGGGTGGGGGTGATGGCGCTCACCAGCACCAGTTTGCCGGGCTCGCGGGCGGGGGCGTGATGGAGCAGCGCGAGGTCGAGTTTGCCCTTGTAATGGCCGTGGGGGTGGAGATGGGCGGCCTTGATGCCGAGCTGCCCTGCCACCTCGGCGATGGGCAGGCGGGGGGACTGGCGGGAGATCTCGATATCGCTTAGCATCAGCACCTCGTTGGCATGGACGTTTGACTATGCGACGGATTCTAGAGGAACCAAGAGGTCAGGCCAATGAGCAATAACATCTTATCCCGGGATCGGGTCCCCATGCAGGAGCCGGTCGCCTTCGACCTCAATGCCCTCTATCACCCTCCCAAACGGCCCCTCACCGCCCTTGGCATCGTCAGCGCCGTCATGCCGCTGTTCGGCTTTGGCTGGCAGGCGATGACGGCGGATCCCGAGGGGCACTTTCGCTTCGAGGTGGAGCGGCGCATCAATCGCAACCGCCGCGACGAGGCCAACCTGGTCCTGCTGCTGCAACTGGCCGCCCTGCACGACTGCGGCGCCCTGACGGTGACCCTGCCCTATCCCCTGGACGGGTCCCAGCTGGCGGAGATCCAGTCCCGGCTACCGCGCTGGCAGATCCAGTGCGATGGCACCCTGCTGCAGGCCCGCGCAGGGGCGGCGGTGCCCTAGCCTCCCATCATGGCTGCGGCCTGTCCCAGCACTGATGAGATATGTCCCAGTGCTGACGAGATATCTAGATGACGAGATGATGGGAGCCCTTCCCAGCATGGCTGTGGTCTGTCCCCGTTCTGGGGAGGTAGCAGGATGATGAGAGCCCTTCCGATCATGGCTGTGGTCTGTCCTTGTTCTGGCAAGGTGGTGAGATGATGGGAGTCCTTCCCATCATGACAGTGGTCTATGGGTGTGGTCTGTCCCAATAGTGGGGGGCGAGATAACGCTCCTGCACGAACTCGATGAAGCAGCGCACCTTGGCCGAGACGAAGCGGCGGTGCGGATAGAGGGCGTAGAGCCCCACCTCCCCCTTGTCCCATTGGGGCAGCAGTGACACCAGTTTCCCCTCCCGCAGCGCATCCCCCACGATGAAGGTGGGCTGCAATATGATGCCCTGATGGTCACAGGCGGCCCGGGTCAGGGCCACCCCGTTGTTGGCGCGAAGGGGCCCCTGGGGGCGCACGCTCACCTGCGCGCCAGCTCGCGTGAAGACCCAGTCCGGCTGGGTCAGGGTGTAGACGAGGCAGTCGTGCTCCTTGAGATCCTCCGGGGTCTGGGGGTTGCCCCTGCGTGCCAGGTACTCCGGGCTGGCGCACACCTCGAGCCGCATGCTGGCCAGGGGCTTGGCCACCAGGGAGGAGTCAGGCAGGTTGCCGATGCGCAGCGCCAGATCGAAGCCCTCTTCCACCAGGGCGACCCGCCGATCGCTGTACTCTATCTCCAGCTTGAGCTCGGGGAAGCGGGTGCGAAACAGCGGCAGGGCAGGGGAGAGGTGCAGGTAGCCAAAATCCATGGGCACCGACAGCTTGAGGGTGCCCTGGGGCTGCTGGTTGTTGCGGGTGAGCTGACTGTGGGTCTCCTCCAGCTCCGCCAGCAGGGCCTGGGAGCGCTGGTAGTAGAACTGGCCCGCCTCGGTGGGATTGACCTGGCGGGTGGTGCGTGACAGCAGCCGGGTGGAGAGGGACTCCTCCAGTTGCTGCATCAGCTTGGAGGTCATGGCGACCGAGATGCCGAGCTGGGCGGCGGCCCTGGTAAAACTCTGATGCTCTACCACCTTGATGAAGACGCGCATGGCGGCGATCTGATCCATATTCCACTCTCAGTTGATAATTATTTTAATAAATCACTGATTATCACTCTCTCATGGTGGGTTAGCATCTGACAATCCCCCATCACGTTACTCACGAAGGAACGATAAATGAAAATGACACCGCTTCTGCTGGCCTCCAGCCTGTTGATGACCATGCCGCTGATGGCCGCCGACTATGACGTGGATCCGGCACACACCACGGTGCAGTTCAAGGTGGGTCACCTTGGTTTCTCCGAGCTGGTGGGTCGTTTCAACACCTTCAGCGGCACCTTCTCCATGGACGATGCCAACCCTGCCGCCGCCAAGGCGAGCTTCGAGGTGGATGCCGCCAGCGTGGACTCCAACCACGAGGCCCGCGACAAGCACCTGCGCAGCCCGGATTTCCTCGACGTCAAGCAATACCCCAAGATGAGCTTCGTCAGCTCCGCCTATGAAGGCACCAAGGACAAGGGCGTGCTCAAGGGCACCCTGACCCTGCACGGCGTCACCAAGGACGTGGCCTTCGATCTGGTCAAGATAGGGGAAGGCAAGGATCCCTGGGGCGGCTACCGCAGCGGCTTCAACGCCACCACCACCATCAAGCGCAGCGACTTTGGCGTGAACTACATGTTGCCGGGCATTCCGGACGAGATGAGCATCAACCTGTTTGTCGAAGGTGTGCGCAAGTAATGGGCGCAGCACTCTTGCTACAAACCCTGGCGGCCCCTTTGGGGGCCGCTTTGCTGTCATGGCGCTGGCCACGACTGGGGTATCTTTGGGATGCCCTGGCGCTCTGGCTGGTGGGCTGCCTGGTCGGAGGCACTTATCTGCTGCCGGTCAAGGCGTGGCAGTGGCTGCCGCTGACCCTGCTGGTGGCGGCCATCGCCGCTCCCCTGGCCAACCGCTGGCTGGCCCTGGCACTCTTCGCCGGTCTCGGCGCCCTCATCTGGTGGCTGGGCTTTGCCACCCTGATCAGGGGCACGCCCGCGCTCTGGGGGGCGCTCGCGCTGGCCCTGAGCTGGCTGGGTTGGACCCAGGTGCGCGGTGACAGCCGGGAAGGGGTGGGGTTTGCCCTGGGCTTCATCTGGCTGGCCCTGGTGATCGGCATCGATGGCAGCCTGCTCATCGCCCAGCTGGCCGGTGCCCTGGCCGCCCTGGCCGGGTTTCGCGCCCTGCTTGGGGCCTTTGCCGGCGTGAGCGTCACCCCGGCAGCCCTGGCGCTGGCGCTTGCCTTCGTGCAGATGCTCGCCTGGCAATACGTGGAGGTGCCGCTGCTGGCCCTGCTGCCGGTCTGGTTGCTGCCGGCGCTGGAGTGGCGCCTGAGATCCCGCCCGCTGCCGGTGCGCTGGGGCGCGCTCATCGCGCTGGCCGCCCTCGGCACCGGCCTCAGTCTCTGGTTCGTCTGGCCCGAAGCCTCCCTCTATTGATGAAAAACCTATCAATGGGTTAGTGCATGTAAAACAATCAATTAACGGGCGCAGTGCCACCTGGCGCATACTTTTGCCCGATAAAGATTGAGCCTCAATCGCGTTTGGGCTACAAAGGTTCCATATCTCGTTTTTGGACACTTTCAGAACCCGGCCAGGCCGGGTTTCTGTTTGCCCGCGGTTTGCGGCGTGCTAAGGAGGCCACAGTTGCGCAGTCAAGGATCTGAGCATCTGTTTTTTCGCCATTTTACCCGGCAGGGCCCCATCGAGGGACTCTGCATTCTGCTTGTGACTCACTTGCTGCCCGATCGCCCCCATTTCATCCAGGCCCTGGCCCAGGTGGGGCGCATTGGCGCCATCCTGCCCAAGCCCAAGTCGGCCCATGGCGAGACCCTGGCCTGGGCCTGCCAGCACTTCCCCGTGCTGGAGCTCAATCGCCAGTGGAGCAACTGTCCCCAGCAGGTGGTCGCCAGGATTGCTCCCCTGGTGGCGGCCCATGAGCGCCTGGTCATCCTGGACATTGGTGGCTATTTTGCCCGCACCCAGGCCCAGCTCGCCGAGTGCTTCGGCCCCCGTTTTCTCGGGGTGGTGGAGATGACGGAGAACGGCCATCAGCGTTACGCCCTCGAGCCCCTGATGGCCCCCGTGCTGTCGGTGGCCCGCAGCCCCCTCAAGCAGGCGGAAGATATCCAGATAGGGCTGAGTGTGGTCTACTCTGCCGAGTCCCTGGCCCGCACCCTCAACCGCACCTTCAACGTCTGCCAGGCGGCCCTGTTCGGTTATGGCAAGGTGGGACGCAGCATCGCCCGCGAGCTCAGGTGCCGTAACCTGCATCTGGAGCTGGTGGAGACGGACGAGCTGCGCCAGGTGGAGGCCCTCTCCCACGGCTTCAAGCTGGTGGACAAGGCCCAGGCCCTGGCCCGGGCCGAGCTGGTGGTCTGCTCCACCGGCAACGGCTCCCTCAACCTCGAGGATCTGGCGGCGCTGCGCCCCGGCGCCATGCTCGCCTCCGTCACCTCGGCCGATGACGAGTTCGCCTTCAGCCTGGCCGAGCTGCCCTGGCCGAGCGAGGAGGTGTGCCCCCATGTACTGGCCCTGATCCGCCCCGATGGCAGCACCATCTTCCTGCTCAATCGCGGCGAGGCGGTCAATTTCGTCCATGGCGCCGTGATAGGAGAGTATGTCTACCTGGTGCTGGCGGAGATCATCGAGGGGATGCGGCTGCTGGCCGAATTCCCCATGGTGCACGGGCTGAGGGAGTTGCCGCCGGATCTGATGCGCACCATCGCCCGCCACTGGCTGGCCGACTTCCACGGCGTGACCCAGTGACGCGGGTTGGCAGGGCAAAAGGGACAGCGTTATCAACGGCCTGTTCCATGTTGGTAGTGAATGCTGGTAGTGAATGCCGGCAGTGAAGGATACATAGCGAACAGAGACCGCCAGGGGGCGGGCAAGAACGGAGCAACCCGATGAACACACAGACCATGGCCAAACCCAGGATAGAGATCCGTTACTGCACCCTGTGCCGCTGGATGCTGCGCGCCGCCTGGCTGGCCCAGGAACTGCTGTCGACCTTTGACAGCGATCTGGGCGAGGTGGCCCTGGTGCCCGCCAGCAAGGGGGAGTTTCGCATCCTGGTGGACGGTGTGCTGGTGTGGGACAGGGTGGCGGACGAGGGCTTCCCCGAGGCCAAGGAGATCAAGCAGCGGGTGCGCGATCTCATCGCCCCGGAGCGCGACCTCGGCCACTCGGATCGCAAGCCGGGCGAGTAACGCCTGATTGGCTGGGCGTGTCAAAAGGTGTCCAGCAATAATGCCTGATTGGCTGGGCGTCCTAAAGGTGTTCAGCAATAGCGAGAAAGCAGAGGGAGGCCATGGCCTCCCTCTGCTGTTTGTGTTGCGCCCGCAGGGCTATGGGTGCGGATCGGCCAGATGGCTGCTGATGTAGCGGGCCCGCTTGTGGGCTTTTATCCGGCTCACGTCCACCCACACCAGGCCGTCGATGCAGTGGTTGAAGTCGGGGTCTATGCCAAAGTCCATGAACTGGACGCCCCCCGGCTCGCACAGCTCGGAATACTGCTTGTAGAGGGTGGGGATGGCGCAGCCCAGGTTGCCGAGCCGGGACTTGAGCTCGGTGAGGGCGCGACCATAGTCGAGATCCGCGAAGTGGGGATCCGTGGCCGGATAGGGGCGACGGGAGGGGGCGAGGGGGGCGCCATCCGTCCCCTCCCGGGGGGCGAAGTGCTGACGGTAGAAGCTCACCAGCAAATCTCGCGCCTGGGGCGGCAGGCTGGCAGACAGTGACACCGGGCCGAACAGGTAGCGGTAGTGGGGATAGCGGGCCAGGTAGGCGCCGATGCCGAACCAGAGGTAGTCCAGGCCGCGCTTGCCCCAGTAGGCGGGCTGGATGAAGCTGCGGCCCAGCTCGATGGCCTGATCCAGCTGGGGCCTTAGCGCCGGGTCGAAGCCAAACAGGGTGTGGCTGTAGAGGCCGGCGAGCCCCTTGCTCGCCAGCATCTCCTGCACCGGGATGAAGCGGTAGGCCCCCACTATCTCGAGGCGGGCCGGATCCCAGAGCAGCAGGTGATAGTAGTCATCGTCATAGCCGTCCAGATCCCGGCGCTTGCCCGACCCTTCCCCCACAGCCCGAAACGCAATCTCCCGCAGGCGCCCCAGCTCGCGCAGTATCTCGGAGTGGCTCTGCTCGTGGCGACGATAGAGGTAGATCCCCTGGCCGTCCGGGGTGTGGCCGAGGGCCTCGCAGCCCTCCACCGCCTGCTTGAGCCGCACCCTGTCCCCCGGCAGGGCGATGGGGGCCTCCGTGGTGAGGCGGCCCGGCTTGCCGCGTCCGATGCGATAGAGGTGGGCGCGTACCAGTCTGGCCCCCTCCTTGGCTGGCAGGGCGCTGAAGGCGTGGGGCGGGATGCGCTGACCTATGGTGATGGTCATGCGCCCCCCTTGCTGGCGAAACAGCTGGCCGACCAGCAGGAGACCGGCCCAGGACTTGTTGAGCCAGGAGCCGAGGTAGAAACCCAGGCCGTTGCGCGCCCCCAGGTGGATCGGCACCAGCGGGGTCTGGGTGCGCCTGGCCAGCTTGAGAAAGCCTCCCTGCCAGGGACCATCCTTGATCCCCCTGGGCCCCAGGCGCGACACTTCCCCGGCCGGGAAGATGATGAGGGCCCCCTCCCTGGCCAGGTGTTCCCCCATGGCGAGGATGGCGCGCCTGTCGGTCTTGCCCCCCAGATTGTCCACCGGCAGCAGCAGGGGGCGCAGGGGGGCCAGGCCCGCTAGCAGCTGGTTGGCCACTATCTTGACGTCCGGGCGGATGCGGCCGAGCAGGCGCAGCAGCGCCAGGCCATCCAGGGAGCCGATGGGGTGGTTGGCCACCAGGATGACCCGCCCCTCGGCCGGTATGTTCTCGAGCTGGGCATCGCTGACCCGATAGTCGAAATCGAGCTGGCTGAGGGCCTGCTCGACGAAATCGAGCCCCTTGAGGTGGGGAAACTGGGCGGCAAAGGCCTGGAAGTCGCGCTCGCGCAGCAGCCATTTGAGGGCGCTGCGGGCCGGGCCCGGGAGCGTGAGGCGGGGAAAGTGCTGATGAAGTAGGCTGTCGACGCTGAACATGGCTGACTCCGGCTGTGGTTCTCCCCCCAGCATGGCCTCCTTCTGTTCCCGCCCCGTGGCAGGTCGATGACAGTTTGATGGCGATCGCAGGCGGGGGGGCTCTTTTGAGCTTGATTGCCGACAGCCCCTGTCCGCTGGCCGGCGCCGGGAAAAAAGGGGGGATCTGGCGTTGGGGAAAGAGCGCAAAAAGCCAGAGGCCGCCAGGGGAGGGGGACAGGGGCCAACCCCAGAGCTGGCTTGGTTGGCAGCGAGATCCACCCCATGGCAAAAAAGCGAAAATTTAACAGGATTTTTTATTGTCAGCCCGACGCCAAAGTGTGTAAACTCCGCGCCGATCCAAGGGGTCACCCTGAGCAGGCGAGGCCGCCAGTTCCCCTTGAGTTCGACCGCCTATAGGGCGAGGCATGCAGACACGACAGACACTGCAGGGATTGGATTTCTTTTATACCGGTTAGGTTCCGGTATCAGGGAGAACAGCAGACATAGCCATCTCCAGACGACCGAGTGGGCCCCCGGGCTCATCATCATCCCCTTGTCATGGGCGGTCGTGGATGGCGGTATCGGCTGCGGCATCTTGTCGTCATCTGTTCGCGTTTGCGATGGCGCCTCGTCCCTCTCTTCCTTGAAATTCCCCTCCCTGGGTGTAGTGACTGCGAGGCCATGATGAGCCGTGGCGTGGCTGATGCCGCGTGCCATCAAAGTACCGCGGTGCTCTGACCCAGCACCGCATACCGTTGAGCTTGATGTAAAGCCACAAGCCCCACATCAAGACTCGTTACTTCCCAAGATCCACCAGGCAGCCTTGGCTTGCCGCGATGTGCAATAGAGGATCCGGGGGCGCATGAAGGTCACCGTCATGGTCAAGCATGATGGGACCCCAGACCGCCACCCGCTGGTCAGACTCTGCGATCGATGGTCTGGATGTGATTGAGGGTAACGAAGGCGGCCCCCGGCCGCTCATTTGCGAGGCATAGCCCATGACTAACTGGTCCAGCAAGGACTCCTTGAAGGTGTACAACGTTCCCTACTGGGGTGCGGGTTTCTTCAATATCAACGACGCCGGTCACGTGACGGTATCGCCCGATAAATCTCGCCCCGAGGCGCAGATCGTCTTGTCTGACGCCATCGAACAACTGCGTCAGTCCGGGCTCACCACGCCCGTGCTGCTCCGTTTCCCCGACATCCTCAAGAGCCGGGTGGATGCCCTGTTCAACGCCTTCGGTCAGGCCATAGAAAAGTCAGGCTATGAGGGGGACTACCTGTGCGTTTACCCGATCAAGGTGAACCAGCAGCGCCGCGTCATCGAAACCATCAGCCAGTCCTACAGCGACAAGCCCCGTCTGGGCCTGGAAGCGGGCTCCAAGCCAGAACTGCTGGCGGTCCTCTCCCATCATCACGATCGCGGCTCCGTCATCGTCTGCAACGGCTACAAAGACCGTGAGTACGTGCGTCACGCCCTGCTTGGCAACCTGATGGGCCACAAGGTCTACATAGTGGTCGAGAAGCCCTCCGAGCTGGAGCTGGTGCTCGACGAGGCCAAGCGCCTCAACATCAAGCCCAATATCGGGGTGCGCGCCCGTCTCGCCTCCACCGGCTCCGGCATGTGGGAATCGAGCGGTGGCGCCATGTCCAAGTTCGGCCTCTCCGCCTCCCAGATCCTGGCCCTGGTGGAGCGTCTGCGCGGCCTGGGTCAGCTGGACTGCCTGCAACTGCTGCACTTCCACCTGGGTTCCCAGATAGCCAACATCCGCGACATCCAGGGTGGCATCCGCGAGTGCGGCCGCTTCTACGCCGAGCTGCGTCGCCTGGGCGCCAACGTCGACGTGGTCGATGTGGGCGGCGGCCTGGGGGTGGACTATGAAGGGACTCGCTCCCAGAGCCACTGCTCCGCCAACTACAGCCTGTCCGAGTACGCCAACAACGTGGTGTGGGGCATCGGCGATGTCTGCCGCGAGTTCGACCTGCCGCACCCGACCATCATCAGCGAGTCCGGCCGCGCCCTGACCGCTCACCACGCCGTGCTGGTCACCAACATCATTGGTGCCGAAGGGGCCCAGATGAGCGAGGTGCATGCACCGGATGAGGACGCGCCGACCCTGTTGCAGAACATGTGGAAAGGCTGGCTCGAGCTCAACAACGAGGAAGACCCCTCCCTGCTGGAGCTGTTCCATGACTCCCTGGCCGACCTGACCGACGTCAACGCCCAGTACACCATGGGTCTGCTCAACCTGGAGCAGCGTGCCTGGGCCGAGAGCCTGCACCAGAACACCTGCCTCACCCTGAAAGAGAAGCTCAACCCCATCAACCGCAGCCACCGCGCCCTGGCCGATGACCTGAACGAGAAGCTGGCGGACAAGTGTTTCGCCAACTTCTCCCTGTTCCAGTCTCTGCCCGATGCCTGGGGCATAGGTCAGGTGTTCCCGGTGATGCCGCTTGCCGGCCTCGAGCGTCCGCTCACCCGCCGCGGCATCCTGATGGACATCACCTGTGACTCCGACGGTCAGGTGGAGCACTACGTCGATGGTCTGGGGGTCGAGAGCACCCTGCCGATGCCGGAGTATGGCGAGCACGAAGAGTGCCACGTCGGCTTCTTCCTGGTGGGGGCCTATCAGGAGATCCTCGGCGATCTGCACAACCTGTTTGGCGACACCCACTGCGCGGAAGTCTGGCTGGACGAGGAAGGCAAGATGGACATTCGCAACGTGGTGCGCGGCGACACCGTCGACCAGCTGCTGCGTTACGTCAACATCGACCCCTCGGTGATCCGCGAGAGCTATCAGCGCATCGTCTCCCATCCGGCCCTGGACGACGAGACCCGCAAGGCCCTGCTCGACGAGCTGGAGCTGGGTCTGCAAGGCTATGCCTACCTGGAAGAGGAATAAGCTCACCCCTTGTTCCCCGTCTGTGGCATCGCCAGGACGACAGTGAAAAAAACGGCGCCTTCGGGCGCCGTTTTTCATGGGCGTGGTACATGGGAAAGTGGCCGCAAGCGCGGGCGCCCCTGACCGGTCAGGCGCTTCGCGTCTGGTGGCAGTGGGCCAGCAGTTGCTCCCCCGTCATGGGGCGCCCCAGCAGATAGCCCTGCAGGGTGTCGCAGCCGAGCTGGGTGAGCAGGGTGCGCTGCGCCTGGGTCTCCACCCCTTCGGCCACGATGCGCATCCCCAGGGCCTGACCCAGGGCGATGATGGCGGCGATGATGGTGGCATCGTCCCCGTCTTGCGCCAGGGTGGCGACGAAGCCCCTGTCTATCTTGAGCTCGTTGGCGGGGAAGCGCTTGAGGTAGAGCAGGCTGGAGTAGCCGGTGCCGAAGTCGTCGATGGAGATGCCGAGCCCGAGCTCGGCCAGGCGATTGAGGATGGCCAGGCTCTCCTCGGCGTTCTCCATGGCGGTGGATTCGGTGATCTCCAGGGTGAGGTGGCGGGCCTCCAGCCGGTGACGGGAGAGGGCGCCCTGCACCTCCTCCAGCAATCCGGGGCTCGCCAGCTGTATGGTGGAGAGGTTCACCGCCACGCTCCAGTCGTCATGACCCGCCGCGCGCCAGGCGCTCATCTGGCGGCAGGCCTCGTCGATGACCCAGTTGCCGATGGGGATGATGAGCCGGCTCTTCTCCGCCAGGGGCAGGAAGCTGGCCGGGGAGATGGCCCCATGCTCCGGGTGCTGCCAGCGCAGCAGCGCCTCGGCACCGACCGCCTGGCCGCTGCGGGCGTCGTATTTGGGTTGGTAGTGCAGGGCCAGCTCCCCTCGCTCCAGGGCGTGTTGCAGCGCCTTTTGCAGCAGGAACTGCTGGTGGGCGTTGGCATTCATGGCGCTGTCGAAGTAGTAGTAGTCGTTGCGCCCCCGCTCCTTGGCGTAATACATGGCGGCATCGGCGTTGAGGGTGAGCTCGTGCAGGCTGGTACCATCCTGGGGATAGACGGCGATGCCGATGCTGGCGGTGATGTGCAGGCTGTGATGCTCCCACTCATAGGGCTGGGCCAGGGCGGCCAGCAGCCGCTCGGCGAAGGCCGTGGTCTGGCTCACATCCCCCGGCGCCAGGGCCAGCACGAACTCGTCGCCGCCAAAGCGCGAGGCGGTGTCGCTCCCGCCGAGCAAGCCGGTGATGCGCGCCGCCACCTCGGTCAGCAGCAGGTCTCCCGTGTGGTGGCCGTGGGCATCGTTGATGATCTTGAAGCCGTCGAGATCGAGAAACAGCAGGGCGAAGCTGCGCTGGCTGTGCTGGCACTCCTGGATGCGCTGCTCCAGCCGGTCGGCGAACAGCAGCCGGTTCGGCAGCCGGGTCAGGCTGTCATGGAGCGCCAGCTTGAGCAGCTCGTCGTGGGCCTGATGCAGGGAGGTGGAGAGGCGGGCGGCGTGGGCATCCAGCATGGAGAGCACCAGGGCGATGGCGAACACCGCCAGGGTCACTATGATGATGACGGTCGCCAGCCACTGGACATTGAGCCCGGTATAGAGGGCGCCGCACAGGCTCCCCTCGGGGAACTGGGCCGCCGCCATGCCGGTGTAGTGCATGCCGATGATGGCCCCCCCCATCACCAGGGAGGCGATGGCCTTGCGAAAGAAGGCGCGGGGCGTGCTGTTGCGCAGGCGAAATGCAATCCAGAGGGCGGCGCCCGAGGCGAGCACGGCGATGAGGATGGAGAGCACGAAGAGGCCGCGATCGTAATGAATGCCCGGGGTTATCTTCATGGCCGCCATGCCGATGTAGTGCATGGTGGCGATGCCGGCCCCCATCAGCAGGGCGCCCCCCGCTATGTGGTGCCAGGGCAGCTGGGGGCGGCTCACCAGCCAGAGTGCGAAGGCCGACGAGCCGATGGCCGCTATCAGGGAGAGGCCGGTGAGGGTCAGATCGTAACCGAGCGCGATGGGCAGGTTGAAGGCGAGCATGCCGATAAAATGCATGGACCAGATGCCGAGCCCCATGGCGAAGGCGCCCCCCGCCAGCCAAAGGGCGGCGGCCTGTCCCTGGCTCTGGCTCACCCGGCTGGTCATATTCAGCGCCGTGTAGGAGGCGAGCACCGCCACCAGGATGGAGAAAAACACCAGATCCTGGCTGTAATAACTGTCAAGCATGGGGTGGGTCGCGGTCACTGTCACTCACTCTGGGATGGATAACGGCCTGAGCCTTGGCCGGGCTAGCGGGGAAGATCGGGCTGTGGATTGTACACCAGAGGCGCCCGAAACCGGCCAGCAATACGTGCCGAAATGAGCCCTGGATCAGAGTAAACACCCTGAATTCCCCCCTTGCTGACAGAGCCCTTTTGCGCCTTGTCGCAAGGCGGGTTCCAAATTTTCCCGCTTGAAAAGCAGGGGTATAGGTAGCTGGGTGCCACGCCATCCCTCAGCATGATGTGGTTGGAGGTCAGGGGGCCGTCGCATCCATGCCATCCACCGAGGGGAGGAGAGGGAAAGGCGGGAGCAGGCATCCCAAACACAGATCGCCATGGGCGAGCTGTGTGGGGAGCAAGGCGTCAGGCTTCCTTACTCTCTGATGAGTCTGGGGAGCTTTTGGTAAAGCGCGTCTCGGCGCGCTTCTTTGTTGGCGCCATAGTGCAGCTCGCGGTGGCAGTTGGGGCACAGAGCGACCGTGTTGCCGACGGTATCCGAGCCGCCTTCCGCCAAGGTGCGCAGATGATGCACCTCGAGAAAGGGTTCCCCGGTCGCCGTGTTAAAGGGGGCTTGCTCATCACAACACTCACATTTCGCAGCTGCGGTCACTAACACCCAGGCTTTGACCTGGGGATCCCTCGCATAACTTATCGTGCTGGCATAACGCTGCGCTGGCTCCTGTGTCCCAAGAGGAAGAGGGCGCATGGACTTCGCCTTATATTGGATGACCTGATGCTCGAACACGGCATGCCCCATATAAGGTTGGCCATCCAGCTCGCAGATCAGGCGCTCTATGATGGGCACATGCTGCTGACCAACATGTTTGGCGGGTTTTAAGCCAGAGACCCAAGCCCTGCCCATCAAGACGCAGACGTAAGAGATGTTTTGCATCCGATATTCAAATGATTTTTCGGAGCGTGTGAATCGTGTCGCTAGTTCAGCGTAATAGTGTTTCTTAACAAAGGGGATGCCATCCAGCGTCTTGTTGTGCATATCCAGATAGGCGGCCACCGTTGCCTTTAACTCTTCTTCCGTCCATGTCTTGCGCAAAGCCGACCCTCGCGTCCGATAGCCATCCCTATGCCGCTTCAGGAATTAAGGATGGTTTCATCCGAGTTGCATTTGATGGTGCGCATCTTAATCCAATCGACACCATCCTTCAGCCGAAAAATTGAGGAACCTGCGCATCATCAATGTATTTATGTAAATAAATCATGCCCTTGGTATTTGCTTACTCCTAACGGGCGACACAAAAGCGAGCAAGGAGATGGGGGTCTACGAGACAGGGGCTTTGCGGGCCAAGGCACAGTCTCTGTCAAGGGGACTGGCTATGATGGTGCGGCAGTCACCATGACAGGGAGCGAGCATGATCAGCCATATCGACCATCTGGTATTGACGGTGAGCGACATAGAGCGGGCGGTGGGATTTTACAGCGGCGCCTTCAAGATGGAGCCCATCACCTTCGGGGCGGGGCGCCGGGCGCTGCGCTTTGGCAACCAGAAGATCAATCTGCAATTGCTGGGGGAGGAGCCGCGCAACCGGGCGCAGGTGGGTTCGGGGGATCTCTGCCTCATCACCCGCTGGCCCCTGGATCAGGTGATGGCCCAGCTGGCGAGCCAGGGGGTGGAGATAGTGGAGGGGCCTGTGACGAAAAGCGGGGCCTGCGGCCCCATCGAATCTGTCTATTGCCTCGACCCGGATCAGAACCTCATCGAGATCAGCCGCTATCCCTGAGTACAGCCGCCAGGGGGCGGATGGCTCAGGCGGGTGTTAGCACTGACAAGAAGGAGCCAGACCATCTGCGCAAGGGGGCGAAAAGTGCCTCTCAGACGACCCTGGCCTGAGTGGTCAACAACAGCAGTGGTCAACAGCAACGACAGCCGGGGATCGTCGTTGTTGCGTTGACGCCGGGCCCGGTGGCAACCAGCAGCGCCCTTTCACTGAGGGCAAGGTTCCTGCACACGCGCCAGGGCAAGGGATGGCGCAATGTGCTACTGTAGCGGCGCTTTTGGTGATGAGCGTGAAAGCCTTGTCCCTTTGAGATGACCTTTTTGCCGATGCTTTTGGTAGATACTTTTTGTAGATGCTTTTTGTAGATGGAACCGTATGCAGACTAACCCGACCATGATCTGGCTGACTCAGCCGAGACACCTTTTGAACGCTATGACCCGGCAGGTGACCCATGCTGGCCGATGAATCCATGCGTCTGAACAAATACATCAGCGAGAGCGGTATCTGCTCCCGGCGCGAGGCCGATCGCTTCATCGAGCAGGGCCATGTCTATATCAACGGCAAGCGGGCCGAGGTGGGAGATCAGGTGTTTGCCGGGGATCTGGTCAAGGTCAACGGTCAGGTGATAGAGGCGCGCGAAGCCGACAGCCTGGTCTTCATCGCCCTCAACAAGCCGGTGGGCATCGTCAGCACCACGGAGGCGGCGGAGAAGGACAACATCGTCGACTTCGTCAATCACAGTACCCGCATCTTCCCCATAGGGCGCCTCGACAAGGACTCCCAGGGGCTCATCTTCCTCACCAACCACGGGGATCTGGTGAACAAGATCCTGCGGGCGGGCAACGATCACGAGAAAGAGTACCTGGTGACCGTGGACAAGCCGGTGACCGACGAGTTCGTTCGGGGCATGGCGGCCGGGGTGCCCATCCTCGGCACCGTCACCAAGAAGTGCAAGGTGAAAAAAGAGGCCCCCTTCGTGTTTCGCATCACCCTGGTGCAGGGGCTCAACCGCCAGATCCGTCGCATGTGCGAGCACTTCGGCTTCGAGGTGACCAAGCTCGAGCGCATTCGCATCATGAACGTCAGCCTCAAGGGGTTGCCGGTGGGGGAGTGGCGCGATCTCACCGACGACGAGCTGATCGAGCTGTTCAAGCTCATTGAAGACTCCTCCTCCGAGGTGAAACCGGCCAAGGGGGAGAAGACCCCGGCGACGCAAACCGCCAAACCGGCCCAGGGCAAGAAGCCACGCCGCAGCGACGATCACGAGATTGGCGGGCGCCCCAATGTGCCGGGCCCCGAGGCCTTCGAGAAGAAGAGCCCCGCAGGCAAGGGAGGGGCGGGCAAAGGGACCGCCAGCAAAGGGGGAGCAGGTAAAAGCGCGCCCGGCAAGGGGGGCAAACCCGCCCCGGGCAAACCGCGGCCAGGGCAGGGCGGGCGCCAGAAGAAGGGGCGCTGAGCGCAAGATCTTCCTCCATCTTGATGAACAACACCGGCCAAGGCCGGTGTTGTGCTTTCTGGCTCCTAAGGACTGTGCTCGCCGGATCAGGCAGGCTTGCTGCCTGTCGTCTGCACAGCCATGGCCTGCTCCGGGGGCAGACCCATGGCCCTTGGG
>NZ_CDBT01000020.1:133804-182160 GCF_000819765.1 Aeromonas bivalvium
ATCAGGATCAGGGCGCCGAGCTGCCACTGCCAGGCGGCGGCGAAGTCACCGCTTGCGTGGTGCAGGCGGGCCGCCACCCAGGGGCCGGTGGCCGCCACCATGAAGCCGACTCCTTGCATCAGGGCGCAGAGGGCGCCCGCCCGGCGCGGGTCGGGCAGGTGATCCAGCGCAATCACCATGATGAGGGAGAAGCTCCCCCCAAGCCCGGCGCCGCACAGCAGGCACCAGAGCAGGGGGGCGGCCTGGGGCGCGAGCCAGAGGCCGCCAAAGCCTGCCAGCTGCATGGCGATGGCCAGCGCCATCCAGGGCCGGCGGTCCAGCCGACCGGCTGCCAGCAGGGGCAGGCCAAGGCCGCTCGCGGTCTGGGCCAGGGCGAGCCAGGCCACCAGCTCGCCCCCTTGCTGGGCGCTCCAGCCCGCCGCCATGTAGGCCGGTGCCAGCCAGGCCACGACGATGCCGTAGCCGCTGTTGATGATGCCAAAGCAGGCGATGAGCAGCCAGGTACGGGGCAGGGGGAGCAGCCGCTGCTCCCCGGTGGGGGCGGGCGTGCTGGCCGGGGCAGGCAGGGGCACCCGCCAGGCCAGCCAGCCGAGGGCCAGCAGCACCGGCAGGCCCCAGAGCGCCAGCGCCCGAGACCAGTCCAGATACTCGGCAAGGCGCGGGGTGAGCACGGCCCCGAGCGCCCCGCCCCCCATCATGCAGGCGGAGAAGATCCCCATCACCAGGGGCACCTTTTGGGCGAACCCCTCCTTGATGAGGCCGGGCAGCACCCCCTGCACCAGGGCCGAGCCCAGCCCGCACAGGGCGGCGCTGGCGATGAGCAGGGCGCCGCTCGCCAGATCGACGCGCAGGGCGCTGCCAAGGGCGAGCAGCAGCAGGGCCGCCCCGAGCAGGGGGCGCGGGCCCGTGCGACCCAGGAGTGCCGGGGTGAGCAGCACGCCGACCCCGATAAGCCAGAGGGGCAGCAGGGTGACCCAGGCCAGGGTATCCACCCCGAGGGCCAGCCTCGCGTCGATGCGAGGGGCCAGGGGGCCGATGGCGGTGAGGAAGGGGCGCAGGTTGAGGGCGATGAGGATCACCAGCACCAGCAAGGCGCCGCTGCCCGGGGGAAGGAGGCGCTTATGCATGGGGCATGGGACCGTAGAGGGTCTTTGCCGCGATGGGGCTCGCCAGCTTGATGAGGGGCAGGGGCGGCGGACACAAGGGCAGGCGCAGGGCGGCGTAGGCGGCGCGGCTGTCAAAGCCGAAGGGGGCGGCATCCTCGTTGTCAAAGGCGTAGTAGACGGCGCTGATGCCGTTCATCACCAATGCCGACAGGCACATGGGGCAGGGGTGCCCGCTGGCATAGACGATGGCCCCGGCCAGCGGCCCCTGGCGACTCCCTTCCCGCAGCGCTTCCAGCTCGGCGTGACGGGTGGGATCCCCCGCCTCCAGCATGCGGTTGACGGCGCTCGCCACCAGCCGGTTCTCCCTCACCAGCAGGGCGGCGAAGGGGCGCCCTCCTTGCTGACGATGGGTCAGGGCCAGGTGCAGGGCCTGCTCCAGCCACTCCTGATGGCTGGGGACCGAGGCGGCGGTGAGGGAGTCGAGGAGGCGGGCACCGGAGTGGGGAGGCTGTGACATGGGTTCATCCTGGGAGAATAGGGGGTGACGGCAGCCTAACGGGCTCGCAAGTCATTTGGAAATTAAATGATAAAATGACTTTCAGTGGTTTTATAAATGGAGAATCCCCCCATGGAGCGACCCTTGCTGGATCCCCAATTGCTGCAGAGCTTTGTCGCCATCGTCGAGACCGGCAGCTTTACCCGCGCCGCCGAGCGCGTCCACCTTACCCAGTCCACCCTGAGCCAGCAGATGCGCCGTCTGGAGCAGCAGCTTGGCTGCACCCTGCTCGACCGATCCGCTCGCCAGGTGGTGACCACGGCCCAGGGGGAGACACTGCTCGGGCTGGCGCGCCGCATCCTGGGGCTGCTGGCCCGGGCGGGGGAGCGGGTGAGCGAGGCGAGCCACCCCCTGCGCCTCGGGGTGCCTGAGGATTTTGCCGCGGGCGCCATGACCCCTGTGCTGGCCGCCTTCGCCCGCGCGCACCCGCAGGTGAGGCTGGAGGTGCAAAGCGATCTCAGCCACGCCCTGTGGCAGGCGTTCGAAGGGGGGGAACTGGATATTGCTCTCATCAAGCAGGGGCGCGGCCAGGGGGAGCCCATCACCCGCTGGCGCGAGCCCCTGGCCTGGGTCGACAGCCGGGAGTGGCCCGCCGCCGGGCGCGATCCTGTTCCCCTGGTGGTGTTTCCAAGCGAGGGGCTCTATCGACGCCAGATGACCGACGCCCTGGATGCCGAGGGGATCCCCTGGCGCATCGCCTACGTGAGCGCCAGCCTCGCCAGCCTACAAGGGGCGGTGAGCGCGGGGATCGGGGTCAGCCTACTGCCGGCGCGCCTGCTGCAACCGGATCAGGTGGCGCTGGCTCACTGGCCCGCAGTGCGCCCTGTGGAGCTGGCCCTGCACCAGGGGCCGGGCACGAGCGAGCCCCTCGCCCGGCTGGGGGAGGCCCTTATGGCGCTCTGTGACGAGGTGATGGGGCCGAGGTAGCCCGGCCCCCCGGCCCGGGCGTTCAGGGGTCAGGCCAGGGCCTGTTTTGGCACCACGGCGAGCCAGATCTCCACCTCGCCGCTGCCGGTGGCGGCGTCAAAGCGGGCGCCGTAGCGCTCGAAATCCGGCTTGTGGGCAGATTGATAGTCAGATTGCGCGAGCCAGTCCAGCGCACTCTGCCAGGTCTGGGGCAGGGCCGAGACATGGCCGAGATGGCGGAAGATGGCGTAGGTCTGGGGCTCGATGCGCATCCGCCCGAATGTCTTGGGCAGCGCCTCCAGGGCGGCGACCTCCACCCCGCACAGGTATTCGCAGTGGGTGTCGGTAGCGGCGCAGATGACGCCAAAGGCGTGCTCGCCCAGCTGCCCCGGCAGGGGGAGCAGGGCGCTGAAGTCGCGCCACTGGCCGCCGAAGTCCCCCTGCTCGAAGGGGTGGTGACGGCGCAGGCCGGCCAGCTGCATGGCGCGGCCTTGTTCGAAGCGAATGGGTGCTGACATGGTACCTCCTGCGGGAGAGAGATCAGGACTCCCGACCTTCCTCGAGCTTGCGCTCATAATCCCGGCGAACGATGGCGAGTGCCGCCAGGGCGAGCGCGGGGGCGATGTGGTTGGTTTCCAGCAGTTCAATCAGATCCACCGCGAGCTGGACCTCGGGTGGTGCAGTTTCCAGGGACATCTTGGTTTCTCAAGGGCAAGGGGGGTCGCCATTATAGCGCCCGGCGCTGCGAAGACACGCCCCGGCTGCCCGGGGCGGGATGGGTCACATGTGCTGGCGCATCTCCTTGTCCAGCTCCTCGCGCAGGGCCATCAGCTTCTTGGCGTACTGCTGCAAGCTCAGATCGCTCTCGCTCACCGGCTGCCACTGGGGCACAGGGGTGGGTTTGCCGTGCTCGTCCATGGCCACGAAGATGATGATGCAGTGGGTGGTCTTGTGGCGCTCGGGGTCTGTGGGGTGGCGGCTGTAGACATCCACCGCCAGGTGCATGCTGGTGGTGCCTGTGTGGATCACCTTGGCGTGCACTTCCACCAGCTGGCCTATCTGGATGGGGCGCAAGAAGCGGATGCCCCCCACATAGACGGTGACGGCATAACCGCCACACCAGCCGGCGGCGCAGGCGTAGCCAGCCTGATCGATCCACTTCATCACCATGCCGCCATGGACCTTGCCGCCGAAGTTGACGTCGGCGGGCTCGGCGAGAAATTGCAGGGTCAGTTCACGGGCGCTCATGGTACTTCCTTCTCTTTGTGTGTCACGCAGGGGCGAGGTGCTCGTCTGCCAGACGGGCCCTGGCCTGCTCCGGTTTATCTGGATGGGGAGGGGCGCCCCCTTATGGTCAGGGCTATGCCCCCCAGTATGGCCAGGGAGGACAATAACAGTCGCAGCGACCAGGACTCATCCAACCAGAGCATCCCGGCCAGGGCGGCCAGCGGGGGCACCAGCAGCTGGACGCTGGCGGCCAGGGTGCGGCCAAGGTGGGGCAATACCTTGTACCAGAGCGCATAGCCGAGCCCGGAGGCCAGCGCCCCCGAGGCCAGGGCGTAGCCGATGGCGGCCGGGCTGGCCTGCAACTGCCCGAGCAGTAGATAGAGCAGAGCGGCGGGCAGGCTGGCGCGCAGAAAGTGGCCGGCATTGGCGGCGATGGGATCGCCAAAGCGCGAGGCTCGCAGGGTATAGCCGGCCCAGGCGATGCCGGCCGCCACCATCAGGGCTGCCCCCAGCGGATCCGGCGCCGTGATGCCGGGCAGCAGCAGGAAGATGACGCCTCCCATGGCGAGCAGCAGGCCCAGCCACTGGCGTGGCGGCAGCCGTTCTCCCCGCAGCAGGGGCGGCGCCAGCATGCTGAGCTGGACGGCGGCAAACAGCAGCAGGGCCCCCGTGCCTGCCGTCAGGGTCAGATAGGCGAACGAGAAGGCGGCGCCGTAGACAATGAGGGCGAGGGCGCCGCCCCAGTCCCCTTGCCGGGGGGATTGGCGCCGGGCCGAACAGAGCAGCACCAGTATCAGGGCGCCGCTGGTCAGGCGTAGCAGGGTAAACAGAGCCGGATCCATCCGCTCTTCGAACAGGGCGAGGCGACAGAGCACAGAGTTGGCGGCGAACGCCATCAGGGTCAGCAGGGTCAGCAGCAGCAGGCGGGGCAGGGGCATCCATTCACCTTGAGTTCAGAGGAGGCGGCACAGCATGGAACCTCATGCCAATGAGGAGGCCCCATGAAACAGATGCTGGAGCAATTGATGGGAGCTGGCAAGGGCTGGCTCAACGATGGTGGTGACAGCCGCAAGGCCCAGATGAAGGGCATGGCCCAGGGGGGGCTGGCGGCCGGGGCCATGGCGCTGCTGCTTGGCAACAAGAAGATGCGCAAATATGGCACCAAGGTCGCGGCGGTGGGGGGGGCGGCGGCCCTCGGCGGGTTGGCCTACAAGCTCTACCAGGACTGGCAGCAGAACCAGAGTGCGCCTGCGGCCGGCACGCCCCATCCCCTCAATGAGCTGGCGGGGGCCGAACTGGATGCCCGCGCCAATCTGCTGGTGCGTGCCATGGTGGCGGCGGCCCGGGCCGACGGCCACATAGATGCCGATGAGCGCCAGAAGATACAGCAATACCTGACCGAGCAGGGCCAACCCGATGCCGCCCGCTGGATTGACGCCGAGCTGGCCCGCCCCCTTGATCCCCAGGCCCTGGCCCGGGAAGTGACCGACATGGAGCAGGCCACCGAGGTCTATCTCGCCTCCCTGCTCACCGTCGAGGTGGATCACTTCATGGAGCGCGGCTATCTCGACGAGCTGGCCCGCGCCCTGAAACTCGATGACAACCTGAAAACCAGCATAGAGCGCCAGGTGGCCCAGCTGGGGGCGCCAGCCTGACGCCTCTTTGTCAGCCCCATGGTTAGCAAGGCCCCGTACGGGGCCTTGTTCATTGGTGGCCATTGGTGTGATCTGGCACCAGGAAAGGATACGTTTGACCCTTTACCATGGTGCAAACGTCCCTGTGACCCGCCCTTTCCCCGGGCCTGCGGGGTCAGCTAGTTCACCAAATGCAACGCAAGGAGCCGCCATTGGAGATACGCAAGGCAACCGAGCAGGATCTCGACGCCATCGTCGAACTGGATCGGCAGATAGGACAGATCCACTTCGAACAGGTGCCCGAGGTGTTCTGCGCTCCCTCTTCCCGGCAGCGGGGGTTTCTGCTGGACGCCATCCAGAGCGAAGGGCGGCTGTTTTGTGTCGCCCTGGTGGAGGGATGGGTGGTGGGGTTTCTGAGCGCCCGGATCGACATCAATGAAACCGTCCCGTTTCTCACCACGCTGCCCGTCTGCCGCATCACCACTCTGGTGGTGGATGAGCAGCACAGATCCCGGGGCATAGGCCGGGCGCTGATCGCCCATTGTGACGACTGGGCCAAGGCCCATGATGCCAGCCAGCTCAAGCTGGAGGTCATGTCATTCAATGCGCGGGCCAGATCGCTCTACGAGTCCCTTGGCTTCAAGCGTCAGTCCGAGATCTACGCCAGATAAGGCTCCCCTATTGCGGCGAGCCCGCCCGCAAGGCCCCGTCATGGGGCCTTGTCGCTTCCGGCATCCTGCTGGGGGGCGAGCTGTTGCTGGACCAGGGCCGCCAGCTCGGCAAGGGCCGCCTCCAGCGCCGGGCTCCAGGGGTGGGAGCTGTTGAGTCGCAGGCAGTGGTTGTGCTGGCCCTGGCTGGAGAACAGGGCCCCGGGGGCCAACGAGAAGCCGCTGGCCAGCGCCTGGGCATAGAGGGCCCGGCTGTCGAGGCGCGCGTCGAATGTCAGCCAGAGGAAGTAGCCGCCGTCCGGGGTCGAGATATGTACCTCGTCCTGGAAGAGGCGCAGCAGGGCCGCCCGCATCTGCTGCTGGCGCTGGGCCAGGGTGTGGCGCAGACGGCGAAAGTGGGCATCCACCCCGCCCTGGCGCAGCATGTCGGCGAGCGCCAGCTGGCTCGGCACATTGGTGGACAGGGTCGACATCAGTTGCAGGCGCTGGATGCGCTCGGCGTGGCGCTTCGTCACCACCCAGCCGACCCGAAAGCCCGGCGCCAGGCACTTGGTCCAGGAGCCGCACAGCAGGCTGTCGCCCCGGGCATCCCAATGGGTGATGGGCCTTGGCCGCTCGCGCCCGAAGTAGAGCTCTGCATAGACGTCGTCCTCCACCAGAGGCACCTCATGGGCGTTGAGCAACGCCATCAGTCCCTGCTTGTGGCCATCCGGCATGGTGTGACCGAGGGGATGCTGGACGTTGCCCATCAGCCAGCACGCCTTGATGGGGCGCTGGGCGAGGGCCTCCTCCAGCAGGGCGAGATCGATGCCCACCCCGGGGATCACGGGTATTTCCACCACCTTGAGCTTGAGCCGCTCTATGGCCTGCAGGGCGCCGTAGAAGGTGGGGGACTCCACCACCACCCAGTCCCCGGGCTCGGTCAGCACCTGCAAGCTTAAGGAGAGCGCCTCCATGGCGCCCGTGGTGATGATGATCTGCTGGGGATCCACCGCCATTCCCTCGCTGGCGTAACGCTGGGCGATGGCGCGGCGCAGCGCCTCGTTGCCGGGAGGCAGATCTGCCACCGTGCTGAAGGGGTCGAGGCGGCGCATGCAGCTTGCCAGGGCCCGGCCGAGCTGGGGGTGGGGGAAGAGGGCGGGATCCGCCACCGCGAGCCCCAGTGGCACCAGCTCCCGGGACTTGCTCGCCTGCAACACCTCGAACACCAGATCGTTGATGTCCACCGAGCCGCTGTAGCGGGCCTGCTGGGCCGTGCCGGCGGGCAGCGGGGAGGTGGCGGCCTTGACGTAGTAGCCGGACTGGGGCCTGGCCAGGATGAGGCCGCGGCTTTCCAGCAGCTGATAGGCCTGCAGCACCGTCATGGGGCTCAAATGATGGGTCTTGCAGCTCTGGCGGATGGAGGGGATGCGCTCCCCTGGCTGCCAGAGGCCGCTCTCTATCTGCTGCTGCAACAAGGCAGCCAGCTGACCGTAACGGGACATGGTGTGGCCTAAACTGTTATAGGTGGATTTCACTATAACTGCATCTGTTATAGGTGTCATGGCACGTGTTGTACTTAACGGGCGAAAACCTGCCTGTTAAATGCAACATAGAGAGTCATGCATGATAAGCCTGGATGATGTGGTCAGCCTCTCCCGAATACAGTTCGGCGCGACGGCGATGTTCCACTTTCTGTTTGTACCCCTCACCCTGGGGCTGTCCTGGATCCTGGTGATCGCCGAGTCGGCCTACGTGATGACCGGCAAGGTGATCTACAAGGACATCACCCGCTTCTGGGGCAAGCTGTTCGGTATCAACTTCGTCATGGGGGTCACCACCGGCATCACCCTGGAGTTCCAGTTCGGCACCAACTGGGCCTACTACTCCCACTATGTCGGCGACATCTTCGGCACCCCGCTGGCGGTGGAGGGGCTGATGGCCTTCTTCCTGGAGTCCACCCTGGTGGGTCTGTTCTTCTTCGGCTGGGACAAGCTCTCCCGTGGTCAGCACCTGCTGGTGACCATGCTGGTGGCGCTTGGCTCCAACCTCTCCGCGCTCTGGATCCTCATTGCCAACGGCTGGATGCAAAACCCGGTCGGCGCCGAGTTCAACCCCATGACGATGCGAATGGAGCTGGTGGACGTAGGAGCGGTGATCTTCAACCCTGTGGCCCAGGTCAAGTTCGTCCACACGGTGGCGGCGGGCTATGTGGCCGCCTCCCTGTTCGTGATGGGGGTGAGCAGCTGGTATCTGCTGCGTCGCATGGAGGTGCGCTTCGCCCTGCGATCCTTTGCCATCGCCTCGGGCTTTGGTCTGGCCGCCATCCTCTCGGTCATCGTGCTCGGGGACGAGTCGGGCTATCGCTCCGGCGAGGTGCAGAAGGTCAAGCTCGCCGCCATCGAGGCGGAGTGGGAGACCGAACCCGCCCCTGCCTCCTTCACCCTGTTCGGCCTGCCGGATCAGCGCGCCGAGACCACTCACGCTGCCATCAAAATACCCTATCTGATGGGCATCATCGCCACCCGCTCCCTGGATGAGCAGGTGACGGGTTTGAAAGATCTGAAGGCGCAGCACGAGGTGCGCATTCGCAGCGGCATGCAGGCGTTCGACGCCCTGGAGGCGCTGCGCTCAGACGGCAGCAATGCCGAGGCGAGAGCCACCTTCGAGCGCCACCGCGCGGATCTCGGCTACGGCCTGCTGCTGACCCCCTACGCCGCCGATATCGGCAAGGCGGACGAAGGGGCCATCGCCCGGGCGGTGGACGACTCCATCCCCCAGGTGGCGCCGCTGTTCTGGAGCTTCCGGCTGATGGTGGGCATAGGCGTGGTGCTGCTCGGGCTCTTTGGTGCCGCCTTCCTGCAGCTGTGCCGGGGCAAGCTGGTGCAATCGACCCGCCTGCTCAAGGCGCTGTTCTGGAGCATACCGCTGCCCTGGATTGCCATCGAGGCGGGCTGGTTCGTGGCCGAATTTGGCCGCCAGCCCTGGACCATCAGCGACGTGCTGCCGGTGTCCGCTTCCGTCTCCTTGCTGCAACCTGGGCAACTCTGGTTCAGCCTGATCGCCATCTTCCTTATCTACAGCACGCTGCTGGTGGTGGAGCTGTTCTTGTTGCGTCACGTGATCCGCAAAGGGCCCGCCAGCCTGCAGACGGGTCGTTATCAAGGTGAAGTGTTGAAAAACGGGAGTCCCGTCTGATGGATTACGAAACCCTGAAACTCGTCTGGTGGGGGCTGGTGCTCTTCCTGCTCATCGGCTTCGTGGTGATGGATGGCTTCGATCTCGGGGTCGGCATGCTGCTCCCCGTGGTGGCCAAAACCGATGAGGAGCGGCGAGTGCTGCTCAACAGCGTTGGGCCCGTGTGGGAGGGCAACCAGGTGTGGCTCATCGCCGGTGCCGGTACCCTGTTCGCCGCCTGGCCCCTGGTCTATGCCGCCTCCTTCTCGGCGCTCTATGTGCCCTTCATGTTCCTGCTGTTCGGCCTCTTCCTGCGCCCGGTCGGCTTTGACTATCGCAGCAAGCTGCCGGATCCGAACTGGCGCCGCTGGTGGGACAGGGCCCTGGTGATGGGGGCCCTGCTGCCGACCCTGGTGTTTGGCGCGACCCTCGGCTTCTTGTTGCAAGGGCTGCCGTTTCGCTTCGACTCGGCCCTTCGCATCCACTACGGCGCCTTCGATTTCAACTGGCCGCTGCTGTTGACCTGCATGGGCACGGCGCTGGCTCTGCTGATGCTCCATGGTTGCAGCTTCCTGCAGTGCAAGACCCAAGGGGTGATAGCAGCGCGCTGCGCCCGCCAGAGCCGCTGGCTCGGCCCATTGGCGAGCATTCTCTTTGCCCTCGGTGGTTTCTGGCTCAGCCAGATGCGCGGTTACCGGATAGCCGAGATAGGGGATCTCAACAGCGCCCTGACCCCCCTGATGAAGCAGGTGGTGACGGCGCCGGATGGCTGGTTTGGCAACTTCGTGGCGCACCCTGTGCTCTGGGCTGTGCCGGCCCTCGGCCTCCTGCTGCCGCTCTTGAGCACGCTGGCAAGCCACCTTGGCCGGGCGCGGCTGGCGATCGTCGCCAGCGGTGGTGCCTGCGCCGCCATGATGCTGACCGTGGCCATCGCCCTCTTCCCCTTCGTGCTGCCCTCGTCCCTGGATCCGTCGAGCAGCCTGACCCTGTGGGACGGCACCTCCAGCGAGGGCACCCTGCTCATCATGCTAGGCATAGTCGCCGTGCTGATGCCCATCAATCTGGGCTACACCCTCTGGGTCTACTGGGTGGCGCGGGGCAAGATGAGTACCGAGCAGGTGCGCCAGCAGGGCCATAGCCTCTACTAACACGGGAATTGAGGAGTCTTCGATATGTGGTATTTCACCTGGATACTGGGGCTGGGGTTTGCCCTGCTGTGCGGCCTGGTCAATCTGCTCTGGCTGGAGGCGCGCTGGGCCGCCGACGAGGATCTCAAGGAGTCTTGATCCGCTCTTTTTTGCCAATGAAAGAGGCCGACACTGGGTGTCGGCCTTGTCGTCTGTGGGAGGTTAAACCGCCAGCGCCAGTTTGGCTTCGCGCTTCTCGCTTGCATGGGTGAGGCCATAGGCCAGCAGCACGATGAGGGCCCCGATCCAGGGGGTGTGCATCAACCCCAGGTGCTCCACCACAAAACCGCCAACGACAGAGCCCAGGGCGATGCCGACGTTGAAGGCGGCGATATTGAGGCCGGAGGCCACGTCCACGGCGTTCGGGGTATGGCGCTCGGCCTGTTTCACCACCAGCACCTGCAGGCCCGGCACGTTGCCAAACGCGAAGGCACCCCACACCAGCACGGTGAGCACCGCCAGCACAGGGTGGGGCGCCGTGAAGGTGAGCATCAGCAGGATGAGTGCCAGGCCGCCAAACATCAGCTTCAGCGCGGGCAGCGGGCCCATCTTGTCCGCCAGCTTGCCGCCCCAGATGTTGCCGACCGCCACCGAGACTCCGTACACCAGCAGGATCAGGCTCACCGCATTGGCACCGAAACCGCTCACCTGCTGCAAGATGGGGGCGAGGAAGGTAAAGGCGGTGAAGGCGCCGCCGTAACCCAGGGCCGTCTTGGCGTAGACCATCAGCAGCGGCTTGTGGGTCAGCACGGCGAGCTGCTCGCGGATAGTGGAGGCTGTCCCCTTGGGCAGGTTGCTCGGGATCAGCAGCAGGCTACCGACCATGGCGATGACCCCGAGTGCGCTCACCACCAGGAAGGTCTCGCGCCAGCCGAACTGCTGACCAATCCAGGTGCCGAGCGGCACGCCTGTCACCAGGGCGACGGTCAGGCCGCTGAACATGATGGCGATGGCGCTCGCCGCCTTCTCTTTGGCCACCAGACCGGTGGCTATGGTGGAACCCACCGAGAAGAAGACCCCGTGGGCCAGGCCGGTGAGGATGCGGGCGACGATCAGGCTCTCGTAGCCGGGGGCCTGCCAGGCCAGCAGGTTGCCGGCGGTGAAGAGCGCCATCAGGCCCCCCAGCAGCCACTTGCGCGGCAGCTTGCCGGTGAGCGCCGTTAAGATCGGCGCGCCTATGGCGACGCCCAGGGCGTAGAGGCTGACCAGCAGGCCCGCCGAGGGGAGCGAGACATTGAGCTGCTCGGCTATGGTGGGGATCAGCCCCACTATTACAAATTCGGTGGTGCCGATCGCGAAGGCACTCAGGGTGAGGGCAAATAACGCCAGTGGCATACAAACTCCTTGGATAGTGGCTCCCGACGGGAGAATGGCGCCAGTATGCCGATGAGCTTTGTTGGCAAAAATGACGGTAACGTCAAATTACTTTTGCTAAATCAGCAGCAATGGAGCCGTGGAATGGGGTAGAGGGAGTGCCCGAGGCAGCGGAGGCAAAGCGCGTAGAAGCAAGGTGTACAGACCGAGCTGGGAACAAAGAGGAAAGGGGCAAGGGAAGGGGGCTGCTGCGCGGGCGGCGGTGGCGCGCGGTATTGGAGACAAAAAAAGCGGGAGGCACTGGGCCTCCCGCTGGTGTTCAAGAATGTCATTAGAGCGTTATTTGCTCCCTTCTCCCCTTGCGGGAGAAGGGTTGGGGATGAGGGGGAGCTATCGGGTTAAAGGTCTAATGACCTATAAAGAGGAGCTTGCCCTCACCCTCTCCCACAGGGAGAGGGGAGCACTTCGTGGGCTCATGGTACTCAATCTTGCTATTTGATGAGCCGTTGTCAGCTTAATCCCACTTTGGGGCGAAGTCCGGGTTGGCGCAGCGCTCGCCCCGCTCCAGGGTGGCAATCTGTGCCATCTCCTCGGGGCTGAGTTGCACCTTGAGGGCGGCCAGGTTGGCGGCGAGATTCTCCCGCTTGGTGGAGCTTGGGATCACCGTCATGCCCTGGGCCAGCAGCCAGGCCAGGGACACCTGGGCCGCCGAGACGCCGTGGCGCTTGCCTATCTCCATCAGCAGCGGCTCGCTCAGCACCTTGCCATAGGCCAGCGGCATATAGGCGGTGATGGCAATGCCCTGATCCTGGCAGAACTCCACCACCTTGCGGTTTTGCAGCAGGGGATGGATCTCCACCTGTTGGTGGGCGATGGCACCCGGCCCCAGGATAGCGATGGCTTCTTTAAGCTGGGCGACCGTGAAGTTGGAGACCCCGATCTCCCGGGTCAGGCCACGGGCTTTGGCCTCGGCCAGCTGCTCCAGATAGACCGCCATCGGCACCTCATCCTTGGGGGAGGGCCAGTGAATAAGCGCCAGATCCAGATAGTCGGTGCGCAGTTTCTCCAGGCTCAGCTCCAGGCTCGGGATCACCTTGCCCGGGCCAAATTCGCTGATCCACACCTTGGTGGTCAGGTAGATATCCTGGCGGGGGACGCCACTTTCGCTCATCAGCTGGCCCACTTCGGCCTCGTTGTCATAGATCTGGGCGGTATCTATGTGGCGATAGCCGAGATCCAGACC
This sequence comes from Aeromonas bivalvium, assembly GCF_000819765.1. GTDB lineage: Bacteria > Pseudomonadota > Gammaproteobacteria > Enterobacterales > Aeromonadaceae > Aeromonas > Aeromonas bivalvium. Next base: position 146,802 of record NZ_CDBT01000020.1, read on the forward strand.
CTGCAGCAGGGAGTCGCGCAGGGGCTGATCTTTCAGGCGAAAGGTACCAAGACCCAGGTTGGGCATCTTCATCATCATATTCCTCAAGTTATTGTTTCTACGCTCAATATTGTGTCGGCCCATCCTCGCATCCAGGGCGGGCAGAGGACAGGCCGCAGCTGGATTCAGGCTAGCTGATAGCGGCGAACACTGGTGCTGGCAAACCAGCCCCGGGTGTTGGCCATGAAGGCGAGAAAATGGGGCTGCTGCTGGTGGGCACTGAGCGCCGCATCGCTCTCCCACTCCTCGTGCAGCATCCAGCCATGGGGGCTCTCCAGGCTCTGGTGCAACTGGTAGCAAAGGCACCCCGGCTCTTGCAGGGTAGCCGCTATCAAGGGGTCCAAGGCGGCGCGACACTCGGCGGTGAATTCGGGTTTGGCCTCAAGCTCGGCAATCACTGTGATGGGGGATGACATGGGCACCTCTTTGCTAAAACGACGGTCAGTATGCCCCCGGCAGACTGGGGGAAACAGGGCAGCAGTCGCAAAACACTATTGAGGTGAGTGCAGCAATGTGGCCTCCCCATGGCGGGTCGTGGTGCAGGTGGGCCAGGGGGAGGGCAGAGTATGATCAGGTGCTGGCCGGTTCCGACCAGACCGCAAACTCGTTGCCGCTGGGCTCGACAAAGTGGAAGCGGCGGCCGCCGGGGAAGTCGAACAGCGGGCGGTTGATGATGCCGCCATGGTGCTGCACCTTGGCCTGGGTGGCCGCAATGTCGGCGCTGTAGAACACCAGCAGGGCGCCCCCCTGATGGCTGTGACTGCATATATCTGCGCGGTAGAAGCCGCCATCCAGCCCTTCCCCTTCGAAGGCGCAATAATCGGGGCCGTAGTCCGCGAACTGCCAGCCAAAGGCGGCGGTGAAGAAGGCCTTGGTCGCGGCGAGATCCCTGGCCGCAAACTCCACATAGTTCAGTTTTTCATGGGCCCTGGTCATAAGGGTCTCCTTGTCCATGTCGGTGGTTATGTCGGTTGTCAGCCTTGCTGGGGGCGGCTCGTGGAGTGTGCCAAGGTATCCCAGGGGGTCAGCTTGAGTTGCTTGCGCCGAAACCAGAGCCAGGTCGCCATCAGCAGACCGAGCCCTATGCCGAACAGGGCGCTCTGGCGCAGGGCGAATGCCGGGCTCACCTCATGCTGCCAGCCGAGGTACCACATCAACACCCCCCAGATGGCACCTGTTGGCAGACCAAAAGCAAGTAGGTTGACCAGAAAGCGTTCATGGTGGGGCGGTCTGAGTCGCAGGCCCAGCCTGCGCAGCAGTCTGCACAGGGGCGGATTGTAGTTGGCGTGCCACACGCCTTTGCTTTCCAGCTCCTGGTGGGCTGCCGCCAACCGCTCTTCAAAGTTCATGATGTTTATCCTTGCAATGGTGTGGCGCCATACGGTGCCTTCTTGGTGGTATTGTATCGGCAAGGCGGGTTGGCGGTTTGAGCTGGCCATCACGTTGTTTATCTGTGGAAATAAAGAATGTGGCCCCCTGTCTGCCTTGCCAACCCAGGGCCATTGCGCCTATAAAGCCCCATGACTCTTGCCAGGATGACAACAATGAAGACCCATTCCGATGAACTGACCCTGTTCGTGGCCGTGGTGGAGGCGGGCAGCTTTCGCCAGGCGGCGGAGAACCTCGGCATGGACAACTCCGTGGTGAGTCGCGGCATCAAGCGACTCGAAGAGAAGCTCGCCACCCTGCTGCTCAACCGCACCACGAGGCGGGTCAGCCTGACCGAGGAGGGGAGCTGGTTCTATCAGCGGGCGGTGAAGATTTTGAGCGAGATGAGCGAGGCGGAAGGGCTGCTGCTGATGCGCCGGGAACAACCCGAAGGGGTGTTGAGGGTCGATGCCGCCACCCCTTTCATCCTGCACCGGCTGGTGCCCATCATAGGGGAGTTTCGCCGCCGCTACCCCGGCATAGAGCTGCAACTGCACAGCTCCGAGGGTTTCATCAACCTGATGGAGCGACGGGTGGACATGGCCATTCGCATCGGCGAGCTGAGCGACTCCTCCCTGCGGGCCCTGCCCCTTGGCCGCTCTAGGCTGCGCCTGCTGGCATCCCCCGCTTACCTGAGCGAGCGCGGCACCCCGCGCCAGCCGGCTGACTTGCTGGCGGGCCACGAGCTGCTCGGTTTTTTGCACCCCGATCACCTCAACCACTGGCCGCTCTTGAGTGCGGAGCAGGGGGACAGATTCCCCATCACCCCGACCCTGAGGGCCAGCAGCGGCGAGACCCTGCGCCAGCTGGCGCTGCGTGGGCAGGGGATCGTCTGCCTGTCGGATTTCATGACGGGGGAGGACAGGGCGAGCGGTGCCCTGGTGGAAGTGCTGGCCCGCAGCAACAGCGGCGCCTCGCGCCCCATCAACGGGGTCTTCTACTCCGATGCCCAGCGGGACATACGGCTGCGGGTCTGGCTCGATTTCCTCAAAGAGCAGCTCGGCGCCGAGGCCTTGTAGGTGGCGGCCAGGGCGTTGCACCCTCTGCCGACCCCTCTTTGCCAGAAGGGAGAGAGTGCATGCCTTTCCTGACGAAGGGGAGGGGCGAGGTGCTTGCGAGCGCCAATGAAAGAGGCCGACATCCCTGTCGGCCTCTTGTCTATCTGACGGATGGGACAGGTCGCACCATCACTCCTCTTGCGCCCAGCGCAAGGAGCGCTGCACGGCCTTCTGCCAACCGCCATAGAGGCGATCGCGACAGGCGCTGTCCATCTGGGGGGTGAACTCGCGGTCCACGCTGAACTTGTCCTTGAGCTCGTCGGCGCTCTTCCAGAAGCCGACGGCGAGGCCGGCCAGGAAGGCGGCGCCCATGGCGGTGGTCTCGATCCGGGTCGGGCGTACCACAGGGGTGCGCATCATGTCGGACTGGAACTGCATCAGGAAGTCGTTGGCCACGGCACCGCCGTCCACCTTCAGGGCTGCCAGCTTGATGCCGGAATCCTGCTGCATGGCGTCCAGCACGTCACGGCTCTGGTAGGCGATGGATTCCAGCGCCGCGCGGATCACGTGGTTGCGGTTGGTGCCACGGGTCAGGCCGACCATGGTGCCGCGAGCATAGGGATCCCAGTAGGGGGCACCCAGGCCGACGAAGGCCGGTACCAGGTAGACGCCATTGGTGTCGCCCACCTTGGTGGCGAAGTAGTCGGTGTCGCGGGCATCGTGAATGAGCTTCATCTCGTCGCGCAGCCACTGCACGGTGGCGCCGCCCATGAAGACGGCCCCTTCCAGGGCGTAGTTGACGTCACCCTTGGGACCGACCGCGATCGTGGTCAGCAGGCCGTTGCTGGAGCGAACCGGCTCTGTGCCTGTGTTCATCAGCAGGAAGCAGCCGGTGCCGTAGGTGTTCTTGGCCATGCCCTTCTCGAAACAGAGCTGGCCGAACAGGGCTGCCTGCTGGTCACCGGCGATGCCGGCGATGGGGATGCGGGCGCCGCCGCCACGGGTGGTGTAGCCATAGACCTCGGAGGAGGGCTTGACCTCGGGCAGCATGGAGGCGGGGATGCCCAGCTCGTCCAGCATGCGCTGATCCCACTTCAGATCGCGGATGTTGTAGAGCATGGTGCGCGAGGCATTGGTGGGGTCGGTGACGTGCACCTCGCCGTTGGTCATCTTCCACAGCAACCAGGTGTCGACGGTGCCAAACAGCAGCTCGCCGTTCATGGCCTGCTCCCGTGCCCCTTCCACGTTGTCCAGGATCCACTTCACCTTGGTGCCGGAGAAGTAGGCATCGACCACCAGGCCGGTGTTTTCGCGCACGTACTCTTCCAGGCCACGGGCCTTGAGCTCTTCACAGATGGCCGCGGTGCGGCGGCACTGCCAGACGATGGCGTTGTAGATGGGCTTGCCGGTGGCTTTCTCCCACACCACTGTGGTTTCACGCTGGTTGGTGATGCCGATGGCGGCGATCTGGTCGCTGTGCAGGCCGCTCTTGGCCAGCACCTCGGTGAACACGGAGGACTGGGTCGCCCAGATCTCCATGGGGTCGTGCTCGACCCAGCCCGCTTTCGGGTAGTGCTGGGTGAACTCGCGCTGGGAGACGGCCACTATGTTGGCATCCTGATCGAAGACGATGGCGCGAGAAGAGGTGGTGCCTTGGTCCAGGGCGACGACGTATTTTTGTTGTTCAGTTGACATGATGTTCTCCAGGTTTGGATGGGACCGCTCTTAGGCGGCGGCCTCTTCTTTGTTAGACAGCTTGGCGGCGTCTTCGGTCGCGACGCGGTTGCCCGGCACGCAGGGCGCCAGCACTTTCACATAGAGAGCGGTACCCAGCTGGGCGCCAACGATGGGGCCGAGGATGGGTACCCAGAAGTAGGGGTTGTCGCGACCGCCGGTCAGGGCCATGTCGCCCCAGCCTGCGAAGAAGGCGAACAATTTGGGACCGAAATCACGGGCCGGGTTCATGGCAAAGCCGGTCAAGGGGCCGAGAGAGGCGCCGATCACCGCGATCAGGATGCCGATGAGCAGGGCGGCGGCGAAGCCTTTGGGGCCGCCATTGTTCGCATCCCCCAGGGCCATGATGCCCAGCATCAGCACGGCGGTGATCACCAGCTCGACCGCGAACGCCTGCATGTTGCTGAGCAGGGCATTGGGGTAGGTGGAGAAGATGCCGGCGGTGCCGAGGCTCTCGACGCTGCCGCGCACCACGCCATGGGTCAGTTCCCACTGGGTGAACAGGTTGGCGTAGAGGAAGTAGACCAGGGCGGCGGAGGCGAAGGCGCCCGCTATCTGGGCGATGATGAAGGGCACCACCTTGCGCTTGTCGAAGCCGCAGAAGGTCATCAGCGCCAGGGTGACCGCCGGGTTCAGGTGAGCGCCTGATATGCCGCCGGTCACATAGATGGCGATGGCCACCCCCATGCCCCAGGTGATGGAGATTTCCCACTGGCCGAAGTTGGCGCCGGCCAGCACCAGGGCCGCCACGCAACCGACGCCGAAGAAGATCAGCAGGCCGGTGCCGATAAATTCGGCGAGGCACTCGCCGAGCAGGGTATTGGGTCTTTGTATGCTCATACCGTTAGATTCCTTTTTATCCACCCACAGACAGGTTTTGATATTCCATGTTTTCAGTCCACTTGGTCTCGACACCGTACTTGTTGTTTTTTGAACCTGCGCAAACGTTATGCTCGTTTGCGCTCGTTGTCGGACGAAAGAGAAAATAAACCTTTCTCCTCTGTTCGCCACACCCCTCTGTTGGGAAATGTGGACAAGATCCCATTCATTGCTAAGAAAATGTGACGAAAGACGGTGTTGTCAAAGTGGTTTACCTCTTAGTGGTTAGCCTGTAGGCCGCGCCATTGCCGCCTGTCGTTCCGCCGACTTTCTGCTCATTTGTGCCCATCAACTGTAATAAAACTGTAATATTTTCGGTTTCATCACAGATTGAATGTTCCAAAATGCGCATAATAGGCTCGCTTACGAATCAGGTTGTTCTGATCGTGCATCCTGGACCGGATAACTTCCTCAACCCCATAACAACAAGACAAGGACACTAAGATGCTTAGTTTGTTCAGGCCCGCGCCCCACATAGAGCGCCTGCCGGCCGACAAGGTGGACCCCTTCTACAAGCGCATGCGCTGGCAGATGTTTTTCGGGATCTTCCTCGGCTACGCCGGTTACTACCTGGTGCGCAAGAACTTCAGTCTGGCCATGCCCTATCTGGTGGAGCAGGGCTTCTCCCGCGGCGATCTGGGCCTGGCCCTGTCCGGGGTCTCCATCGCCTATGGCCTCTCCAAGTTCCTGATGGGCAACGTCTCCGACCGATCCAATGCCCGTTACTTCCTCTCCGCCGGTCTGCTGCTCTCGGCCGGCATCATGTTCATGATGGGCACCATGCACTGGGCGACCTCCAGCATTGCCATCATGTTCGTGCTCTTGTTCCTCAACGGCTGGGTGCAGGGCATGGGTTGGCCCCCCTGCGGTCGCACCATGGTGCACTGGTGGTCACAAAAGGAGCGGGGCGAGATCGTCTCGGTCTGGAACGTGGCCCACAACGTGGGTGGCGGCATGATAGGCCCGCTGTTCATCCTCGGCATGGGCTGGTTCAACGACTGGCGCAGCGCCTTCTACGTGCCGGCGGCGGCCGCCGCGGCCATTGCGGTGATCATCTTCTTCGTGATGCGCGATACCCCGCAATCGGTCGGCCTGCCTCCCATCGAGGAGTACAAGGACGATTACCCCAAGGATTACAACGAAAGCCACGAGCAGGAGTTCTCCGCCAAGGAGATCTTCATGAAGTACGTGTTTCGCAACAAGCTGCTGTGGTACATCGCCATCGCCAACGCCTTCGTCTACCTCATTCGCTACGGCGTGCTGGACTGGGCCCCGACCTATCTGAAAGAGGCCAAGGACTTCAGCGTGGATCACTCCTCCTGGGCCTACTTCCTCTATGAGTGGGCGGGTATCCCGGGCACCCTGCTGTGCGGCTGGATCTCGGACAAGCTGTTCCAGGGTCGCCGTGCCCCGGCCGGTATCCTGTTCATGGTGCTGGTGACCCTCTCAGTGCTGGTCTACTGGTTCAACCCGGCAGGCAACCCGACCGTGGACATGATGGCCCTGATTGCCATCGGCTTCCTCATCTACGGCCCCGTCATGCTGATCGGTCTCTACGCCCTGGAGCTGGCGCCCAAGAAGGCGGCCGGTACCGCGGCAGGCTTCACCGGCCTGTTCGGTTACCTGGGCGGCGCCGTGGCGGCCAACGCCATGCTGGGCTACACGGTCGACCACTTCGGCTGGGACGGTGGCTTCCTGGTATTGACCGTTTCCTGCGTGCTCTCCATCGTGCTGCTGGCCATGACCCTCAAGCACGAAAACATCGCAGTGGCAGCCAAGGCGGCCGCCAATAAGGCATAAAACGTGATCCTGACCTTATTGATCCGAAAGGGGATAAGGTAAACTCCAAAAGGCCCCGCATCTGCCGGGGCCTTTTTTTGTTTCATCATCGGAGTACACACGTGAAGCAAACCCAACGACATCTGGAGATATTGGACGTCCTGACGCGGCAGGGATTTGTCTCGACGGAAGATCTGGTGAGTCATTTCGACGTCAGCCCCCAGACCATTCGCCGGGATCTGAACGATCTCGCCGAGCAGAACAAGATACGGCGCCATCATGGCGGTGCCTCATTGCATTCGAGTACCGTCAATACCGCCTACAGTGCCCGCAAGGTGATGCAGCTCAAGGAGAAGGAGCGTATCGCCCGGGAAGTGGCCGCCAACATTCCCGACGGCTCGTCGCTCTTCATCGACATCGGCACCACCACGGAGGCCATCGCCCGGGCCCTGCTGGACCACAGGGAGCTGCGCATCGTCACCAACAACCTCAACGTGGCCAGCATTCTGACCGCCAAGGATGACTTCACCGTCATCATCGCCGGTGGCGAGATCCGCAACCGGGATGGCGGCATCGTCGGCGAGGCGACCCGGGACTTCATCGGTCAGTTTCGCATGGACTATGGCGTCATCGGCATCTCCGGCATCGATGGCGACGGCTCCCTGCTCGATTTCGACTATCACGAGGTGAAGATAGCCCAGGCCATCATCGCCCACTCCCGTCAGGTGTTTCTGGCCGCCGACCATACCAAGTTTGGCCGCAACGCCATGGTCAACCTGGGCCACCTCAATCAGGTCCACGCCCTGTTCACCGACCAGTCCCCTCCCGAGAAGCTGATGCGCATCATGGCCCAGCACCAGATCGCCTGCCATATCTGCTGATGACGCCAGTGTCCCCTTCTTACTGACGTCCCTCGGCTTCCCTTTGGCCGCCCCTCGGCGGCCTGATGCTTCGCTACCTTCCTTCCGTCCCGCGCCGGGTCTCGGCCTTAGTCCCGGTCACTGTCATCAAGCCGCCATCCTGCCGTCATGGCCCCCTGCCAATACAGAGCACACGACCTTGCCGCGCCAGTGGGGCTGGCAGGGAGGGCGGGGCAGAGGCGCCTTTTTCGACGACGTCCTCTATCTCGATCACACTTTCTTCATGAAATGTTCGTTTATCGCTTTTTAATGCTCTAATATGAGCGAAATAAAACATTGCCACGTTGGCGAACGCAAAAATAAGAAAGTAGGTGAACATGAGCGAACATTATGATCTGGTCGTCGTCGGTGGCGGCATCAATGGGGTCGGCATCGCGGCCGATGCGGCGGGTCGTGGCCTGAAAGTCGGTCTGTTCGAGGCTCATGATCTCGCCTCGGCGACCTCGTCCAACTCCAGCAAGCTGATCCACGGTGGCTTGCGCTATCTCGAGCATTACGAGTTCAGGCTGGTGAAAGAGGCCCTGGCTGAGCGGGAAGTGCTGCTCGCCATGGCGCCGCACATCGCCCGCCCCATGCGTTTTCGCCTGCCCCATCGCCCACACCTGCGCCCGGCCTGGATGATCCGCGCCGGTCTCTTCCTCTATGACAACCTGGCCAAGCGCGACAAGCTCAAGGGCAGCTGTGGCGTTCGCCTCCTGCCCCAGGATGGCCTGGTTGCCGGGATCGACAAGGGATTCGAGTATTCGGATGCCTGGGTCGACGACGCCCGTCTGGTGGTACTCAATGCCATGATGGCCCGCAGCAAGGGGGCCCATGTGCAGACCCGCACCCGCTGCGTCAAGGCAGAGCGTGGCGACAAGCAGTGGACCCTGACCCTGGAGCGGGAAGGGGGAGAGCGCTTCACCGTCACCTGCAAGGGACTGGTGAACGCGGCGGGCCCCTGGGTCAAGACCTTCTATGACGAGGGGATCCACGAAAAATCCCCCCGCGGCATTCGCCTCATCAAGGGCAGCCACATCATAGTGCCGCGCATTCACGAGCGCGAAGAGGCCTATATCCTGCAAAACGAGGATCATCGCATCGTCTTCGTCATCCCCTACCAGCAGGATTACTCCCTCATCGGCACCACGGACGTGGAGCACAAGGGCAGCGCCCGGGACGCCCACATCAGCGATGCGGAGGTGAACTATCTGTGCAACGTGGTCAATGCCCACTTCACCCGCAAGATAGCCCCCAAAGACGTGGTCTGGACCTACTCGGGCGTGAGACCGCTGTGCGATGACGAGTCCGATTCCCCCCAGGCGGTGACCCGGGACTATACCCTGGAACTCTCCGGCGACGCCGACGGGGCACCGCTTTTGTCGGTGTTTGGCGGCAAGCTCACCACCTACCGCAAGCTGGCCCAGGCGGCATGCCACAAGCTCAAGCCCTGGTTCAGCCAGATGGGAGAGGACTGGACCGCCACCAGCCGGCTGCCCGGCGGCGAATTCGATTGCAGCACCCAGGAGCTGGCCCGGGCCTACAGGCTCGAGTTTGACTGGCTGGACGAACGCAGTGCCCAGCGCATCAGCGAGGCCTACGGCAGCCAGGCCCGCCTCTGGCTGCAACAGGAGCGGGGCGAGCACTTTGGTGCCGGTCTGTACGAATCCGAGGTGCGCTACCTGCTGGAGTGTGAATGGGCCCACGGCCTGGAAGACATACTATGGCGCCGCAGCAAGCTGGGGCTGCGCCTGAGCGCGGCCGAGCAGGCCCGGCTGCAAGCCTGGCTCGAGCAGTATCATCACGCCTTGCCCCAGGCCATGTGACGACGAGGGGGATGAGGGGCATGCCCCTCATCCCCGGCAGTGTGGCCGCCTGGGCTGTCATCATCTGCCCGTCATCTTTTTCCCATATAAAAAGAATCTACCCCAGCCCCCGTCTACCTCCGGGGCTGGCGGTCTGACCGACCCTTCAAAACAACAAGAGCATCCAAGATGAAATCATTTGCCATCCCCCTGCTTGCCCTCTCCCTCGGCGCCGCTCTCTCTGTGCCTGCCCTGGCCGCCGATGAAGGCAAGATTGTGATCGCCCACCGCGGCGCCTCCGGCTACCTGCCCGAGCACACCCTGGCATCCAAGGCCCTGGCCTATGGCATGGGCGTCGACTATCTGGAGCAGGATCTGGTGATGACCAAGGATGACCAGCTGGTAGTGATGCACGATCACTTCCTCGACGGCATCACGGACGTGGCGACGCGCTTCCCCGGCCGGGCCCGCGCCGATGGTCGTTACTATGTGGTGGACTTCACCCTGGCCGAGGTGCGCTCCCTGCGCATGACGGAGCCGTTCCAGCTGGTGGACGGCAAGCAGGTGCCCGTCTATCCGGCCCGCTTCCCCCTGTGGCAGTCGGATTTTCGCATCCACACCTTCCAGGAAGAGATAGAGATGATCCAGGGGCTCAACAAGAGCACCGGCAAGCACATCGGCATCTACCCGGAGATAAAAGCCCCCTGGCTGTTCCGCCACGAAGGCAAGGACATCTCCAAGGCGGTGCTGACCGTGCTCAAGCAATACGGCTACACCAGTAAAGAGAGCAAGATCTACCTGCAGAGCTTCGACGCCGATGAGCTCAAGCGCATCGACACCGAGCTGATGCCAGCCATGGGGATGGATCTGAAACTGGTGCAGCTGATGGCCGAAACCGACTGGCACGAGACCATGGTCTACGACGCCAAGGGCCAGGCGACCCCCTATGACTACGACTGGATGTTCAAGCCGGGCGCCATGAAGACCATCGCCAGCTATGCCGAGGGGATTGGCCCCTGGAAGCCCATGGTGGTGACCGAGCCGGGTACCCAGGGCAAGCCTGTCATCACCGCCATGGTGAAGGAAGCCCACGCCGCCGGCCTCAAGGTGCATCCTTATACCTTCCGCCAGGACGAGGGTCAGATCCCGGCCTATGCCAAGGATTTCACCGACCTGCTCAACATCTTCCTCTATCAGGCGGATGTGGACGGCGTGTTCAGCGACTTCCCGGACAAGGCGGTGGAGGTCATCAAGGCCCACGGCAAATAATAAAAGAAGAGCAACACGGGAGTGCAAGCGGGGCCAGGTGCCCCGCTTTTTTGTGCCCGGGGTCGCCACCCGGAGGGGGCTGGGGGAGAGAGGGATGAGGTTGAAGGTGGAGGGTGTAATTATTTATTTACGAAATGGTGCTGTTCTGGCCCTGCCAACCGCTACATTCTGGTGGTGAATACCGGCGTGCTTGGTCATTTATCCATCTGATAGCGTGTAAAGACGCTGTTTTCACTTGATTGTTTGTTTTTCCTTGGTAAGGTGGGGGCGGTTGCGTAACGAAGTGCTGACTTGTGTAAACAAAAATGAACAGTTGGTGCTGTTGGCTTTAATACAGTAGAGAGAATGAGAAGATGCAAAGAGATCCCCTGAACAACATCCATATCCAGTCCGAACAAGTGATGATCACGCCTGCCCAGCTCAAGGAGAAACTGCCCATCTCCGATCGTGCCCTGGCATTCGTGCAAGGGGCCCGCAATACCATAGCCGACATCATCCATCGTCGCGATCACCGTCTGCTGGTGATCTGTGGTCCCTGCTCCATCCACGACATGGACGCCGCCAAAGAGTACGCAACCAGACTCAAAGCGCTGCATGACGCCTATCAGGACTCTCTCTACATTGTCATGCGGGTCTACTTTGAGAAGCCGCGCACCACGGTCGGCTGGAAGGGCTTTATCAACGACCCGAACCTGGATGGCACCTTCGACGTGGAGCTGGGACTGCACCGCGCCCGGGAGCTGCTCTGCTGGCTGGCCGAGCTGGAGTTGCCGCTCGCGACCGAGGCGCTGGATCCCATCAGCCCCCAATACCTGGCTGAGCTCTTCTCCTGGTCGGCCATCGGCGCCCGCACCACCGAATCCCAGACCCACAGGGAGATGGCCTCCGGTCTCTCCATGCCGGTGGGCTTCAAGAATGGCACCGACGGCAACCTGGGCACCGCCATCAATGCGCTGCAGGCGGCCTCCAGCCCCCACGCCTTCATGGGGATCAACCAGCAGGGCCAGGTCGCGCTGCTGCAGACCCAGGGCAACCCGGATGGCCACGTGATCCTGCGCGGCGGTAAGCACCCGAACTACGACTCGGTCAATGTGTCCCTGGCGGAAGAGGCGCTGGAAAAGGCGGGTCTGCTGCCCGGCCTGGTGGTGGATTGCAGCCACGGCAACTCCAGCAAGGATCACCGTCTGCAACCCAAGGTGGCGGACAACGTCATCCACCAGATCCAGGAGGGCAACCGCTCCATCATAGGGGTAATGCTCGAATCCAACCTGTTTGAAGGCAACCAGTCCAGCGAGCAGCCCAAGTGCGACATGCGCTACGGGGTCTCCATCACAGATGCCTGCATCGACTGGGAGACCACGGATGCGCTGCTGGCCCGCTGCCACAGCCAGCTGGCGGCGCCGCTCAAGGGCAGAACTGGGCGTTAAGCCGTGGTATCTTGTCACAACGTATTGATTCACATGGCGTCGCTTGCGGGCGGCGCCGGCAGGGACTGGATATGGCACAAGAGTTGAACGCCCTCAGGGACAAGATAGATGCGGTGGACAAGCAGTTGCTCGATCTGCTGGCCGCCCGTCTGGCCCTGGTGGGGGAAGTGGGCGAGGTGAAGAGCCGCCACGGTCTGCCCATCTATGCACCGGATCGGGAGGCGAGCATGCTGGCCCGCCGCCGGGAAGAAGCCGAGCGCCTCGGGGTGCCCGGGGATCTCATCGAGGACGTGTTGCGCCGGGTGATGCGCGAATCCTATATCCTCGAATCGACCAGCGACAAGGAACACCACTTCAAGTGCATGAAGCCGGATCTGGGCAAGGTGGTGATCATAGGGGGCCAGGGTCAGCTTGGCCGTCTGTTCGGCAACCTGTTCAGCCTCTCGGGCTACCGGGTCGAGACCCTGGAGCAGGCCGACTGGCCCAGGGCCGACGACATCCTGGCCGATGCGGGGCTGGTGATGGTGGCCGTGCCCATCGACGTCACCTGCCAGGTGATCGATCGGCTTGGCAAGCTGCCTGCGGATTGCCTGCTGGTGGATGTAACCAGCGTGAAAGCGGCGCCACTCGAGCACATGCTGGCGGTGCACCAAGGGCCTGTGCTGGGGCTGCACCCCATGTTCGGGCCGGACGTGGCGAGCCTGGCCAAGCAGGTGATCGTCTGCTGCCAGGGCCGTGACGGCGCCGCCAGCCAGTGGCTGCTGGATCAGATGACCATCTGGGGCGCACGCCTGCAGCAGGTGGAGGCCAAGGCTCACGACGAGGCCATGACCCTCATTCAGGCGCTGCGCCACTTCGCCACCTTCGCCTACGGTTGGCATCTCTCCCGGGAGGGAGCGGATCTGGAGCGGCTGCTTAATCTAAGCTCGCCGATTTACCGGCTGGAGCTGGCCATGGTGGGGCGGCTGTTTGCCCAGGATCCCGAGCTTTATGCCGACATCATCCTCTCCTCCCCCCAGAATCTGGCCATGGTGCGCCGCTACTTCGAGCGCTTTGGCGAGGGGCTCCATCTGCTGGAGCAGGGGGACAGGGCAGGCTTCATCGCCGCGTTTCGCCAGGTGTCCGACTTCTTCGGTCCCCATGCGGATCAGTTCCTGAAAGAGAGCCGTCTGCTGCTGGCCCAGGCCAACGACAGGCGCCACTACGGCTGAGGGCCGGTGAGCCGACATAAAAAACAGCAGGGGCCCGCGGGCCCCTGCTGTTTTTTGGCACAGGTCAACCCTGTGGGGCCGGCAGGTAGAGCTCGGCACCGTCCCAGCCCAGGGGCAGGGTGAGCAGCTGATCGATCAGCTCACGGCGATCGGATTTCTCCAGATAGGCGAGGTAAAGCGGACGGCGCAGGGGCTGGCCCCCTTCCACCAGATGCAGGCGACCCTGTTCCAGGAAGGGGGTCAGCATGCGCCTTGGCAGGTAGGCGGCGCCGCCGTTGGCCAGCACGAATTGCAGCGCCATGCTGGCGGAGCTTGAGTGCAGCACCGGGGTCTTCTGCAGGCTCTGCAACCGGCTCGGCTGAGGCTCGAAGCTGGTGCCCCAGTCGAGATGGATATGGGGCATCTGCATCAGGCTGTCGGCATTGGCGGCCGGGTCCCGGCTTACCAGCTCGAACACCAGCTCGCCGATGGGGTGCAGGGCTATCTCGTCGATCTTGGTCGGCTCGGAGAGCAGGGCCAAGTCCAGGGAGCGCTCCAGCAGCTGGCGGCAGAGGTGCTCGCGAGAGGCGGTCTCGAGCCGTACCGCCAGGCCCGGTGCCAGGGCATAGACATGGTTGAGCCAGTCGTTGAAATCCAGCTCCCAGAACACGGGAGGGGCGCCGATGGCGAGTTGCTGGCTGAAGCCGGGGGAGAGGGCCACGTCCTGCTTGGCGCGGCCCAGGGTGTGCAAGATGGCGTCGGCGTAAGGGAGCAGACGCTCACCGGAGGCGGTCAGCCTGATGTTGTTGCGATGGCGGGCAAACAGGCTGACCCCGAGTTGCTGCTCGAGCTGGCGGATGCGAAAGCTCACCGCCGACTGGGTCAGATAGAGATTCTCGGCGGCGCGGCCGAAGTGACGGGTCTTGCTGACTTCGATGAAGGTACGCAGCAGTTCGGTATCCATCAGTCGAGGGACTCGTCACCGCCACCCGCACTGCCACCGCCGCCGTCGAAGCTGCCGCCGGCATCGTCACTGGCGCCGCCGGCGACGGTGCACAGACGATGCACCCGCTTGGGACCAATCACCTTGAGGTACTTGAACCACACCTTGGCGTGGGGGTTGCTGCCGGCCTCACCGGCCTTGAGCTGCTCGGCAAAGGCGGTCTCCACCTCGTCCCGGGGGGCCAGGTTGCCCTGATAGATGGCCAGCATGGCGGTGCCGTATTTTTCCAGACTGTCTGCTTCGGCGACGGTGAATTCACCACTGCGACGCAGGCCACGGGGAAAATGTTTGAAGTCGTTGAAACGCTTGTCTGATTCGAAGCTCATAGTGCTCTTGTTCTGGTTAGTTTGACCTTTGCGGGCAAGTATCATCAGGCTTTTACAGAGTGCAAAATCAATTTTCTCACTATATGGATAAAAATATTTTATTGAACTTGTCGGTGTCGTGCCGATGGGAAACAGTTGGGGCCACTTGATTAAAAAGTGAGAAAAATAACGGAGTTATGACATGTTTCGTCATGAGATTGTCACCGAAATCCCCCTTTTTTGGCCAAGGAAAAGGGCGCACGGTGGCGCCCTTTGGTTGTCATTGTCGCAGCTGGCCGGATTGGGCCACAGGGCACGGGATCACTCGATCATGGCCGGCTGGGCCTGGGCATCGGCACGCCACAGACGGTAGCGTACTTCGTACTCCTGGGGCACATAGATGACGAAGGGCAGCTTGGAGTTGTAGTTCACGAAGAAGCCCTGGCCATAGATCTGGACGAAGCTCTCTTTCTTCTGGCCATCCGGGCAGGCCATCAGGGTACTGATGGGGTCTGATACCTTGCCCAGGGTCAGGTAGTTGTAACCCCAGCCCTTGACACTGTGCTGCTCCAGGTTGCCGGCGAAGCGGGGGACATTGCAGTCCACCAGCATCTTCTTGCCCACTTGCAGCTCGACCATCATGTCGGCTTCGTTCTCGACTTCCGGCAGACGGATCACGACACGTTCCTGGTTCACTTCGGCGGCCGGAAACATGCTGATATCAAATTTTTTCGGTTCGGCGGCGAAGGCATGCCCGCTCAGCAAGAAGGCGCCCAGCAGGCTAAAACGCAATACGGTTTTCATCTGTACCTCATGGGATTGGTCTATCGTCGCTAGACTAACCGCTCTGTGCCTTTCATACCAGCGCTCTGCCACGCAAATCCCGCCTGTTCGGCCACACAATGACGTTATCTGGCTATTTTCTGTCGATGTGCCGAGTGCTCGTACCGATCCGGGCGGAAAACGGCTGGCAGAGCCCTCTGCCAGTCGTGCTCTCAGCGTACCAGCAGCACCTGCTTCGCCCAGGAACCGGGTGAGCGCATTCCGACGGCGCCACTGGTGATGTCCAGATAGGCGACGCCCCTGCTGGCGGGCACCGGGGTCGAGGACCAGAGGTAGACATAGCCGTCGTTCACCTCCTTGCCGTCCCCGGCCATGGCGCGGGGGAAGAGGGTCTCGTTCAATGCCGGCTTGTAGCAGGCGGACTCCAGTATGCTGATGAGCTCCTTGATGGTGGGCAGGCGCCAATCGGTGTGGCCGCCGAAGCCGTGGAGGACATGGCTCGGCTCGGTGCGGATCCGCTCTGCGGTCAGCAGGGCCTGCTGCCAGTAGAGCCGGGTCGGCTCGCCGCTGCAGCTTCCATTCTGCCAGCTTTGGCCGAGCTGGCAGCGCATCCAGGTGAGGCCGGAAGCCCGGTCGGTGACGGTGCCGTTGCCGCGATCCAGGAAGCGGGAACTTGGGCTGGTACGCGGCAGGGTGTCGTCGCAGATGGCGATGGCCAGTGCCAGCGGGCTGCACAGGGTGAGCAGCAGGGTCAGAAGATACTTGTTCATCGGGTTACCTCGGCCACCAGGCGCAGTTGCAGACCGTTGGCATCATCGCTGTTTTGAACTGTGGTGGCGTAGTCGGTGCCGGCATCCTCGCCGAGGAAGATGTGGGCAATGGCGCTCAGGGGGGCGCTCTCGAGGCGCCGGGACGGGGTCAGGGTCTGGCTCCAGTAGTAGCCGCTGAAATCCTTGGTCGTGGTGCTGACGTCGGGGAAGTAGCGCACATCCAGGGTGACGAGCTGACCATCCTGGCGGGCGAGGGAGCCGTAGTGCTGCAGGCTCATCAACTCGCGGGAGTGGGGCAGACGCCAGCCCTGGATGCCGCACAGCTGCTGCGCATCGAGCCATTGGCGATACTGCTCGGTGGTGCAGATGGCCTCCCCCTCGGGGCAGGCGTAGTCCAGCTCCTCCTGGGTGGGCACATAATCGCCGAGGGCCCAGGCGAAGGTGCGGTGCTTGTCTCGCGGACTGTCCGGATCATCGAGCTTCTTCTCCCAGACGAGGCCGGTGTTGAGATCCTCCACGCACTCCCACTGGTCGGCATTGTCCGCCAGGGGCTGCCCCTGGCCGTCCAGCTTGCGATAGCGCAGGGGCGCCTGGCCCAGGCTCGCCTCCTGACCCGGGTGATCGGCGGGTTCCTGGGTCAGCAGGTAATCCACCCCGTCCGTGTAGGTGGTGACGCCGCCGGCGGTCACCAGGGCCCTGGGTTGCTGCTGCACCAGCACGCTGGCGAGTCGGCTCTGCTGGCTCAGCAGTTCGGGACTGGCGGCAAAGTGGCGGGCGAGCTCGGGCAGCAGGGTGACCAGCCCCTGCCAGATCTGGCGCAGGCGCTCGCCAGCGGCAAGACCGGGCAAGGTGGCGAGGTCATCGCGCGCCGCCACGGCCAGCTCGCCGAGGGCGCCATTGAACCCTTCCAGTTGTGCCAGCGCCGCGAGCCCCTGACCCGGTTGCAGGGGCGCCAAGCCACGCAGCAGCTCGGCCAGGGCCTGGGCCGGCGGCAGCCCGTCCGCGACCCGGGTCTGCAACAGCGTGCTCAAGGGGGTGGGGGTGAGGGTCTGATCATCCAGGCGCGCCGCCGGATGGGTCAGGGTCAGGGCGCCCGGATCCCGGGGGATGAACAGCAAGGGGCTGGTGAGCAGGCCGGGGGCGCTGGCGCTCAGCCGATGGGCACCTGCCTCGCCACTGACCACGGGCTCGCCTGGCTCGCAGCTGTCGTTCTGGTTCAGGTTGGCGCACAGGGTGCCCGCCGCCGGCAGCCTGGCCGTGAGGCGGTAGTCGGGGGGAGTCAGGGGCGCATCGTCGGACTCGCCACCGCCACAGGCGCTGAGCAGGGGGACCAGCAGACAGACCAGCGGTGTCATTCTCATCTTCATTTCTTGTCCTTGGAGGGGCCTTGGCCCCTCTTTGCTTTTACAGGGATGGATCAGCCGCGACGGCAGAGGCGGCGCCAGAGCGCCAGGGGCAGCAGCCAGAGCAGGTTGAAGGCACCGCCCCCGCTGCTGTCCGCGGTGTCGAAGTGGATGATGCCGTCATCGGGCAGGGGGGCTGGCTTGCCACACTGGGCGCCGGTGCGCTGGCTGATGCTCCAGCCGTTGATGCGGCCCTGGTTGCCCGGTTTGCTGTCCACCACCTCCAGGGTCCAGCGGCCGGCCAGCGGCTCTCCTGTCAGGGCGCTAAAAGCTTGCAGGGGCAGCAGCTCGGTGGGGAAGACCCCTTTGAGCCGTGGCAACGGGCTGTAGCCCTTGTCCCAGATCTGGATGCGGGTGCCTGAGGGGGAGTTGAGCCAGATCTCCAGCTCATCCAGGGCCTGATGCTGCAAGTCCAGGTTCAGTTGCAGGCGATCGCTCACCCGGGCATCGCTCTTCTCCAGCACCAGGCTGGTTTCGCTGATGCCGCGCACCTCCTCGCTCTGGGCATCCTTGAGGGTCATGGGCTGGCCGCTGGCCCGGCTGATGACGGGGGTGCCGATGGGCAGGGTGAGGGACTGCTGCCACTGGCGCTCGGTCGGGCTGGTGCCGCTCATGGCCAGGTTCACCGAGAGGCTCGCCTCGTCGCCACAGGCGAGCGGGCTGGTGGCCAGCAACCGCAGGGTGGCGGTGAGACTGGCACCTACCGCCAGGGTCGCCGGCTGCCAGGCATGGGGATCGGCCTGCAGGCCGGCGGGCAGGGACAGGGTCAGGGCGTTGAGGGTCACCGGGGTGCTGCCGGCGTTGCTCAGGTGCAGCTGCACCGATTGGCGCTGCCCCCACTCGAGGGCGCCGTCCTCGGTGAGGGCGACATTGACCGGGGCCTGCAACAGGCCGTGCTGGCGAAACGCCTGCTCCAGATGGCGAGCATAGGATCGCGCCGGGTAGAGGCGCGCCGCCGTGTCCACGGTAATGCGGGCCAGCTGCGGCATGCGGATGGCGGGCCCCAGGCCGAAGTGAGACTCGATGACCAGGCGATCGAACTCGTCCCGCGCCCCTTCCCCGTGCTCGGCCACCGAGGCCAGCAGGGCCTGGAACAGCGGGGTGCCCCACAGCTGATCCCCGTTGCTGCCGTTGATGGTGCGGTGAGCCGGGTAGTTGTAGTCCGGGTGGTAGCGGGCCCGAGCATCGTCCAGCTGGCGCGGGGTGCGGTCGGTGAAGCGGGCATCCCAGTTGAACACCATGGCGGGCTCGAACTGGCGGCCCGCCTCGCTGCGCTGGCGATGGCTGGCGGCCAGGAAGTCGCCGAAGCCCTCGCCGATGGCGCCCCAGTCCCCCTCTTCCCCGAGATCCGGCAGGATGTGGTGCTGCACTCCGTGGCCGAATTCGTGCCAGATCACCATGGGATCCTCGGCATCGGGGACGCCGCTGCGGCCCAGCTCCAGCCTGCGCTCGAACGGATCGTAGAGGGAGTTGTCCTGATAGCCTGCGTCCGTGTCGACGTCGAGGGCGCCGGGGATGAGGTCGGTGAAGCCGAGGGCCTTGAGGTGGCGCTGGGCCAAGTCCAGGTGGTAGTAGGCGTTGATGTCGGCAAAGCCCGGGTCGTCCCGGATCAGGCGAAAGGCCTGCGGGTTGTCCGCCTGGTAGGGAGCCGTGCTGGGTGCCATGGCATCCACCACTCTGGCGTGGGGGCCGCTCAGCACATAATCCGTGCCCTGCAGGGTGACCGGCAGTTCCACCTGGTCCTGATAGGCGGCATCCGCCAGCACCAGGGCCTCGTGCCAGACTAGGCTGGCGTCTTGCAGCTGGGTGCGGGGATCGGGATCGAATACCCGTGCCATGACGTTCTGATCCCCCGCATCCGGGGTGCGCACGGCCTGGGTGCTCGCCTGATCGCCCCAGCGGCCGATCTCGCGATCCCCCTCGCAACTGGCAAACAGCTGGACCCGGCTGGCCTTGGCATTGCCGTCCTTGTGTTCGCTCACCCGCTGGCGCAAGGCGGGGACCAGGGTGTCGCCGTCACGCCAGTACCAGGCTTCGACCGGCCCCAGCGGGTCTATCTGGCTGCCGTCGGCGCGCAGCTGGCCGAGCAGGGGATCCAGGCTGGTGCTGGCATCGCAGCCGGGCGTGGCGCTCTGCAAGGGGCGCAGATTGTGATAGAGACGCCAGGGTCTGCCCGCGCCGTCTATGCTGACGGCGGCCTGGGTGGTGGCTACCGGCAGGCCGTTGACCAGCATACGAAAGCTGTAGTGATGGCCGAGCAGGCTGGCCCTGTCGTAGTCGGGGGCCAGCGTCACGCCCAGGCGCTGCTCGAGCCAGGCCTGGGGCGTGGTGGAGAGGGGTGACTCATCGACAAACTGCAGCTCGGCCGCCAGCAGGGGCTGGGAGAGCAGGGTTGCCGCCAGCCAGAGGGCCAGGGAGGAGGGTTTCATGGGTGACTCCAAAACAGAAAAGGTGAAGGCGGACATCAGTGACGGACCCCAGCCAGGGAGAGCAGGAAGGCATATTCACGGGCAGCCTTCTGCTGCGCGGTGCCCGCACTGGCGAGATGGCCGCCGTCGAGTTCGGTGTGCAGCAGATAGGGACCGGCCCCCGTGCTGTGGGCCCGCAGGCGGGCCAGCCACTTGAGGGGCTCCCAGTAGGGGACCTGGCTGTCGTGCAGCCCGGCCGTCACATAGAGGGGCGGGTAGGGGGCCGGGTGCAGGTTGTCGTAGGGGCTCAGGCGGCGCATGGCCGCATAGTCGGCCGGGATGGCCGGATTGCCCCACTCCCCGTACTCCTGGCGGGTGAGGGGCAGCTCGGGATCCTGCATGGTGCCGAGCAGGTCGACGAAGGGCACCTGCAACACGGCCCCGGCGAAGCGGGTCGGCGCCTGATTGAGGGCCGCCGCCACCAGCAGGCCGCCGGCGCTGCCCCCCATGGCGAACAGCCGGTCCGGATCGATGGCGGGATCCCGGGCCAGGCTGTCTGCCACCGCCAGGAAATCGTCCACGCTGTGTTGCTTGCGCTGGCCGCGACCCTCCTTGTACCACGCCTCCCCCAGCAGGCCCCCGCCGCGCACATGGGCGATGGCGTAGACGAATCCGCGATCCAGCAGGCTCAGCACCTGGGGCTGGTAGTAGGGGCGCATGGGGGTACCGTAGGCGCCATAGCCGTAGAGCAGCAGCGCCTTGGGCGCCTGGATGTCCTTGCGCCACACCAGGGAGACAGGCACCCGGACGCCGTCCTTGCCTACCACCCAGCGTCGCTCGCTCTGATAGAGGGGGCTCGCGACCGGTTTGTCAGCGGCTTGCCATTGACCGGAGGCGAGATCCAGCCAGCGCTGGTGCGGCGCCTCGGCCATGCCCTGGCGGCGGATCAGGATCTGCTGGCTGGCGGGATCATGGGCCCCCTGGATCCAGGCCGTGCCCGCCCCTTCGGTGAGCGCCAGGCTGTGGGTCAGCCTGCCGTCTGCGTCCAGCACATCGAGCCAGTCGTCCCCTGCCTTGCGGTATTGCAGCACTGTATAGCGGGCAAACAGGCGCCACTTCTCGAGCTCCCGGCCCTCGCCGGACCAGAGGGGCTGCCAGGGACCAGCCGCCAGGTTCGCCAGGCTGGGCGCCTGATAAAGCCCCATGGCCCCGTCCCGGTTGCTCTTGACAAGCACCCTCTCCCCCTGGGTATCCAGGTAGTATTCGAGGCCGCGTTCACGGGCCCTGAGCAGGGTCGGGCCGCCCTCATCCAGCAGGTATTGCTCCGAGCTGTCGTGGTTGTTGCTCTGCAGCACCAGGTGGCGGTTGTCCGTGGTGCGATAGAGGCTGAGCAGCCAGGCGGGATCGGCCTCCTGGTGCACCAGCGCCTCCTTGCCGGCCTGCCAGACCCACAGCTGCCAGGGGCGCAGGGTACGGGGTTCGTTGGCAATGGTGTAGAGGGTCTTGCCATCCAGGCTCCAGAGCAGATCGCCGGCACGGTGGGGCAGGGTGGTGAGCGTCTCGCCGCTCGCCAGATCCAGCACTGTGATGCGGTAGTCCCGATCCCCTCGGCTGTCTTCGGCCAGGGCAAGCAGGCGGCCATCCGGGTGCAGGGCCCAGGTGGCAAGCTCGTAGTACCCCTCGGCGGGTTGACGGGGGGCCAGCCGCTGGCGGGGGGTGGCATTGGCGCCGCTGCGCTGCCACAGGCTGCCGTCCGCCGCCATGCGCCACTGGCTGCCGGCCGCGCTCAGCCACTCTTCCGGCAGGGGCTCGCCCCGCTCTCTGGCCTGCCACTCCCCTTGCAGCGTTGTTTCGAGGGGCTTTTGGGCGGCGAGTTGCTCGTCGGTCCAGCGATTCTGCTCGCGCAGGAGCGCTAGCAGATCGGGGGTGCGGCGACTGTCGTCACGCCAGCCGCCATAGGGATCGAGGCGGGCTATCTCCCCCTTCATCATTTGTGGACGCTCGGGGATAAGGGGCGCTGCCTCCTGGGTTGCCTCAGGAAGCGGGGTGGCCAGCAGGCTGGCCAGTATCAGCAGGCTGTGCATCAGATCCCCACGAAGGTGTAGCGCAGGCTGGCACTGACGGTGCGGCCGCTCTGGGTGAAGAGTCCGGCGTCGGTACCGGCTTCCAGCCCGGCCACGTCCTGATAGCGGGTGTAGCGGGTGTCGAACAGGTTATCGAGCTTGAGGTTGACCTTGAGGGCATCGGTGATCAGCCAGTCCGCCGTCAGGCCCAGGCTGAACCAGCCTGCGCTGGTGAGGCAGGCATCCTGGCGCTTGGTCAGGCTGTTGCCGCAGCTGGGCACCCGGCTCATGGCCGCGGCGTAGTCCGCCTGCACCCCCAGGCTCCAGTCATGGGTCTGGTAGCTCAGGCGAGTGTTGCCCTCCAGCGGGGTCAGGGTGCGCAGTGCCTCGCCCTGGCTGTCTTCCCCGTCGACCCAGCCGAGCTTGGTGGCCAGCTCCCACTCCTGGGTCAGCCAGTAGTTGGCGGCGAGTTCCGCCCCCCAGGTCTCGGCCTTGGCCACGTTGCGGTACTGGCGCAGGATGACGCCGTCACTCAGGCGCAGCCCCACCTCGCGCCAGTCGATGAAGTTGTAGTAGCGGTTGTAGAAGAGGGCCGGCTTGATGCTCCAGCTCTCCCCCTCGCCACTGATCCCCCATTCGAAGCTGTGGCTGGTCTCCTCCTGCAGCTCGGTATTGGCGATGATCTGGAACGGCGGCAGGGCGAAGTAGTGGGGAATGTTGCCGTACACCTTGTCGTAGGAAGGGGCCCGAAAGCCGTTGGCATAGCTGAGCCAGCTGCGCCACTGCTCGTTGATGCGGTAGCTGGTGGCCAGGCTGGGGGAGAGATGCCAGCTGTGGTTCTCGCCCTGGTTGCCCTCTTGCGGGCGCAGCCACTGGTGATCCATGCGCAGGGTGGGGGTGAATTGCCAGCGGCCCAGGGTCGCCACGTCGCCGAGCCAGACCCCGGCCCGGTCGGTGCGGGCACTGCTGAAGGGCTCGGACTGGCTGGGCTGGGGCACTCCCGCCTCCAGGCTCAGCTTCTCCACCGGCCGCTCGTGACGGGTGCGCTCCAGCTCGACGCCATAGCTCAGCTTGTGGGCGATGGCGCCGGTGACGAGATCCCGGCGCACGTCCAGCTCGCTGCCGATGCGCTTTTCGGTGAAGGTGGCGATCTCCCGCTCGCTGCGATAGCGGGGATAGCCGCTCAGCAGATCGTTTTGCAGCAGGCTGCGCTTGGTGGCAGTGTTCTTGGAGTGGTTGCCATAGAGGCTCCAGGTGAACTGATCCGCCAGCAGGCTGTCGAGACCGCTCGCCTCCCAGCCAAGCTTGCCCCCCTGGGTGCGTTGAGTGCCCTGCTCGTGGTATTGGCGTACCTGCCACTTGCCGTCGGGCTGGGGCACTTCGCGCGGCCCCTGATCCCGCTTCGCATTGTCCTCGAAGTAGTCGAGCTCCAGGCGCAGCAGGTGGTGATCGCTTAAGGGGAAGCGTGAGCTGGTGGAGGCGCTGAAACCGTCCAGATCCGCCGGGATGCGGCTCTCGTCATAGTTGGCGGTCTCGTGCCCCTGCCAGCCGGAGACCCGCAGCAGGTGCTCGCTATCCAGTATCCGGGCGGCGCCGGTGGCGCTCAGTTTCTGCTTGTCGCTGCTGCCGTCCTGCAGCACCTTGCTGCCGAGATAGGCATCCTGCCCCTGCAGGTAGTCCTCCGGCTGCTTGGTGGAGATGACGATGGTGCCGCCGATGGCGTCGGAGCCATGGAGTGACGATCCCGCTCCCTTGGCCACTTCTATCTGCTTGACGTCATCGAGATCGAAGCTGAAACGGCCCACCTTGTCGTTGAGGTCGTCAGCGCCGAAGCCGTCGCTGACCCGCACCCCATCCTTGATGATGAGCACCCGGTTGCCGCCCATGCCGCGGATGATGATGTTCTGCGGCCGACCGGCGGAGCCGGTCACCGAGACCCCGGGCTCGTTCTTGAACACGTCGGTGAGCTCGGTGGCGACCTGGCGCTCCAGATCTTCCTCCGTGATGACGGTGATGGAGCCGGAGACATCGGAGAGCTTCTGCTCGACGCGTTGTCCCTTGACCATGATGGTCTCATGGACCAGGGGGACAGGGGCGGGCGAACCGGTCTGGGCCGGCTCGCTGGCGGCCAGGGCTGTTCCGGACAGCAGCATGGGCCAGTAATGAACGGGTGACTTCATAAATGATAATGATTATTGTTTTAGCCTGAAGGGCGCGGATTATTGCAGATGAACCCTGTTGTATCAATGATTGATAATCATTATCACTTCAGTTTTATGATCTTGATCGTATTGGCTTTTTTTGAGAAAGAAATCACTAGCCGAGAGGAATACGTTTTCGGATGACCCTGTCAGGGAGACAGAAGGGGGGCGCCAGCGGGATCCCGTGGCAATAAAAAGCCCGCCGAGAGGGCGGGCTGATGGGACTCGTCGACCGGGCTAGGGAGCGCGATAGAAGCGGTTGAGCTCGTTCATCACCTGGATCATGGCTCCCATGTCCGGGGTGGCGTGCTGGATGTGGCGATAGCTGTCCCAGTCGCGCAGCTCGAAGTCTCCCTGACGGTTGAACTCGGTGATGGTCTTGCCCTGATAGATGGCAAAATCATTCTGATCGCCGGCCAGCAGCCAGTTGCGCTGGCCCGGCTCGAACAGGGTGCGGCCGCTGCTGTAGTCCCGCTCAGGATTGCGCACCCCCAGCATATTGGGCATCAGGGTCGGTACCAGATCCATGTGGCTGGTCCCCTGCGCTATGCTGGCGGCGGCCTTGCCCGGCCAGGCCAGCACCAGGGGCACCTGCACCTGGTAGCGGGAGTAGTTGGTGCCCGAACCCCAGCTGTTGCGCTCAGTGTCGTTAAATTCCTGACCATGGTTGGCGGTGACGACCACTATGGTCTCATCGGCGAGGCCCTGCTGCTGCAGCTGGCTCAGCATCTGTTCGAGCTGCTGGTCGGCATAGAAGACGGCGTTCTTGTAGCGGTTCTCCAGCTTCTGGCGGTTCTCCGGGCGATAGGCGGTGGCCGGGTTGAACCGGGTCAGTTCGGGCTGGAAGGGGCCCTTGACGCCGGCAGGCACCTGATAGTCCCCCGGACCCGACAGATAGACCAGGGAGAACCAGGGCCTGTCGCTTGGACGCTGTGCCAGCCACTGCTGCCAGTCCGCCACCAGCTTGCCGTCATCTTGCTGCCGTGACACGAACACCTGCTTGCGCAGCCCGGCGAGTATGCTCTGGCGGTACTTCTCGGCATCATCAAGGGCGCCAAACAGGCCGAATTCGTAATCCTGGCGCAGCATCTCGTCCAGCAGGACCGGCGGCGTCTTGTCCAGACGAATGTCGTTGTAGTAGTGGCCGGGCAGGCCATAGAAGAGGCTGAACATGCCCATGACATCGTCGTTGCCGCCGCTCAGGTGATGGCGGAAATTGAGGTGCTGATCCGCATAGCGTTGCAGATTGGGCATGTTGATGTTGTTGAGCATGTCATAGCGCAGTGAGTCCACCACCACGATCAGCAGGTTCTGATGGGTCGTGGGGGCGCTGACGCTCAGGGGGCGCAGCGGGTAGCGCAGGCGGCTGTCGCCATCGCCGTCCTGGGATTCGGCCTTCTTCTCGTACTGATCCAGATCCAGCCAGCCATGCTTGACCAGGAAGCTCTTGGCCGTCATGGGGTAGGAGAGGGGGAAGTTCGCCTTCTGCATGGTGATGGGCTGATACAGGGTGGCGTCGGCCCAGCTGTTGACCACATGGGTCAGGATGAAGCAGGCGAGCAGGGCCAGCCCGACATGGTTGCCGTACTGGCGGCGCTTGCGCTTGTTGATCTTGCGCCACACATAGGCCGACAGCAGCAGTTGCAGCAGGAAGATGGTGGGCACGGCGACGAAGATGATGCTCCAGATAGAGCCCTCTTCGGTCTGGGCCTGTTCCAGCAGCAGTTGCCATACCTGGCCGTTCAAGTGGAACTTGAACAGCCGGAACACCTGGGTGTCGATGAGCAGCAACACCAACGCCAGGGTGGCCACCACGGCGGAGACGAAGCGCAGCAGCTTCTCCCTGGGCAGCACGAAGCTCAAGGGGAAGATGGTCAGCAGATAGGTGACGAAGCTCAGGAAGGAGAAGTGGCCAATCCAGCTGATGATGAGGTAGACGACCCCGAGGGTGGTCGATGGCCAGCCGATGGCGCCCAGATAACGGGTGGCGATCAGCATGGCCAGGATGATGTTGAAGAAGGAGAACCAATGCCCCCAGGTGATCAGGCGAGAAACGTTATCACGATAGGGGTTGCCGGTTTCGACCATAGTGATCCATCTACTTGAAAAACATCAAAGAATGCGAAGAAACTCAATGGGCATCGTGGCGATGATCCACCGAGGCGGTGAGGGCCTGGATGAACTTTTCGGTGATCGCCTGACGCTGGGCCGGGGCCATGCCATTGATGATGTTGGTGGTCAGATTGCCGAGCACCATGAGACTGAGATCCACCGGTGCCTTGTGCTTTTCCAGGGCGGTGATCAGGTCGTTCATCAGGGCGTCAAATTGCTCGTTATTGTACTTTGATACGATGGGCATAATCTTGGGTTCATCTCGGTTCAAAGCGCCTTATAATACTTCACCCTTTCGGCTAACACTATGGCTTTGTGACATGAGTCTCGATATCGACAAGATCATTCTTCACTCCCTGCGCCCTGGCAGTGACGGTCAACCCCACGCCGATACCCGCAGCCAGACGCTGGTCCCTGACGAGGCGGTGCAGGGGCTGATGGCAGAGCTGCATCGCATCTACAACGGCAAGGGGGGCAAGGGGTTCGGTTTCTTTGCCGATCCCGAGGCGGCCGTCGCCGAGCTGGCGGACGGTGAAGAGGCACCCAAGCAGCCGTCTCCCGCCTTTCGCATCGCCCTTGAGCAACTGCTCGGCGAGCAGATGGAGTTTGTCCCCTTCTCGGTCAGCATGACCCAGCTGCTGGTGAAGCATCTGGTGGAGCATGCCCTGGACGAGCAGGGTGTATTGCTGTTTGCCAAATACAACTATGTCGGGGTCGATTATCTGATGATGGCCCTGCTGGAGGGCAAGGAGAGCGTGACCGTGAGCGAGGCGCTCGAGCTCAGCCATATTCAATATCTCGACATCGGCAAGCTTAATCTGGTGGCCCGCATCGATTTGACCGAATGGCAAACCCAGCCCGATTCTCGCCGCTATATCACCTTCAGCAAGGGACGGGTCGGGCGCAAGCTCGGGGATTTTTTCCTCGATGTATTGGGAGCCCGGGAAGGCATGGATGCCAAGCTGCAAAATAAAGGCTTGCTGCAGGCGGTGGAGGATTATTGCGACAGCCAGCAGCTGGAGCCGGCCGAGCGCAATGATTACAAGAAGCAGGTCTTCAAATATTGCACCGAGCAGGCCAGCGCCGGTGAGGAGATAGAAATTCGCGAATTGTCCGCCGAATTGCCGGGGGACAATGATCTCGATTTCTACAGCTTCATCGGCAAGGAGTACGAGTTGGAGGACCGCTTCCCGGCGGACCGCTCCACCCTGCGGGGGCTGACCAAGTTTGTCGGCTCCGGTGGCGGCCTGACCCTGAGCTTCGAGCAGAAACTGCTGAACAGCCGGATCTTCTACGATCCCCAGACCGATACCCTGACCATCAGGGGGGTGCCGCCCAACCTCAAGGATCAGCTCACCCGCTCCTCGTAATGTGATCCGTCCCTGATTTTTGCCAAAAAGGCACCCGGCCTGGCCCGGGTGCCTTTTTATTTTGCCCGCGGGCAGGGCAAGAAACCGGGCAGGTGCTTTAGTTAGCAAATTAAACCATGAAGCCACCCTGAAAGGGTTTTCAGCCCAATGAAAACCCTTTCAATTATGTAATTATGTTTCAGTTAGGTAACTTATTTCCCTTATTGGTAAGAGGGGGTGGCGGTAAAATGCGGTAACTACCTGAAACAAGAAAATGTTTTCAGAACTTTCTGGAAAGAAGTACGTAATTGCATTTCAAAAATGCGAGTTGCGTCATGTGAGGCAATTGGGCTTTGGGATAATATTCATCCTGCACACAATGCTCTTGCAGCGCGGTACAACAACAAGGAAAGGCTCATGAAAAAGACATTACTCTCTTCTCTGATCGGTTTGGCTACCCTGGGTGTGGCTTGCTCTGCCACTGCGGCTATCGACGAGGGTCAACTGACCATCTGGATCAACGGCGACAAGGGTTACAACGGCCTGGCCGAAGTGGGCAAGCAGTTCGAAGCCGAGACCGGCATCAAGGTGACCGTGGCGCACCCGGATCAGGTGGAAGTGAAGTTCCAGCAAGCCGCCGCCACCGGCAACGGCCCGGACATCTTCCTGTGGGCCCACGACCGTTACGGTGAGTGGGTCAAGTCCGGTCTGCTGGTGCCCGTCACCCCGAATGCCGACGAGAAGGCCAAGTTCGAGCAGTTCGCCTGGGATGCCATGTCCGTCGATGGCAAGACCTACGGTTACCCGGTTGCCGTTGAAGCCGTGAGCCTGATCTACAACAAGGACCTGCTGCCCGAGCCGCCCAAGACCTTCGAAGAGATCGCCAAGATCGACGAAGCCCTGAAAAAAGATGGCAAGCGCGCCATCATGTGGGCCTATGACACCCCCTATTTCAGCTATCCGCTGGTGGCTGCCAACGGTGGCTACGCCTTCAAGAAGACCGCCACCGGTTATGACGTGAAAGACACTGGCGTCAACAACGCAGGTGCCAAGGCGGGCGTGGGTTACATCGCCGACATGATCAAGTCCGGTCACCTGGAGAAGGGCATCGACTACGGCGTCATGGATGCCAAGTTCAACAAGGGCGAAGTGGCCATGATGATCAACGGTCCCTGGGCCTGGAGCAACCTGGACAAGAGCGGCATCAAGTACGGCGTCGCACCGCTGCCGACCCTGAACGGCAAGCCGGCCAAGGCCTTCGTCGGCGTGCTGGGCGCCACCATCAACGCCGCCAGCCCGAACAAGGATCTGGCCGTCGAGTTCCTGGAAAACTACCTGCTGACCGACAAGGGACTGGCTGCGGTGAATGCGGACAAGCCCCTGGGCGCCGTGGCACTCAAATCCTTCCAGAAGACCCTGGAATCCGATGCCAACATCAAGGCGACCATGATGAACGCGCAAAATGGCGAGCCGATGCCGTCCGTGCCCGAGATGAGCCGCTTCTGGTCTTCCTTTGAAACAGCCCTCAAGAACGTCACCTCAGGCCGTCAGGGTGTCGATGAAGCCCTGGATACCGCTGCCAAGCGTATCGTTCAGTAAGCAAGCACTACCCGGGAGGCCTTCGGGCCTCCCACTTTTCCTCCCCTTGGCGTAATAAGGTTAAATGGCATGGAAGTAGTACCTTCTCTCGAATCCTATGCCGGTCCCAATGACAAGCACACCTGGCTTAAGTGGACCATGGCGGCGCTGATTGCCGTGCTCAACGGCTATGCGGCCGTGATGATGTATGCCAGCGGCGAATGGGTGTTTGCCCTGCTCGATCTGCTGGTGGTCTCCGTTGGCCTCTACGTCTTCATGAACAAGAAGACCTATGCCCATCGCTACATCTTTCCCGGTGTGGCAGGCATGGTGGTTTTCATCATCTTCCCGCTCGCCTACACCATAGGCATAGCGTTTACCAACTATTCAGGCGCGAACCTGCTCTCGGTCGAGCAGGCGCGCAATTATCATCTCAAGAAGAGTTACAAGGTCGCCGGCGGCGAGTTTGACTTCACCCTGCTCAAAGGGGAGAACAACCAGTATCAGCTGCTGCTCACCCAGGATGGTCGCCGCTTCGTCAGCCCCTCCCTGACGCTGATGGACAACAAGAGCCGCAGCCAGGCAGAGCGTCAGGCCAGCCTGATTGACACCGAGCAGCAGGTCACCCTGGTGCCCCTCGAGGGAGAGCCGGTCTTCTCGCCTGCGCCGATCCGCGAGATCGTCGCCCACAGGACCCACCTCTCCGAGCTGGATCTGGTGCTGCCCGAAGGGGGCATACAGCTCACCATGAGCAGCCTGCGCAAGTTCGCGGCGCAAAAGCCCCTCTATACCCAGCTGACGGACGGTGTGGTGCTGAAATCCGGGGTCATGCTCAAGGAGAGCAACCTGCTGCG
This sequence comes from Aeromonas bivalvium, assembly GCF_000819765.1. GTDB lineage: Bacteria > Pseudomonadota > Gammaproteobacteria > Enterobacterales > Aeromonadaceae > Aeromonas > Aeromonas bivalvium. The sequence goes on from NZ_CDBT01000020.1 coordinate 177,078, forward strand.
GGACAATCAGCGCAACGAGCTGATGATGCCCAACCCAGAGACAGGTTTTTACCAGTACATCGACGAGCAGGGCCAGTTTGTCGGCAAGAGCGTGGCCCCGGGCTTCGTGGTCGCCGTCGGTTGGAAGAACTTCACCCGCATCCTCACCGATCCGGGCATCCAGGGCCCCTTCTTCCAGATCTTCGTCTGGACCGTCATCTTCTCGACCTGCTCCGTGCTGTTCACCCTGGCCATCGGCATGGTCGTCGCCTGCCTGGTGCAGTGGGAGCAGCTCAGGGGGCGTGGCTTCTACCGGGTCATGCTGATCCTGCCCTACGCCATCCCGGCCTTTATCTCCATCCTGGTGTTCAAGGGCCTGTTCAACCAGAACTTCGGCGAGATCAACCTGTTCCTGGAAGCGGCGTTCGGCATCAAGCCGGACTGGTATACCAACCCCTTCCTGGCCAAGGTGATGATCCTCATCGTCAACACCTGGCTCGGCTACCCCTACATGATGATCCTGTGCATGGGGCTGCTCAAGGCCATCCCGGACGATCTCTACGAGGCGTCCGCCATGGACGGCGCCGGCCCTGTCCAGAACTTCTTCAAGATCACGGTGCCGCTGTTGATGAAGCCGCTCACGCCGCTGCTCATTGCCTCGTTTGCCTTCAACTTCAACAACTTCGTGCTTATCCAGTTGTTGACCAATGGGGCGCCGGACATCATAGGGGCCAGTACCCCGGCCGGGACCACGGATCTGCTGGTGAGTTACACCTACCGGATTGCGTTCCAGGGTTCCGGTGGCCAGGACTACGGTCTGGCCAGCGCCATCGCCACCGCCATCTTCCTGATCGTCGGGGCCCTGGCACTGCTCAACCTCAAGCTTTCCAAAGCTGATCAACTGTAAGGGGCGGCCAATGGCTATCGTACAACCCAAGTCTGTCAAATACCGGGTGTGGGCCACCCACCTGGTGATGTGGTGCTTCCTGGCGTTGATCATCTTCCCGCTGATCATGGTCATCGCCATCTCGTTTCGTAACGGCAACTTCTCGGTGGGGGAGATCATCCCCTCCAATCCGACCCTGGATCACTGGAAGCTGGCGCTCGGCATGACCATCACCAACGCCGATGGCAGCGTCACGCCGCCGCCTTTCCCCGTGCTGACCTGGCTGTGGAACTCCATCAAGGTGGCCGGGGTCACGGCGCTGATGATAGTGGTGCTCTCCACCACCTGCGCCTATGCCTTCGCCCGCCTGCGCTTTCGTGGCAAGCAGACCATCCTCAAGGGGATGCTGATCTTCCAGATGTTCCCGGCCGTGCTGGCCCTGGTGGCCATCTATGCCCTGTTCAACAAGATAGGGGAGTACATTCCCTGGCTTGGCCTCAATACCCACGGCGGCCTGATCCTGGCCTACATGGGGGGCATAGCGCTGCATGTGTGGACCATCAAGGGCTACTTCGAGACCATCGACTCCTCCCTGGAGGAGGCGGCGGCCATCGATGGTGCCACCCCGTGGCAGGCGTTCAGGCTGATCCTGCTGCCCCTGTCGGTGCCCATCCTGGCGGTGGTCTTCATCCTCTCCTTCATCGGAGCCATCACAGAGGTGCCCATGGCCTCCATCCTGCTGCAGGATGTGGACAATCTGACCCTGGCGGTCGGGGCCCAGCAGTACCTCTATCCCCAGAACTACCTGTGGGGCGACTTCGCCGCGGCCGCCGTGCTGTCCGGCCTGCCCATCACCCTGGTGTTCCTGCTGGCTCAGCGCTGGCTGGTGGGCGGTCTTACCGCCGGCGGGGTGAAAGGGTAAGTGCGCCTGCCCGGCAGCCAGCGCCAAGGTGCTGCTGTGCGGGCGGCGTCAAAGATCAAGGTTTATGGCCGGGGGAGCCGACTCCCCCCGCCGTCACGATTTGCAAAGATTCAAGAGCGGAGCTCGTCATGGCTGAAGTAGTACTCAACAACGTTCGCAAGAATTACGATCCGGCGGTTCACAAGGACACGCTGCGCAACATCAACCTCTCCATCAAGGAAGGGGAGTTCATCGTCTTCGTTGGCCCGTCCGGCTGCGGCAAATCCACGCTGCTGCGGATGATCGCGGGTCTGGAGGACATCACCAGCGGCGAGCTGACCATAGGCGGGCGTTACATGAACGACGTGCCCCCGGTGGAGCGCAACGTCGGCATGGTGTTCCAGTCCTACGCCCTCTATCCCCACATGAACATCTACGAGAACATGGCCTTTGGCCTCAAGCTCAAGAAGATGGGGAAAGACGACATCCACAAGCGGGTGATGCGCGCCGCCGAGATCCTCGGCCTCGAGCCCCTGCTCGAGCGCAAGCCCAAGGCCCTCTCCGGCGGCCAGCGCCAGCGGGTGGCCATCGGCCGTTCCATCGTCCAGCAGCCCCAGGTGTTCCTGTTCGATGAACCCCTGTCCAACCTGGATGCCGCCCTGCGGGTCAAGATGCGCATCGAGATCGCCAAGCTGCACAAGGAGCTCAACTCCACCATCATCTACGTGACCCACGACCAGATAGAGGCGATGACCCTGGCGGACAAGATAGTGGTACTGAGCCCGCTCAAGGGGGAGGCCACCAGCAACCTGGAGCAGTTTGGCGCCCCGCTCGATCTCTACCACAACCCGGACAACAAGTTCGTGGCCGGTTTCATCGGCTCCCCCAAGATGAACTTCCTCTCTGGCGAGTTGGCCGAGATAGGCGAGCAGGAGTGCCTGATCAAGCTGGCGTCCGGGGATCGGGTGCGCGCCCGGGTCGACGCCCGGCGCGGTGCGGTCGGTGACAAGGTGGAGCTGGGGGTACGCCCCGAGCACCTGGTGACCCTGGATCACCCCCATGCCGACAGCAAGGTGACGGGTCTGGTCCAGGTGGCTGAACACCTGGGGGCCGAATCCTTCGTCTACATGGAGGTCGAGGGGCAGGACTTCACCGTCAAGGCCAATGCGGACATAGCGGTGAGCAGCGGGGAGTCCTACAGTGTCGGCATCCCGGCCGAGGCCTGCTACCTGTTCGATGCCAGGGAGCAGGCGTTCCCCCGCACCGCCAAGTACATTCGCGGCTGATGGTGCCGCCCCTTGCTGATTGTCATTCAATGCCTTTTTGCCGGCCCTCTGGGCCGGCTTTTTATTGGCGGCGAGATGAGGGGCTGGGCCCATGGCAGGGCCACCTAGGCCCTGCGTCCGTGATGAGCCCGGCTAGGGGGTGTTTTTGCCCGCGCCGCCCTTGCCTCTGGCGGGTTTCGTCTTCGGCTTGCCTGGCGCTTGCTTGGCTTGTTTGCCCTGGGGCTCATGGTCCTGGCTGGCCTTTTTGCTGCGCAGACGCTTGGCCACATCCGGTACCAGGGTCTGCATGGCGAGGGCGGGGCGCTCGTAGCCCTGGTTGTCGATGGGGGGCAGGGTGACGGGGGCGTACTCTATGGCCTGATAGGGGATCTGGCCGAGCAGATGGCTGATGCAGTTGATGCGGGCGCTGCGCTTGTCGTCGGCCTCGACCACGAACCAGGGGCTGTCCGTGGTATCCGTGTAGATGAACATGTCGTCCTTGGCCCGGGAGTATTCGGCCCAGCGCGAGCGGGACTCCAGATCCATGGGACTGAATTTCCAGCGTTTGATGGGGGTGTTGATCCGGTCGAGGAAACGCTTCTCCTGCTCTTCATCCGATACCGAGAACCAGTACTTGAGCAGGGTGATGCCGGCGCGGGTCAGCATGCGCTCGAACTCGGGGCAGGCCCGCAGAAACTCGCGATACTCGTCATCGCTGCAAAATCCCATGACCCGCTCGACCCCGGCCCGGTTGTACCAGGAGCGATCGAACAGCACCATCTCGCCGGCGGCGGGCAAGTGGGCGGCGTAGCGCTGGAAGTACCACTGGGTGCGCTCCCTGTCCGAGGGGGCCGGCAGGGCGGTGACCCTCACCACCCGCGGATTGAGGGGCTCGGTGATCGCCTTGATGACGCCCCCCTTGCCGGCAGCATCCCGCCCTTCGAACAGCACCACCACCTTGAGCCCCTCCTGCTTGACCCACTCCTGCAACTTGACCAGTTCGGCCTGCAGGGGCTGCAGCGCCGCCTCGTAGGCCTTCTTGCCCAGCTTGTGTCCGTTTTCCTTGCCCATGTGTCTCTCCTTGTTGATCTCTTGCCAGCTTGCCCCACTCGGCCACCCTGTGCCAGGGCCATATGGTAAACTTGGCTCCACATCACAGGCGCGGCACCATGAGGGTGGCCCCGCCAGACCCGCTTGTTCGAGGACATCATGAGACAGTTTGTGGAGATTGACGCCAGCCCGCTCGCCTATCTGGATGAGGGACGGGGGCCGGCCATTCTGTTTGGCCATGGTTATCTGATGGATGCCGAGGTGTGGCGTCCCCAGCTGGAGGCGCTCAAGGGGCGCTATCGCTGCATCGTGCCCGAGCTGTGGGGGCACGGCCAATCTGGCCCCCTGCCTGCCGCCAATGGCAACCTGACCGATCTGGCCGGCCAGATGCTGGCGCTGATGGACAGGCTGGGCATAGAGGAGTTCGTGCTGGTGGGCCAGGGCCTGGGGGGCTGCTGGGGCGTCGAGTTGGCGAAGCTGGCGCCGGCGCGGCTGCGGGGCCTGGTGCTGCTCAACTGCTTCGTCGGTTGGGAGCCTCAGGTGAGCGGGACACGCTACCAGGGCTGGTTCGATGAGATGGAAGCGGCGCGGCGGGTGCCCAGCGTCATCGCCGCCGAATGGACCGGCCGCTATCTGGCCCATCAGCCGGCCCCCCTGTTGCAGCAGGCCATGATGACGCGGCTCGACCAGTGGCCACCCGAGCGCATCGACTCCCTGGTGCGGCTGGGGCGGCACTGGGTGGGGCGAGAGGATCGCATCGAATGGTTGCAGTATCTCTCCCAGCCGAGCCTGATCATCATGGGGTGCGAGGACGGGATGCACCCGGTGCTGGAGGGGTATCTGATGGCCGAGGAGCTGGGGTGCCCTCTCAGGGAGATCCCCGGGGCCGGTCATCTGGCGAGCCTGGAGCGGCCGGAGGCGGTCACCACGGCGCTCGAGGCTTTCCTCGCCGTGCTGTGAGCGGGCGTTGATCTGGCCCGACACGACGACAACAGGCCCCCA
>NZ_CDBT01000020.1:182422-244430 GCF_000819765.1 Aeromonas bivalvium
TGGGGGCCTGTTGTCGTCGCCTGGGGGCCCGCTTGCCCGGGTTTACCAGATATAGCCCAACCCGACCCCGGCATAGAGCTCGCCGCCATGTTGCACCAGGGGGCTGTCGGCCACGTCGTCATCATAGCGTTCGTAGTTGATGCCAAAGCCGCCAATCCAGTGGGGGCTGAAACGGTAACTGCCGATGATGGAGGCCATGGGGGAGAGGGTGGTGCCCGTGTTCCACTGCTCCCGCCCCGGCGCCACCTCGTCGTCGGAGACACCGCCGAAATAGTAGTTGGCCAGGTTGTGGCTGCGCAGCATCAGGCCGGCCCCGGGCATGAGCAGCAATCTGCCGCGCACTATGGGGAAGTTGGCCCAGGCCATCACCTCCTGGCCCTTGCTGTTGCCCGTGACATCGCTGGTGGCTCGCAAGGTCAGCAGGGCATAGGGGGTGACGAGATCGGCGCCGAATCCTGCCTCCAGCTGGCCTTTGCGTCTGTGGATGCCATCGAAGAAGGGGTCATCATCCGGATCCAGGTTGCCAAAGCGCACGCGGCCAAAGCCATAGGTCGACAGATTGCCGTCCCGGGAGAGGTAATAGCGGGCCCTGTCTCCCAGATACATGAGGTTGTCACCAAAATAGAGGGCCCCCGGGATGGGCAGCAAGGTGTCATCCTGGTGCTGATAGCGCGCCTGACCGCCGATGAAGGCGCCGCCCAGCACCAGTCCCTTGGGAATGGGGCTGGCCGGACTGTCGCTGGCGAAGACGCTGAGGGCCCCCAGGTCGATATCGGCCAGGGCGGGGGGAGCCAGCATCAGGGCCAACAGGCTGACAAGGGCGGTGGGGAGCCGCGTGCGGACAGAGGGCATGGAGAAATTCCTTGTGATCCATGGACAAGGGGGCTCGGTCAGACCGGGCCCGGGTGGATGCTGCCAGTGAAGCCTGTTTTTGCGATCCCTTCAAGCCCGGGCGCCATCGTCAGGGAAGAGGCCCAGGCCCTGGACTCAGCCCGCAGGCTGGGTCTCTTCATCCCGCTTGGGCCAGGCATTGATCACCGCCTTGACCAGGGTGGCCAGGGGGATGGCGAAGAAGACGCCCCAAAAACCCCACAGGCCGCCAAACACCAGCACGGCGATGATGATCACCACGGGGTGCAGGTTGACCGCCTCCGAGAAGAGCAGGGGCACCAGCAGGTTGCCGTCGAGGGCCTGGATCACCAGGTAGGCGACCATCAGCCAGGCAAACTCCGGGGTGAGGCCCCACTGGAACAGGGCCACCATGGCGACCGGTACCGTCACCACGGCCGCGCCTATGTAGGGGATGAGCACAGAGAGGCCGACCGCCACCGCCAGCAGGGCGGAGTAACGCAGCCCCATCAGGGCGAAGGGGATATAGGTGGCGATGCCGACGATGAGGATCTCGATCACCTTGCCCCGGACATAGTTGATGATCTGATCGTTCATCTCCACCCAGACCCGGTTGACCAGGGTGCGATTGCGGGGCAGGAAGCGGCGGATCCCCCCCAGCAGCACCCCCTTGTCCTTGAGCATGAAGAAGACCATCAGCGGCACCAGGATCAGGTAGATGAGCAGGGCGACCAGGTTGATGAGGGAACTCAGGGAGGCGCTCACCAGCTTCTCGCCACCGCTCAGGATGCGCTGGCGTATGTTGTCGATCAGCGTCTCCACCAGGCTGATGTCGATGAGCTCGGGGTACTTCTGTGGCAGGGTGCGCACCGCGTCCTGGGCATGGGCCAGCATGGCGGGGGACTCCTTGGCCAGGTTGATCCCCTGACTGAACAGGGTCGGCACCAGGCCGAGCAGGGCCAGCACGGCGAGCATCAGAAACAGCAGTAACACCAGGGCGGTAGCCGGGGTGCGGCCCAGGCCCAGTCGCTGCAACCGGCTCACCGGCCACTCCAGCAGGTAAGCCATCACCACGGCCACCAGCAGGGGCGCCAGTATGTCGCCAAACAGCCAGAGGGTCGCGAAACAGAACAGCAGCAGCAGGAAGAGGGTGACGGCGTTGGGATCGGAGAATCGAGTCTGATACCAGCGCTTCAGGACTTCAAACATGGGTACTCCTCAACAACAGGGTGGCTCCCCGACCGTCAGCTGCAGCTGCAGGCGCGCAGGGGTCTGCTGGCACAGCACCACGGCATGGCCCTGGCGCGTGAGATAGGCCGGAATGTCCCGTCGCGAGCCGGGGTCGGCCAGGCTGATGGCCAGGGCCTGGCCCGGCGTGGCCTGACGCAACCAGAGTTTGACCATGATGAGTGGCTCGGGACAGCGATAGGGGGTCAGATCCAGGTGCTCCATAACGGCTCCAGCGGGCGAGACGCCGCTATTATGGCCGCGATGGCGCCCTGAAACAACGCTTGTGGGGCGCGGGGGGCGAAGGTATCCTGCCGAAGACCCTATTTGGAGATAGCGATAACGTGGCACGTTTTTCCCCCCTGACGGCAAGCATTCCCCTGTTGTTCTCCCTGATGAGCGCCAGCTTCACCGCCCAGGGCAACAACCAGCTGCCCGACATCGGCACCGCCGGCGTCGCGGCCCTGCCCATCGAGCAGGAGGTGCGCTACGGCAATGCCTTCATGCGCTTCGCCCGCGCCGGTCTGCCCGTTATCGACGACCCCGTGCTCAACCAGTACATAGACGATCTGGGTCAGCGCCTGCTCACCAACGCAGACGGGGTGCGCTTCCCGTTCACCTTCTTCCTGATCAACGACCCCAGCATCAACGCCGCGGCCTTCCTCGGCGGTCGGGTCAAGATACACACTGGCCTGTTCCTCTACGCCGACAGCGAGAGCGAGCTCGCCTCCGTGCTGGCCCACGAAATCACCCACGTGACCCAGCGCCACATCGCCCGCTATCTCGAGTCCAAGGCGAGCAGCACCGCCATGACCCTGGCCGGGCTGGCGGGCTCCATCGCCCTGGCGGTGATCAATCCCACCGCCGGCATAGCCGCCCTGCAGACCACCCTCGGCCTCTCCATGCAGTCGGCGATCAACTACACCCGGGACAACGAGTACGAGGCGGATCGCATCGGCATGAAGACGCTGTATGACGCCGGTTTCGACCCCAGCGGCATGGCGACCTTCTTCCAGAAGCTGGCGGCGGAGTACCGCTATGCCAGCAAGCCCCCCGAGATGTTGCTGACTCACCCCCTGCCGGAGACCCGCATCGCCGAGGCCCGCGCCAGGGCCGCCAGCTATGGCAAGCGCAACCTGGCTCCCAGCCTGGACTTCTGGTTCGCCAAGGTGCGGATCCAGGCCCGCTTCGGTACTGAGCGCCAGGCGGCCCTGCTCACCTTCTTCGAGCAGCGCATCGCCAAGGGGGATTACCCGCTAAAAGATGCCGCCCTCTATGGCAAGGCCCTGGTGCTGCTCCAGCTCAAGCGCATCGATGAGGCCGACCTCATCATGAAGGAGCTGGCCAGCCGTCACCCGGAGGATCTCTTCATCCTGGATGGTCAGACCGACATCGATCTCGCCAAGGGGCGCGGCAGTCAGGCCATCGCCCGTCTCGAACAGTTCCGGCGCCGGATGCCGGACAACGAGGTGGTGGTCATCAACCTGGGCAACGCCTACCTGGAGAGCGGCAATGCCGCCAAGGCCATCGCCATCCTGGACCCCTACGCCCGGGAGCATGAGGAGAACAGCCTGACCTGGGGCTTGCTGGCGGATGCCTATCGCAAGGCGGGCAGGATGGAGGAACTGCACATGGCGCGGGCCGAGACCCTCTCCCTGCGGGGGGACTACCAGGCCGCCATCGACGAGCTGATCGTGGCCCGTGGCACCACCAGCAACAAGCTGAGCCTGGCGCGCATCGAGGCGAGGATCACCGAGCTGGAACGGGAGAAGAAGGCCCTGGAGAGCCTCAAGATGTGAAGGGCCAGCCGCCGCAGAGGGCGCAGTGGGTGACCACTGCGCCCTTTTTGTTGCGCGGGCGGCATCTCATGGCTGCGGGAGCGTCAGGGCCGCGAGTCGCGCGTCATCGAGCTCACCCACCAGGGTCTGCACCAGCTTGCCCTCGCCATCGAGCAGATAGCTGGTGGGCAGCTGGCCCGGGCGCGGGAAGGGGAGAGGGGCGCCTCCGTCGTTGCGCTGCATGATGGGTACCCGGATGTCGTGACGGCGGGCGAGTTCGCCGAGCTCGGCCGGGGTCATGGCATCGAAGCTCAGGGCCAGCACCTGCACCCGCCCCTCGGCGTGCAGGGCGTTGAGCAGGGGCATCTCCCGCAGGCAGGGAGCGCACCACTGGGCGAAGTAGTTCACCAGGAGCGGCTTGCCGGCAAACTGGCTCAGGCTGACCGCCTCGCCCCGGGCATTGCTCAGTTCGGCTGGCGGGCGGCAGGCCCCCAGCAGACAGACCAGGGCCAGCGTCCAGATGGTTCTTGGCATCCTCTCCTCCTCGTGTGCGGTTGACTCTGTGGCGGAGCGCGCCCCTGATCGGGCTGTCCCGGCACAAGTTGATAACGGTCCGGTTTCATTTCATCAATGGGAGACGGCCCCCCGGCTTTGCCATACAATAGCGCCGTTTCTTTCCCTCTCATGCGATAAATCAGGGAGTTATCATGAGCGAGACCCAAATTTACCACAATCCACGCTGCTCCAAGAGCCGTGAGACCCTGGCCCTGCTCGAGCAGCACGGCATCCAGCCCGAGGTGGTGCTCTATCTGGAGCAGGCCCCAAGCGAGGCGACCATCCGCACCCTGCTGACCCAGCTGGGCTTTGCCGATCCCCGTCAGCTGATGCGTACCAAGGAAGATCTCTACAAGGAACTGGGGCTGGGGGAGGCGAGCGGCGATGCACTCATTCGCGCCATGCACCAGCATCCCAGGCTCATCGAGCGCCCCATCGTCATCCGCAAGGGGCAGGCCCGCATCGGTCGTCCCCCCGAGCAGGTGCTGGAGATCCTCAAGTGACCACCTTTGCCGCCCGTCTGCTGACCCTGGTCGGCTTCCTCGGCCTGCTGGCCTGGGTCATCATCTGGCACGTCTGGCTCTCTCCCCACCCGGATCTCAACCCCTGGTTGCTGCCGGTGATCTGGACCGTGCCCCTGCTGTTCCCCTTGAAGGGCATACTCCAGGGCAACCCCTATACCCACGCCTGGGGCAACTTCGTGCTGATGCCCTACTTCCTCCATGCCCTGACCCTGATCACCACGGATGAAGGGGAGCGGTGGCTGGCGGTGGTGGAGCTGGTGTTCACCATCCTCGCCTTCGTCGGCACCATCTATTATGCCCGCCTGCGGGGCCGTGAGCTTGGCCTGAGCATTCGCAAGAAAAAAGAGCAGGCCTGACGCCATCTGGCTGGCAGAACACCCTAAAAAAGGCCCCTTTCGGGGCCTTTTATTTGCGCGGATCAGGGCTCAGAGGCTGTTCTTGTAGATCTTGCCGTCCTTCATGATCAGCTGGAAGTTGTTGGCCGGATCGGCCACCAGGGCGAGATCCTGGAGGGGATCCCCCCTGACCAGCAGCAGATCGGCCAGCGCCCCCGCTTCCACCACGCCGAGTCTGCCCGGGTAGGGGTTGCGCGGGCCCGAGAGGGCCAGCAGCTCGGCATTGTCATGGGTGGCCATCTTCAGCACCTCGGCCGGGGTGTACCAGGTGCCCATCCTGGCCAGCATGGTGCCCTGGCTGGCTGCGGCCTCGGCGCTGAACAGGGCATCGGTACCGAAGGCGGTCTTGATGCCGTACTGCCTGGCCAGGGCGAAGGCCTGATCGGTGCCCTTGTACATCTCGAGCTGCTTGAGGCGATTGGCCGAGCCCTCCGGGAAGGGGGACTTGCGATCGTCGGTGAAGGGTTGCAGGCTCCACCAGACCCCCTTCTCGGCCATCAGCCTGGCGGTGGCCTCGTCGAGCATCTGACCGTGATCGATGCACTTGACGCCGGCCTCGATGGCCTGGCGCACCGCCTTCGGGGTGTAGGCGTGCACGGTCACATAGGTGCCCCAGTTGTCGGCGGCCTCCACGGCGGCGCGGATCTCCGGCACTGTGTACTGGGTCACGTCGATGGGATCATAGCTGGAGGCGACACCACCGCCCGCCATCAGCTTGATCTGGGTGGCGCCCAGGGCCAGCTGCTCCCGGGTGCGCTGGCGTACCGCGTCCGGGCTGTCGGCGATCATGGCCGCATTGGTCCGCTCGCCGAAGGAGTATTGCCCCGCCAGGGCCGGCAGCTCGTTGGGCAGACGAAAGTCGCCGTGACCGCCGGACTGGGAGATCATGGCGCCAGCCGGCCAGATCCGCGGTCCCTGGATGATGCCCATGTCGATCCCCTTCTTGAGGCCGAACACGGGACCGCCGAGGTCACGGGCGCTGGTGAAGCCGCGCATCAGCATGTCGTTGGCGGCCCTGGTCGCCGCCACGGTGGCGAAGGTGATGTCATTGGTCAGCAAGGCTATCTGTGGCAGGGTGGCGAACATCAGATGGGTGTGGGCATCGATGAGGCCCGGCATCAGGGTCTTGCCCTGGCCGTCGATGCGCTGCACCTCGCCCTCCACCTGGATGGGGCCCTGGCTGATCCGGCTGATGAGATTGCCCTCCACCAGCACGGAGGAGGGGGCGCTGAGGGAACTGCCCTTGCCATCGAAGATGCGCACGTTTTCAAACAGGATGGCGGACTTGGCCGGCTCGGCGGCCTGGGCCGGGCCCCCCGTGAGGAGGGCGCCGCACAGGACGCCACAGAACAATCGCAGTGACATGAAGAGGTCTCCTTGGGTCTTGATGGCTGGGATCCTGGTCTGGCTCTGCGCTGTCGGCCTGGATCCAGACAGCAGTCTCCTCCCTTTTTGGGTGTCATAAAAGCCCCATTCTGATCGCGGCCCCGTTTTCCTTTCCCGCCAGCCGGCGCAGACGGGCCCCGGTCTCATGGTGCCCTGGTGGCGCGGTAGTGGACGAGTTGCTGCGCGCTGTGCTCCATCAGCTGGGGATAGAAGCGCACAAAACCCTGTTCGCAGGCATGCCAGGCCCCCTCGTCCAGGGTGGCGAGGGCCTGGCCCAGGGGGAGTGGACGGCGCAGGCGGCGGCCTATGCCGTTGAGAGCCTGACCCAGCCCCTCCCGGTGCCGGTAGGAGGCGATCCAGTCCTGCTCCGCCATCCGCCTGAGGGGCATTGGCAACCCATCCGGCAGGCGGGCGTGATCCGCCAGCAGCTGACCATAGCTTTGCTGCAGGAAGCGGGGCAGGGGATCCGGACTGAATTGCTGCCAGTGGCAGCAGAGCCAGTGGTCGTAGAGCATGTCCACGACAATGCCGCCAAAGCGGCGCCAGGGGGGCGCGAAGCAGGCGACCGCCGCCCTGTGCTCGGGGTGGGCATCGGTGAAGGCGTCTATCTTGCGGTGCAGCCAGACCCCCTCATCGAAATGGGCCGCGAGACCCGTCGGCAACGGGCCCTTGATGAAATCCCCCAGCAGGTTGCCGGTGAGAGAGCTTTGGGTATGGGCCGCCAGATGGAGGTGAGCCAGAAAATTCATGGGATCAGGGTCGTTGGCAGGTCGATGGCAAGGTGCTCAGAGCCTAGAGGATCCTGGTTCTGTTGGCCATGGCCAGGATTTTTGCGAGGGCCCCACAAGCCCCTCTTGCAGGGCAAATTTGGGGCGTGCTAAGGTGGATCTCATCTTTGTCACAGGACGCGACAGACCATCATGATGCGCAAAGCCAGAGGCTTTTTTCTGGCCTTCTACTTCAAGCCTTTCTACCTCTCCGAGTGGTTCGACGAATAGATCGAGGCCCCGGAGCAGCTCATTGACCCCCGCCGATCATTGATATCTGTCGATCATTGGTACCCATAGGGGCTGATCTCGCTCATCCGCGTTTTGCCGTTTGTTGGCCATCGCCTGCCCATGCTTGCGATGCCCTGACCGCGCCTGTGCGCTTTGTAATGGAGTACTCATGATGAATACCAAACTGACCCTGTCAGCCCTGTTTGCTGCCTGCCTGCTCACCACCCCCGTCATGGCCAAGGAGTGGAAAACCGTGCGCTTCGGTGTGGAAGGCGCCTATCCCCCCTTCTCCTGGACCGATGCGTCGGGGGAGATCAAGGGCTTTGACATCGATCTCGCCCATGCCCTGTGCCAGCAGATGGCCGTCAAGTGCGAGCTGGTGGCGCAGGATTGGGACGGCATGATCCCGGCCCTGCTGTCGCGCAAATACGACGCTATCATCGCCGCCATGTCGATCACCGACGAGCGGCGCAAGAAGGTCGACTTCACTGAGAAATATGCCCACATTCCCAATCGCTTCGTGGCGGCCAGGGGCACCGAACTGACGCTGACGCCGGAAGGGATGGCGGGCAAGCGCATCGGCGTGCAGCGGGCCACCACCCACGACAAGTACCTGGCGGACAATTTTGGATCCGATGTCACCATAGTGCGCTACGGCAGTGCCGACGAGGCCTATCTCGATCTGAAGGCCGGTCGGGTGCTGGCCTTGCTGGCCGACGCCTCTGCCATCGATCAGGGGCTGCTCGGCAAGGCAGGCGGGGACAAGTTCGAGTATGTGGGGCCTGCCCTGACCGATCGCCAGTGGTTTGGCGACGGCATGGGGATTGCGGTGCGCAAGGGGGATCAGGATCTCAAGGCCAGGCTGAACGAGGCAATCAAGACCCTGCGTGCCAACGGCAAGTATCAGGAGATCAACCAGAAGTACTTTCAGTACGATATCTATGGCGATTGATGGGTAACAGGCAGAGGGAGCCTGCTCCCTCTTTTTTCATGCAGCAAGGAGAGAGCCCATGTTGACCCTGATCGAGGGTGCGGAAATTCATAGCCCGGCCCCGCTCGGCCAGCAGGATCTGCTGGTGGCCGACGGCCGCATCGCCTGGTTGGGCAAGGGGCTGACAGTCCCCCCTGACTGGCCGCTGGAGCGCGTCGACGGTCGTGGCCGCTATCTGGTGCCCGGGCTGGTGGATCCCCTGGCCCACATCACGGGGGGCGGTGGGGAGGGGGGCTTTGCCTTTCGTACCCCTGAACTCGCGGCGGGAGAGGCGCTCAAGGCCGGTGTCACCACGCTGGTGGCGGCGCTTGGCACCGACAGCCTGACCCGCAGCCCGGCCCAGGTGCTCGGCAAGGTGCGCGAGTTTCGCGCCGCCGGGGTGAGCGCTTACATGTATACCGGCTCCTATCACCTGCCGGTCAAGACCCTCACCGGCAGGGTGGAGTCGGACATCATGCTGATCCCCGAGGTGCTGGGGGTGGGGGAGCTGGCCATCAGCGATCACAGATCCAGTGCGCCGTCCCACGACGAGCTGGCGCGGCTGGTGAGCGAGGCGCGGGTGGCCGGGCTGCTCGCGGGCAAGAGCGGGGTCAGCTTCTTCCACGTCGGGGATGGCCGCGGGGCCCTGGCGCCGCTGCGGGCCCTGCGCGATGGCACCGACATCCCCCTGCGCCAGCTCTACCCCACCCACTGCAACCGCAACCCCTGGCTCTTTGCCGAGGCCATCGACTGGGGCCGGGCGGGGGGCTGGATCGATCTCACCACCTCGAGCTTCCCCGAGCTGCTGGACGATGGCGAGCAACTGGCGGCAGAGGCGCTGGTGGCGCTGCTGGCGGCCGGAGTGCCTGCCGATCGCATCAGCTTCAGCTCGGATGCCAACGCCAGCCTGCCGCGCTTTGACGGCGAGGGGCACCTTGTGGAGATGCGCTGCGGCCAGATTGCCAGCCTGTGGCAGGAGTGCGTCCGCGCCTGCGCCCTTGGGGTGTCGCTCGAGGTCGCTCTCGGGGTGGTCACGGCCAATCCGGCGCGGGCCCTGGGACTGGTGGGCAAAGGGGGGATCGGGGTGGGGCAGGATGCGGATCTGCTGCTGATAGCGCCGGAGCACCTCGCCATCGAGAGGGTGATGAGCGGCGGCCGGTGGCGAGTCTAGAGGTGGCACTCCCCTGAACCAACAAAAAGCCCGGCATTGCTGCCGGGCTTTTTTCGCCTGGGGGGGGCGCGCCCGGCTCAGATGGCCAGGAAGGCCAGGATCAGGATGGGGCCCAGCAGGCTCAGGATAAAGCCGGAGACGATGGCGATGGGGACCATGGTGATGCCACCGGAGCGCTGGATCACCGGCAGGGTGAAGTCCAGGGCGGTGGCGCCGCCGTATCCCACCGCCGCCGAGGGGTGGTGGCGCATCAGCATGGGAATGATGAGGATGGCGATGAGTTCGCGGCCCAGATCGTTGAGGAAGGCCGCCGAGCCCAGCACTGGCCCCAGCTTGTCGGCCACCAGGATGCCGGAGAGAGAGTACCAGCCGAAACTTGAGCTCATGGCCAGCCCGTGGCTGAAGGGCATGCCGAGCAGCAGGGAGGCCAGCAGACTGCCAAGCCAGCTGGTGAGGATGACGACGGCGGCTATCTTCATGCCCCAGGGATTGAGCAGGATCTGGCGCAGGTGCATGCCGGAGTTGCGCATCTGCACCCCGATGAGAAACAGCAGCAGCATCAGCGCCCATTCGCTGAGCTGGTCGATGGGCAGGAAACGGGGCTCGAACAGCAGGCCGATCAGGGTGCCCGCCAGCACCACGAAACAGAGCTGCACCGACTCCCACAGCATCTTCCACTTGCTCGGCATCTGGCCATTGAGCCCGGCGTGGGCGGGGGGATTGCGTCTGTCCAGCCACCAGAGTCCCGCCAGGTTGCACAGGGTGGTGCAGCCCAGCATCAGGGCTGCGACCGTGAAGATGCGGGGCAGGTTGCTCCCCAGATCGTCCACGAAGGCGAGCCCCAATCCCATCAGAAACAGGATCAGATAGACCAGCTTGCCGAGGGCGCCGTTGACCAGCTTGAGCAGGGGCTTGGAGGAGAGGGGAACCAGGTAGCCGATCCCAAGGGGCAGGAGGATCAGCAGAACATTCAGCAGCATCGGGGCCTCAAAGACGAAAATGATAAAAACGACACCTTATCATTAGTTATTAATCGGGTGTCACATATCTGTTAGAAAACTTGTCTCATCCGACCCTCTTTTTGAGCAAACCCTGCTCTTGTGTCCGTTTCTGCTGTGGGGCGACCTTGCCGGAATAGCAGCCTCAATGGCCAAAAAGTCAGGAAAATCACGTGGATCCCGCATCGTGTCCCGTGAAGAACAGGTATGAATAAACAGGCTTTTGTGCTGTTATGGTCAAGATGCGCAAATCTGACCGATTGGCTGTGCCATCAAAGGAAAAGTCCGTTCTGGACGCGGAAGGGGTAAATTGTATTTTATGCAGACAAAGTGCTGAAAAATACCGCCAAGGCCAATAAAAATACAGATAAAACACCAAGTACCTCCGTTCTGTATTGTTTTTTGACCATGTGGATGATATTTTCGCTGAAGGTTGCCATCGGTTAACATTTTGTTAATGGAGAGATGGTGGTATTACGCCCCTGCGGCGTCTAGGGACAGACAAGGTTGTAATGGATGAGCGACGTTGCCGCACTGGAAGTTCGTGATTTGCACAAGTACTTTGGCACCCACGAAGTGCTCAAGGGCATCGATATGACGGCCCACAAGGGAGATGTCATCTCCCTGATCGGCTCCTCGGGCTCGGGGAAGTCGACCTTCCTGCGCTGTATCAATCTGCTCGAAACCCCCTCCTCCGGCACTGTCTCCCTCCATGGGGAGCTGATCCGGATGAAGACGAGCCGGACCGGTGAGCGCACCCCGGAAGACATGCGCCAGGTGGAACGCATTCGCAGCCGCCTGGCCATGGTGTTTCAAAGCTTCAATCTCTGGTCACACATGACCATCATGCAGAACATCATCGAAGTGCCCATTCAGGTGCTCAAGGTTCCCCGTGCCGAGGCCATCGCCAAGGCAGAGCAGCTGCTCAACCGGGTGGGCCTGTGGGAGCGTCGTGACTATTATCCCGGCCACCTCTCCGGCGGTCAGCAACAGCGGGCCGCCATTGCCCGTGCCCTGGCGGTCGATCCCGAGGTGATGCTGTTTGACGAACCGACCTCGGCGCTGGACCCCGAACTGGTGGGGGAGGTGCTCAGCCTGATGCGGGAGCTGGCGGAAGAGGGGCGCACCATGATGGTGGTGACCCACGAGATGTCGTTCGCGCGGGATGTCTCCAACAAGGTGATGTTCCTGCATCAGGGGGTGGTGGAGGAGCAGGGCAATCCCAAGGAGATCTTTGCCCATCCCAAGTCGGAACGCTTCAAGCAGTTTATCTCCTCCATCTATTGATGGTGGAGTCTTCGCAGTATCCCAGTTGCTTTATCAAGGAGAGATGACAATGAAAAAACTGATGCTGGCCACGGCCATTCTGAGCACCCTGGCGTCCGGCAGCCTGATGGCCAAGGAGTGGAAAGAAGTCCGAGTCGGGGTGGAAGGGGCCTACCCTCCCTTCTCCTGGACCGAGCCCAGTGGCGAGGTGAAGGGCTTTGACATCGACATCACCAATGCCTTGTGCGAAGAGATGAAGGTGAAATGCACTCTGGTCAAGCAGGACTGGGATGGCATCATTCCGGCGCTGCTGTCGCGTAAATACGACGCCATCATCGCCACCATGGACATCACCGAAGAGCGCAAGAAGAAAGTGGACTTCACCCAGAAGTACCAGCACATTCCGGCTCGCTTCGCCGCCAAGAAAGGCACGGATCTGCAGCTCGACAAGGCCTTCATGGAAGGCAAGACAGTGGCCGTGCAGCGCGCCACCTCCATGGACACCTACATCACAGACAACTTCCCCAATGCCACCATCAAGCGCTACGGCACCGCGGACGAGGCCTACCTCGATCTGAAATCGGGCCGTGTCGATTACGTGCTGGCCGATTCTGCCGCCATCAGCGACGGTCTGCTGAAGAAGGATGGCGGTGACGCCTTCGAATTCGTCGGCCCGAAACTGACCGATCCCAAGTGGTTCGGCGAGGGTGCCGGCATCGCGGTGCGCAAGGCTGACAAGGATCTGAAAGAGAAATTCAACGCCGCCATCCTGGCCCTGCGTGCCAATGGCAAATACAAAGAGATCAACGACAAGTACTTTGATTTCGACGTATACGGCGAATAACAGGGCGACAGCCTGATCTCCAACCGTCGTCATCGGGCCCGCGGCTTTTCCCACGAAAACGGCGGGCCCGCTTAGTTGTGATTTGATGTGTTTGATTTAAAAGGATATACCCCTTCTACCCTGGAAGGGCGAGCCCACTCAATTGGGTGTAATGGAGCTGCATGTGTTTGATTTGAAAGGATATGAAGCCTCCCTGATGGAAGGCGCCTGGGTCACGTTGCAGGTGGCGCTGGCCTCCTTGCTGCTGGCGCTCCTGCTCGGGCTGCTCGGCGCCCTGGCCAAACTCTCCCCCTACAAGTGGGCCCGTGGCCTGGCGACCGGCTACACCACCCTCATTCGCGGCATCCCAGACCTGGTGTTGATGATGCTGCTGTTCTTCGGCGGTCAGGTGCTCATCAACAGCATCTGCACCTGGATCAACGAGCAATACAACGCCTGGCTGCTGAGCAGCGACCCCAATCAGGAGTGGGTCTCCCTGGTGCCCGATTACATCGACATCAGCCCGTTTGCGGCCGGGGTGGCCACCATCGGCTTCATCTTCGGCGCCTACATGACCGAGACCTTCCGCGGCGCCATCCTGGCGGTGGACAAGGGGGAGCTGGAAGCAGCGCGCGCCTTCGGCATGCGGGCCAGTCAGGTGTTCGTGCGCATCCTGTTTCCCCAGATGATGCGCCACGCCCTGCCGGGCTTTGGCAACAACTGGCTGGTGCTGCTGAAAACCACGGCCCTGGTCTCCATCATCGGCCTCGATGACATGGTGCGCAAAGCGTCGCTCGCGGCGGGCTCGACCCAGTTGCCCTTCACCTTCTACATGGCGGTGGCCCTCATCTTCCTGGTGTTTACGGCCGTCTCCACCTCGGCGCTCAAGTGGGCCGAGCGTCACTACGCCATCAAGACGAGGTAAGTCATGCCGTATTCAATGCAGTCATTCGTTTACTGTGATCGTCGCGAAGTCTGTGCCGAGCGTATCTACATCACGAGCAAGACGAGGTAAGCCATGGACTTCTCAATCATTCTCAAGGAGTGGCCCACCTACTGGCAGGGCCTCTATACCACAGTGCTGCTGGTGGCGGCCTCCCTGCTGCTCGGCCTCATGCTGGCGGTGCCGGTGGGCATATTGCGCAACCACAGGAACTGGCTGATCAAGGGGCCTATCTGGGCCTATATCTACTTCTTTCGCGGCACCCCGCTGCTGGTACAGCTCTTCATCATCTACTACGGCGCCGCCCAGTGGGAGTGGCTGAAGAACAGCGCGGCCTGGAGCCTGTTTGCCGAGGCCTGGTTCTGCGCCCTGCTGGCGTTTACCCTCAATACCGGGGCTTACACCGCCGAAATCGTGCGGGGCGCCGTGATGAACATGCCCAAGGGGCAGATAGAGGCGGCCCAGGCCTTTGGCATGAGCCCCTGGCAGACTCTCACCCGCATCATCTTGCCCAACTCGTTTCGCCGGGCCCTGCCAGCCTACAGTAACGAGGTGATCTTCATGCTGCAAGGATCGGCGGTGGCGGGCATCATCACCATCGTCGACCTGACCGGTGCCGCGCGGATCATCAACTCCCGCTATTACAGCCCGTTCGAGGCCTTCATCACCGCAGGCCTGCTCTACATGATGCTCACCTTCATCATCGTCTGGCTGTTCAAGAAGCTGGAGTCGCGCTGGCATGCCCACCTGCGCCCCCGTACCGTCTGATACCTGGCCAACAACCCAAAAAGCCCGCAATTGCGGGCTTTTTTGGTGCTCCCCTCAGCGGCCGAGGTAGGTGCGGTCGAAGAAGGTGTAGACCCAGTGGGGGCGATAGACGGCGAGAAGCGTCATGGTCATGCCGTTGAGCAGGGCCTCGGGGAAGAGCAGCAGGGGCCAGATGGTGAGGTAGTCATCCAGTATGGTCTGCCAGGGGTAGTCACCGCTCAGGCCAAGCAGCAGGGCGGTGGCCAGCATCTTGGCCGAGATGGCCAGGGCGCCGCCGAGGAAGGCGGCGACAAACAGGTAGACGAACAGGTGGCGGGGCAGCCAGGCCCAGCTCCCCAGGAACAGCAGCCAGCTGGTGGCCACCGGCAGGGCGATGCCTATCAGGGCATGCCAGCCGATGTCGGCCCAGGGCTCTGTGCCCGCGCAACTGAGCAGCAGCAGGGTGAGGGTGGGCGCCCAGAGTGCCAGGCGCCAGCCCAGCAGCAGAGTCAGGCTGGTGATGCCGAGAAAGTGGATGGTCAGACCCTCATGGAGTCCGGCCCGCAGCAGCCACAGCGGCAGCAAGGCGATGGCACTGCCCAGCAGCAGGTGTTGATAGAGGGGGGTCGAGCGCAGGCTCTGCCAGAGGCTCCCCTTGAGGGTCGTCGTCAGCAGCAGTAACCAGAGAAGCAGGGCCGCGAGTTGGCCTTCACTCATGGGGCATCCTTGCCTTGGGGCCGCGAGCGGGTCGCGGCCGAATCAGGGGATCAGTACTTCACATTGCCATGGTACTGGCCGAGGATGGCCTGGATCTTGTCCATGGTTTCCCGCTTGGGGGGGTGAATACCGGTCAGTTCGTAGGTTTCCCCCAGCACGTCCCACTTGTGTTTGCCGAGTTCGTGATAGGGCAACAGCTCCACCTTCTCCACTGCGCCGCCCAGCTCCCTGATGAAGCGGCCCAGTCCCTCGGCGCTCTCCTCGTCGTCGGTCCAGCCCGGCACCACCACGTAGCGGATCCACATGGTCTTTCCCTTGGCGGCGAGATGGCGGGCGAACTCCAGGGTGTACTTGTTGCTGACATGGGTCAGGGGGATGTGCTTCTCGTCATTGATCTGCTTGATGTCGAGCAGCACCAGGTCCGTGTTGTCGAGCACCTTGTCGAGCATGTCGTCGTAATGACGCACGAAGCCGTTGGTGTCGAGGCAGGTGTGGATCCCCTGGGCCTTGCAGGCGGCAAACAGCTCGGCGATGAAGGCTTGCTGCAACATGGCTTCCCCGCCGGAGGCGGTCACGCCGCCGCCTGAGGCATTCATGAAGTGGCGATAGCTGGTGAGATCCTTCATCAGCTCGGGCACCGTCACCTCCCGGCCGCCCTGGGTGTCCCAGGTGTCCCGGTTGTGGCAATACTTGCAGCGCATCAGGCAGCCTTGCATGAAGACGATGAAGCGAATACCGGGGCCATCGACGGTGCCGCAGGTTTCAACGGAGTGGATCCGGCCAATGACACCGGGTGCACTGGTTTGAACGGCAGGGATCTGATTACTGACAGACATAGACAACTCCAGCGTTTCGAGCAGGCCGTTATTTTATTACTAAAGTCCCTATAAATCCTACATGTTTAGCCGGGCGACAAGGGGGCCAGCAGCGCCTCCAGCCCCTTGACCGGCAGCGGCCTGCTGGTGAGGAAGCCCTGATAGTGCTGGCAGCCGAGCTGCTTGAGCATGTCGAGCTGCTCCTGCTCCTCGACCCCTTCGGCGGTGACGGTGAAGCGAAATACCCGGGCCAGATCCAGGATCGCCTTGACGATGGCCCTGTCCTGCTCGCTGTGGACCAGGGTCTGGATGAAGCTTCTGTCCAGCTTGACCTCATCGGCCGGCAGATCCCGCAGGTAGGCCAGGGATGAGTAGCCGGTGCCAAAATCATCAATGGAGAGCAGGATACCGAGCTCCTTGAGCTGGCGCATGCGGGCGATACTCTCCAGCCGGTTCTCCAGCACCACGGACTCGGTGATTTCCAGCAGCAACCGGGAGGGGGGCACCCCGGTGTCACGCAATATGTACTCCACCTGCTGCACGAAGCCGGCGGTGTGGAACTGGCGGGCGCTGACGTTGACCGAGAGGTGGGGAATGACCCGCCCCTGGTTGAGCCAGAAGCTGTATTGGGCGCAGGCGGTCTTCATCACCCAGTAGCCTATGTCCTGAATGAGACTGGTCTCTTCGGCGATGGGGATGAACTCGCCGGGGGGCACCATGGTGCCATCGCTGCGCTGCCAGCGTAGCAGCGCCTCTATGCCGGAGAGGGCGCCGTTGTCGACCCGATACTGGGGCTGATAGTGCAACAGCAGCTCGTGGTTGCGCAGGGCGTCCCGCAGCTGGTTGTTGAGGGCCAGCTTGCTTTTCTCCTTCTCCGCCATGGTCTGGCTGAAGAAGACATAGCTGCCCTGGCTGCCGCGCTTGGCCATGTGGGCGGCGGTATCGGCCTGCTGCATCAGGATCAGGTGATCCTTGTCCTCCCCCGAGAAGAGGCTGATGCCGATGGAGACGCTGCAGTGCAGCTTGTGGGACTCGATGTCGAAGGGGATGCGAAACAGGCTCATCAGTTCGCGGGCGAAGTGCTCCGCCAGAATTTTGGCGGTGACATAGCCCTGACCCAGCGCGGTGAACAGCAGGGCAAACTCGTCCCCCGAGATGCGGGCCAGCACCAGATTCTCCTGGGGCAGTCCCTTGAGTCGCTCGACCACGGCCTGCAGCAGCTTGTCGCCATAGGCGTGGCCGAGGGAGTCGTTGATGGACTTGAAGTTGTCCAGATCCATCAGCAGCAGAGCGCCCCACTGGCCATTGGGCTCATCCAGGGTGCGGCGCAGGGCGTTGGTCAGGCTGCGGCGATTGAACAGGCCGCACAGATCGTCGTAGTAGGCGAGCTGCTCTATGTTGCGGGCCGCCTCCCGTTCCTTGCTGACGTCATAGAAGCTGCAGACCAGGTGGCTGACCTCGTCCTGTTCATTCTTGACCCCGCTCACCATGAGGCGCACCGGGAACAGGTTGCCGGCCTGGTTGAGGCACTGCTCCTCCCCGATCCAGAACTCCTGGCGCTGTACCGCCTGCCACACCTCCTCCTTCAGGCGATCGCCGTAATAGGGGGGGCGCAGCCGGTCGATGTGCTGGCCCACTATCCCCTGAGCGTCAAAACCCGTGATGCGGCAGAACGATTGGTTCACCTTGAGGATGATGCCCCTGGCATCGGTCACCAGCAGGCCGTCGTGGGTGTTGAACGCGACCTCGGCCAGCCGCAGGGCATCGTCGGCAGCCAGACGTTGCAGTTCGATGGCGGCGCGGCTGGCCTGGGCGCTCAGGGCATCGAGCAGGGGCATGGGATCGGTCAGGGTCTGGGGGAGCAGCAGGATGAGCTGACCGATGGGGGCCTGGGCCGCCTGTGCCAGGGGAATGCCGATGAAGGCCTGGGCATTGTGATGGAGCAGCCTGGTCGCCAGGGGGTAGCGCAGCGCCAGATCCTCCACATAGAGGGCCTGACCATGATGAAACAGCTCGGCGCTGGGACCGGGATCCAGGTCCATGGGGGGCCAGTGCTGCGTCTCGTCCCGATGGCGAACATGGCGCGGTATGACCCAGAGCTTGCTGCCCCTGGGTTGGTACTCACCCACCCAGCCCAGGGTGGCGCCACTGGCGGCGCAGGCCCAGCCGACCAGCGCCTCGCAATAGTCGATGCCGGTCAGCATGCTGAGCTCGCCGGGCAGCGCCAGCAGGGGCGCCACGTCCTGGAGGGGCTCGTCGCTTTGCGGCTGCCAGTGCCCCAGGCGCTGGGCGCAGTGGCGCACCAGTTGCAGCATCTCGTCGTTGAGCAGGGTCGGGCTCTGATACTCCAGGCTGAGCACCCCGATGAGCCTGTCATGGTCGAGCAGGGCGGCATCGAGGCGGGCGCGCACGCCATGTTCGCTCAGGTAGTAGTGCTGACAGAGCATGGGCTGGTGGGCTGCCTCGGAGAAGCTCAGGGACTTGCGGGTGCGCAGGGCGCGGATGTAACGGCTGTCAACGCGCAGGGGGCCGAGGGGAGAGGCGCTTGCCTCGTCCAGCCCCAGGGTGAAGACAGGGGTGAGCTGCTCGCCGCCAAACGGGCCGCTGGCCTGGTAATGCCAGAGGATGAGGCGATCCGCTACCAGGGTCTCCCTCAGGCTCTCCAGCATGGGGGCGAACTGCTGCTGGCTCGCCATCTGGCTCAGCCGGGGCAGGTGCAGGGCGAGATCCGCCATGACCTCCTGGGACTGGGTCTGCAGGCACAGCAGCCAGAAGGCGTCTTGCTCGTGGGAGAGGGCAATCTGCCAGATCATGCCGTCAAAGCGCAGGCTCAGCCGGCCGCTCTGACCCTGGCTCAGCATCCGCTCTATGGGGCCGCGCAGGGGCTCGGGCAACTGGGCTGGCCAGGGGGATCTGGGCTCATCGAGCCAGTGCAGGGGGGTCTGCATCACATCCGTCAGGGCGACCAGCCGCTGGCTGCGAGCATCCAGGCGAAAGAAGAGCGGTGCCGAGGTGCCGGGCACTGACTGGCGAAGTGCGATAGACGACATGAAGGGAAACATCCTGTTGAGCAACTGCCGGAGGGCCAAGAATACTGCATATTGGGGGCAAACAAAATTCCATTGATATCTAAATTAGGTGTTGCTAATTTATTGGTTTCCCGTGCCAACTGGAGTCTTGAGATGATGCGTATTCTGATTGTGGGTGGTGTGGCTGGCGGCGCCTCGGCGGCGGCCCGTGCCCGTCGAGTGAGTGAAGAGGCAGAGATAGTGATGTTCGAGCGGGGGGAGTTCGTCAGCTTCGCCAACTGCGGTCTGCCCTACCACATAGGGGGGGACATACCGGATCGGGATGCCCTGCTGCTGCAGACGCCCCAGAGCTTCAAGCGTCGCTTCAATGTGGATGTGCGGGTGTTTCACGATGTGATCGAGATAGACAGGGCGGGCAAGAGCCTGCTGGTGCGCAACCTGCAAACCGGGGAAGAGCGGCGCGAGCCTTATGATCGACTGCTGCTGAGCCCGGGGGCGGCGCCCATTCGCCCTCCCTTCCCCGGCATCGACAGCCCCCACGTCCATACCCTGCGCAACATCCCGGACATGGATCGCATCCTGGCGGCCCTGCACCATGACCAGCCTCGTCACGTCACCGTGGTCGGCGGCGGCTTCATCGGGCTGGAGATGATGGAGGCGCTGCATCAGCGCCAGCTGGCGGTCACCCTGCTGGAGCTCTCCGATCAGGTGATGGCGCCGGTCGACAAAGAGATGGCCAACCTGCTCCACGCCCGCATCCGGGAAGAGGGGATCGACCTGCGCCTTCGCACCGGCCTGTCTACCATCGAGAGCCTGGATGTGCCTGCGGAAAAGACGGCGGACGTGTCTGTCGCCCGCAGTGGCGGCCTGCGCCTGACCCTGAGCGACGGCTCCCACCTTGACACCGGCCTGTTGATCCTGGCCATCGGGGTCAAGCCCGAGACCCTGCTCGCCGCCAAGGCAGGGCTGGCGCTGGGGCCGCGCGGTGGCATCAGGGTGGATGCCGCCATGCGTACCTCGGATCCCTTCATCTATGCGGTGGGGGATGCGGTGGAGGAGACCGACTTCGTGACCGGCGAGCCTGTGCTGATCCCCCTGGCGGGCCCAGCCAACCGCCAGGGGCGCATTGCCGCCGACAACATGCTGGGGCGCAGCGAAACCTACAAGCAGACCCAGGGTACCGCCATCTGCAAGCTGTTCGACCTGGCGGTGGCGAGCACAGGCCTTAACGAGAAGCGGCTGGTGCAGCTGGGATGGCCGTTCGAGAAGGTCTATGTCCACCCGGGCAGCCACGCCGGCTACTACCCCGGTGCCCACCCCATCAGCCTCAAGCTGCTGTTTGCCCCCGATGGCAAGATCTACGGCGCCCAGGCCATCGGCAAGGATGGCATCGACAAGCGCATCGATGTGCTGGCGGTGGCCCAGCGCGCCGGTCTGACGGTGTTTGACCTGCAGGATCTGGAGCTCACCTATGCGCCGCCGTACGGCTCGGCCAAGGATGCGATCAACATGGCGGGCTTCGTGGCGAGCAACCATCTGAAGGGGGATACCCTGCTCTGTCACGCCGCCGAGGTCAATGCCCGCCACCCCCATCAGCAGGTGCTGGACGTGCGCAATGGCCCCGAGCTCGACAAGCTGGGGCGCATCCCTGGAGCGATGAACATTCCCCTCGATGAGCTGCGCGGCCGTCTCGCCGAACTACCCAAAGACAAGGAATGGCTGGTCAGCTGTCAGGTGGGCCTGCGTGGTCACGTGGCCTGCCGCCTGCTGAGCCAGCACGGTTTTCGGGTGAAGAACCTCTCCGGTGGTTTCAAGACCTGGCAGCTGAGCCTTGATGACGAGCGGCCGTGATCCGGGGCGGCTAGGGCGCGCGGCGGATCTGGCCTAAGCGGGTGAAGCCGTGCTGGCTCTTGCGCTTTTGGAAGTGGCTCTGGCGGACGGGGTGGAAGATCAGGGGGCGCGCGAGCGCCTCGTTGGCGCCGCGCAGACGACTGAGCATGGGCAGGGCCCCTTGTTCCGTGCTGATGAGCCAGGTCAGGGGCAGCAGGACGGGCGGGGAGGCAGCGCTGTCCTCCCCCAGTACCTTTTGTTCCAGGGCGTCCCTCGCCTGGGCAAAGGCCAGCAGCTGCTCCTGGGTGGCGGTGCCCTTGCCGAGGGTCTGGCACAGGGCGGCCAGGGCGAGGTGAAAGGTGCCGAGGGCCGCGCCATAGCCGGGGGCGGCGCGCCTGGCGAGCAGGGTATCGAAGGAGAGGCTCGCCAGACTGGCGGGCAGGCGCAGGCCCATCTCCAGATGGAAGCAGGCCTGGCCGCCACTGGGCTGGTAGCGGGATTCGCTCAGGTGCAGCAGGCGATCCAGGTAGTCATGGTCGGTGATGAGGAGGCCGTCATGGGTGAGCGCCCACTCCCTGGCCAGGTACATGGAGAGGAGATTGGCGAGGCGACGCGCCATGCGGATGCCCCCCTGATCCCGGCTGGCCAGCCCTTGCTCGAGGCCGTATTGGTGCAAGGCGGCCAGACCCGGCTGATCCGGGCAGAAGCAGTCGTGGTTGGCGCTCGCTCGCCAGCGGGCGATGAGCGCCCGGTTGCCAAAGACCTTGTGACGGACGAAGCCGGGGTCGAGCAGATTGCCCAGCAGCCCCATGAGCGGGGGCGTGATGGCATCAAAGTCAGCGGCGCTCGGGGGCGGCGCCAGCAGATCGCTCTGGCGGGCCAACCGCGCCAGCAGGGGGGGCAGGCGGCTCTGTTCGCTGACGGTGAACACGAAGGCGAGGCGCTCGAGCCAGAGCAGGGCGAATTTGAGCCAGAGCTCGTCGCGCACCTCCATGCCGGGGTAGTAGATAAAGGTTTTCATCTCGGGTGCTCGCCGTCCACCGTCGCAGCTGATGCAAGGAGGGGCAATATACCCAGTTCGTCCGGGCCCGGCAAATGGCGGCGCGGGCGAGGGACGCAGGAGCCGCCCTGGCGGTCGCCATGCCATCCTGGTAGGCGATGGCGGCAAGCTCTGCTATAATTCGCGCCCTTTTGTTAAGGTCACCCGAGTCAATGACATGAAGTTCATCATCAAGCTGTTTCCGGAAATCACCATCAAGAGCAAGTCAGTGCGTCAGCGCTTCACCAAGATGTTGCAGGGCAATATCCGCAACGTGTTGCGCCGTTTCGACGAGGACGCCCGCGTGCGAATGGATTGGGACAAGCTGGTGGTGAGCTCGCGCAACGATCAGTTCCACGCCCAGTATCTCGAGACCCTGGCCTGTATCCCGGGCATCCAGTATTTCCTCGAAGTGAAGCTGAGCAACTTTACCGATCTGCACGATATCTTCGAACAGACCCGCGCCGTCTGGGGCGAGCGCCTCAAGGGCAAGACCTTCTGCGTCCGTGCCCGCCGGGTCGGCAAGCACGACTTCAGCTCCCTGGAGCTGGAGCGCTACGTGGGCGGTGGCCTCAACCAGCACTGCGAGACCGCTGGCGTGCGCCTGAAGAAGCCGGACATCCAGATCAACCTGGAGGTGGAGAACGACGAGCTTTACATCATCAGCGCCGTCCACCACGGCATGGGGGGCTTCCCCATGGCGACCCAGGAAGATGTGCTGAGCCTGCTCTCCGGCGGGTTTGACTCGGGCGTGGCCTCCTACCAGTTCATCAAGCGTGGCTGCCGGGTGCACTACTGCTTCTTCAATCTCGGCGGCGCCGCCCACGAGATCGGGGTCAAGCAGGTGGCCTATTACCTGTGGAACAAGTTTGGCGCCTCCCACAAGGTGCGTTTCACCGCCATCGATTTCGAGCCCGTGGTGGCGGAGATCCTGGAGAAGGTGGACAACGGCCAGATGGGGGTGGTGCTCAAGCGGATGATGATGCGCGCCGCCGGCAAGGTGGCCGACCATTTCCAGATCCCGGCCCTGGTGACCGGCGAGTGCGTGGGTCAGGTGTCGAGCCAGACTCTCACCAACCTGAACGTCATCGATCGGGTGACCGACAAGGTGATCCTGCGCCCCCTCATCACCTGGGACAAGCCGGACATCATCAGCGAGGCGCGCCGCATCGGTACCCTGGAGTTTGCCGAGACCATGCCGGAGTATTGCGGCGTCATCTCCAAGAAGCCGACTGTGAAGGCCGAGCTCTCCCGCATCGAGGCGGAGGAGGCCAACTTCGACTTCGCCATCCTGGACAAGGTGGTGGACGAGGCGCGCTACCTCGACATTCGCCGTATCGGTGAAGAGACCGCCGCCCAGGTGCAGGAGGTGGAGACCACCCAGGTGCTGGCCGTCAACGAGGTGATCCTGGACATTCGCTCGAGCGATGAGCGCGACGAGAAGCCCCTGGTGGTGGAGGGGCGCGAAGTGCTGCACATCCCCTTCTTCAAGCTGGCGACCGCCTTTGGCGATCTGCCCAAGGAGCAGACCTACCTGCTCTACTGCGATCGCGGAGTGATGAGCAAGCTGCAGGCGCTCTATCTCAAAGAACAGGGCTTTGACAACGTCAAGGTGTACCGCCCGTAACCGGCCTGGGTGACCCCTGGCGTTCGCCAATAAAAAATCCGGCCATGAGCCGGATTTTTTTATTGCACGCCTGGTTGTACGCACCGCCCTATGGGCAGGGGACAGGGGTGAAGGTCGATTGACCCTGGCAACGCCAGCCCATCTGGGCCTGACGCATCTGCCACAGATTGTCACTGCGAAACAGGGTGAGGATGTAGAGCATGTCGTTCTTGCTGCCATCGAGGGCGACGGAGAGCACCAGATCGTTATCCAGCTGTTGGGCCTGGATACGGCTGGGCACGTCCCCGTGCCCCACGAAGCGCAAGGCGATGGCCCTGTAGTCGTTCACCCAGGTTTGCTGCCTGGTGTTGGCCTGGCGGATCTGCTGGTTGAACTCCTGCACCGGGGTGGAGGCGAGCCGCCCAAACAGGAGCTGGGCATGGGCACAGCTGGAGGCGACCAGGAGTAGCAGCGAGGTAAAGATCCCGAGTTTTTGCATGAAGGTTCCTGCCTGACAACGACTGCCCTCTATGACAACAGAAAAGCCTGCGAGGTTCAATCCGGCGGGTGGGTATGATCGTTCTGTTCGACTCCCTGGTATTCAGCCCCGTTGCAGGCTGAAGGTGGGGAGGGAGAGGTGCCAGTAGATGGCGGCGACCCGCAGGCCAAATACCACCCCCATGCTGACGAACATGGCCAGCACCCGCTCCACCTCGCACTCGAGGGCCACCGTGTAGACGATGCCGCCGAGGATGCAGGCAGTGGCGTAGATCTCCTTTTGCAGCACCATGGGGATCTCCCGGGCCAGCACGTCGCGGATCATGCCTCCCGCCACCCCCGTCATGGTGCCCATCAGAACGGCGATGAGACCGGAGGCGCCGAAGTGAAGGGCTTTCTGGGCCCCGATCACCGTAAAGAGCGCCAGGCCGAAGGCATCGGCCACCGGCAGTACATACCAGGGAAGGCGCTTGGGCAGCCCGGCCAGCCACATGCCCAGCAGGGCGGTGACCAGAATGACCCAGATATAGAGGGTGTCGCGCACCCAGAACACAGGGGTGGCTCCCAGGATCATGTCGCGGATGGTGCCGCCGCCGATGGCGGTGACCGCGGCCAGCACCAGCACGCCGAAGGCATCCATCCGCAACCTGCCGGCTACCAGCACGCCGGAAAACGCGAACACGGCGGTACCGAACATGTCGCTGACATAAACAATCTGATCAACCAGGCTCTGCATGGGGGAACGTCGACTCGAAAAACAGTGGGGCGAGGATTCTAGGGGGGGAATCGGCGGGCGCCAAGTCCGACCATGTGAAAGTGAGAGATCCACCCGGCTTTGCGGCCAGTGCCAGCCCGATGGTCGTCCTGGTGAGGGGGCTGGCGGCGCGGTTTGCCACCCTCTTCATGGTGAGGCGGGGGCATCGTCACGGATGCAGAGACTCTTTTTTTGCGACTTTTTGCTTAAGTATGGGGATAACAGGCCGATATATAGGGTAAGCGGCGATAATGAATCGAACAGCCAAAAAAAGTGCTAAAGACTTCGAAAAACATGCCGTTAACCAGAACATATCAGGCACAAACAAAAATAAAGCCTGAGTGAATTAAAGTTAAATTTTAATAGCTTAGGAGAAATAGTCATGAGTATGTATATCAATACCAACGTTTCGTCACTCAACGCTCAGCGTAACATGACAAACAGCACCAAATCTCTGGATACCTCCTACACTCGTCTGGCCTCAGGCCTGCGCATCAACAGCGCCAAGGACGATGCGGCGGGTCTGCAAATTTCCAACCGTCTGACCTCCCAGATCAACGGCCTGGACCAGGGCAACCGCAACGCCAACGACGGCATCTCCCTGGCCCAGACCGCAGAAGGGGCCATGGACGAAGTGACCGGCATGCTGCAGCGCATGCGTACCCTGGCTCAACAATCCGCCAACGGCTCCAACTCTGACAAAGACCGTGTGGCCCTCCAGAAAGAGGTGGATCAACTGGGGGCCGAGATCAATCGGATCTCCACCGCAACCACCTTTGCGGGCACCAAGTTGCTTGATGGGTCTTTCAAGGGGTCGTTCCAAGTAGGTGCGGATGCCAACCAGACCATAGGGTTCAGCCTTACCCAAGCCGATGGTTTCAGCATCTCTGGTATCGCTGCAGCTGGCACTACAGTGGATGTCAAAGTGGGGGCTAACGGGAGTCTCACATCCACCAATGATATCTCTGATATCTTCACCGGTGGCGGCGCTGGTGGTATCAGCATCAGTACCCAGGCTGGGGCTCAAAAGGTGCTGGCGGCGGCTGATGCCATGCTGGAAGTGGTGGATGGCAAGCGTGCCGAGCTGGGTGCGGTGCAAAACCGTCTGGATTCCACCATCCGCAACCAGGCCAACATCTCGGAAAACGTCAGCGCCGCCCGCTCCCGTATCCGCGATGCGGACTTTGCTACCGAGACCGCCAACATGACCAAGCAGAACATTCTGCAGCAAGCGGCGTCCAGCATCTTGTCCCAGGCCAACCAGCGTCCGCAGTCCGCACTCTCACTGCTGCAGGGCTGATAAAAGAAAACAGGGCGGTTGTTCAGGCCGCCCTGGTAAAGAAGATGGAACAGTGGGGTGTTCGGATTTACGCCTTGTTCTATCGAAAGAGAGTTTCTCTTATTGGTATTACCCCTCGAGTGTTGCCCAGATCGTTCACTCTGTCACCCTCGAGGTTGTTCTCCTGAGCGTAAGCTCTTCTTTGGCCGACATTGTCGGCCTTTTTTATGAGTGCCGAAAAACTGGCAGCTCAATATATCTAAGCATAAACCATGCCATCATCTAGGTGCTCCTGTATTTTTTTGAACGGGCTCTGACCTCAAGTTAAAAGAATCGGGTTATCCAGCACAGGACTTTAAGCGGAGAGATGTTGCCTCTCTGCCGATGAATGCGGCAATAAATTTCCTAAAGCTTCTGATGGGGCTGCCGTTACAGAGAGTGAAGCAAATTGAGGGGTGTTCGGAAAACCAACATTTGCGCAACTGCGGGTCCCTTGTCCGTTCAAATAGGGGACCCGCCAGATGAGACAGATCGTTCAATCTGTCCGTCTGAACGGTGGGACCCTGATTGTATAGATGCAAACAGAGCCCGCAGTTTCTTGTTCATCAGGAGAAATCTTTTATGGCCATGTTTATCAATACCAACACTTCATCACTGAACGCCCAGCGTAACTTGATGAATACCAGCAAATCTATGGATACCTCCTACACCCGTCTGGCGTCGGGCCTTCGCATCAACAGTGCCAAGGACGATGCGGCGGGTCTGCAAATATCCAACCGACTGACCTCCCAGATCAATGGCCTGGATCAGGGCAACCGCAACGCCAACGATGGCATCTCCCTGGCGCAGACTGCGGAAGGGGCCATGGATGAAGTCACCAGTATGCTGCAGCGCATGCGCACCCTGGCCCAGCAATCGGCCAACGGCTCCAACTCCGACAAGGATCGCGTCGCCTTACAGAAAGAAGTGGATCAGCTGGGCGCCGAGATCAATCGTATTTCCAAAGATACAACTTTTGCCGGTACCAAGCTGCTGGATGGCAACTATAAAGGCAGTTTCCAAGTGGGCGCTGATGCCAACCAGACTATCGGGTTCAGCCTTACCCAAGCAGATGGTTTTAGCATCTCTGGCATCGCTGCAGCTGGTACCACAGTGGATGTAAAAGTAGGGGCGAATGGGAGTCTCACATCCACCAATGATATCTCTGATATCTTCACCGGCGGTGGCGCTGGCGGTATCAGCATCAGTACTCAGGCTGGGGCCCAAAAGGTACTGGCGGCTGCAGATGCCATGCTGGAAGTGGTGGATGGCAAGCGCGCGGAGCTGGGTGCGGTGCAAAACCGTCTGGATTCCACCATCCGCAACCAGGCCAATATCTCGGAAAACGTCAGCGCAGCCCGCTCCCGTATCCGCGATGCGGACTTTGCCACTGAGACTGCCAACATGACCAAGCAGAATATCCTGCAACAGGCGGCCTCCAGCATCCTGGCCCAGGCCAACCAGCGCCCGCAGTCGGCTCTGTCGCTCTTGGGTTAAACCGTCAATCATTGACATGAGGAGCAGCAGATGGCCAATGAATCGATAGCCATGCCCTCTGTTACTTCGACGCTAACTCAACATGGCGGCCCTCAGGCCGCCATGTCTGTTTCTCCATCCATCGCTGAGGAGCGTGTGGAGCAGCAGGCAGGTGTCGAGCCGACAGCCAAGGCATCGCAGGAACCATCAGTGCAGATCAAGATGTCAGTATCGCGCACCGAGAAGGCACAGTTAGAAAAACAGGCCCAAGAATTGCAGGAAAGGCTGGACAGTTTGAGCAGAGTGAAGGGATGGACCATCAACTTCAGTTTGGTGCCTGAGCTCGATCAGCCCGTGATCAAGGTGATAGATGCCGATACCAGGCAGGTGATACGCCAGATCCCGAGTGAAGAAATTCTCTTGATTAAAAAGAGACTGCAGGCCATGGAACAGGGGGGGAACGATAGTGTCAACCTCTCGGGTCTGTTGTTCAATGGCCAGGTTTGACCCTATTTTTTAAGTTGATAGACAGGAGGATGTATGGCGATTACCTCTGCGGGGGCGGGGTCTGGGCTCCAGCTTGAAAATGTGATTTCGGCGAGTGTGGAAGCCAAGAAGGCCCAGTTGCAGCAGCCGATCATCACCAAACGCAACAGCACCCAGATCACCTTGTCTGGCGTAGGCCAGCTCAAGTCCTCTATCTCCGCCTTCACCGACATCCTCGACAAGTTGAGTGCCCCGGGTGCTTTCAACAAACGGGCCATCAATATCACGCAAGACAAAGATGATCCTGTGCTGAAGATGGAGAGCAAGAGTGGTGCCTCCAACGGTCAATACAACATTACCGTCAATAAGTTGGCACAGACGAGCCGGCAGGAAGGGGTGTTTGACAGCTCGACGGCCCCTCTGATCACCCAGGATGGTCAGCTGACCTTCAAGGCGGGTGACAAGGAATTCAAGGTGGATGTGAAAGCGGGGGATACCCTGCAAGATATCCGCAAGAGCATCAACGGCAATGGCGACAACTTCGGCCTGAGCGTCAACATAGTCAACACTGCGGATGGCAAGGCAAAACTCATCATCGACTCGGGTGTGTCGGGCGACGGCAAGGATCTGACCATCACGGGCGATAACGCCGAGCTGGATATCTTCTCGACCGGCACCGCCGGCAGTGCCATGAGTCAGACCCAGGCGGCGAGTAGCGCCGAGATCGTGGTCGATGGCAACGTCCTCAAGAGTGATACCAATGTCTTCGATGACACCATTCAGGATCTGAAGCTGACGGTGCTGCGGGTATCGGACAAGGACAGCAATGGCGATCTGAAGTCCAACAAGGTGGATATCACGACGGACAAGACCTCCATTCAGGCATTGGTGCAGCAGTTCGTCGATGGCTACAACGCCTTGCAGGAAAAGATAGGGACACTCAGCAAGCGCAACAGCTTCGTCGGGGGCGTAAAGCAGGATGACGGCGGAGCCCTGGCCGGGGATTCCACGACGCGGGCCATCAGCACCTTCATGAGCAATCTGGTGGTCAGCCCGTCTGAGAGCAGTTCGACCTATTCGACCATCTTCGAGATCGGCATGAAGATGGATAACAAGGGCAAATTGTCTCTAGACAAAGAAAAATTCGGGGAAGCGGTCGACAAGAACTTCGATCAGGTCGTCGCCCTGTTTGGCAATGAGAAGGGCCTTGCCGGCTCTCTGAGCAAGGGGCTCAAAGAATATACCAAGTCAGGGGGCATGTTGGCGCAGCGCACCGATACCCTGAATTCGGATCTGCGTAGCCTGAGCCAGAAAGAAGCAACCTCTAATGCCCAGTTGGTTAAATATGAGGCAGCCCTGCGTGCCCAATACGGCAGCCTGGATGCCCTGCTGGTCAAAATGAACAACTCGGCATCCGCCCTGTCTGCATTGCAAATAAAAGATAATTGAGAGTGATATTTCGAGGTTTCATCTTATGTACCACCGTAATCTGAAGGCATATAAGGCAACCAGCATAGCGGCGGATTTGGCGGTTGCCGATCCGCACCGTGTCATTCAGCTGATGATGCAGGGGCTTCTCGAACGCCTGGCGCAGGCCAAGGGGGCCATCGAACGGCAAGATATGGAGGCAAAGTCCCTAGCCGTCTCCAAGGCGCAAGGCTTGTTGCATGGCCTGCAAGATGCGCTCGATATGAGCCAGGGCGCCATCTCCGAAGACTTGCACAGTCTTTATGCCTATATGGATGAGCGGATCTGGGATGCCAGCCTGACACGGGATGTTGTTCCCCTCGATGAGGTTATGAACCTGATGCTAACGATCAAATCCGCCTGGGATCAGCTGCCCGAGGCAGAGAAACAGCAAGGTTTTCAGATGCGTCAGCAGCTGGGTGAGCTATGAGCGCCGCGCTCGCCGCCCTCGACGCGGCGCTGCAGGACAATGTCAGCCTGATGGAGGCGCTGCTGGAACAAAAAGAATATGACGAGGCCCTGCAGTGCATGGATGAGAGGCTGGCTCTGATAGACAGTCTGGTACAGCTGGCCAGAGCGGAGCCAGCGCAGCGACAGTCCGTCGCCACCCTGGCAGCCGCCCTTGCCGTTGAAGACGCACGCCAGCAAGCCCTGGCTGCAAATCATCACCAGATCGTATTCAAACAGCTGGCTCAAGTCGGTCAAGCCAACAAGGCTGGGCAAGCGTATCGCATGAACAGCAAGGAGTTCTGATGTCAGTCAATTTGGATGCGACCCTGGCAAAAGCCGAGCAGGAGGCGCAGCGACTGCAGCAGCAAGCCGAGCAGGAAGCGGCCATGGCAGTCGCACTGCCGCTGCGTTTTGAACAGAATATGGCGGCGTTTCGCCAATACATTCCCCATATCGCCGACATGTATGAGGCGTATCAGCCTGCCCGCCCGTTCAAATTCTTCTGCACTGAAAATGGCCAGCCCAATCTGGCCTGGCTCGATGATGGCGTTGCCGTTTACGGGGCCGAGCCTTACCTCATCTGCGAAACCCTGGTGAGCGAGTTCATGGAGAAGGGGGCCTTGTCCAAGTTCTCCTTCAACCAAGAGGCCAATCCCATCGGTTTTATGCACGTCGATTACCTCAATAAACTGAACGCTTATCTTGACGACATTTCTGCGAAGGAAACCTTGCTTGGTCATGTGCCCAATGAAGTACCCAGTGCCCTGATATTCGGCGTCGGCCTCGGGTATCACCTCGGTTATCTCTACGAACGCTGCAAGATTGGCACCCTCTTCTTGTTTGAGCCGGACCTTGATCTGTTCTATGCATCCCTTTTTTGCTTCGACTGGGCACCCTTGCTGACTTATTTGCATCAGGAAAATCTGGGGCTGCACATTCTACTTGGTCAAGATGAAGATACTATTGTAAAAGATTTCTCGTTCGCTATTCATCGCAGAGGTGCTTTTCTTATTACCAATGCTTTTGTGATGTGGGGATATCAGAACGATAAAATAAAAGAGCTGATAAAAAAGGTTCAGCAGGAGTATCATCTGCTTGCTATGGGATGGGGGTTTTTTGATGATAATCTTATTGCGCTATCTCATACAATTAATAATGTTGAACGAGCAGTTCCGTTCTTGTTGAGGGGAAAGAAAATTCCTCTTCATTTATCTCGTGCACCAATATTTATTATTGCCAACGGCCCCTCATTAGATCAGTCTATTGAGGTTATCAAAAAGAACAAAAATAAAGCGCTGATAATTTCTTGCGGCAGTGCGATCTCAGCACTGCACAAAATAGGTATCAAGCCAGATATTCATGTAACAGTGGAACGTACCAAAATAGTGTACGATTTCTTATCTGGTTTAAACGATCCCGATTATCTGAAAGACGTTTTATTATTAACTACAGATGTGACGCACCCTGATTGTTCAGCATTGTTTGGTCAATCTATATTTACATTCAAGCGCAATGAGCCTGGCGCTGCATTGCTAAAATCTTATTTTTCAGAGATGCAATATTTCGCTGAAATGGGTGGAGTAAATCCACTTGTGGGCAATATTGGTGTCAGCGCGCCAGTGCACTTGGGGTTTAAAAATATCTACTTATTTGGATTGGACAATGGTTACAAAGATAAAGGGCATCACCATTCTAGATTCAGTGCATACTACAATAATAAGGCGAACGCCCAGATTCTTGGTGAGTTAATGTATGGCGATAATCAATGGCAGCGCAAGGGAAATTTTGGTGGCATGGTTATCAGTAACGCTATGTTTGACACCTCACGTCGTGTGATTGAACAAGTACTAGCTACTCATGATGATGTTCGATGTTTCAACTGTAGTGATGGCGTTAAAATAGAAAATACTATGCCATTGCCAAGTGTCGAAATAAGCCTGTTCGCACCAATAGATAAGTCTTTTATTATTAAAGAGGTCCTTGATCTCTGTGCACCTATTGCCTTATCAAAGCAAGATGTTGAGCCGTTGCTAGATGTTGAGTTCTTCAATGTATTCATCGACAAAATGATCAGTGAATGGCAACATGACTTCACATCTAGAAACGAGATCAACCAACTCATGCTGCGCAATTTTGGTTATCTTGAGCAGATTTTTGCTACACGTCAGCAGCACATTGCGCGTACGATGATCGGTTCGATGAATTATGTATTTACCTTGCTGAGCTCCATTCTTTACTCTTTTGAAGGTGAAGAAGAAACAATGGTGCTGATGCAGCCAGCCATTGGCCTCTGGCTGGAGTTTTTGGCAAAGGCAAAGGAGATGTATCCACAAGCGCTTGATAGTGTGGATATGATGGATAATGAGGTAATGAGATTATTCAGAACATAACAATAAAGTGCCGACATTGAGTCGGCATTTTATTTTTATTCTTGTGATTTTATTTTCCCTAGCAAAACCACATCTGACCACCCTGACGGTGTCAAGACGTGTTCTTTTCTTTGTCCCTCAACAATAAACCCATTACTTATGAAGGCGTTGATTGATGCCAGGTTCTCGGCATATGCACCGGCGGTTAACTTATGAATATCCAAGACATCAAAACAATACTCAGCAACGATTCCAATCGCCGTGGTTGCAATTCCTTTTCCCCATAAATTCTTATCACCAATAATGATCCCTATCTCTGCTCTGTGATGGTTTTTATCTATTGCTGAGACTTTTACATTTCCAACATGTGTTCCTGTATCGTCCTCAATGATAGCCAGCATTAATTCTGATTTATTTTTTTGATGATAGTAATCAAGAAGTGACTGCATATTCCACTCAGTAAATCGAGACTCAAGATATTTATTTGTCTCTTTGTCATTTAACCAGTTGCAATATTGATGAGTGATGTCTGAAATTGTTAGGTTTCTTATTGTAATGTTAATGTTTTTCTTGGTTTTTTGCTGTAATAAAACACCACCTGTTTTCATGTTAATACCCTTTTGTAGATGGTTATAAACGTAACGTTATCTGAGCCAGTCACACATCCAAAAAGTCTCGTTTTGGATATGTTGTGTAGATGCCATTCCAATATATTCAACACTCAACAGTAGGAGAATTAATTGTTAGCTTAGATAGAACGAGAATTTATCATAGTCAATATCTTGTATGGCGCTGGCGGAGGGATCCACCCCATGGCATTGGGCACCGTAGTGCTCGGCCAGCTGCGCCAGTCGCCAGCCATTGGCACACCCTATCTCCAGTATTCTGGCGGGCTTGCAGCCCAGATAGGTCAATGCCTTGAAGATAGGGTCGCTCGCCAGGGACTTGCCGAGGATGGCACTCTTGTTGCGCTCGTACCACTCGTTCCCTTCCCGGGCCATGAAGACGTTTTTCTGATGCATATGCCCTTCCGTTATTTAAAAACGTCGTTGTTTACCGGTGTGTTTGCAAATATGGGTTGAGTGGCAGTCTTACCAATCACCTCTTGCAGGTACTTGGGGGATAGCCCAAACCCAGGGCGTACGCTTCGCACGGCATCTGCCGTGATGGTTTCTCCTATCTGCAGGTCTTTGACAAAATAGAGAGAACGTCGGAATTTTACATTTTCTATTTCGCTTGATTTTCGACTGTAGTCCACTTGCCCAAGTGCAGACCAAGCCGTGCTGGCCCCAACGCATAATTGCTTTAATTCTGTTGGTTCCAGCGAAAAACTATCATCAGGACCACCGCCATTGCGATCCAAGGTAAAATGTTTTTCTATGATTGATGCCCCCAAGGCAATACTGGCAATGGCCGTTGTATTGTCGAGGGTATGATCGGACAGTCCTGTCACCAATCCGAAGCGCTGCTGCATATCCAGTAAGGTGCGCAAGTTGTAATCCTTCGCCGGAGCGGGGTAGCCACTGACACAATGCAGTATTGCTAATTCCTTGCAGCCACCAGCTCGTGCCGCTTCAATGGCATCTTCAATTTCTTGTGCATTAGCCATGCCTGTCGATATGATCATGGGTTTGCCTGTCCCTGCAACATAACGAATCAATGGCAGATCAATTGCTTCAAAGGAGGCTATTTTATAGGCAGGTGCATTGAGGTCTTCCAGAAGGTCTACCGCAGTTGTATCAAAAGGAGAGCTGAAAATTGTGATGCCGATTTTTCGAGCATACTCAAATAAGGAGGCATGCCACTCCCAAGGAGTATGGGCCCATTCATAAAGCTCATATAATGTATGACCAGCCCACAGCCCATCTTTAATCTGGAAATCGGGAAGGCTACTGTTCAATGTGATGGTGTCTGGGCGATACGTCTGTATTTTCAAGGCATCAGCACCAGCTTTCTTGGCCTGTTCAATAATATTGAAAGCCGTCTGAAGGCTACCATTGTGGTTGGCCGACATTTCGGCAATCACATAAGGTGAGAAGGTTGGTCCAATTTTTCTATCAGCGATAGTGATATGCTTATTCATCTTTGACTTTCTCTAACGTTAGCTTGTATTTGTGGCCATGAAGCATAAAAAATGCAGGGAAGCGTGCCGGATCACATACTCGTATAAGTCCAAACTGGCTTGAGATGGAGTTGTGTGGATCTAGTTCGCTGTCGCTTTCAGTTCGGCGTGGATAATATGTTGCCTCAATTTCAGCTGACTGTTTTTGAGGGTGGATAGTAAAAAAATTATCAACGGCATAATCCATCAACTCTGCTTCTGCAGTGAAAAGCAAATCATTTATTTCATCATGGAGTGCATGGGGAGGGATGGTTATATGAAGTTTTTTCCATATATCACCACTATCGACATTGTCTTCGGCTTCTAATAAACTGACTGTAATGCCCATCGCGCCATTAATTATTTCCCATACATGTGGGCTCCAGCCTCGTCCTTGAGGAAGGTCGCTGGCATGCACAATCAATGTCTTTTTAAATTTATTTCGTTCGGGTATAGAAATTATCTCGGAGCAAGAAATAAGAAACAACAGGTCACCACCAGATAGCTCTGTTTTCTTGCGAGCGAGTTGGATATCATGGTTTTTATTATTTCGATGGATCCACTCGGTCAACATGTTATTGACGGGATGTTTCTCTGAGCTGCAAAGAATCGTAATTTTCATGTTATATCATCCATGCAATGACATCTTGGCAGCCATTGCCATCGGTTAGCGTCGAACTGTTAGCACACATATTACTAAGGCGCTGTGGATCGGCGATAATTGTGGACATTAGTTCGTGGAAGTTGGCCTTAAAATGGGGGGCTGTGAGTGCACCAATCAGTATTGCACCGCCTTGGTGATGCAATGCGTCTCCTATTACGAGTTGGTTTTGTGCGAGAGTAACCATCAAAGTTGGTACGCCCAGGCAGCAGCGTTCCCAGGAGGTGCTACCTGCAGCGCCAATGGCGAGGTCACAATTAGCCATGTGCGTTGCCATGTCATTGACTCCCACCAGAATTTCGGTTGGCCACTTCATGGTGCGAGCCATATCTCTGACCTTTCCCAACCAGGGGGCACTTGGACCCATTACCACGCTGATACGGCAATCATCAGGTAACAGGCATTGCTGCAACATATTGAGGATCTCACCTGTAGCATTGGGCAGGTCAACCCCACCCATGGTTATCAATAGTTGGTGAAGGCGAGATGATTTGCGGCGATGAAGGCTAAATGCTCTCAGTCTGGCAAACTCCGGACGAAGAAGAGCATAGCGGGGACCTGTTAGGATTTGGCAACTGTATGGAACGTGTTCTCGGTAGTCATCGGGTTGGCGGCCCAGATTCTGATCGAGCAGCAGATCGCAGTCGTGGGGGCGATCTGCCAGGTCATCGATCACCATGATTCGAGAGACATGAGTGCGTAGCTTGCTCTCCCAATTGGCGTCGAGAGCATAGTGATCGACCACGAGCCATGCTGGGCGCAGCTCGGCCAGAATTACCCGGGTTTGTGCAGCATCCAACATCCAGCTGCATCCAAGCCAGCTCGCGTGTGCAGGTGAGGATACACCCGCAGTACCTTGTTCTGGCTCAGCGACTACGTCAAGAAGTTGGCAGTGATGGCCACGGCTACGGATAAGCTCAGCCAGGTGTCCTGGGTGTGAGCGACAGATAAACCAGCATTCAGCCCCCTTATCACGCAATGCATCAGCGAGAGTCAGACAGCGCATCACATGGCCGGAACCGATCTCCAGTGATGCATCGGCACGAAAAGCAATCCGCTGGTTGCCCAGCTTCAAACTATCCGGTGTTGGGAGGGCCAACCGTATGTCTTGCCGCACTCAGCGCACCTTGAACACTGGCTGGATGGGTTCGCCATCTAGGGCCTGATGAATGGCCTTGTCCGCATCCAGCCGGATAAGCTGTGGCAGGACTTCGGCATAGACGGCCAGCAGGGTTTGAACGTCCTGTTCGCTGTGGGCAAGGTTCAGGTTGTGGCTGCCGAGGCTGAGGATGCCCCGCTTGCACAGCTCCTGGATGAAGTAGCTCTTGAGCAGCCAGCTGGAGTGGTTGGGGGAGTCGCCGATGAGCAGGAAGCTCCAGCTCGGATGACCCGCGCTTTGCAGCCAGCGTGGGGCGTTCACTTGCTCCAGCAGTGCGCTGAGCCCATCCAGTAGTTGCTGGCCTCGCTCGGCCAGTCTGGCTGGCACGTCGAGCCGACGCATCTTGCAGATCACGGCGTTGGCTGCCGCCAGGGCGATGGCATCGCCGCCGAAGGTACCGGAGAAGAAGATGTCCTCCATGCGGCCCATGTACTGGCGGCGACCCACCACGGCGGAGATGGGAAAACCGTTGGCCATGCCCTTGCCGAAAGCGGCCAGATCCGGGGTGACGCCAAACAGGGTCTGGGCACCGCCGAGGTGGAAGCGAAAGCCGGTGATGGTCTCGTCAAAGACCAGCAGGGCACCGTGTTCATCACACAGCTGGCGCAGACCGGGCAGAAAGTCCGGGGCGGGCCAGGCGACGTTCATGGGCTCCAGGATCACGGCGGCAAACTCACCGGGGTGGGCTTCCAGCTGGGCCCTGAGGGAATCCAGGTCGTTGTAGTCGAAGCGGTGGGTGAGCTCGCGCACGCACTCGGGCACCCCTAGATGGCGGGTGGTGGAGCCGATGTACCAGTCCTGCCAGCCATGGTAGCCGCAGACGGCAACGCGCTCCCGGCCTGTCACGGCGCGGGAGAGGCGGATGCAGGCGGAGGTGGCGTCGGTGCCGTTCTTGCCAAAGCGAACCATCTCGGCGCAGGGGATAAGCTCGATCAGCTGTTCGGCGACCTCGGTCTCAAGGCGGTGGGGCAGGGAGAAGATGGAGCCCAGGTTGAGCTGTTCCATCACGGCCTGGTTCACATCCGGATCGCAATAGCCCAGGCTGATGGCGAGCAGGCCGCTGGCAAAGTCCAGATACTCGTTGCCATCCACATCCCACACCCTGGCGCCCTGGCCACGTTCGATAAAGAGGGGGGCTGCGCCATAGGGGAAACAGAGCCGGCTCTTGGAGAAGGTCTGGGAGCCTAAGGGAATGCTCTGCTCGGCCCGGGCCGAGAGCGCCAGTGACTGCTGGTAACGTGAACTCATGAGTGGTTCTCCTTGGCCAGCGAGCTTGCCAGCCCCTCATTGCGTTGATGTTGGGTGTTGAAGGTCGCCAGCGCCGGTTCCCGCATCAGCAGGGCGAGAATGTCGTCGGTGGCAAAAGCCGGGTTGGACGGGTAGAGGCGCTGATATATCTGCTCGACCAGGGCGAAGTCGGCGGGTTCGTCCACCGTCCAGCGCAGATGGGCCAGGCTGGGGGTGCGACTCAATGTGCCTATTCTGAACGCATCCGCATGCTGGCGGATGTAGTAGGTCACATGCTCGCGCTGGGTCCGGGTGTGCGCACGTTCGACCAGCAGGTCGAGGGTGGCGGCACTCAATATTTCGGCATCCAGCCCATCCGGGTAGCTGGGTTCCCAGCAGTTGCTGCTGTAGTCGTAGCCGCCGTCCAGATGAAGCGCGATCAGCTCGTCGATAAGGGCCGGATCCGCGAGGGGGCAATCCCCGGTGAGTCGCACGATCTGGCTGGGCCCAAAGGGCTGCGCGGCGAGATGAAAACGCAGCAGCACATCGTCCAG
Organism: Aeromonas bivalvium; assembly: GCF_000819765.1. Classification (GTDB taxonomy): domain Bacteria; phylum Pseudomonadota; class Gammaproteobacteria; order Enterobacterales; family Aeromonadaceae; genus Aeromonas; species Aeromonas bivalvium. The sequence goes on from NZ_CDBT01000020.1 coordinate 220,609, forward strand.
CGGGCCGCGGAAACAGGGCACGTCCAGCTGGGCGCACAGGGCCGAGATGGCCTCATCCTCGCGCTGACCGCTGGTGGCGACCACCAGCTGATCCAGCCTGGTCGAACGCTTGAGACGCTCTATCTGGCGAGCGAGCATGGGCTCGCCGAGCAGGGGTTTGAGCACCTTGCCAGGCAGTCGGCTGGAGCTGGCTCTGGCCTGCAGGATCCCGAGGATCATGATGTTCTCCACATGGCGGGGTTGATGAGGGCTGGCTCGTCGCAGGCGAGGGTGGCCAGGTCGTCGTCATGGCAGGGATGCAGATGGGCATAGGTCGATGCGATCGCCGCCAGCTCGTGGGCATGACAGACGCCGACCACGAAGCGGCTCACCTGGGGCAGGGCCGGGATCAGGGCGAGCGCCTTGTGGAGGGGGGAGCGGTGGGGCTGCCAGCCATCCAGTCGCGAGAGCGGTTCCCTGAAGGCGTCAAAATAAGCGGGCCTAAGGGCCGGCTGCATCAATAACAGGCCTTGCAGGAAGAGGGAGCGCACATGGATTTCACACCCCATGGCCTGCAACCGATCGAGCCAGCCTGCGCGCAAAAAGCGCTGATCGAGCAGGTTGGCGGGGAGCTGCACCAGCTCAAGGGGATAACCCTGCTCGAGCCAACGCGTCAGCTCCTCGGGGCTGTAGACGGAGACCCCCACCTTGCCCACCTTGCCCTGATGCTGAAGGTCTGCCAGCCGCTCGAACAGGGCCGGGCTGGCGTCCCGGCTGCGGTGCAGCAGCAGGCCCTCGACACTGGGGCGGGCCAGCCGTTGCAGGCTGGAGTCCAGGGACACGGCCAGGTCGGCGGCATCGATGTTCGGTGACAGCTTGGTGATGACCCGAAAGTCGGTGCTGTTGCACACCCCGAGCCTCGCCTCGGCCTTGCCGTAGGCCTGGGCCGTGTCCAGGGTATCCATGCCCAGCTTGCGGGCCAGGGTCAGGATGGCGTCGAGCTCGGCATCGGCAACCTCGCCAGCGTGGTTGCTGATGCCGTAATCGAGACCGAACTGGACAGTGCCAAGGGCTAGGCGCATAGCACGGACGCCAGGGTCTGAACGACCTGATCCTGCTCGGTCAGGGAGAGGCCGGGGAACAGGGGCAGGCTGATGGCATGCCGGTAATAGGCCTGGGCGCCGGGATAAGCGGCCGGATCATGACCGAGCGTACGGTAATAGGGCTGGGCCGGGATGGGCATGTAGTGCACGTTGACGCCGATACCGGCCTCTCGCAGGCGGGCAAACACCTGATCCCGGTCTTGCACCCGGATTACATAGAGGTGATAGCCACTGACCCTGTCATCACCCTGGTGCAAAGGCTCGACCGGCAGCCGGGCCAGCAGCTCGTCGTAGCGGGCCGCCAGCTGCCGACGCCGGTCGATGAACTGCGGCAGGCGCGCGAGCTGGCTGCTTCCCAGCGCCGCCTGGATGTCGGTCAGACGATAGTTGAAGCCGAGCACCTGCTGCTCGTAGTACCAGCCCCCGGGCGTGTCGACGCTCAACTGCGCCGGATCCCGGGTGATGCCATGACTGCGATAAAGCCGAAGTCTGGCGGCCAGCTCGGCACTGCGGGTGGTGACGGCGCCCCCTTCCCCTGTGGTGATGGGTTTCACCGGGTGGAAGCTGAAGACGGTCATGTCGCTGTGGGCACAGCTGCCGATGGGCTCCCCCCGATAGCTGGCCCCTAGGGCATGGCAGGCATCCTCGATGAGGGACACGCCATATTGCCGGCACAGGGCGCCAATTTCGTCGAGATCGCAGGGCTGGCCTGCCAGGTGCACGGCGACCAGGGCTTTGGGCTGACGAGTGCTGCCCTGAACGCCTTGCAGCTTCTCGCGCAGCGCCGTCACGCAGAGGTTGCCGGTATCGGGATCCACATCGACGAAATCCACCTGGGCGCCGCAATAGCGGGCACAGTTGGCGGAGGCGACGAAGCTGATGGCGGAGACCCAGACCCAATCATCCGCTCCCAGTTCCAGCGCGGCGCAGGCGAGGTGCAGGGCCGTGGTGCCGTTGCTGCAGGCGATCACATGGGGGACCTGGCAATGGTCGGCCAGTCCCTGTTCGAAGGCGGGGACCGCCTCGCCCTGGGTCAGATAGTCCGACTTCAGGACGGCGACGACGGCTTCGATATCTTCATCCGTGATGGATTGGCGTCCATAGGGGATCATTCGGCGAGTACCTGCTGGTTCATGGTTTTCAATGCTTCTATCGACAGGAAATCGCGATTATTGAGGGAATTGTATTCAAAGCCGGGCTCGACCAGGGTCGCCTGCTCCCCCAGGGCATTGATGGCGAAGTCATTGTTGCGGCTGGTGAAGGTGATGCTGGGGGCGATGACGTAATAATCCTTGAACTCATAGGTGTGGTAAGAGTCATCGGCCGGGCACATCACCTCGTGCAGCTTCTCGCCCGGGCGGATGCCGATGATCTCCTGGGGCAAGTCCGGGGCCATGGCACTGGCGAGATCCGTGATACGCACCGACGGGATCTTGGGCACGAACACTTCCCCCCCCTTCATGCGGGCAAAGTTGGTCAGCACAAACTCCACCCCCTGTTGCAGGGTGAGCCAGAAGCGGGTCATCTCGCCATGGGTGATGGGCAGGCGGCTGGCCCCTTCCTTGATCAGGCGATCGAAGAAGGGCACCACAGAGCCGCGGGAGCCCACCACGTTGCCGTAACGCACCACGGAGAAGATGGTGGGGTGCCTGCCCGCCATATTATTGGCGGCGACGAACAGCTTGTCGGAGCAGAGCTTGGTGGCGCCATACAGGTTGACCGGGTTGGCGGCCTTGTCGGTGGAGAGGGCGATTACTTTCTCGACCCCGTTGTTGAGGGCCGCCTTGATGACGTTTTCCGCCCCATAGATGTTGGTCTTGATGCATTCCATGGGGTTGTATTCGGCGGCGGGCACCTGCTTGAGGGCGGCGGCATGGACCACGAAGTTCACGCCGTGCATGGCCATGTCGAGCCGCTCGCCATCGCGCACGTCGCCGATGAAGTAGCGCATGCAGGGGTGGTTGAAGTGCTGCTGCATCTCGAATTGCTTGAGTTCATCACGGGAGTAGACGATGAGACGAGCCGGTTGGTAACGCTCCAGCACCATCTGGATGAAGCGCTTGCCAAAGGAGCCGGTGCCGCCGGTAACCAGGATCGTTTTGTCGTTGAACATAGAGTGCATCTCGCGTGAAGAGGAAATCAGATAAATGGGAATGCAAAATCAGGGCCAGAAATAAGGTCACTGGCTCATCAATTGGTGCCAAAAGGGGCTTGCTGTTGGGCATCCTTGTATTTCAGCCAGCCTGGATAGTCGCCGCTCAGGTGATAGACATGGCCAAATCCGGCCTTCTCCAGCTCGGTTTGTGCCAGTATGGCCCGTCGGCCGCTGCGGCAATAGACCACGATCGGCAGCCTTCTGTCATCGCCGAGTTCGACCAGGCGCTGGCGCAGCTGGTCGTGGGAGATGTTGATGGCGCCGGGGATGTGTCCCTCGGCAAATTCCGCCGGGGTGCGCACATCCAGCAGCAGGGGGCGCTTGCCCGACTGCTGCTGCCAGCTTTGCAGTGTCTGGTTGTCGATGGGGACGGCCGCCATGACGGGGCTGGCGAGGGCGGCGCACAGCAGCAACAGACAGGCTCGAGATGAGAGGGCCATGGGTGACATCCTTATCTAGGGGAGGGAAGTGCGCGCCGCGGCGATGGCCAGGCACACCTGTTCGACCGCGTTGAGTGCCCGCGGAGTGAATCTGTGCAGCTCGTCCGGGTTGATCAGGACGAGCCTGCGCTCCTTCACGGCAGTCAGGCTGGGCCATTGCTGCCAGTGGGCCAGCGCCTCTGCATCCCGGCTGCCGGCGAGGATGAGCTGGGGGTCGGCCTTGATGATCTGCTCCAATCCCACTTGGGGATAGGGGCTGGCGGCGTTGGCGACCAGATTGTGGCCGCCGCACAGGGTGATGGCCTGGGCAGGCCAGGCGACGCCGCTGACGCTGGTGAGCGGCGGGTACCAGAGCTGATAGAAGACGCGCACCGGCTCGCCATGGCCGTATCTGCTCTTGAGGGCCTTGAGCCTGGCCAGATAGGCGTCGGCCTGGGCATCGGCATTGTGCTGTAACCCCAGCCGGGAGCCCAGGGCCCAGATCTCCTGACCCAATGAGGCAAAATCGGTGGGCTCTGAATAAAACACCGGGATGCCGAGCTGCTCGATGGGTGCCAGCATGCGGGACTGGGCCGAGCGCCAGGCCACCACCAGGTCGGGCTTTTGCGCCAGCAGGGCCTCGACATTGATGCTGCGATAGTTGGCCACATGGGGCAGGGTGCGCGCCTCGGGGGGCGTGTCTGAGGCATCGTCGGTGGCGACGATGCGATCCCCGGCCCCCAGGTCAAACAGCAGCTCGGTCAGGTGAGGGGTGAGGCTGATGATGCGCCGGGGCGGCTCGGCGGCCTGCCCGCTGGCGGTCGCCAGGCTGGCCAGCAGCCAGAGCAGGGGCAGACCTATGACTGGTCTAGCCATGGTTGCCTCCCGTCAAGTGGGGCAGCAGCCAGAGCAGGGTCAGACCTATGACTGATCTAGCCATGGTTGCCTCCTGTCAAGTGGACCAGCAGCCAGAGCAGGTTCAGAACTAAGCCTGCACTAGCCATGGTTGCCTCCCGCCAGGGTGAGCAGCAGCATCAGGGCCAGCCATCCCCAGCCGATCAACTGAAGCCGGTTGAGCAGTCGGTGTGGACTCTCCCAGTCGGGATCGCCTCCCTTCCCCAGCACCGCCAGCCTCACCAGAGTGCCCTGATAGTAACGGGGTCCCCCCAGGCGCAGCCCAGACTGACAGGCCAGGGCGGCGAGCAGGGCGCCGGCGGCCGGATGGGGCCAGTGAGTCAGACCATGGCGCCATGCCCGCATACCCTCCCTGAGACGGGGGGGCAGGGCGGGCAGGGCCAGCAGCAGGGCAGCCGGGGCGATCAGGGCCTGATAGAGGGCCGCGGCCGGGCGGCCGAAGTGGGTGAAATCTGCCTGCTTGCCACTCCAGGCGAGGTGGCTGAGCTGGGCGAGGCGCCAGAGCAGGGCCCCCTGCACCCCAGCCAGGGCAAAGCCGAACAGGGGGCCGGCCCAGCCTCCGAGCAGGCGCAGCAGTGTGCCTTCGCACAGGGCCTTGGCGAGGCCCATGGCCGAGAGTTTGCCCGTCTCGCGCCTGAGCCAGGGAGCGGCTTGCAGCCGGGCCAGGGGCAGGGTATCCCCCTTGAGCAGGGCACCGCCGGCACTGGCCAGGGTGCGCAGGGGGCGAGACTCTATCAGCAGCAGCAGGCATAGCAGGTCGAACAGGGGCTCGCTGAGGGAGAGATTGCGCACCGCCCAAAGCCCGGCTGCGCAGGGCACCCAGACCACCAGCAGGGCCAGCATACCGGCCTGCCACTGGGCACGGGGGCTTCCGTCCGGGCGCCGTACCTTGTGGCCCAGGCGAGCCAGCAAGGGCTCGGCGGCGGAGAGGCGCAGCCACTCCGGCCTTGGCAGCAGGGCTTCGAGCAGGGCGGCGCCCGCCATGATGGCCGCCGGTGTGGCGGCCATCATGGCCAGGGTGTCGGAGGAGGGGATCGGGATCACAGCTTGCCAAGCAGGGAGAGGATCACCTCGGCGGAGTGTTGACCCGCCACCTCGATGAAGGCGTCGAAGGATTCCACCTGCTCCTTGCCGGCGATGTCGGACATGGCCCGCACCACCAGATAGGGGACACCGAACATGTGACACACCTGACCGATGGCGGCCCCTTCCATCTCCACCGCCAGCATCTGCGGGAAGTCGGCGCGGGCTTTGGCGATGGCGTCCGGCTTGCACATGAACTGATCGCCGGTACAGATGAGGCCGACCCTGGTCTGGTGCTTGCCATGGAGGGCGACGCACTCCTGGGCTAGGGCGATCAGCCTGTCATCACAGGGGAAGGCGGCGGGCTGCTGGGCCATCTGGCCCATCTCGTAACCGAAGGCGGTCACGTCCACATCGTGGAAGCGCATCTCGCTGGCGATGACCACGTCACCTATGTGCAAGTCCTGGGCGAAGCCGCCGGCGGAGCCCGTGTTGATGACGCAATCCGGGGAAAATTTTTCCAGCAGCAGGCTGGTGGCGACGCTGGCGGCCACCTTGCCGATGCCGGAGCGGGTCAGGACTACCTCTTTGCCCGCCAGGGTGCCGCAGTAAAACTCGCAGCCGCCGACCCTGGTGGTGGTCATGTCGCTCAGTTGGCCGCGCAGCAGGGCAACTTCCTGCTCCATGGCGCCTATGATACCTACTCTCATCACAAACCTCGTCTATAGGCATAGCCCGGCTAAGTTGCGGCAATCATAGCAAAAAATGGTGCCAAGCCCAGCGATGAGGCGGCTCTGGCCGCGCGTCTGCATAAAAAAGCGCCCCCGCAGGGGCGAGGGGGCGAGCGATGGCCCCGGATGAGAGTGGGGGAGTGCCCATGTGCCTGTGGTGGGACTGCGACTGTGCTGGCGGTGGCACCCGATCCGAGCCGGGCGCACCATGGCCTTCCCAGGGGGAGCCTGCAAAGAAACAGCCCCGCATCTGCGGGGCTGTTTGCTGGGGACCAGGGGGAGGCGGATCAGACCGCCAGATAGTCCATGATCCCTTCTGCGGCCTTGCGGCCTTCGTAGATGGCGGTGACCACCAGATCCGAGCCACGCACCGCATCGCCACCGGCAAACACCTTGGGATTGGTGGTCTGGAAGGCAAAATCACTCTGCTCCGGCGCCCGGATGCGCTCGCGGCTGTCGAGCTCGATGCCATACTCCGCCATCCAGGGTTGGGGATTGGGCTGGAAGCCAAACGCCATCACCACCGCATCGGCGGCCAGTACCTGCTCGGAGCCCTCGATCACCACAGGGTTGCGGCGACCGTTGGCATCGGGGGCCCCCAGCTCTGTGCTCACCACCCTGATGCCGCAGGTGCGGCCATGGGCATCCAGCTCCACGCCGATGGGTTGCAGGTTGAACATGAATTCCACCCCCTCCTCGCGGGCGTTTTGCACCTCCCGCTTGGAGCCAGGCATGTTCTCGGCATCCCGGCGATAGGCACAGATCACCTTGTCGGCCCCCTGACGGATGGCGGTGCGCACGCAGTCCATGGCGGTGTCACCGCCGCCGAGCACCACTACCTGCTTGCCGGCGAAGTCGATGTAGTCGCGCTGCGCCTTCTCGAACCCCAGCAAGCGGTTGGCGTTGGAGATGAGATAGGGCAGGGCGTCATAGACCCCCGGCGCAGTTTCGTTCTCGAAGCCGCCCTTCATGTACTTGTAGGTACCGACCCCGAGGAAGACCGCATCGAATTCGCCGAGCAAGTCGGCGAAGGAGACATCCTTGCCCACCTCGGTCTCGAGGCGAAACTCGATGCCCATGGCCTCGAATATCTCGCGGCGGCGCTGCATCACCTCTTTTTCCAGCTTGAAGGAGGGGATGCCGAAGGTGAGCAGGCCACCTATCTCCGGGTACTTGTCGAACACCACGGCGCTGACCCCGCTTCTGGCAAGCACGTCGGCACAGGCCAGGCCGGCCGGGCCCGCACCGATGACGGCGACCCGTTTACCGGTCTGGACCACCTTGGAGAGATCCGGGCGCCAGCCCATCTCGAATGCCTTGTCGGTGATGTATTTTTCGATGTTGCCTATGGTCACGGCGCCGAATCTGTCGTTGAGGGTGCAGGCACCCTCGCACAATCTGTCTTGCGGGCAGACGCGGCCGCACACCTCCGGCAGGCTGTTGGTCTGGTGGGAGAGTTCCACCGCCTCCAGGATGCGCCCCTCGTTGGCCAGTTTCAGCCAGTTGGGGATGTAGTTGTGTACCGGGCACTTCCATTCGCAATAGGGGTTGCCGCAGTCGAGGCAGCGATCCGCCTGCATGCCGACCTGGGCCTGGTTGAAGGACTCGTATATCTCCACAAACTGGATCTTGCGGATCTTGAGCGGTTTCTTCGGCGGGTCGACCCGCTGAACATCGATAAACTGGAATACGTTCTGGCTCATAGGTTCCCTCCTTACTGCGCCTGGATTCTGAGTTCTGCACTGGAACGACTGGTGTGGCCCAAGAGGGACTTGACGTCGCTGGACTTGGGTTTGATCAGCTTGAACTTCGGCACATAGGAATCAAAGTTGGCCAAAATTTCCTCGGCGCGTGAGCTGCCGGTTGCGTTCAGATGTTCGGTAATGATGCCGCGCAGGTGCTCCTGGTGAATGGCGAGGCTCGCCACTTCCAGCAGTTCCACCAGCTCGGGGTTGGTGCGCTTGGCGAAGTTGCCATCGCAGTCGAGCACATAGGCAAAACCGCCTGTCATGCCCGCCGCGAAGTTGACCCCGGTCTCGCCCAGTACGGTGACTATGCCCCCTGTCATGTATTCACAGCCGTTGTCGCCTATGCCCTCGACCACCGCCAGCGCACCTGAGTTGCGCACCGCGAAGCGCTCGCCCGCGGTACCGGCCGCATAGAGCTTGCCGCCGGTGGCGCCATAGAGGCAGGTGTTGCCTATGATGGCCGCCTCGTGGGACTTGAACGACACGCCCACATGGGGTTTGACCACCAGCTTGCCGCCGGTCATCCCCTTGCCCACGTAGTCGTTGGCATCCCCGGTGAGGATCATCTCGAGGCCCCCCGCGTTCCAGACGCCGAAGCTCTGGCCTGCGGTGCCGTTGAAGTGGACCCGTACCGGATCGGCTGCCATGCCCTGGTTGCCGTGACGCTTCACGATCTCGCCGGACAGGCGGGCCCCGACGGAGCGGTCGGTGTTGCGGATGTCGTAGCGATACTCGCCGCCGTTCTTGGTCTCGACGGCCTCGAGCAGGTCTTCGACCATGCGCAGGTTCAGGGGCCCCTTGTCGAAGGTGGGGTTGTGCTGCTGGCAGAACAGGCTGGAGCCTGCCACCGCCACCGGCTTGGCCAGGATGCCGGAGAGATCCAGCTTGGCCTGGCGGGCGGTGAGGCCGGGCAGGGCTTCCAGCAGCTCGGTGCGGCCAATCAGATCCGTCAGCTGGCTGACCCCGAGCTGGGCCATGAGTTCACGGGTCTCGTGGGCGACGAACTTGAAGTAGTTCATGGCCATCTCGGGCAGACCGGTGAAGTGCTCGCGGCGCAGCTTCTCGTCCTGGGTGGCGACGCCGGTGGCACAGTTGTTGAGGTGGCAGATGCGCAGGTATTTGCAGCCGAGCGCCACCATGGGGCCGGTACCGAAGCCGAAGCTCTCGGCGCCGAGGATGGCCGCCTTGATGATGTCCAGACCCGTCTTGAGGCCGCCATCCACCTGCAGGCGCACCTTGTGGCGCAGGCCGTTGGCGACCAGGGCCTGCTGGGTCTCGGCCAGCCCCAGTTCCCAGGGGGAGCCGGCATACTTGACCGAGGTGATGGGGCTCGCGCCCGTGCCGCCGTCATAGCCCGAGATGGTGATGAAGTCGGCATAGGCCTTGGCCACGCCGCAGGCGATGGTGCCGACGCCGGGCTCGGAGACCAGCTTGACCGACACCAGGCAGTTCGGGTTGATCTGCTTGATGTCGAAGATGAGCTGGGCCAGATCCTCGATGGAGTAGATGTCGTGGTGGGGCGGCGGCGAGATCAGGGTCACGCCGGGCACGGAGTAACGCAGCTGGGCTATCTGGGCCGTCACCTTGTCACCGGGCAGCTGGCCCCCTTCGCCGGGTTTGGCGCCCTGGGCGACTTTGATCTGCACCACGTCCGCGTTCATCAGGTAGTGGGGGGTGACGCCAAAGCGCCCCGAGGCCACCTGCTTGATGCGCGAGTTCTTCTCGGTGCCGAAGCGCTTGGGATCCTCGCCGCCTTCGCCGGAGTTGCTCTGACCGCCGAGGCGGTTCATGGCGATGGCCAGGGCCTCGTGGGCCTCGGGGCCCAAGGCGCCGATGGACATGGCGGCGGAGTCGAAGCGCTGGTAGAGGTTGGTGGCAGGCTCCACCTCGTCCAGGGAGATGGCCTGCTGGCCCTGCTTGACCCCGATCAGATCGCGCAGGGTCGCCACCGGCCGTTCGTTGACCAGGCGGGCATAGTGCAGGTAGTCGCTGTATTCGCCGGAGCGCACCGCGGTTTGCAGGGTCTGCACCACGTCCGGGTTGTAGGTGTGGTACTCCTCGCCGTGAACGAACTTGAGCAGGCCGCCCTGGTTGAGGGGCTTGCGCTTGAGCCAGGCGGTGCGGGCCAGATTGAGCTGATCCTGCTGGATGTCGTCGAAATCGGCCCCCTGGATGCGGCTCGATACCCCGCGAAAGCAGGTCTCTATGACGGATTGGGAGAGGCCGATGGCTTCGAACAGCTGGGAGCAGCGGTAGCTGGCCACCGTGCTGATGCCCATCTTGGACATCACCTTGTAGAGCCCCTTGTTGATGCCGTTGCGGTAGTTGAGCATGGCCTGGCGCAGGCTCATCTTGAGCACGCCCTCTTCCACCTGCTTGGCCAGGGTTTCATAGGCCAGATAGGGGTAGATGGCGGTGGCGCCAAAGCCCAGCAGCACGGCGAAGTGGTGCGGATCGCGGCAGCTTGCGGTCTCTACCAGTATGTTGGCGTCGCAGCGCAGGTTGTTGTCCACCAGGGTGCGCTGCACCGCGCCCACCGCCATGGCGGCCGGGATCGGCAGGGTGTCGGCGCTGATGTTTCTGTCCGACAGCACCAGCAGCACGGTACCGGCGCGGGCCGCGGTTTCGGCTTCCTGGCAGATGCGCTTCACCGCCGCTTCCAGCCCCTCGCTCGGGGCATAGTTGAGGTCGATCAGGGAGTGGCGATAGTGGTCGCCCTCCAGGGCCAGGAGCTGGTGGAAGTCGGAGTAAAGCAGGATCGGCGACTGGAACAGCACCCGGTGGGCGTGGCCGAAGGTCTCGTTGAAGACGTTCTGCTCGCTGCCGATGCAGGTAGCCAGGGACATGACGTGATTTTCCCGCAGGGGATCGATGGGCGGGTTGGTCACCTGGGCGAACATCTGGCGGAAGTAGTCGTACAGGGTGCGCTGACGGGAGGAGAGCACCGCCATGGGGGTATCGTCACCCATGGAGCCGACGGCCTCCTGGCCGTTCTCGCCAAGCACGCGAATGACCTGATCCAGTTCCTCGTAGGAGTAGCCGAACAGTTTCTGATAGGTCTTGAGTTGATCGTCGTCCAGCTCGCGGGCGCCTGTGTTGGCGTCATCCATCTGCTCGAACGGCACCAGGCGTTTGCAGTGCTTGCCCATCCACTCCCTGTAGGTATGACGGCTCTTGAGATCGTCGTCGATCTCGAAGCTGGTCCACACCTTGCCGTTGCTGGTATCCACCACGAACAGCTCGCCCGGGCCGACCCGGCCCTTCTCCAGCACCTCGTCCGGGGTGTAGTCCCAGGTACCGACTTCGGAGGCGAGGGTGATGAACTTGTCCTTGGTGATGACGTAGCGGGCCGGGCGCAGGCCGTTGCGGTCGAGGGCGCAGGTGGCGTAGCGGCCGTCGGTCATGACGATGCCGGCCGGGCCGTCCCAGGGCTCCATGTGCATGGAGTTGAAGTCGTAGAAGGCCCGCAGATCTTCATCCATGTTGGGGTGTTTCTGCCACGCGGGCGGGATCAGCAGGCGCATGGCACGGAACAGGTCCATGCCGCCGGCGAGGAAGAGATCCAGCATGTTGTCCAGGCTCGAGGAGTCGGAGCCCGTGGTGTTGACGAAGGGCGCGGCCTCTTGCAGATCCGGAATGAGCGGGGTCGCGAACTTGTAGCTGCGGGCCTTGGCCCACTGGCGGTTGCCGGCGATGGTGTTGATCTCGCCGTTGTGGGCAAGATAGCGGAACGGCTGCGCCAGCGGCCAGCGCGGGCTGGTGTTGGTGGAGAAGCGCTGGTGGAACACGCAGATGGCCGATTGCAGGCGGATGTCGGCGAGATCCAGATAGAAGTGCGGCAGGTCCACGGGCATGCAAAGCCCTTTGTAGACGGTGACCAGGTTGGAGAGACTGACCACGTAGAAGTAGTCGTCGCTGATGCGCTTCTCGATGCGGCGGCGCACGATATAGAGGCGGCGCTCGAGATCCTTGTCGACCCAGCCGGGAGGCGCGTTGACAAACACCTGCTCTATGCTGGGCAGGGAGGCCTTGGCGATGGGGCCGAGCACATGGGTATCGATAGGTACCTGACGCCAGCCGACCAGGCTCAGGGTTTCCCGTTCCAGCTCTTCATTGATGATGTCGCGAGCCTGCTGGGCCAGCACGGGATCCGGATTGAGAAACAGCATGCCGACCGCGTACTTGCGGCCCAGGTGCCATCCCTTCTCTTCGGCGACCGCCCGAAAGAAGCTGTCGGGTTTTTGCAGCAGCAGGCCGCAGCCATCGCCGGTCTTGCCATCGGCGGAGATGCCGCCGCGGTGTTGCATGCGAGCCAATGCTGACATCGCGAGACGGACAAGCTTGTGGCTGGCTTCCCCTTCCATGTGGGCCAACAGGCCGAAGCCACAGTTATCCCTCTCCAGCTTTGGATCATATAGTGACATTGCATATCTCCCTTGCTCGGCCTTGTATCGCAAACTGCATAAATTGCGATTGGCTCTTGTGGTTCCGTCTGCCTGACGTGGCGAATCTCCAAACTAATGGGAATTTAGCAGCAGGTCAATTGGACACGTCAGATGTTTTAGCTGTTACAACCGCATAACAAAATCTGGTTGAATATCGACATTAAGGGGGTGTGTTGGTGTTTAAATCTGGGTTTGTTCATTTTTTCGGGATATTGGTGGTGAATATTGCGTCGTGGCAGTTCAGGTCGCATTCCCGTCAACCTGTAGTAATCTTACCAACCCCCTGCTGGAGCGAATGAGTTCGATCACATTTATCCGTTTCGAGACTTGCATTTGCCTTTCTTGGATCTACCACTTTATTTGTTTTTATAAACATAAGCTTATAACCCTATTGATAGGCTTTATTGTAAGAAAGTCGTCGCTCTGCGCGCCGACAGGGGTCATGAGAAAGTCTCGGTTGGAGATACTTATTCGTTTCGATGTGAATATTTATATGTTTTTCCACCCGCCAGACTCTTGATCCAGCTCAGCATGATGTCCAATCGAGCTTGTACAATGCCGGTTTTTGTCGGGAAACGTCATGCAGTTACACGAGCTGGTCAATACCCTGGGTCAGGATCTCAAGCGGCGCCATGGCGAGAAGATCCACAAGCTCTCCATTCATGGCGCCTTTACCTGCCCGAACCGGGACGGCACCCTGGGCCGCGGTGGTTGTACCTTTTGCAACGTCTCCTCCTTTGCCGACGAGTCGGCCCAGCAGCTTTCCGTGGTGGCCCAGCTGCACGCCCGCCGCGACGAGGTGACCCGGGCACGGCGCTATCTCGCCTACTTCCAGGCCTATACCAGCACCTATGCCGAAGTGGCTTACTTGAAGCGCATGTATGAGGAGGCGCTCTCGGTGAGCGACATGGTGGGACTGTGTGTCGGCACCCGGCCCGATTGCGTACCGGATGCGGTGCTGGATCTGCTGGCGGGGTATCAGCAGCAAGGTTATGAAGTGTGGCTGGAGCTGGGGCTGCAAAGCGCCAGCGACCAGACCCTCAGGCGGATCAATCGCGGCCATGGCTATGACGCCTACGCCGATGCGGTGCGCCGCGCCCACCTGCGCGGCATCAAGGTGTGTACCCATCTCATCGTCGGACTGCCGGGGGAGTGCGCCATGGACAGCCTGGCGACCCTGCACCGGGTGGTCGATACCGGCGTGGAGGGGATCAAGCTTCACCCCCTGCACGTGGTGGCGGGCAGCACCCTCGGCAAGGCCTGGCAGGCGGGGCGCCTCGAAGTGCCGACCCTGGAGGAGTATGTGGCGGCGGCGATCGCCATGATCCAGCACACCCCACCCGACGTGGTCTATCACCGCGTCTCGGCGTCAGCCCGGCGGCCGACCCTGCTCGCCCCCGCCTGGTGCGAGAACCGCTGGACAGCCATGAGTCTCATTGCCGCTGGGCTCGCCCGCACCGGGCCTCAAGGGAGCGCCCTGGAGCGCCCCTTCCTGCCATGAGCCACTCATTGATGGATTTGTCATATTTAGCAAAAGAAACAGTGAGTTATTAGATGAAAATCATACTCTGTTCTATAGTTCTCAGGGCGCTGAACTGGTATGGTGCTTCGTTTGAAAATCGCTGCCGATCCCGCCCCGGGCGGGTGCCATATAGATGTGATGTTGTCATGGTCTCCTCGCCTCCCTGAGGTCGATATCTCGCTGTGGCAGCCGCTGCCATCTCCCGTTCTCGTCGGGGTGGCGGCAAATATGGTAGCGAACGAGTATTCTTTTTGGCTTATCATATGTCGGCATGGCTCCCTGGCTGATTGGCCACGTAGTGAGGGAGCCTGGACAAGCCGGGCGCCAGCCTCATCTATAAACGGGACAATATGCAAGCAGAAACCGACCATATCGACGAGTTGTTGGAATGCCTGGTCTTCCTGACCCGTTTCTACGGCGTGCCCAACAGCAAGGATGCCTTGACCACAGGGCTGCCCCTGGTGTCGGGCCGCCTGACCACGGCGCTGTTCAGTCGTGCCGCCGAGCGAGCCGGGCTGTCGGCGCGGGAAGTCTTGCAGCCCCTGGATCAGATCTCCTCCCTGTTGCTGCCCTGCATCTTGCTGACCCGCAATGGTGGCGCCTGCATCCTGCTGGAGTGGAACGAGGATCGCAGCCAGGCCAAGGTGATTTTTCCCCAGGCCGGTGATGCGGCCCAGTGGTTGACCATGGCCCAGCTCGGCGATGAGTATCTGGGGCGGCTCTTTTTCGTCAAGAAGCAGTTCCGTTTCGACGAGCGCTCTCCCAAGGTACTGGAGACCCGGGACGGTCACTGGTTCTGGAGCACCCTGCTGGAGTCCCGCGGCATCTATCGCGACGTGCTGGTCGCCTCCATCCTCATCAACCTGTTTGCGGTGGCCAGCCCCCTGTTCACCATGAACGTCTACGACAAGATAGTGCCCAACCTGGCGTTTGATTCCCTCTGGGTGCTGGCGGTGGGGGCCGTGGTGGTGTTCACCTTCGATTTCGTGATGCGTCAGTTGCGCAGCTACTTCATCGATATCGCCGGCAAGAAGTCGGACGTGCTGCTGTCGGCCAAGATCTTCGCCAAGGTGATGGGGATGCGGATGGAATCCAGACCCGCCTCCACCGGTGCCTTCGCCAAGCATCTGCAGGAGTTCGAGTCGGTCCGCGAGTTCTTCACCTCGGCCACCGTCTCGACCCTGATCGACCTGCCCTTCGCCATCCTGTTCCTGGTGGTGATCTGGCTGTTTGCCGGGGTCATGGTGGTGGTGCCCATCATCGCCATGCTGATCCTGCTGGTATACAGCTTCTATATCCAGGGCTCCCTCAAGCAGTCCATCGAGGAGGGATCACGGCTCGCCTCCCAGAAAAATGCCAACCTGGTGGAGAGCATCGCCGGTCTCGAGACCGTCAAGATCTTCGGCGCCGAGAGCATGTTCCAGCACCGCTGGGAGCAGGCCGTCTCCCACATCTCCACCTGGGGCGTGCAGACCCGGCGCATCACCAATTCCATGTCTTCCCTGGCCAGCTATGTCCAGCAGGTGGTCACCGTGGGTCTGGTGATCGTCGGCGTCTACCAGATTGCCGACGGCCTGGTCACCATGGGGGGCATGATCGCCGCCGTCATGCTGTCGAGCCGTGCCATCGCGCCCATGGTGCAGCTCTCCGTCCTCTCCACCCGCTACAATCAGGCCCGCTCCGCGCTGACCATTCTCGAGGGCATCATGGACACCCCGGGCGAACAGGAGGAGGGGCGCCAGTACGTGCATCACCCCGTGATAGAGGGGCGCATCGAATTCGAGAATGTGACCTTCAAGTATCCGGGCATGGAGACCAGCACCCTGCATGGCATCAATCTCAAGATTGAGCCGGGGGAGAAGGTGGCCATCATAGGGCGCATTGGCGCGGGCAAGACCACGCTGGAGAAGCTGCTGATGGGGCTCTATCGCCCGACCGATGGGTCGGTGCGGCTCGATGGTTTCGAACTCGATCAATTGCCGCCTTCGGCCGTGCGGCGCAACATCGGCTGCGTGCCCCAGGACGTGACCCTCTTCTTTGGTTCGGTGCGAGACAACATCATGCTGGGCAATCCGCTGGTGGATGATGCCAAGGTGCTGCGTGCCGCCAAGCGGGCCGGGGTGACCAGTTTCACCAACCGGGATCCCAACGGCCTGGACAGGCAGATAGGCGAGGGGGGGCGTCAGCTCTCCGGCGGTCAGCGCCAGGCAATACTGCTGGCTCGCGCCCTGCTCAATGACCCTCCCATCCTGGTCATGGATGAGCCGACCTCCAACATGGACAACCAGTCCGAGCAGCAGGTGAAGCAGGAGCTGGCACGGCTCGGGCCCGAGACCACCCTGATCGTCATCACCCACAAGACCCTGATGCTGGATGTGGTCAACCGGGTGATCGTCATGGAGCAGGGCAAGATAGTGGCCGATGGGCCCAAGGCGCAGGTGTTGCAACAGCTCAAAGAGGGCAAGGTCAGGGTCCAGGAGGCATCCCATGGATAAGAAAGAGGTGCTGCCTGCCCAGGAACATCTGACCTTCGTCGATGATGGCGCCGCCGCCGTGCTGCTGAGCACGCCGACTCGGGCCAGGGTGCTGCTCTGGTGCTGTTTCATCTTCTTCATGAGCGCCCTGGTGTGGGCGGCCTGGGCCAAGCTCGACGAGGTGACGGTAGGGCAGGGCAAGGTGATCCCGTCTCGCCAGTTGCAGGTGATCCAGAACCTGGAGGGGGGGATCGTCAAGGAGATCTTCGTCAAGGAGGGGGATATTGTCGAGAAGGGGCAGCCCTTGCTGCGCATCGATGACACCCGTTTTCGCTCCGATTTTCGCGAGCGTGAGCAGGAGCTGGTCACCCTCAAGGGCGACATAGCGCGTCTGCGGGCCGAGATCCGCAGCGTGGTGGTCAAGACGGAGCCCAACATAGGCTGGCGGGAACAGGTGGTGATCGACAAGCAAGCCATCGATTTCCCGGAAGGGTTCGAGAATGTCTTTGCCGAATATGCGGCCCGTGAGGTATCGGCGCAAAATGATCGGCTCAACAATCTCAAGAACCAGCTCTATATTCTGGGCCAGCAGATAGAGCAGAAAGAGCAGGAATTAATCGAGCTCAACGCGAAAATACGCACCATCAGTCGCAGTGTCGACCTGGCCCGTCAGGAGCTGAATATCAGCCGTCCCCTGGCAAAAGAGGGAATTGTGCCTCAGGTGGAATTGATCAAGCTCGAGCGCCAGGTCAATGACATGCAGGGGGAGCTGGAAAGCAACCGGCTCGTTATTCCCAAATTGAATTCAGCATTGCGTGAGGCCATCTCCAAGCGCAATGATATTGCCTTGAAATTCCGGGCCGATGCCCAGACCGAGCTCAATGAAAGGCAGGGCAAGCTGGGCCAGCTCTCCGCAGGCCAGGTGGGTTTGCGGGACAGGGTGGATAGAACCAGCGTGGTCGCTCCCCTCAAGGGAACGATCAAAAAGCTGAAAATCAATACCTTGGGCGGGGTGGTCCAGCCAGGCATGGATCTGATGGAGATAGTGCCACTTGAGGATACACTCCTGATTGAGGCCAAAGTATCCCCCAAGGACATAGCCTTCCTGCGCCCCGGGCTGGCCGCCGTAGTGAAATTTACCGCCTATGATTTCACCATTTATGGCGGGCTTCATGGCAAGGTAGAACAAATCAGTGCAGATTCCATTCAGGATGAGGAGGGGAATTCCTTTTATCTGGTACGGGTCAGGACGGAAAAAAGCTATCTTGGGGATGAGACCAATGCATTGCCCATCATCCCGGGGATGTTGGCCAGTGCGGATATAATCACGGGTAAAAAGAGTGTTTTGGACTATTTGCTGAAACCGATATTGCGGGCCAAACAGTCGGCATTGAGAGAACGATAAGCCAACAATCAATAAAAACATATGACTGGAGATATTATGAAAAAGACGATTGTTGCCATGATTGTGAGTGGCGCTATATTCCTTCCGGGCCTGGCTCAGGCCCAATCGTTGGAGCAATCCGTTGCTCAGACGCTGGCTACCCACCCCAAGATCAAGGAAGCGTTTGATCTCTACCAGGCCCGCATGTACCAGCATGATGGTGCCAAGGGTGGCTACTATCCCACCGTCGATCTGCGCGCAGGGGTCGGCTATGAAGAGACCGACAGCCCGACCACTCGCGTGGGCGGCCCCGGTATCGATGACACCCTGACCCGCAAGGAGGCGGGACTGAGTCTGCGTCAGATGCTGTTCGACGGCTTCGATGTCAGCAGCAACGTGTCCCGCACCAAAGCCGAGGCCAATGCCCAGCGACTGGCCATGATCTCGGAAGCGGAGAACACGGCGCTGCGCACCGCAGAGGTCTACCTCAACATGTTGCGCCAGCAAGAGATACTGGAGCTCTCCAAGGACAACCTGGCGACCCATGAGCAGATCCGCAGCGACATCAGCAAACGGACCGACTCCGGTCTGGGTTCTACCGCGGATCAGACCCAGATTGAAGGCCGTGTCGCCCGTGCCTACGCCAACCAGGCCGCGGCGGAGAACAACTATCGCGATGCCGAAAGCGAGTTTATCCGCGTCGTCAACGAAACCCCCAGGGATCTGGTTCAGCCGGTGCCCGATGCCAGCCTGATGCCCGCGACCATAGAGACGGCGCTCAAGACGGCGACCGAGGCCCACCCGACCCTGCTCTCCTCCCTGCAGGACATAGAGGCGGCCAAGTACCAGCATGAAGGGTCCAAGTCCGGCTTCTATCCCAACGTCGCCATCGAGGTGGATAAGAACTGGAACGAGGACATCGATGCCATCAAGGGACGCAATGACGATCTGACCGCCATGGTGCGCATGCGTTACAACCTGTTCCGCGGCGGTTCCGATCTGGCCGAGAGCAAGGCCACCTCTGCGCTCTACTCCCAGGCGAAAGACATTCACCTCAATGCGTTCCGTCAGGTGGAGGAAGGGACTCGTCTGGCCTGGAATGCCAAACAGTCTCTGGATCAGCAGAAGATTTACCTGCAACAGCATGTGGACGCGAGCTATGACACGGTTCAGGCCTACAAGAAGCAGTTCGGACTGGGCCAGCGTACCTTGCTGGATGTCTTGAACACGGAGAACGAACTGTTCGAGGCGCGCCGCAGCTATATCAATGCGCAATATGACTCCCTCCTGGCTGACTACCGCATCCTCAATGCGACCGGCAGTCTGCTCAGTGCCATGCAGGTGCAGCCACCCGCCGAGTGGCAAGCCAAAAACTGATGCAATGCATTGATGTTGTGTGTGGGAGATGACGACAATCCACTTGTCGTCATCTCCGTATCAGGGTTGCAGCATGTCGCTCTCGTCTCCCGTGTTTTGTAACTCATATGGCAGTCAGCCCGTTGCGTAGGGGAAAGATGTGACAGCGTGGTCAATCGGGCGTTGGCTCAGTCCCTGTTATCGCAAGGGGCGACATCTGCTCTGGTGCGGGCTTGCCCTGCTTCCTCTGCTGCTGGCGGCGAGCCAGCCGCTGACGGATGCCGATCTTGCCCTCATCAAGCGGGCCAAGGACACCTATGGTGAGCGGGCGGGCAAACGCGCCGCGAGCTGGCGTCTGCTGGCACTTGAGAGCAGGGCGGCGGCCTGGCCGGAACGTCAGAAACTGGAGCGAGTCAATCGTTTCTTCAATCAGCTGCGCTTTATCGACGACAGCAAGCTGTGGCGCAAGAAGGATTACTGGGCCACGCCCCTCGAGTTTCTGGGGGCCGCGGGGGGGGATTGCGAAGACTTCAGCATCGCCAAGTATTTTACCCTGCTGGAGCTGGGCATCGACGATGAGAAGATGCGGATGGTGTATGTCAAGGCGCTGGATTACAACCAGTTTCATATGGTTGTCGCCTACTATGAGACCCCGTCATCCGTGCCGATCATCCTGGATAACCTGATAGGGGACATACGCCCGGCGACCGAGCGTAGGGACTTGCTGCCTATCTACAGTTTCAATGGTCGTCACCTGTGGTTGATGAAGGCCCGTGGCCAGGGGGAGCTGGCCGGGCAGTCTTCACGTTTGGGATTATGGAATGATTTACGCAATCGCATGACTTCTGGGCGATTGGCTCGACCTGTGGTGAATTTGGATGATTAACCTATGACGCTATATCGACAATTACTGGCCACCATGCTGCTGTTGTTCGGGGTCCTCTTTGCCGTGACCTACTGGGTTCAATTCACGTCGACCCGGAACTATCTGGCGCAGCAGCAGGAGACCACGGTGATCAACACGGCCACCTCCCTCGGGCTGGCGCTGACCCCCTATCTCGAGAATGGCGACAAGGTGAGTGCCGAGTCGGTGCTCAAGGCCGTGTTTGATGGCGGTTATTACCAGCAGGTGCGACTCGACATGCTGGCCTCCAAGGAGGTGATCGAGCTCGACAACAGCCATGGCATCCAGGGGGTGCCCGCCTGGTTCATGGGGTTGGAGTTGTTTCCCGATGTATCCAATGAATCCATTCTCACCTCGGGTTGGCTCCAGCTCGGCAAACTCAAGGTGGTCGGCCACAGCGGCCAAGCCTACTACGAGCTCTGGCAGGGGATGACCAATCTGGCGAGCTGGTTCATCATCGGTTTCCTGGTAACGACCCTGCTGCTGATGCGTGCCCTCAACTATCTGCTCAAACCCCTGGCCCAGATCCGGGATCAGGCCCGGGAGATAGAGCTGCACCATTTCGGTCATGTGATCCCCGAGCCACGCACCCTTGAGCTCAAGCAGGTGGTACAAGCCATCAATACCCTCTCGGGCAAGCTGGCCGACCAGTTCAAGGAGCAGGCGCAAGAGGCGGAGCATCTGCGCGAGCGGGTCTATCTGGATGCCGTGTCTGGGCTGGGCAACCGGGCCTATTTCGTCGGCCAGGTCAACGCCTGGATAGCCGAGGGCGGGGAAGGGGGCATACTGCTGGTGGCGGTGGACATGCTTGACGACATCTATCGGGAGGAGGGCTTCGCCGCGCGCGACAACATGGTCAAGAGCATAGCCCAGAGCCTCAATGATGAACTCAGTGGCTGGGACGGGGCGGCCATCGCCCGTATCTCCGCCACCGAATATGCCCTGCTCTGCCCGACCAGCGAGCTGGCCAGCCTGCAAGAGCTGGCCGAGCGGATCAACGGCCGGATCGCCGATCTGGTGGTCAATCCCATGGGTGAGGCCGATGCCCTGTCCGTCATAGGGATCGCCGGGCGCGACAGCCAGGATGATCTCTCCAGTCTGCTGACCAAGGCGGATAACGCCCTCGGCCGGGCGCGCAACGAGCGCCGTGGCGCCGTGGTGATGGAGGGCGGCCACGCCCAGGGCATGATGGGGCGCCTGGCGTGGCGGGATCTGGTCGAAGATGCCATTGCCCGCCAACTGTGGCGTTTCAAGGCGCAGCCCGCCTGCCGTTTCGATGATGGCACCCGGCTGCACGCCGAGCTGTTTGCGGCCATTCATCGCGATGGTCACGACTATTTTGCCGGTCAGTTCCTGCCTGCCATCGAGCAGTTCAAGCTGGGCAGCGAATTCGACCAGGCGGTGCTGACGGCCACTGTGCCCTTGCTGCTCAAGGAGAGTGAATTGGTGCTGGCCATCAACATCACCCCGGGGGCCATCTGTTCAGATGAGTTCCTGCTCTGGCTGGGCAGCTTCCTTGGCAGCCACCCCGACCTCAAGAACCGTCTGTTGCTCGAGCTCCCGGAAGGCACCATCTTGAAGCATCAAGCCAGGGTCGAGGCGCTGGTGGCCGTGTTGCAGGAACATGGTTTCCAGTGGGGCGTGGATCACTATGGTCGCCACTTCCAGTCGCTGGGCTATCTGGAACAGCTGGCCCCCAGCTATGTCAAGGTGGACCATGGCTACACCAGTCAGGTGATGGAGCCTGGAGCGGATACCGCCTTCCTGGCCGCCGTGTGCCGCGCCGCACACAATGCAGGGATCTTGACCATCGCCACCCGGGTCGAAAACGAGCAACAGGTCGAGTTGCTCTCTCGTCTGCACATCGATGGGTATCAGGGTTTCGTGCACCCGGCCTTTCCCATCTGACGCTGTTTACATCCTGAAAGGGCGCCGCTGGGCGCCTTTTTTAATCACTATTGGTTGTAACAAAAAATAAACAATATCGGAAATCTTTATAAGGATTCTATTGAGACTTTCCATAACGCCTTGTTTTAATTGGCTAAGTGTCCAGCATTCGATTTGATTCAGGCTTTTCCCTCTTCTGACACGAACCCGGTACATTTTTGCAACGGACACCTTCGCGCTTCGCTCATAGGGTTGATACATCGAAACCCTCTGTGTTGGAGTCAAGGCTATGCGTACCCAAATGATCGAGAAGAGTGTCGTCGTTGCCTCAATGGAAGGTGAAATTCTGGTGGTCAATGCCGATGGCAGCACCCGTCCATTGCAAGGGGGCGAGACACTGCAGCCCGGCACCCAGTTGACCCTGAGTGATGATGCCAAGCTGGTGCTGATCACCCCGGAAGAAGCCGCCGCCCTGGCGCAGGGATCGTCGGTCGCCCCCGACGCAGAGATCCCGGCCGATGCCGCAAAACCAGATGGCACTGACACACCGCTCGATCCCAACGACATAGCTGCATTGCAACAATCCATCCTGGAAGGGGTTGACCCGACTCAGAGTTTTGAAGCCGCGGCGGCCGGTGGTGCCCCAGCCGCCGGTGGTGGCGGTGGCATAGGTGGTGTCGTCGGTGCCAGCGGTAACGGTGGCTTCGTCACCATCAGTCGTACCAATGGGGCGACCATCGCCCAGGCTGGGTTCGACACCAGCCATGACACGCAACAGACCATCGACCGGATACAAGAAGATCTGCCCGACCTTGACAATGAGTTGAGTGATCAAGACGAACAGGCCAGCGTCGCGGAAGATGAACAGCTCAACGGCAACCTCCTCGACAATGCCAGCAACCCGGATGGGCCGGATGCAGCCAGCGTGACCCTGTTCAGCTGGGGAGACAATATCAACCTGGTCGCGGGATCCACCGTGACCATCCCGGGTATAGGCACCCTCACGGTCAACGGCAACGGCGACTACAGCTTCACGCCGGCGTTGAACTATGACGGTCCGGTACCGCCGGTGAACTACAGCGTGACCGATGGTATCGATGTGGTGGACTCTACCCTGACCATCACTATCACGCCCGTCGATGAAGGTGTCAGCCTGACGGGACTGGGCCTGGCTGGTGGTGAACTGGTGGTCAGTGATGCCAACCTGGCCGATGGCACCAGCCCTAACCCGGCGGCACTGACACAAGGGGGGGTGTTCAGCTTCAGCGCGCCAGACGGAGTGCAGACCCTCAGCATCGCTGGCCTGCCGCTGATCACGAACGGCACAGTGACCACACTCCCGCAATCTTTCACCACTCCCCTTGGCAATAGCCTGCAGATCACCGCAATCAGTTTCGATCCCGTGACCGGTGCCGGCAGCATCAGCTACAGCTACAGCCTGCAAGATAACGAGAGTCACGTTAAACCGACCAATGACACCCAGCTGACCGAGAGTTTTCAGGTCACGCTCACCGACCAAGATGGTGATACCACCTCTGCCAGCCTGGATGCGGTGATCCAGGACGACGTGCCGACGGCGGTGAACGACAGCAACCCGGCCACGGCGAGCGAGAACAACCTCATCCTCAACGGCAACGTCATCAGCAATGACGTGCAGGGGGCGGATGGTGCGGCGGTGACGGCGGCCAACCTGACCGGCACCTACGGCAGCCTGGTGCTCAATGCCAATGGCACCTACAGCTACACCCTGGCGCCGCTGGATCCCCAATTCGTGGCG
>NZ_CDBT01000021.1 GCF_000819765.1 Aeromonas bivalvium
ACCCCGGGGGAGGTCGAGGTGCTGCTGCGCGAGGGGATCAAGCTGGCACCCGCCATGGCCAGGGCCCGCCTGCTGCGCGCCTATGCCGGGGTGCGTCCCCTGGTGGCGGTGGATGACGACCCCTCGGGGCGTAACATCAGCCGCGGCATAGTGCTGCTCGATCACGCAAGCCGGGATGGCATGGAGGGGCTCATCACCATCACGGGGGGCAAGCTGATGACCTATCGGCTGATGGCCGAAATGGCCACGGATATGGTTGCCCGCAAGCTTGGCAACGACAAGCCCTGTCGCACCGCCCAGCTCCCCCTGCCCGGCTCCCAGGATCCCGAACGTCACCCGGCTCCCGGCCTGTCGAGGCCGGTCAAGGGGACGGCCGAATCCCGCCATGGCGAACGGGTCATCGCCTTCTTTCAAGACAACCCCAGGGCCAATGCCCTCATCTGCGAATGCGAGATGGTGACGGCCGGAGAGATAGGCTACGCCCTGCGCGAACTGGCGGTGGACAACCTGGTGGATCTGCGTCGCCGCACCCGCCTCGGCATGGGGCCCTGCCAGGGGGAGCTGTGCGCCTATCGCGCCGCCGGCCTGATGCACGAATACGGCAAGGCCGATGGCCAGGGCGCCTGCCAGATGCTGCGCGATTTCCTGGAGGAGCGTTTCCAGGGGGTGCGGCCCGTGCTCTGGGGCGATGCCCTGCGAGAGACCGAATTTACCCACTGGATTTATCAGGGCCTGTGCGGCCTGGCCCCTGAGATGGCGCCGGCGCCCAGGTCCGAAGACGCCCCCTTGTCCCCCAGCGAGACCTATCAAGGAGCATCCGCATGAGATTCGATACCCTCATCATTGGCGGCGGCATGGCGGGCCTGTGCGCCGGGCTGCGCCTCGCCGAGGCGGGCCAGAAGACCCTGATCATGGCCTCGGGCCAGAGCGCACTGCACTTCTCCTCCGGCTCGGTGGACCTGCTCGAGGGGGAGGGTGACCCCTACGCCGCCCTCCCCGCCTTCCTGGCCGCCAACCCGGCGCACCCCTACGCCAAGGTGGGGACTGCCAACATAGCGGCGAGCCTGGCCGATCTGCAGCGCCACTGCGCCGCCCAGGGTCTTCCCCTCTATCACGAGCAGCACAACCACCTGCGGCTCACCCCCCTCGGCACCCTGAAAGCCACCTGGCTCTCCCCCCGCAGCAGCGCCTGCATCGGTGCGGCGCCCGCCCCCTCCGCCATCATGCTGGCCACCCTGGCGGGCTTTCGCGACTTTCACCCCGCCCTGGCGGCGGCCAATCTGGCACGCCATCCCCGCCTGGCCCACAGCCGCCTGCTGACGGGGGAGATAGACCTGCCCCAGCTCGGCACCTTCGGCCGCAATCCCCACGAGTGCCGCTCCGCGGATCTGGCCCGGCTGTTCGATCGGCAAGACGCCAAGGGAGAGGCACTGCTGGCCGCCCTGGCCCAGGAGATCCGCCGCCTGCTGCGCGAGCATCAGGCACCGGCTGACTGCCAGCTGGTGCTGCCCGCCTGCCTCTCCCAGGGGCTGGTCGGGTCGCGGCTCGCCGAGCTCGAGGGCCAGTGCGGCTGCACCCTTCGCGAGGTCGCCACCCTGCCCCCCTCCCTCATCGGCATGCGGATGCAGGAGGCGCTCACCCGCCGCTTCGTGGCTCTGGGGGGCACCTTCCTCACCAGTGAACGGGTATTGGGAGCCAGGGTGGCAGGAGACAGGGTGATCGGCGTACACAGCCAGAACGGGGACGATCTCCTGTTCGAGGCGGATCACTTCGTGCTCGCCAGCGGCAGCTTCTTCAGCCGTGGCCTGACCTCGCGCCTTGGCGGCATTGACGAACCCATCTTCGGGGCCGATGTGCTGAGCCTGGCGGATCGCGATGCCTGGGCCGGACGCCGCCTGTTTGGCGCTCACCCCTTCATGGGATTCGGGGTCAAGACCGATGCCCAGCTGCGGGTACTGCGTGGTGGCAAGGCCCTCGCCAACCTCTACGGCGCCGGCAGCGTACTGGCGCACTATGACCCCATCGCGGAGGGATCCGGCTCCGGGGTGGCGGTCGCCACCGGCTGGCAGGTCGCTGGCCACATACTGGCCCGGATGGGGGGATCCCCGTCCGACTCGGCCGCTCATCAGCTCGCCCGGGAGGCATCATGATGCCGCTAGACCATGCCAACCACTCCTTCGATCAGTGCATCAAGTGCACCGTCTGCACCGTCTACTGCCCGGTGGCAAAGGCCAATCCCGCCTATCCAGGCCCCAAGCAGGCCGGCCCGGACGGCGAGCGGCTGCGCATCAAGGATCCGGACCTCTATGACGAGGCGCTCAAGCATTGCACCAACTGCAAGCGCTGCGAGGTAGCCTGCCCAAGCGGGGTCCCCATCGGCGACATCATCGCCCGGGCCAAGCACCAGTACGGCGGTATCAAGCCGGGTGTGCGCGAGTTCGTGCTCTCTCACACCGACCTGATGGGCAGCATGTCCACCCTGATGGCCCCCCTGGTCAACTTCACCACAGGCCTTAAACCCGTGAAACGGGTGCTGGACAAGGCGCTGGGGGTCTCCTCCCACCGCGACCTGCCCAAGTACTCCCAGGGTACCTTCCGCGGCTGGTACAAGCACCAGCAAGCCACCCAGGCCAGCTATGGCCGCCAGGTGGCCTACTTCCACGGCTGCTATGTGAACTACAACCACCCTCAGCTCGGCAAGGAGCTGGTGCGGGTGCTCAACGCCATGAACATCGGCGTGCAACTGCTGGCACGGGAGAAGTGCTGCGGCGTGCCGCTCATTGCCAACGGCTTCATGGACAAGGCAAAGCGTCAGGCCGCCTTCAACATCCAGCAGATGGAGGGCACCCTGCTCGGCAACGAGATGCCGCTGCTGGCCACCTCCTCCACCTGCGGCTTCACCCTGAGAGACGAGTACCCTCACCTGCTGGGCCAAGACAATCGCAAGGTGCGGGATCGCATCTCCCTGGTCACCCGCTTCCTGTGGAACGAGTTCAACAAGGGCAACCTGCCCGCCATGAAGCCGCTGGACTTGCACATCGCCTACCACACCCCCTGCCACCTGGAGAAGATGGGGGGCGTCATCTACACACTCGAGCTGCTGCGCGCCATTCCCGGGGTCAGGGTGAGCGTGCTGGCGTCCCAGTGCTGCGGCATCGCCGGCACCTATGGCTTCAAGTCGGAGAACTACCAGACCAGCCAGGCCATCGGCGAGGGACTGTTTGATCAGATAAACCGCCTGAAACCCGACCTCGTCATCACCGACTGCGAGACCTGCAAGTGGCAGATAGAGATGAGCACCCCCTTTCGCTGCGAGCACCCCGTCCATCTGCTGGCGCAAGCCCTGGCCTGACCATGGCCGCCCCCCCAGCCGCGGGGGGCATCTGCCCTCTCTTGCGCTGTTTTTCAACAAGATAGGTGTCAGGCGAGCATCGAACTGACCCCGCTTGCCCCGGGGTCAACTTATATTTAATCACTTCAAGGCACTGGGGATTGCGGCGCGTCAGAACCCGACATATAACTGAGAGGTTGATTTCGGTTTTTTTCACGCGGTAAACCATCATGATGCTACCTTCCCTTGCCAGAATGCTGCTCGGTGCCTTGCTTCTTCCCGTCAGTCTGGGTGCCTTCGCCACTCCTTTTCTCAACCCCCCCTCGGCCCAGTCCGCTCAGCAAAAGGGATTTCTCGAGCGACGCGATGATCCCACCCTGAGCTCGGCCGCCTTCGTCATTGCCAATCCCCGTACCGGGGAGATCCTCTCCGAGCGCAACGGCAATCGGGTCATGCCCATCGCCTCCATCACCAAGCTGATGACGGCCCTGGTGGTGCTCGATGCCAACCAGCGCATGAACGAGATGATCACGGTGAGCAAGGCCGATATCGACCGCATCAAGGGCACGGGCTCGCGCCTGGCCATCGGCTCGCGCCTGAGCCGGGCCGAGATGCTGCATATCTCCCTGATGGCCTCGGAGAACCGCGCCGCCTCCTCCCTCGCCCGCTATTACCCGGGGGGCCAGCGCGCCTTTATTGCCGCCATGAATGCCAAGGCCCGCATGCTCGGCATGTGGCACACCCGTTTTGCCGACAGCACAGGTCTCAACCCGCGCAACGTCTCCACCGCCCATGACCTGGCCAAACTGGTGGCGGCGGCCTCCGCCTACCCCCTCATCCGCCAGTACACCTCGGCCCAGCAGCATTATGTGCGCACCGGCAAGCGCCAGCTCCACTATCGCAACTCCAACCGCCTGGTACACGATGCCAACTGGCAGGTGCTGCTCTCCAAGACCGGCTATATCCGCGAGGCGGGTCGCTGCCTGGTGATGGAGGCGAGGATCAACCGCGAGCCCATGATCATGGTGCTGCTCAACGCCGACACCTCGGGGGCCAGGGTCGCCGATGCCCAGCGCGTCAGGAGCTGGCTGGAGAGCGGCAACCGCACCACCCTGGCCCGTACCACCGTCTTCAACAAGCAGTAAGTCGACTCCGGACGTGCCTGCCTTGCCAGAAAAAAGCCCCGACCGGGGCTTTTTTCTTGTCCGGGCCAGATAAGAGCGGGCGTCGTCCCCTGACTCCTGACAACCATGGCTTGTCTCCCCCTCCTTTCAGCCCGCCTGCGGCATGAAATGACTCATTCAAACCTCTTCTTGTCCCATCGGCGAGGACCAAGGGGACAGGCAGCTATTGAGCAGGTCATTCATAGCAAGAAAATGGCAACACGATATGTCGCAACATTAATACCATGACGCATAACAAACCAGCAAACTATGTAAAGTTAGCGATATATCATATTTTTTTGATGCAACATTTGCCGATTGCGCTGCCAGTGATAACGTGAGTGCCAGCCGGTCACCCTGGGGACCGGTCTTGGTGGAAACGGCCACCCCGCCCCGATGCGGACGCCGTGATCCCTGACATTGACAGCGCGCAGCGAATACAAGGATGGTGCGATGAAGATAGTGGTTCTGGGAGGTGGCGTCATTGGGGTGACCAGCGCCTGGTATCTGGCCAAAGCAGGCCACGAGGTGACCCTGCTCGAACGCCGCAGCGGGGTGGCGCTTGAGACCAGCCACGGCAACGCGGGGCAGATCTCCCCCGGCTATGCGGCCCCCTGGGCGGCCCCCGGCATTCCCCTCAAGGCGGCCAAGTGGTTGCTGCAAAAACATGCCCCCTTCACGGTGCGCCCCACCTCGGATCCCTTCCAGCTGCGCTGGATGCTGAAGATGTTCGCCAACTGTACCCCGGCGGCCTATGCCACCAACAAGGGGCGCATGGTGCGTCTGGCCGAATACAGCCGCGACTGCATGAAGACCCTCAGAGACGATCTGGCCCTGGACTACGAGGGGCGCCAGCTCGGCACCCTGCAGCTGTTTCGAAGCCAGGCCCAGCTCGAGGCGAGCAAGCGGGACATCGCCGTGCTCGAGGAGTACGGCGTTCCCTATGAATCGCTCGATGCCAGCGGCTGCGAGGCGGCAGAGCCTGCCCTGGCACGGGTACGCGGCAAGGTGGTGGGCGGGCTGCGCCTGCCCGGAGACGAGACGGGGGACTGCTATCGCTTCACCCGCGCCCTGGCCGCCGAGGCCGAGCGGCTCGGGGTAACGTTCGTGTTCGACTGCCCCCTCGACGAGATCGAGGTGCAGGGAGGACGCGCGGTGGCGGTGCGCGCTGGCGAGCAGCGCTGGCAGGCCGATGCCATCGTCTGCGCCCTGGGCAGCTATGCCACCGGCTTCCTGCGCCCCCTCGGCCTGGATCTGCCTGTCTACCCGGTCAAGGGCTACTCCCTGACCCTACCGATGACCAATGGCGACGCGGCCCCCCGCAGCACCGTGCTGGATGAAACCTACAAGGTGGCCATCACCCGTTTCGACGAGCGGATCCGGGTCGGCGGCATGGCCGAGCTGAGCGGCTTCAACCTGGCGCTCAACCCCAGACGCCACGACACCCTGGCCATGGTAGTACGCGACCTCTTCCCCGAGGGGGGCGATCTCGCCCGGGCCGAGTTCTGGACCGGTCTGCGCCCCATGACGCCGGACGGCACCCCCCTGGTGGGGCCAAGCCCCATCCCGGGTCTGTGGCTCAACACAGGCCACGGTACCCTGGGCTGGACCATGGCGGCGGGCTCAGGGCAGCTGCTCAGCGATCTCATCGGCGGCCAGACCCCGGCCATCAGCGACGAGGGGCTGACCCTGGCGCGCTATGCCTGAGCCATGGGTCCCGTCGGGACAGCAAGAGGAGCGGCCCCGGCCGCTCCTCTTCGTTGAGCCCGGCGGGGCCGCTCACGGGTCAGGGCCCCTCGAGGTGATTGCGGCGCCGCCCGGAACACCCTAGGCTGGGGTGTCCCCATGCGCCTCAGGAGTGCCCATGTCATTAATCCCCTCCCGCGATCGGATCCGCTTTCTGCTCAACCGCCTGCGCGAGCGGCTCTGGGTCAAACCCCTGGCCATCTGCCTGCTCTCCATCCTGGGCGCCCTGGCCGCCAGGCTCGCCGACCACGCGGGGATAGGCCGCTTCCTGCCCGCCATCACCAGCGAGGCACTGCTCGCCCTGCTCTCCATCATGGCCGCCAGCATGCTGGGGATCGCCACCTTCGCCGTGGCCTCCATGGTGGCGGCCTACGCCTCCGCCAGCAGCGCCGCCACCCCTCGCAGCGTCACCCTGGTGATCGCCGATGACGTGTCGCAAAATGCCCTCTCCACCTTCATCGGCGCCTTCATCTTCAGCGTGGTCGCCCTGACGGGAGTCAAGAATGGCTACTTCGAGCTGGCGGGCCGTTTCACCCTGTTCCTGCTCACCTTGATGGTGCTGGCCATCGTCATCCTGATGTTCGTGCACTGGGTGGATCGCATCGCCCGCCTGGGGCGCCTGGGCACCACGGTCAACCGGGTGGAGCAGGTGACCCATGACGCCCTGCTGCTGCGCCGCCTCTCCCCCACACTGGGAGCCCACGCCGCCGATGGCACCCCGACCGGGGGCCTGCCGCTGGCGAGCCCCGAGGTCGGTTATGTGCAACAGATTGACATGGCGCGCCTCCAGGCCCTGGCCGCCGAGATGGATACCCGGGTGCAGATCCTGGCCCTGCCAGGCACCCTGGTGGCGCCGGGTCAGGATCTCGCCCTGCTCCACGGCTGCCCTGAGCCGGCCAGGCTGGACAGGGCGCGACTGGCCAGCGCCTTCCAGATAGGGCGGGAGCGATTGTTCGACGAGGATCCCCGCTTCGGCCTGGTGGTGCTCGCCGAGATAGCCGGGCGCGCCCTCTCCCCCGCCGTCAACGATCCCGGCACCGCCATCGGCATACTGGGCACCCTGGTGCGCCTGTTCGTGATGTGGGACGCCCCCCTGCCACAGGCGCAACGGGACGAGGATGCCCTCCTCTACGACAGGATCGGCGTGCCGCCGCTGGCCATGGCCGATCTGTTCGATGATGCCTTCACCGCCATCGCCCGGGACGGCGCCGCCACCGTAGAGGTGGCCCTGCGGCTGCAAAAATCCCTGCAGGCGCTGACCCACGGCAGCCCGGCCATGGCCGAGGCGGCGCGCCACCATGGCAGGCTGGCCCTGGCCCGCTGCGAGCTGGCCATGAGCCTGGAGGCGGACAAGGCGCTGATCCGGGCCCAGGCCCCCTCGACCGACTGAGGGCGCGGCTCAGGGGAGATCGGTCTCAGGATCCGGGCGCAGCGCCAGGTTGAACAGGGCTGCCACCATGTCGGACTGGGTGATGATGCCCACCAGCTGAGACCCTTCCACCACGGGCATGTGGTGCAGGCCGCCGTCGGAGAAGGCCGCCACCAGATCGTAAAGGGGCTGATAGCGCCGCGCCGTCTGCACCTCCCGGGTCATCAGATCCGCCACCGTCAGACTCGCCAGCGCCCCCGCCGCCCTGGGCTCGGCCAGGGCGGCGTCGACCAGCAGATCGTGCAAGGTGATGATGCCCGCCAGTTCCCCCGCCCCATTCACCACGGGCAGGGCCTTGATCTGGTGGTGGGAGAGGCGTTGCCACGCCGTCAGGGCGGGATCCTCTGGCCCGGCCACCACCAGATCCCGTGACATCACGTCCTGCACCAGCACAGTGCCCACTCGCCCCAGCAGGGCGTGCTGCTGCGCCTCTTGCAACAGATCCCGCAGATCCCCGCGGCTGATGTCGAGCAGCTCCCCGTGTTTGTTCAAGGCAAAGTCGATGTCACTGGCCTGGGTGGCCAGCCGCTCGCTCGGCTGGGGATCCCGGGTCTGGTGTGGATGGAGCGCCGCCCTGCCCGTGTTGGGGTAACGTCGCCCCAGCAGCCGGTTGTAGAGCAGGGCCATGGCCAGCAGCAGGA
>NZ_CDBT01000022.1:2102-4771 GCF_000819765.1 Aeromonas bivalvium
CGAGGCGAACCGGGAGAACTGAAACATCTAAGTACCCCGAGGAAAAGAAATCAACCGAGATTCCCTCAGTAGCGGCGAGCGAACGGGGATTAGCCCTTAAGTTTCTTGGAAGTTAGTGGAATGGTCCTGGAAAGGCCAGCGATACAGGGTGATAGCCCCGTACATGAAAACGACCTTGAAGTGAAATCGAGTAGGGCGGGACACGTGACATCCTGTCTGAATATGGGGGGACCATCCTCCAAGGCTAAATACTCCTGACTGACCGATAGTGAACCAGTACCGTGAGGGAAAGGCGAAAAGAACCCCTGTGAGGGGAGTGAAATAGAACCTGAAACCGTGTACGTACAAGCAGTGGGAGCCCTTCGGGGTGACTGCGTACCTTTTGTATAATGGGTCAGCGACTTACATTTTGTAGCGAGGTTAACCGTATAGGGGAGCCGTAGGGAAACCGAGTCTTAACTGGGCGTCTAGTTGCAAGGTGTAGACCCGAAACCGGGTGATCTAGCCATGGGCAGGTTGAAGGTTGAGTAACATCAACTGGAGGACCGAACCCACTAACGTTGCAAAGTTAGGGGATGACCTGTGGCTGGGGGTGAAAGGCCAATCAAACTCGGAGATAGCTGGTTCTCCCCGAAAGCTATTTAGGTAGCGCCTCGGACGAATACTACTGGGGGTAGAGCACTGTTTGGACTAGGGGGTCATCCCGACTTACCAACTCCATGCAAACTCCGAATACCAGTAAGTAATATCCGGGAGACACACGGCGGGTGCTAACGTCCGTCGTGAAGAGGGAAACAACCCAGACCGCCGGCTAAGGTCCCAAAGTTCTGGTTAAGTGGGAAACGATGTGGGAAGGCTCAGACAGCTAGGATGTTGGCTTAGAAGCAGCCATCATTTAAAGAAAGCGTAATAGCTCACTAGTCGAGTCGGCCTGCGCGGAAGATGTAACGGGGCTCAAACCAGGCACCGAAGCCGCGGATTCACACGTATGTGTGAGTGGTAGGGGAGCGTTCTGTAAGTCTGCGAAGGTGTATCGAGAGGTATGCTGGAGATATCAGAAGTGCGAATGCTGACGTAAGTAACGATAAAGGGGGTGAAAAGCCTCCTCGCCGGAAGACCAAGGGTTCCTGTCCAACGTTAATCGGGGCAGGGTGAGTCGACCCCTAAGGTGAGGCCGAAAGGCGTAATCGATGGGAAGCAGGTTAATATTCCTGCACGACTTGTAATTGCGATGGGGGGACGGAGAAGGCTAGGTGGGCCAGGCGACGGTTGTCCTGGTGAAAGTGCGTAGGTGGTGTTTCTAGGCAAATCCGGAGACACAACACTGAGACACGAGACGAACGCACTACGGTGCGGAAGCCATTGATGCCCTGCTTCCAGGAAAAGCCTCTAAGCTTCAGATTACAAGTCATCGTACCCCAAACCGACACAGGTGGTCGGGTAGAGAATACCAAGGCGCTTGAGAGAACTCGGGTGAAGGAACTAGGCAAAATAGAACCGTAACTTCGGGAGAAGGTTCGCTCTTGACAGTGAAGTCCCTTGCGGATGGAGCAGTTGGGAGTCGCAGTGACCAGATGGCTGGGACTGTTTATCAAAAACACAGCACTCTGCAAACACGAAAGTGGACGTATAGGGTGTGACACCTGCCCGGTGCCGGAAGGTTAATTGATGGGGTTAGCGCAAGCGAAGCTCTTGATCGAAGCCCCGGTAAACGGCGGCCGTAACTATAACGGTCCTAAGGTAGCGAAATTCCTTGTCGGGTAAGTTCCGACCTGCACGAATGGTGTAACCATGGCCATGCTGTCTCCACCCGAGACTCAGTGAAATCGAATTCGCCGTGAAGATGCGGTGTACCCGCGGCTAGACGGAAAGACCCCGTGAACCTTTACTACAGCTTGGCACTGAACATTGAACCTACATGTGTAGGATAGGTGGGAGGCTTTGAAGCGATGACGCCAGTTGTCGTGGAGCCGTCCTTGAAATACCACCCTTGTATGTTTGATGTTCTAACGCAGGGCCCTGAATCGGGCTCGCGGACAGTGCCTGGTGGGTAGTTTGACTGGGGCGGTCTCCTCCCAAAGAGTAACGGAGGAGCACGAAGGTTGGCTAATCCTGGTCGGACATCAGGAGGTTAGTGCAATGGCATAAGCCAGCTTAACTGCGAGACGGACAGGTCGAGCAGGTACGAAAGTAGGTCATAGTGATCCGGTGGTTCTGAATGGAAGGGCCATCGCTCAACGGATAAAAGGTACTCCGGGGATAACAGGCTGATACCGCCCAAGAGTTCATATCGACGGCGGTGTTTGGCACCTCGATGTCGGCTCATCACATCCTGGGGCTGAAGTCGGTCCCAAGGGTATGGCTGTTCGCCATTTAAAGTGGTACGCGAGCTGGGTTCAGAACGTCGTGAGACAGTTCGGTCCCTATCTGCCGTGGGCGTTGGATGATTGAAGGGAGTTGCTCCTAGTACGAGAGGACCGGAGTGAACGAACCTCTGGTGTTCGGGTTGTCACGCCAGTGGCACTGCCCGGTAGCTAAGTTCGGAATCGATAACCGCTGAAAGCATCTAAGCGGGAAGCGAGCCCTGAGATGAGTCATCCCTGACCCCTTGAGGGTCCTAAAGGGCCGTTGGAGACCACAACGTTGATAGGTGGGGTGTGTAAGCGCGG
>NZ_CDBT01000023.1 GCF_000819765.1 Aeromonas bivalvium
CAGCTTTCCAAGATTGAAGTAATTTGCCTGGCGGCCATAGCGCCGTGGAACCACCTGATCCCATGCCGAACTCAGAAGTGAAACGCGGTAGCGCCGATGGTAGTGTGGCATTCGCCATGCGAGAGTAGGACACTGCCAGGCACCCAACACGAAAAACCCCGCTCGATGAGCGGGGTTTTTTATTGCCTGACATTTACGTTCTTGTCGATAATCCATCCAGCCTGCATCCTCTTTGTGAGTCCCCTCAATCGTAAAGCCATACCCGCCCGATCAGTTTCATTGCCTGCCAGATCTATTGTTGGTTGTTTTTCATTTCGTTGACCATTCAATGAATGTTCCCGGCTTAGCCGCTATTCCCTTCGTTGATAATCACTATCGCCGGAAACGGGAGTGACAAGTCCCGCTGGATCCATAGACTGTCTCTTTCATGAACAAGGAGTTGTCTATGTTGGGGATACACGATCTGGCGTTGTTTGTTGTATCTGGCTTGTTGTTGAACATGATGCCGGGGCCGGATTCCCTGCTCATCATGCTGCGCAGCGGCTCGCAAGGCTGGCGGGCGGGCTCAGTGGCGGCGCTTGGCATCGGAACGGGCACCATGGTGCATGTATTGGCGGCGGCCCTGGGGCTGTCTGCACTGCTGAGTGCTTCGGCCGAGCTGTTCGTCGTCATCAAGCTCATCGGGGCTGTTTATCTGGTCTACCTGGGAATTTCCCTGCTCAGGCAAGGTGCAACATCCCCTGGGATGAGCGAGTCCGCACTGTCGCTGCCAGCGCTCTCCTATGGACGGATATTCCGGCAGGGGCTGCTCACCAACGTTCTTAACCCCAAGGTAGCGCTCTTCTTCCTCGCCTTTGTGCCTCAGTTCATTGCCCCCGATGCGCCGCAGAAGGCGCTGGCGTTTATCGTGCTGGGCTGCATCTTCAACCTCAACGGCATGATCTGGTGCCACCTGCTGGCCTTCTCGACCGCCTATGCTAGTCGCAAGGCGCGTCTGCCTGCCAGGCTCGGGCGCTGGCTCAATCGGCTGATGGGGGGCTTGTTCGTGGGTCTGGGCATCAAGCTGGCCGTTGAGTAACGATTGAAAATCGGCCATAGAAAAAGGCGTATCCCATCGCTGAGATACGCCTTCGTCTGCACTGCAGCAGGGTGACTGAAATCAGTTCATGCCGTAGCGCTTGAGTTTCTTGCGCAGGGTGCCACGGTTGATCCCCATCATCACGGCGGCGCGAGTCTGGTTGCCACGGGTGTATTGCATGATCACGTCCAGCATGGGAGCTTCGACTTCGGAGAGGACCATATCATACAGATCAATCACTTCCTGACCGTTCAACTGGGCCAGGTAGTTACGCAGGGCCTGTTGCACAGAGTCACGCAGGGGGCGTTGGGTGGGCTCGGCAGCGTGATTGTGAGTAGTTGTTACCAATGCATCAGAAGTCAGGGTTTGTTCGAACATATTCGGTCGGCTCTTTAGTTATGCGTTAACCTAATCCATCGAAATACGCTTCGAGTGCCTCGAGCTGTGCGTCTGCACAATCCAGGGCATTGAAGTGCTTACGGAATTCTCGGCCCGTCTCTTCTTCATCCAGATACCAGCCCACGTGTTTACGGGCAATGCGCGCTCCCAGAAAGGCACCGTAAAACTGATGCAGATTGGTAACATGCTCGTTCATCAGGGTGCGAACCTCATCCCTCTCGGGAGGTGGCAGCTTGGTTCCTGTCTCAAGAAAATGACGGATTTCCCGGAAAATCCAGGGTCGTCCTTGCGCAGCACGGCCGATCATCACGGCGTCGACACCGGTATAGTCGAGGACATACCGGGCCTTCTCCGGGCTGTCTATGTCGCCATTGGCGACAACAGGAATCGATACGGCCTGCTTAATCGCCCTGATAGTGTCGTACTCGGCTTCCCCCTTGTAGAGGCAGGCGCGGGTACGACCATGCACGGCAAGGGCCGCGATACCGCAATCTTCGGCGATTCGGGCGATCTCCTCGCCATTGCGGTTATCCGGATCCCATCCTGTGCGGATCTTCAAGGTGACAGGCACCTCCACTGCATCGACCACGGCCCGGCAGATGGATCTGACCAGGTCGGGCTGGCGCAGCAGGGCGGAACCTGCCAGCTTCTTATTCACTTTTTTTGCCGGACATCCCATGTTGATGTCGACGATCTGAGCGCCCTGCTCCACGTTGTAGCGGGCAGCAAACGCCATCATCTCGGGGTCGGATCCGGCAATCTGGACCGATCGCAGTCCGGTTTCGGCAGAGTGGCCCATTCTCATCCTGGTTTTCTGGGTGTCCCAGACATCCGGGTTGGCCAGCAGCATCTCGGAAACGGCCATGCCGGCTCCCAGACGCAAGCAAAGCTCACGAAATGGTCGGTCTGTCACACCGGCCATGGGGGCCACAATCAAGGGAGTTTCAAGCGTGTGGGGACCTATCTGCATTCCACGGTTACCATCGGCTTAGGGCGGCGTATATTACGCATTTTTTAGTCAGGATAAAAGGTTAGTATTTGAGCGTCAGGCATTTTTTTCTGAAAAAAACGGCTCGCGAGCCCTTGCAAATTCAGGAGTGCTTGAAAACCGGGCAAATTGTGATGGGGGCTGCCCGTACCCTGCCATGGGGGATACAATCGGATTAGCCCTGACCATGATCCCGGGCTTTGCGTTATGATAATCGCCTCGAGTCGAGTAAAAACTCGAATCACTGTCGCGACAAACCACACAACCAACAGATTGGGGACGTATGAGAGCAAGCTTTACCTGCCCGTTGGCGTCGTGTCTGTTATGGCTCATGCTGGCGCCGGCCCAGGCGCAGCCACTGAGCTTTAGTCAGGCCTGGAGCCGGGTGTTGCAGCAAGACGAGGGCTTGGCGGCGGAGCAGGCCGGTGTCGAACGGGCCAAGCAATTGCGCGAGGCGGCCAAGGCCATGTATCTGCCCAAGGTTGACCTTGGTGCCAGCTATACCCATCTGGACAAGCCGGTGGAGCTGGACATGCTGGATCTCAACCCCATCGCCAATCACCCCGAGTTCGGTCGGATCCTGGGGCCCGTGATGCAGGCGCTGCAGCTCGGCGCCAGCGACTTCGTCACCCCCCTCACCAAGCAGAACGTGGTCACCAGCTCGGTCAAGATGCTGTGGCCGCTCTTCGTGGGAGGGCGCATCGATGCAGCCCAGGACATCCGTCAGGCCCAGGTGAGCGAGGCGCAGGAGCAGCTGGTGCTCAAGCAGCAGGCCAGCTTCGAGAGCCTCTCCCAGACCTATTTCGGGGTGGTGCTGGCGGCCCAGGTGGTGCAGACCAAGCAGGAGATAGAGCAGGGACTGGCCCATCACCTGGATCATGCCAAGAAACTCGAAGCCCAGGGACAGATAGCCAAGGTCGAGCGGCTCTCGGCCCAGTCCGCCTATGACAGGGCGCGTATCGACACCCAGAAGTATCGTCGCAGTCTGGAAATCGCCGAGCTGGCGCTTTCCCGCATGCTCAAGCTCAAGGGGGCCGAGCCGGACAGCCGGCTGTTCATCAACGAACAGATACCGGCCCTCGATGGATTCGTGCAGGAGACCCTGGCGGTGCATCCCGGCCTCAAGCTGCTGGCCGCCAAGAAGGAGCAGGCCCAGGGGCTGATCAAGCTGGAGAAGGGGAAATACGCCCCCGAGCTGTTCCTGTTTGGCAACTACAACCTCTATGAAGATGACTCCATCACCTCTAGCCTGACGCCGGACTGGCTGGTTGGCGTCGGCGTCAGCCTGCCCCTGGTTAGCCGGGATGGCCGCTCCGAGACGGTACAGGCTGCCAAGAGCGCCGAGTTGCAGGTGAACCTGCTGCAAGCCAAGACCCGGGAAGATCTGGAGCTGCTGGTCGAGAAGACCTGGCGCGAGGCGGCGCAAGGGCTGGAGGAGTATCAGGCCCTGGCGTCGACCCAGCAGCTGGCACAGGAGAATGTCTCCCTGCGGGACAAGGCGTTTGCCCAGGGGCTCTCCACCTCGCTGGATGTGGTGGATGCTCGCAACCAGCTGGCCGGGGTCAAGACCCAGCGCGCCGCGGCGGCTTACCAGTATGTGGTCTCCCTGGCGCGCCTGCTGGCCCTCTCCGGCCAGATGAACAGTTTCAATCAGTATCAATTTGGCCGGGCGACCGAGGTGCGTTCATGACCCACGGCAGCCACAGACCCGCCACTCACATCTGTATCGGCCCCACAGGCCCAGCCTTCGAGGAATCCGCATGAGTCACTCCCCCCTACGCCAGCAGATGCGCCAAGGTCGGCCGCTGCTGCTTCCCCTGCTCCTGGTGTTGCTGGTCGCCTGGCTGGGCTGGCGTTTCTGGCTCGCCTATCAACCTGAGCCGGTGCGGTTGCAGGGACAGATAGAGGCGCAGCAGTATTCCGTCTCCTCCAAGGTGGCCGGCCGCATCGACCAGGTGCTGGTAAAGAAGGGAGATGTGCTGACCAAGGGACAGTTGGCGTTTACCCTGGCGAGCCCCGAGATCGAGGCCAAGCTGAGTCAGGCCAAGGCCGGTGAGGCGGCCGCAGGTGCCCTGGCCGAGGAGGCCGAGAAGGGGGCCCGGGCCCAGCAGATCGCCGCCGCCAAGGATCAATGGCAGCAGGCCAAGGTCGCCGCCACGTTGCGGGGCACCACCTATCAGCGGGTTGCCAACCTGCACAGGGACGGTGTCGTGGCGCTGCAAAAGCGTGATGAGGCCTGGACCGCCTGGCAGGCAGCCAAGTACAGCGAAGGCATGGCCTGGCAGCAATATCAGCTGGCGCTGGAAGGGGCGCGGGAGGAGACCAAGGTCGCCGCCCGGGAGAAGGCCAAGATGGCGGCGGGCTCGGTGGCAGAGGTGGAGGCCTATCTGGCCGATACCCGCATCACCAGCCCCCATGACGGCGAGGTGGCCCAGGTGCTGCTGCGCAGCGGCGAGCTGGCACCCCAGGGGTTCCCCGTGGTGACCCTGCTCGACATGGAAGATGCCTGGGCCCAGTTCCACGTCCGTGAAGATCTGCTGCCCCGCTTTGCGGTGGGGGCCGAATTCGATGCCAGCATCCCGGGACTGGGGGATCAGACGGTGCGCTTCAAGGTGACCCATGTGGCCGTGATGGGGGATTTTGCCACCTGGCGCGCCACCGATACCCGTCAGGGGTTCGACATGAAGAGCTTCCAGGTGGAGGCGCGCCCCTTGCAACCGGTTGAAGGGTTGCGGGTCGGCATGAGTGTCCTGGTCGAACTCTGATGAGAGAGGAGCTCAGCCAACTGTGGCGTGATCCCTTCGGCCGTGCCCTGGTCAGCTGGCTGCCCCTGCTGCTGATGGGCATGCTCTGCTGGATCTTCTCGGCTGCCCTGGCGCGGGATCTCAGCATAGGTCTGGTGGACCTGGACAGGAGCCAGCTATCGCGCCAGCTCGCCTATTCGCTGGATGCCTCCGCCGGGCTCAAGCTAGCGCAGCAGTTTGACGCCATCGACGAGGGGGCCAGAGCCCTGCGCGGCGGTGACATCTACGCCCTGGTGGTGATCCCCCATCATCTGGAGCGGGATGCTCGTGAAGGCACCCAGCCCCAGGTGACGGTGTTCAACAACGGCCAGTTCATCCTGATCGCCAAGCTGGTCAACTCGGCCCTGGCCCAGGTGGTCGGCACCCTCAATGGTCAGGTCGGCGTGCTGCAGGCCCTGGCAGAGGGGCAGGCGCTGCCGGGGGCTCTCGGTCAGGCGTTGCCCATCAACAACCAGATCACGGCGCTCTACAACCTCAACTCCAGTTATGCCCAGTTCCTGCTGGGGGCCTTGCTGCCCGCGGTATGGCAGATATTGGTGGTGCTCTACGGCCTGGGCGCCCTGGCGCGGGCTGACAGGCTGGGCCAATGCTGGGCCGCACAAGGGGTCTGGCGCGGGATGTGGCGCAAGCTGGCGCCACATTGGGTCATCGGCTGGGGCTGGGGCCTGGGCTGGAGCCTGATGCTGTTTGTTGTGCTGGGTTACCCCATGCAGGGTAGCTGGCTCGTCCTCACTCTGGGGCTTGGGCTGACCACGCTCGCCTGCCTGGCCATCGGGGCCGGCATTTATGCCCTGTTGCGGGATGGGGCGCGGGCCATCTCCATCGCGGGGGCCCTGACCGCCCCCGGGTTTGCCTTCATGGGGGTCACCTTCCCGGCCAGCGCCATGGGCAGTTTTGCCCAGGGCTGGCGCAGCCTGCTGCCCATCTCCCACTACATAGAGGTGCAGATAGGGCAGGCCAACTACGGCCAGCCCCTGGCCATGGCATGGGGGCAACTCGCTCCCCTGCTGCTGTTCCTGCCGCTGTTCTGGTGGGTGGCCCATCGTTATCGGCACGAGGCCCTGGCCGGCGACGGGCGCGGGCAGGAGCAGGGACCATGCTGACCGTGTCGAACCATGTCAACGCAGGATCCGGGGCTTCCCATGGAGGATCTGCTTCGGCTGCCCGGGAGGCGAGCGCATGATGGGATTTTGGGATCTGGTGCGCCTCGAGTTGCGCTCCTTGCTGACGGACAGGGCCATCATGCTGACCCTGTTTGGCGGCGTGCTTTTCTACTCCTTCCTCTACCCGCAGCCCTATTTGCAGCAGTTGCCGCGGGAAGAGCCCGTGGTGGTGGTCAATGATGATGGCAGCCAGCTCTCCCGCCAGCTGGAGTTCATGGCCGATGCCACCCCCCAGGTGCGTCTGGTGGCCAGGGTGAGCAGCCTGGATGAGGCGCGCCAGTGGCTCATCGATGGCCGGGCCAGCGGCCTTTTGCATATTCCTCGCCACTTCTACCGGGATCTGCGCCAGGGGCGGAGCGTGACCCTGAGCTATGGCGGCGATGCCTCCTACTTCCTGGTCTACGGCACCATCGCCGAGGGGCTGGCCCAGGCGAGCGGTACCCTGGCCGCCCAGGTGAAGGTGGCGCGGCTGCTGGTCGAGGGGGAGGCACTGCCCCAGGCCGCCAGCGGCTGGAGCGCGGTGGGGCTCAATGTGGTGCCGGTATTCAACCCGACCATGGGTTATGTGCACTATGTGGTGCCCGCCGTGTTCGTGCTGATCCTCCATCAGGTGTTGCTGATGGGGGCCGGCATGCAGGGGGCGACCCAGAACCAGCTCGGCGAACGGGGAGAGCGGGGTTACTGGCAGACGGCGCCCGTACCGGCGCTGCTGCTGGCACGGACCCTGGTGCTGGGGGGCCTGTTCCTGTTGCCGGTCAGCTATTTCTTCGGGTTCAGCTTCGATCACTACCAGATAGCCCGCACCGCCTCGCCGGGGGCGCTCTGGCTGTTTACCCTGCCCTTCGTGCTCGCCACCACCCAGCTGGGCATACTGCTGGGGGCCCTGCTGCGCAGGCGGGATCTGCCGAGCCAGATAGTGCTGCTCTCCTCCTTGCCGCTGGTGTTCCTGGCAGGGTTCATCTGGCCCGTCGAGCTGATCCCGGCCCCACTCAACTGGCTGGCCCAGTGGCTGCCAAGCACCCCGGCCATCGGTGGTTTCCTGCGGCTCAACCAGATGGGGGCCGACTTTGCCCAGGTGGCACCACTCTGGTGGCAGCTATGGGGACTGGCAGCCCTCTACGGCACCCTGGCCTGGTTCTGGCTGGGGCGGCGGCAGCGCCAGCTCGAGGCGCCGCCAGCGGGGTCCTGAGCCACGCCAGATGCAACAAGGCGCCCTCGGGCGCCTTGTTGCATTGAGCCGGGCCCCCCCGTCAGCCGTTGTAGTGACCTATGTTGGGGCGACGGCTCGGGCCGCTCAGCTGGATATCCACCGGGTTGAACGCCTTGATCGCTTCGAAGCTGAAGTCGCCGATGGCCTGATGCAGGCTCTGGGGGCTGTGGTTGGTGATGATGATGACACTTTTCGACAGGTTGCGACGCCGGCGCAGCAGGTGGCCGAGGAAGCTGGACTGGCTCTCCGCCATCTTGGCGCGGTTGGCGGCGACCTCGTCGAGGATCAGCAGATCCACCTCTTCCAGGGCGCGGCGATACTGGTTGCGCTCCTCCTGATCCTGAATGACGTTGAAAAACAGCCTGTCCACCACAGAGGCCCACTGCTGGAAGATCACCGACTTCTGGTGCTGTTCGATCAGCTCATGGGCAACGGCGCCGGCCAGTGTGGACTTGCCGGTGCCATAGTCTCCATAGATCAGCATGCAGCCGCCACCGCTCTTCTCCCAGTGCTCGAAGCCGCTGATGAAGTAGCGGGCCGTCTCCATGGGGTATTGCAGGCTGGGATCGCTGGCATCCATGCGTTCGAATACCCAGTCCGGGTTGAGGTCGGCCTGGGCAATCAGCTTCTGGATCCGCTCCTGACGTGCCGCCTTCTGCAGCTGGCGCACCTCGGCATTGGCCTTGGCGTCGTACTCCTTGCGCAGGGTCTCGTAGTCGTACTGACCGCCGCCGGTTTCGGCCTGCAGCTTGCGGATCCGCTCGAGCAGGCCGCCCACGTGACGGCTCAGTTCGGGATCATGGATGCGGTTGTCCTGTTTCGACTTGGCGATGCGCTGGCGTTTGGCCTCGATTTCGGCCAGCTCCTGGCGCAGGGGATCCTGTTTGTCTGTCATCTCGCTATGCTCCTGGTGCGGCCGGGGTTATCAGGGGTCGGGTATGGGCTGGCTCAATCATCTTCGTTCTCCTGCTGTCCGGCCAGTCGTTTCGCCTGCTCTATCATCTCCTGGGCGCGCTTGCTCGGGCCCGTGCTGACAGGCTCAGGGCTGATCTGCTGGTAGCCCGCCACCATGGTGGGCTGACGCCTGGCGTAGCGGCGGGTCTTGAGGGCCCGGATGAACTTGAGCATCCATTGATGCTGGGAATCAAACACCTCGGGGCGCCCCAGCCAGTAGGCGATGAACTCGCCGAGATCCTCTTCGCTGTAGCTGGCATCGATGACGCCGCACAGCCGGGCCAGGGCGGGCAGCTCCTCATCCGGTCGCCAGTGCAGGTGCATCTGGAATGGCCGTTCCGGCAGCGGG
This sequence comes from Aeromonas bivalvium, assembly GCF_000819765.1. Classification (GTDB taxonomy): domain Bacteria; phylum Pseudomonadota; class Gammaproteobacteria; order Enterobacterales; family Aeromonadaceae; genus Aeromonas; species Aeromonas bivalvium. The sequence goes on from NZ_CDBT01000023.1 coordinate 8,946, forward strand.
CTGCGGCTGCGCTGGCTCAGCAGGGGCAGGCTGAAGCTGCACTGATGGTAGTGCTCACTCTCGGCCGGGCTCTCTATCTGCAGCAGACCCGCCTCGATCAACTCGTCAAACAGGGCCGTCAGCTGGCGGGCATTGACCTGGTAGCTGAAGCCGCTGGCATCCATGGGATCGACCACGGCCAAGGCACGCCCCAGCTCGGGGTAGCTGAGCCGAGGGGGCTGATGCTCCATGACGAGGCGACGCAGCTGCAGGCTGTAGAGGCTGCGAGCCGGATGGGACAACCTGGGATGGGCAAGGGCGCTGTATTCGGCTGGGGTCATGGTCTGCTTCGCTGGCGTGAGTGGAGGCATTATCCCCCATGGTGGGCCTCGGCACAATTGAGGGCGGCCCAGCTCCTGTCCATGCTGGCCGAATGAGACTCATACGACCGTGGATTAATTATCATGGGCGGGTTTCTGGGTATCTCGTCCCCCTGCACCGGACCCTGGTCTAGGATTAGGCTCTAATCGGCATGAACCACAAGAGCAGTTGCAAGATGTTAAGAGCCGGACTCAGGATCCTGGTGGTGGAAGATGAAACCGTCTTTCGCCACATGTTGGTGAATTATCTAGAAAATGAAGGGGCTTGTGTGTTCCAGGCCGAGGACGGTATCGAGGGGCTCTCGGGGGCGGCTCTCTATCAGCCGGATCTGGTGCTGTGCGATCTCAACATGCCCAACCTGGACGGTCACGAGGTGATCGCCTGTCTGGCTGCGCGCTACCCCCAGATCCCCATCATCGTCATCTCGGGTCAGGATCGGATGGAGGTGGTCGGCCGCGCCCTGCGCGCCGGTGCCCGGGATTTTCTGCTCAAACCCATCCGGGACTGGTCGCAGGTGGTCCGGAGCATAGATCAGTGTCTGCTGGCCCAGGAGGCCGCCAATTCGCAGCTGGAGCTGGTAGAGCACCTGCACTATTTTCGTCGCCATGACTGGGCGGCGACCCGGCTGCTCGACAGCCTGTCGACCCCGGTATTGCAGGAGTGGGGCCCCTGGCAGGTGACATTTGAGGGGATGGGCAACCTCTTCATCCCGGATACCTTCAGGGTGGACAACCGCCTGCTGGTGCTGGTGATGGAGCTGCCGGTGCTGGCCGAGGATGCCGCCTTCTGCGGCGCCCTGGTGCGCTCCTTGCTCAATGTTCCCTATCGCCAGTATCAGCAGAGGGAGAGCCAGCTGCTGGCCCAGCCCCATCGCCTGCTGGCCTATCTCAACTGGCAGCTGATGGAGTCGGGTCTGCGCCACTCCTTCGCCATGGCGGCGCTGCTGTTTGACGAGACTGACGGCCTGAGCTTCGCCAACGCCGGCATCACTTCGCCCCACTGGCTGATGCGCTGCGGCGGTCTGCCCCTTGGTCTGATGCGCGATGGTCACTATCGGCTGCACAAGCGCAGCTGGCACGATCCCTTCGAGCTGCAGATCCGCAGCGACAGCGGCAGCGCCCTGCATATGCAGGTACGTCATCACTGAGGGCGGACTCGGCCATATAAGAAAAGGGCGCCCCAGGGGCGCCCTTTTCATGATGGCAAGGCATCACTGTCAGACGGTGGCGGAGTGCAACGGCTTCTCTGCCTGCTCGGCGGGCTTCTGGGCGGGGCCTTCGGCGCCGTGCATCCAGTAGACCAGACGGTTGGCCATGGTCAGCAGCAGCAGGGCGCTGATGACGGCGGCGGCGGCGATGCCACCGAAGATGGCGATGGCGCCGGACTCCCCGACGAAGGAGCCGATGAAACCGGCGGCATAGTTGGCCAGGGCGACGAAGCCGAACCAGGCGCCCATCATCAGGGAAGCCAGGCGCAGCGGCGCCAGCTTGGTGACCATGGAGAGGCCGATGGGGGAGAGGCAGAGCTCACCCAGGGTATGGAACAGATAGGCGCCGACCAGCCAGAACATGGAGGTCTTGACGCTCTGATCCCCACCCTGCTCCAGCACGGCGCCGATCATGAACAGGAAGCCGACGGCCAGGAACAGCAGGCCCATGGCGAACTTGACGGGGGAGTTCGGCTCTTTCTTGCCGAGTTTGATCCAGATGGCCGCCACTATGGGTGCTAGGGTGATGATGAAGAAGGGGTTCAGGGACTGGAACCAGGCGGTCGGCACCTCGAAGCTGCCGATCATGCGGTCGGTGTACTCCTGGGTGTAGAGGTTCATCAGGCCGCCGGCCTGCTCGAAGCCAGCCCAGAAGATGATGGTGAACAGGCCCAGGATCAGGATGACCTTGATGCGATCCACCTCCTGCTTGGTGAGGGGAGCCTTCTGGTTCTTGGCCCGCTTGGCGGCGGCGAGCTTGGCGGCGGGGACACGGCCAATGTCGCCGAGGAAGTTCTGGGCCATGGTGGCCTGCAGCACCAGGGAGAGCAGCATGCCGATGCCGGCGCCGACGAAGGCGGCCTGCCAGCCATAGGCGGTGGCGGCGGCGCCACAGATCACCCCGGCCAGCAGGGAACCCAGGTTGATGCCCATGTAGAAGATGGTGAAGGCACCGTCACGGCGGTGATCCCCTTCCTGATAGAGGTCGCCCACCATGGTGGAGATGTTCGGCTTGAACAGGCCATTGCCCACGATCAGCAGGGCGAGGCCGGCATAGAAGACGCTGTTGACCATGTCCGGGAACATGGCATGGGGCAGGGCCAGGGTGAATTGACCCGCAGCCATCAGGATGGCACCGATCAGGATGGCGCGACGTTGCCCGAGTATGGTATCGGCCAACCAGCCGCCGATGAGGGGGGTGATATAAACCAGGCCGGTGTAGATGCCATAGAGCTTGAGGGCATCGGCCTGGCTCCAGCCCATGCCGCCGTTGGCGGTCAGGTCGGTGAGATAGAGCACCAGCACGGCACGCATGCCGTAGTAGGAGAACCGCTCCCACAGTTCGGTGCTAAAGAGCAAGAAGAGCCCTTTAGGGTGACCTAAAAAGGTCCCTTTTGACGGATTTTTCATGGAACTTCCACCTGTATCTTCTATTTTTTTAGGAATTTTATGCAAGGGCTCGGAACAAGCCTTAAACCTTATAAAACAAGCGTGATTGAATTACAAGGTCATGATTTGGGACATAATTGTTTGCTCAAAGCTGAATTTTTGTTTCAGAAATGGAAACGGGGCATCGTTTGATGCCCCGTTTAATATTTTGCAATATGGCTAAATTTTTAGCGTTTACAACTGTTTGACGAACTGGGTCAGCCACTGCTTGAACTCATCGCCGAGCTCGCGATGGCGGCTGGCATATTCGACGTTGGCCTTCATATAGCCGAGCTTGCTGCCGCAGTCGTGGCTTCTGCCTTTCATGGAGTAGGCATTGACCTGCTCGCGCTCCATCAGCATGGCGATGGCATCGGTCAGCTGGATCTCGTCACCGGCACCTGCCGGGGTCTTCTCCAGCAGGGGCCAGATGTTGGCAGACAGCACGTAACGGCCGACCACCGCCAGGTTGGAAGGGGCCTCGTCCCGGGGAGGCTTCTCGACGATGGCCTGCATCGGCAGGGACATGCCGGCGGTCAGTGCCTCTCCCTTGACGTCGGCGATGCCGTATTTGTCGACCTCGCTCTCGGGGACTGTCTCGACCATGATCTGGCTGATCTGGTCCGCTTCGAACAGGTGCACCATCTCGGCCAGGTTGTCCCGCCTGAGATCGCTGGCCACCTCGTCGATCAGCACGTCCGGCAGCAGTACGGCGAAGGGGTTGTCACCGATGAGCGGGTGGGCGCAGAGCACGGCATGGCCCAGACCTTTCGCCTCCCCCTGGCGCACATGCATGATGGTGACGTCCTTGGGACAGATCTGCTGCACCTCTTCCAGCAGCTGGCGCTTGACCCGTTTCTCCAGGGTCGCTTCCAGCTCGAAACTCTTGTCGAAGTGGTTTTCGATGGAGTTCTTGCTGGAGTGGGTGACCAGGATGATCTCCTTGATCCCGGCAGAGATGGCCTCGCGCACCACATACTGGATCAGCGGCTTGTCGACCACGGGCAGCATCTCTTTCGGGATGGCCTTGGTGGCGGGCAGCATACGGGTACCCAGGCCGGCTACGGGCAGTACGGCCTTGCGAACAACAAGCGGGGTCTTCTTCATGGAGATATATCCGGTGAGACAAAGTGCCGTCATGATACCCGAAGAAAAATGGGGCAGCCACCGGCCGCCCCATTCTGAGTCCAACTCCCCCTTACTTGACGATGAGCTGATCCCGGTTGGCCTCCAGGGTGGCCGGGCCTATGCCGCTCACATCGGCCAGCTGATCCACAGAGCTGAATTTCCCCTGTTTCTCCCGATAGTCGATGATGGCCTGGGCCTTCTTGTCGCCTATGCCCTGGAGGCTGGTGAGCTCGCTCAGGCTGGCTGTATTGAGGTTGATCTTCCCTGACTGGCTGGCCGGAGTGCTGGCCACCGGCGGATTGGCCACCTTGTTCGCCGCCAGGACCGGCTGACCGAGCAGCGGCAGGGTGGCGAGCAGCAGGGCGAGAGTCGTCGTGGTTCTGTTCATGGATGCTCTTCCTTGAGTGACGACGCGGTTGCGCCGAATTGATATTTAGCTCAATGGTGGCGATTGCTCTTTGTCAGAATTGACAGTGTCCGGCTGACACTTTTGACAGGGCATAACTCATGAGAAACGGCTATAAGCCCGGGCTCCCCGTTCGGTTAGACTGAGCTATCTTTTTGACTTGGAAGCTATTTATGTCTCCCTCCCAGATAACCGAGCTCGAGGCGATCGCCCGGGCCGCCGGCCATGCCATCCTGACCGTCTACCAACAGGCCTTTACCGTGGAGTACAAGGCCGACGAGAGCCCCTTGACGGCGGCGGATCGGGCCGCCCATGAGGTGATAGTGACAGGATTGGCTCGTCTGACCCCGGAGATCCCTGTGCTGTCAGAAGAGTCTGGCGATGCGGTGCTGCAGGCGCGTCATGGCTGGCCGCGTTACTGGCTGGTGGATCCTCTGGATGGTACCAAGGAGTTTGTCTCCCGCAATGGCGAGTTCACCGTCAATATCGCGCTGATCGAGCAGGGTCGGCCGGTCTGGGGCCTGGTCTATGCCCCCGTGCTCGACCGCCTGTGGTACGGCGGCAAGGGGTTGGGAGCCTGGCGCATTGCGGCGGGTGAGCGGACGGCGATCCGGACCCGGCCCCATCGGGAAGGGACGCCCTGGCGAGTGGTGGGCAGCCGCAATCATCTCTCCCGGGAGACCCTGGATTTTCTCGCCCCTCTGGGGGAGATTGAACTGGTCTCCATGGGCAGTTCGCTCAAGTTCTGTGTCATCGCCGAGGGAGACGCCGAGCTCTACCCCAGGCTGGCGCCGACCTGCGAATGGGACACGGGGGCGGCTCAGGCCGTGCTGGAAGGGGCGGGGGGCAGCGTCACCCGGCTCGATGGCTCCCCCCTCGTCTACAACAAGGCCGACATTCTCAATCCCTGGTTCGTGGCGCGAGCCTGAGGACCCGGCAAGGGGTGAGGCACAGGCAGCAAAAGGCCGGACATGGGTCCGGCCTTTGTATTTGTTTCTCGCCTTGAGCTCAGAAGACTCTCTTGAACGGCTTGATGGTGACCTTGGCATAGACACCGGCAGCCACATAAGGGTCCGCATCTGCCCAGGCCCTGGCCTCGGTCAGATTGTTGAACTCGGCGATGACGGTGGAGCCGGTAAAGCCTGCATCTGCCGGATCGTCGGCATCGATGGCGGGGTTGGGGCCGGCGGTCAGCAGGCGGCCCTCATCTTGCAGCGCCTGCAGACGCGCCAGGTGGGCGGGGCGAGCCTGCTTGCGCAGGGGCAGGCTTTCGGGCACATCTTCCGAGTAGATCAGATACCACATGGAATCATCCTTTTCTGGTTGCGGTTATTTCTTCTGCTGGGCCTTCTGCTCCGCCGGCATATGGCGGTAGAGATAGATGCCGGACAGCAGGGTGAACACCAGGGTCAGGCCGAGCAGGCCGAACACCTTGAAGTTGACCCACACCTCCTGGGGAAGGGTGAAGGCGACATAGAGATTGAGCAGGCCGCACAGGGTGAAGAAGCCGGACCAGGCCAGATTGACTCTATCCCAGATGGCGTCGGGGGCCTGCAGCTCCTTGCCGAGCATCTGCTTGATCAGGTTCTTGCCAAAGCCGTAGCGGGCGATGAGCAGGGCCAGGGCAAACAGGGCGTTGATGACGGTCACCTTCCACTTGATGAAGGCGTCATCATGGAAGAAGACGGTCAGGCCACCGAAGAAGCCGACCAGGAGGAAGGTGAACAGCTGCATCTTCTCCACCTTGCGATAGCGCAGCCAGCCATAGAGCAGCTGCAGGCCGGTGACGACCACCAGGGCGCCGGTCGCGGCATAGATGTCCACCATCTTGTAGACGGCAAAGAAAACGATAAGGGGAATAAACTCAAAAAATTGCTTCATGCTGATCCATCTACCTCGAAATTTCAGCCAGTGTACCCGCCCGTCAAACAACGGCAAATGAATAAGACCCGCCTTGAGGGTATGAGTTCCCCTTCGCTGCCCGGCAAAGCGCGGCGGATGAACAAGATCCATCCAGAGGGCGTGGGCTCCCCTTCGCCGCCCGGCAAAGCGCGGCGGATGAACAAGACCCATCCTGAGGGCATGAGCTCCCCCTTCGCTGCCCGGCAAAGCGCGGCAGATGAACAAGATCCATCCAGAGGGCATGAGTTCCCCTTCGCTGCCCGGCAAAGCGCGGCAGACGAACAAGGTCCCTCTTCGAGGGGGGGGGGGGTCCGTCAGTGCCCGGCAAACAGCTCGGCGGCGATGGTCCGGCCGAGCCGGATCTGATCCGCCAGCAGCGCCTGTATGTCCGACTCCTCGATGGCGGGATTGAGCAGCACGGCGCGCAGCAGCACCAGGGGCTGATCGCCGTAGGGAGGCAGGGTGCGCTGGGTGCGGGAGACGAAGCTGTGTCCCTCGGCCCGCTGGGCTTTTTGCAACGCCACGTTGAAGGCGTTGATCTGGACGTTGGCCGCCTCGTCCAGGGGCTGGCCCTGCAGGTGGGGCGGCAGGCAGCGATAGGAGAGCAGGTTCATCACGGGGGCCGACATCAGCTCGAAGGCGGGATCTGCATCGATCAGTGCCGCCATGCGCCTGGCCTTGTCATAGTTGGCCTCGATGAGAGTACGGTAGCCGGCCTCGCCGAGCAGCTGGAAGGCGGCATCCAGGTAGAGGGCGTTGGCGGGCCGGGTCCCCTCCAGGGTGAAGCGACCCTGATCGAACGAGCTGGCGCGGATGGCGTAGGGGGCCTCCCGCTTGACCGCCATCACCAGATCCGGGCGCTTGCACAGCAGCATGCCGGTGCCAAGGGGGATGAGCAACTGCTTGTGGCCATCCAGGGTGACGGTGTCGGCCTGGGCGATACCGGCCAGCAGGGGCTGGTAACGGGGGGAGAACAGGGTCGGGCCACCCCAGGCCGCGTCCACATGAAAATGGATGCCCTCCCGGCGGGCGATGGCGGCGAGTTCGGGCAGGGGATCCACCGAGCCAAAGTCGGTGCTGCCGGCCACCCCTATGATGGCGATCACCTTGATGCGCTGCGCCCGGCATTCGGCGATGGCCGCCTCCAGGGCGGGCAGACTGAGGCGATTGTCCGCATCCGTCTCCAGTCGGCGCACGCTCGCGGCCCCCAGACCCAGCAGATCCATGCCCTTGTCGAAGGAGTAGTGCATCAGGCGCGATCCCAGGATGACGGCGCCGCGGTAACCCTGCTCGACCAGATGGAACAGATTGTCCCCCACGGCATGGTTGCGGGCCAGCCAGAGGGCGGTGACGTTGGCGATGGTGCCGCCGCTGGTCATGACCCCGAGCGCCGCATCCTTGGCATGCATCTGGCTTTGATAGAAGTCATCAGGGGCCTGATAGACGAGGCGATGCAGCTTGGCCAGCACCTCCCGCTCGAGAAAGCTGAGCAGGCGGGAGGACTCCATCTTCATCGGATTCTGGTTGAGCATCACCAGCAGCCGCGCCAGCTCGCCGGTGAAGGCGGGCAGGGGGGCCGTCATGTGACCCATGTAGTGGCGGGAGGCGAGGTGGGAGACGCCGGGGATCAGCTGCTCGAGCCGCGTCAGGTAGGCCTGGGGATCCATGCCATTCTCCGGCATGCAGGGGTCGTCGAGCTGTTGGCAGAAGCGGTCACGCCGATATGGTGCCTCGCTGTCATCGGTGCGGTGAAAGCGCTCCAGCAGGCGGGTGACGGCGGCGGCGAAGGCCGGATCCGGCTTGGCAAACAGTTCGGTCAAGTTCATTCGGGTCTCCAGACCAGGCCGCCAGGCCACGCCATCCGGGTGCATGGGCCAGGGATAGTGGCGGCATCAACAGGGGTAATACGCAGGACCATACCAGGGGCGGGTCGTTGGCGGCAGAGGATACACCAAAGGGGGGCCGCTGGCAGCCACCCCCTTTTTTCAGCTAACACTTGTACTCTTAAATGGGCTTGGCTAGAGTAAACACCCTAATCACATGTGTCGAGAGTGGGTGCGATGGACTATTCCCCCCGTGAAGAGTGGGCGAATCGCTGGAGCCATGGCCTGGGGCTGGGGCTCGCCGTGGTAGGCGGGATCTGCCTGTTGCTCAAGGGATGGGATCAGGGCCTGCTGGCCAGGATCAGCTACGGCCTCTACGGCGGCAGCCTGCTCCTGCTGTTTCTCGCCTCGACCCTCTATCACAGCCTGGGAGACGGGCCTTGGCGCCACAGGTGCAAGATCTTCGATCACTGCGCCATCTACCTGCTCATCGCCGGCACCTATACCCCTTTTCTGCTGGTGGCGCTCGATACGCCCCTGGCAAGGGGCCTGATGGCGCTGATCTGGGGCCTGGCCCTGGCGGGAGTGTTGTTCAAGCTGGTGTTCATCCACAGGTTCAAACGCTTGTCTCTGGTGACCTATCTGCTGCTGGGCTGGCTCTCCCTGCTGGTGGTCTATCAGCTCTATCTCAGTCTCGCAGCGGGCGGCCTGGCGCTGCTGGGGCTCGGCGGTCTCATCTACAGCCTGGGGGTCATCTTCTATGCCAACAGGCGGATCCCCTACAACCATGCCATCTGGCATCTGTTCGTGCTGGGGGGCAGTGCCTGCCACTTTGGTGCCATCTACGGCTATGTGGCCGCGCTCTCTTGACCTCAACGCTATCCCTTAATTGGTAATTCTGGCGCCGGATAAAGCCAGAATCGTGCGCCGACCCACAGTCGCCGATGCTCTTTGCTGACAAGCTAGGCTCAGTCTGATTCGAAACAAGGATGGCTGAGATGAGTGAAATCGCGCTTTCCATCAGCATGTTGTCGCTGGTGGCGGTGCTCGGACTCTGGCTGGGCAATGTGAAGGTCCGGGGGGTGGGGCTGGGGATAGGGGG
>NZ_CDBT01000024.1 GCF_000819765.1 Aeromonas bivalvium
AGGACGGGGACAGGGTCTCGACCGACTTGCCGCTCACCATCAAGGACGGCAATGCGCCGGGCTTCGTGGCGGGCAGCGGGGTGAGCCTGGATGAAGGCAACCTCGATGGCAGCAACCCTCTGACCGGCACCGGCCAGTTCCAGATTGATGCGGGCTCGGATCGGGTGAGCGAGGTGTCGTTTGCCGACATCAGCGAGCAGCCAGCCCTGACGGCCCTGGGCCAGAGCGTCAAGTACGAGCTGGTGGACGGGGATCCCGCCATTCCGGGCAACCAGATCCTCAAGGGCTATGTGGACGTGAACGGGGTGCGGGTCGAGGTGCTGCAGGTGGAGATCAGCGGCAAGCTCGACAACGCCGCCAGCAACGCGTTCGACTACAAGGTGACCCTGTTCGAGGGGGTACACCAGGCAAATGGCAGCAGCACCGAGCTGCCGTTCAAGGTCAATGTCGTCGACAGCGACAAGGGGGCGGGCAACAACGACAGCACCTCGGGCACCCTCAACATCAGCATCGCGGAAGGGGACAAGCCGACCCTCAGCCTCACCGGCGTCACCCTGACCGAGGGGCGCTTCGGCGGCGCCGCGAGCAACCAGACCGCGGACGATCAGCACGCCAGCGGCACTCTCACCATCACGGCGGACTCGGATCCCGTGGTGGATGTGCGCCTGACCCTCTCTGGCCAGGTGGTGGATGGGAGTGGCAAGGCCATCACCCACAACGGGGAGACCCTCACCTGGCAGGAGGTGCCTGGCAGCAATGGTCACGGCTTCCAGGCGGTCACCGCCAGCGGTACCCTGGTGCTGAGCGTGACCCTGCCGAGCGTGCCGGGCAGTATAGCGGCCCACAGCACTGTGACCCTGGACTATCAGGTGACGGTGCACACCAACCTGGATCACGGGGCGGATGACAGGCTCAATCTGACCCTGCCGGTCAAGGTGACCGACAGTGACGGCTCCGTGATCACCGGCGAGACCACGGCGGTGATCACGGATGCTGCCGATCCCGTGATCACCACCATAGAGAGCGTCACCGTCAAGGAGTCGGATCTCGATGGCGGCAGTGGCCAGCACGGGGGTACCAGCCCGTCTGGCACGGGAGAGGTGGCCATCGGTCAGGTGACCATCGCCGCCGGGAGCGACCGGGTGGCGTCCCTGCAACTGGATGTGGCCCGCTTCAACGCCCTCAACCAGCTGACCTCGGGGGGCAAGGCGGTTACCATCAGCGCAGACAGCCAGCCGGGTGTCTACCTTGGCAAGGACAGCGGGGGCAAGCTCATCTTCAAGCTGACCCTGGATGTGTCCGGCCGCTATACCTTCGAGCTCACCGGCAATCTGGATCACAGTGTCCAGGGCAAGGATCTGCTGGATATCCAGCTGCCGTTGCAGGCCCTGGACAGCGACGGGGATCTCAGCGCCGAGGTGATAGGCCACGTGAGCGTGCAGGATGACGTGCCCGTGGCCGTGGATGCGGGCAAGACCCTGAACGAGGGCGGCAAGGTGAGTGGCGATCTGCTGGCCACCGCCAGCGAGGGGGCGGACGATGCCGTGGTGAGATCGGTCACCATCAACGGGGTCGAACACGAGATAGCGCCCCGCGGCAACACCACCATAGCGGTCACAGACGGCACAGGTCAGCCCATCGGCACCCTGGTGATCAATGCCGAGGGCAGATACAGCTTCACCGCCCTGAGCGGGATTGACCACAACAACAAGACCCTGGTGCAGACCATCGATTTCCAGCTGGTGGACGGGGACGGAGATACCGATGATGGGGTGCTGACCCTGACCATCAGGGACGAGGCGGGCACGTTGACCGTCAGCGCCGTCACTGGAGCCGAGGACGCGGGGGCAACCGATCCTGGCCAGGGCATCCCCATCAACATGAGCCTGGACGTCGGCGACTATGATCGGGGCGAGCATGTGGAGACTTTGCTTATCCAGGCGCCCGCCAATGCCCAGGGCACCTTCTACTTCAACGGCATCGCACTGACCACCATCACCCAGGGCGGCAAGACCTGGTATCAGGTGCCGCCGGAGGCCATGGTGGCGGTGGCCAATACCGATGACAAGTTCCAGCTCAGCGGTGTCACCTTCGTGCCCGATCATGACTACTCGAGCTACAACAACGCAGGCAATCCGCTGCGCTTCCCGGTGCAGTTGCAGGTAGGGGTCACTGAGGGGAGCAAGCCCCCGGTGCTGACCGGCAACCTGGAGATCACGGTGCAGGGCATCGCCGACAAACCCCTGTGGGAGTCCGGCAGCACGCACCAGCACCACACCACGGATGAAGACAGCAACGGCATCGCCCTCAACGTCAAGGCGGGCCTCACCGACACGGACGGCTCCGAGACCCTGAGCTACCAGATAGAGTGGGCCTCCGGCCAGGGCACGCTGACCCTGAACGGCAAGGCGCTCACCCCGGGGGCGAACGGCCTCTATACGGTGGCCGGTGGCGACATCAACAAGGTGACCGTGCTGCCCGGCAAGGACTACAGCGGCGACATCAAGCTCATTGTGACCCCGGTCAGTACCGAGAAGACCCCTGTGGTCACCGGGCAGGAGACGGCCCTTGGGGATCCCATCGAGCTGGTGATCAACGTCAACCCGGTGGCGGATGACGCCAGTCTCACCATTCGTGATCTTCAGGGCAAGGAAGACACCCTGCTCGATCTGGGCAGCAAGATAGTGCTGGCCCACCCTGGCGACGCAAGTGACGGTTCAGAGACCCTGTTCGTGCGTATCGAAGGGCTGCCCGCCGGCGCCACCCTGCTGCTGGGCGGTGTGGTGGTCACCCTGGATGCCAACGGTTACTACGAGGTGCCCTATGACCAGATTGGGAACCTCAAGCTGCAACCTGCACCGGAGAGCAACGTCGACTTCACGCTCGTCATCACAGGGGTGGTGAAAGACACCGCCATCCTGACCGATGCCAATGGCCAGACCCATACCGTGGTCAACGAGAAGGTGACCGGCAGCCAGAACCTGCACGTGGATCTGGTGGGGGTGGTGGATACGCCGCTGCTGGATCTCGATACCAGTCATTGGCAGCCTGCCAGCGACAGGGGGTTCGAGATCACCATCCAGGAGGACGGTACCGCCCCTCTGGACTTCAAGCTTATCTCGGGGGAGTTCCCCAATGCGCCGGGGGATACCTCTGAAACCCTCAACCTGGTGCTCTTTGGCTTGCCAGATGGTGCTCAGGTACTCGATGGTCAAGGCAATCCGCTGACCCTGACCTATGCAGGGCTCGATGGGGACGGTCACCCCATCTATCAGGTGGACATTGGCAGTCTGGGCAACATCCAGATCAAGCCCCCCCTCAACAGTACCGAAGACATCCATCTGATCGGTCGTGTGGTGGTGACCGAGAACGACGGTGACAGCAAGTCGTTCGAGACACCGCTCACCATCAAGGTGGAGCCGGCCATCGACGCCACAGACTATGCCAAGACCAGCCATGGTCTGGAGGATCAGTTCACCGTCCTCGACTGGCATCCGATCTTGACCGATGGCGCAGAGAAGGTGACGCACCTCGGCCTCTCCGGTATCGAGCCCGGTTACGAGATCTGGATCCGGGTCGGGGGAGTGGATACCCAGCTGACGGTGAGCGGCGGCGCCGTGGACTTGAGCGACGCCGAGTTGCAGAGCCTGCTCGGCGGCGGCCAGCTGCTGGTCAAGGGGCCAGAGGATAGCGACAGGGACACCACACTCCAGAGCCATGTCACTGTGACCCAAGTGGATGTGGACTCCAGCGCCACCGCCCAGAAGGTGATCGACGGCACCCTGCATGTGGATATCCAGGCGGTGGTAGAACCCGACGGCAACCTGGTGCAGACCGGTCAGCTGGAGAGCCCGGACGGGCACGACATTCCCCTCAAGGATGTGTTCGTGTTCGAGGATCTGGACCCCAGCAGCGTCGAGACCATCGACTACCTGGTCATCAGCGATCTGCCCCCCGGCTTCGTAGTGGTGGGCGGGATCAACGATGGTCAGGGCAACTGGACCGTGCCCCACGACGCCCTCGGCAGCTATGCCCTGCGCTCGCCGGATGGCTATACGGGTACCGTCACCTTCAAGGTCAGCGCCAGGGTGATCGACCTTGGCGACAACAATGAAGGGGATGTGAGCGCGCCGGTTGTGCGGGAGATCACCGCCAGCGCCGACTTCAATGGCGCGACCCACTCGGGGCAGATTGCGGCCGACGTCGATTTCGACAACAGCACCCCCATCACGGGGGTGGAGGATCACGGCGTCGACTTCGGCAGCCAGCTCAAGCAGATGGTGACCCTGGGCACGGCGGATATCGGCGATGACGAGCTCAGCATCGTCATCACAGGCTTGCCACCGGGCGTCAACGTGCAGGGGCTCACCTATGACTTCGTCAACGGCGAGTACCTCATCAAGCTGCCGGGCGGCCTCGATGATCTCGACCGCCTCACCCTGACCTTGCCCGAGGATTACGCCGGCGACGGCCTGGGCTTCAAGGTGCGCCTGGTCAATACCGACACGGTGAGCGGTGATTCCAAGGCGGTGGAGAAGGAAGTCACCCTCTCCATCACCCCTGAGGTGGACATCAAGGGCGGGGCGGACGGCCTGCCCGAGCTGCAGCTGAACGTGAAGGATGTGAACGGCGACGGCAAACCGGACAACCTGGAAGACACCGAGATCCACCTCGATCTCTCGGTCAAGCTCGCGGACATCAGCCCCTCGGTGACCGATGGCGGTCTCGAGACCGTGGAGCGGGTGGTCGTGACCGTGGATCCCCAATATGGGCACTTCCTCGACGGCAACGGCCAGCCGGTCACTACCCTCACGGTGAATGACCCGGCGGATCTCAAGGATCTGGTGTTCGTGCCCAAGGAGCACTTCAGCGGCAAGGTGCCGCTGGCGGTGACGGTGGATATTCTCGACACCGCCACCACGGGCACGGATCGGGGCAGCTGGAGCGGCAATGCGAGCTTCGAGGTGCTGCCGGTCAATGATCCGGCCAACCTCACGGTAAAGGATGTGAGCGGCAACGAGGATGGCAGCGTGAGCCTCGGCGGGCTCGGCGCGACCCTGATTGACAATGATGGCTCCGAGCAGATAGTGGCGCTGCAGATAAAAGGGGTGCCGGATGGTTTCACCCTGTCGGCCCCGGCGGTCAACAACGGCGGTGGCGTCTGGCAGGTGCCTGTCGGCACCGACTTCTCCAAGCTGACCCTGATCCCGCCTGCGGACTTCAGCGGCACAGTGGACCTGACCCTGAGCGCCTTTACCCTGGACAAGGGGCTCACCCAGCCCCTTGAGACCAGCGCCGGCTTCACCGTCACCGTCAATCCGGTGGGGGATGCCATCATCGCCGACATAGAAAGCAAGGCGAGCGGCACTGAAGGGGATGTGATCACCCTGAACCTGGGGGTGGAGACCCGGGACACCCAGGCCACCGGCGGCAGCGCCGGCAATGTGCACGAGAACGGCCCCGAGCAGGTGCGCGTCACCCTGGAAGGGGTGCCCGATGGCGCAGAGATCCGGCTGCCGAACGGGGTGGATGGCACTGTGGTGGATCTGGGGGGCGGCCGCTGGCAGATCACCACGGAGGGCGGCAAGCTCGATGGGGTGGAGCTGGTGACCCATGACGCCAACGGCACCCTGGACATCAAGGTCACGGCCCAGAGCCTGGACAACGGCGCCCTCGGCCCCGAGGTCAGTGGCACCATCCAGGTGGAGGTGAGTCCGGTCAACGACGCTCCCGTCAATGTGCTGCCCGGGGATCCCCAGGTAGCCCAGGAGGACACGCCTTTTACCATCAATGGCTTGCAAGTGATCGACGTGGATGCGGGCAGCGGTGCCATGGAGGTGCGCCTGTCGGTGGAGCACGGCACTCTCACCCTGCCGGCAGGGAGCGGCGTGACCGTGACTGGCAACGGCACCGGCTCCCTGGTGCTGACCGGCTCTCTGGAGGATCTCAACGCCCTGCTCTCCGGTGGCGTGGTCTATCAGGGCAATGGGGACTTCTATGGTGACGACGCCCTGACCATGGTCACCAATGATCTGGGCAACACCGGCAGCGGCGGCCCCTTGAGCGACACAGACGTGCTGCCCATCGAGGTGCAACCGGTCAACGACGATCCCGTCAATATCCTGCCAGGCACCCAGGTTGCCCAGGAGGATGCGCCTCATCTGATCCAGGGCCTGCGAGTGCAGGACGTGGATGCCGATAATGGCGATATCCGGGTGACCTTGAGCGTGGACAACGGCACCCTGACGGTGGTCGATGGCAGTGGCGTCACAGTGAGCGGCGATGGCAGCGGCAATCTGGTGCTGCTGGGGTCCCAGGACGCGATCAACGCCTTGCTGGACAAGGGGGTCTCCTACCAGGGGGATGCCGACTTCAACGGCCAGGATCGCCTCACCATGGTGACCAACGATCTTGGCAACACCGGCAGCGGTGGAGGTCAGGACGTGAGCAGCACCCTGGATATCGAGGTGGCGCCGGTCAACGACGCCCCCGAGCTGACTCTGCCTGCGGGCGCACTCTCGGTGGATGAGGACGGGGATCTCATCTTGGGCGGCATCAGCGTCAAGGATCTGGATGCGGGCACGGCGCCGGTACAGGTCACCCTCAGGGTCGAGCACGGCCTGCTGGTGGCCGGTGCCGGCGCCGGGATCACAGTGCTTGGCAGCAACAGCAACAGTCTGACCCTGACCGGCTCCCAGGATGCGCTCAACGCCTTCCTGGCCGGCGAGGTGCACTATCAGCCAAGTCCCGACTACTGGGGAGACGACAACCTGAGCCTGGTGGTCTCGGATCTCGGCAACACGGGGGCGGGGGGCGCCCTGGAGGCGAGCGGCCAGGTGGGCATCGCGATCGCGGCCCAGGCCGATCAGCCCACCCTGACCCTGGACAGCCACGACGTCACCGCCCTGGCGGGGGGCTGGGTCCCCCTCAGCCTGAGCGCCTGGGTCGCCAATCCCGAGCCCGGTGAGCTCAGCATCCGGCTCAGTGGCCTGGGCGGTGCCCAGGTGCTGGATCAGGATGGCCATACCGTGGGGCAAGATCTGGGCAACGGCGACTGGCTGCTGCCCGGGGACAGCAACCTGCCCCTCTTCCTCGATGGGCTGGGGGTCGGGGATCACAGCATTGCCCTGCAGGCTGAGTCCAGTTCGGGCGGCAGCGTCATCAGCTCGCTACCGGACACATTGGCCGTGCACACGGTGGCGGGCAATGAGCTCCATGGCAGCGGCGGCGATGATCATCTGGTGGGCGGTCAGGGGGATGACATCCTCTATGGCGGCGCCGGCAATGACATCCTCACGGGGGGACTGGGCAGCGACACCTTCGTCTGGCAGTTGCCGGATGCGGGCACGGCCGGCCAGCCGGCCCTCGACACCATCACCGACTTCAACCTGGCACAGGGAGACAGGCTGGATCTCAGCGACATGCTCAAGGGGAGCGGCGCTGGCAGCATCAACGACCTGCTCGCCCATGTCCAGGTGTCGGTGACGGCGGGCAGCGATGGTGCCAGTGATCTGCGGCTGGATATCTCCCCCGATGGCAGCGGTCAGGTGACCCAGTCCATCGCCCTGAGGGACGTGGATCTTTCCAGCCTCGATCTGGGCGGGGGCAGTCAGAGCGAGATCCTGACCTCCCTCATCGACAGTCAGCACCTCATCATCAACCACCCCTGATGCAACAAGGCCGCCCTCGGGCGGCCTTGTCATGTCTGGCGCGTCAGCGTCTCACCCGCAGCACTTCTTGAACTTCTTGCCACTGCCGCACGGGCAGGGATCATTGCGCCCGGGCAGCGGCCGGGGATCGACCGCAAACTGCTCCCCGTCGGTGTAGACCCAGCGCCCCGCCAGGCGCACGAAGCGGGATCGCTCGTGCAGGCAGTGGCGCTGTCCCTGCTCGGCAAACCAGGCCTTGAACTCCACCTCGCCCTCCTCATCGCTTGCCTCGCCCCCCTGGGTGGCCAGGATCTCGAGCCCGGCCCAGCGGGTCTGCTGACGCGACAGCTCGGCGGCCGTGAGATCGCCGAGATAATCCGGGTGCCAGCTCTGCACCAGGTATTCCCCCAGTCCCAGCACGAAGGCGCTGTAGCGTGAGCGCATCAGCTGCCGGGCGCTGGGGGCCGCCTGACCCTGATGGAAGGGGGCGCAGCAGCTGGCATAGGGGAGGGTGGAATTGCAGGGGCAAGGGGTCATGGCATCGGTCGTCTGTGGATAATGGGAGCGCAATTGTAGTCAAAGCGGGGGGCCGCAGACCAGCATCGCGGCCGGTTAAGTGATCGGGGCCGGGAACTTGGTGGCGCGATTTGGGGATTGGCCGAGAATATGGGAACATTAGCCATCTTTCGCCCGCTTCGTTAACAGACCCTATGAATGAGATCGTCAAAGGCAGTATCGATTTGATCCGTCAGCTCAATTACGGCCTGGTCTATGCCAGTCTGGAGGAGCACAAGGAGCTGTCCCGCACCGATCTCTCCCGCCTGACCGGGCTCTCCCCCGCCAGCATCACCAAGATCACCCGGGAACTGCTCGATGGCGGCCTGGTGGTGCCCTGCGGCGAGAGTTCCGTTGGCCGCGGTCGGCGCCAGATCCTGCTGCGCATCAACGAGCGCCGCTTCCAGTTTCTCTCCATGCGTCTGGGGCGGGGCTATGTGGACATGGCCCTGTTCGATCTGGCGGGGCGCTCCCTGGCCCGCCATCGCCATCAGTTCAGCGACGGGGAGCGCGGCGACCTGCTGCCCAGCCTGATCCAGGCCATCGAGGCCTTCTTGCCCAAACGGGCCCTGCGCCTGGCCTGCATCGCCCTCTGTCTGCCCGGCCAGGTGGAGCGTCACTCCGGCATGGTGCGCCACTTCCCCTACTATGATCTGCGTAACTGGCCGCTCGGGCCGACCCTGGAGCAGGCCTTCTCCGTGCCCGTGCTGGTGAGCGGCGACGTGCGCACCTGGATCCAGGCCGAGCGCGAATGGGGCGCGGCCAAGAATTGCGCCGATGCGGTGCTGGTGTTCGTCCACAACGACATAGGGGTGGGCATGGTGGTCAATGGCCAGCTGATGGAGAGCGAGTCCGCCATGCTCGGGGATCTCAGCCATCTGCAGCTCGAACCCTATGGTCAGCGCTGTTACTGCGGCGGGTTTGGCTGCGCCTGTACCCTGGTCACCAATCAGGCGCTGGAGGCCCAGTATCGCGAGCTGCGCGAGCGCATGGCGGACACGGAATCCGATCTGCCCGAGAGCGTCACCATCCGCGAGCTGTGCGAGCTGGCCCTGGCGGGCAACAACCTGTGCCAGGACATATTGCACCAGGCGGCGGGGCGCCTGGCCCGGGTGCTGGCCAACCTCATCTGCCTGCTCAATCCCGGCAAGCTGCTGCTGGGGGGCGAGATCACCCGGGCCGATCGCCTGCTGTTCCCCATGCTGCATCAGGCCCTGGCGAGCCAGCTGCCCGCCGATTACCTGGTGCGCCTGCAGATCGAGTCCACCCATTTCTACGAAGATCCCACCAAGCCCACCTCGGTGCAGGTGCACAAGGCCCTGCGCGACGGCAGCCTGCTGCTGGAGCTGCTTCGCGGCGGGAGCGGCGAGTCATGAGGGGCGGCAAGGCCCGCGCCTTCGAGGCGACGGGAGGGGGGCGATGAAACTGGGACTGCAGGGACGCTTCCTTCTCATCTTGTGTTTCATCAGCCTGTTGCAACTCATCCTGCTCAGCACCGCCAGCTATTACTATGTCTCGGAGCAGCGCTACCGGGAGATAGGGGATCAGGCCCTGGACGTGGCCCAGCTGGTGGCCCGGAACCCGGCGGTGATCGCTCAGGTGCGCCGGGCCGACACGGCACGCCTCAATCCCCTGGTGGAGCGGATCCGCGCCGATGTGGGGGCCAGCTTCATCGTCATCGGCGACAGCAATGCCCTGCGGCTGGTCCACCCCAGGGCCGATCGCATCGGCAAGCCCATGGTGGGGGACGATCCGACCCGGGCCCTGGTGCATGGGGAATCTTATGTCTCCCACGCCCAGGGTTCCCTCGGGGTCTCGGTGCGTGGCAAGACCCCGATCCGGGACGAGCTGGGCCAGATCATCGGCGTGGTATCGGTCGGCTACCTGGTGCGGGACATAGATGCGGACTTGCGGGGCTTCCTGCGTTTTGGCCTCTTCATCACCCTGCTGATCGTGCTGCTCAACAGCCTGGCGGCGGGCTGGCTGGCGCGGCGCTACAAGAAGGCGATTTTCGGCTTCGAACCCGAGCAGATAGGGCGCCTCTACGCCGAGCTCGACTGCACCTTGCGCACGGTGCGCGAAGGGATCCTCACCATAGATGGCGAGGGGCGGCTCACCTCCCTCAACCCCAACGGCATCAAGTTGCTGCGCCTCGAGGAGGGGCAGGCCAGGCGGGCCATCGGTCGCCCCGTCAACGAGCTGCTGCCCGAGACCCGCATGCTCTCTCTCATCGACGATCCCACCCCGCAATATGACGAGGAGATCTGGCTCAACGGCCAGCAGCTGATCGTCAACCGCCTCCCCCTGGTGCGGGGCGGCGAGCTGATCGGTGCCGTGTCGAGCTTTCGGCGCAAGGACGAGCTGGCCGAGCTGACCGCCCAGCTCAGCCAGGTGCAGGCCTACAGCGATCTGCTGCGGGTGCAGACCCATGAACACAACAACCAGCTCGGCACCATCGCCGGCCTCATCGAACTGGGGGCCTATGAGGAGGCCCTCGCCTTCATCGGCCGGGAGGCGGAGACGGAGCAGACCCTGCTGGCCTTCCTGATGGAGGCGATCGCCAAGCCCAAGGTGGCGGCCCTGCTGCTGGGCAAGTATCACAGGGCCCACGAGCTGGGGCTGGAGCTCATCGTCGAGCCGGGCTCGCGGCTGCACGACATTCCCGCCCGGGTCTCTGGGTCCCAGCTGGTGACCCTGCTTGGCAACCTCATCGACAACGCCTTCGAGGCGACCCGCCGCCACGGCGCCCCCTATCAGCCCATCCGGGTCTCCCTGAGCGATCTGGGGCAGGATCTGGTGCTGGAGGTGGAAGATGGCGCCGGCGGCGTCGATCCGGCGCTGGCGGATCGACTGTTCGAGCCCGGGGTCAGCTGCAAGGCGGAGCCCGGCCACGGCATCGGCCTGGCCCTGGTGCGCAAGACCCTGGATGCCCTCAAGGGGCAGATCCACATCGAGCCCACCGAGCGGGGCAGCTGTTTTGTCTGTTACATTCCCAAGGACGTGTGAATGATCAAGGTATTGATAGTGGAGGACGATCCGGCCATCGCCGAGATCCACCGCCGCTTCGTCGAGCGGCTGCCGGGCTTCGTCCTGTGCGGCCTGGCCCTCACCTTAAGTGATGCTCGCGAGCAGATCGCCGTGCTCAGACCCGATCTGGTGCTGCTTGACGTCTGGCTGCCGGACGGCGAAGGGCTGGGGCTGCTCAAGCAGTTGCGCCAGGAGGGAGCGGAGGTGGATGTCATCTTGCTCACGGCGGCGCGGGAAGCCGCCACCTTGCAGGAGGCGATGCGGCTCGGGGTGGTGGATTTCATCTTGAAGCCCGTGGTATTCGAGCGGCTCAAGGGCACCCTGGAGAAGTATCAGCAGAGCAGGCTGGCCCTGGCCAGCCTGGCGGACATCAGCCAGCAGGATGTGGACGCCCTGTTTGGCGCCGGCACTGGCGCCGCCCAGCCCCTGACCCTGCCCAAGGGCATCGATGCCCTCACCCTGGAGCGGGTGCTGAGCGCCCTGGCGGGCCAGGGGGCGAGCGCCGAGGAGATTGGCGCCAGGGTGGGGGTGAGCCGCACCACGGCGCGCCGTTACCTTGAGTTTCTGGTGGGCCAGCAGCTGGCTTTCCCCGAGCTCGAATATGGCACGGTCGGGCGCCCGGAGCGGCGCTATCGTCGCCGCTGACGCCGGAGTCTGCCAAGCAAAAAAAGAGCGCCTTTCGGCGCTCTTTTCATTCATGACGGAGTATCACTCATCAAGGTCTCTGCACTTTATGGGTAGGGTACAGGGCGGCAGAGTGCCAAGGATTCAGTGATCCGTGACCGGGGTGCCCTTGGGCTCCTTGCGAGCCTGCCACCACTGCCAGAGCGGGATCAGCAGCATGGTCAGGGTGATCAGGGTGAAGGCCAGGGTGATGGGGCGCTCCCACAGGAAGCTCAGGCTGCCGTCGTTGATCACCAGGGCGCGGCGCAGGTTGTCCTCCAGCATGCCCCCCAGGATGAAGCCGAGCAGCATGGGCGCCATGGGGAAGGTGAGCAGACGCAGGCCGATGGCGATCAGCGCGACTATGGTCATCACATGGATATCCATGGTGTTGAACGACACCAGATAGACCCCGGTCAGGGAGAAGAGCAGCACCATGGGGATGAGCACGGGGCGCGGCACCGCCAGCACCTTGGCCAGATAGGGAATGAGCGGCAGGTTGAGCACCAGCAGCACCACGTTGCCCAGATACATGGAGATGATCACCGACCAGAACACATCCGGATGCTCCATGAACAGGCGCGGGCCCGGCTGGATGCCGTAGGCGACCAGGGCGCCGAGGATCAGGGCCGTGGTGCCCGAGCCCGGGATCCCCAGGGTGAGCAGGGGCACGAAGGAGCCGGTGGAGGCGGCGTTGTTGGCCGCTTCCGGCGCCGCCAGGCCGCGCAGGCTGCCCTTGCCGAACTGATCCTGATGCTTTTTGCCTGCGATGTTGCGCTCGGCACCATAGGCCATGAAGGCGGCGATGGTGGCGCCGGCCCCCGGCAGCACGCCGATGAGAAAACCCAGCACCGAGGAGCGGGCGATGGGGGGCGCTATCTCCTTGACCTCTTCCTTGCTGAGCTTGAGGCTGCCGAGCTGCTGCATCTGCTTGGCCTCTTCCTCGCTGTTGTCCTTGCCCGGGCGCAGCACCGCCATCAGGATCTCCGCGAGGGCAAAGGTGGCCATGGCCAGCAGCAGGAAGGAGAAGCCGTCGCGCAAGTCCGGCAGACCGAAGGTGAACCTGTCCACCCCGACGCTGCGGTCGATGCCGATGGTGGAGATCATGATGCCAAACAGCGCCATGATGAGGGCCTTGAGCACCTGGCCCTTGCCGGCAAACGCCGCCACGGCGGAGAGGCCCAGCACCATGAGGGCGAAGTAGTCCGCCGACTGGAAGGAGAGGGAGACCTTGGCCAGCAGGGGCGCCGCCACCATCAGCATGATGGCGGAGAGGGTGCCGCCGGTGAAGGAGGCGTAGGCGGCGATAGCCAGCGCCTTGCCCGCCTGACCCTTGCGTGCCAGGGGGTAGCCGTCGAAGGCGGTGACCACGGTGGCCGAGCAGCCGGGGGCGTTGATCAGGATGGAGGAGGTGGATCCGCCGAAGATGGCGCCGTAATAGACCCCCGCCATCAGGATGATGCCGGAGGAGGGATCCAGGCCATAGGTGATGGGGATCATCAGGGCGATGGCGGTGACGGGCCCGAGACCCGGCAACATGCCGATAAAGGTGCCGACGAAGCAGCCGAGCACCACCATCATCAGGTTGACCGGCAGCAGCGCTGTGCCGAGTCCTTGCAAGATTCCGTCTAACATGGTGACTCCTTAAAACCCGAGCAGGGTGAACAGGCGACCCGGCTCCAGATAGACGTTGAGCCCCTTGGTGAGCAGGGCCCAGAAACCGAGGGAGAAGGGGACGCTGATCATCAGGCCGTAGCGCAGGCTGGGCTCACCCAGTACCCGTATGCCCACGGTCAGGAAGGCGATGGTGGAGAGCACGAAGCCAAACCAGGTCAGCCCCAGGCCATAGACCACCATGAGCCCGAGCAGGATGAAGACCCGGCGCCAGTCTCCCTCTTCCCGGCGCAAGGGTTCGCCCCCGGGAAAGATCACCAGCAGCAGGGAGAGCAGCACTCCGAGCCCGGCCAGGGCATAGGGCAAGGTGCTGGCGGTGAAGGGTTCATACTCGTCGCCGGGGTAGCCCGGGATCTCGGTGGCGTAGTAGCCATAGGCGAGAGAGAGCAGCAAAAACAGCAGGCCTCCCAGTCGCTCCTTGGTGATGTTCATGGGTCTTCTCTCCAACATGGACGGCGGGCCAGTGCCCGCCTGTTATGTGACAACGAGGATTACTTGATGAAGCCGAGCTCGCGCATCAGGCCGCCGATCTGCTGCTCCTGGCCATCGAGGAAGGCGGTGAACTCGGGGCCGGACTTGTAGAGGTTGGTCCAGCTGTTGCGGCTGCGGACCACTTCCCACTCCGGCTTGTCGTACATCTGCTTGAGCAGGGTGGCAAATTCGGCGGATTTCTCCGGACTGATGGTGGGGGAGGCGAAGTAGCCGCGCCAGTTGGCGAAGACGGTGGGGTTGTTCTGCTCGCTGAAGGTGGGGATCTGATCCGCCCCCGGCAGACGCTGGTCGGAGGTGACCCCGAGGATCCGCATCTGGCCGGACTTGACCGCTTCCATCGCCTCGCCAAAGCCGGTGGAGATGGCCTGGGTTTCACCCGCCAGCACGGCGGCCATGGCGCTGCCACCGGCATCGTAGGCGACGTAGCGCAGCTTGCTGGCGTCGGCGCCGGCATTCTTGAAGGTCAGGGCGGCGACCAGGTGATCCAGGCTGCCACGGGCAGAGCCCCCGGCGATCTTCACCTTGGCCGGGTTCTCCTCATAGGCGGCCAGCAACTGGGCCCAGTTCTGATAGGGGGAGTCTGCCTTGACCGCCAGCGCCTGGTAGTCGGCGATGATGGCGGCGACCGGGGTCAGGTCCCGGAAGGACTGGGGCAGCTCCTTGGAGAGGGATTTGACGATGATGGGGGTGGAGTTGACCATCAGGGTCTTGTCGGACTGGGCCGAGGTCTCGATGAGATGAGCGATGGCCTTGGCGCCGCCACCGGCGGACATGTTCTGGTAGGAGACGGTCTTGATCAGGCCGGACTTGGCCAGCACTTCACCTGTGCCGCGGGCCGTGGTATCCCAGCCGCCGCCGGCGCCGCCGGGGATCAGGAAGTGGACTTCGTCGATCTGGGCATGGGCGCCGAAGCTCAGTGCGAGCAGGCTACCGATCAGGGTGCGCTTGAAGGTTCCTTGCAACATGGTGCTCTCCTTGTGATTGTTGCAGGAAGGTTAATGCGAGGTGGCCAGCCGGAAAAGATTGTGACCGAAATGGTTATTTCGGCTGTTGTGGCCATTGTGTTCATTCTGTTCGCGCCTTTCCCTGGGGCGGGATTGCCACAAGACCGGGGAATGAGGGGACGTGTCGGGTCTGCGCCGGGCCCGGGAGGCAAAGGCGGGCGAGGTCTGGGGCGACAGGGGTGCAGATAAAAAAAACCGGCGCCTTGGCGCCGGTTTTGATTCACTGCGACTGGTTTACAGCGATGCGGTGAAGGTACGGGTGATGACGTCCTGCTGCTGCTCTTTGGTCAGCGAGTTGAAGCGAACGGCATAGCCGGATACGCGGATGGTCAACTGCGGATATTTCTCCGGGTTTTCCATGGCGTCCAACAGCATCTCGCGGTTCATCACGTTGACGTTCAGGTGCTGGCCACCCTCTACGTTGGCTTCGTGGTGGAAGTAACCGTCCATCAGGCCGGCCAGGTTGGCTTTCTGGGCTTCCATGTCTTTACCCAGGGCGTTCGGCACGATGGAGAAGGTATAGGAGATACCATCTTTGGCGTAGGCGAACGGCAGCTTGGCGACGGATGTCAGGGACGCAACGGCGCCCTTCTGGTCACGACCGTGCATCGGGTTGGCACCCGGGCCGAACGGCGCACCGGCACGACGGCCATCCGGGGTGTTGCCTGTCTTCTTGCCGTACACCACGTTGGAGGTGATGGTCAGCACGGACTGGGTCGCCACGGCGCCGCGGTAGGTATTGAGCTTCTGAATTTTCTTCATGAAGCGCTCGACCAGGTCGCAGGCGATGTCATCGACGCGGGCGTCGTTGTTGCCGAACTGCGGGTATTCCCCTTCGATTTCAAAATCGATGGCCACGCCATCTTCGTCACGTACCGGCTTGACCTTGGCGTACTTGATGGCAGACAGGGAGTCGGCCGCCACGGACAGACCGGCGATGCCGCAGGCCATGGTGCGATAGACGTCACGGTCGTGCAGCGCCATCAGGGAGGCTTCGTAGCTGTACTTGTCGTGCATGTAGTGGATGATGTTCAGGGCGGCGACGTACTGCTTGGCCAGCCAGTCCATGAAGTGATCCAGACGGTCCATGACGTTGTCATAGTCCAGGTACTCGCTGGTGATCATCTCGGTCTTGGGACCGACCTGGATCTTGAGCTTCTCGTCCATGCCGCCGTTGATGGCGTACAGCATGGTCTTGGCCAGGTTGGCACGGGCACCGAAGAACTGCATCTGCTTGCCCACGATCATCGGGGAGACACAGCAAGCGATGGCGTAGTCATCGTTGTTGAAGTCGGCACGCATCAGATCGTCGTTCTCGTACTGGACGGAAGAAGTCTCGATAGACACCTTGGCACAGTACTTCTTGAACGCCACCGGCAGCTTCTCGGACCAGAGGATGGTCAGGTTCGGCTCGGGGGAGGGGCCCATGGTGTAGAGGGTGTTCAGCATACGGAAGCTGTTCTTGGTGACCAGGGTGCGGCCATCCACGCCCATGCCGGCCAGGGTTTCGGTGGCCCACATGGGGTCGCCTGAGAACAGTGAATCGTATTCCGGGGTACGCAGGAAGCGCACCATGCGCAGCTTCATGACCATGTGGTCCATCAGCTCCTGGGCTTCCTGCTCGGTGATCAGGCCCTTTTGCAGGTCACGCTCGATGTAGATGTCCAGGAAGCTGGAGGTACGACCGAAGGACATGGCGGCACCGTTCTGGGACTTGACTGCCGCCAGGTAGGCGAAGTAGGTCCACTGCACGGCTTCCTTGGCGTTTTTGGCCGGTACCGAGATGTCGCAGCCATATTTGGCGGCCATCTCTTTCATCTGATCCAGGGCGCGGTATTGATCGGAGATCTCTTCACGCAGACGGATGGTGGCTTCCAGGTTGACGCCGTTTTCGAGATCGGCCTGCAGGGACTTGAACTGGGCCAGCTTGTCGGCCATCAGGAAGTCGATGCCGTACAGGGCCACGCGGCGGTAGTCACCTATGATGCGGCCACGGCCGTAGGCATCGGGCAGACCTGTGATGACACCGGATTTACGGCAGTTCAGTATGTCCTTGGTGTAGACATCGAACACGCCCTGGTTGTGGGTCTTGCGGTACTCGGTGAAGATCTTCTTGACCATGGGGTCCAGCTCGCGGCCGTACACCTTGCAAGAGGTCTCTACCATCTTGATACCGCCGTTGGCGATGATGGCGCGCTTGAGCGGCTTGTCGGTCTGCAGGCCGACGATCTGCTCCAGGCCCTGGTCGATATAACCGGCATCGTGAGCGGTAATGGTGGAGGGCAGGTCGGTATCAAAATCGACCGGCGCGTGGGTGCGGTTCTCGATCTTGATCCCTTCCATGACCTTGTCCCACAGCTTGGTGGTCGCGTCGGTCGCGCCAGCCAGGAAGGACTCGTCACCTTCATACGGGGTGTAGTTCTTCTGGATGAAGTCGCGGGTGTTGACAGAGGTCTGCCACTCACCGGCCGCGAAGCCTTCCCATGCTGCCTGGAACTGCTCGTTAAGTTCTGCCATTTTCATTACCTCACACGGTATTGATGTAGTACCCCGTCATCATCCTTAATGATGGCGACGGAAGATAAACCAGTAAGTCAGACCAACCATGACGCCGCCACCTATGATGTTGCCAATGGTCACGGGGATCAGGTTGTGAAAGACGAAGTTCGAAACGGTCAGGTCGGCAAACTGCGCCGGGCTCTGGCCGATGGCCTGCCAAAACTCCGGGCTTGCGACGCTGTGGATTGCGATGCCAACCGGGATCATAAACATGTTTGCGATGCTGTGCTCGAAGCCCGATGCCACGAACATGGCCACGGGGAGCAGCATCACCATCACCTTGTCGGTGGCACTGCGGGCGCCGAAGGACATCCAGACGGCGAGGCACACCATGAGGTTGCACAGGATGCCGAGGGCCAGGGCCTCGAAGAAGGTGTGATGCAGCTTGTGCTGGGCCACTTTCATGGCGTTCAGTCCCCATTGACCATCCGCCGCCGTGTACTCGGCCGACATGATGATGAGGGCGACTATGATGAGGCCGCCGATGAGGTTGCCGAAGTAGACCAGGCCCCAGTTCTTGAACAGCTGGCTCCAGCTGATGCGATTCGCCGCCTTGGCCACCAGGGTCAGGGTGGTGGAGGTGAACAGCTCGGCGCCGAGCAGGACACAGAGGATGAGGCCGAGGGAGAAGCACAGACCGCCGACCAGCTTGGCCATGCCCCAGGCCATGCCGTTCGAGCCGGTGGTGACTGTGATGTAGAAGACAAAGGCGATGGCGATGAAAGCGCCTGCTGTGATGGCCAGGGGGATGACCTTGTATGCGGGCTTGGTGGCCTTGGCATAGGTGATGTCTTCGGCCAGTGCGGCTATGGTTTCGGGCTTGAGACAGTCAAAGGGGGATTCTGCTTTCAATTGTCATTGTCCTGGGATTTTGCCTGTGGAAATCATAACAAAGGGGGTGATCCCCGAAATTGATGCCGATCAAGGTTGGCCGATTGCGAATGTAATTTTACTACAGTTTTATGGCCGCAATGGCGCCGCTCTCTCGGTGCTAGTTTCAACTGATATATAAATGATATTTTTATAACTAAATGATTCTGTTCAGGTTATCAAACTCCAGTCCGGCTGAGTCCTGATCGAACCTGGCCACACCCTCCGTCCGCGTCCCCTCCGAATGCCCTCCCTCCAAAGGGGTGATTTTTGTTGGTTATTATCATGACGGGAAGCGGCGCCACCAGTATAGCCGAGGTAAAGTCGGTTACATATGACAACTATCTGTCCGGATGCCCTGACACGGGGAGGAAAGGGGGTGAACTGCGTCTGGCGCGGGCAGGCCTGGATGAGGAGACCGGGAGTGAGGGCGGGGCCGAAGCAGGGAGGGCAGGAGGGGGCGAGCCTGTGTGGTGGCCATAAAAAAAACCGGCGCCTTGCGGGCGCCGGTGTTGCTGCGAAGGGAGCGGAAGCGGGTTACACCACGCCCTGGCTGCGCAGGTAATCCTCGTAGGTGCCGCCGAAGTCGCGGATGCCGTTCTCGGTCAGTTCCATGATGCGGGTCGCCAGGGAGGAGACGAACTCACGGTCGTGGGAGACGAAGATCAGGGTCCCCTTGTAGAGCTCCAGCGCCAGGTTCAAGGATTCGATGGATTCCATGTCCAGGTGGTTGGTCGGCTCATCCATGATCAGGATGTTGGGGCGCTGCATCATCAGCTTGCCGAACAGCATGCGACCCTGCTCGCCACCGGAGAGCACCTTGACCGGCTTCTTGATGTCGTCCTGGGAGAAGAGCAGACGACCCAGCACCGAGCGTACCGCCTGCTCGTCTTCGTTGGGCTGCTTCCACTGGGACATCCAGTCGAACACGTTGAGATCGGTGTCGAAATCGTCGGCGTGATCCTGGGCGTAGTAGCCGATCTGGGCGTTCTCGGACCACTTGATGGTGCCGCTGTCCGGCGCCAGCTCTCCCATAAGGGTCTTGATCAGGGTGGATTTACCTATGCCGTTGGTCCCCAGGATGGCGACCTTCTCGCCCACTTCCAGCATCATGTTGAGGCCCTTGAACAGCGGCTCCTCACCATACCCCTTGGACAGCCCTTCGATCTCCAGGATGTTGCGGTAGAGCTTTTTCTCCTGCTCGAAGCGGATGAAGGGGTTCTGACGGCTGGAGACCTTCACTTCCTCGATCTTGATCTTGTCGATCTGCTTGAGGCGGGAGGTGGCCTGGCTCGACTTGGAGGCGTTGGCACTGAAACGGGAGACGAAGGATTGCAGATCGGCGATCTGGGCCTTCTTCTTGGCGTTGTCGGCGATCAGACGCTCCCGGGCCTGGGTGGCGGCCGTCATGTACTCGTCGTAGTTGCCTGGGTAGACCCGCAGCTCGCCGTAGTCCAGATCCGCCATGTGGGTGCAGACGGAGTTCAGGAAGTGGCGGTCGTGAGAGATGATGATCATGGTGCTCTCGCGATCGTTGAGCACCTGCTCCAGCCAGCGGATGGTGTTGATGTCCAGGTTGTTGGTCGGTTCGTCCAGCAGCAGGATGTCGGGGTTGGAGAACAGCGCCTGTGCCAGCAGCACCCGCAGTTTCCAGCCCGGGGCCACTTCGCTCATGGGGCCGTTGTGCAATTCGATGGGGATGCCGGCACCCAGCAGCAGCTCGCCGGCGCGGGATTCGGCGGTATAGCCGTCATACTCGGCCACCAGGCCTTCCAGTTCGGCGGCCTTCATGTAGTCGTCGTCGGTCGCTTCCAGATTCGCATAGATGGCATCGCGCTCGGCGATGGCGGCCCACAGCTCGGTGTGACCCATCATGACCACGTCCAGCACGCGCATCTCTTCGTAGGCGAACTGATCCTGACGCAGCTTACCGATCCGCTCGTTGACGTCCAGGCTCACATTACCGCCAGTGGGCTCCAGATCGCCGCCGAGGATCTTCATGAAGGTGGACTTGCCACAGCCGTTTGCGCCGATGAGGCCGTAGCGGTTGCCGCCGCCAAACTTGACGCTGATGTTCTCAAACAACGGCTTGGCGCCGAACTGCATGGTGATGTTGTTGCTGCTTAACAAAGGATCTGTCCCGGGTTGTCTGCCAAATGGCGCGCATTATGGCACAAGCTCCCCGAAAGTTTTAGCGAGAAGTGTGATCCGGGTCGTCCGAGGGGGTGGTTCGGGGGGAAAGCGGGGGCGCGATGGCGGCCAAAACAGGCGTCATAAGAGCCTGTTAAGACTAAAGTCGTGATTTCCTAAAGACAAACAGCTGCTAGATTGAGCGTGAAACATTTCGTTAACAAATGGAGTTGGGAAATGGCATTTGAAAGTGAAGACAAGGCCAAGGCCTACTGGCGGGAGAATCTCTCCCTGATGCTCAAGTTGCTGCTGGTGTGGTTCGCCGTCTCCTATGGGGCTGGCATCATACTGGCCGACTGGCTCAATCAGTTTCATCTCTTTGGCTTCAAGCTGGGCTTCTGGTTTGCCCAGCAGGGGGCCATCTATGTGTTTGTCGTCCTGATCTTCGTTTACGTTCACCAGATGAACAAACTGGATCGCAAATATGATGTTCATGAAGACTGAGGTGTGAAATGGATTTACAGACACTGACATACATAGTGGTCGGCCTGACCTTCGCGCTCTACATCGGGATCGCTGTCTGGGCTCGCGCCGGATCAACCAAGGAGTTTTACGTGGCCGGTGGCGGGGTCCATCCCGTTGCCAATGGCATGGCGACGGCCGCTGACTGGATGTCGGCCGCCTCCTTCATCTCCATGGCCGGTCTCATCTCCTTCATGGGGTACGATGGTGCCGTCTACCTGCTGGGCTGGACCGGTGGCTATGTGCTGCTGGCGCTGTGCCTGGCCCCTTACCTGCGCAAGTTCGGCAAGTTCACCGTGCCCGATTTCATCGGGGATCGCTACTACTCCCAGACCGCCAGAACCGTTGCCGTGGTCTGCGCCATCCTGATCTCCTTCACCTATGTGGCGGGTCAGATGCGCGGGGTGGGGGTGGTCTTCTCCCGCTTCCTCGAGGTGGACATCACCACTGGGGTGGTCATCGGCATGGCGGTGGTCTTCTTCTACGCCGTACTCGGTGGCATGAAGGGGATCACCTATACCCAGGTGGCGCAATACTGCGTGCTGATCTTCGCCTACATGGTGCCGGCCTTCTTCATCTCCATCATGATGACGGGTCATATCCTGCCCCAGACCGGTTTCGGTGCCACCTTGGTGGATGGCTCCAACACCTATCTGCTCGACAAGCTGGACACCATTTCCCAGGATCTGGGCTTTGCCTCCTACACGGACGGGATCAAGTCCAAGATGGACGTGTTTGCCATCACCTGTGCCCTCATGGTCGGCACCGCCGGTCTGCCCCACGTGATAGTGCGTTTCTTCACCGTGCCCAAGGTGCGTGATGCCCGCATCTCCGCCGGCTGGGCGCTGCTGTTCATCTCCTTCCTCTATACCACGGCCCCTGCGGTTGCCGCCTTTGCCCGGGTCAACATGGTCGACACCATCAATGGTGCCGATGGCCAGGGTACCGAGTACGCCAATGCCCCCGCGTGGGTGCAGAACTGGGAGAAGACGGGCCTCATCTCCCATGAGGACAAGAACGGCGATGGCCGCATGTTCTACTCCAACGACGATCGCAACGAGATGAAGGTGGACCGCGACATCATAGTCCTGGCCAACCCCGAGATAGCCAAGCTGCCGAACTGGGTCATCGCCCTGGTGGCGGCCGGCGGCATCGCCGCGGCGCTCTCCACGGCGGCGGGCCTGTTGCTGGTCATCTCCACCTCCATCTCCCACGATCTGCTCAAGCGCAACCTGATGCCCAACATCACGGACAAGCAGGAGCTGCTCTATGCCCGTGGCGCCGCCGCCGTGGCCATACTGGTGGCCGGCTATCTGGGCATCAACCCGCCGGGCTTCGTGGCCGAGGTGGTGGCGTTTGCCTTCGGCCTGGCCGCGGCCAGCTTCTTCCCCGCCATCATCATGGGGATCTTCTACAAGAAGATGAACAAGGAGGGGGCCATCGCCGGCATGCTGGCGGGGATCGTCTTCACCATCGGCTACATCATCTACTTCAAGGGCATCTTCATCACGCCCATGGCCGCCAACGTGCCGGAAAACTGGCTGTTTGGCATCTCGCCGGAAGGGATAGGCACGGTCGGCATGGTGATCAACTTCGTGGTCTCCTACGTGGTGAGCCTGCTCACCAAGCCGGTGCCTGACGAGGTGCAGCACATAGTGGAGAGCATTCGCTTCCCGAAAGGGGCGGGTGAAGCCCACGAGCATTGATCCACTCAGGGAGGGGCCTGGCCCCTCCCGTCGGAGGCACCATGGCCCTGGTTGAGATAAGTGACTTTCTCGCCCGAACCACCCCCTTCCAGCAGTTGGGGAAAGAAGAGCAGACCGAGTTGGCGCGAGCCATCTCGGTTTATTATTTTCGGGCCCATGAGGTGGTCCCCGCCCCGGCCGGGCGCTTGATGATAGTGCGTACCGGCCTGTTTGCCCGCCACGACGGACAGACGCTGCTGGAGAAGCTGCAAGAGGGGGACTTTGATGGCTACCAGCCGCCCGAGGGGCGCAGCGACCGGCTGATCTGCGAGGAAGACGCCCTGGTCTACTGGCTCGATGGCGAGGCGTTTGGCCGCTGTCGGCAGCGCTGGCCCGTGCTAGACAACTTCTTCCTGCGCCTGGCGGCCCGCACCCTGCACCAGCAGACACTCCCCCCGACCGAGGGCTACTTCACCCTCAAGGTGCGGGATCTGGTGCAGGATCACAAGATAGTGACAGGTCCCCGGCAGACGGTGCAGGCCGCGGCGCAGCTGATGAGCGAGCGGCGCGTCTCCTCCCTGCTGGTGGAGGAGGAGGGGCGGCTGCTTGGCATCATCACGGACAGGGATCTGCGCAGCCGGGTGCTGGCGCTGGGATTGCCTGCGCAGACACCGGTGGCCCAGGCGATGACCCGGGATCCTATCACCATCGATCGGGAAGCCTATCTGTTCGAGGCCCTGCAGCAGATGGGGCGTCGGCGGGTGCATCATCTGCCGGTGATGGGGGAGGGGCGGGTGGTCGGCATGGTGACGGTCACGGATCTGGTGCGGGCCCAGCAGGAGCATCCCGTCTATCTCCTGACCGACATAGAGCGCCAGCCCGATCTCGAGGGTCTGGTGCGCTGCAGCCGGCAGATCCCCAGGCTGACCCGTATTCTGGGGCGCCAGGGGGTGCCGGCCCACGAGGCGGCTCACATCCTGGCCACGGTGACGGACGCCTTGACCGAGCGGTTGATCGCCCTGGCCCTCTCGGCCCTGGGGCCGGCTCCTTGCGAGTTCTGCTGGCTCGTGTTTGGCTCCTTCGCCCGCCGGGATCAGGGACTGAACGGAGATCAGGACAACGGCCTGCTGCTGGCCGAGCCCGCGGTGGGGGCGGTGGCCGAATACTTTGCCCGCCTGGCGCGCCTGGTGTGCGACGGCCTGGCCCGCTGCGGTCTGCCCTATTGCCCCGGCAACATCATGGCGACCAACCCGGAGCTGTGCCTGGACGAGGCCGCCTGGCTCGCCCGGTTTCGGGGCTGGTTCCAGACTCCGACCCCCCAGGCCCTGCTCAACGCCACCGTCTTCTTCGACGTGCGTCTGGTGGCGGGCAGCCAGGCACGCTTCGATGCCATGTTCGGCGCCATGGTGGCGCAGGCGGCGGCCCAGCCCCTCTTCCTGCTGCACCTGGCCCAGACGGCGTTGCAGCGGCGGGCGCCCCTTGGCCTGTTCAAGCATTTCATCCTGGAGCCGGACGGGCAGCAGCACAGGGGGCTGGATCTCAAGACCCGGGGGCTCAGCCTCATCACGGATCTGGTGCGGGTTTATGCCCTGGCCGCCGGGGTGACCGCCGTCGGAACCCGCCAGCGTCTGCGCGACCTCGAGGCGGCTGGCGCCATGGACAAGACGCTGTGCCGCAACCTGGGAGATGCCTTCGATCTGCTGGCCGAGCTGCGTTGGAAACTGCACCTCGAACAGCAGGAGGCGCAGGAGGCGGATCACCTCTCCAATCACCTGGATCCCGGTACCCTCTCTGGGTTGCAGCGCCATCAGCTCAAGGAGTGCTTCGCCGTGATCGAGGAGGGGCAAAGCCTGCTCTCTTACCGCTTCTGCCGCCAGCTATGAGCGCGACAACCTGGTTTGGCCGCTGGCCCCACCTCTGGAGAGCCATGAGATCGGGACAGACCCTGACCGAGCGCCGCTGTCTGGCCATCGATCTGGAGCTGACCGGCCTGGATCCCCGCCGGGATCACATCGTCAGCCTGGGATGGGTGCCCATCGAGGGGCGCGAGATCCGGCCTGCCCAGGCGCGCTACTTCCTGGTACGCCCCCCCGTCAGCGTGGGACAGAGCGCCATCTACCACGGGGTGCATGACAGGGACTTGCAGGAGGCTGAGTCCCTCGAAACCGCCCTGCGCGCCCTGATGGATGCGGCCCAGGGCTGCCTGCTGGTGGCCCATAACAGCGCCCTGGAGCGTCGCTTTCTCGGGGCCGCCTGTCGGCAGACCTTCGGTCATGAGCCGGGCTGGCCGTTTCTCGATACCCTGCGCCTCGAGCTGGCCCAGTTGCATCGGGCGGGGCGCACGGTCGGGGATGATGCCCTCACCCTGGCCCGCTGCCTGGCGCGCCACCACCTGCCCCCCCTCACCAGCCACCATGCCCTGGAAGATGCCTATGGCTGCGCCCTGCTGCTGCTGGCCCAGACCCGGCCAGAGACCCGGCTCGCCTCGCTGCTGCTGCAAGCCGGTTGAGGCGCTTGTGCTCCACCTCCTTCGCGCTTAGTCTAGTGGTTCGACCAGTTTCCACGACAAGGATGACCCATGGAAATGACAGCAAGGGCGCCCATATCGGGCCGGCCCAGGGTGAGCCTCACCTTCGATGAGGGCATCGCCGAGGTGGCGCTGACGCGCCCGGACAAGCTCAACGCCCTGGATCTGGCCATGTTCCGGGCGCTGGCGCAGACGCTGGAGCAGTTGCAGCAGACGCGCGGCTTGCGGGCGGTGATCCTGCGCGGCGAGGGGCGGGGCTTTTGCGCCGGGCTGGATGTGAAATCCATGCTGAAGCAGCCGGTGGCGGCCCTCGATATCCTCAAACGCGAGGCGGACGAGGCGACCAACCTGGCCCAGCGGGTGGCGTACGGCTGGCATCAGCTGCCGGTGCCGGTGATTGCGGTGACCCAGGGGGTCTGTTTCGGCGGCGGTCTGCAGATTGCGCTCGGGGCCGATTTTCGTTTCAGCACCCCGGATTGCCGCTTCTCTGTGATGGAGATCAAGTGGGGCATCATCCCCGACATGAGCGGCAGCGTCACCCTGCGCAACCTGATGGGGGTGGACAGCGCCATGGCGCTGGCCATGAGCGGCCGCGAGCTGGAGGCCACCGAGGCCAGGGCGCTCGGGCTGGTGAGCCGGGTGTGCGAGGATCCCCTGGCCGAGGCGCGCGCCTTTGCCCGCACTCTGATCACCAAGTCGCCGGATGCGCTGGCGGGGATCAAGCGACTCTACCATCAAGCCTGGGCCCGTAGCGACGAGGTGATGCTGAAGGAGGAGACCCGGCTGCAAAAGCAGATCCTGGGGCGCCCCAACCAGTGGCGGGCCACCCTCAACAGCCTGCTGCGCTGGCGGCTGCGGTTCGGGCCGCGTCGCAACGCCCTCTGAGCAGGAGCAGGAAAAGAAAATGGCAGCCGAGGCTGCCATTTTTGATGGTGGTGTACGTGTGCTTATTTGGCGATGGTATCGGGATCCGCCTCGAAGGGGTGACCCGTGTTCTCGCGCATCAGGTTCACTTCGGCACGGTTGTCGATCCAGTAGTCCGCGTTCTTGATCCCCAGTTTCTCCGGGTGGAACACGGGGTCAACCCCTTGTGCCAGCTGGGCCTCGTAGTCCTTGAGGCAGACGAAGGCGGTCTTTTGCAGCAGCAAGATGGCGACGATGTTGAGCCAGGCCATCAGACCGACGCCAATGTCACCCAGACCCCAGGCCAGATCGGCGGTCTTGACGGTACCGTACACTGTGGCGGCCATCAGGGCGATCTTCAGCAGGAAGGTGAGCCAGGGGCGGCGGATCTTGCGGTTGATGAAGGCGATGTTGGTTTCGGCAATGTAGTAGTAGGCGACGATGGTGGTAAAGGCGAAGAAGAACAGGGCGATGGCGACGAAGTAGTTGCCAAAGCCTGGCATCATGCTCTCCATGGCCGTCTGCACATAGCCAGGGCCTGCGGCAATGCCGGCGATGCCGGTGTAGATGGCGGCGCCATCCGGCCCTTGTACGTTGTACAGGCCGGTGATCAGCAGCATGAAGCCGGTGGCGGAGCAGACGAACAGGGTGTCGATGTAGACGGAGAACGCCTGCACCAGACCCTGCTTGGCCGGGTGGCTCACCGCCGCCGCGGAAGAGGCGTGGGGGCCGGTGCCCTGGGCCGCTTCGTTGGAGTAGACGCCGCGCTTGACGCCCCACATGATGGCCAGACCCAGAATGGCACCGAAACCGGCTTCCAGACCGAAGGCGCTCTTCCAGATCAGCAGAATGATGGAGGGCAGCTGGCCTATGTTGAGGGCGATGATGACGCAGGCGACGATGATGTAGCCCAGCGCCATGAAGGGCACCACGGTACTGGCGAAGTGAGCGATGCGCTTGACGCCGCCGAAGATGATGAAGCCCAGCAGCAGGGCCAGCACGGCCGCGGTGACGTTGGGGCTGATATCAAAGGCGGTCTGCAGGCTGGAACCGATGGAGTTTGCCTGTACCCCTGGCAGCAAGACGCCGCAGGCGAAGATGGTGGCGATGGCGAAGATCCAGGCGTACCAGCTCATGCCCAGGCCCTTCTCGATGTAGAAGGCGGGGCCGCCGCGATACTCACCGTTGATCTTCTCCTTGTAGACCTGACCCAGGGTGGATTCGACGAAGGCGGAGCTGGCGCCGAGGAAGGCCACCATCCACATCCAGAACAGGGCGCCCGGGCCACCGAAGGTGATGGCGGTGGCGACACCGGCGATGTTACCGGTACCGACCCGGCCCGCCAGGGTCATGGAGAGCGCCTGGAAGGAAGAGACCCCGGCGTCGTTGGATTTTCCCTTGAACATCAGGCGGATCATGCCTTTGAGGTGACGCAGTTGCAAAAAACGGCTGCGCAGGGAGAAGTAGAGGCCGACCCCCAGGCACAGATAGATGAGCGCAGGGCTCCAAATCACGCCATT
Organism: Aeromonas bivalvium; assembly: GCF_000819765.1. Classification (GTDB taxonomy): domain Bacteria; phylum Pseudomonadota; class Gammaproteobacteria; order Enterobacterales; family Aeromonadaceae; genus Aeromonas; species Aeromonas bivalvium. The sequence continues at coordinate 27,781 of NZ_CDBT01000024.1, forward strand.
GATGGCATTCACGATCTCGTTCATGTACAACAACTCCTTTGTTGTGGGTCTCATGGCGGGCTTTTGCCCACTCGATGCTTGTTATTTGGTCATTTCTGCTGTCGGCATTGGCCGAGGCGTCTAACATATCGACTTGTTTCGGCGCTTCCCAGTGAAATTTGCGATCATGTTGCCAATTTGTGAACTGGTAGTGGTGTCGGGCCTGATCACTGGGCTATACCGGTGGGGTTAACTGGGTTATTTTCTCCTGAAACAGTACCTTGGCAGTGATTAAGCAAATTTGGGGCCAACCATGAAAGAGCAGCAAGACGCGACTCGAGGGGCCGGACTGATCCGCACTGTGTGCGGTGAGGATGTCGAGGCGGTGGCCAGGTTGCTGGGGCAGCTTGGTTATGAGCAGGAGACCAGGCGACTGGCTGCGGCCCTGGCCGAGGACGAACCCGAACGCCGGGTGCTGGTGGCCGTGGAGAGGGACAGGGTGGTGGGCGTCCTGGTGCTCCACCTGTTGCGCCCGCTCCACCTGGCCAGCGGCTGGGGCCTCATCTCGGCCCTGGTGGTCGATGAGCAGGCGCGGGGCCTGGGGATCGGAGCCGCCTTGCTGGCGGCGGCCGAGGCGTTGGCCCGCTCGGCCGGCTGTGGTCAGATGGAGCTTTCCAGCAGCCTGCATCGGGAGCAGGCCCACCATTTTTATCTGGGTCAGGGCTATCTGGACAAACCCAGGCGTTTCGTCAAATCCCTGGTCGTCACGGCAACATGAAGAGGAGTCGAGCAGTGGGAGTTGCATCATGGTGGGCAGGGACCCGCGTCGGTCGCTGGCTAAGCCGGCGGTTGGCTGCACCGAGTCAGTGCAAATCCAGGGCGGATGCCCGCACATCGGGCACCGTGATGGGGGAGGAGTGGCGTGAGTCGCTCTCGGCCATTCCTATCTTGCAGGGACTGAGCGAGGGGGAGGGGGCACGGCTGGTGGCCCTGGCCGAACGACTGCTCGCCCGCAAGAGCTGGACCCTGATCGGGGTCGAGCTCAGCGAGCGGCAGCGCCGTATCCTCGCCCTGCAAGCTGCCCTGCCGGGGCTGGCCCTGGGCCTGGAGTGGTATCGCGGCTTTCACGAGATCATCATCATTCCCGAACCCGTCTCCCGCCGTCAGCAGGTGCAGGACGAGTTTGGTCTGGTCAGCGAGTTTGAAGAGGAGAACGCCGGGGAGGCCTGGCCCCAGGGACCTCTGGTGCTGGCCTGGAGCGAGTTGCAGCAAGACGGTGACTGGGATGGCTACAACCTGATCATTCACGAGCTGGCCCACAAGCTCGACATGCTGGGAGGGGAGGCCGACGGGGCGCCGCCGCTCCCAAGCGGCATGGATCAGCGGCAATGGACCCGGGCGCTGCAGTGCGCGTTCGACGAGATGAACGACCAGCTGACCAGGGGGGAGGTGACGCAGATAGACCCTTATGCTGCCTCCCATCCCGCCGAGTTCTTCGCGGTGTGCAGCGAGAGCTTCTTCACCGATCCCCTGCGCCTTCGCGCCGTCTATCCTGCCGTTTACCAGCAGCTCGCCCGCTTCTACGGCCAGGAGCCCGCCACTCGCTTCCCGGCCACCCGATGGCTGGCGGGGGATCCCGAGGGCACTGGCTGACAGAGCGCTGGCCTGGGCGGCACAAAAACAAAAAGGCACCCGAGGGTGCCTTTTTCACATCAGACTGTCTGGCTTGAGCGGTGCAGCTTACGCGGCAGCCTTGAGCTGGGCGGTAGCGGCTTTCTTCTGCTCGCCGATGGGAAGCACGGTGCGACCGAACTGCTCGTTGATCACGGTAGCCATGGCCAGGTAGATGGCGCTGGCGCCACAGATGATCCCTTCGAAACCGGCGATGGTGCCGATCAGGGTGCTGCCGGTGAAGTCACGGGCGGCCAGCAGGAAGAAGAGCACGGTCAGGGAGGCGAACACGAACTGCTTCACGCGGGGGAAGTTGACGGTCCCGATCAGCATGAACAGGGTGAACATGCCCCACATCAGCAGATACCAGCCCATGTAGGCGTGGGGCGTGGCGTCGGCCAGACCCATGGTCGGCATGACCAGCAGGAACACCAGGCTCCACCAGAAGGTGCCGTAGGAGATGAAGGCGGTGACACCGAAGGTGTTGCCACGCTTGTACTCCATGATGCCGGCGATGATCTGGGCCAGACCGCCATAGCACAGACCCATGGCCAGGATCATGGCGCTGATGGGGAAGAAACCTGCGTTATGGATGTTCAGCAGAATGGTGGTCATACCGAAACCCATCAGACCCAGAGGGGCAGGGTTGGCCAATTTTTCGCTCACTTGGTGTTCTCCAAAAGATAGAGGTGGGGGGTTGATCAAAGGACGCGGGATTTTAGGCAGGGCCCCACGCCCTCGCAAGGGGGGAGGGGGGATTAATGATAAAAAAACTGCAACTCGGACCAGAATGGCAAGAAGTCGTGGAAAACTGGTAGTTATCTGGTAAATGAAAAGCGTTTTTTAGGTTATTTTTTTGTGTTCGTCCGCAACGGGAAAGCCATGCCCAGGCACGCCCCTGGCCTGTTTCGTTCCGGGTATGGCTCGTCTGGCCCCTTGTCTTGTCCTCAGCATACCGTCAGCCGCGCAGAAGCGTGCAGATCAGCCTCGCCAGCAGGCGGTTCAGACCCTTGCCCGGCGATGAGTTGCCAGGGGAAATCGGGATAAAGGGCCCTTTCACTCTCCCTTGGTGGTGAATGCCTAGAGAACCAGAGCCCGGGGCCCGGCTCTGCACAGCCGTGCCCTTGGGATTCCTGCATGTTTTTCAATCAGATATGCCATCAAACTAGAGGCGTTAAAAACCACAATGCGCTGCCGCCAGCCCCGGGGAAGGAACCCGCCATCAGCATGAAAGAGGCCTGGACCAGAGGACACCTCAGCCAGCAATAGGCCAGTGGGCTCCGTCGTCAGAGTGGGGGAGAGGGCCTGGGGTCATATCATCTGCGCCAGCAATGTACGTCAGCAGCAGGGGTGATGGGGCAGAGAGGGCGGCGCCGGGGGAGCGCGACGGGGCGCTGTATTCTGGGCCATCCAGTGCGAAGGTGTCGCCAGTCGCCAGGGTGCGGGAAAATTGGCGCCATGACGAGGGGGCGGCGCCGGGCACGAGGAAAAGCGTGGCTGATGACATTGAGCTGCTTGCCCCGAGCAATGGACCCTAGATCCAATGGGGGATAGGGAGGCATAGGCTAGTGTGCGGCACCGAAGCCATCCCGTCAGCGCCAGGGGCGCATTGCCAGCCGCCGAGGGAAAGGCAGGATGCAATGACAGGGCCGCCAGGAGCGTTGCATCATAGCTTCAACGACAGGGATCACCGCCAGTCGCCAGGGGGAAGTAAAAGCCATGGCCTGCCCTGTCCCCGGGGCGGTCAAGAGGTCTGGCTGCGGGGCTGGCCGTCCCGAGCCGCCAGCAGATCCAGGGCGCCGCTGCAGCGGCGCTCCGCCGCCTCCAGCTCGGCCAGCACCATCTGGATATCTTCTTGCTGCTGGCGCAGGGCCTCGCGCTTGGCCTCTATCAACTGCACCATGGAGAGCAGCTGGGTACGGCTGGAGCGGTCGGTGTCATACATGTCAAACAGCTCGCGGATCTCCGCCAGGCTGAAGCCGAGCCGCTTGCCGCGCAGGGTAAGTTTCAGCCGGATCTTGTCCTTGTGGCTGTAGATGCGGTTCTGGCCCTCCCGGGTCGGCGAGATGAGCCCCTCGTCCTCGTAGTAGCGGATGGTGCGGGCCGTGATATCAAACTCCTGGGCCAGCTCGGAGATGCTGTAGGTGACCTCCTTGCCTGCGTGATCATGTGGCATGGCAGTTCCCCTCCTGGGTGTCCACGGTATGACCCGTTCTTCGGGCGGACAGGGCCCGCCCTACCCGGGAGCCGTTGGGACGGCCGAGCTGCTCGCTCACCCACTGGCCGGTGGCGGCCAGGGCGTCCAGCTTGACCCCGGTGCTCATGCCAAGGCCCTGTAGCAGATAGACCACCTCCTCCGAGGCGACGTTGCCCGAGGCCCCGGGGGCATAGGGGCAGCCGCCTAGCCCGGCCACCGAGCTGTCTATGGTGCGGATGCCCCGCTCCAGGGCGGGGATCAGGTTGGTCAGGGCCTGGCCATAGGTGTCATGAAAATGCACCGCGAGGCGCCCAGCCGGGATCTCCCTCAGCACCGCATCGAGCATGGGGACTACGGTGCCCAGGGTACCGACCCCAGTGGTGTCCCCGAGGGAGATCTCGTGGCAGCCCAGATCCAGCAGGCGTTCGGCCACGGCGGCCACCCGCTTGGGGGAGGTGGGTCCGTCGAACGGGCAGGCGATGACGGTGGAAAGATAGCCGCGCACCTTGATGCCGAGGTGACGGGCCTCTGCCACCAGGGGGGCGAAGCGTACCAGTGACTCCTCCACGCCGATGCCGATGTTGGCGCGGGTGAAGCCGTCGGAGCAGGCGGTGAAGAGGCCAATCTCGTCGACTCTGGCCTGGATCGCCGCCTGCAGACCTTGCAGGTTGGGCACCAGGGCGCCATAACGGACCGGGCCTTGGCGGGGCAGCATGGCCAGCAGTTCGGCGGAGTCCGCCATCTGTGGCACTCGCCTGGGGGAGACGAAGGCCCCTACCTCGATCCGCTGCAGGCCGCTGGCCGCGAGCCGGGTGATCAGCTCTCGCTTCTGGGGCAGGGTGAGGCGGACGGCCTCGTTCTGCAGGCCGTCCCTCGGTCCCATCTCGACCAGGCTGACCCTGTCATCGCCCTCAATGATGTGCGTCATCTTGCCTCCTCATGGTGACTCTTCATGCGCTCTCCTGCTCTGTGGCTGCTGGCTCGGCGCCCTCCCGGGCCGCGTCTTGAAAGCGCACCAGGGAGGCGCCCTGACTGATCTGCTGCCCCACCTGGCAGAGCAGCTCGGCGATCACCCCATCCTGCTCGGCGCGCACCTGATGTTCCATCTTCATGGCCTCCATCACCAGCAGGGGTTGCCCCCGGCTGACGGATTGCCCGGCCTCGACCAGCAGGGCCACTACCAGGCCATGCATGGGGGCGCTCGCCCCCTGGGAACCCGGGGCCTGGTGATCATCATGGTGCTGATGGCGGTGATCATCGGTTGCGAAGGGAATGCGGCGGCCCTCGAGTTGCAGCACCCAGGCCCCGTCTGCCGCCGGTGTGACGGGGCAGCGTAGCCAGCGGCCCGATCGCAGCAGGCGGAGATGATCCGCGTGCAGCTCATAGGGATACTCTTGCCCTTGCCAGGTGAGCAGGCCCGTACGTCCGATCAGGGTCAGCACCCGGGCCTCCTCGCCGATCCGTACCGCCGCCGTCAGGCTGAGGTCCGGGCCGAGCCGAAAACCGGGGGCCTGCTGCCAGGGGGAGGGGCCGGTGCGACTGGCGAGCCAGAGGGTGGCGAGCGGCCAGGCGAGGTCCGGTATGGCCAGGGGCTCGGTCGGAATGGGCCACTGGGTGTGGTGCGCCATGGCCAGCACGTCCGGCTCCTGGCACAGGCGCAGCAAGAGCGGGCCATTGTGCACCAGGGGACCGAGGCTCAGGGCCGCCAGGGCATCGGCCAGTCTGGCGAAGGCCTCGGCGCGGCTCTGGCCGTGGGCGATCAGCTTGGCGATCATGGGATCGTAATAGGGGCTCACCGCGTCACCGGCGCTCACACCGGTATCGATGCGCACCCCCTGTGGCCAGTGGAGCCAATGGATGGGGCCGCTCGCTGGCAAGAAACCGGCCTCTACGTCCTCGGCGTAGAGGCGCGCCTCCACCCCATGGCCGCGCAGCACCACCTCCTCCTGGGTGAGGGGCAGCGGTTGGCCCTCGGCGACCGCCAGCTGCCAGGCCACCAGATCCTGGCCGGTGACGGCCTCGGTGACCGGGTGCTCCACCTGCAGCCGGGTGTTCATCTCCATGAAGAAGAACTCGTCCCCGCACAGCAGAAACTCGATGGTGCCGGCCCCCACATAGTCGATGGCCCGGGCGGCGGCCACGGCGGCCTCGCCCATGGCGCGGCGAAGTGCCGGGGCTATGTCGGGGGCGGGGGCCTCTTCGATCACCTTCTGGTGGCGGCGCTGCAAGGAGCAGTCCCTGTCCCCCAGATAGATGGCATGGCCCAGGGTATCGGCGAAGATCTGCACCTCCACGTGGCGGGCGCGGGGGAGATAGCGCTCCAGCAGCACGTTGTCATCCCCGAAGGCGGCGCTGGCCTCCCGCTTGACCGCCGCCAGCGCCGCGTCAAATTCGCCAATCTGCTCGACCCGGCGCATCCCCTTGCCGCCGCCACCGCTGGCGGCCTTGATGAGCAGCGGAAAGCCCACCAGGCTCGCCTGATGGCGCAACGTGTCGGGACGCTGATCCGCGCCGTGATAGCCGGGCAGTACCGGCACCCCGGCCGCCTCCATCAGCGTCTTGGCGCCAGACTTGTCCCCCATGGCGAGGATGGCGGCGCCGCTCGGGCCGATGAAGCGCAATCCCTGTCCGGCGCAGGCGTTGGCAAAGTCGCTGTTTTCCGACAGAAAACCGTAGCCGGGGTGGATGGCATCGGCGTTGGTCTGCTGGGCGATGCGCAGCACCTTGTCGGTGTCGAGGTAGCTCTCCCGGGCCGGGGCGGGCCCCAGATGCCAGGCCTCGTCGGCTTGCCGCACATGCATGGCGCTGGCGTCGGCGTCCGAGTAGAGGGCGATGGTGTGAATGCCGAGGCGGCGCGCGGTCTGGATGATGCGCACGGCAATTTCGCCTCTATTGGCAATCAGCAGGCGCTTGATGGGCTGGTATTGAGTCATGTCTCATCCTTGAAACGGGGGCGCCAGCTGGGGGGGCGCTTGTCGAAGAAGGCCTGGATCCCCTCCTGGGCCTCGAGGCCGACCCGCACCCGGGCGATGGTCTCGACGGTTCTCTCTTCGTGCTGATGGCCGGGCTGGTGTTCGATGGCGGCCAGCAGCCGCTTGGTCTCCTTCATCGCCTGTGGGCCGTTGCGGCAAAGACGCATGCCGAGGGCCCGTCCCTCAGAGAGCAGCGTCTCAGGCGCACAGAGCCGGTGCGCCACGTTGAGGCGGCAGGCGGTGATGGCATCGAAGGGCTCGGCGCTCAGCATGTAGCGGCGGGCCTGGCGCATCCCCATGGCGCGCACCACATAGGGGCTGATCACCGCAGGCACCAGCCCCAGGGTCACCTCGGAGAGGCAGAAGCGGGCGTCCTCGCTGGCCAGCACTATGTCACAGGCACAGAGCAGACCCAGCGCTCCGCCATAGGCTGCCCCCTGCACCAGGGCCACGGTGGGGAAGGGCAGCTCGTCCAGGGCTTGCATCAGGTGCGCCAGCACCCGGGCATCCTCGCGATTCTTGTCGAAGGCTGCGGGGTCGAACTCCCCCTCGGCCATCTTGCGCATCCAGTTGAGATCGGCGCCGGCGCAAAAGTGCCTGCCCTCGGCCCGCAGCAGCAGGGCATGGGGGCGGTCGGCCTCGGGCTGGCCGTGGGCCAGCTCCCTCAGGCAATCGAGCAAGCCCTGCATCAGCGCGGCGTCCAGCGCGTTGTGGCGGGCGGGGCGCGCCAGCACCAGCTCAACCAGCGGACCGTGGCGCTCAAGGCGACAACCGGCCAGGGGGTCATTGCACAGTGGGTCGGACATGTTAACTCCTTACATCCGGAAGATGCCGTACTGTTCCGGGCCTGTCTCGGCCCCCTGGCAGGCGGCCAGGGCCAGGGCCAGCACGGTGCGGCTCTGGGCGGGATCGATGACGCCGTCATCCCAGAGCCTGGCGCTGGCGTAGTAGGGGTGGCCCTGGCGCTCGTACTGCGCGATGACGGGGGCGCGCATGGCGTCCGCCTCCTGCTCGCTCAGGGATTTGCCCTCGGCCGCCAGCTTGTCCCGCCGTACCTGTACCAGCACGTTGGCGGCCTGCTCGCCCCCCATGACGGAGATGCGGCTGCCCGGCCAACTGAACAGAAAATCGGGCTCATAGGCGCGGCCGCACATGCCGTAGTTGCCGGCGCCAAAGCTGCCGCCGACGATCAGGGTGATCTTGGGCACCCGGCTGCAGGCGACGGCGGTGACCAGCTTGGCGCCATGCTTGGCGATCCCCTCCTTTTCCGCCTGGCTGCCCACCATAAAGCCGGTGATGTTCTGCAAAAACAGCAGGGGAATGGCGCGCTTGTTGCACAGCTGGATGAAGTGGGCCCCCTTCTGGGCGCTGTCGCTGTGGAGCACGCCGTTGTTGGCGAGGATCCCCACCGGCATGCCCTGGATGCGGGCAAACCCGGTGACGAGCGTGGTGCCGAACAGGGCCTTGAACTCGTCCAGCACAGAGCCATCCACCAGGCGGGCGATGAGCTCCCGGGCGTCATAGGCGCGCTTGAGGCTGGTACCCACCAGGCCGTAGAGCTCCTCTATGGGGTAGAGGGGCTCGTCGTAGCCTGGGTTGCGGGGCGCGAACTCCGAAGCCGTGTTTTCCCCCAGATTGCTCACCAGGGTGCGGGCGATGGCCAGGGCATGGGCATCGTCCTCGGCCAGGTGGTCCGCCACCCCGGAGTGGGCGCAGTGCACCAGGGCGCCCCCCAGAGCCTCGGCGCTGATCTCCTCGCCGGTGGCGGCCTTGACCAGGGGCGGGCCCGCCAGAAAAATGGTGGCCTGTTCCCTGACCATGATGGATTCATCCGCCATGGCGGGCACATAGGCGCCCCCTGCGGTGCACAGCCCCATCACCACGGCGAGCTGGGGGATGTTCTGGGCCGACATGCGGGCCTGGTTGTAGAAGATGCGGCCAAAATGGTCCCGATCGGGGAACACCTCGTCCTGCATGGGCAAGAAGGCGCCGCCGGAATCCACCAGATAGAGGCAGGGGAGGCGCAGCCGCTCGGCGATGGCCTGGGCGCGCAGGTGCTTTTTCACCGTGAGCGGGTAGTAGGTGCCCCCCTTGACGGTGGCGTCGTTCACCACCAGCAGGCAGAGCCGACCCGCAATCTGGCCAAGCCCCGTGATGATGCCGGCGGCGGGCACGGGGTCGTCATAGACCTGCCAGGCGGCCAGGGCCGAGAGCTCGAGGAAGGGGGAGCCGGGGTCCAGCAGCCGATTGATGCGCTCTCTGGGCAGCAGCTTGCCGCGCCCCTGATGGCGGGCATTGTTGGCCGCGCCCCCGCCCTGGGCTATCTCGGCGAGGCAGGCATCGAGATCGGCCACCAGGGCCTGCATGGCGGCCCGATTGGCGGCAAACTCGGCGCTGGTGGTATCCAGGCGGGAGTGGATCTGGCTCATGGGTTCTCCCCCATCTGGTTGTTGTTGCCGATGGCAGGTGACAAAGGGAGCAACATCATGGGTTATCTCCCATCAGCTCGCGGCCGATGAGCCAGCGGCGGATCTCCGAGGTGCCTGCTCCTATCTCGTAGAGCTTGGCGTCCCGCAGCAGGCGGCCCGTGGGGTATTCGTTGATATAGCCGTTGCCGCCGAGCAGCTGGATGGCATCGAGCGCCATCTGGGTGGCGTTCTCGGCGGCAAACAGGATGGCGGCGGCGCAATCCTTGCGGCTGGTGCGGCCCTTGTCGCAGGCGCTTGCCACCGAATAGACCAGGGCGCGGCTGCTGGCAAGGCGGGTATACATGTCGGCGAGCTTGCCCTGAACCAGCTGAAACTCGCCGATGGCCTGGCCGAACTGCTTGCGCTCGCGCACATAGGGGAGCACCACATCCATGCAGGCCTGCATGATGCCAAGGGGGCCGGCGGCCAGCACCACCCGCTCGTAGTCGAGGCCGCTCATCAGCACCCGGGCCCCGCCGTGCAGGGCGCCCAGCAGGTTCTCTGCTGGCACGGGGCAATCCTCGAACACCAGCTCGCAGGTGCTGGAGCCGCGCATGCCGAGCTTGTCGAGCTTCTGGGCGGTGGAAAACCCCGGGGTGCCCGCCTCGACGATGAAGGCGGAGATCCCCTTGGCCCCGGCAGCGGGATCCGTCTTGGCATAGATGACGAAGGTGTCCGCATCCGGCCCATTGGTGATCCACATCTTGTTGCCGTTCAGCACATAGTGATCCCCCTCGCGCACTGCGGTCAGCCGCATGCTGACCACGTCTGAGCCGGCCCCCGGCTCGCTCATGGCCAGCGCTCCCACCTGTTTGCCGCTCACCAGATCGGGCAGGTAACGAGTCTTCTGGGCGTCGGTGCCGTGGCGGTGGATCTGGTTGATGCAGAGGTTGGAGTGGGCGCCGTAGGAGAGGCCGACCGAGGCGCTGGCGCGGCTCACCTGCTCCATCACCAGCACGTGGGCGAGATAGCCCAAATCCACTCCGCCACAGGACTCCGCCACCGTGATGCCGTGCAGTCCCAGCTCACCCATTTGGGGCCAGAGATCCCGGGGGAAGCTGTTGCTCTGGTCAATCTCGGCGGCCCGCGGCGCGATCACTTTCTGGCAGAAGGCCTCGACCTGCTCGGTCAGGGCGCACAGGGTCTCGTCCATCACTGTGTGCATCCTTGCTCTCCTCGTTGAAGGGGGGGGGGGTCAATGGGCCCCGTATGGGTTCAGGCAGGGGCCAAACTGGTCAGTCCATCACTCGAATAAGTTTACGTTAGCGTAAACGTAAATCAATTGTTAGTCTAAGGTAAATTCCGGGCAAGCGAGGGGCGCCGCCGTGCCAGCCCCTGCCACCCATTCGGCGAACAAGACTCAAAGGAGTGAGGAAGATGACCAGCCATGCCACCTTGTACGGGGATCTGCCGCTCTATATCCATGGCGGGCCCCACGCCTCGACCACGGATCAGTGGATCGAGGTGACCAATCCGGCGGATCAGAGCCTGCTGGCGCGCGCCCCCAGGGCCACGGCCGAGGAGGTGGATCTGGCGGTGCGGGCCGCTCACGACGCCTATCTGCTGTGGCGAGAGGTGCCGGCCCCCGAGCGGGCCCGGGTCATGTTCAACTATCAGCACCTGCTGAAACAGCATCACGACGAGCTGGCGACCCTGCTGGCCCAGGAGACCGGCAAGAACTTCGCCGATGCCAGGGGGGATGTGTGGCGCGGCATCGAGGTGGTGGAGCAGGCCTGCGGCGTCGCCAGCCAGATGATGGGGGAGACCATGGGCAATGTGGCGCGCCGGGTGGATGGCCACTCCTGGGTGCAGCCGCTCGGGGTCTGCGTCGGCATCACGCCGTTCAACTTCCCGGCCATGATACCGCTGTGGATGTTTCCCCTGGCGGTGGCCTGCGGCAACGGCTTCGTGCTCAAGCCCTCCGAGCAGGATCCCCTCACCCCCATGCGCCTGGCCGAGCTGTTTACCGAGGCGGGGGCCCCCCCAGGCATTCTCAGCGTGGTGCACGGCGGCGCCGAGCAGGTGGATGCGCTGCTCGCCCACCCGGACGTGAAGGCGGTGAGCTTCGTGGGCTCGGCGCGGGTCGGGGCCCACGTCTATCGCACCGCCACCGACCACCTCAAGCGGGCCCAGTGTTTCGTCGGCGCCAAGAACCACATGGTGATCATGCCGGATGCCAACAAGGCGCAAGTGCTCGGCAACCTGGTGGGGGCCGGGGTGGGGGCCGCCGGTCAGCGCTGCATGGCCATCAGCGTGGCGGTGTTCGTGGGGAGCGCGAGGGAGTGGATCCCGGATCTCGCCGCCGAGTTTGCCAGGGTCAGACCCGGGGTGTGGGACGATCCGCAAGCAGCCTATGGCCCCCTCATCAGCCCGGAGGCCAGGGTGCGGGTGGAGAACCTGATCGAGGCCGGCAAGCAGGAGGGGGCCGAATGCCTGCTCGATGGCACCCTGTGCCAGGTGCCGGGCTACCCGGTGGGCAACTGGGTGGGGCCCACCCTGTTTCGCGGCGTCACCCCCGAGATGCGCATCTATCAAGAGGAGATCTTCGGCCCCGTGCTCGCCTGCCTGGAGGTGGAGAGCCTGGACGAGGCGCTCGCCCTCATCAACGCCAACCCCTATGGCAACGGCACCTCCCTCTTCACCGGCTGCGGCGCAGCGGCCCGCAAGTTTCGCCACGAGGTGGCGGTGGGCCAGGTGGGCATCAATGTCCCCATCCCGGTGCCGCTGCCCTTCTTCTCCTTCACCGGCTGGCGCGGCTCCTTCTACGGGGATCTGCATGCCTACGGCAAGCAGGCGGTGCGCTTCTACACCGAGACCAAGACGGTGACCGAACGCTGGTTCGATGAAGACATACCCACCGGCCCCAACATGACCATCAATCTGCGCTGAAGGAGGCGAGCTGCCCATGAATTTCAATCTGACCGAGGATCAGCGCGCCTACTGCGAGGCCGCTACCGCCTTTGCCAACGAGGCGCTCAAGCCCAATGCCGCCCGCTGGGACAGGGAGCACGAGTTCCCCATCCCCACCATCAGGGAGGCGGCGGCGCTGGGCTTTTGCGGCCTCTACACCCCGGAGCAGTACGGCGGTCTTGGCCTGTCACGGCTCGATGCCAGCCTCATCTTCGAGCGTCTGGCCATGGGCTGCACCTCCACCACGGCCTACCTCACCATCCACAACATGGTGAGCTGGATGCTGGGCAGCTGGCTGCCGAGTGAGGTGGCCGCAGAGTGGGTGCCAAGGCTTAGCTGCGGCGAGCTGCTGGGCTCGTATTGTCTCACCGAACCGGGGGCGGGATCGGATGCCGCCGCCCTCAAGACCCGGGCGGTGCGCGAGGGTGACGATTACCTCATCGAGGGCAGCAAGGTGTTCATCTCGGGGGCGGGCAGCACGGACGTGCTGGTGGTGATGGCCCGCACCGGAGGGGAGGGGGCCAAGGGGATATCTGCCTTTATGGTGCCCGCCGATACGCCGGGTGTGAGCTACGGCAAGGCGGAGGAGAAGATGGGCTGGCACAGCCAGCCGACCCGGGAGGTGAATTTCAGCGCCGTGCGCATTCCCGCCCGCTACCGGCTGGGGGAGGAGGGAGAAGGGTTCAGGTTCGCCATGCAGGCCCTGGATGGCGGGCGCATCAACATCGCCAGCTGCTCGGTGGGCACCGCCCAGCAGGCGCTGGATGACGCCCTGGCCCATGTACAGCAGCGTCAGCAATTTGGTCATCCCATCGGCGAATTCCAGAGCGTGCAGTTTCGTCTGGCGGACATGGCCACCGAGCTTGCCGCCGCCCGCCTGCTGGTGCGCCAGGCTGCCGACAGGCTCGATGGCGGCAGCCCGGACAAGAGCGCCTGGTGCGCCATGGCCAAGCGTCTGGCCACGGACGTGGGTTATCGGGTCTGCGACGAGGCCCTGCAACTCTTTGGCGGCTATGGTTATATCCGCGAATACCCGCTCGAACGCTACCTGCGTGACACCCGGGTCCATCGCATTCTGGAGGGAACCAACGAGGTGATGCGACTCATCATCGCTCGCCGCCTGCTGGCGAACCCTTCCCTGATCCTGGAATGAGGGGCGCCAGATGCCGCCTACACACAAGGATGATCCCATGACGAGGATACAGCTCGAATATCACGGCCACGTGGCCTACATCACCCTCGACCATCCCCCCGCCAACACCTGGACCCTGGCCAGCCTGCGCGCCTTCGTGCAGATGATGGCCGAACTCGATGGCAAACCCGAGATAGTGGCCCTGGTCGTGCGCGGGGCCGGCGACAAGTTTTTCTGCGCCGGCGCCGATCTCAAGATGTTTGCCGATAGCGATAGCCAGCATGCCGAGCAGGTGGCCCAGGCCTTTGGCGAGGCGTTCGAGGCCCTGGCCCGCTTTCACGGGGTCAGTATCGCCGCCATCAATGGCTTTGCCATGGGAGGGGGCCTGGAGGTGGCGCTGGCCTGCGACATTCGCATCGCCGAGCAGCAGGCCATCATGGGGCTGCCGGAGGCGTCGGTGGGCCTGCTGCCCTGCGCCGGCGGCACCCAGCGCCTGACCGAGCTGGTGGGGCCGGGCTGGGCCAAGCGGATGATACTGTGCGGCGAGAAGGTGGATGCCACCCTGGCCTATCAGATTGGCCTGGTGGAGGAGGTGGTCAAGGTGGGTCGCGCCTGGGAGGCGGCGCGCCAGATGGCGGCCCATGCCGAGCGCCAGAGCCCGGCCGCCCTGCGTGCCTGCAAGCAGCTCATCAACGAGGGGCGCCGTCGCCCCAGGGATGAGGCCCTGCCCATGGAACGTACCCTCTTTCTTCGTCTCTTCGAAGACCCCAATCAGCGGGAGGGGGTGGCCGCCTTTCTCGAGAAACGGGCGCCGCGCTGGCGTTATGGGGCGACAAGCGAGCGCAATGAACCGAGCCAGCAGCCAGGATGAGGGGGTATCGATGACGTCTGAGATGAGAGAGGGAGTCCGGGCAGAGCGGTTGCCGACCCGGGATGGACGATGGCTCGGGGTGTTGACCCTGGACAGCCCCGCCTCCCTCAATGCCTTGAGCCTGCCGATGATCCAGGCCCTGACTCGGCACCTGCGCGACTGGGAGCAAGATCCCCGGGTGTGCGCCGTGCTGCTGGAGGGGGCAGGGGAGAAGGCATTTTGCGCCGGGGGGGATATTCGCTCCTTCTACCATGAGCGCCAGCGCATGAGCGATGGCGAGCTGTTTCGCTATGCGCGGGACTTCTTCTTGCAGGAGTACCGGCTCGACCTGTTGATCCACCAGTATGGCAAGCCCCTTGTCTGCCTCGCCAACGGCATCTGCATGGGGGGGGGCATGGGACTGCTGGCGGGGGCCCGTTTTCGGCTGGTCACGGAATCGAGTCTGCTGGCCATGCCGGAGGTGAGCATAGGCCTCTACCCCGACGTGGGGGCGAGCTGGTGGCTGAGCCGCCTGCCCGGGCGGCTCGGGCTCTGGCTCGGCCTCACCGGGGCCCGCTGCAACGGCGCCGATGCCCTGGGGCTGGGGCTGGCGGACTGGGCCCTGGCCCGCACCGATCGCCCGCGCCTGATGGCGTCGCTGCTGGCGCTGGACTGGCAACAGGAGGGCGAGGCCCTGGATGATGCGCTGGCGTTGTGCTTTGCCGCCCTGGCGGATCAGGCGACCCTGCCGCCCCCCCTCTTGCTGCCCTGTCGGGATCAGATTGATGCCTTGCTGGCAGGCCTCAGCCTGGAAGGGGTATTGGCCCGCCTGTTCGAGGCCCCCCTGGAGGGGGCGCTGGCCCAGCAGCGTGAGACCTGCCGCGGCGGCAGTCCCTTGAGCCGGGCCTTGCTGTGGCGCCAGTATTGGCAGGGGCGTCACCTCTCCCTGGCCGAGGCCTTCGCCGAGGAGCTGACCCTGTCGGTGAACTGCGTGCTCAGGGGCGATTTTATCGAAGGGGTCAGGGCGCTGCTCATCGACAAGGACAAGGAGCCTCACTGGCAGGGACCCCAGGCCCTGGACGGGATCGCGGACTTCTATCGCTGGCCGGCCCTGGCGGGAGAGACTGACAACCCGTTGTGGCGTGAGCTGAAGGAACAAACGGACAAGCAAGGGAGAGCATCATGATCACAGGGGTAGGGTTTATCGGCCTTGGCAACATGGGGGGGCCCATGGCGGCCAACCTGGCCAGGGCGGGGCTGAGGGTGCAGGTGTTCGATCTGCTGCCCGATCATCTTATCGCCGCCGGGCAGGCGGGTTGTCATTGCGCCGCCAGCGCCGCCCAGGCGGTCGCGGGCTGCGATCTGGTGATCAGCATGCTGCCCGCCGGGGAGCATGTGGTGGGACTCTGGCTCGGCACGGGATCTGGGGACATAGTGGGCAACGGCCTGCTGGCGGCCCTGAGCCCGGACACCCTGGTCATCGACTGCTCCACCATAGACGTGGCCTCGGCCCGCGCCGTGGGGGAGGCCGCCCGGGCCCTGGGCCATCGCTTCATCGATGCCCCCGTCTCCGGCGGGGTGGCCGGGGCCGCGGCCGGTACCCTCACCTTCATCGTCGGTGGCGAGCGTGCCGATTTCGAGGCGGCCAAGCCCATCCTGGCCCACATGGGGCAGAACCTGTTCCATGCCGGGGCCCTGGGGGCGGGCCAGATCGCCAAGATGTGCAACAACATGCTGCTCGCCATCCAGATGGCGGGCACCGCGGAGGCCCTGGCGCTGGGGGTGAAGGAGGGGCTGGATCCGGCCGTGCTCTCCGGCATCATGGCCAAGAGCTCGGGCAGCAACTGGAGCCTGGAACGCTACAATCCCTGGCCCGGGGTGATGGAGAAGGTGCCCGCATCGCGCGGGTATGAGGGAGGCTTCATGACCCGGCTCATGGTGAAAGACCTTGGGCTGGCCATGGCCCTGGCCGAGCATGCCCACAGCGCCGTCCCCCTGGGGGCCCTGGCCCGCAACCTGTTCAACCTGCACGCCAGCCGGGGGGAGGGGGAGAGGGATTTCTCCAGCATCCTCAACCTCTATCGGGAACCCGAGTGAGGCGAGATGGCCAAGGGGCGGGCCGCCGCGGGCCCGTCGACAGAGACAAGGAGGAGCCGAGATGGAACTGAACAACAAGCTGATCGCCGTGACAGGGGCGGGGCGGGGACTGGGGCGAGCCATCGCCCTGGCATTGGCGGCACGGGGGGCCAGGCTGGCCCTGATCGATGTCAACCGGGCGGATCTTGAGATCACCGAGGCCGAGCTGCAGAGCCGGGGCGGAGTCTGCTCGCTCCATGTCTGCAACGTGGCCGACGAGCAGGAGGTGGAGGCGAGCTTTGCCGCCATCCAGCACCTGGGTTCCCTTGCCGGCCTCGTCAACTGCGCCGGGATCCTGCGGGACGGCATGCTGATCAAGGTGAAAGGGGGAGAGCTGGTGGGGAAGATGAGCCTGGCCCAGTGGCAGGCGGTGATCGACGTCAATCTGACCGGCACCTTCCTGTGCGGCCGCGAGGGGGCGGCCCTGATGGCGCGCCACGGCGAGGGAGGGGTCATCATCAACATCTCATCCATCGCCCGGGCCGGCAACATGGGGCAGAGCAACTATGCCGCCAGCAAGGCGGGGGTGGCGGCCCTGGTGGTGACCTGGGCGCGGGAGCTGGCGCGCCACGGCATCCGGGTGATGGGCATAGCCCCCGGGGTGTTCGCCACCGAGATGACGGCGGCCATGAAACCCGAGGCCATGGATCGCATGCTGCAAGCGATCCCCGCGGCTCGCCTGGGGGAGGCCGATCAGCTGGCCGATGCGGTGGCCTTCATTCTCGGCAACGACTATCTCTCCGGACGCATGATAGAGCTGGACGGCGGCCTGCGGCTCTAGCCCAAGACGGCCACAGGCGGCCAGCGATGGGGAGCCCTGGGCTCCCCGTCGTCATTTGCAGTGGGCGCCATCTGCATGGCCATGCAGCCATGCCATGGGGCGTGCAGAGGGAAAAAATGGCGGGATCTGACCCCAATCCGGCAGAGTTTGACCCAGCTCACACGCCGATCCCCGTACTTCTGTAAAATTGCGCCCGGTCAAGGTGGTCAACGATTGATATGGCGAAGGATTGCGAGCCGTATAGTCATGCAATATAGTTGCCGCCTTTTTCAGGGGCAGGGATAGTCGCTCCCAGATGATGCGAGTCGAATTGAGCAGGGATCCTCAACCGCCGCCCAGACAAGCAACAGGATAGCGATGGACAAGAAACTCGGGCTCGGTGCGCTCATCTCCCTGGTGATCGGCTCCATGATAGGGGCGGGGGTGTTCAGCCTGCCGCAGAATATCGCCGCCCATGCCAGCGTCGGGGCCGTGGCCCTGGGCTGGACCATCACCGGGCTTGGCATGATCTGCCTGGCCCTGGTCTATCAGACCCTCTCCCTGCGTCGCCCGGATCTCGATGGCGGCATCTTCAGCTATGCCAAGGCCGGTTTCGGCGACTTCGTCGGCTTCAACGCCGCCTGGGGCTACTGGATCTGCCAGCTGCTGGCCAACGTCTCCTATGCCGTGGTGGTGTTCAGCGCCCTGAGCTACTTCTTCGACACCCCTGACAGGGTCATCTTCGGCGATGGCAACACCCCGATCGCCATCACGCTCGCCTCCCTGCTCATCTGGTCGGTACACGCCCTGGTGCTGCGGGGGGTACAGGTGGCGGCCCTGGTCAACATAGTGACCACCATCGCCAAGATGGTGCCCCTCATCGTGTTCTGCGTCGCCGTGCTGCTCGCCTTCAATCTGGATACCTTCACCCTGGATATCTGGGGCCAGGGCAATAGCGAGCTTGGCTCCGTGATGGAGCAGGTCAAATCCACCATGAAGGTGACCCTTTGGGTCTTCATCGGGATCGAGGGGGCCGTGGTGGTGTCGGCCCGGGCCCGCCATCGCAAGGACGTGGGGCGTGCCACCGTGCTGGCCCTGCTCGGTGCCCTGACCCTCTACGTCATGGTCACCCTCTTCTCCCTGGGGGTGATGAGCCAACCCGAACTGGCGACCCTGAAAAATCCCTCCACCGCCATGATACTGGAGGCCGTGGTCGGCCCCTGGGGCGCCTGGCTCATCAACATAGGTCTGGTGATCTCCGTGATGGGGGCCTTGCTGAGCTGGACAGTGCTGGCGGCTGAGGTGCCCTTCATCGCCGGCAAGACAGGGGTCTTTCCGGCCTGGTTCGCCCGGGAGAACGAACGGGGCTCTCCCAGCGTCGCTCTCTGGTGCTCCACCTGCCTGGTGCAGGCCTTCCTCATCATCATCTATTTCCAGAGCAGTACCTATCTGGCCCTGGTCAACATCACCACGGCCGCGGCCCTGGTGCCTTACGTCTTCTCCGGCGCCTATGGTCTCAAATTGGCCCTGAGCGGCCAGACCTATCAGGGCCAGCCCCATCAGCGCAAACGGGACATGCTGCTGGCCCTGGTGGCCACCGGCTACGGCTGCTGGCTGGTCTATGCCGCCGGGATCGAGTACCTGCTGCTGGTGGCCCTGCTCTACAGTCCGGGCATCTTCATCTACTGGAAGGCGCGTCAGCACCATGGCCTGCGTGGCCTCAACCGGCTGGAGCAAGGGATGACGGCGGCCCTGCTGGGGTTTGCCGTGCTGGCCTTCTACAAGGTGATGGACGGTACCATTCCTCTGAGTTAGTCGGCACAATAGCGAGGTGGCCCCTGGGCCACCTCTTTTTTTTGCCCAGGCCGTCGTCCAGCCGGACGGCCGCCTGGGCTGGTCACAAGGACACGAGATGCTGTTTCTGGGTTATCTGTTGCTGGGAGCCTTTGCGGGCATATTGGGGGGGCTGTTTGGCATAGGAGGCGGCCTCATCATAGTGCCCGTGCTGGTGGTGAGTTTTCATGCCCAGGGCATTCCCGGCGAGATAGTGACCCACCTGGCCCTTGGCACCTCCATGCTCACCATGATCTTCACCGGCCTGAGCTCCCTGCGGGTGCACTACAGCAAGGGAGTGGTACAGTGGCCCCTCATTCGCCGGCTGGCGGGGGGCATGATGGTGGGGGCCTGGCTCGGCGGCATGACGGCCAACCTGCTCAGCGCCGGCACCCTCAATCTCATCATCGGCTGCTTCGCCTGGGCCATGGCGCTGCAAATGGGCCTCAACCTGAGGCCCAAGGCGGAGCGGCACCTGCCCGGCCCGGTGGGAACAGGCATCGCCGGCACCCTGATTGGCTGGCTCTCCGCCATGTTTGGCATCGGCGGCGGCTCCCTGACCGTACCCTATCTCACCTGGAACAGCGTGCCCATGAAGCAGGCGGTGGCCGTCTCGGTGGCCGGCAGCATTCCCATCGCCCTGGCGGGGAGCCTGAGCTATCTCTACGCCGGCTGGGGTCATGCCGCCTTGCCAGAATGGAGCCTGGGCTATGTCTATCTGCCCGCCTGGCTCGGCATAGTGCTGACCAGTACCCAGTTTGCCCGGCTCGGCGCCCGGTTGGCACATCGCCTCTCTCCCCAGCGTCTGCGCCAGGGATTTGCCCTGCTGCTGCTGTGCGTCGGCGCCAAATTCATGATTTTTAGCTAGATTGCCGACTCTTTGCCCAGGTTGCTGGAAAATCCGCCAGTCGGGGCGCGGCAGGGCAGAAAGCCATTGCATTGACCGGCCAGTTTGCCTATTCTCCTCGCCGGTGGTCCCATTGGTCCTCTCGCATTGATAACCCGTCGACCTGGTCAGGACCGGAAGGTAGCAGCCAAGGTGGGGGACTCGAGTGCCGGGATGTGGCTGGTGGGACCACCACCTGTTTGTGCAACGCAGCCAGGTATCATCACTCCTCTTCTCTGTCTCTTCTTGTCATCCACCTTGTCTTGATGCCCGCTCTCGCAGTGGATCCCTGCTGGTTTCCTCCAATCATCCTGCTCTTCTTCAGCATCGCCGGTTTCTAGTGCTCAACGTCAAACCGTCAAACCGTCACAACTCGGGCTGTCTCTGCGACCCTTTGGTCGCAGGCAGAGTAGCGCCCACCGCCTTGGAAGAAAAACACCCCTCCCAGCCATGGAATACCCTCGCCATCGGCCGTACTCCCTTGGCCGTTGCCTCAATACATAGGGAGGGAGCGGCCGCCTTTAGAGGGCAAACGGCGATATGTCTGCCACTCCATTCTGCTTTTTGGTCGTTCGACCCATGGGAGGCATGCTAGTCGAGCCACTCTTGCAACTCCCGTGATGCCAGATCCACGAAGGCGCGCAGCCTGGGGGCCATGAAGCGTTGCCTGGGATAGACGAGATGGATGGGATCCGCCTTGCCATGCCATTCGGGCAGGACAGGCACCAGACTCCCCTCCTCGCAGGCCTGACGACACAGGTAGGAGGGCAGCAGGGCCACCCCACCGCCAGTCTGCACCATGGTCATGATCAGGCCGACATCGTTGATCAGTGTCTGCCGGGCCAGAGAGACGGTCACACTGTTGGCGACCCCGTCGTGGAGTACCCAGGCCTCCTTGCCCAGTGGCGTGAACTGCAGGCAGGCATGATGCCGCAGCGCCTGCGGTGCATCTGGCATCCCGGCGCTGGCGAGGTAATCGGGGCTCGCAAACAGGGCCCAGCGCGCAATGCCCACCTGCTTGGCGATCAGCGTCGAGTCCTTGAGAGGCCCGGTGCGAATGGCCACATCGACGCCCTCTGCGACCAGATCCACGTAGCGGTTCATCAACACCAGCTCCACGTCGACCTTTGGCCACTGGCTGCGCATCTGCCCCAGGATGGACGACAGGATCCGGTTGCCGATATCCACGGGAGCCGTGATCCGCAGCAGCCCGCAGGGCTCCTCCCGCGCTTCGGTCACCGCCGCCTCGGCATCAAGCACATGCACCAGGCCGGCCGAGGCGTGGTCGAAATAGATCTGCCCGGCATCGGTCAGGTGCAACCGACGGGTGGTTCGCTGCAATAGGGTGACGCCCAGACGCTGCTCCAGCATGGCCACCCGATGACTGACGGTGGAGGTCGGCAACCCCAGCAGACGCGCCGCCGCGCTGAAGCTGCCGGCTTGCACCACCTTGACGAATACGACGATCTGATTGAAGTCCATTTTCCAACTCATTAGAAAGTGTTTTCTTATTTAACCATCTAGTCCGGTAAATGGCGACTTTCTACACTGTGTCCATTGATCCAACGGAGGCATTGAGATGAAAGAACTGGCATTTATCAAGCGCAGCAACGAGAGGCACTGGGTCGGCGATGGCTTCCCGGTCAGGAGCATCTTCTCCTACCAGGATATCGCGGAGGAAATGTCCCCCTTCCTGCTGATGGACTACGCGGGCCCGGCCAATTTCCCGGCCACCTCCCATCAGCTTGGCGTCGGCCAGCACCCTCATCGCGGGTTCGAGACGGTGACCATCGTCTATGAAGGGGGCGTCTCCCACAGGGACTCCTCGGGGGGCGGCGGCACCATAGGCCCGGGTGACGTGCAATGGATGACGGCCGCATCCGGCCTTATCCACGAGGAGTACCACAGCCCGGCCTTTGCCAGAACGGGCGGCGCCTTCGAAATGGTGCAGCTGTGGGTGAACTTGCCCGCCAAAGAGAAGATGGCGGCTCCTGGCTACCAGGGCATCACCGCCAACGAGATCCCTCGCGTGGCACTGCCAGAGGGCGCAGGAGAGGCTCGCATCATTGCCGGGCAGTTCGGCGATACCCGCGGCCCCGCCCGCACCTTCACCCCGATGAACGTCTGGGACATGCGCCTGAAGGCCCATCATCAGGTGACGCTGGCACTGCCAGCAGGGCACACCACGGCCCTCTTTGTGCTCAAAGGCGCCATTCGCCTCGGCAACCGCCACGCGGTCCGCACCGCCGAGCTGGCCGTCATGGAGCGCCGTGGCAGCAAACTGGTGATCGAGGTCGAGGAGGAGACCACGCTGCTGCTGCTCAATGGCGCCCCCCTAGATGAACCCATCGTCGGCCACGGCCCCTTCGTGATGAACAGCCAGGAAGAGATAGTGCAGGCCATCAATGACTACAACAGTGGCCGTTTTGGCCAGATAGGACACTGAGCCTCTGGCCCAGCAACAGGAATGCATGCTGCACAAGCAGACAATGCGTCCAGGTGCTGACGCGCTGAAAACCATCGACCGACAGCCGTTGATCGAGCGCGCCGCAAGGTGCTGCAACATAACGAAGTGCTGGATTCCCAGCGCTGATACCCGCAACAACCAAGGAGAGTCATCATGGCTAAACCCTACGTCAAACTCGACAAGCACAACGCTGCCGTACTGCTGGTGGATCACCAGGCAGGGCTGTCTTCGCTGGTGCGTGACATAGAGCCGGACAAGTTTCGCAACAACGTGCTGGCGCTGGCCGCGCTGGCCAAGTACTTCGAGCTGCCGACCATACTGACCACCAGTTTCGAAAACGGGCCCAACGGCCCGCTGATGACAGAGCTCAAGGAGACCTTCCCGGATGCCCCTTACATTGCCCGCCCCGGGCAGATCAACGCCTGGGATAACGAGGAGTTCGTCAAGGCGGTCAAGGCCACCGGCAAGAAGCAGCTGATCATCGCCGGCATAGTCACCGAGGTGTGCGTGGCATTCCCGGCCCTGTCCGCCCTAGAGGAAGGGTACGAGGTGTTTGTCATCACAGATGCCTCCGGGACCTTCAACGAGATCACCCGTCACTCGGCCTGGGATCGGATGTCATCCGCCGGGGCGCAGCTGATGACCTGGTTTGGGGCCGCCTGTGAACTGCACCGCGACTGGCGCAATGATGTGGAAGGCCTGGGTACCCTGTTCGCCAACCACATCCCCGACTATCGCAATCTGATCAACAGCTACACCACAGTCCAGAGCAGCAAGTAATGCACGCTTGCCCCGGGAAACCGGGGCCAATTCATGCCAGTCGTACCCTGAGCACAGCCTCTGTCAACGCCTCCCAACCCATGTGAGTGCCGGACCACGAGGCGAGTCACCTGGGTGAAAAGCGATTGCAGCATGAGCCACCGCTAGACGCACGGTGACGGGGGCGGTACGCCGCGCAGCGAACCTGTTGCACGCCGGCGCTGTAGGGGCGGCAAGCTGCTTTCCCTACATCTGTCATGGATATTTTCCCCAACCTGATGTCATGGCCATGAAATATGGTGCTTTACCCTGATGCTTTATTTTCAATATGGGGCGCCCATCCCTGTAGGATTTTTCTGATATTACTCGCATTGACCCATTGATGTATTTTAAATGACACGACGCCAATGTGTTGTTGGTCATTAGTTGACGAGGAAAAATGTCAGATTTAATTACCTGTCAGATTTGACAGTTGCGGTCAAAATAATGTCGCATGAGGCCATATATACAGCGGATGTCAGTAAAGTGGTCCGATGTGTTTGCGCTGCTTTTTGCGCTTTAAAAATCAGACTTTTACAGCAGTTTATGCTCTGGTTTTTGGTGGCTTTCCTGGAGAGATAAACGTCAACTGTCATTTCTTACAGGTTGTCTCGCCCCTTCATTGCGACCACCCTAATGCACCTGAGTGGACTCAACATGGTATTTTAAGCATGGGAAAGGGAATCGATGGCGCCACTGTAGCGCCGAAAGAACGTATCAATATCAAATATGTTCCTGCCACAGGTGGCCAACAGGCGGAAATAGAACTTCCGCTGACCATGATGGTGGTAGGAAATATGAAAGGCCGGACGGAAGAGACGCCCATTGAAGAGCGTCAGACCGTCTCCATCGATAAAAACAACTTCTCTTCCGTCATGAAGGAATCGGGTCTGGAGCTGAAATTCTCCGTACCCAATCGCCTGGAAGAAGGGAGTCAGGATGACCTGCCTGTCTCCATCCAGATCCAGTCTCTGGAGGATTTCACCCCGGACCGCGTGGCCCAGCAAGTGCCCGAACTGCGCAAGCTGCTGGAACTGCGTGAAGCCCTGGTGGCCCTCAAGGGACCCCTTGGCAACATACCGGCATTTCGTAATCGCCTGCAGGACTTGCTGTCCAGCGATGAGGCCCGTGAGCAGCTGCTCAAGGAACTGGATCTGATTAAACCCGCCGAGTGATAGGCCGGAACTGATTGACGAGAAGGGAAATAGACATGTCTTTGGTCGAAGAACAGGTACAGGCAGGGGCCGCCAGCGCCTCTGGGTCCTTGCTGGACGAAATCATGGCGCAGGCCCGCATCAGCACAGAAGATGAGGGTTATAGCGTTGCGAAACAAGGGGTTGCCGCCCTCATTGCCAACATCTTGGACAATGGTTCCACGGCAGAGCCCGTCAACAAGGCCCTGGTTGACAGCATGATTGTCGAGCTCGACAAGAAGCTGAGCAAGCAGATGGACGTCATCCTGCACGCCAGCGAGCTGCAGGAGCTGGAATCTTCCTGGCGCTCCCTCAAGCTCCTGGTGGATCGCACCGATTTTCGCGAGAACATCAAGATCCAGGTACTCCATGCCACCAAGCAGGAGCTGCTGGAAGACTTCGAGTTCTCCCCCGAGATCACCCAGTCCGGCCTCTACAAGCACGTCTACTCGACCGGCTATGGCCAGTTTGGTGGTCAGCCCATCGGCGCCGTGATAGGCGACTATGCCTTTACTCACAGCTCCCCCGACATCAAGCTGATGCAGTATGTCAGCGCGGTCGGCGCCATGGCGCACGCCCCCTTCATCTCCTCTGTCGCACCCGCTTTCTTTGGCGTGGACAGCTTCACCGATCTGCCGTCCATCAAGGATCTCAAGTCGGTGTTCGAAGGCCCGTCCTACACCAAATGGCGCTCGCTGCGTGAGTCCGAGGATGCCCGTTACCTGGGGCTGACGGCGCCCCGTTTCCTGGCCCGTCTGCCGTACGATCCGACCGAGAACCCCATCAAGGGCTTCAACTATCAGGAAGACATCAGCTCGGATCACGATCACTACCTGTGGGGCAACACCGCCTACCTGATGGGCTCCTCCCTGACCGACAGCTTCGCCAAGTACCGCTGGTGCCCGAACATCATAGGCCCCCAGAGTGGCGGTGCCATTCATGACCTGCCGGTCCATGTCTATGAGGCCATGGGTCAGCTGCAAGCCAAAATCCCGACCGAGGTGCTGATCACCGACCGTCGCGAGTATGAGCTGGCAGAAGAGGGCTTCATCACCCTGACCATGCGCAAAGACAGCGACAACGCCGCCTTCTTCTCCGCCAACTCGGTGCAAAAGCCCAAGGTGTTCCCGAACACCAAGGAAGGCAAGGAAGCGGAGACCAACTACAAGCTGGGTACCCAGCTGCCGTACATGTTCATCATCAACCGCCTGGCACACTACATCAAGGTGCTGCAGCGCGAGCAGATCGGTTCCTGGAAGGAGCGTCAGGATCTGGAGCGTGAGCTCAATGGCTGGATCAAGCAGTACGTTGCGGATCAGGAAAACCCGCCCGCAGACGTGCGTAGCCGCCGCCCGCTGCGTGCCGCCCAGATCAAGGTGCTGGACGTGGAAGGGGAGCCGGGCTGGTACCAGGTTGCCATGTCGGTGCGTCCGCACTTCAAGTACATGGGCGCCAGCTTCGAGCTCTCTCTGGTAGGCCGCCTGGACAAGGAATGATGACTCATGCCGTATCTCTCTTCCTGGGATAGAGGAAATGCGGCCAGTCTGTTTGACAGGATACGGGGGGAGGGGCTTGCAACTCCCCCCGCTTCGGATGTTGAGCAGCTGATAGGCTCGGTGAAACGCCAGCTCGATCAGGTGCTCAACACCCGTCCCGGCAGTTGTGCCAGTGCCCCCGACCTGGGTGTCATCGACTTGAACGATGCGACCCAGGGGCGGGCGGACATCAAGGGGCGGGTCCGGGAAGCGATCCGGCAGTGCATCCGACGCTATGAGCCGAGGATCACCCATGTGGAGGTCAGGACACCCGACTATCAGGACGATCCGCTGGAGATCTCCTTTCAGGTGACCGCCCACATCCGACTGGAAAATCTGGAGCAGATTGCCTCGTTCAATGTCCACATGGACAACCACCGTCACTACCGCATGGTCTGATCAATGCCACTGGAACACTACTTCAGGGATGAACTCGCCTTCTTGCGCCTGCAAGGGCGTGAATTTGCCGATGCTCATCCTGAACTGACTCGATTCTTGTCGGATCAGAATACCGATCCCGATGTCGAGCGCCTGCTCGAGGGCTTTGCCTTCCTGACGGGCAACTTGAGGGCGAAGATCGAAGACGAATTCCCCGAGCTGACCCATGGTCTGCTCGGCATGCTCTGGCCAAACTACCTGCGTCCCGTGCCCAGCATGACCATGATGCAGTTTTCCGTGATCCCGGGATCCATCGCCCAGCCTGCCCTGGTCAAGCAGGGCTGCATGGTCGACAGCCATCCCCAGGACGGGGTGAGCTGCCATTTCCAGACCTGCCGGGATGCCTGGGTCTACCCCGCCGAGATAGCGCGCATCGAGGCCCAGAGCGGCACGGATCTCTCGACCATCAGCCTGGACATCGCTCTCCATGGCCCGCTGCCCCTTTGCGAATTGCAACTCGACAAGCTGCGCCTCTATCTGGGGGGGGATGGCTACACCGCCTATGAGCTCTACTTCTGGCTCTCCCATCAGCTCTCCCATATCGAGCTGGAGGTGGAGGGCAAGCGCTTTCGCCAGGATGCCAAGGCGCTGCGCAGCGTGGGCTTCGGGCGCGACGACGCCTTGCTGCCTTATCCCAACAACGTCTATTCCGGCTACCGGATCTTGCAGGAGTTCTTCTGCTTTCCCCAAAGCTTCCTGTTCTTCGAGCTGTCCGGCGGCGACTGGCCGCGCCAGCCCCTGCCGGTCAGTGCCTTCAAGATCCATTTCTGTTTCACCCGGCCCTTGCCTGCGGATCTCAAGATCCGGCCGGACTCCTTCATGCTCAACTGCGTGCCGGCCATCAACCTGTTCCAGCACGACAGCGAACCCATCAACCTCAATGGCCGTCAGACCGAGTATCCCCTCAAGGCGAGCTATCGCCACAGCGACAGCTTCGAGATCTTCTCGGTGGACAAGGTCGAAGGCTGGGCCGAAGGCAACCTGGGACGGGCCCGGGGGGCACCTCGCCTCTATCAGCCGTTCGAGAGCTTCCAGCATCAGATAGAGCGGGCCAAGGGGCGTCTGGCGCTCTACTACCGGGTGCGGGTCAAGGAGTCGGTGGCGGGGCAGGGGTTTGAACACCAGCTCTCCTTCGTGCGCGGTGACGAGACCAGCATGGTCCAGCTCGACGAGTCCATCTCGGTGACCTTGACCTGCACCAACCGGGGCAAGGCGGCGCGGCTCAAGGCCGGCGATGTCTGCGTCCCGACCGGCAGCTCCCCCTCGTTTGCCACCTTCAAGAACCTGATGCGGCCGACCCGGCCCCTGCATCCGGCCCTCGATGGCAGCCTGCACTGGACCCTCATCTCCAACCTCTCTTTGAACTACGTCTCCTTGCTGCGCCGGGATGCCCTGGTGCAGGTGCTGCGCACCTATGATTTTCCCGCGCTGCAGGACAAGCAGGCGGAGCAGGCGTCGCGCAAGCGGCTGGCGGGGATCGAGGAGATCAGTACCCAGCCGGTGGATCGGCTGGTGAAGGGCATGCCGGTGCGGGGACTCAAGTCTGTGCTCTCCATTCGTCAGTCGGCCTTTGGCAACGAGGGGGAGCTTTATCTGTTCAGTACCGTGCTGGCGCATTTCCTCTCGCTCTACGCCAGCGTCAACGCCTTCCACCTGCTCGAGGTGGTCAATCTGGATAACAAGGAGTGCTACAAGTGGCCGGTACAGATAGGTCAGCACTCCCTGATGTGAGGTCCGCCCAGGAGGCGGCCCGCTTCAACTTCTTCCAGCTGGTGGAGTTGTTGCGCCAGCAAGATGGTCTGGATCAGGAGCGGGAACTCGATTTCCTGCCCGAGCGGGAGCGGATCCGCTTTCGCGCATCCGCCTCCCTCGGCTTTCCGACCAGCGACGTGCTGGCCATCGATCGGGACGGCAGGGGCCGCCACCAACTGGAGGTGGCCTTCCTTGGCCTGCATGGCAGCCAGTCCCCCATGCCGGGTTACTACCTGGACTCCCTGGCCTGGGAGTATGCCCAGGGGGAGCAGAAGCTCGGCCTGTTTCTGGACTTCTTCCACCACAGACTGCTGACCCTGCTCCATCGCATCTGGCGCAAGTATCGCTACCACGTGCGCTTTCAAAACGACGGGGAAGATGGCTTCTCCCGTTTGATGTTTGCCCTGGTGGGCCTTGGCAACGATGAGGTGTGCCACAGCCTGCCGGTCAATCGCGCCAAGATGCTCTCCTATGCCGGCATGCTCGCCAGCCCCAGCCGCTCCCCCGAGGTGGTGGCGGGTCTGGTGGCCCACTGCTTCGACCTGGAGGCGGTGGAGGTGGTCGCCTGGCAGCCCAGGCGGGTCGCCATTCATCCCGAGCAGCAAAACCGCCTAGGCCGGGCCAACGCCTCCCTGGGGGGGGATCTGGTGATCGGCGACGGGGTCAAGGATTGTGCAGGTAAATTTTTGTTGAAAATAAACAACTTAACTCATGAAGAGTTTCTCACTTTTCTTCCGAACGGCGAGCATTTCCAACCTCTGGTGACCTTCGTCTCCTTCATATTGCGCGACCAGCTGGCCTGGGATCTGCGGCTGGGCTTCGCCCCTGCCCAGGCCCATGGCATGTGCCTCGGGCAGGAGCAGAGCGGTCGGCTGGGGTGGAGCAGCTTCCTGGGTCAGCCGCCGGAAGAGCCTTTCGTGACCATCTGTGTGCAGGAGTGAACGTGGAGACCTTGAATCAACAGCTGTCCCTGGTGGTGCTCAACAGCGAGCAGCTCGATGGCAATCACAGGGTGCAATACAGCTTCGATGAGCTGGGGGGCACCCTGGGGGCATCGGAACAGGATGACTGGCAACTGAGGGACAGGCTCGGCATCGTCATGCCGGGCCATGCCCGCATCGAGCAGCATGACGGTCGCTTCTGCCTGTGCGATCTCAGCGGCCAGACCTACATCAATGGCGCTACCTCTCCTATAGGACGGGCCCGCAAGGTTCATCTGGAGCAAGGCGACGAGCTGGTGGTGGGGCCCTTTCGCCTCAAGGCCTATCTCGGCGCCATCCGTGCCGAGCCGGATCTGCATCAGGTGCTGCACAACCGGCCATCCGAGCAGCTCGATGACTGGCTCGCCACCGAGGAGCCGGCCCCGGCCGAGGGGATGCATCCGGATTTGGCGTTCGATCCCCTGGCGGCCCTGCAGCAGGAGCGCCAGCAGAGCCCCCTCGTCGACAGCCGCCCGCCCCTGGTGCAGGGGATTGATGCCCTGCTGGCCACCTCGGCCCAGGGCGATGGCGGCGAGCGCTCGCACTGGCGCGATCGCGTCCAACCCACTTTCACATCTGCCATTACCGAGGACACCATGAGTCAGGAATATCTCGACATGCCCACCATCACGGGGACCGGCCAGGACTACCCGACCCCCCACGACGAGGCGAGCCATGTGGCGCTCACCCCCCTGATGCGCGGCCTGGGCCAGGCCCTGCACACCGCCGACACCATGCAGGCGCACGACATGCTCGAGGAGATGGGCAAGACGCTGCGCGCGCTGGTGGAGGGCTTGCTGCTGTTGCAGGCGGATCAGACCGCCCTGACCGACAAGCACCTGAGGCCCATCGAAGACAATCCCCTGCGCCTGGGGCTGGGTTATGAAGAGACCCTGGCGCTCCTGTTCGCCGAGCAGCAGAGCCCGGTTCACCTGGCCGCCCCGGCCGCGGTGTCGGAGAGCCTGCGCAACATACGGCTGCACCATGTGGCCAACCAGACCGCCATCAAGGCAGCCCTGGACAGCATATTGCACGCCTTCTCCCCCGAGGCGCTGCGGGCGCGTTTCGAGCACTATCGTCGCACCCGCAAGCCCGACGACATGAGCGAGGAGGCCTGGAGCTGGATCATGTACCAGCACTACTACCAGGAACTCACCTCCACCCGTCAGCAGGGGTTCGACAAGCTGTTCCATCAGGTATATGCCCAGGCCTATGACAAGGCCCTGCGCGAACAACAAGGATTGATCTGATGCGATCCCTCGTCGGGTTATTGCTGCTGCTCGGCCTCTCTGGCTGTACCACCATGGGCAAGATGGCCGACGTGGCCATGGATCCGGATATCCAGGTGGGCAGCCATGATGATCAGCCCTCCACCCTGGGCTTCAGCCTGCTGGCCGAGCCCGATGTCAATCCAAACGAGGGCGGGGAGGCGGCGCCGATCGAGTTCCAGATAGTGCTGCTGGCCGAAGACTCCAAGTTGCTGGCCACCGATTATGACCAGGTGAGCGCGGATCTGGAGAAGGCCCTGGGCAAGAACTATCTGGACCACCAGGACTACACCCTGCTGCCGAATCAATTCAAGTACCTGCCGCCGGTGCCCCTGGACGAGAAGACGCGCTACATAGGCGTCATCGCCCGTTATGCCGATCCCAACAGCGCCGAATGGCGCAAGGTCATCAAGGTGCGCAGCAAGGGGCGCGCCTATCAGCTGCTGGTTCACCTGCGGCTCGATGAAGTCGAAATACAAAAAGAAGAAGAATAACTATGTCCAGTCGAAATCGGGTTATCTGGCGCGAAGGCTTGTTCATCAAGCCCCAGCACTTCCAACAACAGCAGCGTCATGGGGACTACAGCCTCCATGCCAGGCTGAGCGCATTGAGCGACTACTTCTTTGGCCTGCAATCCCTGCTCATCAACGAGGACTACCTGGGATTTGGCCGTATTGCCCTGGTGAGCGCCAGCGGCATATTGCCAGATGGCACAGTGTTCAATATCCCGGCAGACGATCTGCTGCCGCCTCCCCTCGAGATCCTGGACGGCTCTTTGGCCAACCAGAAGGTCTACCTGGCGCTGCCGCTCTCGGTGAGCGGGGTCAACGAGGTGAGCGATCCGGAACAGGGCATCGCCACCCGGTTGCAGGCCCAGCGCCACGATGTGCGGGACTTGCACAGCGACGGGGGGGACGTGGTCTCCCTCGAAATCGGCAAGGTGAGCCTGCGTCTCATGCTCGAGCGCGAGGACCGCAGCGCCTACGCGTCGCTGGCCATCGCCCGGATCCTGGACAAGCGGCCCGATGGCAGCCTGGTGCTGGACCCCAACTTCATGCCGTGCAGCATCAGCGTCTCCGCCATCCCCAGCCTCAAGCGCTTCCTGGGGGAGATCGCCGGTCTGGTGGGGGAGCGGGCGCGCAGCCTCTCCCAGCGCATCGCGGCGCCGGGTCAGCAGGGGGTGGCGGACGTGGCCGAGTTCATGATGCTGCAACTGCTCAACCGGGCCCAGCCCCAGCTCGCGCATCTCTCGCGCCTGGGCACCCTGCACCCGGAGCGGCTGTTCGAGGCCCTGGTGCAGCTGTGTGGCGAGCTGATGACCTTCACGGATGAGTCCCGCTTGCCGCCCCAGTTTGCCGCCTATCGTCACGACGACCAGCAGCTGAGCTTCGAGCCGGTGATCCTGGCCCTGCGCCAGGCCCTCAGCACAGTGCTGTCACCGAGGGCCGTCTCCATCCAGCTGCACAAGCAGCAGTACGGCGTCATGGTGGCCATGGTGGGGGAGAACGAGTTGATGCAAAGCGCCGACTTCGTGCTGGCGGTGCGCGCCCGCATGCCCCAGGAGCAGTTGCGCAAGCAGCTGCTGCAACAGATCAAGGTGGCCTCCAGCGAGAAGATCCGCGAGCTCATCAGTTTGCAGCTGCCCGGCATCCCGCTGTTGCCGCTGCCGGTGGCGCCGCGCCAGCTGCCCTATCACGCCGGCTACAGCTACTTCCAGCTCGACCGGCAGAGCCCGGCCTGGCAGATGCTGATCAAGGGCAACACCATCGGCTTTCACATCGCGGGCGACTTCCCGGAGCTGGACATGCAGCTCTGGGCCATTCGCAGCCAATGATCCGCCATAGGGAGGAGTATCACAGATGACCATGGACATCATTCATAGCGATCAGATGCAGGATCTGCTGTTCGACCATGCCCAGCAGCTGGATCTGGACTCGGACTACTGGTTCCGCCTGCGGGGCCAGAGCATCAACCCCATGATAGATGCGGTGACCCCCCTGCTGGGGCTGGTGCAGCGGGTGCGCCAGCTGACCCGTTACGATCGGGTGCCCGAGCTCTACCAGCGAGTGGTCACCGAGATCCAGGCCATCGAGCAGGAGCTGACCGCCCACGGTTACGAGAACGGGGTGGTGCTGTCGTTTCGCTACATCCTGTGCACCTTCATCGACGAGGCCGTGATGGGGCGCGAGTGGGGCAGCCAGAGCGAGTGGTCCGAACACTCACTGCTGACCCGCTTTCACAACGAGACCTGGGGTGGCGAGAAGGTGTTCGTGCTGCTCGCCCGCCTGCAAGAGGATCCGGTGCGCTATCGCGACATCCTGGAGTTCATCTATCTGTGCCTGTGCCTGGGTTTCGAGGGGCGCTACAAGGTGATGAGCCAGGGACGGGACGAGTTCGAGCGCATGGTGCGTCAGCTGCACCGTCAATTGAGGGAAGGGGCGCAGGATCCGTCGCCCCGGGTCTTTCACCTGGACCTGGGCCGGCAGGCCTCCCGCTACCAGCTGCCACGCCAGTGGTCGCTGCGCACGCTCTGCCTCGGCAGCGCCCTGGTGCTGGCCCTCATCTTCGGCCTTTATCACCACCAACTCGATAACCAGACCCAGGACGTGCTGCGTCAACTGGGCGAATTATTAAAATAAGAGGAGAGCACGCCTTGATCCGTATAGAACTGCCAGTCCTGGTGGAAAGACTCAACCCCATCTGCCGCCACATGCTGGAAGAGGCCGCCGCCCTGTGCGTCAGTCAGCAGGGCAGCGAGATCCGCATCGAGCACCTGCTGCTCAAGATGCTGGAGACCCCCTTGTGCGACGTGCGCCAGATCCTCAAGCGCGCCGAGGTGCCGGTCGACGAGCTGACGGTGCTGCTCCAGGCCAGGGCCGGGGATGCCAGCACAGAGCCGGGTTACCCCTCCTTCTCGCCGCTCCTGGTGGAGTGGCTGCAAGACAGCTGGCTGCTGGCCTCCGCCGAATTCGGTCATGGTCAGCTGCGCAGCGGCATCCTGCTGCTGGTGCTGCTGATGACCCCCCAGCGCTACCTCGCCGCCGCCATCAGCCGCCCCCTGGCCCAGGTCAACCGCGAGCTGCTGCGCCAGCAGTTCGATGAATGGGTCAAGGAGTCTGCCGAGACCCAGGTCACCGTCGCCGCCGACGGCCATCCGGCCCAGGCCGCCCTGCCTGCCGATGCCAGCCTGCTGGCCCGCTTCACGGTCAATGTGACCGAGCAGGCCCGTCAGCAGAGCCTGGATCCCGTGCTCTGCCGGGATCACGAAATCGACCTGATGATCGACATCCTCTCCCGCCGTCGCAAGAACAACCCCATCGTCGTGGGGGAGGCCGGGGTGGGCAAGAGCGCCCTGATCGAGGGGCTGGCCCTGCGCATCGTGGCCGGCCAGGTGCCGGAAAAACTGCGGGGGGTCGAGCTGCTCAGCCTGGATCTTGGTGCCATGCAGGCCGGCGCCTCGGTCAAGGGAGAGTTCGAGAAGCGCTTCAAGGGGGTGATGCAGGAGGTCAAGGAGTCCGCTCGGCCCATCATCCTCTTCATCGATGAGGCCCACACCCTGATAGGGGCGGGCAACCAGGCTGGCGGGCTGGATGTCTCCAACCTCATCAAGCCGGCCCTGGCCCGGGGCGAGCTGCGCACCATCGCCGCCACCACCTGGAGCGAGTACAAGAAGTACGTGGAAAAAGACGCGGCCCTGTCGCGCCGCTTCCAGCTGGTGAAGGTGGGTGAGCCCGATGCCGCCGAGGCCACCGTGATCCTGCGCGGCCTGCGCAGCATCTACGAGAAGGCCCATGGGGTGCTCATCGACGAGGAGGCGCTGCAGGCCGCCGCCGAGCTCTCCGCCCGCTATATTTCCGGGCGCCAGCTGCCGGACAAGGCGATCGACGTGCTCGATACCGCCTGTGCCCGGGTCGCCATCAACCTGACCACGCCGCCGCGCAGCGTCAGCCATCTGCAAAACGAGTTGCGCCAGCGGGAGCTGGAGATCCGTCAGCTCGAGCGCCAGACCATGATTGGCCTGGGAGACAACGAGGCCCGCCTGGCCGAGCTCCATGACGCCCAGCAGGCCTGTACCCTGGCCCTGGCCGAGCAGGAGGCCCGCTGGCAGCAACAGCAGAGCCTGGTGCAGGAGATAGTGGCGCTGCGGGCCAGCCTGCTGGCGAGCCAGCAGGCGGCGAGTCAGGAGAACCTGGATCTGGCCGAGATGGATCCCCAGGTCGCCATCGCCCGTCTCAATCAGCTCGATGGCGAGCTCGGTGCCCTGCAACAGGGGGCCGTGCTGGTGTCCGCCCACGTCGACAAGACCCAGATTGCCGCCGTCATTGCCGAGTGGACCGGGGTGCCCCTCAACCGCATCTCCCAGGACGAGCTGGACGTGGTCACCCGCCTGCCCGATTTTCTCGGCAACACCATCAAGGGGCAGGGGGTCGCCGTCGCGCACCTGCACAAGCACCTGCTCACCGCCCGTGCCGATCTGCGTCGCCCGGGTCGCCCCCTTGGCGCCTTCCTGCTGGTGGGGCCAAGCGGGGTCGGCAAGACAGAAACCGTGTTGCAGATTGCCGATCTTATGTTCGGGGGTCGCCAGTACCTGACCACCATCAACATGTCCGAGTACCAGGAAAAACACACCGTCTCCCGTCTCATCGGCTCGCCCCCCGGCTATGTCGGCTTTGGCGAGGGTGGGGTACTGACCGAGGCCATCCGTCAGAAACCCTATTCGGTGGTGCTGCTGGACGAGGTGGAAAAAGCCCACCCGGACGTGCTCAACCTCTTCTACCAGGCCTTTGACAAGGGGGAGCTGGCGGACGGGGAAGGACGCATCATCGACTGCAAGAACGTGGTCTTCTTCCTCACCTCCAACCTGGGCTTCCAGACCATAGTGGACAATGCCGAGCGACCCGATGTGCTGCTCGATGCCCTCTACCCCGAGCTCGCCGCCTTTTTCAAGCCGGCCCTGCTGGCACGGATGGAGGTGATCCCCTATCTGCCGCTCGGTCACGATACCCTGGTGCAGATTGTCGGCGGCAAGCTCGAACGGCTGGTCAAGCTGCTCAAGACCCGTTTCGGCGCCGAGGTGGTGCTGGAGTCCGAGGTGGCCGAGGAGATATTGCGCCGCGCCAATCGCAGCGAGAACGGCGCCCGCATGCTCGAATCCGTCATCGACGGCGCCCTGTTGCCGCCGGTCTCGCTGCAATTGCTGCAACGACTCGCCGCGGGCCAGGCCATCAGCCGGGTCAGCTTCCGGGTCGAGCAGGGCGAGTTTGTCGCCGAGGTCGAGGGCTGAGCCATGTTACATGCCCTCGAGTTTGCCCTGGGTCTGACCCGAGCCCGCGATGAGCAGAGCCTGTGCGACTGGTGGCTGGCGGAGCTGGCGACCAGCTACCCGGCCAGCGGCATGCTGCTGGCCATGCTGGATGTCAGCGGCCGCGAGCTGCATTGCCAGGGCCGGGTGCAGGGCCAGCCTGTGACCATGGTGCTGGGGGCGGACGACTTTGCCCATCCGCTCGCCTATGTGCTGCACAAGGCGCAGCCGCGCACCTGGGACTCTCTCTACGGCGGCGCCCGCATCGAACACCCTGGGTTTCGGCAGCTGCTGACCGCGATGGGCCAGGGGACCGGGCTCCATGCCATGCCCCTGGTCGATGGCGGCGGCAAGCCCTTCGCCGTGCTGGCCCTGCTCGATGAGGGGGCTCGGCTGCAAGCCTGGCAGGATGAGCCCTGCCTCGGCGCCCTGGCCCAGCTGTTTTGCAACCAGCTGACCCTGATCCGCGAACTGGGACGCAGCCGCCGGGATCAATCCGTGCTGCGGGACTCCCTGCGCCAGATCAAGGGGGAAGGCCAGCGCCAGCGGCTGCACGAACAACTGCTCGACGAGCGGCTGATCGGCCAGTCGGCGGCGATCCGCGGCCTGCGCCAGCAGATCCATCAGGCGGGTCAGCACAGGCTGACCGTGCTGATCCAGGGGGAGACGGGCAGCGGCAAGGAGGTGGTCGCCCGCCTGGTACACCAGTGCTCGGATCGGGCCGACAAGCCCTTCGTGGCCATCAACTGCGGCGCCATCCCGGAGAACCTGATCGAAAGCGAGCTGTTTGGCTACCTGAAGGGGGCCTTCTCCGGCGCCCAGCACAACAAGGCCGGCCTGGTGGCCCAGGCCCATGGCGGCACCCTGTTCCTCGACGAGGTGGGGGACATGCCCGCAGCCATGCAGGTCAAGCTGCTGCGGGTGCTGGAGACCCACGCCTATCGCCCCCTGGGGGGCGAGAAGGAGTGTCACTCCGATTTTCGGCTCATCGCCGCCACCCATCAGCCCCTGACCCGTCAGGTGGAGGAGGGGGTCTTTCGCAGCGATCTCTACCACCGCCTCTGCCAGTGCCTGCTGCACATAGCGCCCCTGCGCGAGCGCAGCGAGGACATAGCGCCCCTGTGCCAGCACTTCCTGGCCCAGTTCGGGGCCGCCGATGGCAAGGGGCCGGGCAAGTTGCAGGCCGGCTTCCTGCGCCAGCTGCAGGGGTACGACTTCCCGGGCAACGTGCGCGAGCTGCGCAACCTGCTGGAGGTGGCCTGCGCCCATACCCGGGCCGGGGAGGAGATAGGGCTGGAGGCGCTGCCCCCCGAGCTGCAAAACCGGGTCTGCGCCACCCTGCCTGACCTGCTCGATGACTACAACCATATCCGGGACCTGCGCATGGCCATGCAGAAATACGAGGCCTCGGTGATCGAGGCGCGCCTGCGCCACTACCAGGGCAATCGCCTGCTGGTGGCCCAGAGCCTGAATATTCCCAAACGAACCCTGGATCACAAGTGCCAGAAGCTGGAGGTGAACTGATGTCACTTAGCCTGATCCCGCTGCTGCTGGCCAGCGTCACCCAGGGCGATGCCCTGGCTCCCCAGCTGCAACAGTGCCGCGCCGAGCCCTCTCCCCTGGTGCGATTGGCCTGCTATGACGCCATCGGCGCCGAGACGGCGTCCCAGGTCGAGCCGGTGCAACAATCCCGGCTCTGGCAGGAAATCTGGCGCCAGGAGCAGGGGCGCACCGCCCAGGATGCGCCTTTTCTGCTCGGCCGGGAGGAGGGACAAACCGGGGAGCAGGCGGCGCTGCTGCTCACCCGACCCGCCCTGCGTGGTGCCACCCTGGCCATCGCCTGTCGCGACAACATCACCAGTCTGCGCCTGCGGCTGGACGAGCCCTGGGTGGGCAACCGGGTCGAGACCCGGCTCGACGGCGCGCTGCGCCAGGGCAACTGGTTCGTACGCGAGCAGGGGCTGCTGCTGGAGTACGGCCGCGGCCTGCCCGCCATCGAGGAGCTCAAGGCCTGGACGGGGCATCGTCAGTTGACCCTGACCGCCCCCAGGGGGCGGGCGTTGCAATTTGATCTGGGGGGGCTGGGGCAAGCCCTGTCCCCCTTGCGTCAACAGTGTCGCTGGTAGGAGAGAAGATGAGTCATATGCACCCCTGGTGTCATCGGCTCCTGACCGAGCTGCCCGAGGATCGCATCGCGGCCCCGGTGCCGACAGACAATGGCAACTGGGACTATGTCGAAACCGAGTTGGTCAAGCTGGGCTCCCTGGCCCACAGCCAGGTCAATCTGGACGAGGTGGCCGAACGCTGCCTGCAACTGTTTGAGCGGCACACCAAGGACATGCGGGTGCTTGCCCAGTTGCTGCGTTGCCTGCAACACCCGGCCAAGATTGTTCCGTTCGGTACCGCTCTGGCCCTGCTCGAGGCCTGGCTGGGTGCCTATTGGCAGCAGGCCTGGCCTCACAATCCGGTGCAGAAGCAGCGGTTGATGGTGCAGATCGTCAAGCGGTTCGAGGCGGCGGCGCAGCGCAGCTGCGAGACGGCCAGCGCCGGTGAGCTGAACCAGCTGCTCAGCCGCTGGGACAGCCTGGATACCCGCTGGCTTGCCCTGTGCCCCGACAAGGGGGAGACACTGGCGAGCCTGGGCAGTGCCCTGCGCCGCGCCCAATCCCGTCAGGCGGCCCAGCAACAGGCCGACGGAGGAGAGTCCGCGTCCACGCCCGTCGCGGCGACGGCCCCAGGCGATACCGGGAGCATGGGCCTGACCCCCACCCCGGCTGCGAGCGCCCCCCTCGAGGTCGACAGCAGCAATGACAGGGCCTGGCGTCAGACCCAGCTCAAGGTGGCCGAACTGCTCATCGAGCGCCAGCCCGAGGCGGCGGTGGGCTACCGGCTGCGCCGTCACGCCATCTGGTCCGGGATCGTCACGGCGCCCCAGGGGGGCGCCAAGGGCAAGACCCAGCTCGCCCCCGTCTCCCCCGACATGGTGGATGAGTACCGCGCCGCCATGACAGAGCCGAGCCAGGCGCTCTGGCAACGGGTGGAGCAGAGCCTGACCCTGGCACCCTACTGGCTGGAGGGGCATCTGCTCTCCTGGGAACTGGCCCGGGCCCTGGGCTTTGGCGCCGTGGCCCAGGCCATCCGGGAGGAGGCCCAGGCCCTGCTGGCCCGCCTGCCCGCCCTCAAGGATCTCGCCTTCAGCGACGGCACCCCCTTCCTGGGCAGCGCCTGTGTCAGCTGGTTGCAGCAGGAGCGCAGCGGGGCAGGGGAGGGAAACCTGGAGGCGCAGGCTGAGGCCAGTCTGGCCGAGGGCGGCCTGGGCGCGGCCCTGCAACGGCTCGAGGAGCAGATGCAGGGGCTGAGCGAACCCAGATCCCGCTTCTATGCCGAGCTGGTACAGGCGGATCTGCTGGCTCAGGCCGGCATGGCGAGCCTGGCGCGGCAACATTATCAGCACCTGTGGCAAACCACGGTTCGACTGGGTCTGGCCCAGTGGGAACCAAGCCTGGTCGGTCGCCTGGAACAGTACGCGACCCCCGGGTCGAAATGAGTCATCGAGTCGGAGTTGAAACACAATCCTATGTTCAAGACCCTGTTTAGTTTTTTACGGCAACAGCTGCCCAAGCTCAAACCCTCCTGGACCCTGTTGGGGGGACTGGTGTGGGTGGTCGTGCTGATCCTGGCCTGGTGGCTCGGCCCCCGTCTGACCCTGGCGCAGAGCCAGCCGCTGGCTTCCGTCTGGGGCCGGGTGGTGTTCACCCTGCTCTGGCTCTGGCTGGCACTGGGCATCCTGGCCTGGCGCCTCTACCAGGGGCTCAAGCGTGAGCGTCTGGCCCGCGAGCAGGAGGTGGTGCTGGAGCAGGATCCGGCCCAGGCCCTGGTCGACAGCCAGCAGCGCTTCCTCGACCGCTGGCTGGCGACCCTGCGCCAGCATCTGGGCAAGCAGGCGCTCTACGCCATGCCCTGGTATCTGGTGCTGGGACTGCCCGGCAGCGGCAAGAGCAGCCTGATCCACAGGGCCAATCCGGCCAACAAGCTCAACCCCAGGCTGGACGGTGAGCTGCGCGATGAAGCCCAGGATCAGCAGATCGACTGCTGGCTCGGCGAACAGGCGGTGATGCTGGATCCCGATGGTCAGCTGTTTGCCGAGCCCAGAGGGGATGAGGG
The DNA here is from genome assembly GCF_000819765.1 of Aeromonas bivalvium. Taxonomy (GTDB): domain Bacteria; phylum Pseudomonadota; class Gammaproteobacteria; order Enterobacterales; family Aeromonadaceae; genus Aeromonas; species Aeromonas bivalvium. The sequence goes on from NZ_CDBT01000024.1 coordinate 67,472, forward strand.
GCACTCGGCGGCGCAGCGGCGCTGGCACCATCTGCTTGGCTGGCTGCGGGACAATCGGGGTCGCCAACCCCTCAACGGCCTGGTGCTGACGGTGGATCTTGCCTGGCTGTCCCAGGCCAGCGTCTCCGAGCGCAAGGCCTATGCCCAGCTGATGCGCGCCCGTCTGCAGGAGCTGGTGGGCACTCTCAATACCCGGCTGCCGCTCTATGTGGCCTTCACCAAGCTGGATCTGCTGCACGGCTTCGACGCCGCCTTCGAGGCGATGGACAAGGAGGCCCGCGAGGCCGTGCTCGGGGTCACTTTCGGGCCGGACAGCAGCCAGGGCAAGGAGTGGCTGACAGAGCTCGCGCAGTTCTGGGATCAGTGGCTGGCCAATCTCAACGACAACCTGCCCGAGATGCTGCTGGCCGGTCACGGGGACAGGCAACGCAACGCCCTGTTCGCCTTCGTGCGCCAGCTGGCGGGGCTCAAGGACTATGTCACCGCCCTGCTGGACGAGACCCTGGCCCCTCTGGAAGAGGGCAAGCCCATCCTGGTGCGCGGCGTGTATCTGAGCTCCGTCTACCAGCAAGGGGTGCCGTTTGATGCGTTCGCCCAGGCCTCGGCCCGTCGTTATCAGTTGCCGGACCCCATCTACTCCTCCCTGCGGGGCGAGTCGACCACCTACTTCGTGCGCAACCTGTTTGCCTCCATCATTTTCCCCGAGGCGCATCTGGCCGGGGAGAACCGGCTGCACACCCTCTATCGTCGTCGTCGCATGGCCTTCGGGGTGGGGGGGATAGCCCTGGTGTGCGCCGGTCTCATCGGGGGCTGGCACTACTACTATCGGGTCAACGAGGCGGCGGGCCAGGTGGTGCTGGCCAAGGCCCAGGACTTCATGGATACCCGGGATCTGGGGGGCCAGGATGGGTTTGGCTTCAATCAACTGCCCAGGCTCAACCTGATCCGCGAGGCAACCCTGTCGTTTGGCAACTACCGGGAGCGTTCGCCCCTGCTGGCGGATCTGGGACTCTACCAGGGGGACGAGATAGGCCCCTATGTGGAGGGCTCCTACCTGCAGCTGCTGCGACTGCGTTTCCTGCCCGCCCTGATGGCGGGACTGAAAGAGGATCTCGAGCAGGCTCCGGCGGGCAGCGAGGAGAAGTTTGCCATCCTGCGGGTGATGCGGATGATCGACGATGCCTCGGGTCGCGACAAGGCCCAGGTGGAGCAGTTCATGGCGAGCCGCTGGCAGCGGGCCTTCCCGGGGCAGGGACAGGCTCAGGATCAGTTGATGGGGCACCTGGATTATGCCCTGGACCACACCAACTGGCATGGCAGCCGCCAGCAGAAGGATCAGGCGGCCATCACGGCCTTCGTGCCGTTCCAGCAAGCGGTCTACGGCGCCCAGCGCGAGCTTGGCAAGCTGCCCCTCTATCAGCGGGTCTATCAGAATCTGGTGCTCAAGGCCGACGAGACCCTGGCGCCGGATCTCGATATCCGCGACGAGGTGGGTCCCACCTTCGACAATGTGTTCGTGCTGCGCGACGAACAGCGGGGCCAGGTACCCAGGCTGCTCACTTATCCGGGGTTTAGCACCTTCTTCCTCAAGCAGGATGCCTCCCTCATCGACCTGACCGCCACCGACGCCTGGGTGCTGGGCCAGCGCAAGCATACCCGGCTGAGCGAGGCGGACAGGAATGAGATCACCCGCCAGGTCAACGATCGTTACGTCACCAACTATGTGGGCCAGTGGCAGAACCTGCTGACCAACCTGGATGTGCAGCCGCTGCAAAACCCGCAGCAGGCGCTGGATGTGCTGGGGGCCATCACGGGCAACGATCAGCCGTTCCAGCGGGTCATCGCCACCCTGGACGACAACACCCGCATTCGCCAGTTGTCGGACAAGGAGGGGGATCCTGCCCAGGCCATCTCGGCCCGGATCGGCCGTCCTTTCCTGGCTACCAATGCCGTGCTGAGCGGCCGTGGCGAGCAGGGACCGCTCATCTCCGAGGTGACCCAGAAGATCACCGACTTGCAGCACTATCTGGATCTGATCGTCAACGCCACGGATCCGGGCCAGGCAGCGCTCAAGGCGGTGCAGATGCGCCTGACCAACAAGTACGCCGATCCTGTGTTCGCCCTGCAGCAGTACGCCAGCGGCCTGCCCATGCCGCTGGATCGCTGGGTCGGTCAGCTGGCCGAAGACAGCTCCCGCCTGGTGGTGGACTTGGCCATGTCCTCCCTCAACCAGGAGTGGCAGAACCGGGTCGTCACCCCGTTCAACACAGAGCTGGCGGGACGCTATCCGTTCAATCCGGCCTCGGCCAAGGATGCTCCTCTCTCCGAGCTGGAGCGCTTCTTTGCCCCCGGCGGCACCCTGGACAGCTTCTACCAGAGCAACCTCAAGCCCATGGTGGAGAGCGGCATGATGGACGGGGACTATGGCTCGCCGGTGCAGGCCGAGCTGCTCAAGCAGCTGGAGCGGGCCGCGCGCATTCGCCAGACCTTCTTCACCCCCAAGGGCAACCTGGAAGTGCAGTTTGTGCTCGAGCCCATCGAGCTGACCGCCAACAAGCGGCGCAGCGTGCTCAACCTGGACGGCCAGTTGCTCGAATACGCCCACGGCCGACGGGGCAAGGTGCCGCTGGTGTGGCCCAACACCATGCGTGACGGGGCCGAGAGCAAGATCACCCTGGTGCCCGCCGCACCGGATCGCTCACCGCGCAGCGAGGGCTTCGTCGGGCCCTGGGCCATGTTCCGCCTGATGGACAAGGGGGTGCTGACCCAGGTGAAGGAGGCCGCCTTCGACGTGCGCTTCCCGGTGGATCAGGGGGCCATGACCTATCGGGTCTATACGGACGCCTCCCACAACCCCTTTGCCGGCGGCCTGTTCAGCCAGTTCCGCCTGCCGGAATCCCTTTACTGACAGGGGGGCTCCCCCGGGTGCGTGCCCGGGGAGAGCCACCCATGGAATCTTGATATGCAAGACGCACAACAGGCACTGAAGATAGGTTCGGATCCCCGCATGCTGCCCGAGTACGAGGCGCTGCGGGCCGAAATCAACAAGCTGAGCCACGCCTCCCGCCCCGAGGTGGACTGGGCCAGGATCCACCGCCTGGCGAGCGAGATCTTCGATCGCCACGGGGTGGATCTGCAAACCGCCATCTACTTCGTGCTGGCCCGCTCCCGGTTGCAGGGGCTCAAGGGGTTCGCCGAGGGGTGCGAGTTCCTGGCAAACCTCATCGTCAGCCAGTGGCAGAGTTTCTGGCCCCCCGCCCATCAGGAGCGGGCCAGGGTCGAGATGCTGGACTGGTTCATCGCCCGCATCAGCCCCATCATCCGCGAATACCAGATAAGCCATGACGACAAGCGCCTCATCTACCGTTGCGAGAGGGCCCTGCAGCTCATCAGCGAGAAGCTGCACCATTGCGGGCTCAGCCGCATCCCCAGGGTCGAGAACCTGGTGCACTTCATCGAGGGATATACCCACCTGTTCGATGAGGCCGAGGTGGTCATCGTCTCGGACGAGGAGGGGAGCGCCCAGGAGATGAACATACCGCCCATGGTCTTCTTTCAGGGGGAACAAGCCGCCCAGTCAGGCCCGGCGCCGACGGGGAGGGGGGATGGGCCCGTGCAGGGCAGCATTCTGGTGGGGCGAGAGCCCGGCAGCCTCAGGCCCACGGTGCTGAAGATAGAGACCAAGACCAAACGGCGTCCCGCCTGGCAGTGGTTTGCCGCCGGGGTGCTCTGCTGCGCCCTGCCTGCACTGGCGGTATGGGGCTGGCAGGAGAGTCAGCAGAGCCAGAGCCGGCAACAGCAGCAGGTCGCCAGCGAGCGTGAAGCCATGGTGGCGCGGCTGAAGCAACCGGCCCAGCCGCAGCCCCGCGGGCTGGACAGGGACGATATCCGCCAGGCGCGCATCGTGCTGGGGGAGCAGGCCCTGCAGGATCTGGCCCCAGATCTGGTGGGCGACTACCAGCGCAAGCTGACCCAGCTCGAACAGATCTCTCCCCTCTACTGGTATGGGGTGGGGGACGAGCTCAATACCTCCATGGCGCGGCTCTACCCGGAGACGGCCCAGGTCCAGGCCATGGCGCGCCAGTGGCAGGCGGCCCTGCAACGCCAGCGCGGCGATGCCGCATCGGCGCAGTCCCGCTACCTCGGGGTCAAGGGCGGCGTCGATGAGCTGCTGGCCACCCTGCTCGAGCTGGAGCGTCAGCGCAAGACGGTGACCATCTCCTACCTCAAGTCCCGCCTCTATGAAATTCAGCAGGACTTGCTGCTGGACGTGCCCCTCGAGGCCAGGCTGGCGACCCTGGAAGGGAAGGGGCAGGCGGCCCCGGCCCAGCTCAAGCTCATGGAAGATGAACTGAAATCCCTGGCCGTGCGCCTCTATCAATTGCAGGGCAGCCCCCTGTACCAAGACGGTGGCATCCTGCCCCCGGGTTGAATTCCCGCCCATGCCGAGGTGTTGGCATGGGCGAACAAGGAGAATCATATGTGTCCCAGCATTGCCCTGCTCGGAGATCTCGGCACCGATCATGATGGATTCGTGCCATCGCCCATCATCGCCGCGAGCCCGGATGTCCTGCTCGATGGCAAACCCGTGGCCCGTCAGGGAGATCCCCTGGCGCCCCACGACAAGCCCAACAACCCGCCCCATCCGCGCAGCATCTCGGGCGGGGTCGGCTCCGTGCTGGTCAACGGCAAGCCCATCGCCGTCACCGGCACCGAGATTGGTTGTGGCGGCGTGGTGATCGGCAGCGGCACCGGTCAGGCAGGATAAGGAGCCATCCATGGCAGACAACACAGGATTGCAGTTCACCGCCCGGGTGGGCACCCTGCCCGAGACCACCTTCGCCGTGGCCGGGTTCAGCCTGGATGAGCGCCTGAGCGGCCCCTTCACGCTGACCATTGACCTCGCCAGCCACCAGGCCGACATCCCCTTCGCCGAGGTGCTCGACCAGCCCTGCGAACTGCTGGTCTGGTACCACGGCGAGTTGCAGCGCCGGGTCTGCGGCGTGGTCAGCGACATGGTGCAGGGGGACAGCGGCTTTCGCCGCACCCGCTATCAGGTCGTCGTCAGGCCCGCCCTCTGGCGCCTCTCCCTGCGCCGCAACGCCCGCATCTTCCAGGCGCAAAAACCTGAAGAAATCATCAGCATACTGCTGCAAGAGGCCGGCATCACCGACTATGCCTTCGCCCTGAAACACGACCACCCCCAGCGGGAATACTGCGTCCAGTACCGGGAGAGCGACCTCGAATTCGTCGAGCGCCTCGCCGCCGAGGAGGGGCTCTTCTATTTTCACGAGTTCGAGGCGGGCAAGCACCGCATCGTCTTTGCCGACGATGCCGCCGCCCTGACCCCGGGCCCCGAGCTCTTCTTCAATCTCGGCAACCGCTCCCTGGAGCAGGGTCCTTATGTGCGCCAGTTCCACTACCGCGAATCGGTGCGCACCAGCGAGGTGGAGCTGAAAGACTACAGCTTCAAGACCCCGGCTTATGGCCTCTCCCATCATGCCGTCGGCAGTACCCTCGATCACCAACGGGATGGCTATCAGCATTTTGACTACCCGGGCCGCTTCAAAGCCGACCCGAGCGGCAAGGCCTTCAGCCAGTACCGGCTCGACGCCCTGCGCCAGGACGCCATGACGAGCCAAGGCCAGTCCAACTGCGCCGCCCTGCTGCCGGGGCAGCGTTTCTCCCTGAGCGAACATCCCAACGACAGCCTCAACACCGACTGGCAGATTGTCCATGTCCGCCACATCGGCAAACAGCCCCAGGCCCTGGAAGAGGAAGGGGGCGATGGCGCCACCACCCTTGGCAACGACTTCTCTGTGGTCAAGGCCCAGCAGAGCTGGCGCCCTGCCATTCCCCACAAACCCATGGTGGACGGCCCCCAGGTCGCCTTCGTGGTGGGGCCCGAGGGGGAGGAGATCTATTGCGACGAGCACGGCCGGGTCAAGCTGCAATTCCCCTGGGACCGCTATGGCTCGAGCAACGACCAAAGCTCCTGCTGGGTGCGGGTGAGCCAGGGCTGGGCCGGCGGCCAGTACGGCATCATGGCCATCCCCCGCATCGGTCACGAGGTGATCGTTTCCTTCCTGGAAGGGGACCCGGATCAGCCCATCGTCACCGGGCGCACCTATCACGCCACCAACCGGCCGCCCTACGAACTGCCTGCCCACAAGACCCGCACCGTGCTGCGCACCGAGACCCACCAGGGGGAGGGCTTCAACGAGCTGCGCTTCGAGGATCAGGCCGGGCAGGAGGAGATCTACATCCACGGTCAGAAAGACCTGAACCTGCTCATCGAAAACGACGCGGCCTGGCACATCAAGCACGACGAGCATCGGGATATCGACCATGAGCGGGTGACCCGCATCAAGGCCAACGACCACCTCAGCGTCGATGGCGAGAAACGGGACCAGATCAAGGGGGACTATTCCCTCACCGTGGATAGCTCCCTGCATCAGAAGCTGGGGCAATCCCTGCTGGTGGAAGCGGGCAGCGAGGTGCACCACAAGGCGGGCATGAAGATAGTGCTGGAGGCAGGCGCCGAGCTGACACTCAAGGTCGGTGGCAGCTTTGTGAAAATCGATCCGAGCGGCGTGACCCTCTCCGGCGGCAGCATCAAGCTGAACTCAGGGGGCAGCCCGGGCTCGGGTTCTGGCTGGGCGGGCAAGATGCCGACCCTGCCCGGTGAGGTGGAAGTGGTGGCGCCCCCCGCCCCCCTGGACCCTGTCCGTCAGATTGCGACGCTCAAATCCGCCGAGCCCGTGTGCGAGATCTGCGAGCTGCTCGCCAAGGAGGGGGAGGCATGACACACCCTCTGCCGCCCCTGACGTTGGCGCAAGGAGAACGACTCTATTTGTTGCTTGATGGCGGCCAGATCCCGTGTATTGAACGGACCTTGTTTGAAATTTCCGACTCACCCGACTATCAGCCCATCTACCTGCATCAGCCTTGGGACAGCCTGCGGGAGGTGAGCCCCTGTCTGGTCAGCGCCAGCCGGACACTGCTGGACTGGTTTATGGAAAAGCGTGAACCATCATGGGGTTACCTGTTATCTTCCCCCCTCGAATTGCTGGCGTTGGCCGAGAGCCTGCGCACGCTCATCGAGGTCGAGAGCCCCTATGGCAGCCGCATTCTGCTCAAGATGGCCAAACCCGAGACCATGGGACGGCTGCTGATGGATGAGGACCCCTGGCTGTGGCAGGGGATAGGGCAGGTCTGGATCCCGACGCCAGAGGGCTGGCAGCACCGGCAGGCCCCCCCTGTGCTTGCCCCAAGACAGGGTGAACGGTTGCGGCTGACCGATGAGCAGTGGACGCGGCTGGGGGAGGTCACCTGGCAGAACACGCTGGGGGCGATAGGGCGCCATATGGAGAAATGGTTTCCCGCGCGGCTGGCCGAGCAGACAGATGCTCCTCGGTGGATCGCCGAGTGGGCCGAGTGGGGCTATGGCAGGGGATTTCAGAGCGAGCGGGATCTGCTGCTGATGTTCAACCTGCTGGGCTATCTGGGAGACACCGTGTTGACCCCGGCGCAACAGGTGCCAGGTGAAGAAGACGAGGTGGACGACATACGCGAACTGGCGCTGAACCCATCGAGCCAGACCCCGTCCCAACGTATTGAACGGGCCGCCGAACTGGCCCAGGCTCGCGTGCAGAACAAGAAGGAGAGAGTGGCATGAGCACCCCCAATCAGGCTGCCCAGTGTGCAAATCCGAGTGACGGCAAGCACCCCGCCGGGGCCTGTCCGTTCAAGAACAAAGAGATAGCCATAGTACCGGTGCGTTATGCACTGGATGAGGGGTTCGTCTCCCCCCAGCGTCAGCCGCACCCCTTGCCAGGCAAAGGTTTCAAGGGGGCCCTGACGCTCAAGAGTCGCGCATACACCCTGCGCCAACTGCGCGATGGCTGGCTCTATGTCTATGACGAGACCGCCAAGGTGCTCGATGAGTACGAGATCAAGGGGGCGCAATTTGTCAGCGCCAGCAAGGGGAGCAAGGGACATCTGCTCTATCTGGCGCCCCACACCCTGATGTTGATCTACTCTCCCGAACGCTGGACCACCCGCATCAAGGGCGAGATGACGAAAAATGCCAGCCTGCGTGGCAGCTGGATGCGCAAGGTCACGCCACTCAGCTTCGCCACCACCTTGAAGGCGGCCCATTGCGGGGTAACCGACTTGCTCGCACAGGTGGCAGATCTTGGCATGCCGAATCAGGACTTCTCGCTAAGCTGTACCCCTCTGTCTCAGCCCGAAGAGGAAGGGAAGCTGGGGGCCATCAAGCTGCTGCGGCACAAAGCTGCCGGAACGCCTGAGGCCTACAAGGCCGGTATGCCGGATCCCAAGAGCGCCATGATGGTTGCCCTGGATGACCCCTTGGCCGATCTCGCCGACCTCAGTATGGAGGTCAACAATCTGCTGGCCAAACGCGAAGCCCTGCTGGGTGAGAATGACACCATCAGAAAAACCAATAGCCACAAGCTGATGATGGCAGAGGTGACCCGCAATCTGGCAAGGGTCCGGTTAGATGAGAAGGAACTGCCCGCTTCCGTCAGAGGCAATGTGGCCAAAACCCAGGCTTTTGAAGAGGCGCTGGATGATTATCTGGGGGACCGGTATCTCGCCGATGCCGAAAGCATGAGCGCAGAGCCCGGTATGGTGACATTCAACTCCCCCATGGCCCAGCAAGCCGATGCCAAGCTCCAGCGCCTGCGTGACCAGTACGGTTTCAACCCTTCCAGCAAGCAGGTCAATCAATGGAAGGAGCGTGCCGCCTTCCAGGATGAGGTCAATTGGGGCGGACTCAATGGCTTTATCAAACAGTATCAGGTGCCCCTCAATGAGCTGGAACTGGCCCTGGGTCGCGCCCACGAAGATCTGCGCAATGGCCTGACCCGCCTCAAGGCCGATCCGCTGCCCTTTGGTCTGGATAACAGGACGGCCAGGGGACAGGCCTATCTGTTGACCCTGATAGCCGAAGCGGCGCAGGCGACCACCCTCAGCTGCACCAGCCAGGACCACAAAAAAGCACTGGAAAAACTGCTGGATGAGAAACGCCGGGACAACCTGCTGGCGCTGGCCCCCTATGGTTTTGATAGTGATCTGCACAAGGGGTTGAGCGAGCAGACGGTGGACAATACCTGGCTCAGCACCTCTTCGGGGGACATGACGGCTCTCTTTGGTCGAGTGGCCGAGTTGGAGACACTGCTGGGGGAGGAGAGGCTCAAGCAGAAGCCCTGGTTCCAGACGGTCGAGGCCGTGATCGACGCCATCAAAGGGGCGGGTCAATCCCTTGCCAAGGGGGCCCATGCCCAGATCATGGCGGCCATCTTGCCCCATGCCTGGAAGAACAGCCTGGCAGGCAACTTAAGGCTGGTACTGCTCGAATCCCTGCTTGGCGACAAGCCGCTCCAGGTCGACAGCGGTTTCAAGCTGCGCTGGGGTGGTTTCCAGAGCAAGATGCAGCCTATCGTCAAGCAAATGGCCGTCATCTCCTCGCCCCCGCCCGGGCGCAACACCACGGTGCAAGCCATCAATGGCCAGTTAAGGGCCTTGCAACAAGAGCTTGATACCCTGATAGCCGCCGAGATGCCGCAACTGGTCAGACTCAAGGGGGAGCTCTACCAGCAGCAGGCACGGCAATATATAGGCGACTATCTGGCGAGCGTGCGCACTGGGGTGAGCAAGGGGGTCTCGGCCATGAATGAGCGTGTGCCCAATATGGGTACCTTCGGCGGCTTGGTGGCCCTGCTCAACCTCTGGAACCTGAGTGTGGTCATTGCCGGAACGGCGCAAAACGCCCAGTCTATCGGCCGGGAGCGGGCCTCACTGCAATTGGGGGCTGCCTTTGCCTGGACAGGGAACGCCATTGCTGCGCTCTACCAGGGGGCGGCGTGGGAGAAGTTAAAGCCTCTAGTAACTAACGGAAAAACACTGACATCATTGTCAATTAGTGACGTGCTGGGAAGTAAGGATGGGGCTTTGATTAGGTCCTTCTCTATACGGATGTTAGCTTTTGCTGGGTTGGGAATGGTGGCTGCAGGGGCAGAGATGTGGGACTCCTTCCAGGCCAGCAAGGATCCTCTGATAAGCAGCATGGAAAAAACACTTCTGCAAATGAAAGCGGTTGTATTGCTAGGCCAGGGGGGGATCTTTTTTACTCAGCTTGTGTTCTTAGGTATCAATGGGTTTGGTGGCTCGTCCATAGCAGCGATTTTTGCACCCTGGATGGCGGTTGGATTATTTGTGCTAGGTGCCGCCTATCTGGTACTGACAGTGCTGCTGAATATCTTTAAACGTTCGGATCTGGAAAAGTGGTTGCTGCAATCCACTTGGGGCAAGCAGCCCGCCAACTGGTCCGCAGAAGACGAACTGGCTCGCTTTGAGTTGCTGGTCAATAAGCCTGGTGCCAGCCTGACGGTGGTGCGTTCCCCGGCCCAGGGCTGGATGGACAGCGGTCGCCCCCAGTGGCAGTTGCAACTCTCGCTGCCAGCTCACTTGAGAGGGCAGACCATAGGTTTAAAGGTCATCGGCCAGCCAATTGCTCGCGCCGGTCAAATGGTGCCGGTACGCTCCAAAGAGGATCTGGCGCGCTATCAGGCTGCCATGCAGCCCAAGACGCTGGAGACACAACGCGGACGCTGGGATGAGATGGTCTATTCCCTGCCGCTGGGGGTCGATACCAATACCGCCATCAAACTGGAGCTGGGATATATGGGTGGCATGGTACAGCGGCAATTTGTCTTCAAGGGCAGCGGCAATAGTGGTGGACCTATCACTTTGAATTCCAGCAGCGGTGAATTAAGTTCTATGCCCGCCCTGGTAGTTGGTAAACAAGGGAGTAAATAATGAACAACACGAATGAAGCAGCTGGGGCAAGCGAGCAAGAAACCCCTTTTCATCAGCTACCGCAGGAAGAACAGCAACGCATTAGCAATGCCAATCAGAAAAAAGTGTATGAGGCTCAGACGTGCTATGAATGGGATATTAAAGTTCCAACAACTTTCGCCTGGCCAATAATATTGATAGTCGTTGGCGCTATGATGCTATTCGGAGGTGCGGTGGTATGGTTTGCTGGAGATAATGATTGGGCTTTTGTTTATATGATGGTCGGTATGTCGATAGTGATGACGTTCTATTTACGTTATTTGGTGATGGCGGATAAGCATTACCATTATCGGTTAACAACAGAGGGTTTAATCGTCACTTATCATGAGGCTATTCCCGAAGTGGCCTACACTATAGTGCGTGGTTTGGCTTGGCTTGGAGTGGTGGTGTGCGTGATGGCCGTGGCTGTACTGGGACCGCTAGCACTGGTTGGCGCAGGCGGCATGGCTCTTTTGGCCGTGTTTTTCACTGGTTTTGAAAAAAAAACCACGACTGAATACACGGTGTTTAATAAAGATAAAAAATACGTTGTGAAGGTAGTAAAAAAAAGAAGTCTTATTCGGTTTGATGTCATCCCATTTAGCTGGTTTGAGTTTTCTTATATGTATTGCCATAAAGAAGATCTATATAAAATTCTGTCATGTTTGATGGGAGAACTTGGATGTGATGAATATAGAGAATTTAAAAGTGAACTATCTCTTCGCAGGACCCCTGTTGGTGTATTGGATGTTGGCGCCCCAAGAAAACTGGATGAAATAAATAAGTAGCTTATTAGTATGGAGTGTTTATTTAGATGTGACAGTCGTAGGGGTATTAGAATGATTGGTGTAAGAGACGTGGCTATTTAAATCAACTCAGGGCTACCAATCTGCCGAGGACGAACTGGCTCGCTTTGAATTGCTGGTCAATAAGCCTGGTGCCAGCCTGACGGTGGTGCGCTCCCCGGCCCAGGGCTGGATGGACACTGGTCGCCCCCAGTGGCAGTTGCAACTCTCGCTGCCGGCTCACTTGCGAGGGCAGACCATAGGACTGAAGGTCATCGGCCAGCCTCTGGCCCGCGCTGGTCAGATGGTGCCGGTACGCTCCAAGGAGGATCTGGTGCGCTATCAAGCGGCCATGCAGCCTAGGACGCTTGAGACACAGCGCGGACGCTGGGATGAGATGATCTATACCCTACCGCTGGGGGTCGATACCAATACCGCCATCAAGCTGGAGCTGGGCTATTTGGGTGGCATGGTGCAGCGGCAATTTTTTTCAAGGGCAACGGCAATAGCAACGGCCCCATTATATTGGATACCAGCAGTGGTGAGGTGAACTCTATGCCTGCACTAGTGGTTGGCACGCAAGGGAATAAATAATGAACGAGGCGAACGAGCAGGACATCCCTTTTCATCTGCTGCCGCAGGAAGAGCAACAACGTATAATCAATGCCAATCAGAAAAGGGTGCGTGAGGCCCCTACGCTCCATGAATGGGGGATTAGGGTAAAAACACCTTTTGTCTGGCTAGTTATTTCAATCCCAGTTGGTATTATGATGTCTATTGGTATATGGCTAGTGTATAGCGATGATGATGCAGGTTGGGCTCCTATTATCATGGGGGGAATAGTTGCGGCCTTTACTCGTTACTTATGGCTAGCAGATAAAAACTATCATTATCGACTGACAACAGAAGGCTTAATCGTCACTTATCATGACGCCATTCCTGAAATAGCCTATAAAATAGTCCGGGGCTTGGCTTGGCTGGGAGTGGCTGTATGTGTGATGGCGGTAGCAGTATTGGGGCCGTTAGCACTGGTTGGTGCAGGTGGTATGGCGCTCTTTGCGGTGTTTTTCACTGATTTTAAGAGTGAAGTTTCAGAACATGATACCATGTTTAAGAAAGACTGGCCCTACACGCTGTCTATTTCTAATAGAAAAAAGGCACTGAGATTTGAATCCACCCCCTTTACAGTTGCATATAGCGACAATTTATATTGTAAGTCCGAGGATTTTGAACGTGTTATTGAACTGATTAAAAATCAAATCAGATGCGTCGAGATAAAAAATATAAAAGGTCATCCAATGATTTGATTTTAAGATCTCGACAGTGATTGATAAATAACTCTTGTTGCTATTCACTAGGAAGCCAGTTTGTTCGATGAACAAGCTGGCTCACTATCCGGCGATTTTCTTGAGCCCCAATAAGGAAACTTGAATGGCATATTCTATACCTTTGACACCAATACCGCCGTCAAGCTGGAGTTGGGGTATCTCGGGGGTATGATTCAGCGGGACTTCATTTTCAAGGGCAGAAGTAGCAGTGGCGGCCCTGTCGCAGTGCTTTGCCGAACGCTACTTCGCCGCCCATCCCGAGCTGGCAGTCTGGAGCGAGCCATTGCCACCCGAGCAGTGGGCCAAGCCGAGCGAGCGGTTGACCCGTTGCAACCAGCTGCTGGCGGAGCAATACGCCGAGGGCCGGAACATCTTCACCGTGGGTGACGTGCGCGAATTGCTGGGGGAGGAGATAACCCCGCAGGCCGCTCAGACGTTGGCGCACTGAGGCGATAAACCAGCGGGCACGGTGGGGCTGCCGCTGCCCAGCCTGACTGCATGGAGATGGTATTCACAAGACACAGGTTTCAAGCCGATGTCTTGCATACAAGGCGTTAACACGCACTTCCTTCTGCATCAATCTCAGGCCTTGCTGAACATAAGGCAAGGCGTCCTGCCACGCTTGTGCCCTGATGTGGGGGACTGGGGATTGCCATGCCCCGGATAGCCAGCTCTGCCTGCTGTTTGCAACCGACGCTGGCATGGCTCAATGCACATTCAGAAGCTCTGGGGTTGCAGGTGCCAGGCTCATGGGTCGTTATCTCTTGCGTCTTATCCTCCTGCCTCGGGGGAGGGGGTGGCGGCAACCTGGCGTTTGAAGGGGCCTGGCTTGTTGGCCTTGCGGTGTTCCGAGACCAGGATCAGCAGGCGCTGCAGGGCGATGAAGCAAAACAGCAGCAGGCCGATGATGATCTTGGTCCACCAGGAGCTGAGAGTGCCGTCGAAGTTGATGTAGGTCTGGATCAAGCCCTGGATCAGCACCCCGAACAGGGAGCCGAAGACGGTGCCCACCCCGCCGCTCAGCAGGGTGCCGCCGATCACCACGGCGGCGATGGCATCGAGTTCCACCCCGACGGCGGCAAGCGGATAGCCCGCCGAGGTATAGAGCGCGAACACTATGCCTGCCAGGGTCGCCAGGGTGGTGGAGAGCAGGTAGATGCGAATGGTGGTGTGGCGCACCGAGATCCCCATCAGGGCCGCCGAGGTGGCGTTGCCGCCGATGGCGTAAACGTTGTTGCCAAAGCGGGTGCGGTTGGCGAGCAGGATGCCGAAGACCACCACCGCCAGCATGATGAGGGCCAGCAGGCTCAGGCGCCCGCCGCCCGGGATCTTCCATGACAGGCTCGACAGGTAGGTGAAGCTGGGGTGATCGATGGGCAGGGACTGCTCGGAGATGAGAAAACTGGCCCCCCGCAGGAAGAACATGCCCGCCAGGGTGATGATGAAGGCGGGGATCTTCAGGGTGTCGATGAGCCAGCCCATGAGGGCGCCAAAGCCTGCTCCGAGCACCAGCACCAGGGGGATGGCCAGCATGGGGCTGACCCCAAGATCCCCGATGAGGGTTGCCAGCAGCACGCCGGTGAAGGCGATGACGGCCCCCACCGACAGATCGATGCCCCCCGAGAGGATGACGAAGGTCATGCCCACCGCCACTATTCCTAGAAACGCGTTGTCCGTCAGTATGTTGCAGATGATGCGGGTGGACATGAAGGCCGGGAAGGAGGCCAGGCAGAGCAGATAGCCCAGCACGAAGACCATGATGGTCACCATCAGGGGGAGGTTGCGTTTAAACATGGCGAGTCCCTCGCTGGAACAGGTGGTTGAGGGCCGGTGACTGCATGACCAGCACCGCTAGCACCACCAGGGCCTTGACGATCTGGTTCCACTGGGGCTGGTAGCCGGAGAGCAGAATACCTGTGTTCACCCCCTGGATGATCAGTATGCCGATCAGGGAGAGGGCGAGGTTGAAGCGCCCCCCCATCAGGGAGGTGCCTCCTATCACCACCGCCAGAATGGCGTCCATCTCGAGCCAGAGCCCGGCGTTGTTGGCATCGGCACCCCGGATGTCGGCGGCGACTATCATGCCGGCGACGGCGGCCATCATGCCGCTCAACAGGTAGGTGGCGATAACCACCATGGGGGTGTTGAGCCCGGCGTTCTTGGCGGCCTTGATGTTGATCCCCACCGCTTCGATGAAAAGGCCGAGGGCGGTGCGCTTGGTCAGCAGCCAGAGCAGCAGCGTCATCCCCAGGGTGATGATGACCGGGGTGGGCAGATAGAAGAGGGAGCCGCTGCCGATCCAGGCAAGGGCCTCGTTGTTGAAGGTGATGATCTGCCCCTCGGTGATGAGCTGGGCGATGCCCCGGCCCGCTACCATGAGGATCAGGGTGGCGACGATGGGCTGGATCTTGAACACCGCCACCAGCAGGCCGTTCCACAGGCCGCACAGAAGGCCCACCCCGATGACGGCGGCGAAGATGACCGGCAGGCTGTGACCGCCGGTGGCCAGGCTGGCCATGGTGGCCCCGCTGATGGCCATGACGGCTCCCACCGACAGGTCGATGCCGCCGGTGGCGATCACCAGCGTCATGCCGAGGGAGAGCAGGGCCACCGGGGCACAGCGGTTGAGGATGTCGATGAGGCTGCCAAACAGCCGCCCATCCTGGATGTGGATGGCGAAGAAGTTGTCGGCGACCAGGGCATTGATGAGCAGCACGCACACCAGGGCGGCGCACTGGGCCGAGCCCGTGGGCCACTCCCTGCGGGCGCGCGACCCCTTGGCGAGGGGGAGGATGGATGACGTCATATCAGGCCTCACATGCAATGGCGTTCATGATGGCAGGAACGCTGAGGGCGTCCGTCGCAAGCTCTGCCACCTGTTTTCTGTCACGAAGGACGATCACCCGATCGGCATAGCCCACCAGCTCCTCGAGCTCGGAGGAGATGACCAGCAGGGCCAGCCCGTTGGCGCAGAGGGATTCGATGAGGCGGATGATCTCGGCGTGGGCCCCCACGTCGATGCCCCGGGTGGGCTCGTCCAGGATCAGGAACTGGGGCTTGGTGAGCAGCCAGCGGGCGAGCAGCACCTTTTGCTGGTTGCCCCCGGAGAGAAACTGGATGGGCTGCTCCGGTCCCGGGGTCTTGATGGCCAACTGCTCGATGAGGCGGGCGCTGATCTCGTCCTGCTCCTTGCGGGGCAGGGGGCGCAACCAGCCCCGCTGGGCTTGCAGGGCCAGCACCATGTTCTCCTGCACCGAGGCCGAGGCGATGATACCGGCGCTCTTGCGATCCTCCGGGCAGAAACCAAAGCCGTTGGCGGCCGCCTGGCGTGCAGAGCGGATGGTTACCGCTTTGCCCCGCACCCGGCACTCGCCACAATCCTTTGGCACTATGCCGAACATCAGCTCGGCGGTCTCGGTACGACCGGACCCGAGCAGGCCGGCGAGACCGACGATCTCCCCGGGCATGACGTCGAGACTGAAAGGGGCGATGACCCCCCGCTTGCCATAGTCCCTGAACGACACCATGGGCTGGTGGCTGCGCAGTGTCTTGCCCGCCCGCTTGAGGGCATTGTCGTCCAGCTCGCGCCCCAGCATCATCTTGACCAGCTCCAGTTGTGGCAGCGCCTGGGTGTCGCGGGTGCCGACCAGCTCGCCGTTGCGCAGCACCGTGATGCGATCGCTGATGGCGTAGACCTGATCGAGAAAATGGGTGATGAAGATGAGGCTCACCCCCTGATCCCGCAGGCGCGTCATCAGGGCGAAGAGCATCTGGACTTCGCTGGCATCCAGGCTCGCGGTGGGCTCGTCCAGGATCAGGATCCTGGCGGAGAGTGACACCGCCCGGGCGATGGCTACTATCTGCTGCATGGCGACCGAGTAGTGGTCGAGGGGCAGGGTGACATCCATCTCAAAGCCGTGGCTGGCCATGATGGCGCTGGCCTGCCGGGTCATGGCGGCTCTGTCGATGAAGCCGAAACGGCGGGGTTCGTGGCCGATGAAGAGGTTGTCCGCCACCGACATGTTCGGCAGCAGGTTGACCTCCTGATAGACGGTGCCAATCCCCAGGCGCTGGGCGTGGGCTGTGTCCGTCGGGGAGATGGGAACGCCATCGAGCTCGATGCGGCCCGCATCACGCTGATAGACGCCGGTGAGGGTCTTGACCAGGGTGGACTTGCCGGCCCCGTTCTCGCCGAGCAGCGCCATGATCTCCCCCCTTCGCAGGGAGAAGTCCACCTGATGCAGGGCTCGTACCCCGGGAAAGGCCTTGCAGATCCCGCGGGCGTTCAACAGGACATCCTGAGTGTTTTCTGACATGAATAGGGGCTCTCCGATATAAGACGCCATATCGCAACCCAGCCGATATGGCGTCTTATTCAACTGGCAGGCTCAGCGGGCGAGCGGTATTAATAACCCATGTCTTTTTTGAGCTCGAGCTGGGCCTCGGCACTCCCGGGCTCGAACAGAATAGACGCCGTCTTGATATGTTTGGGGGGCAGGGTGCCGTCTTTCTTATAGGCCAGCAGGGCATCGAAGGCGGGGCCTGCCATATTCGGCGTCAATTCTACCGAGGCATTGGCTTCGCCGGACATCATCGCCTTGAAAATATCCGGTACGCCATCGATGGAGATGATCTTGATATCCGTGCCCGGTTTCAGCCCGGCCTCTTTAATGGCCTGAATGGCGCCGATGGCCATGTCATCGTTATGGGCGTAGACGGCGCAAATATTCTTGCCGCTATTTTCCGCCTTGATGAAGCTCTCCATCACTTCCTTGCCCTTGCTGCGGGTGAAGTCCCCAGACTGGGTGCGGATGATCTTGATGGTGGGCACGGCCGCGACGGTGTCGAGGAAGCCCTTCTTGCGATCCAGCGCCACGCTGGCACCCACTGTGCCTTGCAATTCCACCACGTTGCACGGCTTGCCATCCTGCTGCTTGATGAGCCACTGGGCCGCCACTTCTCCCTCGTGGACGCTGTCTGCGGCGACCCCGGTCATGAAGAGGCCGTCATCTTTCACCGTGATGTTGCGATCCAGCAGGAACACTGGGATCTCGGCCTCTTTCGCCTCCTGCAATACCGGATCCCAGCCGGTCTGCACCACGGGCGAAATAAAGATGGCATCCACCCCCTGGGCAATGAAGGAGCGAATGGCCTTGATCTGGTTCTCCTGTTTCTGCTGGGCATCGGCAATTTTCAGGGTGATGCCGCGTTTTTGCGCTTCGCTCTTGGCGACCGAGGTTTCCGCCGCCCGCCAGCCGGACTCAGAGCCTATTTGCGAGAAGCCCACCGTCATCTCGGCAGAATATGCAGAGGCAGAGAGAATGAGGGTGCTGATAATGCTCGCCAGTTTCACTTTTTTATACATATGACACTCCTTTGTGATGCATGGTGAAATAAACCGGAACGCGTCCGGTTTTTATTGTATGGAGCAAGGGTAGAGGCTCGCGGATTAAACGACGGGAGGTGGCTCACAGAAAATTTTCAGCAGCATGATGCTTCATACAAACAGCAGAAGAGTTCATATGTCGGGCGGGTTGAACCGTGTTTTCAGTGCATATTTATTCGTATGTCGGCGCTCGCGCCAGGATGACGCTGTGCGAGAAGGCGAAGGTTGGTTTGGCCCCAGTCCCAGGGACGCACTGTGCCTGGCCCTGATCTTGTGCCCCCTGAGTTCGATATCATCTGAATGCCATGGGCCTGAGCGCCTCGCCCCCGGACGCACCGCCCAGCTGGCTAGATGCCACCCAGCGCCCAGGGAGGGCGCCGATGGGCAGCCTTTGACCATGAGGTGCGTCAGGGAGGAGGTGGGTGGCATCAAGGAACATGGATCCGCATCAGCGCCGAGGGGTGGCCTTGCACAAAATGGTGCCAGACATGGTCATAGAGCGCCTGCTGGCCGGGGAAACTCACCAGTCCCTTGGCCTCGGCCAAGGTGCACCAGCGATATTCGGTGTGCTCATCATTGAGGGTGACCGTTTGATTGGGCGGGCAATAGATCACGAACACAGGCACCACCATCACGGTATTCGTGGCCGCGTCGTAAAACTGCTCCAGATACTGGCCGTTATAGAGCTCGGCCACTTTGATGCCCGTCTCCTCGCCAAACTCGCGCACTATGGTCTGCCAGCCGGTTTCACCCGCCTCGACCGTGCCCGCAACATGGCACCAGAAACCGCCCTTGACCCTGTTCATCAGCAGCATCTTTATCTGGCCATCGATGTTCGATAGCGCCACTCCGGCAACGGCGTGGCAGCAAATGGGGATCATGCATCTACCTTGTCATTGTGAAATCACGGTTTGCATTATGGGGTTGTTCGGCGCCCCTTGCCCTCTTTTCTACGTCCCGCCCTGTCCCCGGCTAGCCCCCCATGATGCGGGCGGTCTGAATTGCCTCGATCAGCGCGGCCCGGTTGATGCGGGGGCGCTCGCTGTCCAGCAACTGCTGCCAGAGGGCGATGGCCTGGCTGTAGCGGCCGTGCAGGAAGTGATCGGAGGCGAGCAGCATCAGGGCGCTCACCTCGCCCTTGTCCTGCTTGAGCGCACTTGCCAGCAGACGCTGCGCCTCCGGGGTCAGCTGCTGGCCCGCCTGGTAGTAGAGCACGGTGGCCTGGGCGGCCTGGGTCGCCGCGCTGGCGCCTCCTTCTTGCAGGGCGAGGCGCTGGTAGGCGAGCAGGGCGTTGGCGTACTCGTCCCGATAGAGATACAACTGGCCGAGCGCCGCCCAGCCGTCGAGATCGGCGGGGTTGGCTTGCAGGCGCTGGTGCAGGGCGCCGAGCTCCTTGTCCTGCAGATCCCGGGGGCTCAATCCCGCCAGCGGATCGGGGCGCGACTGATAATCCTGCCACGCCTGATAGCGGCCAGTGCCGGCATAAATGCCGGCCATCAGCGCCAGCAGCAGGGCCCCAACTAGTATCCATGGCCGAAACCTAAGCTGCGGGCGGGCGGTGCGGTCCTTGGCCAGCCGCTCGCGCAGGGCCTGCTCGGCGGTTGGGGTGGCGTTGGCGAGGCGGGCCAGCTCCAGCTCCCGGTAGAGGCGGCTGTGGGGGGCAAGCCCCGCCTGCTGCTCGGCCATGATGAGGAGGTTCAGCTCGGCCCTGGGGTCGTGGGCAAGCATTCCCTCGGCTCTGTCGCCGACAAGCGGCACTTGCGCCGGTTGCCGGCGATGCAGGCTCCTGCGAAGGCGACTGAGCGCCAGCAACAGCAAGAGGGCGGGGCCGCCCCACAGCAGCGCCGTGCTGCTCTTGAAGGGGGGATCGTAGCGCACGAAATCGCCGAAGCGCGCCGTTATGCGGGCGATCACCTGCTCATCAGACTGCCCCTCGTCCACCCAGCGGTAGACCTCAAGCCGCAGATCCCGGGCGATGGGGGAGTTGGATTCCACCAGGTTCTGGTTCTGGCACTGGGGGCAGCGCAGGGCGCGGGCCAGCTCCTGAGCGCGGATCTGCCGCTCGGGGTGGCGAAACTCATAGGTGTCGACCCCGCTGGCAAGGGCCCCGAGGCTTAAGGCCAGCAAGAGCGGCGCGATCAGGGCGTGGCCGAGACGGCTCATGGCTTGCTCTCCTGCACTTGTCTCTTTACTTCTCTCTCCACTTCGGACTGGCTAGCGGTGTTGCTGCGGGCCTTTGCAAGCTGGGGGGCAAACTGGCGTTGCCAGATGTCCCGGGTGAGCAGGCCGGTATGACGGGTCAGCAGGGTGCCGTCGCCGGCGAAGAGATAGGTCTCCGGCGTGCCGTAGACGCCAAGCTCCATAGCCAGCTTGCCGTCGGGGTCGGCCAGCACGGCGCGATAGGGGTTACCCGCCTCGGTGAGCCAGGCGCGGGCGGCGTCTCCCTTGTCCCGGTAGTTGAGGCCGTAGAGGGGCACGGCGCTTGCCAGCTCACTGAGCAGCGGGTGCTCGGCGAGGCAGTTGGGGCACCAGCTGGCCCAGACGTTGAGCACGAAGGGGGCCCCCTTGAGTGCCGCGGTATGGATGGGGGGGCCACCAAACAGATCGTCACTCTGCCAGACTGGCAGAGTGCGCCCTGCGACAGCCTCATCCTGGCTGTAGGGATTGTTGCCAAGGCCGAGCCAGAGCAGGGCACCGAGCCCCAGGGTGAGCAGGAGCGGCACGAACAGGCGCAGACGGGCGTTCATAAGGTCTCCTGTTCAAGCCGGGGGCAGGGGGCGGTAGCTGGCGCAGGATGGCTAGCCAGCAGCGGTCGGCGGGCGAGCAGGCGCAGGGCGCCACCCGCCATCATCAACAGGCCACCGAACCAGATCCAGCGCACCAGTGGCTTATGGTGCAGCCTCATGGCATAGGCGCCGGGTCCCATCTTCTCGCCAAGCACCACGTAGAGATCGCCAAGCATTCCCCATTTGATCCCGGGTTCGTTCATGTTCATGGTGCGCACGCTGTAGTGGCGCCGCTCCGGCGTCAGCCGCGCCACCTCTTTACCGTCCTTATGCGCGCTAAGCGTGATGCGCTCGGCGGTGTAGTTGGGGCCGATGATGGGCTCGCTCCCCTCATAGCGAAACTCGAAGGCGCCGAGCCGATAGGGCTGGCCTGCGGCGAGTACCGCGCCCCCCTCCTGACTGTGGTGACTCACCTGCGCAATGCCGAGGGCGCACACCGCCACCCCGAGGTGGGCCAGCAGGCTCCCCAGCCGGCTGGCGCTCAGGTCGCGAGTCTTGAATGAGAAATTGAGCAGCAGGCTCGCGATTAGCCAGAGGCTCGCCATATTGGCGAGGATGCCGCTCCAGCCCATGGATCCCTGTTCGCGATAGCCGAGGCTCAGCAGGCCGCCCCCCAGCAGGCCGAGCAGGGGCGGCAGCAGCGTCCCGAGGAGGGAGATCTTGGCAAGGCGCTGCCAGCGCAGGCGCGGCAGCTGGGTCATCAGCGCCATCAGGCAGAGGGCCAGCGGCACGAAGAGGGTATTGAAATAGGGGGCGCCCACCGAGAGCGAGCCCAGATGGAGCGACTGGAACACCATGGGGTAGAAGGTGCCGAGCAGCACGCTGGCGCAGGCCACGCTGAGCAGCAGGATGGCGGCGCCGATCAGCCCCTCTTTTGACAGCAAGCCAAAGCGGGCATAGGGGGCGCGAATGTCCGCCCGCAGTGCAAACAGGGTGAGGGCGCAGGTCAATAACAAGCCGAGCAGCAACAAGAGGGTGAGGCCGCGGCTGGGGTCCACTGCAAAGGCGTGCACCGAGGTGAGCACCCCGGAGCGCACCACGAAGGTACCGAGCAGGCTCAAGGCGAAGGTGAAGATGGAGAGCAGCAACACGGCGTGACCATAGGCGCCGCGCTTCTCGCACACCACCAGGGCGTGCAGCAGGGCAGTGCCGAGCAGCCAGGGCAAGAGGGAGGCATTTTCTACCGGATCCCAGAACCACCAGCCACCCCAACCGAGCTCGTAATAGGCCCACCAGGAGCCCAGCACGATACCGGCGGTGAGAAACACCCAGGAGCCGAGCGCCCAGGGGCGGCTCCAGTGGGCCACGGCGCCATCGAGCCTGCCCGAGTGCAGCGCCGCCATGGCGAAGGCGAAGTTGACCGCAAAGCCGACATAACCGAGATAGAGCAGGGGCGGGTGGATGATAAGGCCGATATCCTGCAGCATGGGGTTGAGATCGCGCCCCTCCAGCGGCCCCGGAAACTGACGGTCAAACGGGCTGGAGAAGATCAGGGTATAGAGGCCGAACAGCCCGACGATCAGCCCCATGATGGCCAGTACTCGAGCTGTGATCAGCGGATCGACCCGCTTGGAGCAAAGTGCCACCAGCGCGCCCCACAGCCCCAGCGCAAAGACAAAGAAGAGCATGGAGCCTTCGTGGCCCCCCCACACCGCTGCCAGCTTGAAGCCAAGGGGCAGGGCCCTGTTGGCGTGCTGGGCCACATAGACCAGGGTAAAGTCATCGAGGCCAAAACAGCTGGCGAGCAGCAGCAGGGAGGCCAACAGCAGGAGCGCGACCAGGAGGGCCAGCGGTGCTGCGCAGCCGAGCAGCGGGCGTGAGGCGAGCCGCAGCCCCAGCCAGGGCAGCAGCCCTTGCAGCAGGGCGAGCCCGGTCGCCAGCAACAGTGAGAGATAGCCGAGCTCCGCCAGCACACAACCTCCAGTCAATCATTCGTCTATGTTATGCCGCAGCGTCTGCACCGTACCGGCGCTGGGGGATAACATCTACATTTCTGGCAACAACCAATCGCAACAACTCATCGCAACAAACAAGCGCCAGTCACCCGAGGGCGGCTGGCGCTTATCCCCAGCTTTCAATAACCGGTTCACGATCCGTCGCGAGAGGTTGTCAGCAAGGTAAAGAGCAGCGCAGGAACCGGAGTGTATGTGAATACATGAGGATTCCGAGCAGCGCATGAGCCTTGATCACGGCCTCGCAGCAGGAGCGTGAACGGTTTTTTAAACTACCGTCATCTGGCCGGCATAGAGCACGAAGTAGCGCAGCAGCAGTATGCCCACCAGGGTCAGGCTGCAGACCAGCACCAGGTGGCCGTTTCGCTCCCGCAGCGCGGCCGGAGCCAGCAGGGAGAGCAGCTGGGGCAACAGCATGCCGATCCCCACCACGCCGACCCAGAACACCTGAGCCCAGAAGCCGCTGCCGATGGCGGCCCACATGGCCACCTCCTTCTGACCGCCACCGAAGTAGAGACCGGTAAAGAAGCAGACCAGCAGCAGCACCTCTACCGCCAACACGGGGCGCTCGAAGCTATGCACAAAGCTCACGCCCGGGCTGTGGTGGTGCTCCTTGAACAGGGTCACCGCCAGCAAGATGGTGGAGGCGATCCCTGAGCTGATGCCTGAGACCAGGAAGAGCACCGGCAGCACCGGGTTGTTCAACAGCGGATAGGTCTTGAGCGCCGACAGCAGAAAGCCGGTGTAGGCCCCCAAGAGCACGGCGAGCAGCAGCAAGAGCGGCGCCAGCAGCCGCTCGAAACGAGCCAGCAGGCCTATCAGCCCATCCACAAAGGCGAACCTCTCTTGCAGCAGGTGACGGCGCAAGGTCTCAATCTCGGAGCGAAACACCACCGCCAGCCAGGCGAACAGCACCGCCATGTAGAGCTGAAACAGCATGACCCCCATCGACATCACGGAGTCGAACTGATAGTGGAACATCAGCTTCCAGAAGGTCCAGGGGCGGGCCAGATGGAAGATGAGGATCAGTAACCCCAGCACCACGCTCACCGGCGCCAGAATGGCGGTCGCCTTGATGATGCCGTTCTCGCTGCCGGCCCCCTTGCGGCGCAGCAGCACCGAGAGGGTGGTGGCCCCGGCGGAGATGCCGAGCAGAAAGAGATAGATGGCGATGGGCCAGTCCCACACCAGCGAGGGAAAGTGAAATGCGTCATGCAACATGATCCATTCCTCCTTCTGTTACTGCGGTAGATGGCGATGGGGCAAATCCCCACACCAGCGAGGGGAAGTGAAGCGCCGCTTGCATGGTCATGACGTTATCTCCCCTTTGGGTACGCGGTACATCTTGGGCGAGGTGCCGAGTGCCTGCTTGTAGCGATAGGTGGTCTCCTTCACCAGCCGTTTGGCGATGGGACTGTCCGGGTCATCCAGATTGCCGAACACCAGCGCCTTGGTGGGGCAGGACTCCACGCAGGCCGGCTCCTTGCCCGCCGCCAGGTTGGTCTTGCGGCAAAAGTCGCACTTGTCGGCAACCTTGGTCACAGGGTTGATAAAGCGCACCTGATAGGGGCAGGCGGCCAGACAATACATGCAGCCGACGCAGAGATCCGGGTTGACGTCGACGATGCCATCCTCCTCGCGGATATGGGAGGCACCGGTCGGGCAGACGTGCACGCAGGGGGCGTTGTCGCAGTGCTGGCAGGACTTGCGAAAGAAGTGGTACTCGGCGTCGGGGAATTCACCGATGGGGCCGGAGCGGAGGATCTCGAGGCGCGAGACCCCCTCTGGCACCTGATTGACCTCCCGGCAGGCATCCATGCAGGCGGTACAGCCGATGCAGGCCGTCTCGTCGTGGATCATGCCATAGCGGACCCCGTCTATGGTCTGGCTGTGGGCGAGGGTGGTGGCAAGGGCGCGGGTGTTGGCACGAGCAGCCCCCGTCATCATGATGAGGGCCCCCGCGCCCATCCCCGCCATAAAGTCACGGCGAGAGCAGCTCATGGCGCCTCCTTGCCCAGGCTTGCATTCTGGTTGCCTGCCTTGGCCTGATGCTGCTTGCTGTGGCAGTCGACGCAGAGCTTGATGCGGGACTTCTCCGGAATAGCCACCATGGGCTCCCTGGCCGGGTGCAGCTGGTGGCAGCTGGTGCAGGTGAGTTTGGTGGCGTGCACGTCGTGGGCCCAGAGCGCCTCGCGCAGCACTTTGGGCTCGTGACAGCTCATGCAGACCCCGTTTTGCTCGGCGATGGGGTAGGTCCCGGTGCTCTGCTTGTTATTGAAGCTGTCGCTAAAGCGCATCACATCCTTGACCCCTTCCCTGTGCTGAGGGGAGGGCTGGCCGTGGCAGTTGGTGCAGGTGACCGGTGCCAGGTTGTTGGGGTTGGTCGCCTGACCATGCTTGCCGTGCATCCCCTCGCTCTGCTCCTTGTGGCAGTCGGTACAGGCCTTGTCGGCACTGCGCAGAAATTCCACTTCATGTGTCGTCGGTGCCGGGGCGGTTGCCGCATCGGCGGCCTGGCCCTGCAGGCTGGTGAGCAGCATGGCTGCCATCAGCATCAGTCGTAAGAAATCCATCGTTAAATCACCCATAGGAAGCCTCCATCCGGCGGCAGGCCCGGCTGTGCGGGCCCGCCTCCCTCGTCATTGTGCGAGCCGTCCGGCCGCTTTGGCCTCGGCATCCCAGGCGGGGACTGTGGTCTTGAGGAACTGGGCCTTGTCGCTGTTCATCTGCTTCATATCCATGCCAAGGGCGGCCTGGGCCTTCTCCTTGCTGGAGATGTCAGGAATGGCGATCTCGTGGCTGATCCCCTTGGCAGCCAGCAGGCGTGCCAGCTTGGTGCGGGCATCGGCGGCCTTGTCCAGGGCGGTTCCCAGCATGCGCAGCGCCACTTCCGGGGCGTGCATCTGCACCCCGTGGGAGGCGATGGAGAAGTCCCAGCGCCACTGGGCGTGACGGATGTCCTGCAGAATGTCCTTCATCTGCGCCTCGGTGGCGCCGGCATCCCAGGCGGCCTTGGCCTCGAAGTGGGCGTGCACCAGCTGCTTCTCGACCTTCAATTTGATTTCGGTGACGGCATCCTTGCGCTGCTGGACTATGCCTTGCAGCATCTCCTTGCTCTGGGTATGGCAGTTGCGGCAGGTCTGGTCGAAGCGATCGAAGGGGTTGCCCACCTTGTGATCGGTGTAGACCTTGCCCTGCTCGTTCTGCACCTTGGGCATGTGGCAGTCGACGCAGGCGACGTTGTTCTGACCGTGAATGCCGGCGCGCCAGGTTTCGTACTCGGGGTGCTGGGCTTTGAGCATGGGGGTCCTGGAGAGGGCATGGGTCCAGTCGGCAAAGCCTATTTCGTCGTAATACTGCTCCATCTGCTCCACTGTGGTGCCCTTGTCCCAGGGGAATTTCACCGCCTTGGTGGGGCCGGTGAAGTAATACTCCACGTGGCACTGGCCGCACACCTGGGACTGCTGATCGAAGTGCCCCTGCTCCTTGAACGGCTTGCCGATGGCCGTCATGGCGCGGTCGGCATAGGGACGGGAGAGGTGCAGGGCGGGTTTGCCCTCCTTGAACTCTTTCGAGGCGGTGTCATGGCAGTCGGCGCAGCCGATGGTGTTGACGATCTCGGGTCCGCCTTTTGCCCACATCCCCTTGAAGTAGCCATCCTCACCCTGCTCGTCGATGACGCGGGCCACGTCCGGGCCTTTGCAGCTCCAGCAGGCCATGGGCAGGGGGCCATCCTCGGCGCTCTTGGGGGCGCCGGTGCGCAGGGTTTCCCGCACATCGGTCAGGGCATAGAAGTGACCCCGCGGCTTGTTGTAGTCCTTGGCGAAGGCATAGCCGCCCCAGAGCACCACCATCTGCGGATCTTCCGCCAGAGCATCGGTGCGCTCGCGGCTCTCGCCGGTCGCCTTCCAGCTGCTGAACTGATCGGCGTGATCCTTGGCGAACAGCTCGCTGCGGGTCTCTATTTTTCCCTTGGGCTGTGCCTCCTTGCCCTTGGGCTGAGCCTCATCGGCCTGCACCGGCGCGCAGAGCAGGGTTGTCATCAGCAGGGCGGCGAGGCCCAGCCAGGTTGGTTTTTTGCATGAACTCACGATCATCGCTCCCCAATAAAATGCGTAGCAAAACCTGACCCTTGCCATCCATGACGTGGACACCAGTCTTCGCGTGTGGCGGGAGCAGGCAAACCGGACTCTTGTTATGAATGGAATCAATGAGATCCCACGATTGCTCGGCAGGAATACTACATAATGGGTAAAGGAAATGATGATTTATCGAGATCGGTTTTGCGCTAGATCAATTCCCGTTGGTGCCAGATGGCAAAAGTGAGATCTCACGCCACTATTCGAAGAAAAAGTGCTCGCCCCTGGCAAAGCAAGCGCCCTTTTCAGGGGCTCATCCCCAAGAGACATCTTGCCCGGATCTGCCTCTTTGGCCGGGTCATATCATCTGGTTACTGCAACCCTGGATTGATCAAACGCAATGGGCTAAGTGCCACATCTGGCGGCTCTACACTCAATAAAATGAGTGAGGTAAACACGATGAAACGCTGTTGGTTATTGTTTGCCCTGAGCCTGTTTGTCTCTGTCTCAGCCTGGGGCGAAGAGGCGGTGGAGGCGGAGAAAGAGGAGGGCGAGGCGCTCTCCTTCAGTGCCCAGGAGCTGGCTCAGCCTTGGCTGGGAGATCTGGATGCCATGCTGGAGCGGCGCACCATCAGGGTGCTGACCAGCTACAACAAGACGGGGTACTTCATCCATAAAGGGGTGCAGCGGGGCGTCACCTATGACGCCTTCATGACGCTGGAGCGTCGCCTCAACGAACAGCTGCGCAAGGAGAAGGCCATCAAGCGCCATCTCAAGGTTCATTTCGTCTTCATTCCGGTGGCCCGGGAGGCGCTGCTCACCTCCCTCACTGCCGGCAAGGGGGACATAGCCGCCGCCAACCTCACCATCACGGACAAGCGCAAGCAACAAGGGGTGGCGTTCACGGATCCCCTGCTCGAAAACGTGCGCGAACTGCTGGTCTCCGGCCCTCACTCTCCCAAGGTGGAAAGCGCCGCCGATCTGGGGGGCAAGACCGTCTTCGTTCGCCCCTCTTCCAGCTATTTCGAGAGCCTGCTCGCCTATAACCAGGCGCGCAAGGAGGCGGGAGAGCCCCTCATCGACATTCAGCCCGCCTCCGAGGCGCTGGAAGATGAAGATCTGGTGGAGATGGTGAACGCCGGTCTGCTGCCCTTTATCGTCATGGATGATCACAAGGCTCGCTTCTGGCAGAAGATCTTTCCCGAGATAACCCTTCACGAGACCCCAGTGTTCAGGGAGGGGGGCATCATCGCCTGGGCGGTGCGCAAGGAGAGCCCGCAACTGCTGACCATGCTCAACGAGCAGATCAAGGCCCTGCGTGGCAAGGCGACCGGCGACGATCTGCTGGCGCGCTATCTCAAGCAGAACAAGTTCGTCAAGAGCGCCGCCGCCGAGGCCGAACGCAAGAAGTTTTTGCAGGTGGTGGATCTGTTTCGCGAGTACGGCGAGCGTTATGACATGGACTGGTTGCTGATGGCGGCCCAGGGCTATCAGGAGTCGGCGCTCAACCACAAGGCGCGCAGTCACGTCGGCGCCATCGGCATCATGCAGATCATGCCTGCCACCGGCAAGGGGCTGAAGGTGGGTGACATCCGTCAGCTTGAGCCCAACATCCACGGCGGCGTCAAATACATGCGCTGGATGATAGATCACTACTATGCCGACGAACCCATGACGGCGCTGGACAAGGCGCTCTTCTCCTTCGCCTCCTACAACGCGGGCCCGGCACGGGTGGCGCGGCTGCGGGCCGAGGCGAAAAAGCAGGGCCTGGATCCCAATGCCTGGTTCCACAACGTCGAGTACGTGGCGGCGGAAAAGATAGGCGCCGAGACGGTGACCTATGTCGGCAACATCTACAAGTACTACATCGCCTACAAGCTGGTGATGGAGCAGCTCACCCACAAGGAGCAGGTCATGACTGCCCTGAAGCAAGAGGCAGCCCCATCATCAGCCACCCCGACCGAGACCACCGCGCCCGAGCCGGCGACCCCCTGACCCTTGACGAGCGGGCCTTGATGGAGAAGAGGTGCCGCCGGGCACCTCTTCTCGCGGGTGGGCCTCTCCATCAGATGAACATGCCGCCGGACACTTCGATGCGCTGGGCGGTGATCCAGCGGCACTCCTCCGCCAGCAGGGCGGCGATGGCGCCCCCTATGTCATCGGGGCGGCCGACCCGGCCCAGAGCCGTCTGGCTGGCAAGAAAATCGTTCACTCCCTGATTGTCGCGCACCACACCCCCGCCAAAGTCGGTCTCGATGGCGCCCGGGGCCACCACGTTGACGGCGATCCCCCTGGGGCCCAGCTCCTTGGCCAGATAGTGGCTGAGCACCTCTATGCCCCCCTTCATGGCCGCATAGGCGGCGTAGCCAGGCAGGGCGAAGCGGGTCAGGCCGGTGGAGAGGTTGACGATGCGCCCACCATCGCGCAGCAACGGCAGCAACTGCTGGGTGAGGAAGAAGGTGCCCTTGAGGTGGATGTTCATCAGGGTATCGAACTGCTGCTCCGTGGTCTGATCGAAGGGGGCACTGATGCCGATGCCGGCATTGTTGACCAGAAAATCGAACCGGGTCTGCTGCCACTGCTGTTGCAGCAGTTGATGCACCTGCTCGGCAAAGGACTGAAAGCTGGCGCTTTCGCCCACATCCAGCATCAGGGCATGGGCCTGGACCCCGAAGGCGCGGGCGGCGTCGACCACCGTCTGCGCCTCCTGTGCCTGGTGGCGGTAGGTGATGATGAGATCGACCCCGCGGGTGGCCAGGGTGAGAGCCGTGTTGCGGCCAAGGCCGCGGCTGGCCCCTGTGATGAGGGCAATGGGATTGGGCATGATGAGCTCCTGGGTTGACTGGGTCTATCGGACGCCTTGACTATATTTTCCCTTCAAACATGGATAAAGCTGGGCATACTGGATGCAATGTTCCATTTACATGAACAATGACCGAGATGGACCAACTGGATGCCATGCGCATGTTTGTGAGGGTAGCCGAGCTCAAGAGCTTTACCCGCGCCGCCGATCAGCTGGCGGTGCCCAAGGCGACCCTGTCACTGACCATTCGTCGCCTCGAGGAGCGCCTGGGCACCCGCCTGTTGCAGCGCACCACGCGCCGGGTGCAGCTCACCCCAGATGGGCGGCTCTGCTATGAACGTTGCCTGGATCTGCTCGCGGATGTGGAGGAGTGGCAGGGATTGTTCCAGCAGACCCGGCAGCTGGGCGGGCGCTTGCGAGTCGATCTGCCAAGCCGGTTGGCCCGGCTGCTGGTGATCCCCCGGTTGCCGGCATTTTTGAGTCAGCACCCGGCCTTGACCCTGATGCTGAGCACCACGGACAGGCGGGTCGATCTGGTGCGCGAGGGCTTTGACTGCGTGGTACGGGTCGGGGCGCTGGAATCATCGAGTCTGGTGGCGCGCCGGCTCGGGGAACTGCGGCAGATCAACTGTGCCAGCCCGGCCTACCTGGCCCGGCATGGGATACCGACCACACTGGCGGCGCTGTCTCGCCACCAGCTTATCCACTATGGCCACGATCTGGGGCGCGAGCCGGGCGGGTTTGAGTTCATGGGGGCCGACGGCCGTGCCGAGCGTTACCCCATGGCCGGCGCCCTGACGGTCAATGACAGCGAGAGCTACCTGGCCGCGGCCCTGGCGGGGCTTGGCATCATACAGCTGCCCGAACACGGGGTGAGCTCCCTGCTGGCCAGGGGCGAGCTGGTGGCCATACTGCCCGAGTGGCAGGCGCCCCCTCTGCCCATCCATGTCCTCTATGGTCATCGTCGCCAGCTGGCCCCCAGGGTGCAGGTCTTCATCCAGTGGCTGGCCGACGTGCTGGAAGAGGCACTGGCGTAGCGGGGGCAGCGGCCTGCTGCTAGGAACTGGGCCGTCAACCGGAAAAGGCGACGATGCGGTTCTTGCCTGCCGATTTGGCCTGATAGAGGGCAAGGTCGGCGTGATGCAGCAAGGTTTCCCCGTCATGCCCCGATGCGCTGTCGGCCCAGCCAATGCTGATGGTGCAGTAGAGGGTCTGCTGCTCGGCCACGATGGACATGTTGGCAAGGGTGCTGCGGATCGCCTCCAGCAAGGGCTCGACCTCGTCTGGCGCAATATCGACCAATACCAGGGCAAACTCCTCCCCCCCGATCCGCGCCGTAATGTCCTGGCTGCGGCAGCGATTGTGGATGATCTGGGCCAGGATCTGGATCACCCGATCGCCCACCCTGTGACCATGGTTGTCATTGATCGACTTGAAGTTGTCTATGTCCAGCATGGCCACACAGTAGCGGCGGCCCTGGTTGTCCAGCCGGGCCAGGGTCGGCATGAAGCCGCGACGGTTGAGCAGGCCTGACAGGGGATCGTAACTGGCCTGCTTCTCCGCGGTCTGCTTGTCCTGCTCGGTGCGGTGCAGTTGTGCGCGTTGCAGCGAGACACCGAAGATGGTGAGCGTGGACGAGAAGACGAAGGCCATCATCTCAGTATTGGTTTCCTCCGGGGTCAGATGGATGAAGGGGCCTAGGCCATGGGCCGTGGCCAGTATGATGAACAGCATGGTGAGGCCGCTGAAGATGCTCAGATAGAAGCGGCTCACTTCGAACGCCAGAATGATCAGCAGGGGAGGCATCAGATAGATCAACCAGCTGCTCTGGGTACCCAGCCCCAGGATGCCAAACAGTGACAGACCGGCCAGGGGCAGTACCAGGTGGCGCAGGCGGACGATGCGCAAGGCATGGGGATCTTGCCAGCCGGTATGGATCTGGTACACCAGAATGATGCCGAGGATATCGGCCAGGAAGAACATCTTGGCCATGGCGACCCAGGTCGATCCGGCGATGTAGTGGCCCAGCACCAGATTCCAGGTCAGCAGCAGGCTGGAGATCGAAATGGGCACCACGCCGGCCAGCAGCACGAGCTTGATGAGGTCGTTGGCGTTGCGGGTCCCCAGTGGGAGAAAGCGGCGCAGCAGGTACAAGGCAAGGGCGGGGGCCAGGGTATCGATCAGCGCCGCGATGGCGGTGTGCCCGAGGGAGGAGGGCAGGGCGCCCTCTACCGTCATGCCGCCGACATTGAGCAGGAAACTGCCGAGCCATATCCAGAGAAGCGATGTCATGCCCCAGTTGAGCAGCATGATGAGGGCAATCCCGGAGGGGAGCCAGATCAGCGTGATGTTAGCGGGGTGCAGGCTGAACAGGGTCTGCCCCACCCAGCCGGTGAGGAGATAGCACAAGGAGGCCAGCCCAAGGGTCAGCTGCTTGCGCCAGACCGGGGGCAGAGGGGGGAATCGTTTATTCAATCCGTTGATCGTATCTTGTGGGGCCAGTGGTCCTACTATAGCCAATCTCTTTCAGTAACTAAATTGAGTAAATTCAAATACTTCACCTCTGTGAACTCGCGCATCTTCTCTCAAAACGTCCCAGGCACACCGGGGCGGGCCTGGGATCCCAGTCCGTCCCCGCTGGCCGAGTCAGGCATGGCAACCCATCGGCCGTCTCAGCCCCGGTAGCGATGGGCGCGATACTGGCTGGGGGATTGGTCGAACGCCTCCTTGAAGAAACGGGTAAAGCTGCTCTGGCGGGCAAAACCCAGGCGCTCCCCCACGCTCTGCAAGGGGAGGGCGGGATCCTGCAACAGGCGGCAGGCCTCCTCCCGGCGCACCCGCTCCAGCAGGCCCGAGAAGTGGCACCCTTCCTCTCGCAGATGGCGGTTGAGGGTCCAGCGGGTCAGCTTGAGGTGCTCGCACACCCCATCGAGCAGAGAGGAGGCCTCAGGGTTCTCTTGCCACAGCTGCTGGCGGATGAGTGCCATCACCTTGTCCCGGTAGCGGCTGCGTGGGCGAAGCTGGGCCATCTGCCGGTCGAGCTCCCCGAGCAGCAGGGGTTGCAGGGGCAGGTTGCACTGCCCGTGGGCGAGATCGAGCAAGGGGGCGGGAAAGCGCAGCTCGAAGGCCGCCTCCTGTTGCAACCGCCCTTCCAGCCAGCCTGCCAGCTCACGCCACAGCCTGGGGCGTACCGGGGTGGGTAGCACCAGCAGGCCCTGCCCCGGGTGATAGAACTGAAGCAGGGCATAGAGGTGGCAGAGGTTGGCCAGGCTGCTCAGGGCGATGACATCCGGGTGATCGGACTCCGAGTGGTAGCTTACCCTGGCCTGCCCCTCTTCTTCTCGCAGGCGGATCTCGTCGCTCTCGCCGATGAGGGGGCGGTAGGCGAGGAAGAAGTGCAGGGCCTGGCGCAGGGTGGCGGCGTTGCAGCACAGGCTCGCCAGCGACATGAAGTCGGCAAAGAGGCCGGGGAGGACGGGGGGCGTCCAGTCGAGGGCCAGATCCACGTGGGGGGCGGCCCTCGCCAGCAGCCGGAAGTGGCGCCCGGTGTCGAGTCGCCCCTGGGGGATCAGCAGCTCTTCGTGGGCGATGCCGCAGGGGTGCAGGAGGGCTGCAGGATCCCGCCCCCGGGCCTGCCAGTGGTTGAGGCAGTGCAGGGCAATCCGGTTGGAGACGGTCTTCACGGCAAAAATCCTTGTCGGCGGTGGCCCACCATCATCGGCCAACGGCGGCGGATTGCCGTGAGCCAGCGCCGCTTTCATGTTTCAGATTTGTAACCAAGGGTAACCCTGCAACCCTTTTCACACTTTTCAATCCTGCTCCCAACCGGCAACTTCCTGCACCCGACGGGCAAGTGAGAGGGGCCGCTTTTGCATAGAGTGGCCACTCCTACACACACAAGGAAGATAACAACAATGAAACAGCACTCGCTCTCCCGAACCCGTGTCGCCCTCGCCATCGGGGCCCTGCTGCTGGCAGGGTGCAACGACAACGACTCCACCCCCAAGCCGGAGCAGCCCGTCCTGGGCCACCGCACCGTCACCCTCATCGAGCAGGATGGCCTGCAATTCAAGGATCTCGATGGCAGCGGCATCCTGACCCCCTACGAGGACTGGCGCCTCGGTGCCGCCGAGCGGGCCCGGGATCTGGTGGCCAGGCTCACCCTGGCCCAGAAGGCGGGGCTGATGATGCACGGCACCCTGGTGCTGGACGGGGAGGGGCGAGTGAACCTCGCGGCCATGGACAAGATGCTGCGCGAGGACGGGGTCAACACCTTCATCACCCGCATGGCCGGTGATCCGGCGGCCATCGCCGCGGACAACAACACCCTGCAGGCCCTGCTGGAAGGGGTGGGATTCGGCATCCCCATGACGGTGAGCACGGATCCCCGCAACCACTTCACCCATGATCCCAACGCCACCAGCATAGGCGCCGGGGCCTTCTCCCAGTGGCCCGAGACCCTGGGGCTCGCCGCCATCGGCGATGCCGCCCTGGTGCAGCGCTTTGGCGACATCGCCCGTCAGGAGTACAGGGCCGTCGGCATCCACGAGGCCCTCTCGCCCCAGGCGGATCTCGCGACCGAGCCGCGCTGGGGGCGCATCAATGGCACCTTCGGGGAAGACAACCTGCTCGCCAAATCCCTGGTCAAGGCCTACATCGAGGGCTTCCAGCAGGGGAGCGACGGCATAGGCAAGGAGAGCGTGGTCACCGTGGTCAAGCACTTCGCCGGGGCGGGTCCCCAGAAAAACGGCCTGGATGCCCACAACCCCTGGGGCAAGGAGCAGGTCTACCCCGGCGGTCAGTTTGCCTACCACCTGGTGCCCTTCGAGGGCGCCTTCGAGGCCAGGGTGGGGGCCGTGATGCCCTATTACGCCATGCCCCTGGGTCTGACCCAGGATGGGCAGCCCGTCGAGGAGGTGGGGTTTGGCTTCAACCGCCAGATCATCACGGATCTGTTGCGGGGCCACTTCAAGTTCGACGGCGTGGTGCTGAGCGACTGGGGCATCGTCAATGACTGTGACAGCCGCTGCGAGCAGGGGCTGACCCAGGATGAGGTGACGGCGGGGGTCAGCCCCTGGACCGTGCCCTTTGGCATGTCCTGGGGGGTGGAGAAGCTCACCAAGGCCGAGCGCTACGCCAAGGCCATCGACGCCGGGGTGGATCAGTTCGGTGGCGTGGAAGATCCCGCCCCCCTGCTGGCGGCGGTGCAGAGCGGTCTGGTGACCGAGGCGGCCATCACCACCTCGGCCGAGCGGATCCTGGAACAGAAGTTTGCCCTGGGGCTCTTCGAGAATCCCTATGTGGATGCGGAGGCCGCGGTGGTCCTGGTGGGCAAGGCCGAGTTCCAGCAAGAGGCCCAGGCCGCCCAGGCGGCGTCCCACGTGTTGCTGAAGAACGAGGGATCCCTGCTGCCGCTCAAGGCGGACGGCAAGCGGGTCTATCTGCACAATGTCAACGCCGAGGTGGCCAGGGCCAACGGCTATACGGTGGTGACGGATCTCGCCGACGCGGGGCTTGCCATCGTGCGGGTCAATGCCCCGGGCGAGCAGGATCCCCGCTTCCCGTTTGGCAGCATCCACTTCGGTCAGCTCGGCTTTGCCAGCAATGATCAGGTGGTGCAGGAGACGGCCCACGAGGGGGTCTACCGCGGCGCGGATGACTATGCCGCCATCCAGGCCATCGAGCAGGCCGGGGTGCCCCTGGTGCTCTCCGTCTATCTGGACAGGCCCGCCATCCTGACCGAGGTGGCCCCGGCGGCCCGGGTGCTGCTCGCCAACTTCGGCGCCC
Organism: Aeromonas bivalvium; assembly: GCF_000819765.1. GTDB lineage: Bacteria > Pseudomonadota > Gammaproteobacteria > Enterobacterales > Aeromonadaceae > Aeromonas > Aeromonas bivalvium. The sequence goes on from NZ_CDBT01000024.1 coordinate 103,241, forward strand.
TGGATCAGGCCCTGTTCGATGTCATGAGCGGCACCCAGAAGGCACGCGGCAAGCTCCCCTTCGAGCTGCCCTCCAACTGGCAGGCGGTGCAAGACCAGCACTCGGACGTGGCGAAGGACTCCGCGAACCCGCTCTACCCCTACGGGGCCGGTCTGGCCTATTGACGGGCAGGGGTCACCTTCCTCTCATCAAGGCGCCTGCGGGCGCCTTTTCCATTGCCCCCATCGACAATCCCGGTTTGGCGCAAGGGGCGGGCTTGGGCATAATGGCGCCCCATCAGGGGGTGGCGCGTCTCGCGGCCTTGACACACTCGCGAGGCGACGCGCCCAGCAAGCGCAGAGGAGACAAGATGAAATTTATCGGAGCCCACGTCAGTGCGGCCGGCGGGGTGGAGAACACCATAGCCCGAGCCCAGGCTATCGGGGCCAACGCCTTCGCCCTGTTCACCAAGAACCAGCGCCAGTGGCAGGCGGCGCCGCTGACCACCAAGTCCATCGATGCCTTCAAGGCGGCCTGCGAGAAGGGGGGCTTTCGCCCCGAGCAGATCCTGCCCCACGACAGCTACCTCATCAACCTGGGTCATCCCGACCCCGACGCCCTCGCCAAGTCCCGGGATGCGTTTCTGGACGAGATCAGGCGCTGCGAGCAGCTGGGGCTGTGCTACCTCAACTTCCACCCCGGCAGCCACCTCAAGCAGATCCCCGAGGCGGCGAGCCTCAAGCTGGTGAGCGAGTCCATCAACTGGGCGCTGGAGCGCAGTGAAGGGGTGACGGCGGTGATCGAGAATACCGCAGGCCAGGGCACCAACCTCGGCTGGTCGTTCGAGCACCTGGCCACCCTGATCGAGGGGGTGGAAGACAAGGGCCGGGTCGGCGTCTGCTTCGACACCTGCCACGCCTTCGCCGCCGGTTACGATCTGCGCACCCCCGAGGGGTGCGAGGCGGTGTTTGCCGACTTCGACCGCATCGTGGGGTTCGAGTACCTCAAGGGGATGCACATCAACGGTGCCAAATGTACCTTCGGCAGCCGGGTCGACCGTCACCACAGCCTGCGGGAGGGCAACCTCGGCGAGGCGGTGTTCCACCACATCATGAACGACGCGCGTTTCGACGGCATCCCGCTGATCCTCGAGACCATCGACGAGTCCATCTGGGGCGAGGAGATACGCTGGCTGCGCAGTCTGGCCCCCTGAGGATCCAGACGATGCAACGAACAGAGGCCCCAATGCGGGGCCTCTTTTTTATGGCGGTACTGCCTTTGGCGCTCCCGGCGCGTCTCGCTGCCGGGGCGCGGGCCATCAAGCGGCGTGGGCGGCGAGATCCTTGAGCAGACCGTCGACCCGCTGCAACCGGGTGACCCTGTCCTGGGTGGGTACCTGGAAGCGCAGCCGGGTCGGGCCGTCCATCTTGAACACCCTGGGCTGTTCGCTGAGCAGCTTGACCAGGTAGGTGGGGTCGACCCGGGTCTCCTGGGTGAAATCCAGATAACCGCCGCGCTCGTTCATCTCCAGGCGCTTGATGCCAAGGGCCGCCGCCCGCTGGCGGAAGCCGGCGAGGTCGAACAGGGTCTTGGTGGCGTCCGGCAGCAGGCCGAAGCGATCGATGAGCTCCACCTTGAGCTCCCGCAGCTCCTGCTCGTCCGCCGCGCTGGCGATGCGCTTGTACATGGACAGGCGCATGTTGACGTCCGGGATATAGCTGTCCGGCAACAGGGCCGGCAGGCGCAGCTCCACCTCGGTGTGCTGGCTCATCAGCTGATCCAGGGAGGGCTCCTTGCCTGATTTGAGGGCCTCCACCGCCTGCTCCAGCATCTCCATGTAGAGGGTGAAACCCACCGACTCTATCTGGCCGCTCTGGTCGTCGCCAAGCAGCTCGCCCGCGCCCCGGATCTCCAGATCGTGGGTGGCCAGTGCAAATCCGGCGCCGAGATCTTCGAGGGATGCGATGGCATCGAGCCGTTTGGCGGCATCCTTGGTCATCAGCTTGGGATGGGGGGTGAGCAGGTAGGCATAGGCCTGATGGTGGGAGCGCCCGACCCGGCCCCGCAACTGGTGCAGCTGGGCCAGCCCCAGATGATCGGCCCTGTCCATGATGATGGTGTTGGCGCTCGGCACGTCGATGCCGGTCTCTATGATGGTGGTGCACACCAGCAGGTTGAAGCGCTGGTGGTAGAAGTCCGACATGATGCGCTCAAGATCGCGTTCGCGCATCTGGCCGTGGGCGATGCCGATGCGCGCCTCCGGCACCAGCTGGGCGAGATCATTGGCGCATTTCTCTATGCTCTCCACATCGTTGTGCAGGTAGTAGACCTGACCGCCCCGCTTGAGCTCCCGCAGCACCGCCTCCCGGGTGACGGCGGGATCCTGCTGGCGCACGAAGGTCTTGATGGCGAGGCGCTTGGCGGGCGGGGTGGCGATGATGGAGAGATCCCGCATGCCGGACATGGCCATGTTGAGGGTGCGCGGGATCGGCGTCGCCGTGAGGGTGAGGATGTCCACGTCGGCCCGCAGCGCCTTGATCTTCTCCTTCTGGCGCACCCCGAATCTGTGCTCCTCGTCGACGATGAGCAGCCCCAGATCCTTGAACGTCAGATCCGAGCCCAGCAGCTTGTGGGTGCCTATGATGATGTCCACCTTGCCCTCCGCCAGCTCTTTCAAGACGGCCGTCTGCTCCTTGGCGGAGCGGAAGCGGCTCAGCACCTCCACTCGCACCGGCCAGTTGGCGAAGCGGTCGCGGAAGTTGTCGTAGTGCTGCTGGGCCAAGAGAGTGGTGGGCACCAGCACCGCCACCTGCTTGCCGCCATGGACCGCAACAAACGCGGCCCGTATCGCCACTTCCGTCTTGCCAAAGCCCACGTCGCCGCACACCAGGCGGTCCATGCTCTTGGCCTGGCACATGTCGCCGAGCACCGCATTGATGGCATTGAGCTGGTCTTCGGTCTCCTCGAACGGGAAGCCGGCGGCAAACTGGCGATAGCTCTCCTTGTCGTGCTTGAAGGCGAACCCCTTGCGCGCCGCCCGCAGGGCATAGACGTCCAGCAGTTCGGCGGCCACATCGCGCACCTTCTCCGCCGCCTTGCGCCGGGCTCGGCTCCAGGCCTCGCCGCCGAGCTTGTGGCTGGGGGGGTTGTCCGAACCCGTGTAGCGGCTGATGAGGTGCAGGCTGGTGACCGGCACGAACAGCTTGTCGCCCCCGGCGTATTCCAGGGTGAGGAACTCGGTGGGCATGCCGCCGGCGTCCAGGGTCTCCAGGCCGAGATAGCGGCCGACCCCGTGATCCAGATGCACCACGGGCTGACCCTGGGTCAGCTCGCCCAGGTTTCGGATCACCGCCTCCGAGCTTAAGTTCTTGCTCTTCTCCCGGGCGCGCTTGCTGCGGATCTTGCCGCCCAGCAGCTCGCTCTCCGTGATGAGGGCGAGCGCCTCCTGGCCGCTCTCTTGCAGCAAGAAGCCGCGCTCCAGGGGGCCGACCAGTATGCCCATCCTGTCGCTCCCGGCGAGGAAGGCCGCCAGGCTGGCGGACTCGGGGGGCTGGTGGCCGATGCGGGCCAGCAGGTCCCGCAACACCTCGCGCCGCCCCTCGGACTCGACCACGAACAGGGTGCGTCCGGCAAACCCTCGCAGGAACTGCTCCAGGGCGAGCAGGGGCTGCTCCTTGCTGTGATCCAGTTGCAGCTCGGGCAGGGGGGCGAAGGGCAGATCGAACTGGCCGGCGCCGCCCTGGCAGGGGGCGCTTTGCAGGCGCACGGCGCCATACTGGCCGAGGGCCGCAAACAGCTGCTCCACCGGCAGATAGAGGCGGGCGGGCTCGAGCAGGGGGCGGCTGGTGTCCCAGCGCCGCTCCTCGTAGCGTTGTTGTACGTCGTTCCAGAAGCCCTGGGCGGCCGGGTAGATCTCCCCGACCGTGATGAGGCGGGTCTGGGGTGGCAGATAGTCAAACAGGCTGGCGGTCTGCTCGAAAAAGAGCGGCAGATAGTATTCGATCCCCGCCGGCCAGCGCCCCTTGCTCACCTCCTGATAGATGGAGCCATCGGCCCGGGACAGCTCGAACAGCTCCCGGTACTGGCCGCGAAACAGCTCGATGGCCCCCTCGTCGGTGGGGTACTCCCGGGCCGGCAGCAGGCTGACCGCAGGGACGGGCTCGCGGGAGCGCTGGGATTCGGGGTCGAAGGGACGGATGGAGTCCACCTCGTCATCGAAAAAGTCGATGCGATAGGGGTGGTTGCTGCCCATGGGGAAGAGGTCGAGCAGGGAGCCGCGGGCGGCGAACTCGCCATGCTCGAGCACCTGATCCACTGCCACATAACCCGCCGTGGCCAGACGCCCCCTCAGCTGTTGCAGGTTGAGGCGCTGGCCGCTTTTGACCATCAGGCTGTATTTGTCGAGATACGCCTGGGGGGCACAGCGCAGCATCAGGGTGGAGATGGGGACGATGAGGGCGCCCCGCTGCATCTGGGGCAGCTGATAGAGGGCCTCCAGCCGCTGGGAGATGATGTCCTGATGGGGGGAGAAGGTGTCGTAGGGCAGGGTCTCCCAGTCCGGGAACAGCAGCACGGGGCAGGGGGCATCGTCTGCCTGGGCCAGCAGGTAGCGCAGCTCCTGCTCGAGGCGCAGGGCGCTCGGGGTGTCGGCGGTGATCAGCAGGGTCGGGCCCGTGTTGCTGCGGGTGAGCTCGGCGGCCACCAGGGCCAGGGCGCTGCCATGGAGCTGGCCCAGGGTGCTTTTTTGGCCCGCGGTGGCGGGCAGCTGGGGTAGGGTTAGGGGTCTCATCACTCTTCGTCTTGAACCTTGTTCCGTTTGCACCTGGGCCCGGGGGCGCGGTGCCGGGATCAGCCGATCGGGCGGGGCGCGACCGGCTGGTGGGGGGTTGCTAGCCTAGCCGTTCCTGGGCGCGGGCCTTGAGCTGGCGCGACTGGACGTGGAGGCTGGCTCGCACCAGCAGCTCGCGGTCTTCCTCGCGAATGCGGACATAGTCGAGGCCGACATGCAGGCCATGCTCGCCGGCCGTGAGCTCCCGGACCCGGGCGTAACAGTAGACGGCAGCGGCCTCGTCGCGCAGGAAGATCTTGAGGCGCACCAGCTGCCCCTGGGTGGGGGCCTGGCCATGGCCCTGCGTTGGGTGCAGGTAGGTGAGCTGGCCCGCGCCGAAGGTCAGGGTATGAAAGCGCTGCTCCGGGTGATCCTGAGCCGCCAGCACATAGCTCATGATCATGTCTATCTTGCGGGACTGCTGGTTGATGATCTCCACCAGATCCTGCACGGCGTCGCTCTGGTTGCGAATGAGCCGGGTGGCGGCCATGTCGGCGGTGCTGATGGCACTGGCGATGCGAAAGGGTTCGGGCAGCTCGGCTTCCAGGGCCTGCTCGCTCGGCAAGGGGTAGTCGCTAGGCAGGGGGATCACATTGACCGGCGTGGCATGGGTGACGTTGAAAAACTGTTCCTGCATGTAGGCTATCCCTTGTGTTCATGGATAAGTGTTCATGGATATGTGGTCATGGCGATGGGAGCCGGGTGCTATGTCTCGCTCGGGCCAGTGTCAGCCGGACTGCCGCGATGAGGCGTCAGGTGGCGGCGCCTGGCGCCACTCGTCTGCCTGGCGAGGTTGGCTCTTCCCACTCGGCCTGCCCGCTTGCCAGCGGGGGCTGACCGGGGGCCATGGCCGTGGCCGGGCCCCTCCCTCGGCACCCTTTGGCGCAGCAACGCGGCTTGCGTTGAGGCGTCAACAGACCCTATTATCCGGCATCTTATTTTGTTGGCAACGTAGATATCCTTGAAGACTGGACTTTTTCAGCCCCTTTCGCTGGCCATTGGCCTGCGTTATGCAGGGTCACGGCGCAGTAATCGCTTCGTCTCCTTCATCTCCCTGTTCTCCACCTTTGGCATCGCCATCGGGGTCGCCGCCCTGATGGTGGTGATCTCCGTCATGAACGGCTTCGAAGGCCAGCTCAAGGGACGCATTCTCGGGGTGATCCCCCATGTGGTGTTGACCAGTCAGGCTGGTCGCATCGATGCTCATCCCGAGGGGCTGCCCGACCTTGCCAAGCTGCCCCACGTCGTCGCCACGGCCCCCATGCTCGACAGCGAAGGCATGCTGCAAAGCCCGGGTCAGCTGACCGGGGTCAGCGTGCAGGGCATCGACCCCGCCCGCTGGCCGAAAGAGGACATACTGCATTCCCAGATGCTGGGGGGACGGCTCGACTCCCTCAAGGGGGGGGAGTACCAGATAGTGCTGGGGCAGGGAGTGGCGCGTCGCCTCGGCGTGGGGCTGGGGGATCCGGTGCGTCTCATCCTGACCGAGGCGACCCGCTTCACTCCCTTTGGCCGGGTACCGGCCCAGCGTATCTTCACCGTCTCCGGCATCTTCGGGGTGGGCGCCGACGTGGATGATCAAATCGCCCTGATCGCCCTCGCGGATGCCCAGCGCCTGCTGCGTCTGCCTCCCGAGACCATCGGCGGTCTGCGACTCTGGCTCGATGATCCCTTCGCGGCGGACGCCGTGATCAAGACCCCCTTGCCCGCAGGTTATCAATGGCAGGATTGGCGCCGCGAGCGCGGCGAGCTGTTCCAGGCCGTGGCCATGGAGAAGCGCATGATGGGCTTGATGCTGGTGCTGATCATCGCGGTGGCCACCTTCAACATTCTCTCCGCCCTGGTGATGGTGGTGACCGACAAGGAAGGGGAGGTGGCCATACTGCGCACCATGGGCATGAACGAGGCAGGGATAGTCAGGATCTTCATGGTGCTCGGCGCCTCCAGCGGGGTGATCGGCGCCCTGTTTGGCGCCCTGGCCGGGCTGGCCCTGACCCTGGGGCTGAACCCACTGCTCAACGGGCTTGGGCTCAATCTCTATATGGCGGCGGGCGGAAGTGGCCTGCCGGTCATCGTCGAGCCGATGCAGGTGGCCACCATCCTGGGCGGCGCCGTCTTGCTGAGCTTTGGCGCCACCCTCTATCCGGCGGCCCGTGCGGCCCGGGTGAAACCGGCCGAGGCATTGCGTTATGAATGATTCATCTTCTGTTGTTGCTGGTGCAAGTGGAGCCCCTGTTATGAATGACCCCCAGTCCCGTGAACCCCTGCTGCGTTGTCAGGCGTTGAATCATGTCTATCAGGAGGGCGAACTGCAGACCCAGGTGCTCAAGGGGATCGATCTCAGTGTCGCCCCCGGCGAGATGCTGGCGGTGGTCGGCAGCTCGGGGTCGGGCAAGACCACCCTGCTGCACCTGATGGGGGCGCTGGACAACCCTTCCAGCGGCGCCGTGTTGTTCAAGGGGGAGGATATCCACCGCTGGGACAGCCGGACCCAGGCTCGTTTTCGCAACCAGGAGCTGGGATTCGTCTATCAGTTCCACCACCTGCTTGCCGAGTTCACCGCCCTGGAGAACACCGCCATGCCGCTGCTGATCGCCGGGGAGCCCGTGGCGTCGGCCAGCGCGAAGGCGAGCAAGATGCTGGAGCGGGTGGGGCTCTCCCATCGCCTCCATCACCGTCCCTCCGAGCTCTCCGGTGGCGAGCGCCAGCGGGTGGCCATCGCCCGGGCCCTGGTCAACGAGCCCAGCCTGGTGCTGGCGGACGAACCGACCGGCAACCTGGATCACGCCAGCGCCACCGCCGTCTACGAGCTTCTGTGCGAGCTCAACCGCGAGCTGGGCACGGCGTTTGTGGTGGTGACCCATGACTTGAGTCTGGCCGCCAAGCTCCATCGCCGGGTGACCCTGGTGAGCGGCATCATGGCGGAGGTCGCCTGATGTTCAAGCCGCTGCCCCTGTTCCTGGGACTGCGCTACAGCCGCTCCCGTCGCCGCAACGGCTTCATCGCCTTCATCTCCGCGTCTTCCCTCATCGGCATCGCCCTCGGGGTGATGGCGCTGATCCTGGGGCTGTCCGCCATGAACGGCTTCGAGCGGGAGCTCAAAGACAGGGTGCTCTCCGTCATCCCCCACGGTGAGCTGGATGCGGTGGAGAGGCCGCTTCCCGACTGGCCGAGGCTCAGAGACTACCTGTTGGCCCAGCCCGGGATCGAGGCCGCCGCCCCCGTCATTCGCCTGAACGGCCTGCTCGAACATGGCAGCGCCCTCAAGGGGGTGCAGCTGCGCGCCGTGCTGCCCGAGCTCGAGGCCAATCTCTCCGATGCCGGCAACTTCATGACGGGGCGGGGTTTTCGCGAGCTCAAGGGCGGTGAGCGGGGGGTGATCCTCGGCAAGGCCATCGCCGACAAGCTGGGGGTGGGGATCGGCGATCCGGTCGCCATCCTGCTGCCCCAGGGGGGCGATACGACGGGAATAAAGAACCCCAGGCGCGAGGCGCTGCACGTGGTGGGCCTGCTGGAACTCGGCGGCCAGCTTGACGGCCTGCTCGGCTTCATGCACCTGGAAGATGCCCAGGCCATCACCGCCATGGGCAGCGATGTGGAGGGTTTCAGCCTCAAGGTGGACGATGTGCTCAAGGCGCAATCCATCACTGTGGCCGCCGCGCAGCAATTCCCCCATCACGTCTATATCCGCAGCTGGATGAACAGCCAGGGCTATCTCTATCAGGACATCCAGATGGTGCGCACCGTCATGTACGTGGTGATGCTGATGGTGGTGGCGGTGGCCTGCTTCAACATCGTCTCCACCCTGGTGATGGCGGTGAACGAGAAGCGCAGCGAGATCGCCATCTTGAAGACCATGGGGGCGAGCCCGGGCCAGATAAGGCTCACCTTCGTCATCCAGGGCATGGTGAACGGGGTGGCGGGGGCCCTGCTCGGCGCCCTGCTCGGCAGCCTGCTGTCGAGCAAGCTGACCCAGATCCTGAGCGCCATCGAGGGGGTGATCGGCCATCGCTTCCTCAACCCGGATATCTACTTCATCGATTTCCTGCCCACCGAGCTCCATGGCCAGGACGTGGTCATCGTCACCGGGGCGGCCATCCTGATGAGCCTGGCGGCCACCCTCTACCCCGCCTGGCGGGCGAGTGGCCTGGTGCCCTCCCGGGAGCTGGGACACTGACCTCGTCTCTGACCCGAGCAATGAAACAGGGCCCGCCGGCACAACCGGCGGGCCCTGTCGTCTGGGCGGGATGGGCGCCTCAGTGGGCGTTGAGTTCATCGAGGGGCAGGGAGAAACTGGCCACGAACACGTCGATGAAGTAGCGCATGGCCGGGCTCATGCGCGCCTCCAGCATGGCCTCGAGGCGTTTCCTCGCCGGCTCGAATTCCCGGTTGCCCGCGTTGATCTCCTCCAGGCACTTGGTATAGGCACACAGGGTGTCGGCGTCCTTGACCAGTCGGGCGAGGGCGTCGTCCTGGGCGCCGGAGTCGAGCAGGGGGCGATAATCCTCCACCAGCTCCGCCGGCAGGAGCGCCAGCAGGCGTTGCTCGGCGGCTAACTCTATCTTCTTGTATTCCCGTGCAATTTCAGGATTGAAATACTTGACCGGGGTGGGCAGGTCCCCGGTTAGCACCTCGCTGCTGTCATGGTAGAGGGCCATGACGGCGGCGCGATCCGCATCGACGCTTCCGCCAAACAAGCGGTTGTGGATGAGCCCCAGGGCATGGGCCACCATGGCGACCTGCAGGCTGTGCTCGGCGATGTTCTCCGGCTGGACATTGCGCATCAGGGGCCAGCGGTAGATGAGCTTCATGCGGGATAGGTTGGCAAAGAAGTGGCTGGGCAGCATGGTGACCTCACAAGAGAGATGAAACGGATAATGAAAAGGGCAGACCTCAGTCTGCCCTTTTTTTCCTGTCACGGCACCTGTCGGGATCAGCGGATATAACGGCCGGATTCGGCCTCCTGATTGGTGACCACCATCTGGCCGATGGGGGCCAGGGCAATCAGCGCCAGCTTGAGGTGCTGGATGCCGAACGGAATGCCGATGATGGTGACGAAGCAGGCCAGGGCCGAGGCGATATGGCCGATGGCCAGCCAGATGCCGATCACCAGGAACCAGAGGACATTGCCTATCATCCCGAGCGTGCCCGTGCCTATGTCGCCCTGACCCGTCATGCTCTTGCGGCTCACCGCCTGCTTGCCGAACGGGAAGAAGGTGAAGGTACCGATGACAAAGCAGGAGCGGCCCCAGGGAATGCCGATGAGGGAGACGAAACAGAGCAATCCCGCCAGCCACCAGGCCAGTCCCATGATGACACCGCCGAGCAGGAACCACAGCAGATTGAACACAAAACGAAAGAAACTCATCAGTTTGACTCCAGAACCAGATAGTTTGCCACCATAGCCGCGCGGGGCAGGGGACGCAATATGTGAATGATGCCCCCCTTGTCCCGATGGACAATCGCGGTCGCAGCCGGGCCCGCTCGATGCCTTTTTAGCGCCATTGACGCAAAAAAACCGGACCGAGACCAAATTATTGGCCCCTTTGCCCTTGAAGTCGGTATCCGGGCGCCCCATATCGGTCACAGAATTGCACGATTTGTCTCTCCCGAGCGCTGTTTTGCGCCGCGAAGGGCATGGATGTGGGGCTCTGCGGCTCGACGCGACCAAAGTGCGCCGCTATAATGTCGCGTCATATTTTCTCATCACAAAGACAGTCGTTGTCTTTATAAACAGGAAGACTCCGGGTCTCGACCCAGGGGCAATAAAGGGTCAGCACACAGTGCTGAGTTGAACGAGGTAAAAGAATGCAAGTTTCTGTAGAGACAACCCAAGGTCTGGAACGCCGTCTTACCATCACTGTACCGGCTGCCACCGTTGATGCCGCCGTGCGTAAAGAATTGAATGGCCTGGCCAAGACCCGTCGCATCGACGGTTTCCGTCCTGGCAAGGCTCCGGTTGCCATCATCAAGAAGATGTTCGGCGCCATGGCCCATGCCCGCGTTGCCGACGACATGATGCAGAGCAACTTCATCAAGGCCATCATCGAGAACAAACTGAGCCCGGCCGGTGCCCCGACCATGGATCCGAAAGAGATCAAAGAAGGTCAGGATTTCGAGTTCACCGCCACCTTCGAAGTCTACCCCGAGTTCGAAGTCGCCGGTCTGGAGTCCATCAAGGTCGAGAAGCCGATTGCTTCCGTCAAGGACGCCGATCTGGCCAACATGATCGACACCCTGCGCAAGCAGCATGCCACCTGGTCCGAGTCTGACACCGCTGCCGCTGCCGGCATGCGTGTGACCATGGACTTCGTCGGTTCCATCGACGGTGAAGAGTTCGACGGCGGCAAGGCCGAAGGCTTCACCCTGGAACTGGGCGCCGGCCGCATGATCCCGGGCTTCGAAGATGCCATCCTGGGCAAGAAAGCCGGTGACGAGTTCACCATCGAGGTGACTTTCCCGGCCGACTACCACGCCGAAAACCTCAAAGGCAAGGCGGCCAAGTTTGCCTCCAAGCTGAACAAGGTTGAAGTCCAGGTGCTGCCCGAGCTGACCGAAGAGTTCGTCAAGCGTTTCGGCATCGAGAGCGGCAACGTGGAAGACCTGAAAGCCGAAGTGCGCAAGAACATGGAGCGCGAGCTGGCCCAGGCCCTGAAAAACAGCGTGAAAGAGCAGGTACTGAACGGCCTGGTTGAAGCCAACCAGATCGATCTGCCCAAGGCTGCCGTCGAGCAAGAGATCGACACCCTGCGTCAGCAGGCCCTGCAGCGCTTCGGTGGCTTCCAGGGCGGCAACGCGCCCGAGCTGCCGGCCGAGCTGTTCCAGGCCCAGGCCGAGCGCCGTGTTCGCGTCGGTCTGCTGCTGGGTGATGTCATCCGCACCAACGAGATCAAGGCCGACGACGCGCGCGTGACCGCACTGATCGAATCCATGGCCACCGCCTACGAAGATCCGAAGGAAGTGATCGAGTACTACCAGAAGAACGAGCAGATGCTGAATGGCGTCCGCAACCTGGCGGTTGAAGATCAAGCCATCGACCTGATCCTGTCCAAGGCGCAAGTGACCGAAAAAGAAGTGGCCTTTGACGACGTGATCAACAAGTCCGGCGCCGCTGCCTAAGAACATTTGACTTAAGGTCAAAACTGTTAAGTATAATGGCTCGTGTGATGTCCACCCGGGCCATTTTATTTTAGGGACAATGCCTTATGTACAAAAACTATAACGACGTGACAGATTCTCCCCGTAATGCCCTGATCCCCATGGTGGTCGAGCAGACTGCCAAGGGGGAGCGTTCATACGATATCTATTCCCGTCTGCTCAAAGAGCGGGTGATCTTCCTGACCGGTCAGGTCGAGGATCACATGGCCAACCTGGTGGTGGCCCAGCTGCTGTTTCTGGAGTCCGAGAGCCCGGATAAAGACATCTCCATCTATATCAACTCCCCGGGCGGCGCCGTGACCGCAGGCATGTCCATCTATGACACCATGCAGTTCATCAAGCCGGACGTGAGCACCGTCTGCATGGGGCAGGCCTGCTCCATGGGTGCCTTCCTGCTGGCTGGCGGTGCCAAGGGCAAGCGTTTCTGCCTGCCCAACGCCCGGGTGATGATCCACCAGCCCCTGGGTGGCTTCCAGGGCCAGGCATCTGACATCCAGATCCATGCCCAGGAGATCCTGAAGATCAAGAATACCCTGAACGAGCGGCTGGCGTTCCACACCGGTCAGGACATGGCCACCATAGAGCGCGACACCGACCGTGACAACTTCATGTCGGCGGAGCAGGCGATGGCCTATGGCCTGGTGGACGGCGTGTTCAACCAGCGCGGCTAAGCAGGGTACACCGGTCTGTTATAAACTCAGCAGACCGATCATCCTCTATTGATACAACGAGGTTGCTGAATGACAGAGAAACGCAAGGGTGAGGGCGACAAGCTGCTCTACTGCTCTTTTTGCGGCAAAAGCCAGCATGAAGTGCGCAAGCTGATCGCAGGCCCTTCCGTCTACATATGCGATGAGTGTGTCGAGCTGTGCAACGACATCATCCGCGAAGAGATCCGCGAGATCTCTCCCAAGCGTGATGGCGATGCCCTGCCGACTCCTCACGAGATCCGCGCGCACCTGGATGACTATGTCATCGGGCAGGAGTATGCCAAGAAGGTATTGGCCGTGGCCGTCTACAACCACTACAAGCGTCTGCGTAACAGCGGCGATGGCAGTGGCGTCGAGCTCGGCAAGTCCAATATCCTGCTGATTGGCCCGACCGGCAGCGGCAAGACCCTGCTGGCCGAGACCCTGGCCCGCCTGCTGGATGTGCCCTTCACCATGGCCGATGCCACCACATTGACCGAAGCCGGTTACGTGGGCGAGGACGTGGAGAACATCATCCAGAAGCTGCTGCAAAAGTGCGACTACGACGTGGAGAAGGCCCAGCGCGGTATCGTCTACATCGACGAGATCGACAAGATTTCCCGCAAGTCGGACAACCCCTCCATCACCCGTGACGTGTCCGGGGAAGGGGTGCAGCAGGCTCTGCTCAAGCTGATCGAAGGCACCATCGCCTCCGTGCCGCCGCAAGGGGGCCGCAAGCATCCGCAGCAGGAGTTCCTGCAGGTCGATACCTCCAAGATCCTCTTCATCTGTGGCGGTGCCTTTGCCGGTCTGGACAAGGTGATCGAACAGCGCTCCAGCAAGGGGGCCGGGATCGGCTTTGGCGCCGAGGTGAAATCCAAGGACGCCATGGCGACCTTGAGCGAAACCTTCGCCAAGGTAGAGCCGGAAGATCTCATCAAGTACGGTCTGATCCCCGAATTCATCGGCCGTCTGCCGGTGGTGGCGACCCTGACCGAGCTGGACGAGGCAGCCCTGATCCAGATCCTGAAAGAGCCGAAAAACGCGCTGACCAAGCAATATGCAGCCTTGTTCGATCTGGAAGGGGTGGAGCTGGAGTTTCGTGACGACGCCCTGAACGCCATCGCCCGCAAGGCGATGGAGCGCAAGACGGGTGCCCGCGGTCTGAGATCCATCGTCGAAGCCGTGCTGCTCGATACCATGTATGACCTGCCGTCCCTGGATGGGGTCAGCAAGGTGGTGATCGACGAGACGGTGATCAAGGGCGATTCCGCGCCCCTGATGATCTACGAAAATAATGATACCCAGGCGGCTGCATCCGAGTAACAGACTGATTTTTAATCAGATGAAAGGGGCTTTTTGCCCCTTTCTTGCTTTTTACGGCCAAGGCGATTGAATCTCATCTTTACGCCCCCATATACTCAGCCAAGCGCTTTGCCAACGGTATAACAAGCCGAGAGGACATATATGAACCTAGAGCGTTCAGAACGCATCGAGATTCCCGTCCTGCCTCTTCGTGACGTGGTGGTGTATCCCCACATGGTCATTCCACTCTTCGTGGGGCGGGAAAAATCCATTCGCTGTCTTGAAGCGGCCATGGAGCAAGACAAGAAAGTCCTGCTCATTGCCCAGAAGGATGCGTCAACCGATGAGCCAACCGTCGAGGAGATCTTCTCGGTCGGGACTGTGGCCAACATATTGCAGATGCTCAAGCTGCCTGACGGCACCGTCAAGGTGCTGGTGGAAGGTGGCCAGCGTGCCCGCCTCGAGCGGATGATCGACGATCACGACTTCTTCGTGGGGGAGGCCGAGTACATCGCCTCTACCCCGATCGCGGAGCAGGATCAGGAGGTGCTGGTACGCTCCGCCATCGGTCAGTTCGAAGGTTACATCAAGCTCAACAAGAAGATCCCGCCCGAGGTGCTCACCTCGATCTCGGCGATCGATGACGCGGCGCGCCTGGCTGACACCATGGCGGCCCACATGCCGCTCAAGCTCGAAGACAAGCAGAAGGTGCTGGAAATCGCCTCCGTGTCCGAGCGCATCGAGTTTCTGATGGCCATGATGGAGTCGGAGATTGACCTGCTGCAGGTCGAGAAACGCATCCGCTCCCGGGTCAAGAAGCAGATGGAGAAGAGCCAGCGGGAGTATTACCTCAACGAGCAGATGAAGGCCATCCAGAAAGAGCTGGGTGAGCTGGAAGACTCGCCCGACGAGTTCGAGGCCCTCAGTCGCAAGATTGAAGAGGCCGGCATGCCCGCCGACGCCCATGACAAGGCTCAGGCCGAACTGGCCAAGCTCAAGATGATGTCACCCATGTCGGCGGAAGCCACCGTGGTGCGCAGCTACGTCGACTGGATGGTGCAGGTGCCCTGGCGTGCCCGCTCCAAGGTCAAGAAAGACCTTGGCAAGGCGCAAGAGGTGCTGGACGCGGATCACTATGGCCTGGAGAAGGTCAAGGATCGCATCCTCGAGTATCTGGCGGTGCAGGCGCGGGTCAACAAGCTCAAGGGGCCCATCCTCTGCCTGGTCGGGCCTCCCGGGGTGGGCAAGACCTCGCTCGGCCAGTCCATCGCCAAGGCCACCGGCCGCAAGTATGTGCGTATGGCGCTCGGCGGCGTGCGTGACGAGGCGGAGATCCGCGGTCACCGTCGCACCTACATCGGCTCCATGCCCGGCAAGCTCATCCAGAAGATGGCAAAAGTCGGGGTGAAGAACCCGCTGTTCCTGCTCGACGAGATCGACAAGATGAGCTCGGACATGCGTGGGGATCCCGCCTCCGCCTTGCTGGAAGTGCTGGATCCCGAGCAGAACAACAGCTTCAACGATCACTATCTGGAAGTGGATTATGACCTGTCGGACGTGATGTTCGTGGCCACCTCCAACTCCATGAACATCCCGGGTCCGCTGCTGGATCGGATGGAAGTGATCCGCCTGTCCGGCTACACCGAGGACGAGAAGCTCAACATTGCCAAGCAGCACCTGGTGGCCAAGCAGATCCAGCGCAACGGCCTGAAACCGGCGGAGATCATCATCGAGGACTCTGCCCTGGTTGGCGTCATCCGTTACTACACCCGGGAAGCCGGGGTGCGTAGCCTGGAGCGCGAGATCTCCAAGATCTGCCGCAAGGCGGTGAAGAAGATCCTGCTGGACAAGAGCATCAAGCAGGTGCTGGTCAACGGTGACAACCTCAAGGAATTCCTGGGGGTACAGCGCTTCGATTACGGCAAGGCCACTGACCAGAACCAGATAGGTCAGGTGTGTGGTCTGGCATGGACCGAGGTGGGGGGCGATCTGCTCACCATCGAGACCACCAACGTGCCGGGCAAGGGCAAGCTCACTTACACCGGCTCCCTCGGCGACGTGATGCAGGAGTCCATCCAGGCTGCCATGACGGTGGTGCGGGCCCGGGCCGAGAAGCTGCGCATCAACGGCGACTTCTACGAGAAGCGCGACATCCACGTGCACGTACCGGAAGGGGCGACCCCGAAAGACGGTCCGAGTGCCGGTATCGCCATGTGCACCGCCCTGGTCTCCAGCCTCACCGGCAACCCGGTGCGTGCCGACGTGGCCATGACGGGGGAGATCACCCTGCGCGGTGAAGTGCTGCCCATCGGCGGACTCAAAGAGAAGCTGCTGGCGGCCCATCGCGGTGGCATCAAGCGGGTGCTGATCCCGAAAGAGAACGAACGCGATCTCGAGGAGATCCCGGCCAACGTCAAACAAGACCTTGAAATCTATCCGGTTCGCTGGATTGACGAGGTCCTGGAGCTGGCGTTGCAGGAGAATCCACAGGGTTTCGAACGCGTTTCTGTCGTATAAAAGTTGATGCGCCGCAAACTTGGCGCACATGGCCGGGGGTTAAGGCTTGCAAGCGCCGGATAACGGCAGTAGCCTTGACCCCCGTTCCGGTACTCATGATCGGTCGCAATGCGTGATGTGGCGCGGGTTTGCGCCATATTGTCACTTGCAACTGACCAGGAGGCTTGTTATAAAACCTCCACTTGTTGTGGCCAGGGAAATCAGCGCCGCAGCGATGTTCGATAAAAGGGGAATATAAGAGTGAATAAATCTCAACTGATTGACAAAATTGCAGACGGCGCCGATATCTCCAAAGCCGCCGCTGGCCGTGCGCTGGATGCTTTCATTGATGCAGTGGGTGAGGCCCTGAAAGAGGGTGACCAGGTTGCTCTGGTTGGTTTCGGTACCTTCGCCGTTCGTGAGCGCGCCGCTCGTTCCGGCCGCAACCCGCAAACTGGTGCGACCATCGAGATCGCCGCAGGCAAAGTGCCTGCCTTCAAGGCCGGCAAGGCTCTGAAAGACGCTGTCAACTGAGCCGGTTGCTGATCCTGTCGGCTCCGTCCTTGGTCGCAGACCAGACAAAGTGAGAGGGCTCTCCCTCATACTGATTGACCAAGGCGCATCGCAATCGGTGCGCCTTTTCATTATTCATGCCCATCGAGTACGGGAGCATAAGTACACACATGATGTTGGATAAACTACGGGAAGGGGCGCAGGGCACGGTAGCCAAGGTAATACTGGGGCTTATCATCCTCTCCTTCGCCTTGGCCGGGGTAGGCAGCTACCTCAATGGCCCGGCTCGCAGCGCCCCCGCCACCGTCAATGGCATTGATATCAGCCAGCAAGCGCTGGAAAACGCCTATCGCAACGAGCGTGCCCGCATGGAATCCCAGATGGGGGACGCCTTCAACCAGCTGGCCGCCAACCCGGATTACATGAAGCAGTTCCGTCGCTCCGTGCTCGACCGACTGATCGATCAGGCTCTGGTCGATGGCAAGGCCCGGGATCTGGGTCTGCGAGTCAGTGACGAGCAGATCAAGCAGGCCATCGTCGCCATGCCGGAGTTTGCCGAGAACGGCAAGTTCAACAATGACCGCTACCTGCAGCTCATTCGCCGTGCCAACATGACCCCGGAGATGTTCCGCGACTCCCTGCGCCAGGACATGGTGCGCCAGCAGCTGGTTGGCGCCCTGCTCGGCACCGAGTTCGCCCTCAAGGGTGAGGCGGAGCAGCTGGACAAGCTCTACAACCAGACCCGGGATCTGCGCCTGGTGCGTCTGGCCGCCGATCGCTACCAGGGCGAGGTCAAGGTGAGTGATGAAGAGGTGGAGCAGTTCTACAAGAGCAATGCCCCTCGCTTCATGAACGACGAGAAGGTCAAGGTCGATTACCTGCTGCTCGATGCCGCCACCATGGGCAAAGAGATCAAGGTGACCGAGCAGGAGGCCCGTGATTACTACGATCAGCACCAGGACCTGTTCCAGCGTGCCGAGCGTCGCCAGGTGGCTCACATCCTGATCCCCTTTGACAAGGATGAAAAGGCCGCCGAGCAGAAAGCCGCCGGCTTGCTGACCGAACTCAAGGGCGGCGCCGATTTCGCGGCGCTGGCCAAGGCCAACTCCTCCGACACCTTCTCCGCCAAGAAGGGCGGCGAGCTGGACTGGTTCGAGAAGGGGGTCATGGATCCTGCCTTCGAGCAGGCCGCCTTCGCCCTGAAGCAGACAGGGGATCTCTCCAACCTGGTGAAGAGCCCGTTCGGCTTTCACATCATCAAGCTGATCGGGGTCGAGGCCGCCAAGGCCAAGCCGTTCAGCGACGTGATGAGCGACACCATCGCCCGTCTGCAGGCAGACAAGGCCAAGGAGCAGTTCTTCAACCTGCAGCAGACCATGGCTGACACCAGCTTCGAGAACCCGGACTCCCTGGACATGACAGCGGATGCCCTTGGCCTCAAGGTGCAATCCGTCGACTACTTCAGCCAGGGCGATGCGCCGGCGCCGCTCAACGATGGCAAGGTGCTCAGCGCCGCCTTCTCCGAGCAGCTGCGCGACGAGAACACCAACTCGGACGTGATCGAGCTGGGTGACGGCAAGGCGCTGGTGCTCCATGTGACCGGCTATCAGCCCAAGGCGGTCAAACCGCTGGCCGAGGTGAAGGCGCAGGTCGTTGCCGCCATCACCCACGACAAGGCGAGCGAGATTGCCCGTGGCAAGGCTCAGGGTCTGGTCGAGCAGATCAAGGCCGGGGATGACATTCGCGCCGAACTGGCTGCACTGGGTCTCGAGATAGAGACCCATCAAGGGGTGGCCCGTTTTGCCCAGGACCTGGATCAGTCCCTGCTGGCCGATGCCTTCCGTCTGCCCCATCCGGTCGATGGCAAGCCGAGCGTGGATCTGGTGACCGAAGCCAATGGTGACAGGGTCATCGTCGCCCTGGACAAGGTCAATGTGCCCAAGGAGGCGTCTCAGATGCTGACCATGCTGCAAGGGCAGCTGGGTCAGGGCAAGGCCCAGGCAAGCTATCAGTCCCTGGTCGAGGCGCTGCGCAAGTCCGCCAAGATCGAGTACTTCGCCGATGCCGAGGCCACGGTGGAGTGACAGTCTCCCGGCAGTGAATGACAAGGGCCCGCAATCGCGGGCCCTTTCTCATGGTGCTGGCGCACAGAAATAAAAAGAGGAGGCTGGCATGGCGCCAGCCTCCTCTCTTGTCTCATGGGCAAGGCATGGGCTAGATGGCCAGGTATTCCAGCGCGACCCCACCCAGGGCCTTGAGCACGGATCTGGCCGCATCCTGCTGGCTGATCTGGCCCTTGGCGCTCTCAACCAGTACGGCTCGGCGCAACTGGCCGAGATCGGCACCATTGAGCACGGCGTGGGCACAGGCCATCTGCATGGGGGGCAGACTCGGGTTGAAGGCGGCGTTTTCGGCATAGCGGCCGCAGAAGGTACGGCCGTCGGCAAACGCCAGGGCCACGGCGGCATAGCCCTGGCTGTAGGGGGCATAGCTCTGGCGCGCGGCGGCCAGGGCGGCGCACACCAGGGGATCCTCACTGGTGAAGGGCAGATCATGGTGCTGCGGGCTCATCAGGGCATCTGTGATGTCGAGATCTGCCGGGCCGAACGAGTGGGGCAGGAAGGCCTGCAAGGTGCTGATGTCGTCCGGCAGTGAGACCTTGAGCACCTTGGCGGTGCTCAGCTCGTTCATGAACTGACGGCAATGGCCGCAGGGGGTGTAGTTGACGGTGATCTCGCTGATCCCCGTCTCCCCGCCGAGCCAGGCGTTGGAGATGGCGGATTGCTCGGCATGGACCGAGTGGAACAGGCCTTGACCGGCGAATTCCATGTTGGCGCCCAGATACCAGCGACCGCTGAGTCCACAGGCGATGGCGCCGACGAAGAAGCGAGAGATGGGGGCGACCGAACAGGCAGCGGCCAGGGGCAGCAGGGCGAGGCGCAGCTCACGCTCGCCAAGCCGGGTCGCGTCCATCAGTTGCTGGATCTGTTCCGGGCTGAAGCTGGCGGAAAAGTCGTCGCCGAGCATGGGGGCCACGGCGGCGCTCAGGTCCGCGGGCAGGCTGTCGAGTGTCTTGGCAAAGCGGGGATGCATCTATCTGTCCTCATGGGCCAATTGGGAGGACATTGTAGGGAGTGACTCAGCCGATTTGTGTGAACTGGCTCACAGCCTGACTGCGCTGTGCCGGCCGCTCCCGCAGGGAAACGTTTGCCTTCTCCGGCCCCGCTCTGGAGTCGGACAGGGGGCGACGCCATGGGGGCGCAGGGCAGGGGATGGCGCCAGGGGTTCAGGGGATCAACCAGTGATAGAGGGCGAACAGCGGCGGCGCCACGGCGGCGGTGAGTATGCCGCACATCACCATGGCCAGCGATGCGAAGGCACCCTGGCTTATCCCCCGCTCGGCGGAGGCGGCGGTACCGATGGCATGGGCGCAGGCCCCCATGGCGAGTCCCTGGGCCTCGGGGTCCGTCACCCGCAGCAACCTGAGCAGGGGGTAGCCAATCAGGGCGCCCGTGATGCCCACCACCACCACCACGGCTGCCGCGATGGCAGGGATGCCGCCGATGGACTGGCTGACGCTCATGGCCAGCGGCGTGGTGATGGACTTGGTGGAAAGAGAGGCCAGCAGGGCGGGATCCGCCCCCAGCCAGTGGCCAATCCCCAAGGTGGTGCAGACCGAGATCAGCACGGAGGCCAGGGTGCAGATCAGTATGGGCTTGAGCCTGGCCTGGATCTGGCGAGCCTGCTGGTAGAGGGGCAGGGCCAGGGCCACGACGGCGGGCTCGAGCAACGCCGTGATGGGGCGAGTGCCGCTCTCATACTCTGCCAGGGGCAGATCCAGCCAGAGCAGCAGGCCGATGATCACGGCGGTGGGCACCAGCACAGGGTTGATGATGGGCCAGGGCAGCTTGCGATAGAGAGCCCGGGTCAGGAAATAGAGCGCCAGGGTGAGGGGCAGGGCCAGCCAGATCATGGTTTCATCTCCCGGTTCATGCGCTGATAGAGACGGCCGACCACGGCCAGGATCAGCACTATGCCGACGACGACGCACAGCAGGACGATCTCGATGGATTGACGCAGGGGCTCGAGCCAGGCCACCAGGCCGACGGCCACGGGCACGAACAAGACTCCCATGTGGCGCAGCAGCAGGCCGGCGCCCTGCTCGACCCAGTGCAGCTTGACGAGCTGAAGGGAGAGCAGCACGAACAGGATGAGTAGGCCGAGGATGCTGCCGGGGAAAGCGAAGGGCAGCAGGGCCGCGACAGCCTTGCCTACCAGCAGACAGGCGAGGATGACCATGAAGTCGCGAAGGTAGATCAAGGTGCGTTGAACCAGCACAAGAGCCTCGTTGAATAGCTGTGAGCGGGTTCGCAGTTTATCAGAGTGGCGGGGCAACAGGACAGGGCCAACTGGCCCGCAGGGGATACAATGGCCCCGGCATCATCCCCATTCACCAGAAGGAGTTCCCATGTCCTCCCCCTCTCTCCTGGCCAGGTTGCGCCAGCTGCCCGCCGATCCCGCCCTGCCTCCCCAGCTGCTGCAAACCCGTCAGTGGGATGGCCCCCTGTGCCGGGTGAGGCTGGACAACACAGGGTCCGGCCCCGAGGCTGTGCGCCACTGGCGGCTGTTTGAGGGGGATCTCGGTCTTGCCCCCGACGCGGCCATCTACGGAGAGGGGTTCCAGATGCTGGCCCAGACCATGGGTAGCTGGCAGGCCCCCGAGCCGGTGGGCCGTTGCCCCGACGCCGGCGTCTATCGCATCACGGAGGACGACGGTTATCACACGGTGCACAACCTGCTGCTGGTGGCCTGCGAGGGGGGCTGGCTGCTGCTGGCGTTCGCAAGCTGCCAGCGCTTTGGCGGCGAATTTCGTCTCTATCCGGACGGGCGCCTCGAGATAGTAATGAACGCCGAAGGGCGCCCCCTGGCACCGGGAGAGCACTGGCAGAGCGAGGCGCTGATCTGCCTGGAGGGACCGGACAGGGAGGCCCTGCTGGGGTCGCTGGCGGATCACATTGAGGCCGAACACCCTTCGCTGGTGGCGGCCGTGGCCGCGCGCCCGAGTGGCTGGTGCTCCTGGTATCACTACTATGCGAACGTGAGCGCCGCCGACATTCGCGAAAACCTGGCGGTGCGGGCGATGCGTTTCCCGGCCCTGCGCTACGTGCAGATAGATGACGGCTATCAGGCGAAAATGGGGGACTGGCTCACCCCTTCACCCAGGTTCGAGCAGGGGGTGGCAACCCTGGCCGGGGAGATCCGCGCCGCTGGCTGCGAGCCCGCGCTCTGGGTCGCCCCCTTTATTGCCGAGCCCGGCTCCCAGGTGTTCCAGGAGCACCCGGACTGGTTCGTGAAAGGGGAGGATGGCCTGCCGCTTCCCTCGGAGCGGGTCACCTACGGCGGCTGGCGCTGCACCCCCTGGGATGTGCTGGACGGCACCCATCCCGAGGTGCAGTCCCACCTCGAGCAGGTGTTTCGCACCCTGCGCGAGCAGTGGGGCATCCACTACTTCAAGCTGGATGCCAACTTCTGGGGCGCCATCCACGGCGGCCGCTTCCACGACCCCGTCGCCACCCGGGTCGAGGCCTATAGACGCGGCATGGCCGCCATCCTGCGCGGGGCGGGGGCGGGCGCCTTCCTGCTCGGATGCAACGCCCCCATCTGGCCTAGCCTTGGCCTGGTGCACGGCATGCGGGTGAGCGATGACGTGGAACGCCAGGGCCGGCGTTTTCGCCAGATAGCGCGGGAAGCCTTCTGCCGCGCCTGGCAAAACGACCGGCTCTGGGCGCTGGATCCCGACTGCGTCTGCCTGCGGGATATCCCGGGCCAGCACGCCAGCCGCGCCGAGTACGATTTCCACCTGGCCGCCCTGGTGGCGAGCGGTGGCATGGTGCTGGCGGGGGACAGGCTGCAGGATCTGGACGAGGTGCAGGGGGCGCACCTTGGCAAGCTGCTGGCCCTGTGCGCGGCGCGCACCCCGGCGGCCCGTTTCGATGACATGGGGTTTGGCCGCGCTCGGGTGGCCCTGCCCGGGGGCGGCGCGCTGCTCTGCCTGTTCAACTGGGGCGAACAAGCCACGGATATGGCGCTGCCGGCGGGGGGCAGGGATTTCTGGGATGACACCCCCCTGGCAGAGACGCTGGTGCTGATGGGAGGCCAGGGGCGGGTGATCCGCTACTCCTGAGTGCAGCACCCAACAAAAAGGCTCCTGCGGGAGCCTTTTCACTGTCAGGAGCTGCTGAGCCACAGTGGCCATTCGCTAGTAGCGCCACTCGAACCCCATGGCGTAATTGGCCTGGCCATATCCGGGGATCTGGTTGGTGGAGGCAAGGGCCTTGAAGGTGAGCAGGGGAGTGAGGGGAATGCCAAGGCCCATGCCGACCGCTATCTGATCGTTGGGGTTGCCTATCATGTCTGCCCGCAGCATGCGGTAGAGGGAGAGATCCTGGCTCATGTGGACATAGCTTTGGGAAGCGAGGTTGTAGAGCTGACCGAATACCTCCAGCTGGAACCCGGCCTGGGGGGTGATGGCGATGGGCAGGCCGGCAAACTTGTAGAGATCCGAATAATTGAAGTAGCTGTTGGTGATGGCCGGGGTGAAGTCCGTCTTGCGGTAAAGGGCGCTGAAACTCTCCTGCATCAGCAGATAACTCTGGCGCGGCAGTTGCAACAGGTAGTCCGGCAGCTCGAAGCGAGGAGAGGCGAGGGCCGTCGGGGTCAACAGGGTCAGGCCAAGGAGATTGGCGCAGAGCAGGCTGGCAGAGAGCAGGTTGGCGCGCATCTTTTATCTGTTCTCCCTCAAGGGCCCTGGTCCCGGGCGATCACGACCTACCGGCATTATGGCGCCAGCAGGCCGCATTCACAGGGGTTTAACTGTGAAACCAGTCACAAGTTACAGATCTTCAAGGTAATGATAGAGGGACTTCAGGATGGCAAAGTTCCGATCGTTCCCCTGATTCTGCTCCGCCAGCGCCTCGAGACGGGGCACATAGTCCGGCAGACGGCGGCTGAAGTAGTCGCTGCAGTGCAGGCGCCAGCGCTTCTGCTCCGCTTCGCTCAAGGTGTGGGGCCAGTTGCGGGCGCGGTAGCGAAACAGCATCTCTGGCAGGCGCGGGTCGCTGAAGGCAAACTGCCGCTCCCCCAGCAGATCCGCCGGGGTGGCGCGCACCAGATCCAGGGTGGACTTGTCGCCATGGCCGAAGAAACCGGCGTAGAGCTGGGTATCGGGATCGCCATCATTGCTGCCGGCAAACTCCTGATTGAATACCTCCACCAGTTTTTCCCGCACCTCGGGATGGGCCCGCAGCAGATCAAGGCTCTTGCGGCACTGCTCCCGGTCGATGCCAAGCTGATCGGCCCGCTCCGGGGTCAGGGTGGCGGCCGGCGCCAGCACGGGGCACTTGTTGATGTGCACCAGTTTCACCGGAATGCCGGCCAGCTCCCCGAGATCCTCTTTTTTGGTGTAGAGGCGCTCGCGGATCTCCTCGCTGGTGAGCTCGATGAGGGGGGTGGGGTCACGGGTCAGATCCACCATGATCACCGCGTTCTGGTTGCTGGGGTGCCAGGCGAGCGGCGACACCCAGCTTGCGCACCCCTGCCAGGGGGAGAACATGCCGGAGACGTGGACCAGGGGCTTCATGGTCACCACGTCGATGAGGGCCTTCACCTTGTTCTTGTTGCGCAGGGCAAACAGGTAGTCAAACAGCTTGGGCTGGGCCTTTTTCACCAGCCTGGCCATCTCTATGGTGGCCAGCACGTCCGAGAGCGCATCGTGGGCGTTGACGTGGGCCACGTTGTTGGCCACAGTGAGCTTTTCCAGGCGAAAGCTTGGCTTGCCCTCGTCGTCGAGGGCCCACTCTATCCCCTCCGGGCGCAGGGCGTAGCAGGCCCGCAGCATGTCGAGTATGTCCCAGCGGGAGTTGCCGTTCTGCCAGGCGTAGGCATAAGGGTCGTAGAAGTTGCGATACAGGGTGTAGCGGGTCACCTCGTCATCGAAGCGGATGCTGTTGTATCCGAGCACGCAGGTGTTCGGGGTGGCGAACTGCTCGTGGATCTGACGAATGAAATCCGCCTCGCACAGACCGTCCTTCATCGCCTTTTGCGGAGTGATCCCCGTGATGAGGCAGGCCTCCGGATCCGGTAGATAGTCTGCCGGCGGCTTGCAATAGATGACCAGGGGCTCGCCGATGACATTGAAATCGGCGTCGGTACGGATGCCGGCGAACTGCGCCGGTCTGTCCCGTGCCGGGCTGATGCCGAAGGTCTCGTAATCGTGGAAGTAGAAGGTGGGCTCGCTGCCGGGCTGTGCTGTTTTGCTCATGTTGCTCGAGGTGAGGTGTCCGATGGCGGCGCCATGGCGCCTGGGTGGGCGGTGCCATGCACCGCAATTGTCAGCATGGTAAACCATAGCGCAGGCAGAGCGAAGGGAGAGCCGCGCAGGTGGTGGTTTATTGGGCGAAAAGTGTTGAGTGGTGATGGTTTTGGTCTGGTAACTGAGTGGATCGATCCGATATATGTTTGAAAATGTGACATGTCTTTTTATACACCAGTACCGAAATATACAGTTTTATGTATGATAGCCGAACCAAAGAACAGATTGTTCCACCCGTTCGCAAAGTTAATGTGACGAAATAATGTATACCGAGTATGCAGATGCTTATCGATGGACTGCAACTGTTTGGTGTATTCCATTTTTTACGATTCATTAAAGGGATCTTAATCATGCCAATTCCAATTATCCTCGGTGCAGCTGCGCTGGCTACTGCAGCCTACGGCGCCAAAAAGGGTTATGACGGCTACCAGAAACACTCTGAAGCAGACGATACCGTTAACTCTGCAAAAAGGCGTTACGAGGAAACAAGAGCACCGTTTGACATACAGGAAAAAGCCACCAATGAAGTCCTTGATGTATTGGGGCAGGAAGAGCTAAAGATCGGACAGCAGTTCAACGAGTTCAAAACACTTGCCGATGACATTCTGCAAAAGCTCAACAGCGGTCGCCAGAATAAACTCGAGATCAGTATTCCCAAGCACAAGCTACAGAAAATTGAGGGTTACAGCTATACGGCCATTGGTGTGTTGGGCGCGGCGGCTGGAGCCGGAGCAGCCGGAGCTGCGGCTGGATTTGCCATTTATGGTGGAGTCATGGCACTGGGTGCTGCCTCTACCGGTATAAGTATTTCTGCGTTATCCGGCGTCGCCGCTACCAACGCTACTCTGGCGGCCATTGGCGGTGGATCTCTTGCCACAGGTGGCTTGGGAATGGCTGGAGGCAGTGCGATCCTCGGTGCAGCCGTGGCTGGTCCAGTGCTAGCTATTGCTGGCTGGGCATACAACAGCCATGGCGAGGAAGCAATTAAAAATGCGAATAAAATAAACAGTCAAGTTGGTAGTGCTATTGCGAAACTTAAAAATGCTCAGGAACAGCTCAGTAATACAGAAGATTATGCTTTCGAAATTATCGAAGTGATGAAGGCTGTTTACGCCCAGTTTGACCAGTACTTCGACATCCTCAAGGCAGTCACCCGCCAAATTGAAGCAGCTAAGGTGCTCAAGCAGGATCCACAAGTGGCGCTGGCTCAATTGAGCGACACGATTATGCGTGCAATTGGCAACGGCTATGCACTGGCAGCGATCCTCGTTGACCTGATCACCACACCGTTGTTCCGGGTCAAGCATGTCAACGGTGAGATCCAGAAAGACGAAAACGGCGTGCCGGTGATGGATACGGACGAAGACGGCTCAATGATCCTCAATACAGATCAGCTGGATACACAACTCTGCGACACCAAAACCAGCGCTGCCCGCATAGAGCCTGCGTAACTTACTTGCGGGGCCGTTAGGCCCCTTCTTGATATTGTTTAGATAGTCATGGACGCCACTATGCACGCCGCCGCGCAAGACTTCCCGTGGGCTGTAGAGCTCGAGAAAACCGTTATCAGTAGCTTGGTTACCAGTTTTGGACTGGACTTTTTGTTGTTTAAAGATCAGAAGGGTGGTGATGTAAACACGATCCACAATGTTCGTAGTGGCGTGTGGGCCACAACTGATGAACAACTGCGTTATGAACAACGCGAAGATTACAATAGTGAGCTCTACCATAAGCATGCTAATTACATTGCCACCGGCGAGCGGGATAAAGCCAAGCAATCCGCCGGCACCTTGCATGACCCTTATCGCAATACGATGATGGGCGCGAACGAACAGCGCAACCTCGACCACGTTATCAGTGCAAATGAAATCCATAACGATCCTGGTCGTGTTCTGGCCGGTCTAAATGGGGTGGAACTGGCTAATCAAAGTAGCAACCTGCAAACCACCCTCGAAACCGTCAATAAATCGAAAAAAGATTCGCCTATCAACCAGTATCTGCAACGGCTGCCGGGTCTGATTAATGAGCACGAAACTCAACTGGCTAAAGACCGAGCCCGCTTGGCCACCCTGCAGCGCGACACACCAGAGCAGCAGCACAAGGCCCGGGAACTGGAAGACACGATCCGTAAAACCGAAATAAAAGTCTCAAAACTCAAGTCGGTGGATCCTGATGCCATGCGTAAACGTGATGCTGAGGCTAGGGCGCCGTATGAAAAACAGATTAACCACACCTACTACACTAGCAACAAGTTTCTCCACGAAACCGCAAGCGCCGCAGGTAAAGCCGGCTTGGCCATGGGCACCCGACAAATGCTCGGAATGGTCATGGCAGAGGTGTGGTTTGAACTACGCGAGCAACTGCCAGCCCTGCTGACCAAGCTCAAAGTCAATTTCAGCTTCGAAACGTTTGTAGGCAGCATTACTGCCTCGCTTAAAGGCATCTGGGAACGAGTCAAAGCACGTTTTAACGCCTTCTTGGTTGCATTCAAAGACGGCGTATTTTCAGGTATCCTCGGTAGTCTTACCACCACCGTATTCAACATCCTCGCCACCACCCATGTAATGGCGATCAAGATCATTCGCGAGAGCTGGGGTGTATTGGTCAAAGCCATCAAGTTATTGGCCTTCAATCCCGACAAGCTCAGCTTCGTTGAATTGTGCCAGGCGGTCACCTCATTGTTGTCAGTCGGAGCAGCTACCACAGTAGGCTCCATGGCTTACGCCCAACTGCTGCCAATATGCAGTTTTCCGTTCGGTGCTGAGCTTGCAGCCTTTGCCGGTGCTCTAATAACAGGCACTGTTACCCTCGGACTCAACTATTTTTTGCTGCACAGCAGTGTGACTCGTAAGCTGTGGGCCTTCGTCGAATCCATGGGGCCACATGTAGGCACGCTTAAACAGTTCCAGGCTATCAATGCAGAACTGGATCGTTATCTGGCCGAGTTGACCCAACTGGAATTCAATCTAGACGTATATGAACTAAAGGAGTTCACTCTCGAACTGCAAAGTTGCAACGATGAATTACAGCGTAGTGTACTTTTGCAACAAGAAGTGAAAGCTCGCGGAATTGAATTACCATTCGAGGTGGGAAATGTTGTCAGCACTCGTAACTGGCTGGAGTCGCTAATATGACATTACCTGCATTTCCTTGTACACAATGTGGTTTGTGTTGCCAGCATGTGAATCGGTCTGAATATACCATTGATTTAGATCGTGGTGATGGAGTATGCCTACATTACAATGATGCAGAAAAACTTTGTTCGATATATGACTCTCGACCAGATATTTGCAGAGTAGATAAGCAATACAGAATTAATTATTCAAAGTACTATAGCTGGCAAGATTTCATTGCTGCAAATATAAGTATTTGCCAAGAGCTACAGAGTAACGCGATCAGCGGGAAGTGAAAATAAAACAGTGTTTGCATGAGGCTCTGGGACACCGCATGCAACACCTAATCAGGCCATACTTTTTTCTACCGCAGCACCTGCAAATCTGCACTCTTGAGCTTGAAGGTACAGCCTTGCTGGATGAGGTCCTCCCGATTTGCCAGCACCAGCGGGTAGAGCAGGGGATGTTGTTGGTGTTCACCGTTATAGCTCACCTGCATCCGCTCCAATGCGTAGTGCATCAAAGGGATGCGCTGGCTGATCAATAACTTGCCATCTGACATGGCGTAGTCGCTGGCGATGATGGCTTGCTGACCTTGACTAAGACTTGGATTGGGAACGACTACGCCGCTGACTTGGGTGTTCCACTCCAGATCCAGTTCCCTACCATGGGGTGACGCATCCAGCAGGTCAGGTTCGCCACGAAAGCGGCTCATCACGAAGTCCAGATATTCTCCTTTCTTCTCGCAATAGGCCCGCACATGCCAGCGGATCCCGTCATAGACCAGGGTATGAGGCACGATATTGCGGCCGCTCTGCTCTTCTGAACTCAGTGAGACATAGTCCACATCTACCCGTAACTGGCCTCGAGCCGCTTGCACCAAACCACGTACGATCTTCGGGTCAATATGTCGGTTTGGCACATCCAGGATCTCTATGTGGCCGTAGCGCAGATCCATCAAGGGTAGGGTCAGAACCCCGGATTCGTGCTGGCGCTGATATTGCTTCTCCCGGTGCAGCAGCATCAGATACTCGTCAACCTTGCCTTCACTAAAGCGGGGCACAAACTGGTCGGTTGGTTTGTATCCCTTCAGGCTCTTGTCATAAACCAGCCCGTCAGGTGCGTGTTCGTTGAGGTAGAGGTTGATGTCTCGCGAGGCTTGCTGGCGACCGATATTGAAAGCGGTTGTCAGGTGGTTGGTGGTGAGTCGTCCTTCCCACAACAAGACGATCTCCAGCAGGCGAAAACGCAGGGTTTGATCCCAGGTGAGCTCTTTGGGTGTCATATGTGCTCCAAAATGCGACATGTGTATGTAACCAGTATCGGCATGAGTATACAGGCTACATATAATGAGTCCATCTAAAGCGGCACCAAAGGAGAATGTCATGAACGGTAAACTGGATACTACCTATAGCCATCATGCGTCATGCCGGATGCAGCAACGTGGTATTGCACCCGAACTGGTGGATATGCTGCTGAACATCGGACGCTCTGCTTATCACCAGGGGCGCGAACTGGTTTATCTCGATCGCAAAGGATTGGCAATGTTGCAAGCCAGCTGGGGCTTGCCAGCGGAATTCTGCCAGCGTCTGCGTCGTCACTATCTGGTGCTGCAGGGCGGCGAGATTGTCACCGTTGGCCACAAAACCACCCATTTCAAACGCGATCGCCACTGAGGCACTATGAATCAACATCTGGTACCGGGTCAGGGGGATGCCCCCCTGATCAAGGGGATTGCTTGCCTGCTGTCAGCTGAGCGAGTCACGGAACTGACCTCTTTACTTGGCAAGGGGGGGGCTCACCAAGTTCGTGGGGCATCACCGCTGGCGGTTGTGACCGCATTGGCGATCCATATCGAGCAACATCGGCTGGATCGCACGTTACTGCCCATTTACCAGGGGCGTGAGCAACTGATGGCCGGAGCTGCTGACTTGCTGGGGAGAGAGGCAAGTTTTGAAGATCAAGACGCGTTTCGCCTGCTGGCACTGCTGCTCGACAAATTGCTGCGGGGAGGGGGTGGCAGTCGTCAGGCCAAACTGGATGGACTCACGCCTAGCGTGATGGAGCAGCGGGCACTGGCGGCCATATCCCCGAATACCGGTTCCGTAGTGCGCGGCAGCTGGCGGCGCAAGTCACGTAATCAGTTGGGTCATGCCAGTTGGTTGGATGTGGTGGAAGCGGCCCTTTGGTGTTTCTGGCATGGTGACGCCTTGGAAAGCGGCGAAGTATTGCTCGGCGTGCTGTTGGGTCGGGATGAGCGAGTAAGGGGGGTCTATGGTTTGCTGGCCGGGGCTTTCTACATGAACAAGTCAGCTGGGTGCTGATTGGGTTGTTTGAATGTTATCTCAAGGCATTGAAATGTAACTGTAAATTGAACTTCTGCAGTTTATGACCACGAACTTCTGCATGTTGTGTTTCACATATGAAACAGCTGGACTGGCCTTACTTGTTTTTTTGCGGCCAAAGCGGATGAAGTCCTGACGGTTCAGTTACTCAAACGAACACCGTTACTATCTGTAGCAACGGTCCTCAAATTTCATCATGTCCCAATTGTGTACCGCGCTCATCAGCGTAAGAACCATAAACCTTTATAAATCAGTTCATTAAAAAACACATATTGCAAAACGTGGAAGTAGTAGAAGGTGGCTTGTGTCATGGCTCTCTGTCGATGCAGGGGAAAACGGGGCCGCGAGGGCCTGGGCCGCCAATGCTGGCACAGATGGGGAACCCACTGCAACGCTGCTGGTGTCTGACGGGCGTGTCTGTCGCTTTATTGGTCGGCCAGGCCCCTGGTTCGAGCCCCTGGTTGCCATTCGACTATGGTCTACTATGAGACTGCATATCAAGTTGATAGCGTCTAATCAGGCTCGAGGGGAAACCATATGACCAATGGTATCATGACATGGGCGGCCTGTGGCCTGTTGCTGATGACGAGTCAGGCCCAGGCCCGTGAGCAGGCGGACGAGGTGCTCCTTACCGTCAGCGGCGCCGGGTGCTGTGGCGGGGCCGGGGTGGCCCATTACACGGCTGCCGCTCTGGCGGCCCTGCCCCAGAGCGAACTGGTGACCGCAACCCCCTGGACGCAAGGCAAGCACAGCTATCGCGGTGTGTTGTTCAAGACCCTGATCGACAGCCTGGGGCTGCGGTCCGGTCAGTTCAAGGTGAGCGCCATCAATGACTACTGGACACTGCTGCCTGGCGCCGATCTGGATGCCTATCCCGTGCTGCTGGCGACCGAGCAGGATGGCAAGGCCCTGACTCTGCGCAACAAGGGGCCCGTCTGGGTAGTCTATCCGTTGTCGGATCATCCCGAGCTGGATCGGGAGCAATACCACAGTCAGATGGTGTGGCAGGTGAATCGCATCGAGGCGCAATGAGATGGTGCGCGGCAAGTTTGTCTCCCTGACCTGTATTCTGGTGACCTTCGTGGGGGTCACCTTCTGGTCGGCCTGGAGCTATGATCGCGCCTTCACCGAGCTGGTTCGCTACACCCAGCTCTCGGCCTGGTCCCTGGCCCAGCTCGAACTCGAGCTGCAAGGGTTTCAGGAGGGCTTGACCCTCTATCGGAGCGGCCATCTCGACGGGCGTGAGTTGAACAAGCGTTACGATCTGGCCTGGAACCGGCTCGATATCTTCCTCAACGGAGAGGAAGCGAGTGCCATCCGTGCCCGCTTCGGGGCGGCGGACAAGGTGGGCCACATTTTTTCCCTCATCAAGCAACATGAGCCGGACGTCGTCTCACCGCAGCGGGACTCTCCCGCCCTGGGTCAGCTGGCGGCGGGACTGGGCGAGGCCATGCCGGCCATTCGCAGCCTCATGGTCGAGAATTTCACCGGCCAGAGCGCCATTCGTCAGCGGGCCTCGCTGCTGCAATCCAGACAAGACAATCTCTGGCTGCTCAGCGCCCTGCTGCTGGTGGGACTGGTGATGCTCTACATGCTCTCCCGGGAGACCCGACGCCATCAGTTTCTCGCCTGGAACGATCCCCTGACCCTGCTGCCCAACCGCGCCGCCTTCATCCGGCAACTGGAGCAGGAGGCGCGCCGCCACGGCAATCAGGGGCGTCCACTCACCCTTTGCCTCATCGAGCTGAATCATTTCAAGGAGGTCAATGACAGCCTGGGTTATGCCAGCGGCGATGCCCTGCTGGTGAAGGTAGCCCGGGCCATGGCCTCTTTCATTGCCGGGCGTGCCTACCTGGCGCGCATCGGCGGCGATGAGTTTGCCCTCTACTGCTTCGAACCGCTGGCGCCAGAGTGGCCGGACAGCCTGCTGGCGCACCTGCAGCAACTGGTGTTCGAGGCGGATCCGGCCCACAGGGTCAAGGTGAGCATGGGGCTGAGCCAGAGTCGGGTCAGTCAGCATCAGGTCGAGGAGATCATGCTGTTTGCCGACATCGCCCTCGACAACGCCCGCCAGCAGGGGGGGCGCAGCCAGTTGTTCAATCAGGCCATGCTGAGCCGCTACGAGCGCAGTCGCCAGCTCGCCGCCGAGCTGCGTGATCAGCTCAACGGGGCGGGGGCGGATCAGCTCAGCCTCCATTATCAGCCCATCATCAAGCGGGAGCGCCATGTGCTGGGGGCGGAGGCGCTGCTGCGCTGGCAGCATCCCGAGTATGGGTTCATCAATCCTGCGGACATAGTGAGCCTGGCCGATGACAATGGCCTGGGTGAGCGGTTGGGGGAGTGGATCTTTGATCGGGTCAACCGGGATCTGATGCCCATGGCCCCCGAGCGGCTGACGCAACTGGAGGTGTCCATCAACCTCTCTGGCTCCATGTTCAACGAGGCGCTGCCCTCCCGGGTGGCGCGCATGCTGCTGGCGAGCCCCCTGTGCGCGGATCAGCTGATCCTGGAGTTGACCGAGACCATTGCCCTGGATGATCTCAAGCTGAGCCAGCATATCCTGAGCGCCTTGCAGCAGTTGAACGTGCGCATCGCCCTCGATGACTTCGGCACGGGATGGAGTTCGTTCTCCTATCTCAAGGAGCTCCATTTCAACAAGATCAAGATAGACAAATCCTTCATCCAGCAGATAGACAGTCACCCCCGCCAGCAGCTGTTTGTCAGCAGCATCACGGATCTGGCGCACAAGCTGGGGGTTCCCGTGGTGGCCGAGGGGGTGGAGACGGCGGCCGAGCTGGCCGAGGTGTACGAACTTGGCGCGGACGAGATCCAGGGTTACTTCTATGCCAGGCCCATGGCGGCGGCCGATTTTCGTGCCTTCTGCCAGCGTTATCTGGCCCATCAACCCCAGGCCATGGCACAGATGGGCTGACGCTCGCCCCCGCCTCGGGTATAGTCCTGCGCCAGGATATGCCTTGAGGAGTGCGAGATGAAATTCAGTCCCCTGCTGGACGACATGATGAAGGCCCTGCAGGTGTTGCCGGGTGTCGGTCCCAAGTCGGCCCAGCGCATGGCGTTTACCCTGCTCGAGCGCGAACGCAGCGGCGGTCTCAAGCTGGCCCAGCTGCTCTCTCGCGCCCTGACCGAGATAGGGCACTGCAGCCAGTGCCGCACTTTTACCGAGCAGGAGCGCTGCGAGATCTGCCAGAGCCCGAAGCGGGCAGAGAGCGGCATGCTGTGCGTGGTGGAGAGCCCGGCTGACGTGGCCGCCATCGAGCACACGGGCCAGTTCTCCGGCCGCTACTTCGTGCTGATGGGTCACTTATCGCCCCTTGACGGCATAGGTCCCGAGGAGCTGGGGCTGGAGATCCTGGCGCGGCGCCTGCAAGAGGAGCAGATCCAGGAGCTGATCCTGGCCACCAACCCCACCATAGAAGGGGATGCCACCGCCTGGTACATCGCCGACATGGCGCGCAGTGCCGGGGTCAAGGTGAGCCGCATCGCCCATGGGGTGCCGGTGGGGGGCGAGCTGGAGCTGGTGGACGGTACCACCCTCTCTCACTCGCTGATGGGGCGCCAGCCCCTGAACTGAGTCCGCGCCAGCCCCTGAATTGGGCCCGTGTCAGGCTTGTTGTTTCCCAAACCCGCTGCGGCGGGTTTTTGTTTGACGGCGGCGGGGCGCTCAGGGCCATCCTGGCGTAAAAATCGCCATTCGCATCGACACAGGCATTTGCCCCCTTGAAATGGGGAAGCCCGGCCCCATCTTGTATCAGGAATATGTTCAACCCGAATCGCCTGAGGATAGTGTCGATGACCCAAAGCGTTCATGCCGAAACCCACGGGTTTCAGACTGAAGTCAAACAACTGCTGAGCCTGATGGCCCACAGCCTCTACTCCAACAAAGAAGTGTTCCTGCGCGAGCTTATCTCCAACGCCTCCGATGCGGCGGACAAGCTGCGCTTCAAGGCGCTTTCCGATGCCTCTTTGTTCGAAAACGACGGCCAGTTGCGCGTTCGCCTGGTGGTTGATAAAGAGAATCGGACCCTGACCATCTCCGATAACGGGATCGGTATGACCCGGGATCAGGTGATCGAGCACCTGGGTACCATAGCGAAATCCGGCACCGCCGAGTTCTTCAAGAACCTCTCCGGTGATCAGGGCCGTGACTCCCAGCTGATCGGCCAGTTCGGGGTGGGCTTCTACTCCGCCTTCATCGTCGCCGACAAGGTGACCGTGGTGTCCCGCGCCGCCGGTACTGCTCCGGAGCAGGGCGTGCAGTGGGAATCACAAGGGGAAGGCTCCTTCACCGTGGCCGACGTGACCAAAGCCGGTCGCGGCACCGACGTCATCCTGCACCTGCGTGCCGAAGAGGAAGAGTTCCTCGACGACTGGCGCCTGCGCTCCGTGGTCAGCAAATATTCCGACCACATCAGCGTGCCGGTGGAGATGTTCAAGGAGGGCACCCCGGATCGGGAAGAAGACGGTGAAACCATCGTCGGCACCCTCGGCGAGTGGGAGCAGGTCAACCGCGCCACTGCGCTCTGGACCCGCAACCCGAAGGACATCAAGGACGAGGAGTATCAGGAGTTCTACAAGCACGTCGCCCATGACTTCGAAGATCCGCTGCTCTGGGGTCACAACCGGGTGGAAGGGGCCCAGGAGTACACCAGCCTGCTCTACGTGCCGGCCCGTGCCCCGTTCGACCTCTACAACCGCGAGCAGAAGCACGGCCTCAAGCTCTACGTGCAGCGCGTCTTCATCATGGATGACGCCGAGCAGTTCATGCCGACCTACCTGCGCTTCGTGAAAGGGGTGCTGGACTCCAACGATCTGCCGCTCAACGTCAGCCGTGAAATCCTGCAAGACAACAAGGTGACCGTCTCCCTGCGCAAGGCCTGCTCCAAGCGGGTGCTCTCCATGCTGGCCAAGCTGGCCAAGGATGATGGCGAGAAGTACGCTAAGTTCTGGAGCGAGTTCGGCAACGTGCTCAAAGAGGGCCCGGCCGAGGATTACGCCAACCGCGAGGAGATCGCCAAGCTCCTGCGCTTTGCCAGCACCGCCGGCGAGGGCGAAGCCCAGACTGTGTCGCTGGAGGATTACGTTGGCCGCATGAAGGAAGGCCAGCAGAAGATCTACTACATCACCGCCGACTCCTACGCTGCCGCCAAGAACAGCCCGCATCTGGAGATCTTCCGCAAGAAGGGGGTCGAAGTGCTGCTGATGTGGGAGCGGGTCGACGAGTGGCTGATGAGCCACCTCACCGAGTTCGACGGCAAGCAGCTGGTCTCCGTCACCCGTGGCGAGCTGGATCTCGGCGATCTGGAGGACGACGCCTCCAAGCAGGCCCAGGAGGAGGCTGAAAAAGCCAACGCCGGTCTGGTGGAGCGGGTCAAGCAGAGCCTGGGTGAAGCGGTGAAAGAGGTGCGTGTCACCCATCGTCTGACCGATTCACCGTCCTGCATCGTCACCGACGATCACGGCATGAGCACCCAGATGATCAAGCTGATGCGCGCCGCCGGCCAGCCGGTGCCGGAGCAGAAGTACATTCTGGAGCTCAACCCCGACCACGCCCTGGTGAAGAAGTTGGGCGCCATCGAAGACGAGGCGCTGTTCGGCGAGTGGGTCACCCTCTTGCACGAACAGGCCCAGCTGGCAGAGCAGGGCGGCCTCAATGATCCGGCGAGCTTCGTCTCCCGTATCAACCGTCTGTTACTCCAGGCATGATTTGTTGGCCCACTGCATGCAGTGGGCTTTTTTTTCGCCAAGGCAGGGGGGCGCTGCATTTTCACGCAGTTTCGGTTTCCATCTGTCACTCAGCATTGCCGGAATGACGCCGGGAAACTGGTGGTAAAAGCGGCACTCGTTTGCGGTTTGCTTGTTAAAAAGCGTGAAACCGTGTAGTTTTTTGCCTTCTCAAGAATTGAATAACCAATCAATAGGAGCGTGTATGCGCATTGTTCTGTTGGGGGCTCCGGGCGCCGGTAAAGGCACCCAGGCTCAGTTCATCATGGAAAAACACGGTATTCCCCAGATCTCCACCGGCGACATGCTGCGGGCGGCGATCAAGGCGGGCACCGAGCTGGGCCTCAAGGCCAAGGCCGTGATGGACGCAGGTCAGCTGGTCTCTGACGACATCATCATCGGTCTGGTCAAGGAGCGTATCGCCCAGGCCGATTGCGCCAACGGCTTCCTGCTGGACGGCTTCCCCCGCACCATTCCCCAGGCGCAGGCCATGAAGGATGCCGGTGTGGTGGTGGACTTCGTACTGGAATTCGACGTGCCGGACGAGGAGATCGTCAAGCGCATGAGCGGCCGCCGCGTTCACGCTGGCTCCGGCCGTACCTACCACGTGGTGTTCAACCCGCCGAAAGTGGAAGGCAAGGATGACGTGACCGGCGAAGAGCTGGTGATCCGTGCCGACGACGAAGAGACCACGGTGCGCAAGCGTCTGGATGTGTACCACCAGCAGACCGCGCCCCTCATCGGTTTCTATGGCAAGGAAGCGGAAGCGGGCAACACCCGTTACGTCAAGATCGACGGCACCCAGCCGGTCGACCAGGTGAGCCAGCAGCTGGCTGCCATTCTGGGCTGATCCCGACTTCGGGAACATAGCGCTATGAGCAGGGCCCATTGTGGGCCCTCTTTTCATGTGACAGGAAGTAAACGTGACCACCAAAACCGGGATCCTGCTTGTCAATCTTGGCACCCCTGCCGCGCCCACTCCCGCCGCCGTCAGGGCCTTCCTCGGAGAGTTTCTGCGCGATCCTCGCGTCGTCGAGTTGCCGCGCCTGTTGTGGCTGCCGCTGCTCAAAGGCGTCATCCTGCCGTTTCGTGCCCCCAGGGTGGCCAAGCTGTATCGTCAGATCTGGACCGAGCAGGGCTCGCCGCTGCTGGCCATCAGCCGCGGGCAGCGCATGGCGCTGGAGCAGGAGCTCAAGCGCGAAGGCGTCGATGTGCCGGTGGAGCTGGCCATGACCTACGGCTCGCCCTCCCTCGAAGAGGGGTGGCAGGCACTCAAGGCGCAAGGGGTCAATCGGGTGATACTGCTGCCGCTCTATCCCCAGTATGCCGCCAGCACCAC
Source organism: Aeromonas bivalvium (assembly GCF_000819765.1). Taxonomy (GTDB): domain Bacteria; phylum Pseudomonadota; class Gammaproteobacteria; order Enterobacterales; family Aeromonadaceae; genus Aeromonas; species Aeromonas bivalvium. Next base: position 141,119 of record NZ_CDBT01000024.1, read on the forward strand.
GGCCGCCGTGTTTGACGGCTGGGCCCGGGCGATGCGCGCGGAGCGCCACCTGCCGGTGATGCGGCTCATTCGTGACTACCATGCCCATCCCGAATACATTCAGGCGCTGGCCATGAGCGTGCGTCGTCACTGGGAACAACATGGCCAGGGGGAGCTGCTGCTGATGTCGTTTCACGGCATTCCCCAGCGCTGCGAGGACGAGGGGGACCCTTACGGTCATCAGTGTCGACGCACCGCCAGCCTGCTGGCGGAGGCGCTCGGCCTCTCCGCATCCCAGTGGCGTGCCAGCTTCCAATCCCGTTTTGGCAAGCAGGAGTGGCTCAAACCCTACACAGATGCCACCATCGCCGAGCTGGCCGAGCAGGGCATCAAGCGACTCGATGTCATCTGCCCCGCCTTTTCGGCGGACTGCCTCGAGACCCTGGAGGAGATCCAGGTCGAGAACCGGGAGGTGTTCATGGCCGCCGGTGGCGAGCAGTTTGAATATGTTCCGGCCCTCAACTGCGACCAGGCCCATATCCGCATGATGGTCTCGCTCATCTGCCGCGAGCTGGCCTGAGGGGGAGGGCGGCTATCGACCCGCCCCTGTGCATGACACGACATGGAGATCCTATGATATTGCCCGTCACCCTGACATACGCCGGCCTGCTCGGTCTGCTGTTTCTGCTGCTCTCCATCTGGGTCGTCAAGCGCCGTGCCCAGTTCAAGGTGGCAATAGGAGAGGGGGATGCGCCCCCGCTGCGGGCCGCCATCCGGGCCCATGGCAACTTTGCCGAGTATGTGCCCCTGACCCTGCTGCTGCTCGCCCTGTGCGAGCTGGCGGGCACGGCGCCGCTCTGGTTGCACCTGGCTGGGGGCATGCTCTTGCTGGGACGCATGCTTCACGCCATCGGCATCCAGATCCCCAAGGCCCCCAACATGCCCAGGCTGTTTGGTACCCTGCTGTTCTGGCTCTCCCTGACCTTGCTCAGCGTGCTGGCTCTGGTGACCGGGCTCTCGGCGCCCTGAGTGGCTCGCCGCCGGCTGATGCCGATTGTTAACAACCACCCGCGAAAACGGGTGGTTTTTTTACCCCGCCAAGACAAACGTTTTCGGGCTGCAGCCCTTGTCTATACTGACTTCATATTTTAAAGGCGCGCCTTTTCGGCGCCCGGGATTGTGTTAAAATCCCGCCCCTCGTTCATCCCTGAGTCAAGGCTAGAGCCATGAAATTTCCCGGTCAGCGCAAGTCCAAACACTATTTTCCGGTCGACAGGCGCGATCCCCTCATCACCCAGAATCCGCAACTGACCGAGCTGGGCCAGGCCTATGTGGTGGGTATTGATCAGACCCTGGTGGACATAGAGGCTCATGTGGATGAGGCGTTTCTGAACCGGTACGGCCTGAGCAAGGGCCACTCGGTGGTGATCAGCGACGACGTGGCCGAGCGGGTCTATGAAGAGCTCAAGGCCAACAACATGGTGGTAAGCGAGTTTGCCGGCGGCACCGTCGGCAACACCATGCACAACTACTCGGTGCTGGCGGACTCCCACTCCATCCTGCTGGGGGTCATGAGCCAGGACATCCGCATCGGCAGCTATGCTTACCGCTATCTGTGCAACACCTCGTCCCGAGTCAACCTCGACTACCTGCAACCGGTCAATGGCCCGGTCGGGCGCTGTTTCACTTTCATCAGCGAGTGTGGCGAGCGCAGCTTCGGCATCAACGCCGGCAAGATGGATCACCTGGACGTGGCCCACATCCCGGAAGAGGTGATCAAGGGCGCTTCCGCCCTGGTGATCACCGCCTATCTGGTGCGCGGCGCCGACGGCACCCCCATGAAGGAGGCCGCCATGGCGGCGGTGCGCTATGCCCGCGAGGCCAATGTCCCCGTGGTGCTGACTCTGGGTACCCGTTTCGTCATCGACGAGAACCCCCAGTGGTGGCGCGATTTCATCAGCGAGAACGTGACTGTGCTGGCCATGAACGAGGACGAAGGAGAGGCGCTGACCGGGTTTGCCGATCCCCTGATGGCCGCCGACAAGGCGCTGGACTGGGCCGACATGGTGCTCTGCACCGCCGGCCCCATCGGTCTGTACATGGCGAGCTACACGGACGAGGAGAGCAAGCGCGAGACCACCCATACCCTGCTGCCCGGCCAGATCCCCGAGTTCAACATGTACGAGTTCAGCCGCCCCATGGCGCGGGCCAGCTGCCGCACGCCGCTGCGGATCTACTCCCATATCTCCCCCTACATGGGCGGCCCGGAGAAGATCAAGAACACCAATGGCGCCGGGGATGGCGCCCTTTCGGCCCTGCTGCACGACATGGTGGCCAACGCCTATCACAGGATGAATGTGCCCAACTCCGCCAAGCACACCTCGGATTTCCTGACCTACTCCTCCCTGGCCCAGGTGTGCAAATACGCCAACCGGGTCAGTTACGAGGTGCTGGCCCAGAGCAGCCCGCGCCTGTCTCGCGGCCTGCCGGAGAAAGAGGACAGCCTGGAAGAGGTGTACTGGGAGCGTTGATCCCCACCGAGCAAAACTTGAGGCGCCTGCGGGCGCCTTTTTGCATTCTCTGGGCTGGATCATGTTTTTGGCGCTCCATTCGGGTCATCAATGGACAGGGGAGAGGGCCTCGTCATACCTTGATCGGCATGATAGGAAGCCAAGGATGACGGGATGTTGAGACGATGGACCATAGGCCAGCGCCTGCTGCTGGTGACCCTGAGCGTGTTGTTGATACTGGCGCTGCTGCTGGCGAGCAGCCTGCACCTCTATCGGACAGGCTTGATGGCGGAGAAAAGCCGCCAAACCAAGTTCCAGGTGGAAACAGCTTATTCACTGGTGGCCAGCTTCGAGGCCCAGGTGCGTGCCGGCCAGCTGGAGGCGCCAGAGGCCAAGGCCCAGGCCCTGGCCGCGGTCAAGGCCCTGCGCTACGGCGACAACGACTACTTCTGGATCAACGACAGCCATCCCACCATGGTGATGCACCCCATGAAGCCCGAGCTGGACGGCAAGGATCTCTCCGGGGTGGAGGACAAGCAGGGGCTCAAGCTGTTCGTGGCCTTCGTCGAGATGATCAAGGGACAGCCGGGGGGCGGCGAGGTGGCCTATTACTGGCCCAAACCCGGGGTGGATGATCCCGTGCGCAAGGTCTCCTACGTCAAGCATTTCGCTCCCTGGGACTGGATCATCGGCACGGGTGTCTATGTGGATGACGTGGAGGCCCAGTATCAGGGGGTGCTCAAGACCCAGCTCGGTATCGGTCTGGTGCTGGCCCTGCTGCTCGTGGCCCTGGTCACCCTGATAGTGCGCAGCATAGTGGCGCCCCTCGGCCAATCGGTGGCCGCCCTTGGCAACATAGCGCGGGGGGAGGGGGACCTGAGATTCCGCCTGCCCGCCGAGGGCCGTGACGAGCTGGCCCAGCTCTCGACCAATTTCAACGATTTTGCCAACCAGATGGCTCAACTGGTGGGACGCACCCAGCAGATGGCCAGCCAGAACCGTCAGGCCGCCGGCCAGCTGGGTCAGGTGGTGGAGCGCACCTGCGAGATTGTGACCCATCAGGAGCAGGACACCATGCGGGTGGCCAGCGCCATGGAGCAGATGACGGTGAGCAGCCGGGAGGTGGGGGAGCATGCGGCGCAGGCCGCCCTGGCCGCCGACGAGGCCAAGCGCCTGGTCGATGATGGCTGCCAGGTGGTGGATCAGACCATCCATACCATCGCCCAGCTGGCCGATGAGATGCAGGGCACGGTGCGGGCCGTGACGCACCTGACCCAGGAGACCCAGCAGATTGGCTCGGTACTGGAGGTGATCCGCGGCATCGCCGAGCAGACCAACCTGCTGGCCCTCAATGCCGCCATCGAGGCGGCCCGGGCAGGGGAGCAGGGGCGGGGCTTTGCCGTGGTGGCCGACGAGGTGAGAACGCTGGCCAATCGCACCCACAGCTCCACCGACGAGATCCGGCAGATGATACAGCGCCTGCAGGAGGGGGCGAGTGCGGTGACGGGGGGGATCAACCAGTTGCAACAGCTGTCGCGCACCACGGCCGACAAGGCAGGGGATGCGGGCAGCGCCATCGAGGCCATCAACCAGGTGGTGGATACCATCACCCAGATGAATGCTCAGATAGCCAATGCGGCCCATGAGCAGAGCAAGGCGGCCGACGAGATCAATCACAGACTGGTCTCCATCTCCCAGCAGGCGGGAGAGGCTCTGGGCCAGAACCGGCAGACGGAGCAGGCGGCCCAGAGTCTGGCTCACTCGAGCGATGAGCTGAGCACCCTGGTGGCCCAATACCGTACCTGACGGCCGGGAAGGCGCTCGACTTTTCACCCCGCTGGCCGGGAAGGGCGCCTATCTCCCCTTTATTGGGGATTTGACTTGAGTCCGCTGCGCTTTTGCGACACCATTTGCCCCAACCTGGCCGGCAGTGGCCCCGGCAGCCCGAAAGAGAGAACACCATGAGCAAGCTAACTGACAACCTTGACGCCAATTTCCAACTGTTTATCGAAGAGGTCCGTGAGTCGGGTCAGCTGTGGGGCCTGCGTTATGGCGAGGATTGGGTGGTGTGCCGCTCCGCCGAATTCGAAGACGCGGACGTGATGCCACTCTGGTCCAGCGAGGGGGATGCCCGCCTGCACTGCGTGGACGAGTGGGCGGACTATGAGCCCGAGCTCATCGATCTGGAAGAGTTCCTCGACATCTGGATAGGGGATCTGGACGAAGACGACGTACTGGTCGGCCCGAACTGGAACGGCGATCTGGAGGGGCAGGAGCTCGAGCCCATCGAACTGGCCAAGGCCCTGGTCGAACTGGACGCCTGATCCCAGTCCCGCTTTTCCTGACAAACCTGCGCCCCGGCGCAGGTTTTTTCATGGGCGTTTGTCTTTGCAGCGCCGCTGGCTATGGTCCATCATGAACCTTTTGCCGAGGGAGGAGCCATGTTCGTATTCGAGGTGACGGGAGAGGCGGGAGCAAGGGCCGAGATCCGGGTGCAGGCGCTGGACTGGAGCCAGAGCGGCGTTGTCAGTTTCTCCTGCAACGACGATCCCCTGGCGGTGCTGCTGCTGACCGAGTGTCGCTGCGATGCGGTGGGCTTCTTCAACCTGCTGGCCGGCTGCAAGCCTCTCTATGTCGAGCAGTGGCTGACCTATTTGCAGGAGAGTGGCCGCATCGCCCGGGTGGCGTGTCGCCAGCGCAGCCCCGCCGAGGCGGACTACCTCGCCGATGCCGGGTTGGAGAGCGAGGAGCTCAACGCCCTGCTTGGCCAGATCTACCGGGTGGCGGGCTTCAACCGCCTGCAGATCAACCGCTACCTCAAGCACCGCCACAATCAGACCCTGCTGGCGACCCGGTATGATCAGAAGGAGCTGGAGCGCTATCGCCAGCTCAACGATGTCATCCTCACCCTGCTGCGCTTCAAACGGTCTCAGTGAACCGGCATGGTCGGGGTCGCGCTCGGGTGGGCGATGAGATGGCCCTGGAGCCCATCCACGTACAGGCTCTCTAGCAGCGCTTTCTGACTCGACTGCTCGACCCCCTCTGCGATCACCTGGCTGCCCATGCGGTGCGCCATCTCCACTATCATCCGCACGAACTGCTGATTGGTGCCATCTTGCTCCAGATCGAGCAAGAGCGCGGGATCCAGCTTGAGATAGTCCGGCTTTATCTCCTGAAACAGGGAGAAGGAGCGGATCCCCTGGCCGAAGTTGCAGATGGCCGAGCGGCTGCCGCAGCGGCGCAGCAGCTCGAACAGGCGTCGGGCCCCGGCCCGCTGCCGGGACAGACTCTCCTCGTCGAGCTCGAAGACCAGGTGGGCGGCCGTGTCGGGGTCGGTGACCAGTTGATATTCCAGCCAGATGAGAAACGCGCTGTTGTGGAGCAGGTGAGGGGACAGGGCTATGCCCCATCGGCTCTGCTCTGCCCCCAGGGTCTTGTGCTCGCGGATCAGGTGGCGGATCACCAACTGGGTCAGGCGCATCAGCAGATCCAGGCGCTGGGCCATGGCGAACAGGCTGTCTGCGGCCAGCATGGATTCATCCTCGCCATAGAAGCCGGGGTACACGCTGTAGTAGGCGAGCAGATTGCCATGGAGGCGCGCGATGGGCTGATAGGAGAGGGTGATGCGCTCCTGCTCGAGTATCCGCTCTATGACCTGGCGCCACTGCTGTTCCCCCACCCCATGCTCGTGTTCATCCTCCAGCTGGATGGACCAACCGTTGAGTTCGCCGGTCTGGGCCCTGGCCAGGGCCAGATCGGCCCGGGAGAGGATGGCTTCGATAGGCTGCTGGCTGCAGACGGTGGTGATCCCGCTGCAGGCCACGCTCGCCAGGGGTTGGCTCTGCTGATGGAGATCGAAGGTGAGCTTGAGATCCCGGCCTATCAGAGGCAGGGGCAGGTTGTGAATGTCATGGATCAGCACGGCGAAGTCGCTTCCCGAGATGCGATAGAGGTGGTGGGCGGGCCAGCGCAGGGCCGCGCGCTGGATCAGGGTAGTCACCTCCTTGAGATAGTGATCGCCGGAGAGAAAGCCCCGTTGCCGATTGACGCTCTCCAGGGCAGTGGCCCGGATCAGCACCAGGATGGCGGTGCGGGTGCCGCTCTCTTCTTGCAGCAGATGGGTGATATCGCGGCGAAAGCATTGGCGATTGGCGAGCTGGGTCAGGGGATCTTGCTGACTGCTGCGGGTGAGCTCGTCCAGCCTGTGATGGAGCTGAGCCAGCTCCTGATGCTGGCGCTCAAGCAGCTGTTGTAAGGCCTGCTGTTCCGGCGAGGGGGCAAGCTGGGCCGCCGAGCCCTGTTCGAGCGCCTCGATGAGGGCGGCGCGCCGGTTTTCCTCTGCCTTGTGCCAGCGATAGCGGCCATAAACCAGGGCAAGCATGGTACATATGAGTACGCTGATGGTGCCGGGCCAGGGTAGACTGGCGGGGAGCAGGCTCCACTGGGCCAGCAGTACCAGCCCCGTCATCAGGGAAAAGGGGATCGCTGTCTTGGTGGGTTTTGTCTGCATCCTGATATTCCGGGCCCGCGCGCGTGAGTGTCAAAACATGCAGTCAGTATGGATGCTGGTACCAGGTTTGGTCATAAGGCTTGCCATATGGGAAAGGGATCCTGTAAATGTGAGTGAAAACACTTTCATGGACTCGGAAAAAAGGGAGTATGGAATGGAAACGCAGACAGAGACGTCGAGGTACATATGTCGTTAGAGCCCATGAATACTGCCAAGGCACGGCAGCTGTTGAACCAGAGTATGGCTTTGGTATTGGCTGGGGGGCGTGGAAGCCGTCTCAAGCAGTTGACCGATAATCGCGCCAAGCCGGCGGTGCACTTCGGTGGCCGGTTTCGGATCATCGATTTCGTCTTGTCCAACTGCATCAACTCGGGGATAAAACGGGTCGGGGTGGTCACCCAGTACAAGTCCCACAGCCTGCTGCGCCACCTGCAATCCGGTTGGTCATTCCTGCGCTACCAGATGAACGAGTTCATCGACCTGTTGCCCGCCCAGCAGCGGGTGGACGAGGTGCACTGGTATCGCGGCACCGCCGATGCCATCTATCAGAACGTCGACATCATTCGTGACTACGGCCCCAAATACATAGTGGTGCTGGCGGGAGATCACATCTACAAGATGGATTATGCCGCCATGCTGCTCGACCATGTGCGCCTGGAGGCCAAGGTGACCGTGGCCTGTATCGAGGTGCCCCGCTGCGAGGCGTCTGCCTTCGGCGTCATGGACATAGACGAGCAGCGCAAGATCCGCGATTTCGTGGAAAAACCCGCCAACCCCCCTGCGATGCCGGGGTGCGAGGATACCTCCCTCGCCTCCATGGGGATCTACATCTTCGATGCGGAGTACCTCTATCAGCTGCTGGAGGAGGACATCCACAACCAGAGCTCCAAGCACGATTTCGGCATGGACGTGATCCCGCGTATCGTCGAGGAGGGCATGGCCTACGCCCATCCGTTCAGCATGTCCTGCGTCGGTGCCCGGGAGGGTCAGCAGCCTTACTGGCGCGATGTGGGGACCCTGGATTCGTTCTGGGAGGCCAACATGGATCTCGCCTCCGTGGTGCCGGATCTCGACATCTATGACGAGAACTGGCCCATCTGGACCAGCCAGATCATGACGCCGCCCGCCAAGTTCGTGCAAGACAGGAACGGCCAGCATGGCATGACCATCAACTCGGTGTTTGCCGGCGGCTCCATCGTCAGCGGCTCCTTCGTGCTCAACTCTGTGCTGTTCACCAATGTGCGGGTGCACTCCTTCTGCACCCTGGATCAGTCGGTGATCTTCCCCGGGGTGGAAGTGGGCAGTGGCTGCCGTCTGCGCCGGGTGGTGGTGGACAAGGGCTGCAAACTGCCCGATGGCATGGTGATAGGGGAGAACGCGGATGAGGATGCCCGTCGCTTCTACCGTTCCGAGAACGGCATAGTGCTGGTGACTAAGCCCATGCTGCAGGCGCTGCAGGCGAAGGAGTAAGGGGCCAGAACCTGTGACCGAGAAGGGGAAATAGCAAAGGGAGCGCATGGCGCTCCCTTTGTCATGGCGGCGTGAGCCGGGGGATTATTCGCTGATCAGCGCCTTGGCGGCCATCACCATGGCGGTGCCGTGCTGGCCACCGGCGGCGGTCACCTGCGGCACGCCATCTTCATCTGTGTCGCTGCCGGCGCCCTCGATGATGTTCTCGCCGGAGTCGCCTACCCACTCGGCCATCTGCATGCCGCCGTTGACGGTGCCACGGAACCAGCTGACGTACTGGCCGGTCAACTTGGCCAGCTCCAGCTCGGGTGCCTTCTCGGCGCCTTCGTTACGCAGGTTCAGCATGGCGGCCCGCAGACCACCCGAGATGGCAGCCTGGGTCCAGGGGGTGTATTCACCCTGCTTGCCCGCCAGCCAGGTGCCGGCCTTGGCATTGAAGTAGGCCTTGTCGGTATTGATGAACAGCTCGCGGGCGGCGGTGCGGTACTTGGCATCCTGGGTCGCCAGGAAGGCGGCGCTCAGACCCCGCACGGCGGCGAACTGGGCATCCACGGATTGGCCCGCATCAGGCTGGCCGCCGAGGATCAGGCCGTCATGGACCAGGCCGTTCTTGCCCATCAGCTGGGTCAGGATGAAGTCGGCCTGCTTGCGGATCAGCGCCAGCGCTTCCTTGCCCTGGGGGGTATCCAGGTTCAGCTCGCCATTGTCACCGGCGGCGTAACCCACCGGCAGGGCATCCTGGGCACGCTGGAAGATCTGCAGGGCGACCAGGGCGTAGGCGGCGTCGAAGGTGGTGACGTGCTGGCTCTGCTTGCCTGCTTGCCAGCTGTCCACCAGGGTACCGGCCTTGGGCTCGAAGTGCAGGGCGGCCAGGTTCTTGAAGGTGAGGTTGGAGAGATTCAGGGCCAGGGAGAAGGCATCGTTGCCCGCCACCGCCTTACCCAGATCGTTGGCCTTGTTGGCGGCCGGGGCGGCGGCGAACGGGGCACCGTCAAACACGGCGTGGAAGGCCGGGTTCTGGTTGCTGTTGGCGCTGCGCTGATCGCTGTAGGCGTAGAATTCGGACAGGGGCCACAGCATCATCCAGGCATCGCGCAGCTGGGCGGAACCATCCACCACCTCCAGCTTGCCGATGGCGCCGGCGTCGTTCTTGCTGGTCTCGGTCACCTTCACCTGATGGGGGAAGTAGACGACCCCCTTGGCGGGATCGTACTGGGGGCTTATCTTGGCGCCCAGCTGCTTGCCGTCATAGCCGAGCTGGCCCTGCAGGATGGCCAGCTTGTCGATGGACTGCTCGGTCAGCATCATGCCGTTGAAGCCATCGGCGGCGGAGACCCCCAGCTTGTGCTTGCCATCCTGATCCATGGTGGCGGACGCGGCTTCCACTTCTTCATCGGTCTCGGCCACGTGCATGCCGCCGAGGAAGTCCTGGGACCACATCACCTCTTTGAGCAGTATGCCGCCGACGGCCGCGGGCACCAGCAGGTTGTCGCTGCCGCTCCAGCGCAGGGTGGCGTAGTCGCGGAAGTAGGCAGGCACCTGGGTCTTGACGGTTTTCTCGACTCCTTTGGCGGTCTTGATGGTGATTTGGTCGCCGTTGACCGGGCTGGTGTTGACGGCTTGGGCGAACTGCGGCTTGGCAGAAGCGTAGGGCAGGGAGAGGGGATACATGCCTTGCGGCACTTCATCGGCCGGGAAGCCGACGGCCTCGGCCATGGCCAGCACCCGCTTGCCAAGGTCGGCCAGGGTGCCGCCACGGGCCAGGTTCTGGGGCCCGTTCACCAGGTGGGGACCCATGCCGGACTGGTAGTTGAGGGCGTACATGGCCTCTTCGGAATACTCATAGGATTCGATGCCGGCGGCGAAGTCGAACGGGGTCGGCTCATCGGCGCGGTTGGGATCCAGCACATCCAGATCCAGCCCCAGGGCTTCGGCCAGCGGCTCGCCCGAGAGTTCGAACTCTGTGTAGGCCAGCATGCTGGCGGCGGTATTGAAGCTCGCGTCTTCGACCTTGACGGCGGCGTGGGCGGCAGAGCCCAGCAGTGCCAGGGTGATCCCCTGTACCAGTGCGGTTTTTTTCATGTGTCCCTTCTTCTTATGGTGGCTTGTTGCGGTGACGCTTCTCATGAATCTAAATGAGAATGGTGTGCATTATGCGTCAAGCCATGCACCATGAGAAGAAAAAAGCCGCTCGGGGGAGCGGCCTAATTAATCACAGCAACTTGAAGGGGATGACCAGGCGTCCCGGCTCGACCCTGAGGGCTTCCACCTTCTCCTTGATGCGGGCCTCGTTCTGGCGATTGCCATCGAGCCGATAGATGGGGGTCTGATTGAGGAAGAGGCCGAGGGATTGATTGAAGGTGGGCAGCAGGGGGGAGAGGGCCGTCCCTATGTCGGCGGGCTCTGTCTTGACCGAGAGCAGCTCGAGGTCGCGCAGATAGATGGCTCCCTGCTCTGCCACATAGTCGGGGCGGGCGCTCAGGGAGAAGCGTACCTTCATCTGCTGGCTGCCGAGGGGGCTTGCCACCTGCAGATCGCCGGCGGCATCGAGTTCAATCCGGTCGCTGCGGCTGCGGCCGATGCGACTTTGCATCTCGTCCAGGCGGATCCTGCTCGACATGATGCCGGGGATGCCTATCTGCTTTTCGAAGGCCACCTGCTGTTTCAGGTAATCGTTGATCTCCTGCTCGCTGACGTTGTACTGGGTCAGGGAGCAGGCCGCGAGCAGCAGGGTCAGGGGAAGCAGCAACAGGGTGCGTAACGGGCGACGGGGCATGGCGTGTCCAGAGGTGATCATGGGATGGCGCCATCTTACGGGGAAACCCGGGCCGCGCCAACCCGGCTCGAATGGCGAGAAGTGTGCCCAAATGCGGCTAATGGGTGAGATTTGTCGCAACTTCGAGGGGATATTGATGAATTAACTGGTATAACCTGTCAGTCCCTCTACAATGAGCTTCCTTTCACTGTTTGATCCAATTCATGCCCGTGTCCGACCCTGTTTTCGATAGCGCCTTTCAATCCCGTCTGCTGCGTCCCCGTTACTGGCCGAGCTGGCTGGCCCTCGGCCTGCTCTGCGTGCTCGCCTTCGTGCCGCCCCGCCTGCGCGACAAGCTGGCCGACTGGCTGGCCCCCCTGGTGCTGCGTTTTTCCAAGAAGCAGATCTATATCGCCAATACCAACCTGGACATCTGCTTTCCCGAGCGCAGCGAAGCCGAGCGCCAGGCCATCTTGCTCAAGTCGATACGCATCGGCCTCAAAAGCCTGCTCGGTTTTGGCGAGTTCACGGTGCGCAGCCCGGCTTACCTGATGAAGCGCATCCAGGTGAGCGGCTGGCATCATATCGAGGCGGAGCAGGCGGCGGGACGCCCCGTCATCCTGGTGGTGCCCCACAGCTGGCCGGTGGACGCCGCCGGTTACTTCTTCGCCCAGCGGGGCATCGCCATGTGCACCATGATGAAGAGCGCCCGCAACCCGGTGTTTGACTGGCATATCAACCGTGAGCGGGCCAGGAGCGGCTGCCAGGTGTATGAGCGCAAGGCGGGCATCAAGCCGGTGATCAAGGCGGTCAAGGGGGGGCGCAGCTTCTTCTACCTGCCGGATCAGGACCATGGCCGCGAGGCCAGCATCTTCGTGCCCTTCTTCGGACGGGCCAAGGCGACCCTGCCGGCCCTGCCGCGGCTGGTGAAGCTGACCGGGGCCAGGGCCGTGCCCCTGCTCGCCTGCTATGACGAGGCGCAGCACTGTTATCGCCTCGAGATAGAGGCTCCCTTCGCCGACTATCCGAGCGACGATCTGGTGGCCGATACCGGGCGCATGAACCAGATGGTGGAGCAGCAGCTCAGGCAGCATCCGGGCCAGTACATGTGGTTTCTCAAGATTTTCGAAACCCTGGAGCACCCGGTAGACAAGCATGGTCTCTACGAGGCGGGGATCAAACGCATCCGCCGCGGCCTGTCGCCCCATCCCTGATGCTTGCCCGCCATGAAAGACAGCCCCAATAGGGGCTGTTTTTCATGGCAAGTGGTGACCCTTTGCCAGCCGGGGCAGCTCAGGTTCAGTTTCGACCCGGTTGCGGGCTAGAAAAATGTAGCGGGATAACTACAATAACCTCCTTGTTTAGACGACAAGAGCCGCAACATGGCCCCTCACGATCCTGTGTTCGACACCTCATTTCGCCCCGCACTGCTGCATCCCAGGCTATGGGGCAGCTGGCTGGCCCTGGCCCTGCTCAGCCTGCTCGCCTTTGTGCCGGCCCGGCTGCGGGACGCCATGGCCAACGGCCTGGCGCCGCTCATCCTCTCCTTTTCCAAGAAACAGGCCTATATCGCTAACACCAATCTCGACATCTGCTTTCCCGACCTGGACGAGGCGGGACGCCAGGCGCTGCTGCTCAAGTCGATCCGGGTCGGTCTCAAGACCTTCATGGCCTTCGGCGAGCTGACCTGGCGCAGCGATGCCTATCTGGCCGGGCGGATCCGGGTCGACGGCTGGGAACACATAGAGGCGGAGCGGGCCCAGGGGCGCCCCGTGATCCTGGTGGTACCGCACACCTGGGCGGTGGACGTGATAGGGCGACTGTTCGCTCTGCGGGGCCTGCCCATGTGCACCATGATGAAGAGCCCGAAAGACGCGCTGTTTGACTGGTATATCAACCGTGAGCGGGCCAAGGGGGGGCGGGTCTACGAGCGCAGCGTCGGCATCAAGCCCGCCATCAAGGCGATCCGCGCTGGCGACAGCTTCTTCTATCTGCCGGATCAGGACCATGGTCGCGAGGCCAGCATCTTCGTGCCCTTCTTCGGTCATCCCAAGGCGACCCTGCCGGCCCTGCCCAAGCTGGTGAAGCTGACCGGCGCCAAGGCGGTGCCCATCTTCGGCAGCTATGACGAGGACGAGGGCTGTTACCGCCTCGAGATAGCCCCCCCCTTCGACCCTTACCCCACCGACAATCTGGAGCAGGATGTGGTGCGAATGAACACCATGGTCGAGCAGCAGCTCGGCCGCCGTCCGGAGCAATACATGTGGTTTCTCAAGATCTTCGAGACCCAGGCCGAGTCGGACAGCCGTCAGGGGCTCTATGAAGAGGGGATCCGCCGCATCCGCCGGGGACTGCCCCCCGAGTCCTGATCCCAGGTCGTGACGAAGGAGCCTGATGGCGCCCGGTTTCTCGCCGCGTCGCACCCGGGTTGGCGACGGCGTGAGCAGCCGGGGGACCGGACTCCCCAAAACGGACAGGAATGCGCGGCACCACTGGCGCCGCGCGCGCAAATAGGGTAAAAGTTCGGCCATGAAAATACCAAATCGAATCCAGCCCCTGGTGGACGACGGCCTCGTCGACGAGGTCATCAGCCGGCTGATGAGCGGCAAAGAGGCCGACGTCTATGTGGTGCGCTGTGGCGAGGAGATCCGCTGCGCCAAAGTCTACAAGGAGGCGGCCAAACGCAGCTTCAAGCAGGCCGTGGTCTACCAGGAGGGGCGCAAGGTGCGCAACAGCCGCAGCCAGCGAGCGATGGAGAAGGGCTCGCGCTATGGCCGCCGCCAGCATGAGGAGGTGTGGCAGAACACAGAGGTCGATGCCCTGTTCAAGCTGGCCGCCGCCGGCGTGCGGGTGCCCACCCCCTATGTCTGCCTCGATGGCGTGCTGCTGATGGAGCTCATCACCGACGGGGAGGGCAATGTGGCCCCCCGCCTCAACGACGTGGCCCTGAGCCCGGAGCAGGCGCGGGCGGATCACGACAAGGTGATAGGCTACGTGGTGCGCATGCTGTGTGCCGGCCTCATCCACGGGGATCTCTCCGAGTTCAACGTGCTGGTGGACGATCAGGGCCCCGTCATCATCGACCTGCCCCAGGTGGTGGACGCCGCCGCCAACAACCAGGCCAGGGCCATGCTGGTGCGCGATGTGGAGAACATGCGCAACTACTACGGCATGTATGCCCCCGATCTGCTGGCGACCCGCTACGCCCAGGAGATGTGGGCCCTGTACGAGGAGGGAGAGCTGACCCCGGAGACCCGCCTCAGCGGCCAGTTCACCGAGAGCACGGCCGCCATCGATCTTGACGGCGTGCTGCAGGAGATAGAGAGCGCCGAAGAAGAGGTGATGGCGCGCCGGGCCAGGGCTCGCGCCGAGCAGGAAGATCAGTACTGATCCCCGTGACATGCCATGAGACAGGGCGCCTTCGGGCGCCCTGTCTGTTTTTGCTCTGTGGGCATGAGTTCGCCCCAGGCACGGGCCTCAGAGCCCGGCCATAGGCGGGGCCGGGAGCCTGGGGCCATGATAGCCGACCACATCGCCAAAGCGTGGCGCCCCCGACTGCCAATCCTGGGCGGCGCGGCGGATGGCCTCCTGGTCGAAGCTCACGAAGTTCCACCAGATCTGCAGGGGCCTTGGCAGGGGCTCGCCACCGATGATCAGCAGACGGGCCCCCGCTGGCAGGGTGAGGGTCAGCTCCCGGCTGCCGGGCGCCAGGTAGGCGAGCTGTTCGGGAGCCAGGGGCTGGCCGGCCAGGGTCACCTCGCCGGCCAGGGCAAACAGGCCGTGCTCGAACTCGGGGGCCAGGGGCAGGGTCAGGGTGCCGTCACGCTCGGCCAGCAGATCCAGCCCCAGTATGGGGGCGAAGCTGAGGGTCGGCGCCTGCCTGTCCTGATGCTGGCCGATCAGCAGGGTGAAGGTGATCCCCTGTTGCTGCCAGCGGGGCAGGTCCGGATAGTGATCGAAGCGGGCCCGGGTCCCTTGCTGGTGCTCCGGCAGGGCTATCCAGAGCTGGGCCGCATGAACGCTCGGGTGGCCCGCCACCGACTCCTCGGTGTGGACGATGCCGTGCCCTGCGGTCATCAGGTTGACCTGGCCCGGGCGGATCCGCTGTTCGCTGCCCAGGCTGTCGCGGTGCAATATTTCCCCCTCCAGCATCCAGGTAAAGGTCTGCAGCCCTATGTGGGGGTGGGGACCCACGTCCAGCCCGGGATCCCCCGGGGCGAAGCGGGCCGGGCCTATGTGGTCGAGGAAACACCAGGGCCCTATGGTGCGCCGCTCCTTGACCGGCAGGGCGCGGGCGACCGGGATGCCGCCCACGTCCGTGGTACGCGAGTCGATGAGTTGCAGCTTGTCTGTCATGGCTCTCTCCTTGACCCCTGGGGTCACCGGGTTAACGGCGCCGGATCACCGGCATGTTCATCATGTGGGCAGGACGATTGACCGGCATGGTCACCGGACGGGGAGCGGGTCGGCTGGCGGGGAGCGTGACGGCGCGCCCTGCGCCCTGACCGTCCAGTTGGATGCGCCGCGCCGCCTCGTTGGCCTCTGACAGGGAGAAGCGCGGGCTCGTCGCCGGGCTCAGCTGGCGCAGCACCTGCTGGCGATCACGCAGCACCGCTTTTTGCTCCGGACTCAGGGCATTCCAGCGGGCGGAGAAGTCGCCGCGCAGGGCCTCTATGTCAGGCTGATCCGTCCCCTGGTGCCAGTCCTCGAACCTGTTCTTGATGTCAGCGCGCTTGCCCTCATCGAGATCCTGCCACCAGTGGCGGATCAGCTCGTCGAACTCGCCATCGTTGTTGCAGCACCAGGGGTAGTAGCGATCCCAGTAGTAGAAGTAGTCGTCATACCACCAAGGGTAGGGGGCGGCGCCATAGCCGCTGCCATAACCCATGCCGGCGGACACGGTGGAGGAGGGGGTGCTGCAGCCGCCAAGGCCGAGGGCGGTCAGGGCGAGGATCAGGGGCAGGCGCATGAAGACTCCTTGTCAGGGTGAGGGCGACACCGTCATCACTATAAGGCAAATCGCCGCCGAGGCTAGCCCGGCGCGCCTCAGGATTGCCCATAACCACTGTATGAACGTACAATAGACCATCCTCAGCCGCAGCCAGACCCCAGTGCCATGACCCCGACCCCAGCGCCCACCGACGGTTTTATCCTGACCCGCCACAGCCGGGATGTGCGCGGCCGCAACGGGGAGCGCACCACCGAGATCCTGTTGTGGCTCTGGAGCACGCAGGGACCGGTGCGGTTGGTGGTGAGGGGACAGGAGCCCCTCTTCTTCCTGCCCCTGGCCCACATGGAGGAGGCGGCCGCCCTGTTCAAGGGGGCCGGGGTGCGCGGCCGGTTTCGCCGCTTGCCCCTGCACACCTTCGACGACAGGGCCGTGGTGGCCTGCTACTTCACCACCTTGAGCGCCTATCACAGGGCGATAGAGCTGCTGCTGATCCGCGGTCTGGAACACTTCGAGGCGGATATCCGCCTGCCCGAGCGCTTCCTGATGGAGCGCTTCATCACTGCCGGGCTGCGCTTTGACGGCCAGGCCGTCAAACGGGGCGACCACTGGCAGGTGAACGAGGCGCGTTGCGCCCCCCAGGCGGTGACGCCGACCCTCTCCTGGGTCTCCCTGGACGTGGAGTGCGCCATGGACGGCGCCCTCTTCAGTGTGGGCCTCTTCAGCGAGCAGGATGCACGGGTCATCATGATAGGGGAGGCGCCCCCGGGCGCCGAGGGGTGGGAGACCCGGGTGCAGTGGGTAGCGGACGAGCCCGCCCTGCTGGCGGCCCTCGAGGCCTGGTTCCTGCGCCACGATCCGGATCTGGTGCTTGGCTGGAACGTGGTCAATTTCGACTTTCGCCTGCTGCTGCGCCGGGCCGAGCTGTACAAGCGGCGGCTGCGTCTCGGCCGTGGCCGGGAGCTGGCGTTCTGGCGCGCCTCCCGCAGCGATCCCCAGAGCGGCAGCGTCATCCTGCCGGGGCGCATGGTGCTCGACGGCATAGATACCCTCAAGAGCGCCACCTGGCAGTTTGCCAGCTACAGCCTGGATGCGGTGGCGAGCGAGCTGCTCGGCCGCGGCAAGGACATAGAGGACGTGGCGAACCGGGGGGAGAAGATCACAGAGCTGTTTCACTCCGACAAGGAGGCCCTGGCCCGCTACAACCTGGAAGATTGCAAGCTGGTGTGGGAGATAGTCGAACACTGCGCCCTGATCCCTTTCGCCATCGAGCGGGCCAACCTCACCGGCCTGGAGCTGGACAGGGTAGGCGGCTCGGTGGCGGCCTTCACCAACCTCTATCTGCCAAGGCTGCATCGGGGCGGCTATGTGGCCCCCAACCTGCCTGCCGATGGCGGCCTGGCGAGCCCGGGGGGGTATGTGATGGACTCCAGGCCCGGCCTCTATCGCCAGGTGCTGGTGCTGGACTTCAAGAGCCTCTACCCCAGCATCATCCGCACCTTCTGTATCGATCCCATGGGGCTGGTGGAGGGGTTGAAGGCCCCCGATGAGGCCATCCCCGGCTTTCGCGGTGCCCTCTTCTCCCGGGACAAGCACTTCCTGCCGGGGCTCATCGCCACCCTGTGGGCGGCGCGGGACAAGGCGAAGGCGGCCCGCAACCAGGCGCTCTCCCAGGCCATCAAGATCATCATGAACTCCTTCTACGGGGTGCTGGGCTCGGGGGGCTGCCGCTTCTACGATCCCAGGCTCGCCTCTTCCATTACCCTGCGCGGTCACAGCATCATGCAGCAGACCCGGGAGTGGATAGAAGCGCGGGGCTATCAGGTCATCTACGGCGACACGGACTCCACCTTCGTCCACCTGCCAGACGAGATGAGCCCGGCCCGGGCGGACGAGGTAGGCCAATCCCTGGCCCGGGAGATCAACGAGAGCTGGACCAGGCTTATCGAGGCCGAATTCGGCCTGCCGAGTCATCTGGAGATAGAGTACGAGACCCACTATCGCCGCTTCCTGATGCCTACCATCAGGGGGCTGGAGAAAGGCAGCAAGAAGCGTTACGCCGGTCTGGTGGGGCAGGGGGAGTCGGAGCACCTGGTGTTCAAGGGGCTGGAGACGGTGCGCACCGACTGGACCATGCTGGCCAAACAGTTCCAGACCCGGCTCTACGAGCTGGTGTTCCACGATGAAGACCCCTGCGACTATGTGCGCACCATGGTGGACGAGACCCGCAGCGGGCGGCACGACGAGCTGCTGGTCTATCGCAAGCGGCTGCGCCAGAAGCTGGAGGAGTATCAGAAGAATGTGCCGCCCCATGTGCGGGCCGCGCGCCTGGCGGACGAGGAGAACCTGCGCCGCGGGCTGCCCCAGCGCTACCAGCACAGGGGCACCATCAGCTACCTGATGACCCTGGCGGGGCCCGAACCGGTCGAATACCGACGCAGCGCCATCGATTACGAACACTACATCGACAAGCAGCTCAAGCCCATAGCCGACGCCATACTGCCCTTCATCGGTGAGTCCTTCGAGCGGATCTGCGGCCGCCAGCTGGATCTCTTCTAAGGCCCTTGTGCCATCCTTGATCTGCCCGTTCCCGCCACCGGCCCTGCCCGGGTGAGGCGTCGTGGCAAAGGAGGCTGGCGGGAATGGCAGATGGCACATCAACCCATGCAGGAGGCCCCATGGCCCTATCTCTTCGTCTGGCGACCCTGGCGGTCGCCATCATGCTCGGCGGTGCGGCCTGGGCTTATCCCCTCAAACCCGGCCTGTGGGAAATGCAGACCAAGATGGAGGCGGGTGACGGCGCGCTGGCGCAGGCCATGGCCGCCATGGAGAAACAGCTGGCGGCCCTGCCCGAGGGGCAGCGCAAGATGATGGAGGAGATGCTGGCCAAGCAGGGGGTTGGCATCACGGGCCTGGGGGCGGACGGGGTGCGGATGCGCCACTGTCTCAGCCCGCAGATGGTGGCCGAAGAGAAGCTGCCCTTCGAGCGCCAGGGGGAGGGGTGCGAGCGAACCCTGGTCTCGCGCAGCGACAGCGAGATCCGCTTTACCCTCAGCTGCCGCGAGCCACCCGCCAGGGGGGAGGGGGAGGTGCACTTCGTCAACCCCGGCGCCTACACCAGCCGCTTTACCCTGGAGATGGAATACGAGGGCAGGCAGGAGCGGATCCAGGGCAGCAGCGAGAGCCGGTGGCTGGCGGATGAGTGTGGCGACATCAAGCCGCTGGAGTAGACCATGAGACGAGGGGAGGAGCCATGGCAAGGTTGACGGCGCTGGACAACGCCATGGGGGATCTCTTCTCCCGTGATGAGGCGCCAGACCGCTGGCTCGCCCCCGGCGCCCTGCATCTGCCCGGCGGGGCGACGCGCCTCGGCCCGGGAGCGCGCTGGCTGCATGCCTGGATCGACGCCGTGAGCGCCCGGGCGCCCTTTCGCCATATGCAGACCCCGGGAGGCCAGACCATGTCGGTGGCCATGACCAACGCAGGCCCCTTGGGCTGGGTGTCTGACAGGCAGGGCTATCGCTACAGCCCCCTTGACCCCCTCAGCCACGTCCCCTGGCCCCCACTGCCGCCTGAGCTGCTTGAGCTGGCTCGCCGCGGGGCCGAGGCGGCCGGATTTGCCGGTTTCGTGCCCGATGCCTGCCTCATCAATCGCTATGAGCCGGGGGCCCGCATGTCCCTGCATCAGGACAGGGATGAGGCGGACCTGCGCCACCCTATCGTCTCCCTCTCCCTGGGGCTGGGGGCCGAGTTTTTGCTGGGTGGCCTCGGTCGGCGGGATCCGGTGCAGCGATTGATCCTGCACGGCGGCGATCTGCTGGTGCTGGGGGGTGAGGCGCGGCTGCGCTTTCACGGGGTGGCGCCCCTCAAGGCGGGGGCGGAAGGGGAGGTGCGCTTCAATCTCACCCTGAGGCGGGCGGCGCCCTGAGCGGCAGGCAAGGGGCAAGCCGCGGACAATAAAAAACCCTCCGCAGGGAGGGTTTTTTCATGGCAAGGGGGATCAGAACAGGGTAGAGGAGAGGTCGTACAGCTCCTGGTTGAAGGGGCGCTGCAGGTTCTCGATGCAGTCGATGATGTCGTGGTGCACCATCTGGTTGTTCTGGATGCCGACGCAGCGGCCACCGTGGCCGGCCAGCAGCTGCTCGACCGCGTAGGCGCCCATGCGACTGGACATGATGCGATCGCGCGCACTGGGGGAGCCGCCGCGCTGGATGTGCCCCAGGATGGTGGCGCGGGTGTCGCGGCCGGTGCGCTCCTCTATGTCCCTGGCCAGGGCGTTGACGTCGGTGACGTGCTCGCAGATGGCGACGATGGCGTGGCGCTTGCCCTTGGCCTCACCCTCTTCGATCTGGCGGATCAGGGCTTCCTTGTCAAAGGCCACTTCCGGCACGATCACGTACTCGGCACCGCCGGCGACCGCGGCAGACATGGCCAGATCGCCGCAGTGGCGGCCCATGACCTCGACCACGGAGATGCGGTGGTGGGAGCTGCAGGTGTCGCGCAGACGGTCGATGGCATCCACCACCACGTTCAGGGCGGTATCAAAGCCGATGGTAAAATCGGTACCTGCGATGTCGTTGTCTATGGTGCCCGGCAGGCCGATGCAGGGGAAACCCTCTTCGGTCAGCTTCTTGGCGCCCATGTAGGAGCCGTCACCGCCGATCACCACCAGGGCGTCGATGCCGTGCTTTTTCAGGTTCTCGATCGCCTCGGCGCGTACCTTGGGATCCTTGAAGGCGGGGAAGCGGGCAGAGCCGAGGAAGGTACCGCCGCGGTTCACCACGTCGGAGACGCTGTGACGCTCGAGCTTGGCGATCTTGTCCTGGTGCAGACCCAGGTAGCCATCCTTGATGCCATAGACTTCCAGGCCGTGATGCAGGCCGGCGCGCACCACGGCGCGAATGGCAGCGTTCATACCCGGTGCATCGCCACCACTGGTCAACACACCAATACGTTTGATTTTTTTGGTCATGAGTGCCTCTGGATCTCAAGTTGTCGAATAGATAAGCCAGTTCTTACTATATCGGCTTTCGTATCGGCTGACGCCATACGAAAGCCGGTAACGGAGGGGGCGTGGGGCCCCCTCCTGGCTCATTACTGGGCGGCGCCAGCGATGATCTGGGAGAAGTCGTCCACTTTCAGGGACGCACCACCCACCAGGCCACCGTCGATGTCCGGCTGGCCGAACAGGTCGGCAGCGGTGGCGCCGGTGACGGAACCACCGTACAGGATCTGTACCTTGGCGGCCACGGCGGCGTCGAAACCGGCCAGGTACTGACGGATGTGAGCGTGTACGGATTGCGCGATTTCCGGGGTGGCGGTCTTGCCAGTGCCGATGGCCCATACCGGCTCGTACGCCACGACGGCGTTGGCGAAGGAGGCGATGCCGCAACGGTCGATCACGGCTTTCAGCTGGGTCTCGACCACCTGATTGGTGGTGCCGGCTTCGAACTGGGCCAGGGTCTCACCGATGCACAGTACCGGGATGAGGCCGCCCTTCTGGATGGCTTCGTACTTGGCAGCCACCACGTCGTCTGTCTCTGCGTGCAGGGTACGACGCTCGCTGTGACCGACCAGGGAGTAGGTGCAGCCGAAGGCTTTGAGCATGGAGGGGGCGTTCTCGCCGGTGAAGGCGCCGGACTCGTGAACGTCGGCGTTCTGGGCACCGTAGGCGATCTTGCTGCCGGCGGTCAGCTGTTCAACCAGACCCAAAAAGATAACCGGCGGGCAGACGGCCACTTGCACGGAAGGATGGGCGGCAGCAGCCGGGGTCAGTCCTTTGATCAGGGCTTCGACAGAAGCCTTGGTGCCGTTCAGTTTCCAGTTACCCATTACCAGGTGCTGTCTCATCTTCTATATCTCCTAGGCGTTTGATTGCGCGTCATTATATGAATTGAACCGAGCCCAAGATAGCCGACCCGGCGGCAAATGACGTAATTTTTTTTCCCTTTCCTGATCCAAATCAGGAATGCAAGGCGCGATTGCTCACTCGGTGACCTGCCCCCGCAAACGGGCCCACCCTGCCCCAATCCACTCGTGAATGGCGGCCTCGGAATACATCAGATAGCGTCCCCTGGGGAGGTAGCTGTAGAGGGGCTGAGGGGACTGGCTCTGCTTGGCGGTGTAGTCGGTGGGGGCCGGCACGGCATCGAGTCCCTGACCGCGATAGAGGGCCATGGCCCGGGGCAGGTGGGTGGCCGAACTCACCAGCGCCACCCGCTTGCCCAGGAGGTGACGGGCGATGCTGACCGCCTCGTCATGGGTGTCTTTGTTGTTTTCAAACAACGTCATTCGGGATCTCGCTATCCCGAGGCTCGCCGCCATGCGGGCGTTGACCTCGGCGTTGGAGAGGGGATCACCCGACACATAACCGGAGAAGATCAGCTCCGCTTGTGGATAGGCCAGGGCCAGCCGCACTCCCTCCAGGGTTCTGGCGAGGGCTATGTTGTTCTGCCAGGCGCGCATAGGGAGCGCCGGATCGCTGACATGGTCGTTGCCCAGCACCACGATGGCCTGGATGTCCGGATGCTGGTTCACCTCGAAGGGGGGATAGGTCTGCTCCAGGCTGCGGGCCAGCTCGTAGCTCACCGGCCGCGTCCCCATCAGGGCGATGAGCACCAAGGAGAGGGTCGCCAGCAGCTTGCCGCTTTTTTGAAAGCGGGTGAACCAGAGCAGCACGAGCGCCAGCAGCAACAAGGAGAGGGAGAAGGGGAGCGGCATCAGCAGCTGGCCCAGCCATTTCTTGATGACAAAGAAGTTGAGCTCGAACACGACAGACACGTCCTTGAGTTTTCAGCAAATTCGGGATGTGACAGAATACCCCTCTTTTTTCCTGTGGCCCAATCCTGTGTGGTTCCTCCTGCGGCCCTCATGGCGGGGCGGCCGAAGATGAGTGTGTCTTGAAGCAAGATCAGAGTTTTGACGGGCGCGCGGACAAGTTCGCCCGCAACATTTACGACTCCACCAAGGGGCGCATTCGCACCACCATTGTCTGGAGTGATATCGAAGCCTGCCTGGCGCGTCTGGGCAATCGGCCCCTTCGCATCCTGGATGCCGGCGGCGGCTTTGGCTATTTCGCCCAGAAGCTGGCGGCCATGGGCCATCAGGTGGAGCTGTGCGATCTGTCGGCAGAGATGCTGGATCTGGCCCGGGAGCAGATCGCCCAGAAGGGGCTGGAAGACAGAATTCGTCTCATCCATTGCCCCATTCAGGATCTCAAGCACCAGGTGACCGGCACCTTCGATCTGGTGCTCTGCCACGCGGTGCTGGAGTGGCTCGCCGAGCCGCGCCAGACCTTGCTGGGTCTGTTCCCTTTCGTCAAGGCAGGGGGCATACTGTCGCTGCTTTTTTACAATCGTCACGGCCTCCTGTTCCAGAGCCTGGTGGTGGGTAATTTCGACTATGTGCGCCTGGGCCTTCGCAAGAAACGCCAGACCGCCCTGACCCCCACCAATCCCCAGTTGCCGGAGCAGGTCTATGACTGGATAGGCCGGGGGGGATTGCGGATCATCGGCAAGACGGGGGTGCGCGTCATCCACGACTACATGCGCCACAAGCAGGATCAGGTCGAGAAGTTCGAGGACCTGCTGGCCATGGAGCAGCAATATTGCCGCCAGGAGCCCTTTGTTTCCCTGGGGCGCTACATCCACGTGATGGCCCAGAAACCGGCCGGTTGAGGCACACCGGCGTGAATACGATGCGGGATCCAGTCGCCGGGGCGCCACCGACCCCGGCCTATATCACCACGGCGGGCGAAGACCTGCCGACTATAACAACGAGATGATAACGTCATGATGAGTACATCCCGTACCCTGCCAGAGACGGTGGGATGGGTCAGACAGGAGGGGTTGGCGCTGAACCTTCCCACCGACAGGCTGGCCTTTCTGATAGCGATCAAGACGCTGTCCGAGGACGAGTCTGATCTCTCGGAGGCCGCGCTGCACGACGCCTTTGGCTATGTGAGCAGTGCCTTCGGCCAGATGGACGAGACCCTCACCGGTCGCGCCAACAACGCCATCAACGATCTCATTCGCCAGCAGCTGCTGTCGCGTTTCACCACCGACATGGTGGCCGGCGAAAGCCTCTACCGCCTGTCGCGCCTTGGCATGAGCATCGTCGATTTCTTCATGGATCAGCGCCAGGTGGACTCCATCAAGCTCTCCATCCTGCTCGAGCACCTGGCGGCCGAGCTCGACACCGCCCGCAAGGCAGCGCTCGAGACCAATACCCGGGAGCAGTGGGACGCCGAAGTGCTGCCGCGCCTCTCCTTCTCCCTGGAAGAGACCCTCGGGCGCATCGATCTCACCCAGCGCGCCATGGACGAGCAGCAGAATCAGGTCAAGAGCGAGATCGCGGCCCTGCTGACCCAGAACTGGGTCGATGCCATCCACAGCTGCGAGAAGCTGCTGCACGAGACCGGCCAGACCCTGCGCGAATTGCAGGACACCCTGGACGCCGCCGGCCACCGCCTGCAGGCGGGGCTGCTCAACATTCAGGAAGCGGCCCAGGGGCGCGAGGATCTGTTCCACGTCGAGGAGCTGACCCACGCCCTGCAGGGGCGTCTGGACGTCATCACCGCCTGGGGCCAGCAGTGCATCGAGCTCTGGTCCCGTTATGACAGGCATGTCCACAAGTTCATCCGCAACGCCATCGACATGGACAAGAACCGTGCCTTCAGTCAGCGGCTGCGGGAATCCATCCGCAACTTCGAGCAGCACAACTGGCTGCTTAGGGTGGCCGAGGAGCCGCGCCTGCTGGAGCTGCGGGATGAAACCATCGCCATCCACGACGAGGAGGTGACCGGCGAGGTGCCCCTCGAGATGGAGTACGTGGAGATGGTGGACATCAACCAGGAGCTGGCGGAGCGCATCGAGCGCTACCTGGCCCGCTACCCGGAGCAGGGAGATCGGCTGGATCTTGCCGACGTGCTGCGGGAATACCTGCTGGACTACCCGGCCCATGCCCACTTCGACGTGGCGCGCCTCCTGATCGATCAGGCCGTGCGTCTCGGCCATGCCAGTGGTGAGCGCGAGCACCACCGCCAACCCGCATGGAAACCCATCAACCAAGCTGGATCCAAGGTTCAGGCCTATGTCATCGATCAATACTGAATTCCCCTTGCCCCTGCGCCTCGCAGAGGCCATCGCCAACCCCTTGTTTCCGCGCATCGATACCGCCCTGCGCTCCGGTCGCCACATCAGTGCCGACGAGTTCGAGCAGCACTCGGCCCTGGTGGAATACCACCAGGAGCTGGAGATCTTCTACGGTCGCTATCAGGTGGAACTCATCAAGGCGCCGGAAGGCTTCTTCTACCTGCGTCCGCGCCCGAGCGCCGACATCGGAACAACAGTGCTCTCCGAGCTCGACATGCTGGTGGGCAAGGTGCTCTGCTACCTGTTCCTGAGCCCGGATCGGCTCGCCTCTGAAGGGGTGTTCGCCATGAGCGAGCTGCAGGAAGAGGTGCTGGGTCTGGCGGACGAGAAGCAACTGCTGCGCATGGTCAACAGCCGCTCCGGCGGCACGGATCTGGACAAGAAGAAGCTCCTCGAGAAGATCCGCACCTCCATGCGCCGTCTCAAGCGCCTCGGGATGATCACCCCCCTTGGCAACAGCGACAAATTCCGGGTCAACGAATCCGTGTTCCGCTTCGCCGCCGACGTGCGATCCGACGAGGATCCCCGCGCGGTGCAACTGCGGATGATCCAGGAGGGGGAGGCCATCTTCCACGACGACGAGATGCCGAGCAGCGATTCCCTGTTCGAGGATATCGAAGAGGATCTGGACGAAGAGCAGCTGGAGCTGGAGGTGGAAGATGATCTGCAACGTTAATGTGCCGGCACTGATGGTGTCTGCCGGTTTGATGGAGAGTGTGGCGTGAGAGGCAAATTCAAATCCCTGACCATGGTCAACTGGAACGGCTTCTTCGCCCGGACCTTCGATCTCGACCAGCTGGTCACCACATTGTCCGGCGGCAACGGCGCGGGCAAGTCCACCACCATGGCAGCCTTCATCGCGGCCCTCATTCCCGACCAGTCACTGCTCCATTTCCGTAATACCACGGAGGCGGGCTCCTCCAGCGCGTCCCGTGACAAGGGGCTCTACGGCAAGCTGCAACGGGGCCACTGCTATTCCCTGCTGGAAGTGATGAACAGCCGCGAGCAGCGGATCTGGGTCGGCGTGCACCTCGAACAGGTGGCCAACCGTGACAACAAGGTCAACATCACCCCCTTCGCCCTGGTGGATGTGCCAGACAGCCTGCAACCCACGGATCTGCTGCTGGAGAAGCTCGACGATGGCAAGGGGCGGGTGCGCGCCTTCGCCGATCTGAAGGGGGCGGCAGCAGAGCTCGGCGCCATCAAGGTCGCCAAGTTCAATACGGTGACCGATTATCACAACTTCATGTTCGAGTTCGGTATCACCCCGAAGAAACTGCGGGATCAAAAGGATCGCGGCAAGTTCTATCGCCTGATCGAGGCCTCCCTCTACGGCGGTATTTCGTCTTCCATCAGCCGCTCCTTGCGTGAATACCTGCTGCCGGAGAACTCCGGGGTGCGCAAGGCGTTTCAGGACATGGAGGCGGCCATCTACGAGAACCGCCGCACCCTGGAAGCCATCAAAGAGACCCAGGGTCAGCGGGATCTGTTCAAGAATCTCATCACCGAGACCACCCACTATGTGGCCGCCGAGTATGTGCGGGGCGCCGCCGAGAAGAGCCGCCTCTCCGAGCTGGCCCTCAAAGCCCGTGTCGAGCTCGCCGGCAAGCGTCGTCTGCTGGCGGAAGAGAAGCAGCGCGCCATCTATCTGGCGGACGAGGTGGATCAGCTCACCAACCGCGAGAAGCTTTTGACCGACGAGCTGGAGTCCGCCGCCGAGCACCTGGCCAAGGTGATGGCGGCCGTGGCCCTACAAAAGAAGATTGCCCTCTATCGCGCCGATCTGGCGGAGCTCAACGACAAGCTGGAGCAGCAGCAGGCGGTGGTGGAAGAGATCCACGGCCAGCTGCTGGAAGTGGAAGAGCGCAAGGAGCTGGCCCAGGCAGAGGTGGACAGCCTCAAGACCCAGCTGGCCGACTACCAGCAGGCGCTCGATATCCAGCAGACCCGCGCCATCCAGTACCGTCAGGCGGTGCAGGCGCTGGAGACGGCCCGCGAGCAGTGCGAGCTGCCGGGATTGAGTGCCGAACAGGCGAGCGATACCCTGCACCAGTTCCGCGCAGCCGAGCAGAGCCTCACCAGCCGTGTGCTGGGGGCCGAGCAGCAGCTGGCGCTGGCCAAGGCGGCGGTGGCCGAGCACGAAGCGGCGCTGGCACTGCTGCTCAGCATCGCCCCCGAGACCGCGCGCGAGGCCGCCTGGCCCACGGCGCAGGCGCTGCTCAAGCGCCACATCGAAGACAAGGCCCGCGTTAATCAGGGGCAGGGTCTGCGCGCCGCCCTGGCTCGCCTCGAGAAAGAGAGCGAAAGCCAGCAGGCGCTCTTCAAGTTGCGCGACGAGCTGCAGCAGGCTTCCGGTCAGCTGATTGCCAGCCAGGACGAGCTGGAGTTGTTTCTTGAGGCCCAGCGCACCCGTCAGGAGGAGCTGAGTGATCAGCAGGCGGAGGCGAACCAGCGCCGCGCCAGCCTCGAGCATCAGGGCACTCAGCTCGGCCGCGATATTGCGGAACTGACCAAGCTGGCCCCCCGCTGGCTCAAATCCTTTGAAAAGCTCGAGCAGCTGCGCGAGCAGAGCGGCCTGCCGCTCGCCACCGCCGAAGAACTTTCTTCCGGCATGCAGAGCGTGCTCGACAAGGAGCGCGAATTCGAGCAGGAGAGCAACCGCATCCAGGGCCAGAAACAGGCGCTGGAGCTGCAAATTCGCAACCTGCAGCTGGGTGCTGGCGAGGCGGATCCGCGCCTTGCCCGCATCGCCGAGCAGGTGGGGGGCGTACTGCTCTCCGACGTCTATGACGACATCTCCATCGACGATGCCCCTTACTACTCCGCGCTCTACGGCCCGGCTCGCAGCGCCCTGGTGGTGCTCGACCTGGAAGGGGCCATCGAGCGGCTGAAAAAGCTGGAAGATTGCCCGGAAGATATCTATCTCATCCAGGGCAACCCTGACTCCTTTGACGAGGATCTGGTGGAAGCGGACGAACTGGGGGATGCCGTGCTGGTGCGCACCAGCAAGCGTCAGGTGCGCTTCTCCCGCTACCCCGAGCTGCCACTCTTTGGCCGCGCCGCCCGGGAAAAACGGATCGAGCAGCTCGATCTTGAGCGGGAAAACCTCATCGAGGGCTACGCCAAGGCCGCCTTCGAGCAGCAGAAGTATCACCGCCTCTACGGACATTTTCGCGACTTTATCGGCCAGCATCTGGATATCGCCTTCCGCCCGGACCCCGAGGCCGAAGTGCAGGCCAAGCAGGCCGAACTGCGCAAGCTGCAAGAAACCATGGCCGAGTGCGACAAGCAGCTGAGTGATGCCAAAGCAGCCGCCGCCCAGCTGACTCGCCATATCCAGCTGGTGCAGGGGATGCTGCCCTTTGCCCACCTGTTTGCCGAGACAGATCTGGCGGCCCGCCTCGAGGCGGCTCACGCCGACGTAGAGGCCCTTAAAACCGCCGAAGCCTTTATCGCGAAACACGGCAAGGCGCTGGAAAAACTCGAGACCCAGGTGCAGGTGCTGCGCCAGGATCCCCAGGATCTGGCGGCCCTGCAGGCGGCCTTCGACGAGGTGAGCGAGTTGCTGGCGGAGCAGAAGCGCCGCTGCTACGCCCTCGATCAGCTGGTAGCCCGTCTGCCGCACTTTGCCTATCAAGATGCGCAAGACCTGCTGGGCAAGGCGTCCGAGATGAGCGAGCGGCTCAAAGAGAAGCTCAAAGCCGCCGAGCTGGCCGCCCGCACCGCCGGTGAGCAGCACAAGCAGATTTCCCAGCGCCACACCGAGGCGCTGCAACTGCGCACGGCGCTCGATTCCAGCGCCTCGGCCAAGGGGCAGACCCTGGCGGAGTTCGAGCAGGAGCTGGGGGCCATGGGGCTCACCCTGTCGGACGACATGGAGGAGAAATCCCGCGCCCACAAGAAGGAGATCGAAGAGCTGCTTATCCGCACCCGGACCCGCCGCACCAGCGCCGAGGCCCAGTTGCAGGTGTGCAAGCGCGAAATCGAATCCCTTGGCGGTCGTCTCAAGCTGGAAGGCAAGGATTACTACAGCGCCCGCAAATCCCTGGTGGGTCACAAGGCGAGCTGGTCGCGGGTGGTGCGTCTGGCACGGGAGACCGACGTCGAGAAGCGTCTGAACAAGCGCGAGCTGGCTTATCTTGACAGCGACGAGCTGCGCTCCATGTCGGACAAGGCCCTCGGCGCCCTGCGGGTCGCCGTGGCCCACGACGAGGCCCTGCGCGATGCGCTGCGTCTGTCGGAAGGCAATCGCAGCACAGAGCAGAAGGTCGCCTTCTACGTGCAGGTCTACCGTTACCTGAAAGATCGCATCCGCAACGACATCATCCGCTCGGACGATCCTGTGGAGGCCATCGAGGAGATGGAGATCGAGCTGGCCCGTCTGGCGGACGAGCTCAAGCAGCGGGAAAATCACCTGTCCCTCTCCTCCCACGAGGTGGCGGCCAAGATCACCAACATCATCCGCCGTGAGCAGAACCGCATCCGGGTATTGAACCAGGGCCTGCAGAACATCGCCTTCGGTCTGGTGCGCGGGGTGCGTCTCAACGTCAACATCCGCGAGGCCCACACTCGCCTGCTGACCGCACTCGCCGATCAGAGCGCCATGCACAACGATCTCTTCGCCGACAAGGAGCTCAGCTTCTCCGAGGCCATGGCCAAGCTGTTCCAGCGCCTCAACCCGCAGGTGGAGCAGGGGGAGCGAAACTACCAGGTGATGGGGGACGTGCTGCTCGATTATCGCAACTACCTGGAGCTGGAAATCGAGGTGCAGCGGGGGGCCGACGGCTGGCTGCGCGCCGAGAGCGGGGCGCTTTCCACCGGCGAGGCGATCGGTACCGGTCAGGCCATCCTGCTCATGGTGCTCATCAGCTGGGAGGAGGAGTCTCGCCGTCTGCGCGGCAAGGACATCGCCCCCTGCCGTCTCTTGTTCCTCGACGAAGCGGCGCGCCTGGATGGCAAGTCCATCGCCACCCTGTTCGAGCTGTGCGAGCGGCAGGACATGCAGCTGCTTATCGCGGCGCCGGAGAACATCAGCCCCGAGAAGGGCACCACCTACAAGCTCATCCGCAAGGTGCAGGGCAAGCACGAGCATGTGCATGTGGTGGGGCTGCGCGGCTTTGGCTTCGCCGACGACAAGCTGATCGCCTGAGCCCTGACAGGGACTGACGGGTGAACACACAAACGGGAGGCCTGGGCCTCCCGTTTTCCATGGGAAATATGAGAGAGTAGGCGCCTGTTCGCGGGATCCAGACTGGCGATGCAGGGTAAGGGCCAGGGCGCATCAACCTGACATCGCATCGAGGGAATAAAGCATGACGTGGAAATTACAAAAAGGGCTGCTGGCCTCCCTGTGCCTGCTGCTCGCGGCCTGCAGCAGCCAACCTGATGCGGGCAGTGCGGGCAACGGGCGGGGCTATACCCAGACGGGGCTGGCCTCCTACTATGCCGATCGCTATCACAACAAGAAGACGGCGAGCGGCGAGCCCTACCAGAAGAGCGCCAACACCGCCGCCCATATGACGCTGCCCTTCGGCGCCATGGTGAGGGTGACCAACCTTGCCAACGGCAAGAGCGTGGTGGTGCGGGTCAATGACAGGGGCAACTTCCCCAGAGGCCGGATCATCGATCTCTCCAGGGCGGCGTTCAGCGCCATAGGCAACACCCGATCGGGCCTTCTCAAGGTCAAGGTCGAGGTGTTGTAGGGGGCTATAAGCCCGGCCCATTGCACAGCGGGAAACGGCAAGGCCCCGGACATTGCATCTCAGCGTTGACAGCCTCCAGCCGTATCTGTGTTATTGCGTGACTGCCGCTCAAGGCACTTGGCTTGTCTCTTGCTGCCCCTCGCCAGGGCGCCAATATGGAGGTTGTTGTGATGACGAACCGCACACCCATTCAGGCCACACAGATCCCGGAGAGCAAGGCAAAGTCCCTCTATCCGGAGCCCTTTGCCTCCCTGGTCAAACACCGTACCCGGCGCAGGCTGGGGGACCACTTCGGTCTTGCCAATCTGGGGGTCAACCTGACGACCCTGGCGCCGGGGGCCATCTCGGCGCTCAAGCACCATCACGGCCTGCAGGACGAGTTCGTTTATGTGCTCTCTGGCAATCCCACCCTGCGCTATGGGGAGGAGGAGTATCTGATGTCGCCGGGGGAGTGCATCGGCTTCAAGGGGGGCAGCGGCCTGGCCCACCAGTTGGTCAACCACGGTGAGGTGGATGCCGTCTATCTCGAGGTGGGGGACAGGCTGCCAGGGGACACCGTCGACTATCCCGACGACGATCTGGCCCTGGTACAGGGTGCCGATGGCGCCTGGTCAGCCAGACACAAGGATGGCAGCCCCTATTAGGGGCGCCTCTTCGCGCAATTGAGAGAGACTTCCATGGAATTCAGATCCTTCGCTGACGTCAATGCAGCGGATTTTCTGCCGCTGCTCAACGACGAGACGCTGCGACAGCACCTGATTGACCATCCCCCCTTCGAGCTGGCCACGGTGCGGCGCTGGATGGAGGAGAAGATGGCGATAGACGCGCTGCCCGGCTGCCGCGTGCGCGCCGTTCTCATCGATAGCGCCCTGGTGGGGTGGTGCGGCCTCCAGCCCGATGAGGAGGGGGTGGAGATGGCCATCGTCATCGCCAGGGCGGGCTGGGGCAGGGGGCTTGCCATCTTCAACGAGATGATGGGCTGGGCGCGCAGCCTGGGCCATCAAGAGGTGGTCTTTCATCTGCTGGGCTCGCGCCCCTTGTACAAGTCCCTCGCCAGGCGCGCCACCCGGGTGAAGACGACGACCCTGTCCGGGCACCCCTTCACCACCTATTGCTTCGGCGTCGAGAGCCGGTTTGCCGGCCGTGATCCCGGGCCGTGATCATCTGTGCCCCTGTCATGGCGATATCGCACCCTGCTCAATGGGGGCCAGGCGTGCCTGTCTCCTCGAGGATGCCCCCGTGACGGCGAACCATGGGCGCATGCCCTTTCATCACGCCATTATGGCCAAGGAGCAATATGAACAGTGAGAGCAAGGCCTTTGTGGTGATCAGTGCCCACCGCAGCGAGTATCCGGACCCTATCACCTTTCGCAAGGGGACCTCACTCATGGTTGGCGAACGCTATGAAGGGGAAGGGGGGTGGCACGACTGGTTCTTCTGCCATTGTGACGGGCAACAAGGGGGCTGGGTGCCGGCCCAGATCATAGGGGCGACGGGCGATGGCACGGCTCGCGCCTTGGAGGATTACACGGCCAGGGAGTTGAGCGTGCAAGCGGGTGATCGGCTCGGTGGCCATCGAGTGATCAACGGCTGGATCTGGTGCGTGAGGGACCAAGATGGCGCCTCCGGCTGGGTGCCCCAGGCCAATCTCAGGGAGGCATAAGCGCCCTCATGGGCAGTGGCCGATCTGCTCTGTTGTGCAAGGGCGTTGTTCAGCAGGATGGATAGTCTGTCCAGATTGTCTGTCTATTCGTATCAATCCCCCGTGATTACACTGGCTCTCAGGTTGAAACATGCGCTCTTCGCGCGGTGACAAGCCGCCGTGAGGAGTGTTTCAAATAGCCCCTTGATAACGGAGTGTGATGAAGATGACAGCAGACAAATTGGTATCCATCGCCGTGCTGACGGCAAAGCCTGGGATGGGCGAGCGCCTGCGTCAAGCGCTGCTCGCCTTGATCGGCCCCACCCGCCGGGAGCCCGGCAACCTCGATTATGTGCTGTTCGAGCTCAAAGACGAACCCGGCACCTTCTATATGCGCGAAGCCTTCGTCAATCAGGCCGCCCTGGATGCCCACTGCGAGACGGACTATTTCCAAGGCTTCGTCCGCCAGGCGGACGAGCTGCTGGCCGAACCCCTTAGGCTTATCTTCATGGAGGAAGTGAGCCCGCCATCGGCCATGGGGCAGGGCTGAGCGCCTCTCCTGCCTTCTCCCCAGGTTTGCAAGCGGCTTCGCTATGATTGAGATGGCGCAGTGACAGGGACTAGGCACCTGGTCTAGGCCAAAGCGGGCACTGGGCCCATGGTCAGTGGCAACGGGAGACGTCATGAAGAGAACCCTTGTGCTGGTGCGTCACGGCAAGTCGAGCTGGGAAGATCAGGGGCGGCCAGACAGGGCGCGGCCGCTCGCCGAGCGTGGCCTGCGCGACGCGCCCCTGATGGGCAAGCGGCTGGCGCACGATAAGGTGCGACCCGATCTCATCTTGTCGAGCCCCGCCAGCCGGGCCTTGTCGACGGCCCATATCATGGCCGAAGTGCTCGGTTACCCGTCAGGGGAGATAGTCACGGACGAGCGGCTCTATGGCAGCGATGCCGGGGTCCTGCTCGAGGTGATGGGTGAGCTGGGTGACGGGTTCAGGTGTGTCATGCTCTTTGGCCACGATCCCGAGCTCACCGACCTTGCCCACCGCTTTTCCGGCAAGATCACCCGGATGCCAACCTGCGCCGTCGCCCGCTTCACCTTTGACGCCCCCTCCTGGTCGGCTGCCGTGTCGCAACCGCCGCTGACGGCCGTGCTCGACTATCCGAAGAAGAGGTAGGTGAATAGCAAGAGGACGTGCAGGGCTGTCGCTCACCGGGGTCTGGTGAAGAAGCCAGCAAGAGAGCAAGCAAGAAGGGGAGCCCAGACTCCCCTTCGCATTCCCGTCATGTCGCCTATTTGGCGGCGATCGGCCCCTTGGTGCCCGCATCGTTGTCGACCCAGCCATCTTCTCCCTTGAGGCGGCGATCCCCCTGGATGCGGTAGGTGACCATGCCGTCCTTGAACACCAGGGCGCCGTCGGACTTCCTGGCACTGACCTGCTTGTCGTTGACCCAGACCTTCTCCTTGTCATCGATGCGGATGGTGGCCACTGTGGCGCCCGTCTCGGGGAAGGTGGCGACCCAGTTGCCGGCGTAGGGGCTGGCGCTGGCCGCCGCCGGAACATCGCCAAACCCGGCGGCCGCGTTCTCGGCCCTGGTCTTGTTGATGTCGCAACCATTGAGCTCGCTCACCTGGGTGCAGCCGGAGTGCTCCAGCTTCTGTTCATAGCTCATGTTCAGACCGCCGTCGGCGGCCGGGGCGGCAGCACCGAATCCCGCCTTGGCGTTTTCCGCCTTGGTCTTGTGAATATCGCAGCCCTGGGCTTCGGTCACCTGGGTGCAGCCGGAGCGCTCCAGCTGCTCGGCGTATTTGGCGTTGATGGCGTGAACCTGGGCGCTGCCCAACAGGGTGAGGGTCAGGGCGAGCGCGGTCTGTCTGAACATGATCAATACCTCTGGCAATGGGTCATTCGGGCTGGTGGCAAAGGGCATGCGATGGCTGGTCGCGGCCACCTCTCACGATAGCAGGCGCGCACGACATGTGGCGTCTGTGATCAGCTTTGGGGGATGCGGACCCCCTTGTCCAGATAGAGGCTGCTGTAGTGGGCGCGGTGGGTGACGAACATCACCTGGTGACGACTGCCATCGGAGAGGATGATGAAATCCCCGGCCTGGGCCGGGCTTTGCAGGCTGATCTCCTGCTCGGGGGCGGTCAGCTTGTCGACCTCCTCCCGAAAGCTGAGGGTGTAAGAATACATAGGGTTCTCCACTGCAGGACCGTATACAGACACGCACCACAAGGCTAGTTGTCATCTCCCGGATCCGCGGCGCCCAAGCGGCACCTGTGTGCCATTTAATTTCACGAGTAAGCTGGGTCCATTCGGTCGATGGGCGCAGGCCCTGTCTCGGCACGCTCACTTTAGCCTGCAAGGAGTTGTCACATGGAACTTGTCCCCGAATTGGTACGCATCGCCGCCTTTTCCGATGGACGGCAAGGGGGCAACCCCGCCGGTGTCTGGATAGGGCCCGCCTTGCCAGAGGCGGCCGAGATGCAGCGGATCGCCGCAGAGGTCGGATTCTCGGAAACCGCGTTTGCCGCCCCGTTGCACGGCGAGGGGCAAGGCGCAGAGGTGCGCCAATGGCGGGTGCGCTACTTCTCCCCCGAGGCGGAGGTGCCGTTTTGCGGCTATGCCACCATCGCCCTCGGGGTGGCGCTGGCGCGCCGTTTCGGGGCAGGGGACCATGACTTGCGCCTCAGCCAGACCGAGAGCCGGGTCTCTGGCTGGCAGGATGAGACGGGGCAGTGGCAGGCGGCGCTGCAATCACCGCAGACCCGCAGCAAACCGGCCACCGCCAGCCTGGTTGCCGAGGCACTGGCGCTGTTTGGCTATGATGCGGCCAGTCTGGATCCCCGCCTCCCCCCAGCACTCATCCACGGCGGCGCCGATCATCTGGTGCTGGCCCTGTACAGCCGGGCCGCGCTGTCGGCCATGAACTACGCGCTGGCCGAAGGGCGCACCCTGATGCGCCGCGAGGGCCTGGTTACCATCTTGCTGGTGCATGCCGCGGGGGAGCGGCTGTTCCATACCCGCAATCCCTTCGCCTATGGCGGCGTCTATGAAGACCCGGCCACAGGCGCCGCGACCGCGGCCTTGGCCGGCTATCTGCGCGACCTTCACTGGCCCCATGGCGGCGCCATCGACATAGTGCAGGGGGAAGAGATGGGCATGCCGTCGCGGCTGCATGCCGAGATCCCGGCCGAGCCCGGCAGCTCAATCCGGGTGTCCGGCGCAGCGCGGCTGATGTGATGGCGGGATGCGAGAGTGACAACCTGTCCGGCCGCCGTCTTGGCTGGGGAGTGAAGGGAAAGAGCCCCTTGGAGGGCAAGATGGGCCCCTGATCATCCGCTGATCAGGGGTCTATGGGGTGTTCAGGGTCGGCCGCTGAGCAAGATGGCGCTGCCCAGAGAGATGAAGATCCCCCCTGTGATGCGGCTGAACAGACGCTGGTCGCGCGCCGGCTTGAAGTAGCTGCCAGCGCGTCTGGCCATGGCCACATAACAGAGGTGCACCAGGGTGACGATGACGCAGATGGTCAGGTACATGGTGAAGAACTGGATGGGCAGGGTGCTCTGGTGATCGAGAAACTGGGGCAGCAGCGCGCAGAGGAAGATGATGGTCTTGGGGTTGCTGGCAGACACCAGGCAGGCTTCCCGCAGCAGGGAGCCCGTGCTCCGTGAGGGAGGGATGACGCCAACCCGCTGCGCTTCCTGACTCCCCGCGCCGGACGCCCGCAGCGCCTTGTAGCCGAGATAGATCAAGTAGCCACCCCCCGCCAGCTTGAGGACGAGGAAGAGGGGCGGCAAGGTCTGCAGCAGGGCCCCCACCCCCATGGCGACCAGACAGATGAAAATGGCCTGACAGAACAGATTTGCACCTATGGTGAGCAGGGCCGGACGCCAGCCAAGCTGCAGGCCGTTCTTTACCACCAGCAGCACATTGGGCCCCGGGGTCAGGGTCGCCAGCAGATAGGCCAGCAGGAACAACATCCATGTATCCAGACTCATGACATCTCCTTGGTAAAGAGCACATCATGCTCCGCTCCCGGGGCCGCGTCCAGTGACGACTGCCACCAGGATGTGGCTGTTTTTCAGGTGCTTAACTTAAATGGTCGTCATAACGGGGAGGGGCGTTCGGGGGGAGTTTGCTGCCCGGCCAACATAAAAAACCGCCTTCATGGTGAAGGCGGTTTGAATCAAGCGGACAAGCCGTTATTTCAGGGCTTTCTTCAACTTCTTGATCTTGCCCTCGTGCTTGGCGATTTTTGCCTGACGGGATTCAATCTTCTTCTTGATCGCTTTCTTGGATACCTTGGCCATGGATTGCTCTTCCTGTTTGGGGGGGGCTTGGCCCCTGGATTGTCTCTCCATCGACGACTGACTGATGGCAAGGGTTACTTATCGTCCTGCTGTGAGCGAAGGTACTGGCGAATGAAGCGGCGGATCTCTCGGGATGCCGTGCTGTCTTGCTGCTCACACAGGTCGATAAACTGGTCCCGCTCCTCGCTAGAGAGGCGGATGATCAACTGGGCGTCCTTCTTGGGCTTGCTGGCCCGTTTGCGTGGCACCTGCTCCATCGGGCTTCTCGCGTATCGCCAACGTATATACACTGTAGTGCAATTTGTTCGAAACGCAAGCAATGGTGATGGTCGGCTCCCCAAAGGGTGATCCCGGGCAGGTAATGGGCTGACGCCATGGCGGCGGAGAAGAGGGTGGGGGTGCGGGAGGGTCGAGGGCGCAGCCGAGGCGGTCATGGTGGCGGCAACCTTATTCTGAACGGGGGCGCCCCATGAAAAAAGCGCCCCGTGGGGCGCTTGATATGGCGAAGCCTGTCAGGCTTTTTTCAGGTAGGCGGCGACCAGCACGATTTGCACGCCGTTGACCTTGCCCTCGATATGGAGCGGGTTGTTGGTCAGGCGAATGCCCTTGACCAGGGTACCGCGCTTGGCGGTGAAGCCACCCCCCTTGACCTCGAGATCCTTGATCAGGGTGACTGAGTCCCCCTCCGCCAGCACGGCGCCGTTGGAGTCGACGGTGGGCACGCTGTCGTCATCCTCGCTGGCGCTGCCTGCTTCGGCCCACGCCTTGGTCTCCTCTTCCATGTACATCATGTCGAGCAAGTCCTGGGCCCAGACCTCTCCCTGACCGACCAGGGATTTCAGCTGGCGCCAGGCCAGTACCTGCACCGCAGGCACCTGGCTCCACATGCTGTCACCCAGGCAGCGCCAGTGATTGACGACCGTGGTCTGCGGTTGTTCCAGCTGGCCGCGGCAGGTGTCACACAGAGCGGCGCTGTGGTCATCATCCTGGGATGCGGAGTGGGGAACCGGGTAGGCAGTCAGGGGTTGCTGGGCGCCGCACAGTTCACATTTGGCGTCTGCACGCGCCAGCAAGATGGCATTGATGGTCATAGCAAGGGTCCGGATTGTAGCAGGCCAGCGGGCCTGACGGAGGATTCGAGGGGGCGGCCGATGGGCCGCCCGCCATAACAGGGGTGGGAATATAGCACAAAGTCCCTGCTTTTGTCAGGGAGAAACGAGGGGATGAGCGGCCCCCCTGTATGGGGGGAATAAATGAAAAAATAAATGCAGAGGCACTGCGAGCCGGCCGCTGCTGAGTATCACTTCGCGCTCTTGCTTATTTTCTGCCCGGCTTCTTGGGCGAGCAAAAAATAACGCAGCGGGCCCGGCCCTGCCGCGACAATATATATCCGGCCGCCCTGTCCTGGTCCGGGTCTCATCAGCTTCTGACCCTATTTCCGGGACTGGCTCTGGATCCAGAATATGGCGAGGCAAGCGGCGACCACCCGAGGTAGACACGCCACAGTCGATGGCAACACATTGTTAATATGGGATATTTCATCCTTGCTCAAACATAGGGGCCGCGTCGCTTGCCTGGGCGTGCGGGCACAATGCAGCGAGGCGCCGCTTATTTCCCGTCCAGTTTTCACCCCCTTGGGATATTAGCTGTCACCGGCGCGCAACAAATGTCTGTAAATGTTAACCAGCTCGCGGCGCGAATGGAGCCAAACTGGCACATTAGCGCGGTATTTGGCTCGGCCAATTACCTCATGAAACCCAGAGCGTCATGAGAAAAGGTGCTGCCCGCTTGGCGGGTCATAAATAACATTGTTAATAACAAGGAATACTGGCTTATGTCTGGACGACATTCACTGATAGCGGCGGCCGTTGGCCTGGCCCTGTCAGGGCAAACCCATGCCCAATTGCTCATCACCGAGTATCTGGAAGGATCCGGCAACAACAAGGCGGTGGAGCTGAGCAACCTGGGCACCACGGCGGTGAACCTCGCCGACTACCGACTCGCCCTCTATGCCAATGGCCGCACCCTGGCCCAGGGCCCCACCAACAGCCTGGTCCTGCAAGGCCAGCTCGCCCCCGGCGCCAGCCTGGTGCTGGCCCATCCCAGTGCCAGCGCCGACATCCTCGCCAAGGCCAATCAGACCAGTGGCAACCTCACCTTCAACGGTGACGACGGCCTGGTGCTCTACCGTGGCGATGAGGTGGCAGACAGCCTGGGCCAGGTCGGTGTGGATCCTGGCGTGGCCTGGGTGTCCGGCAACGTCTCGACTCTGGACATGACCCTGCGGCGCAAGGCCACGGTCAACCAGGGCCGTGTGGAGGCCGACTCCCCCTTCGATCCGGCCCTGACGTTCAGTGCCTTTGGCAAGGACGATGCCAGCGGCCTTGGCTGCAGCGGCGAGGCCTCCTGCGATGGCACCCCCCCCAGCACCTTCCTCTGCCCGGTCGATGGTCTGACCCCGATCCCGGCCATTCAGGGGGATGGCGACAGCAGCCCGCTGGTGCCGGCCGGCAAGCTTGAATCCGAGCAGACCTATGCCGCCCGCGGCCTGGTGACCCAGGTGGTCTCCGGCCTCTACAAGGGCTTCTTCATTCAGGATCTGCACGGTGATGGCGACGAGGCCACCTCGGATGGCCTCTTCGTTCACAGCACCCAGAGCCATCCGGCCATCGTGCCCGGGGTCGAGGTGTGCGTGCAGGGCAAGGTGGCCGAGTACTATCGCCAGACCCAGATAAGCGCCAGCGATCTGGTGGTGACCGATGCCAGTGTGCGGCCGGTGGCTGCGGTGGATCTGCGGCCCCGGGGCGACGAGTCCCTGCAGACGCTGCTGGAGCGCCACGAAGGGATGCGGGTGCGCCTGGTGCCGGAGTCCAGCCTGGTGGTGACCCGCAACTTCAGCTTCGATTACGACGGCAAACGCAACAACCTGATGCTGGCCTATGGCGCGCCCCTCATCAAGTCGACCCAGAAGTTCCCGGCCATGAGCGAGGAGGCGAGCGACTGGGCCCTGCGCAACCAGCAGAACCAGCTGGTGGTGGAGACCGACGCCAAGGCGCCGGACGGCGTGCTGCCCTGGTATCCCGGCTTCAACGCCAAGGACGGTTATCTTCGCATCGGCGACAAGCTCAACGGGCTGGAGGGGGCGCTCGGCTACTCCTACAACCAGTTCCGGCTGGTGGCGGACAACCGCATCGACGCAAGCGACATCGATCATGGCGGCTGGGACAGGGTGCAGGCGCCCGAGCTTGCCGAGGCGGGGGATCTGCGGGTCGCCAGCTTCAACGTGCTCAACTTCTTCACCACTGTCGTGGGTGGGGATGCCAACCCCACCGGCAGCAACCGGGGCGCCCTGACGGTGGCGGAGTTCGAGCTGCAGCGCACCAAGATAGTCAGCGCCATCACCCGCCTCAATGCCGACGTGGTGGGGCTGATGGAGATAGAGAACAACGGCTACGGCGACAATTCCGCCATCGCCAACCTGGTGGCGGCCTTGAACGCCGCCCTGCCGGACGAGGCGGATCACTACCGCTGGATTGCCTCGCCCGATGGCCAGCCCATCGGCACCGACGCCATCACGGTGGGGCTCATCTACCGGCCTGCCCGGGTCGCCCTTGAGGGGGGGGCCGAGCTGGTGCCGCTCCCCTTGCAAATCGCCCAGACGCAAGATGGGGCGGGCAAGCCGGTGAGCATTCGTCAGGGGATGCGCGAATCCCTGCTGCAACGCTTCCGCTCGCCCGAAGGGGATGCGCCCCTGACCCTGGTGGTCAACCACTTCAAGTCCAAGGGCTCCGCCTGCTTCGAGGATTACCCCGACTACGCCAGCGCCGATCCCCTGGATGGGCAGGGCCACTGCAACGCCCTGCGGGTCTCCGCCGCCAGGGTGCTGGGGGAGCGCCTGGCCGGCGAGCAGGGGGATGTGCTCATCATCGGCGATCTGAACGCCTACGGCATGGAAGACCCCATCCGGGTGCTGACCGACTATGATCCGGCCGCCCAGGCCCGCCAGATCATGAGCGCCTCCTTCACCACATTGGCGGGGCAGTCCTATGAGGAGAGCGGCAGCGTCCTTGGCAAGGGGTATGGCCTGGTGAACCTCAACACCCGCTTCCACGGCACCGACACCTACTCCTACAGCTACGAGGGGGAACTTGGCAACCTGGATCACGCCCTGGCAAGCTCCGGCCTTGCGGCCAAGGTGATCGGCATCGAGGATTGGCACATCAACTCCGCAGAGAGCAACTTCTTCGAGTACGGCAAGAAGTACAGCGGCCAGCTGGCCAAATCCGAAGGGCCCTTCAGCGCCTCGGATCACGATCCCGTGCTGATTGCCATCGACTACCCCGC
This sequence comes from Aeromonas bivalvium, assembly GCF_000819765.1. Lineage (GTDB taxonomy): Bacteria > Pseudomonadota > Gammaproteobacteria > Enterobacterales > Aeromonadaceae > Aeromonas > Aeromonas bivalvium. Next base: position 182,446 of record NZ_CDBT01000024.1, read on the forward strand.
GCCACCCGCCGGGGTATTGAGCCTGGAGAGTGCCGCCGCCAGCGTGGAGGAGGGGAACACCTTGTCCCTCACCGTCCGCCGCAGCGAGGGCAGCCATGGGGAGGCCAGTGTCGGCTATGGCATCGTTTACGGCAGCGCCGATGCCAACGACGTGGCGCCGCTCGCAGGCACCCTGCACTGGGGGGCGGGTGAGAGCGACAGTCAGACCATCAGCATCCCGGTGCAGAGCGACACCCTGCATGAGGGGGACGAGACCTTCACCCTGGCGCTGTTTGATCCAAGCGGCGCGACCCTGGGCGAGCAGAGCCAGACCCTGGTGACCATCAAGAACAAGCTGGCGCCGTCCACCATCTCGTTGGCGCGCGCCAGCCTGACGGTGAACGAGGGCCAGTGGTTTGCCGAGATCCCCCTGGTGCGCAGCGGCGATCTGGGCCAGCCCGCCCGCGCCCAGCTCGCCTTCAAGGGGCACAGTGCCTACTGGGGGCTGGATTTCCTGCCCTGGCTCAGCCCCTCGGTGAGCTGGGCCGCCGGGGAGGGGGGCACCAAATCGGTCAAGGTGCTGATCATCGATGACTGGTTCGTCGAGGGCACTGAACGCTTCACCGCCACCCTGCGCCAGGTGCGCGGGGCGGTGGCGGGAGAGACGCGCCAGACCCGGGTCGACATAGAGGACAACGACAAACCCTGGTGGCCCTTCGGGCGCCACTAACCTTGGGAAGGGAAGGAAAACGGGAGCCATAACGGCTCCCGTTTTTATGAGGGGCACTGTCCGCCCACCGGCGCAAGGGCGCTAACCCAGGCGATAGCTGCCGACCAGCTCGCTCATCTGTTCGGCGCTGCCTCGCATCTGTCGGCTGGTGTCCCCCAGCGTCCTGGCGACCTGCTCGGTCTCCTGCACCAGGTCTCGGATCACTTGCAGCGACTGCAGGGTATCTCCGGTCACCGCAGTCTGCTCTTCGGTGGCGGCGGCGATCATCTGGCAATGGCTCGACAAGTGCCCTGTGCTGCCGGCGATGGCCTCGAAACATGCGGTGGCCTCCGTCGAATCCTCTCTGGCCCGGGACGCGGCCTGAATGCTCTCCTGCATCAAGTCGACGCTCTGGCGCGTGCTTCCCTGCAAGGCGACTATCATGCCGGCAATCTCGAAGGTTGCCTCCTTGGTACGTTTGGCAAGGGTGCGCACCTCGTCGGCGACCACGGAGAAGCCGCGCCCCTGCTTGCCGGCCCGGGCGGCCTCGATGGCGGCGTTCAGCGCCAGCAGGTTGGTCTGCTCCGAGATGCCGTTGATGGTGTCTATGATGGTGCCGATGAGACTGACCTTGTCCGCCACCTCGCCGACGGCGGCTGCGCTCTGGTGCAGGTTGTCGAACAGGTGGTTGATGGCGCTGATGGACTCCTGGATCTTGCCGGCGCCGCCGCTGGCCCATTGATCCATCTGATGGGCGCTGTCGGCGGACGCCTGGGCACTCTGGGTCACCTCGCGAATGCTGGCGATCATCTGCTCCATGGCCGATGCCAGGTTGTCCAGACGCAGCCGCTGCTCGCAGATGGCGGCGTTGACCTCGTCCATGCCCCGGTTGATCTGACCTGACGCCAGGGTGACCTCTCCCGCCTGGGCCCGCTGGTGATGGAGCAGATCGGACAGCTGTTGGCGGGTGTCGTCCATGGCGTTGATGATGAGGGCAATCTCATCGTTTCCTTTCGACTGGACCCGGTTGGTCAGGATCTTGCCGGCCATCTCCTGCAGCCCCTTGAGCACCAGGGTCACGTGGGATGAAAACGTTCGTGAGAAGAAGGTGACCAGGCCGAGCAGGATAGCCAGGGTCGCCAGCAGTATGACGCTGCTGTGGTGCAGGTAGTTGTAAAACACCGTATCGGCGCTGTCCAGGTAGACGCCAGCTACCAGCAGATACTCCCCCAGAGGGTACACATAGGCCGTCTTGAGGATGGGGGTCTGGCTCGCGGGCTTGACGTAGGGGTAGGTGATGAGGCTGGCCTTGCCCGAGCCGGCAATGCGGATCAGCGCCTGGTTGACGCTCTCGTGTCCCTCCTCCAGGGGCACATCATCGAGCCGCTTGCCGATGCGGGCGGGATCCGGTGGATAGACCAGCAGAGTGGCGTTTCTGTCAGTGATGAAGAAGTAGCCGGCATCCTGTTCCCCCCAGCGCAGCGTGGCAAGGGAGCGGGCCGCCTGTGCAATGAAGGTCTTGGGGTCATGTTGATGAAGGGCCTCAAGCCGGCGGGCCTCCCCCTGCACCTGGTTGATCAGGCCCCCTTCGATGGCGGTGCGTATCTCGTCATAGACCAGCCTGGCGGTCAGGGTGTTACCAACCAGGGTCAGCAGGGTGATGCACAGCAGTAAGATGCGCATTTTCCCATTGAAACTCAGCCGACCCGTCCAGACATGCAGGGGGCTGCCTGCTATCGTCCTCTCTTGGTCAACTGCGGTCAGCATGCTGGCACTGACCTCTATCCTGTTGTCTGTTCTCATGCAAATCATCCCTTGATGCCAGCGGCTGCCGTGACTGGCAGACCGCTGCGCCATGATGGGGCAGGCTGGCCCGTGGTGAGAGGGTCTACAGCACCCATGACAGACTCAGGGTGCCGAAGTCGGTCTGCTCTCGCTGGGTGTCGAAGGTCTCGGTGAAAAAGGTGCGAGCGAACCCCAGGGTCAACTTGCCCCGCCGCAGGCAGAAGCCGAAGGAACCCATGGCGATGACGGGCTCGGAATCGACGGCGTGACTGGTGCGAAACAGGGTGCCGTCGAGGGGCAGGTAGTGAACGACCCCGTAGGCGCCGCCACCGCCAAAGAGCGAGACCGACCAGCGATCGCGGGGGGCTATCCCGACCGTGGAGGCGGCATTGAGCCCGGAGCGCAGGGCGGTAACCCCTAGGGCATCCACCAGATCCCAGCCTATTTCGCCATAGAGGCCGACCCCGGCCCCGGTGAAATAGTTGCCGACTCCGGCGGTGGCCAGAGGCACCAGGCGCCACTCCAGATCGGCGACGGTGTGCCCGGCCGCCGCGAGGTGGGCCAGCGTGTAGTTGAGGTTGACGATGGGTTCGTTCGGCAACTGGGTATCCCAGCCTCGGGGCTTGTCGGCCCCGATCAGCCGATGGAACTCCCGCTGGGTGTCGTCGGCCTGGGAGGCGGGGCCCACCACCCCCAGCCTGAGCTGCCAGGCGTGGCTCCAGTCCCACCTGCGGGCATAGAGGGTGCTGTCGACCACCAGCACCCCTGAGTAGGGCTGATCGTCGACATCGGGATGGGGTTCCCCTATGTCGTCCGGGGTGTTGATCTCCTGGGCCAGGGCCCAGGAGGCGTAAGTGGTGTAGTCCTCATCGGCCACGAACGGCAGGAATGACCAGAAGCGGGTCCATCGACCGAGGGGACCGTCGTCCTCCCGAGCGATGGCATCAGAGACCCAGGCGATCCCCACGCCATTGGTGTAGTTGTTGTCGGAGCCGGTAAAGACGTCGTTCTCCACCGTGAGGGTCAGGCTGCCGTCTGTGGCCTGACTGGCGCCGCTCAGCAGCAGACCGGTCAACACCAGGGCAGTGCGTCGCTTGTTCATTATGCTCGCTCCTCTGCGATCCCGATCTGGGCCTCGGGGGCCCGGGCGCTGTCGTGCCCGATCGGGGCGATCCGGAACCAGGCCGCATAGAGGGAGGGCACGAAGAAGATGGTCAACAGGGTAGCGATGGTCAACCCCCCCATGATGGCGATGGCCATGGGACCCCAGAAGACGCTGCGGGTCAGGGGGATCATGGCCAGCACGGTGGCCGCCGCCGTCAACATCACCGGGCGGGCCCGCATCACGGCCGCCTCGACCACGGCGCTCCAGGGATCCCGGCCACTGGCGGTCTCTATCTGGATCTGGTCGATCAGGATCACCGAGTTGCGCATGATCATGCCGCACAGGGCGATGATGCCGAGGATGGCGACAAAACCCAAGGGCGCCTGGAACAGCAGCAGGGCGGCCACCACCCCTATCATCCCAAGGGGCGCGGTCAGCAGCACCATGGCCATCAGGGAGAAGCTCTGCAGTTGCAGCATCAGGATCAGCAAGATGGTGATCAGCATCACGGGGGCCACGGCGATCAGTGCCTCGTTGGCCTTGTTGCTCTCCTCGACCGCGCCGCCGACATCAATCCGGTAACCGGCGGGCAGGGGCGCCTCTATCTCCTTGAGCAAGGGGGTGATGGCCTGGGTCACGGAGACCGCCTGGGCACCGTCCACCACGTCGGCGCGCACCGTGATCGCCATGTCGCGGTTGCGTCGCCACAGCACGGGCTCTTCCAGCTCATGGTGCACGGCAGCAATCTGCGACAGGGGCACCACTGTCCCCTGGCTCGTGTAGAGGTTGATGTCCTTGAGGGTCTCCACATCCAGTCGCTCCGAGGGAATGGCACGGGCGACCACGTCGACCAGCTCCTCACCGTCACGCAACTGGGTCAGGGTCGTCCCCTGCATCAGGGACTGGGTCGCCATCGCCACCTCGGCGGGGGAGAGCCCCAGGGCGCGCACCTTCTCCTGATCGAGTTCGACCCCGAGGGCGCGCACCGGATCGTTCCAGTCGAGCTGGACGTCGCGCACCTGGGGATTGCTCGCCACCACCTGTTCCACCTGGCGGGCGATGGTGCGCACCCCCTGGGTGTCGGGACCCACGATGCGGAACTGTACCGGGAAGCCCACCGGTGGGCCGAGCTCGAGGCGGGTGACGCGCACCCAGGCCTGGGGGAATTGCTCGCCGGCCATGGCCATCAGGCGCGAACGCACGCGCTCGCGAGCCTCCAGATCCCGGGTCATCACCACGAACTGGGCATAGCCAGGGTTGGGCAGCTCGGGATCCAGGGAGAGGTAGAAGCGCGGCGCGCCGGCCCCCGTGTAGGCGGTGTAGAAGCGCACGTCCTCGTCCTTGGCCAGCACCTGTTCCAGGCGTTTTACTTGCTCTGTGGTCGCGGCGAACGAGGCCCCCTCCTTGACGCGCAGCTCGACGATGAGCTCGGGCCGCGTGCTGTTGGGGAAGAACTGTTGCGGCACCAGCTTGACCGCCGACACGGCCAGCACCAGGGCTCCGAAGGTGATGCCGATGACCAGCCAGCGGCGCGCGATGGCCGCCTCTATCCAGCCGCGCAGCTTGCGATAACCCTTGGTGTCATAGGGATTGGCCCCTTCGTGGTGATGCCCCAGATTGTCCGGCAGCATCTTGACGGCGAGGTAGGGGGTGAACAGGCCCGAGCAGAGCCAGGAGAAGACCACCGCCGCGCCGACGATCCAGAAGATGCCGCCGGCGTACTCCCCCGTGGTGGACTGGGAAAAGCCCACCGGCATGAAGGCGGCAGCGGTGATCAGGGCGCCGGAGAGGCGGGGCATGGCGGTCGCCTGATAGGAGTAGGAGGCTGCCTTGACCTTGTCCCAGCCCGCTTCCATCTTCACCACCATCATCTCGAGGGCGATGATGGCGTCATCCACCAGCAGACCCAGGGCGATGATGAGGGACCCCAGGGAGATCCGCTCCAGATTCCAGCCGGTCCCCAGCATGAAGATGGCGACCATGCACAGCACCAGGGGTACCGACAGGGCGACCACTATGCCGGTGCGCCAGCCCAGGCTCAGCAGGCTGACGATGACGACGATCACCAGGGCCTCCACCAGGGAACGTTCGAAGTCCCAGACCGCCTCCTTGACCGTGGTAGGCTGATCGGCAACCTGCTCGAGCTCGACGCCATAAGGCAATTCGTTCTGGATTTGGGCTATGGCGGTCTCGAGTGCCTCGCCCAGCTGGACTATGTTGCCGTCATTGGTCATGGAGAGACCCAGCATCAGCACCTGCTGGCCGTTGTGGCGGATGCTGTAGGTCTGGGGATCCTCATAACCCCGGCGCACAGTGGTGAAGTCGCCGAGCTTGATGAGGCGCCCGCCCGCGGCAATGGGCAGGTTGCGAATGTCTTCCAGATCGCGGAACTGACCGCTGATACGCACATAGATACGGTCGGAGGCGGTATCGAGGGATCCCGCCGGCAGCACGGCATTCTGGCTCTTGAGGGCCGCCATGATCTGCAAGGGCTGGATGCCCAGCGCCGCCAGGCGTTCATGGGAGAACTCGATGTAAACTTTCTCCGCCTGCTTGCCGAGCAGATCCACCTTCTTGACCATGGGCACCTTGAGCAGGCGGCGCTTGATGATCTCCCCCTGATCGGCGAGATCGGCAAGGCTGACCCCGTCCCCCTTGATGGCGTACATCAGGCCGTAGACGTCACCGAACTCGTCGTTGAAGATGGGCCCCACGACCCCTTCGGGCAGCTCGAGCTCGAGATCGCTGAACTTCTTGCGCGCCTGGTACCAGGCCTCCTGCTGATCCGCCTTGGAGGTGCCCCCCTTGACGGTGATCAGCATGCCGCCGAACCCCTGGCGGGCGAAGGTCTTGACCTTCTCGAAGTGATCGAGCTGCTCGAACTTCTTCTCCATGCGGTTGAGCACTTCATCCTGGAGCTGCTGCGCCGTGGCGCCGGGCCAGACCACCATAGCGGTCATGGAGGGCACCGAGAAGTTGGGATCCTCCAGCTGGCCCAGCTTGCCAAAGCCCAGGGTACCCGCCAACGTGATGAGCAGGATCAGGAACAGCACCACGGCGCGGTGGCTCAGCGCCCATTGGGTGAGATTGAAACCGTTCATCGGGTCACTTCCTCACTGGCAGAGGGGGCGGCGGGCAGGGCGACCTTCAGCCCAGGTGCCATCTTCTGCACCCCGGCGGTGACGACGAGGGCCCCCTCGGCGGGACCGGAGACGAGCACCTGGTCGCTGCGATAGCCCTGGATGCTCACCTTGACCAGCTTGACGGTGCCTGTCTTCCCCTTGCCATCTTGCTGCACCGTCCATACCGCCGGCGCCCCCTGCTCCTGGGTGAGGGCCGTGGCGGGGAGGGTGGCGACGCGGGTGCCCTCATCGGTGTGCTCGGCGAGCAGGGTGGCGGTCGCCCCCAGCGGTAGAGCCCTGGGCTCGACCGGCTTGAGACGGGCGCGGTAGGTGCGGGTCTGGGCCGAGGCCTGGGCCGACAGCTCGCGCAGTTCGACCGCAAAATAGCGCTCCGGCGCCGTGGCGAGCGACGCCTTGTAGCGCGCCGCCTTGAACTCGGCCAACCGGTTCTCGGGAATGTCCGCCACGATTTCCGGTTTGCCTTCGTTGGCGAGGGTGATGACGGGCTGACCCGCCGCCACCACCTGGCCCGACTCCATGCGCAGCGCCGTCACCACGCCGCTGATGGGGGCCCGCAGCTGGGTGTAATTGACCTGGTTGCGAGCCAGCTCGAACTGACGGGCCTCGGCCTGCGCCGCCGCCCTGGCGGTGAGCAGGGTGCTGTGGGCCTGCTCCTCGTGGGAGGCGCTGACGGAGCCGTTCTTCTTGAGCGCCTTGAGACGAAGCCAGTCGGCTTCGGCCTGCCAGGCGGCCGCCTTGGCCGCCGTCAGACGCTGGCGGGCGGCCTCTTCGGCGAGCAGGTAGTCCGCATCATCCAGGATGGCGAGCACATCGCCCTCTTTCACCACCTGGCCGACATCGACCTTGCGCTCCAGCACCTTGCCGCCAATGCGAAAGGCCTGCTCGACCTCGTAGCGGGAGGCGACCGAGGCGAAATAGCGCTGGCTGTTGCGCAGGCTGTCGTAGTGCAGCGCCATGGTGTTCACCGGCCTCAATACACTCGTGGAGGGGGCCGGCTCTGAGCATGCGCAGAGCAGGGTGATGAGCGTGGCGGCGCTGGCCGCGGTGACGAAGCGTTTCACGACAATTCCTCGTTGGTTGGCAGAGATGGGGTATTTCGCCGGGAGGCGGGTGATCGCTGGCTCGCACGCCGCCAGGCCGGAGCAAGGATGCGGCGCACCGCCTTCTCGTTGGGCATGACGCCGGGAGAGGAGCGGGCTGGAGACAGGGTCACACTCGCGTCGTCCATGGTGCGAATCAGGAGGCTCAGCCTAGCAAGGTGCGCCCGACCTGGGGTCGGGAAACGGTCAGACTTTGGTCGGAAATGGGGAGTGAGGGCCCTGGGGGGAGACGCAAGAGAAGAGGAGAGGGTGCGGCGCAGGGCGGGAACGAGTATCAGGATGTGGCTCCTCGGCGGGTGGGAGCGGGTGAAGTGTACGAGAAGTGGGAGGAGAGGAGGCTGGCAAAGGGCTCCTGGTCGGTGCGGGTCAGCGCCGACTCATGACGAGGTGCTTAGGCAGCCGGGCGTGGGCGAGTGGGTCGGGGTCGTCCCCCGCAGGGGGATAGCCGAGGGCCAGGACCACCCGGCTGGTCAATCCCTGCTCTCCCAGGCCGAGCCAGTCATCGAGCAAGCCGCCATCAAAGGCCTCCACCGTATGGGTCTTCAGCTCGAACACGGCCGCGCCGAGCAAGAGGGAGCCCAGGGCGATGTAGACATGGTGCGACCCTGCGCAGGCATGGGATGCTGCGCCCCGGCAAGGCATGGCCAGCCCTGGCGATCCCGTCTCGTCGGCCAACTCCCGGGTACAGAGCACCATGAGGTGGGAAGCCTGGTGCAGTATGGGGAGGCTGGCGGGGAGGTGGGAGGCGATGGCCTGCCGGATCCCGGCCCGGGTCTGGCGGGAAGCGGCCACGACGAGATGCCAGGGGAGCTGACGCTGGGCCCGGAGGCAACGGCAGGGCAGGGCGCAGAGATCCTCTATGACGGATTCGGGGATCCGCCGCCTTGGGTCGAAGAGGGGATCTTCGGATCCTCCCTGAAAGTGATGCTTCATGGCGTCGTATGTCCCATGGTGTGAAAGGCGGGTCCTGATGCCCGAAGGGATGATGGTGTCATCTGACCCGGATCTCCCCATCATAGGGGGTCTGAAGGGGATCCGGGTCAGGGAGAGGTCGCGATTTGGTCGAGACCGGCGAGGATCAGGGGGCCGACGGCCCGGTGGCGAGGAGGCGGTGTGCCTGGGCGAGGAGAGGGGTGTCCTTGGCCTCGGCGAGCCGGGTGGTCAGGGCGGCGAGGGTATCCCACTCGGCCCGGGTCGGGGTCTGGTATGCGCACAGGGTGATCAGCGCCAGCAAAGCCAGCCAGGGGGTGCCCTGGGCCTGGGCCTCCTCGAACGCCTCACGGGCCGAGGTGGCGGCGGCCAGGGTATCGCCGGCGGCCTGTGCGATGGCTCCCTGGATCAGCAGCAGTTGCGGCAGCACGATACGCTCACCATGGCGCTGCACCAGGGCGAGGGCCTGATCCAGTACTTCCCGTGCCTGGTGCCACTCTCGTTGCCGCATCAGGGCCTCGGCGAGGTAACCCAGGGTCTCGCTGCCCCCCGAGACCATCCCCAGCGCCCTGTTGTCCAGGTAGGCCTGCCGGATCTGGCGTGCCCCTTCATGGGGCCTGTCCCACTGGGTGTCAGCCCATCCCTGGAACCAGCGCCAGGGCGCCTGACCCTGGGCGAGGGCAAACTCATCGACCAGAGTGCGCATCTCGCCGGCCAGGGCCGCTACCCGCGCCACCTCGCCGCACCGGATCCCGCACAGGGCATCGCACCAGAGGACGATCATCTGCGCCATCGGCTGGGCGAGCTGGCGGGCGCGGGCATAGGCCTGTTGCAGGCGCGCCCTGGCCTGGGCAAACAGGCCGAGCTGGGCGAGGGAGAGGCTCAGCAAGGCCAGTACCGTCGCCTGAGGATCGGCGATGAAGCCGATGAAACTGTGTTCGGCCCCGGTCTGTGTCCGCTCTAGCAGGGGTAGGGCCTGCTCCAGGGTCTCCCTGGCCGCACCATGGTGACCCTGCATCATGAGCGCCTGGCCCTGCACGGTACAGGCGGCCAGGATCAGCAGGGGGTCCGCCTGGGTGGCGGCGAGGGCCCGCGCCCGGGCGGCGACGGCCAGGGCCTCCGGGTATTCGGCCCGCAGGGCATGGAGGAAACCCAGACCATGGAGCGCCAGGCCGGTCATGGGGTGAGCGGACATCTCGGCCAGCCGGTCGGCGGCTCTTTGGTAGGCATGGCGGGCCTCCTCCCCGGCCCCCAGGGTGTGGAAGGCGGCTGCGCCGCGCAGGGTGGCGAGGCTGATCTCCAGGGTGTGGCGCGCCGAGCTCTCGGGGATCTGCTCGATGAGGATCAACCCCCGGGCGGTCAGGCTCATGCACTCGGCGGGGCAAAGATGAAGCAGGGCAGCCTCGGCGGCCTCGGCATAATAGCCCAGGGCCTTCATGGGGGCGTGGCCGCGGTCGAAATGCATGGCCAGCTCGGCGGCGGTCACCTCCTGCCCCTCGGCCCGCAGCGCCTCCAGAGTGCTCCCTGTCTTGCCGTGCAGCGCCCCGCGCAAAGGGGCGGAAAGGCCATCATAGAGACGCTGGCGAAACAGCTGATGGCGAAACTGGATGCAGCGGTGGGGATCCTCAGCCGATGTCTCAGGGGCTGGCGCCATCAACCAGAGCCGCTCCCGGATCAGCGCCTCGCACTGCTGCGCCATCTCCATCAGGCTGTCTCCCAGCACCCACGCCAGGGTGTCGACCTGAACCCTCATGCCCAGCACGGCGGCGGCGGCGAGCAGCCGGCGGCGCGGCTCGGTGAGCCTGGCCACATGGTGATCGATCAGGGCGGCGAGGCTCTCGGGCAGCGCCCGACGAACCAGGCGTGCGGGCTCGGTGTCGTCGCCATGGGCCGTCAGGCTCATCACCTCGCTGGCGAGGGCGGCAACGAATAGCGGGACGCCACCGGTGCGCTCATGGAGGGCGAGGGCAAGGCCGGGAACCGTGTTCATGGTCGGCATCCGTTCCCTCACATAGCTCGACACCTCCTGCTCGCTGAAGGGGGCCAGCCCTACCTCCTCACCCAGGCCCTGCCCGCGCAGCGCCTGTCTGAGGGCATGGAGCGGATGGTCGGGAACAAGGGGCTCATCCGGCCGGACACTGCCCAGCCACATCAGGCGGCTGGGACTGGGGCGGCGGGCGAGGTAGTCGATGAGCTGCAGGGTCGAGGGATCGCCCCAGTGCAGATCCTCGGTGATCAGCAGCAGTGGTCGCCGTGCTGTGTAGCAGTCCAGAAACTCGCTCATCTCCCGCAGCATGCGCTGGGGATGGGCGCCGACCAGTTCATGGAGCAGGGTCTCGCGCTGCGCCGGCGAGCAGAGCCAGGGCAGTTGCAGCAGCCAGGTCGGGGCCACCCTGCGCAGCAGCGAGACCGCCTCCTCATCGCGACGGCACAGCTCGGCGATGGCCTCCAGCACCGGCAGATAGGGCTCACCCGCCCCATGCAGTTGCACGCATTGCCCCCGTATCCAGAGGGTATCGGGGAGCCCGGCACAAAAACGCGCGATCAGGGTCGACTTGCCGATCCCGGGTTCACCCGCGACCCAGACGATGGCGCGCAGGCCTTGGCCCGCCCGCTGCCAGGCGTCTTGCAAGCGCGTCAGCGCCTGCTCTCGCCCGATGAAGATCCCCGAAGAGGACGTTCGTTGCGACATCGGCAGCGAAGTGGTGGCAGGGGGGAGGGGGGAAAGACCCGTCTCCTGAGGGTGCAGCGGGCAGATGAAGCGATAACCGCGGCGGGAGACTGTCTCTATGAAGCCGGGCTGGCGGGGATCGTCTCCCAACAGGGTGCGGATATCGCTGATGGCGCCCTTGAGGACGGAGGCGCTGACGAAACGATGGCCCCAGACCCGATCGAGCAGCTCATCCTTGGTCAGCAGCACGCCAGGCTCGCGGATCAGGGTACACAGCAGGCAAAACGGGATGGGGGAGAGGGGAACGGCGTGGCCATGGTGCAGCAGCCGTGCATTGCGTTCATCCAGTTCGAAGTCGCCAAAGCGGACATGCAATGGAGGCGATGTACTTGATATCTTTGACATATTCAAACCGTTATGGCCCAGGCTGGCAATCGGCAACATCTTAGTCAGCCCACTGTGGTGGTCAAGAAAAAACAGCGGCGGGGTGAGTATAGGGGGAAAAGGGCGGTTCAACAGGATAAAAGGGGAACTTATGAAGCCTATTTAATTGAATTATCTGGGGTTTTCCACATGGAACCTTTCATGGGCGGCCCGGATTTCCCTGGTGCGCCATGAAAAAGACCCACTGCTGTGGTGGGCCTTATCCTGGCAGAGGGCTTCGAGCTGAGCATCAACCCGGCGCGTTGTTCACGACCAGCTTGCCATCTTCGACCGGGATGGTTTTGCCGGGTTGTTTCTCCATGCGGATCACCCCCTCCTGACCGGCGAGGCGGTAGCTGACGTCATAGCCGATGGTGCGGGTGCTGCTCTCCTGCACCGTCTTGCAGCGCTGCTCCGTGGTGGTGTAGGTGTCACCGGCCTGCATGTTGCCCTGCACCTGGTTGCCGGCATAACCCCCCGCCACGGCACCGGCGGCGGTCGCGACCTTCTTGCCGCTGCCACCGCCGAACTGGTGACCCACCACGCCCCCCAGGGCCGCGCCAACCACGGTACCCAGGATCTTGTGCTGGTCCTGTACCGGCTTGCGGTGGGTGACGGTGACGTTGCGACACTCCTGGCGGGGGGTCTTGATGGTTTCAGTTACCGGTGTGCTGGCCAGCACCTCGGCGAACTGGGGTTTGGACTCAAACAGTGAGCCACTGGCCACCGCCGAGAGGGTCACTGCCGAGGCGATACCGATGCCGAGACCGGCTAACAGGGACTTGTTCATCTCTCTCTCTCTCCTTCAACTGTTGCTGCCCAGGGTGGGGCTTGCCGCTATCTTGGCAGCTTGCGAGGGAGTCTCAAGGCGAGGGGGCCTGGGTTGCGACAGGGGGTGACTGCGCCAAAAATGGCCGCCGAAAAAAGCTGTCTGTGATTGGCGACAAACTAGGGGGCATAACGGCAAGGCCATAGACCCGTAAGACGTTTCGCTAATACCTGGCCCTGTCTCCCCTTGGTACCCTCATCGGGTATACGGATCCGCCGTCGGCAAGGTGCCCGGGCGCCGTGATCCGCGAAACGCCCCCGTTTTGTGCCCCTGTGAGGAAGGATCCGATGACAGAGCAGAACATGTACGACTCAGGTCTTGGCAAGACCCCCGCCAATTTCGAGGCCCTGACCCCCTTGCGCTTCCTGGCCCGGGCGGCCAGTGTCTACCCCGATTATCCGGCGCTGATCCACGGCCCCCTGCGCCAGAGCTGGGCCCAGACCGAGCGCCGCTGTCGCCAGCTCGCCTCGGCCCTGCGTCGCCGCGGCATCGGCGAGGGGGACACCGTCTCCATCGTCGCCCCCAATGTGCCGGCCATGTTCGAGGCCCACTTCGGGGTGCCCATGAGCGGCGCCGTGCTCAACACCCTCAACACCCGGCTCGATGCCGAGTCCATGGCCTTCATCTTCCAGCATGCCCAGAGCAGGGTGGTGCTGGTGGACCGGGAGTTCGGCGCCCTGGTGCGCAAGGCGCTCTCTCTCATTGACAGCCAGCCCCTGGTGATCGCCATCGACGATCCCCTCTATGGGGAGGGGGAGCTCATCAGCGAGCTGAGTTACGAGGCCTTCATCGCCACGGGGGATGGGGACGAGCCCGGCTGGCTGCCGGCGGACGAGTGGCAGGCGATTTCCCTGAACTACACCTCCGGCACCACGGGGAACCCCAAGGGGGTGGTCTACCACCATCGCGGCGCTCACCTCAATGCGGTCAACAACGCCCTCTCCTGGGAGCTGCCCAAGCACCCCGTCTACCTGTGGACCCTGCCGATGTTTCACTGCAACGGCTGGTGTTTCCCCTGGACCCTGGCGGCGACCGCCGGGGTGAGCGTCTGCCTGCGCCATGTGCAGGCGGGCGCCATCTATGAGGCACTGCACGCGCACAAGGTGAGCCATTTTTGCGCCGCCCCCATCGTGCTCAACATGCTCAACAACGCCGATCCGGCCCTGAAACTGGGGCTTGACCATCCCATCAAGGCGATGACGGCGGGGGCGGCGCCACCCGCCACCGTGATCGCCGGCATGGAGGCCATGGGGATCGCTGTGACCCATGTCTATGGCCTCACCGAAACCTATGGCCCCTGCGTGGTGTGCGAGCCGCAAAGAAGCTGGCAAGGGCAGGATGCCACTGCGCTCTCCCGGCTCAAGGCGCGCCAGGGGGTGGCCTCTCCATTGCAGGGAGAGATGGGGGTCATCAACCCGGTCAGCGGCGAGCCGGTCCCCATGGATGGCAAGACCCTGGGGGAGATAGTGCTGCGGGGCAACATCGTCATGAAGGGCTACCTCAAAAACCCGGCGGCGAGCGAGGAGGCGATGGCGGAAGGGTGGTTTCGAAGCGGGGATCTGGCGGTCTGGCACCCGGACGGCTATGTGGAGATCAAGGACAGATCCAAGGACATCATCATCTCCGGCGGGGAGAACATCTCCAGCCTGGAGGTGGAGGACGTGCTCTATCGTCACCCGGACGTGGAAGAGGCGGCGGTGATCGCCATGGCGGACGAAAAATGGGGGGAGGTGCCTTGCGCCTTTGTGAAGCTCAAGGAGGGGCGGGAGCTTAGTCAGGCCGAGCTCATCGCGTTTTGCCGCGAGCAGATGGCCCACTTCAAGGCCCCCAAGCGCATCATCTTTACCTCCTTGCCCAAGACCTCCACCGGCAAGGTGCAAAAGTTCATGTTGCGCCAGCAGCTGGCGTGAGTCTGACGGGCCTGGGGATCCATAATCGGGCCCGCGGGCCCGTTCTTCATCAGTCAGACAAGACCCGCCGTGTCGCATGCCTGGCACTGGCCTGCGGCCCTCTGCTTGACGGGCGCGTCTTCTGGCGTTTGTCAGCGAGGCGGGTTGGCGCCCCTGATGCGCTTGTGCAGCGCCTCCCACAGGCCGGCGATGAAATAGTAAAGGCCACCGGCTTCGGTCGCCTTGGTGTACTCGGAGAGCGGCTCAATCATGCCGCTTTTGAACTTGTCGAGCGCCTCTGTCTCGTTGGCTGCGTCGATATAGTCCCCCACCACCTCGAAGCCCTGGGCGAGCAGCTGCTCTTTTTCCGACAGGAATGAGGGGGAAGACATCGGCAGGAAGGTGACGGTAACGGGATCTTGTCCCTGACGGAAGAACTGGTATTTGCTCATACGCCCTCTGGCTCTGGTTGGCTCGGCGACATTGTCCGCGCCGGTCTGGGCCCTGGATAGACCCCATGTGCGGCGTCAAATGGAGTCGAATGTTCAGCCTGGCTTCAGGCAAGCGGGCGTTGGCTCCCCCTGAGCGGGCAGATCCAGCGGCGAGGCGGCTACCGCTTGCCAAACAGCCGGGGGGCATGAAGCAGCAGATACGCCAGGGTACCGCGGGCGGCGGGGGCTCCGTAGGGGAGGCTGGGGTTGATCAGGTAGTCTTGATAGGTGTGGGCCGCCGTCCGGGCATCGGGAGCCAGTATGGGCTCCCCCATCACCTCCAGGCCCTGGGCCAGCAGGGTCTGCTTTTCTGTGAAAAAATCGGCGGCGGCCATGTCCAGCAAGGTGAAGGCGTCGGGCGCCGCCAGGGTGGCAAAAACCTGATACTTGTTCATGGCATCTCGGTTGCGGTGGCTGGGGATGGCCGCCATTGTCGCCTCAGGCTCACGGGAGCGCGACTCCCTGTTCAGGGGGGCGGCAATCAAGCAGCGCATGCCATCGACCCCTGTCCCGTTTACCATGGGCCATGTCCTGGCATCCCGGGAGGGGAGAGTGCGAAAATCGGATCGACTGTTTCAATTGACCAACCTGCTGCGGGCCCATCAGCCCCTGACCGCCCGCGAGCTGGCGGCGCGTCTGTGCGTCTCCGAGCGCACCATCTACCGCTATATGGACGATCTCTCCCTGGCCGGCATCCCGGTTTACGGTGAGGCCGGACTGGGCTATCGGCTGAGCCAGGGGTTCGAGATGGCCCCATTGCAGCTGAGCACGGCCGAGCTGGAGGCCCTCATCACAGGGGTGAATCTGGTGGCCGTGCTGACCGGCAAGGGGATGGCGGATCCGGCCCGGGCCCTGCTTGCCAAGATAGAGGCGGCCCTGCCGGTTCGCGGCGGGGACGGGCAGCCCCCCGTGGTGCGGGTGCCTGACTATCGTACTGTGCATCCGGTATACGCCCGCTGGGACAGTTTGCACGAGGCCATCAGGGCGGGGCGTTGGCTCGAGATGAGCTATCAGGATGGCGCGGGCAGACAGACTCGGCGCCACCTCTATCCCCTGGGGCTCTTCTACTGGGGAGGGCGCTGGACGCTCGGCGCCTGGTGCGCGCTGCGCCGGGACTATCGGGATTTCAGGGTGGATCGCATCGACAGCCTGGCGCCGTGCCGCCCGGGGGAAGGGGCACCACCTGGCGTGACTCTGGCGCACTATCTTGCGCAGCGACGGGCCGAGGCGGAGCCGGAAAAAGGGGCCGGGCACTGACACAAGGCTGTCAGTAGCCCTTCGTTATGCTGGCTTCTCCAGACCATTCATAACGGAGAGCACGAGATGATCATCAATGGCGACATGCAAGGGGCAGGGGGCGTCGAGTTTGCCACCTTCAGGCTCAGGGAAGGGGTGACGGAGGAAGATTTGCTCGCCCTGTCACGGCGGGTCGAGTCCGAGTTTCTTGTCCAGCAATCCGGGCTCATCCTGCACTGCCTGCTACGGGGCGCCGACGGCCTCTATGCCGACCTGGTGATGGCCCCCAGCCAGTCGCTGGTCGAAGCCTATTGCCAGCAGTGGCTGCACAACGCCGTGGCAGGGGAGTACCTGACCCTGCTTGACCATCACTCGGTCAACATGAGCTTCTGGACCCGCATCGGCTGATGGCGGCGTGCTGCCAGTCGGCGGCCATCAAATGAAACGGGCCCATCAGGGCCCGTTTTGTTGAATTCAACAATTACTTGTTGTGGCGATCGGCGAGGCGCTGCACTACGTCTTTGAGGCCCAAGCCCTCGTTTTGCAGCAAGACGGTCAGGTGGTAGAGCAGATCGGCGGATTCATTGATGAGCTCTTCTCTGTCTTTCGCCATGGCGGCCAGGGCCACTTCCACCCCCTCTTCACCTACCTTCTGGGCGATGCGCTTGGTGCCCTTGCCATAGAGGCTGGCGGTGTAGCTGGTGGCCGGATCCGCGCCCTTGCGCGACGCCAGGATCTGCTCGAGCTCGGCCAGGAAGCCGAGCGGCGGCACGGGGTGGCCGTCGAAGCAGGAGGGGTTGCCCAGATGGCAGGTGGGGCCCACGGGGTCTGCGGCGATGAGCAGGGAGTCCTGATCGCAGTCGGTGCTGATGGCGACGAGCCTCAGCACATGGCCCGAGCTCTCTCCCTTGGTCCACAGGCGCTGCTTGCTGCGGCTGAAGAAGGTGACCTGGCCGGTAGCTTCAGTCTTTTCCAGGGCTTCGCGGGTCATGAAGCCCTGCATCAGCACCTCGCCGTTTAGGGAATGCTGGACGATGGCGGGGATCATGCCGTCACACTTGGCCCAGTCCAGGCGCTCGGCCAGGGGCAATGCATTGTCTACTGCTTGATTATTCACGGATGGCGACTCCTTCGGTTTTCAGCCAGCGTTTCAATTCGGGAATGGGGATGAGGCCCTTGTGGAACACGGACGCCGCCAGGGCACCGTCCACGTCGGCCAGGGTGAAGGCATCGCGAAAATGTGCCATGGCACCGGCGCCGCCGGAGGCGATCAGCGGCACCTTGCACAGGGCCCGCATCAGCTTGAGCTGCTCGAGATCGTAGCCCTGGCGCATGCCGTCCTGGTTCATCACGTTGAGCACGATTTCGCCGGCGCCACGTTTTTGCACCTCCTTGACCCACTCCTGGGTGGTCCAGGGGGTGGTGCGGGTGCGGCTCTCGTCGCCGGTAAACTGCTTGACCTGATACTGACCCGTCTCGGCGTCGAAGTAGGAGTCGATGCCCACCACCACGCACTGCACGCCGAAGCGCTCGGCGAGGCGGGTGATAAGTCGGGGATCGGCCAGGGCCGGGGAGTTGATGGAGACCTTGTCGGCGCCGAACTCCAGGATCTGGCGGGCATCCTCCACGCTCTTGATGCCGCCGGCGACGCAGAAGGGGATGTCGATGACTTCCGCCACCCGGGTGACCCAGCTCTTGTCCACCACACGGGCGTCGCTCGAGGCGGTGATGTCATAGAACACCAGCTCGTCGGCCCCCTCTTCGGCGTAGCGGCGGGCCAGCTCGACAATGCCCCCCATCACCTCGTGGTTGCGAAACTGCACGCCCTTGACCACCACGCCATCTTTGACGTCGAGGCAGGGGATAATACGCTTTGACAACATCAGCGGCCTCCTTGCTCATTGGTTGCCTGTTCCGGATCCGGTGCGCCCCAGCAGGCGATGGCGTCGGCGACCGAGAACTTGCCTTCCAGCAGGGCGCGGCCGAGGATGATCCCCTTGACCCCGGATCCCTTGAGCGCCTCTATGTCCTCAATGCCGCCGATACCGCCGGAGGCCTGAAAACCCACGCTCGGGTAGCGGGCGCAGAGATCCCGGTAGAGCGCGACATTGCTGCCAGCGAGGGTGCCGTCCCGGCTGATGTCGGTGCAGAGCACGTGCTTGAGTCCGACGGGGAGGAAGCGCTCGATCAGCGCCTCAAGGCTCACGCCGCTGTTCTCCTGCCAGCCCGCCACCGCGATGTGGCGATTGCCCTGTGCATCGATGTTGACATCCAGGGCCAGCACGATGCGCTCGGGGCCGTATTTCTCCATCCAGCCGGCTACCAGTTCCGGGGACTTGACGGCGGTGGAGCCGATCACCACCCGGCTGGCACCGGCGGCCAGCAGATCTGCCACGTCCTGCTCGGTGCGCACACCGCCGCCCACCTGTACCGGCGCCTCCGTGGCCGACAGCAGCTGGGCAATGAGGGTCAGCTGGCGGGCTTGTGTCTCTTTGGCGCCGTCCAGATCCACCAGGTGCAGCTGCGCCGCGCCCTGGCTGACATAGTCGTCGAAGCGGGCCTGCGGGTTGTCGCTGTAGGCGGTCTTCTGACCGTAGTCGCCCTGATAGAGTCGGACTACCTGACCATTGATGAGGTCGATTGCGGGAATGATCATCCTTGTTACAGCTCCAGAAAGTTTTGCAGTAAACGGGCACCGGCCGCACCGGATCGCTCCGGGTGGAATTGGGCGCCAAAGAAATTGTCCCGACCGACGATGGCGGTAAAGGGCTGGCCATAGTCGCAGCTGGCGATCGTCGCCTCGGTCACCTCCAGGGCGTAGGAGTGGACGAAGTAGAAGTAGCTGCCACTGGGGATGCCTTTGAGCAGGGGGTGGGTCTCGTCGTGTTCGATCTGGTTCCAGCCCATGTGGGGCAGGCGCAGGTCGCCCACCTCCATCAGGCGGATCCTGCCTGGCACTATGCCGAGGCAGTCGATGAGCCGGCCATCGGCGCTCATGGTCTCTTCCGAGGCCTCTGCCAGCATCTGCATGCCGAGGCAAAAGCCGAGCAGGGGCTGCTTGGCGGCGCGTATCAGGGGGACCAGCTCCCGCTCATTGAGATTCTTCATGGCGGCGACGGCGGTGCCAACGCCGGGCAGGATCAGCTTGTCCGCCTGCTCGATATCGGCGGCCTTGCGGGATACCTGCGGCGCGACGCCGAGACGCTCGAACGCCATGCGCACCGAGGCCAGGTTCGCGCAGCCGGTGTCGATGATGACAAGTTTTTGATTGTTCATCGTCTGCCCTTACTCATATCGATTGGCGAGATTCGCACCATCAATGCGGTGTCGATGATGACCAGCTTCTGCTTGCTCACATCCATCACAGCACCCCCTTGCTGGAGGGAAGCTCGCTCCCTTCCACCCGGATGGCCTGGCGCAGGGCGCGGCCAAAGCCCTTGAACAGGGCCTCCACCTGGTGGTGAGTGTTGCCGCTGCCCACCTTCATCTGCAGTGTGATGGCCATGGCGTCCGACAGGGATCGGAAGAAGTGGGGCACCATCTCGGTGGCCATCTCCCCCACGTTGTCGCGGCCAAAGCCGCTCGGGCAGTCGAACACGAAGTAGGGGCGACCGCTCAAATCGAGCGCCGTGCTCACCTCCTGTTCGGTCAACGGGCGTGCATCGATCACCGCCTGCACCTCGTCCATCGCCAGCACGAAGCCGAAGCGGCCGATGCCGCGCTTGTTGCCAAGGGCCTGGCGCAGGGCCTGACCGAGAGCCAGCCCCACATCTTCCACAGTGTGGTGATCGTCGATGTGCAGATCGCCGCTGACCTTCAGCTTGAGGCTAAAGCCCGCGTGGGTCGCTATCTGATCCAGCATGTGATCGAAGAAGCCGATGCCGGTGGCAATCTGGTTGCCACCGCTCTTGTCCAAGTCCACCGTCACCTGGATGCGGGTCTCCTTGGTGTCGCGCTCTACCGAGGCGGTGCGTCCCCTGGCGAGCAGCTGATCACGGATGGCGAGCCAGCCGTGATCTTTTTGGTCATAGCGGATGCCGCGAATGCCCATGTTCTCGGCAAGCTGGATGTCGGTCTGTCTGTCGCCAATGACAAAAGAGTTGGCAAAGTCGATGCGACCGGAGGCCAGGTACTCCTTCACCAGGCCAAGGTGGGGCTTGCGGCAGCTGCAGCCGTCGGTGGGAAAGTGGGGGCAGATCAGCACCTGCTCCCAGGTGACGCCCTGGGATTCGAAGAGATGCATCATCAGGTCCTGCGGGGGCTGGAAGTTTTCCAGGGGCAGGCTGGCGGTACCCAGGCCATCCTGGTTGGTCACCATCACCAGCACGTAACCGGCGGCTTGCAGCTCGCGCAGCACCGGGATCACCATGGGCTCGAAGCGCAGCTTGGCGAGGCTGTCCACCTGCTTGTCGGTGACCGGCTCTTCAATCAGGGTGCCGTCACGGTCGATAAACAAAAACGGGGTCTTCATCTGTTACATCCTTATACGCTGGCTTGGGGCTGATCACGGAGCACGGCCAGCACGGCATCCATCTCGTTCTGATAGCCGACGGTGACGCGAATGCAGTGCTCCAGGCCCGGCTTGCTGGAAAAATCCCGCAAGATGATGCCGGCGGCCTTCATGGCGGCAAAGACGGCGGCGCCATCGGTGAAGCGCACCAGCACGAAGTTGCCCTTGTCCTCGAACACCTCCTGCACGCACGGGAGGGTAGCCAGTTCTGCCTTGAAGCGCGCCTTCTGCCGGTTGAGCTCCAGCACCCGCTCCTCCATCAGCTCAAGCCCCATGGGGGAGAGGGCCTGGGCCGCTATCTGGGCGATGGGCTCGGGAATGGGGTAGGGGGCGATCACCTTGGCCAGCATGGCGATGACCTCGGCATTCGCCAGGGTGAAACCGCAGCGGATCCCCGCCAGGGCAAAGGCTTTGGAGAGGGTGCGGGTCACCACCAGATTGGGGAAGCGGGCCAGCAGATCCACCACTGAGCCTTCCGGGCAGAACTCGATGTAGGCCTCGTCCACCACTATGATGGCGCGATCCCGGGCCGCCTCCAGCAGGGCTGTCAGCCCCTCGCGTCCCACCAGATCCCCGGTGGGGTTGTTGGGGGAGCAGAGAAACACCAGCTTCACGTCCGACAGGCGATCTGTGATGGCGGGCCAGTCCGGCTGGCGGCTGGCGGTGAGCGGTTGTTCCACTATGCCCACGCCACAGGTCTCGGCGCTGATGGCGTACATGCCGTAGGTGGGCGGGCAGATGAGGATCTGATCCTGGCCCGCCTCGCAGAAGGTGCGGATCAAGAGCTCGATGGCCTCGTCGGCGCCGCGGCTCACCAGCACCTGGCTCGGGTTGACCCCGGCGTAGGCTGCGTAGCCATCGATCACCTCGGCCGGCTGGCACTCGGGATAGCGATTGAGTTTGCTTCCCTCGACGGTGAAGGGGTAGGCCAGCGGCGCCTCGTTGGCGTTGAGCCAGACGTGACCCTGGCCGCCGATGCGACGGGCGGATTGATAGGGGGTGAGGGCCCGCACCACGCGGCGAGCCAGCTTGGCAATGCTCATGACAAATCCTTCTGCTGTGCTGTTTGTTGGGGCTCGGCGGCCAGGGCGTTCAACCTGAGGGTGACGGCATGCTTGTGGGCATCGAGCCCTTCCGCCTGGGCGATGCGCTGGACGATGGGGCCAAGGCCGCGAATGCCGTCTGCACTGAGCTCCTGCACCGTGTAGCGGCGCTGGTAATCGGCGAGCCCCAGGCTGGAGCAGGTGCGGGCATAGCCGTAGGTGGGCAAGGTGTGGTTGGTGCCGCTGGCGTAATCGCCGACCGACTCGGGTGTCCATGCCCCCAGGAAGATGGAGCCGGCATTCTCGAGTTTGTCCAGCAGCTGCCGCGGCGCCCGGGTCTGCACTATGAGGTGCTCCGGCGCATAGGCGTTGGAGATGGCGCAGGCCTCCTCCAGATTGTCACACAGTATGGTCAGACTGGCGGCCAGGGCCTGGGTTGCGATGTCGCGGCGGCTGAGCAGGGCCAGCTGGCTGGCCAGCTCCCCCTTGACCGCCTCGGCCAGGGCGGCGCTGGTGGTGACCAGCACCACCTGGCTGTCTGGGCCGTGCTCGGCCTGGGAGAGCAGATCCGAGGCGACGAAGGCGGGGTTCGCGCTCTCGTCGGCAATCACCAGCACCTCGGAGGGGCCGGCCGGCATGTCGATGGCGGCGCCGCGCCAGTCCCGGGAGACCTGGCCCTTGGCCTCGGTCACATAGCTGTTGCCCGGACCGAAGATCTTGTCCACCTTGGGGATCGTCTGGGTGCCATAGGCCATGGCGGCGATGGCCTGGGCGCCGCCGATGGCGAACACCTTCTCGACGCCGCAGGCGCGGGCGGCGAACAGGATCTCGTCGCTGGCCGGCGACGGGGTGCAGAGCACCACCTCGCGGCAGCCGGCCAGGCCTGCCGGAATGGCCAGCATCATCACGGTGGAGGGGAGGGGCGCACTGCCCCCCGGCACATAGAGGCCGACCCGGTTGATGGGCTGGGTGCGCAGCTCGCACACCACGCCGGGCTGGGTCTCGATGCGCAGTGGCGCCTGAGCCTGGGCGGCGTGGAAGGTGCGGATGTTGGCAATCGCCGCCTCGATGGCGTCCTTGATGTCGTCATCCAGACGGGCGCAGGCGGCCTCGATTTCGTCCTCGCCGACGCGAAGCTGCTCGCGGGGAGCGCGCTCGAAGCGTTGACTCAATTCCCGCAAGGCGTCGTCGCCCCGGCAGCGCACCGCCTTGATGATCTCTTGCACCACGCTGCCGACATCGGCCTCGTTGTCCAGGGCGGGCCGGGCCAGGGCCTCGGCCTGCCGGGCGGGAGAGAGCTGATTCCAGATCAGGGTCTGCATGATATCCCTTCCTTATTCCATCATCTTTTCGATGGGCAGCACCAGGATGGAGCTGGCGCCGAGGGCCTTGAGCTGCTCCATGGTCTCCCAGAACAGGGTTTCACTGGAAACCACGTGCAGGGCGACCTGATTGGTGTCACCGGCCAGTTGCATGATGGTGGGGCGCTCGGCGCCGGGCAGCAGATCCGTGATGGCATTGAGCTTCTCTTTCGGGGCGTGCAGCATGATGTACTTGCTCTCGCGGGCCTGCTGCATCCCCTGGATGCGGGGCAGCAGCTTGTCGATCAGCTTCTGCTTGGCGTCGCTCAGGGGGTTGGGAGCCTGCACCAGCACCGCCTTGGAGCGGTAGATCACCTCCACCTCTTTCAGGCCGTTGGCCTCCAGGGTGGCTCCGGTGGAGACCAGATCGCAGATGGCATCGGCCAGGCCTGCACGGGGGGCCACTTCCACGGAGCCCCCCAGCATCACGCTCTTGAAGCCAAGCCCCTGCTCGTCGAAGAAGCGCTTGAGCAGCCCGGGGTAGGAGGTGGCGATGCGCTTGCCGGCCAGGCTCTGCGGGCCGGTGTACACCACGTCTTCCGGCACCGCTAGGGAGAGGCGGCAACCGCCGAAATCGAGCTGTTTCAAGGTTTTGACTTCGAAGGGCAAGCCCTGGGGCTGGCGAATGAGCTGCACCTCTTCCAGCACGTTCTCGCCTATGATGCCAAGGTCGACCACCCCTTCCATCACCAGTCCCGGGATGTCGTCATCCCGTACTCGCAGGATATCGATGGGCATGTTCTCGACGTGGGCGATGAGGCGCTGTTCGCGCAGGTTGATCTTGAGGCCGCAGCTCTTGAACAGGGCTTGGGAGTCCTGGCTCAGACGACCGGACTTTTGCATGGCGATACGCAGGCGTTGTGTTTCCATTTGCTCGATTTCCTTATAGTCAAAAACGAAAAAACCCTCGGAAGTGTGTGCTTCCGAGGGTTCATGAATCTTGCGGTCCTTTTGGAAGTCACCAGTTAAGTGTCTTCCAGCAGTCAACCTCCTGAAAGACTATTCGGGATGATGATGGTGGTGATGAGTCTTCAGGATGGTGAACTTCATGTAATCAATCCTTTACAAATAAGATGTCGTAGTTGACGCCTGATTTAAACTACCTGCCTTGACAGAAAATGCAACCGAAAAATGTGATCCGGGCGATTAAAGTGGAGAAAACGGTTTTCTGGTCGATAACTAGACAGTGAGATGCCAAAAGGAGGCGACATCATGCCCAGTCAGGACCTGCTATTTCCCATCCTGCCCCGTGCACCGGCGACGCCGAGTCCGGACGACATCAAGCGGGAGGTGACCCAGATCAGCCAGAAACATCAACTGCGCAAGATTGGCACCGACACTGGCGGTGCTGGCCAGCAACACCAGCAGGAGCACCCTTCGGCCAAGGATGATCAGCCAAGGGCGCAGGAAGATGATCACAAGCCGGACCCGGACCATCAGATCGATCTCTTCGTCTGAGCACATTATCAGTCCCGCTTTCGCCGCGCTTTTGGCATAATGGCGGCTTTTACGCGGGACGCTCCTTTTGACCATCCAGACCCTGTTCAAGCCAGATGGCCCTCTGGCCAGCCACATCGAGGGCTTCAAGGCCCGCGCGCCCCAGCTGGCGATGGCCGAGGCGGTCGCGGATACCATAGCGGGGCATGGTCGCCTGCTGGTGGAGGCGGGGACGGGCACCGGCAAGACCTACGCCTATCTGGTGCCGGCGCTGGAGTCCGGCAAGCGGGTAGTGATAAGCACTGGCTCCAAGAACCTGCAGGAGCAGCTCTTCTACCGGGATCTTCCCACCATCACGGCGGCACTTTCTTACACGCCGCCGGTGGCCCTGCTCAAGGGGCGCAGCAACTATCTGTGCATCGAGCGGATGAACCGCCTCTTGAGCGAATCCCACCTGCAAAAGCCCGAGATCCTCAGCGATCTGGTCAAGGTGAAATCCTGGTCCACCGCGACCCAGACCGGGGATGTGGGGGACATCCCGGGGCTGCAGGAGAACGCCGAGATCCTTCCCCAGATCACCAGCACCAATGAGAACTGTCTGGGGCGCGACTGCCCCTACTATGACGACTGCCACCTGGTGGTGGCCCGGCGCCGCGCCATGGAGGCCCAGGTGGTGGTGATCAATCATCACCTCTTCTTCGCCGATATGGCGGTGAAAGACACGGGGTTTGGCGAGTTGGTGCCAGAGGCCCAGGTCTATGTGTTCGATGAGGCCCACCAGTTGGGGGAGATAGCCAGCCACTATTTCGGCAAGTCGGTGGGCAGCCGCGCCTTGCAGGATCTGGCCCGGGACATCCAGCTCGCCTATCGGGCAGAGGCCCATGACATGGGACAGCTTGGCAAGGCGGCCGACAGGCTTGCCATTGCCAGCCAGGATCTGCGCCTGGCCTTTGGTGTCGATGGCGGGCGGGGCAACACCCGCGACATGTTGCGTCAGCCACTCTGGGGCCAGGCGCTGGCCCGCCTCAATGATGCCATCGGGCTCTGTTATGAGGTGCTGAAACTGGCTCTGGGCCGGGGCGAGCAGCTGGATCACTGCTTCGAGCGGTTGTGCGAACTGCGTACCCGGCTTGGTGAGGTGCTGGCCATCAACCAGACCGGTTTCTCCTACTGGTACGAGTGCAGCCGGCTCCACTTTTCCCTCAATCTCACCCCGCTGTCGGTGGCCGATCGGTTCGGCGCCGAGGTGCAGCGCCCCGACGTGGCCTGGATCTTCACGTCCGCGACTCTGACGGTGGACATGGGCTTTGATCACGTCAAGAGCGAGCTGGGGCTGGCGGGGAGCCGCGAGCTTATCCTCGACAGCCCGTTCGACTATGGCGAACAGGCGCGCCTGTGCGTGCCGCGCCAGCTGCCCGAGCCCAATGCCTTCGGCCGGGGCGAGCAGTTGGCCCTTCGCCTGATCCCCCTCATCAACAAGACGCCGGGGGGCTGTTTTTTCCTCTGCACCAGCCACCAGGTGATGCGTCAGGTGGCCGAGGTGCTGCGCCGGGAAATTGGCCGTACCGTCTTGCTGCAGGGGGAGGACAACAAGCAGCGCCTGCTCTCGACCTTCGTGGAAAACGGCCGTGCCGTGCTGGTGGCCACCAGCAGCTTCTGGGAGGGGATAGACGTGCGAGGGGCGGCATTGTCCTGTGTTATCATCGACAAGCTGCCGTTTGCGAGCCCCGACGACCCGCTACTGAAGGCGCGGGTCGATGACTGCAAGTTGAAGGGGGGGGATCCCTTCGCCGAGATCCAGCTGCCCAAGGCGGTGATTGCTCTCAAACAGGGGGTGGGGCGGCTGATACGTGATCGCCGTGATCATGGCGTCCTGGTCATCTGTGATCCGCGCATGGTCAACAAGCCCTATGGCGCCACCTTTATCAAGAGTCTGCCTGCCATCCCCCGCACCCGGGACTTGACGGGGCTGGGGGATTTCTTTAGCGGACTGGCCGATGCGGCGAGTCCCGATCCGGCCAAGTCCGATCTGTTTCAATGATGCCTTTTAGAGAAGAGTCGAGAATGAATGAGTTGAAGATCCTGGCCCTGGATACCGCCACCGAAGCCTGCTCCGCCGCCCTGCTGGTGGGGGAGCGCGTTTATGCTCGCTGGGAAGAGGCGCCGCGGGATCACACCAAGAAGATACTGCCCATGGTGCAGGCCGTGCTCGATGAGGCTGGCATTGCCCTGAGCGATCTCGATGCCATCGCCTTTGGCCGGGGGCCTGGCTCCTTTACCGGGGTACGGATCGGGGTCGGCGTGGCCCAGGGACTGGCCTTTGGTGCCGGTGTGCCCCTGCTTGGCATCTCCACCCTGGCGGCCATGGCCCAGGGGGCTCATCGCCAGGAGGGGGCAACGCGGGTGATCAGTGCCATCGATGCCCGCATGGGGGAGGTCTATGTGGGCCGCTATCTGCTGCAAGACGGCATCATGGTGCTGGATGGCGAGGAGCAGGTCACGGCCCCCGAGGCGGTGGCGCAGCAGCCGACGCTTTCCGGCCTCTGGTTTAGCGCGGGTACAGGTTTTGAGACCTATGCTGATGGCCTGAGCGCCCTGGCCGATGAGCAGAAACCCTGTCCGGCGGCGCGCCTGCCCGCCGCCCTGGACATGCTGCCCCTGGCGAGGGCCGCCTGGCTGGCCGGGGCTGCGGTGACCCCGGAGCAGGCCACCCCCGTATACCTCAGAGACAAGGTAACCTGGAAGAAGCTGCCCGGCCGGGAGTGAGCCTTGTGCACCCGGTGAAGGAGACAAACATGAATGAGAGCCGTCTGTTGAGATACCTGCTGCTGGGCCTGGGTGCCCTGGTGCTGGCCGGGTGCAGCACCATCCCCAAGGAGCTGGCCTATGAGCCGGAAACCGCCCTGGTGGCCTATCAACCCGCCCTGGCGGGGCAGGAGGGAAAACCGGCCCGCTGGAGTGGCGTTATCGCCGCCGTGCATAACGAACAGGATCGCAGCCTGGTCGAGGTGGTCTATCTGCCCCTCAAGAACAATGGCGTGCCCGTGCAGACCGAGCAGAGCCCTGGCCGCTTCCTGGCGGTGATGGAGGGGTTTGTCGACCCCACCCTCTACGCCAAGGGACGCAGCCTGACGGTGCTTGGCACCCTGGACAAGCCGGTGCAGAGCCAGATTGGCGATCACAAGTATCAGTTTTCCGTGATCCGGGTGACCGGCAGCAAGCTGTGGCCACCGGTCAAGGAGGTGGAGGTGCGTTACATGGACCCCTATTTCCATGACCCTTTCTATGATCCCTTCTGGCCGCGGCGGCCGATACGGCGCTGGTGATCCTTGGCTATGACGATGGACGCCGGGATGAGAGAGGGGCAGTTGCAGCTGGCCAATGGGCGCCGTGTTGCCCTGCTGGAGTCGGGGCGTACGGGCCAGCCCCTGGTGCTGGCGCTCCATGGCTGGCTCGACAATGGCGCCAGTTTCCTGCCGCTGGCTGCCTGCCTCGAAGGGATCCATCTCATCTGTGTTGACCTGCCGGGGCACGGCCTGTCCGATCACAAATCTTCTCCTTATGTGTTCACCGACTGGCTCGACGATCTGCATCAGATCATGGCGGCGGGAGGCTGGTCTGATGTCACCCTGCTCGGTCACTCCCTCGGGGCCTTGATTGCCAGCGCCTATGCCGGCGTCTTTCCCGAGCAGGTGGTGCGGCTCATCCTGCTGGAGGGGCTGGGGCCCCTCAGTCAACCCGATGAGGAGGTGCCCGCCCAGCTGCGGCGGGCCATTCTCAATCGCAGCCTTACCCGCGAGCGCGCCTCCAGTGGTTTTGCCTCCCTCGACGAGGCGGTGGCGGCCCGCTGCAAGGTGGCCGATATCTCTCCCGAGGCGGCCAGGCTCATCTGCGAGCGCCAGCTGATCCTGCGGGATGGTCGGCTCCATTGGCGCAGCGATGCCAGATTGCGGGATCTCTCGCCGCTGCGCATGAGCGAGGGGCAGGCGAGGGCCCTGATGGCGGCGATCCGCTGTCCCGTGCTGTTCGTGCAGGGGGAGCAGGGCTTTGCCAGCCTGACGGCGCAATGGCTGGCCCGGCGGGACTGTTTTACGCAGATCCATCGGGAGTCGGTGGCGGGCAATCACCATTTTCATATGGATAATCCGCTGCAAACCGCCATTGTTATCGAAAAATTCTGTCACATTCGTTAGAATCCCCCGTTTTCAATCTTTCAGGTTTGCCTCCTTCCTCACATTTCACGATTGTTAATTGGCTGTTAATTGCTATTGCCATATGTAAAGATACCCGGCATTAGAGCGGTAACTCAAAACAAGTGATTGAAATTGGGACAGGGATGGAGGCAACACAGTGAGCGCACAGGTGCGAGTTATGCATGAGCATGAAGGCAAGCATGAGAATACCAGGTTGCAGCAGGCCGACGCCGCTGGGGAGCAGGCGGTGCCGGTCGACAAGATCTGGCTGACACGCTATCCAGAGGGGGTGCCCGCCGAGATCAATCCCGATATCTACGGCTCCCTGGTCGAGATGTTCGAAGCCTCGGTGAGCGAATTTGCCGACCAGCCCGCCTTCGTCAACATGGGGCAGACCATTACCTATCGCCGGCTCGAGGAGCAGTCCCGGGCGTTTGCAGCCTACCTGCAAAACGAGCTCAAGCTGGAGAAGGGGGACAGGGTGGCGGTCATGATGCCGAACCTGTTGCAATACCCCATCGCCGTGTTCGGCATACTGCGCGCCGGCATGATAGTGGTCAACGTCAACCCCCTCTATACCCCCCGCGAGCTGGAGCATCAGCTCAACGACTCGGGGGCCAAGGCCATCGTCATCGTCTCCAACTTTGCCCATACCCTGGAGAAGGTGGTCTACGGCACCCCGGTCAAGCACGTGATCCTGACCCGGATGGGGGACAACCTGGGGCTGGCCAAGGGAACCCTGGTCAACTTCGTGGTCAAGTACGTCAAGAAGCTGGTACCCAAATACAATCTGCCCCACGCCAGCACCATGCGCCAGGCCCTGGCCAAGGGGCGCTATCTGCAGTACATCAAGCCCGAGATCCACAACGAGGATGTCGCCTTCCTGCAATACACGGGAGGCACCACTGGCCTGTCCAAGGGGGCCATGCTGACCCATCGCAACATGATTGCCAACGTCGAGCAGTGCCTGGGGGTCTATGGTCCCGTGCTGGAGCGGGGCAAGGAGTTCGTGGTCACGGCTCTGCCGCTCTATCACGTCTTTGCCCTCACGGTGAACTGCCTGTTGTTCATGCGTCTGGGGGGATACAACTTGCTCATCAGCAACCCCCGTGACATCCCGGGCTTTGTCAAAGAGATCAAGCGCTACCCCTTTACCTGCATCACAGGGGTCAACACCCTGTTCAATGCCCTGGTCAACAACGACGAGTTCCAGAGCATGGATTTTGCCAAGCTCAAGCTCACCATCGGCGGCGGCATGGCGGTGCAGCGGGCGGTGGCCGAGCAGTGGAAGACGCTGACCGATACCCCCTTGCTGGAGGGTTATGGCCTGACCGAGTGCTCCCCCCTGGTGAGCGTCTGTCCCTATGATCTGACCGATTACAATGGCTCCATCGGCCTGCCGGTCTGCTCCACCGATATCCGCCTGGTGGATGAGGCCGGCAACCCCATCCTCGCCACCGGTACCCCGGGGGAGATGCAGGTGCGCGGCCCCCAGGTGATGACGGGCTACTGGCAGCGGCCCGAGGCCACCGCCGAGGTGATGCAGGATGGCTGGCTCTGCACCGGGGATATCGCCGTGTGCGACCAGCAGGGCTTCTTCAAGATCGTCGATCGCAAGAAGGACATGATCCTGGTGTCGGGCTTCAACGTCTATCCCAACGAGATTGAGGACGTGGTGGCCCTGCATCCCAAGGTGCTGGAAGTGGCCGCGGTCGGTGTGCCCCACAAGGTGTCCGGGGAGCTGGTCAAGGTGTTCGTGGTCAGGAAGGATCCCAAATTGACCCAGGAGGAAGTTATTGCCCATTGCCGTCAACATCTTACTGCCTATAAGGTGCCTAAGCTGGTAGAATTTCGCGACGAACTTCCCAAGACCAATGTGGGCAAGATCCTGCGCCGCGTGCTGCGCGACGAGGAGATAGCCAGGCAGGCCGGGCAATAAGCCGGGCCATCAAGCCGATATGGGGTAAACCGTGGTTCAGGCCACGGTTTTTTCTTTTGGGCCCACCGACAAGATGCAGGCAAAGATGCAATTTCAACTCATTTCAGAGCAAGCCGAGCTGGCGGCCTACCTCGCTGACCTGGCCCGGGTGCCGCTCGCCATCGATACCGAATTCGTGCGCACCCGCACCTATTATCCCCAGCTTGGTCTGTTCCAGATCTATGATGGCGAACGCCTCGCCCTGCTCGATCCCCTGACCCTGGATCTGACCCCCTTGTGGCAGCGCCTCGGCCAGGCCGACCAGATCTCCATCCTTCACGCCGCCGGGGAGGATCTCGAACTCATCCAGCACCAGGCGGGCCATCTGCCCAGCCGGGTGCACGACACCCAGCTCGCCACCGCCTTCCTGGGCTACGGGGTGTCTGTGGGGTTTGGCGCCCTGGTCAAGGAGTTCCTCGGCGTGGAGCTGGAAAAGGATCAAGCCCGCACCGACTGGCTGGCGCGCCCGCTCACCCCCCGTCAGCTGGAATACGCGGCGGCGGATGTCTTCTACCTGATGCCCCTCTACGAGAAGGTGATGACCAGACTCAGGGAGAGCGGCAAGTTTGCCTGGTTCGAGCAGGAGTGCCAGAACCACTGCGCCCGCAAGACCCAGGCCAGCGATCCGTATCAGGCCTATCTCGACATCGTCAACGCCTGGCAACTGGGGCGCCGCGAGCTCGCCATCCTGCGCGAGCTGGCGGCCTGGCGTCAGAAAGAGGCGGTACACCGGGATCTGGCCCTCAACTTTGTGGTCAAGGAGCTGCACCTGTTCAAGGTGGCCGAGCGCCGACCCGCTTCGCTTCGGGATCTCAACGAGCTGGGGCTCTCTCCCATCGAGATCAAGATCCACGGCAAGCGGATGCTGGACATAGTCGCCGCTGCCCAGCAGAGCGCTCCTGACAGCTGGCCCGAGCCTATCCGCCGTCTGGTGGATTACCCCCAGTACAAGGGGGAGCTCAAGCGCATCAAGGCCCTGGTGGAGGAGAAGGCCAAGGCCAGCAACATCCCCCCTGAGCTGGTGGCCAGCAAGAAAATCATCCACCAGTACTTCACCTGGAGCTGGCGCATGAGCGAGGAAGAGCGTGCCCGGGCCGACAAGCCCATGCTGCTGCAAGGCTGGCGCCATGAGCTGGTAGGTCACCTGCTGGCCCAGTGAGGCCGTCTGCTTCCGGTTGAGCGATAGACAACAACGGGCCCCCGCCATGGCGGGGCCCGTTTCATTGACGCTGGTGGGGTGTTCGGCCTGGCTCTGCGGCTGGCTCGACGGGCGGGGTTGGGTCCCGCGAGGGGCCCGTTACAGCTCGTGGCCGTGGAAGCCCTTGCGATAACGCTGCTCGCAGCGCGGGCAGCGCTGCCGGGTCGGATCCTGATCCAGCTGGGTCAGGGTCAGCGGCTCCTCGCAGTCCGAGCACAGACCAAACAGCCCCAGCTCAATCTGACAGAGGGTGGCGTCGATGCGCTTGAGCGCCGCCACATTCTGCTCTACCTGCGGCAGATCCAACCGACTGGTGAGATCCACCAACTGATCCCGTTCGCAGTGACTGGCCTGTTCGGCCCAGTCACCCTGACGGCTTGCCTTGAGCTGAGCGATCAGCTCCTCTCGAATTCTGGCCCAGTCGGTCAGCAGGCGATCTCGCCATCCTGCCAACTGCGCTTGCGTCATTTCACACACAGATGCCCCCAACAGACGATTACAGAGTCAGGGCAGTATAGGGAGTCGATGGGAGAGTCAAGATGACATGCGTCAAGTTAACCGTGCTTTGGCGCGCTTTTCTGGCTGGGGCCTCGGCTTGCCGGCGAGCACATAGAGCACCCCCGCCACCAGGCAGACGACGCCGGCCAGGGTCATCATAGGGGGCATGGCTCCGCGCAGCATGAAGGCGTAGAGCAGCCCCGCAAGAGTCTCGAACACGATGAGCGGACCTACCAGCACGGTCGGCAGACGCTGGCTCGCCTCGTTCCAGCACAGGGTGCCGAGCCAGGAGCAAAAGAGCCCCACCGCCCCCATCAGCAGCACGAAGCGCAGGGGCGTCGGGCCGAAGGGCAGGGGGAAGTCCGGTGCGCTCAGGGCGAGATGACCGAGACTGCCGAGGTAGGCAACGAGCGCCACCGGCAGGGTCACCAGTCCCTGGGCGGTGGCCCAGAGCGCCGGGCTGCGGCCCGGGTGTTCGCGCAGCCAGCGGGCATTGCGTAGGGGATACCAGGTCCAGCACAGCACGGCGGCCACCGCCAGGGCGAGCCCGAGCAGCTGATCGGTGCGTGTCTCTGCCTGCCAGGTCAGCTCGGTGCGGTTGACCAGGTAGAGGCCGGCCCCCATCAGCAGCAGGGCCGGGTAGAGGCGGGCGCGGGAGAGGCGGCCGTCCCGTGCGCCATAGAGGCGGTTGGCGGCCAGGGCCGTCACCACCGGCAGGGTGCCGATCAACATGGCCGCCAGGGGCGAGCCGATGCGCAAGATGGCCCCCGACAGGCAGAAGTAGTAGACGAGGTTCCCCACCAGGGTGAGGGCGAGGGCCTCGCGCCAGTCGCTGGCAGAGAGGGCCGCCAGGCGCTTGCGGGCCCGCCAGGCCAGCGGCAGCACGATGAGGCCGAAGGCGAGATAGCGGCCGCTGGCGAGCAGGGCGGGGGGATAGCCGTCCACCAGCAGGGGGGCGACGAAGATGAGCCCCCACATCAGGCCGGCCAGCAGGGCAAACAAGACTCCGAGCAACATTTTCCATATCCGTTGGAGAAGAAGAAGGCCAGCCTAGCAGGGGGGAGTGGCGGCGTATTGAACCAGATTGCGCTTTAGCGGCCGGCCTGCACCTGTTTCTGGTAGCGCACCGGGGTGGTGCCATAGCGGCGCAGGAAGGCGCGGTTGAGGTGCGACTGATCGGCCAGACCACAGGCGGCGGCCACCTCGGCGGCGGGCAGGCCGGCGGCCAGCCACCCCTTGGCGCGCTGCAGGCGGATGGCCATCAGCATCTGCTGGGGGGTGACGTGAAAGCGGGCCTTGAAGCTGCGCTGGAAGTGGTAGGAGCTGAGGTTCACCGCCCCCGCCAGCTCTGCCAGAGTGATGGGGCGGGCAAAACAGGCCTGCATATAGTCGATGGCGCGGCCCAGAGGATGGGCTGCTTCGCGCGGGGCCGCCAGGGCCCGGGCGTGGGGGCGCAGGGCCTCGCATACGGTGAGCAGCAGGCCGTCGGCGGCGAGCGCGCTGTCACAGTGCCAGAGGGCATCCAGGGTCGCTTGCAGGAGGGGAGCGGCGTGCGGGTCGCTGCGCACCGCCTCGGCAAAATGCCAGCCGCGCTCGCCGCTGATGGCCTCGAGCCGAGAGGCGGGCAGGTAGAGCATGCGATAGCGCCACCCCTGTTCGCAGGCGGCCTCGCCGGTGTGCAGCTCGTCGGGGTTCATCAGTACCAGGCTGCCTGGGCCCGCCAGGTGCTGGCTGCCGCGATAGCGAAAGCGCTCGGCACCGCACTCGATGACACCGAGGCCAAACCCCTCGTGACTATGGGGATCGAAGGCGTGGTGCTGGATGTGGGCGCGGTAGAGCTCGGTCGCAGGCTGGCCCGGCAGGGAGCGAAAATCGGCCCTGTCGTGCTGATGGGTAAAGGTAACCGGTACTCCCTGCATCCTGACCTCCTGTCATTGAGCCCTCATCATAAGGCGCCGTGGGGCGGCGGCCAAGACGAGGGCCGGGCGCGCTCAGGGGTGGCGTTCGCTCTCGACCAGCAGGCGAGCGCGGATCTCGTCGGCGTGCTTGAGCAGGCGCACCTCGGTGAACAGGGCATCGGCCTGGGGATACTCGCGCTTGAGATAGGAGAACCACTGCTTGATCCGGCTCGGGTAATAGTCCGCCTTCTCCCCGGCGAGATCCTGCTCTGTGTAGCTGACCATGAGGCGCAGGGCCTCGGACCAGCTCATGTGGGGGCAGTTCGTCTTCATCACCCGGGCCAGGTTGGGCAGGGAGACGGCGCCCCGTCCCACCATCAGGCTGTCACAGCCCGAGACCCGGGCGCAGGTGAGGGCGTCCTCATGGTTCCAGATCTCGCCGTTGGCGGTGACCGGGATGGGCAGGGCGCGGCGGATGGCATCCACATACTCCCAGTGGGCGGGGGGGCGATAGCCCTCGCGCTTGGTTCGGGCGTGCACCGCCAGCTCCACCGCGCCCCCGTCACTGGCGGCGTGGGCATTTTCCAGAAACAGCGACTTGTCATCGTAGCCCAGGCGGATCTTGGCGCTCACCGGCAGATGGGCCGGCACGGCCTCCCGCACCGCCTTGACGATGCGATAGACGGCCTCCGGCTCCTTGAGCAGCACGGCGCCCCCCTTGCTCTTGTTGACCGTGGGGGCGGGGCAGCCGAAGTTGAGATCCACCCCGGGGGAGCCGAGAGCGATGGCGCGCACCGCATTCTCTGCCAGCCACTCGGGATGCTGACCCAGCAGTTGCACCCGCACCGGGGTGCCGGCGCGGGTCTTGCCCCCTTGCCTGAGTTCGGGGGCGATGCGGTAGAAGACCTTGGTGGGCAGCAGCTGATCGACCACCCGCACGAATTCGCTGACGCACAGGTCATAGTCGTTGACGGAGGTGAGCACCTCCCGCATCAGGTGATCGAGCACCCCCTGCATGGGGGCCAAAATTACGCGCATAACTGCTTCCGAAGACAAGGGGAGAAAAAAGAGCGCAGATTGTAGTGGCAATGGCTGGCGTTGTCAGCCGTCTGCCCACTCGATGAGCCTAATCGACTGCCGCCGCATGAGCCGGGCTGTCAGCTTCCGGGCCAACTCTGTTAGGCTAAAGGCAGAGATGCATTCAGAGGAGTACCCATGAAACGCTGGTGTCTGATGGCCCTGGGCTGGCTCGCGTTCGCCACCGGGATAGTCGGGATAGTCCTGCCCCTGCTGCCGACCACCCCCTTCATGTTGCTGGCGGCGGCCCTCTTTGCCCGCTCGTCGCCCCGTTTTCACCGCTGGCTGCTGGCGCACCCCTGGTTCGGGCCCCCCATCCATGACTGGCAGTTGTATCGCGGCATTCGGCGCCATGCCAGGCGCCGCGCCATCCTTTTCATCCTGGTGAGCTTCGCCTTCTCCCTGGCTCTGGTGCCCGTCGACTGGGTGCGCTGGCTGCTGATTGTCATCATGGTGATCCTGCTCACCTGGCTAATACGTTTGCCTGTGCTGGAGCCGGTTGCAATGAAGAAGTGAAGTCCCTAAGCTATTGCGGCAATAATGCTATGGAGTTGGCCTGTCGTTTTTGCACGATGGGCCTTTTTGTTTTCCCGGCGCCTGGCCCATCGGCCTGTGCCGGGTCAAAAAATAAGCGGTCATCACATGAATCCGGACATTCTGAAATTTATCGAAGCCAGCATCAAGACCATCCCCGACTATCCCAAGCCCGGGATCCTGTTTCGTGACATCACCAGCCTGATCGAGAACGCCGAGGCCTTCAAGGCCACCATCGATCTGCTGGCCGATCATTACCGTGATCAGGGGATCACCAAGATCGTCGGCACCGAGGCCCGCGGCTTCATCTTCGGCGCCCCCGTTGCCTTCGCCATGGGGCTGGGTTTCGTGCCGGTGCGCAAGCCAGGCAAGCTGCCCCGCGCCGTCATCGAGGAGTCCTACGCGCTCGAATACGGCACCGACACCCTGCAACTGCACACCGATGCCATAGTCCCCGGTGACAAGGTACTGGTGGTGGACGATCTGCTGGCTACCGGCGGCACAGTCGATGCCACCGTCAAGCTCATCCGCCGCGCCGGTGGTGAGGTGGCCGATGCGGCCTTCATCATCTCCCTGCCGTCCCTCGGTGGCGATGCCCGCCTGACGGAAGCCGGCATCAAGGTGGTCTCCCTGGTCGAACTGGCCGGCGCCTAAGGGGCGGGAGTGCACGGGCGGCAGACGCCACTTGCCATGGGCGCCAGCCGCCTGCCTGATACAGGGAGCCACGACGGGTCGGGCTCCCTGTTGTTTTATGGGGCTCCCATCTTCCGGCTGGCGCGGCGATCCGGGGCGGGAGGATGGCCTTGCTCATCTATCTGGTTGAAATAGCGGCACTTATCCCGGGCTTTGCCGCAACTTGACGCCATGGTCGTTACAGGGCTCTCGCCATTTGTGTTAGCATTCGGCCTCAATGCCCTGTCATCCCCGCATTCAAAGGTTCTATGAGCTATCAGGTTCTGGCGCGTAAATGGCGCCCCCATACATTCGAGCAAGTGGTGGGCCAGCAACATGTGCTGACCGCCCTGACCAATGCCCTGGATCAGGGGCGGCTGCACCATGCCTATCTGCTCAGCGGCACCCGTGGCGTGGGCAAGACCACCATAGCCCGCATCCTGGCCAAGAGCCTCAACTGCGAGCAGGGTATCAGCAGCACCCCCTGCGGTGTGTGCGACACCTGCCGCGAGATAGATCAGGGCAATTTCGTCGATCTGCTGGAGATAGACGCGGCGTCGCGCACCAAGGTGGAAGATACCCGGGAACTGCTCGACAACGTGCAATATCGCCCGGCCCGCGGCCGCTTCAAGGTCTACCTCATCGATGAGGTGCACATGTTGTCGCGTCACAGCTTCAACGCCCTGCTCAAAACCCTGGAAGAGCCGCCCCCCTATGTGAAGTTTCTGCTGGCCACCACGGATCCCCAGAAGCTGCCCATCACCATCCTCTCCCGTTGCCTGCAATTCCACTTGAAGAGCCTGGATCAGGGGCTGATCGCCAAGCAGCTGGCCTGGGTGCTGGAGCAGGAGGGGCAGCCCTTCGAGCCGCGCGCCTTGCAGGCCCTGGCCAAG
The DNA here is from genome assembly GCF_000819765.1 of Aeromonas bivalvium. GTDB lineage: Bacteria > Pseudomonadota > Gammaproteobacteria > Enterobacterales > Aeromonadaceae > Aeromonas > Aeromonas bivalvium. Next base: position 220,028 of record NZ_CDBT01000024.1, read on the forward strand.
GCGGCCGATGGCAGCATGCGCGATGCCCTGAGCCTCACCGATCAGGCCCTGGCCCACGGCAATGGCCGGGTGGGGGAGGCGAGCGTGCTGGCCATGCTCGGCACCCTGGATCATCACCACCTGCACCAGTTGCTGGAGGCGGTGCTGCGCCAGGATGCCCAGGCCACCATGGCCAAGATAGGGGAGATAGCGACCCTGGGGCCGGATTTTGATCAGCTCCATGCCGAGCTGGAAGCTTTGCTCCATCGCATCGCCCTGGCACAACTGCTGCCGGCCAGCGTGCAGGAGCAGGGGATGGAGGCGGATGCCCTGATGCAGCTTTCCAAGGCCATGAGCCCGGAGGAGGTGCAGCTCTGCTATCAAATCGTGCTGGGGGGGCGCAAGGACTTGCCCTGGGCCCCGGACGGTCGCACCGCCCTGGAGATGACCTGTCTGCGCATGCTCGCCTTCTCGCCCCGGTGCGACCCGATACCCCCGGCAAGCCTGGGCGCCCTGCCGACACAGGCGGGGCAGGGGGCCGCTCCCCTGGGGTTGGGAAAGCCGCAACCGGCTGAACCTGCCCCGGCGCTCGCCCGTGACAGCGCCGCCGCCCCGGCGCCTCTTCCGCCAGCCGAGGAGGTCAAGGCCCGGCCGGCGCAGGCGGATGCCTCTGGCGCAGCAGTGGGTGACGCAGCCCCCCTGGCACGGCCAGGGGAGAGCGAGCTGGTGAGCCCGCCCAGCCAGGTTGAGGAGATGACAGGCGAGGCGCTCTCCCCGCTCTTTGCCGAGCAGGAGGCGCTGTTGCAGGCAGCGAGCGAGATGGGCTATCGAGACGCGCCTTCTGCCCAGATCGGGAGCGTGCCTGCGGGTCCGCAGGCAGAGTCGCCAGCGCATACGTCCGGGAGCGGGCAGCCGCCTGCCCCCTATCCCGATCAGGGCGAGGCTGGGGGACTGACGCCTTCAGTGCCCCGGCAGGGGGAAGGGCCGGCCCCCCAGGGGATGCCCGCCGCAGCCGACACGGCTTTGGGCGAGGAGCGCGCCGGGGGCGGCATCATGAGCCTGCTTGGCACCCGCAACATGCTGCGAAGCCGGCTGCGGGCCTCGGAAGGGGCGACCAGACCCGCAACCAGATCGGCGGCGATGGCTGAAGGGACTGCGCCAGGGACTGCCCAGGTGAGTCTTGGGGCCTCGGCCAAGTCTGATGTCGCCGAGGCGCCCGCGGCCATCCCGAGCCCGGCGGCGCCGGCCTCTTCTGCCGCGGGGGAGACTCCCTGGCAGGGAGATTGGTCCTATGATGTCCCAAGCGAGCGGGACGAGGGGGACCTTCAGGCCTATCAGGAGTACCTGGCCCAGGGTGAGCCGAGCGCGCCAGCGTCCGCGTTGGCGACGCCGAGTGGGCCGCGCAGTGCCAGCCAGGGCGGGCGCGAGGCGGACTCTCCCCCCTGGGATCCCGACGGTCCCTCGACCGGGGCGCAGCACCCCGTCGACCATGGCGCCCCTGCGGCTCCTGGGCCTGCTCCCACCCCCGTCTCGCCCCCGGCGCAGGGGAACGCTGCCCCGGCCAGGGCAGAGACGGCGGTTCCGACCCTCGAGACCATCGACTGGAACGCCATCGAGAGCGAGCAGGAAGAGGAGGTGGGGGACGAGCCGAGCCGACTCATCCCCGCCAGTCTGCTCGCCAGTTGCGGCGATCCCTGGAGCGAGCTCATCGCCCGCACCCGGGTGGGGGGCCGACTGCGTCAACTCGCCATCAATGCGGTGATGAGCCAGCAGGAGGAGCGGGTCTTGCTGACCCTCAAACCCGAGCTGCGTCATCTGGTGAGCGATCGCGCCCTGGCCGAGCTCGCGACCATCATAGGCCCAGAGCTTGGTCGCGAGGTGCGCATCGAGGTGACCCTGGGCACTGTGCCCGAGCAGGAGACGCCGCTGGAGATAGAGCATCGCCTCTACCTCGGGGTGCTCGAGCAGGCGGGGCGGGATCTGGAGCAGGATCCCAATGTGCAGTTTTTACGTCAGCGATTCGGTGCCGAGCTCCACATGGAGAGTATCGAGCCCCTCAATCGCTGAATCAGGTGCGGGGAGTGCGCTCCCCGCTTGAAATGCCGCTCGGCCGTCCCCATCTAGGACAGACGAGCCTAACGCCCGGCCAGGTGCGCCGGATTTCAACGCGAGAGACGACATATGTTTGGTAAAGGTGGAATGGGTAACCTGATGAAACAGGCCCAACAGATGCAAGAGCGCATGCAGAAGATGCAAGAGCAGCTGGCCCTGATGGAAGTGACGGGTGAAGCGGGCGCTGGCATGGTCAAGGTCACCATGACCGGCAGCCACAGCGTGCGTCGCATCGAGATCGATCCCTCCCTGATGGAAGATGACAAGGAGCTGCTGGAAGATCTGGTGGCCGCCGCCTGCAACGACGCCGTGCGCCGGGTCGAAGAGCAGAACAAGAGCAAGATGGGCGAGCTGACCGGTGGCATGCAGCTGCCCCCCGGCATGAAGCTGCCGTTCTAAGGCGCTTGCCAGTCGAGTCAAAGAGGGGCCCCTGTGGCCCCTTTTTCATTGGGCGCCGGCCATCATGGCGGGTGCAATCTGGCGCAGGATGGCTACAATAGCGCCCTCTCATTTTCCCCCTCAGGGAGCCCCTTGTGCTGGCCCAACGCTTCGAACGCCTCGATCACCTGCTGACCGTCTGTCGCCCCTGGTGGCAATACCAGCCCTATCATCACCTGGCGATCGCCTTTGCCGGCGAGGCTCCCGAGCTGGCGGCCCTGCTCGACGGCCTGAGCCTGGAGGAGCTGAACCGGCTCGATGGCGACATGGCTGCCCTGGCCAGTCTGCTGGCCCCCTGGATCCCCCAGGGCGCCGAGTTGCAGGCCCTGAGCGAGTTGACCCGCTTTGAGGCCGACCCCGTCGAGTGCGGCAAGGCCATGGCATTGCACATGCCGGGTCGCAAGCAGGCCCAGATCGAGGCCTTCACCGGCTGCCTGCCCCCCCATGCGGGGCCCTACCTGGAGTGGTGCGCCGGCAAGGGACACCTGGGTCGGCTGCTCTCGGTTCACCGCCGTGCCGAGGTGACCAGCCTGGAGTGGCAGGGGGCGCTGTGCGAGGAGGGACGCAGGCTCGCCGAGCGGGACGGCGCCCGCATGCGCTTCATCGAGGCCGATGCCTTCGCCGCCGAGTCGGTGGCGCTGATCGCCCCAGAGCATCACGCCATGGCGCTCCATGCCTGTGGCGAGCTGCATACCCACCTGCTGGAGGGGGTGGCGGCGCGCGGTGCCCGCGGCGTGACCCTCTCCCCCTGTTGCTATCACCTGATCCGGGGAACCCACTATCGCCCCCTCTCCCGGGCGGCCCGGGCCAGTGCCCTGGGGCTGAGCAAGGCAGACTTGCGCCTGCCCCTGCAAGAGACGGTCACCGGCGGCGCCCGCATCGCCCGCTTGCGGGAGCTGGAGGTGGTGTGGCGCCTTGGCTTTGACTGCCTGCAGCGCCAGGTGCGCGGGGTGGATGCGTATCTGCCTGTGCCCAATATGCAAAAAAGCCTGCTCACCGGCAGCTTCGAGGCCTTCTGCCGCTGGGCCGCCGAGCGCAAGGGGATAGCCCTGCCTGCCGGGCTCGACTACGACGGCCTGCTGGCCCGGGGGGAGGCGCGTTATGGGGACGTCGCCCGCATGGAGCCGGTGCGCCACCTGTTTCGCCGTCCTTTGGAGATCTGGCTCGGGCTGGATCGCGCCCTCTTCCTGCAAGAGCAGGGCTACCGGGTGGAGCTTGGCGAGTTCTGCGCCAAGCCCATGACCCCGCGCAACCTGCTGATCCGCGCCGTGCGTGGCTGAGTCTGCCTTGGCCAGGCCGGTGGTGGGGATAGGGTTGCCCCCTGATTTGCTTGGTGTTTATCCCCTTGCCTCGCTCCGTTTCCCAGAGGGAAACCGTGCTGGCGGGGCGGCGCACAGCCTTCTTGCTGATGGATTGATCAGGCAGTGAGTCGGCTCACAAATTCATCAGATTTCTTATTTTTCCCTGTAAATTTAGTTCTTGACCTGCCTATGCTCGGCTGAGTTTTCATCTGAGACAAGGACGGTTACCCATGTTGAACATCACCCGTTGCGCCTGGCTGGTGGCCGCGGCCTGCGCCCTGCCAGGCCACGCCGCCATGACTATCCAGCCAGATCCCGAGCTGGCCGGGGGCTATGTCATCGCCCAGGCCGATGTCGAGGCGCAGGCCCAGGCCAAGACGGCCAACCCCATGTATGCCCTCTGGTCCAAGGCGCTGGCGACCCGGCCCAACACGATCGTGGAGGCCATTTATCCCAGGGCGGCGAGCAATCCTGACAACGTCAAGCGGGTCGAACGGGTGTTCCCAGAGTCCGAATGGGACTTTCTGACCCAGATGGCGGCGCCGGAATACACCTATGAGCGTTTCTTGCGGGCGGTGGGCAAGTTCCCGGCGTTCTGCGGAGAGTACACCGATGGCCGCGACGCCGATGCCATCTGCAAGAAATCCATCATCACCGCCTTCGCCCACTTTGCCCAGGAGACCGGCGGCCACATCGCCAAGGAGAACGTCTCGGACAACCCTCTGGCCCTGGAGGAGTGGCAACAGGCCCTGGTCCATGTGCGCGAGATGGGCTGGGCCGAGGGGCAGCTGGGCTACACCACGGGCTGCGGCCAGAATGACTGGCAGAACAAGAAGTGGCCCTGTGCCAGCGGACAGGGGTATTTTGGCCGCGGTGCGAAACAACTCTCCTATCACTTCAACTACGGCGCCTTCTCCGAGGCCATGTTCGACGGCGATGCCAGCGTGCTGCTAAACAACCCCGGGCTGGTGGCGGACTCCTGGCTGAATCTGGCTTCCGCCATCTGGTTCTTCCTGACCCCGCAGGCCCCCAAACCCGCCATGCTGCACGTGATCGACCGCACCTGGGTGCCTTCCCAGCGCGAGCAGGATGCGGGCATCGGCTACGGCTTTGGCACCACCATCAACGTCATCAACGGCGGCATAGAGTGCGGCGAGCAGAACAAGGACAAGGGGCAGCCGGTCAATCGCATCCGCTACTGGGAAGGGTTGGCCGCTCACTACCAGATCCCGGTCGCGAGCGACGAGAAGAACACCTGCTGGCAGCAGACCCCCTATGGCAGCCTGAACCTCAATGGCGCCACCGACGTGCTCTACACCAACTGGGATGGCAACTGGAAATACTACCCGGACCGACCCGGCGGCTATTCGTTCGAGTGCGAGCTGGTGGGATTCCAGACCGCCTATTCGGCCCTGGTGCCGGGGGATTACCAGAAGTGCGTCAGCAACTTCTATGGCTCCCACGCCAACTGGCCCAAGGTGCGCATCGTGGCCGAGCTGACGCCGCCAACCGACCCCTCCACGCCCCCCGTCGGCGGCGTGGCGGCCTGGAGCGCGACCCAGGTCTATGTCGCCGGGGACAAGGTCAGCTTCCAGGGGGCCCTCTACCAGGCCAAGTGGTGGACGCAAGGCAACGAGCCCGGCCAGGGGGATCCCTGGGCCCTGATCCCCGCGAGTTGAATCGGGGGCAGGGGCGCTGCCTTCTCTGCCGTCCTCATGGGGCCGGACTCCGCCGGCAGGGGATGGGCGCCGGGCCCTCAATATGGTCAGTGGCATGGCAGGGGTGGCCATGCTACTCCTCTGTGAACCTGGGCCAGGCACGGTGCCGGCCCGGATCAACCTCAAGGAGGCGTTATGCAAGGACGTTGTCTGTGCGGCGGGATCACCGTCTCGAGCGATGAACACAAGGAGATCAGCCTGTGCCACTGCACCATGTGCCGGCGCTGGTCGGGGGGGCCCATGTTCGCGGTCCATTGCGGCGGCGGGGTGCAGTTCAAGGGCCTGGCCCCTGTGGCCTACCGCTCCTCCGAGTGGGCGGAGCGCGGCTTCTGCCCCACCTGCGGCACCCATCTTTTCTACCATCTGCTGCCGACGGACGAGTACATCCTGTCCGCCGGTCTGTTCCAGACGCAGCACTTCGAGCTGGCCAGTCAGGTCTTCATCGACGAGAAGCCGGACTTTTATGAGCTCAAGAACGAGACGCCCACCCTGACCGGGCAGCAGGTGTTCGATCTGTTTGCCCCCAAGCCCTGAGCCTGTTGCCGTGTCGGCGCAAACCCCGAGGAGAGCCAGTGATGGATGAACAACAGAAGGTGAGGGGGCCTGCCTCCTATTTTCCCGCCATCGAGCAGGCCTACGGCCAGCCGATCGCCCACTGGCTGGCCCTGCTGGCGGGGCGGGAGGAGCGCAAACACATGGCCCTGGTGCCCTGGCTCAAGGCTGAACATGCCATGGGCCACGGCCATGCCAATGCCCTGGTAGCCCACCATCTGGCGCAGCCCGCAGCGCCTCGCGTGGTGTAACGGCGCGCCAGGATGGAGGCCGATCCCGGGCCTCACCCATAAAAAACCACCGCAGCCTGTCGGTGGTTTTTTCATGGCGCCCGCCCAGGGCAACTCCGGGCGGGGAAGGGGTCACTCCTCGATATCCAGCAGCACCAGGATGGCGCTCTCGCCCCCCCATTCCCGGGGGGCCTGATGGAAGGCTCGCACATTGGGATGCTGGGCCAGCCAGCCCGGGAGTCGCTGCTTCAAGATATGCTTGCCGATGCCGTGCATCACGGAGGCGACGTGAAGGTTCTCTTTTCGGCACAGGGTCAGCAGGGCTGACAGCTCCTGCTTGGCCTGATGCTGGTTCATGCCATGCAGATCCAGATAAATCTCCGGCGGATAACTGCCGCGCTTGAGCTTTTTCAGCTCGAAGGTCGAGACGTCGGAACGGACGTAGCGGGTCGGGCCATCCTCTTCCAGATGGGGCTGATATTCATCGCTGAAAAAGTGGTCAACCCCAAGCTTTTCGCGGCTCTCACGCAATTCGCGTTTCTGCTTGACCGGGCGCAACTCGGCCCTTAAGGTATCTTGCTTGATTTTCCGGGTACCTTTGATCGCCTCGCGAAACAGCAGGCTCTCCTCGTCTGTGGGTGAGGGCGTTTTTTTCATCAGAGACTCATTTATCAGGTATGCATCTTGCCCACTATACAGGGGCTCGGGCCGGATATTACTCGACTTGGAGGTGGATTTGGACAAGATATTTATCGACGAGGTGGTTGCCGAGATGCACACCATCCAGGACATGTTGCGCTGGGCCATGAGTCGTTTCAACGACGCCGGTATCTTTTACGGCCATGGTACGGACAACGCCTGGGATGAAGCGGTGCAGCTGGTACTGCCTGCGTTGCATCTGCCGCCGGACGTGGATCCGGGCATGCGCCACTCCCGTCTGACCCCGACCGAACGCCATCGCATCGCCGAGCTCATCATCCGCCGGGTGCAGGAGCGGGTGCCCGCCGCCTACCTGACCAACAAGGCCTGGTATGCGGGCTGGGAGTTCTACGTGGACGAGCGGGTGCTCATTCCTCGCTCCCCCATCGCCGAGATGGTGGCCAACCGCTTCGCCCCCTTCCTGAAAGACGAACCGACCCGGATCATGGATCTCTGCACCGGCTCCGGCTGCATCGCCATCATCATGGCCCACGAATTTCCCCACGCGGAAGTGGATGCCATCGACATCAGCGTCGATGCCCTCAACGTGGCCGAGCGCAACATCAATGATCACGGGTTGGAGCAGCAGGTCATCCCCATCCGCTCGGATCTGTTCCGGGATCTGCCGGCCGGTGACAAGTACGATCTCATCGTCTCCAACCCGCCCTATGTGGACTCCGAAGACATGTCGGATCTGCCGGACGAGTTTCGTCACGAGCCGGAGCTGGCCCTGGCGTCGGGCTCAGACGGTCTCAAGCTCACCAAGCGCCTGCTGGCCCATGCGGCCGACTTCTTGAAGGATGACGGCGTGCTGGTGGTCGAGGTGGGCAACAGCATGATCCACCTGGAGGCCCAGTTCCCCGAGGTGCCCTTTACCTGGGTCGAGTTCGAGAACGGCGGCCACGGGGTGTTCGTGATGACCCGCGCCGAGCTGGTGCAGTATCAAGATCATTTCGCCATCTACAAGAACTAAGCAGGAGCAAGCATGGCAGGGAACAGTTTTGGCCAACTCTTTCGGGTCTCCACCTTCGGCGAGAGCCATGGCCTGGCGCTCGGCGCCGTGGTCGACGGCTGCCCGCCGGGGCTCGAGATAAGCGAAGCGGATCTGCAAATCGATCTGGACAGGCGCAAGCCCGGCACCTCCCGCTACACCACCCAGCGCCGCGAGGCGGACGAGGTGAAGATCCTCTCCGGGGTGTTCGAGGGCAAGACCACGGGCACCTCCATCGGCCTGCTCATCGAGAACACAGATCAGCGCTCCAAGGATTACTCGGACATTCAGGATCTGTTTCGTCCGGGTCACGCCGACTACACCTACCACCAGAAGTACGGTCAGCGTGACTATCGCGGCGGCGGCCGCTCCTCGGCCCGCGAGACCGCCATGCGGGTGGCGGCGGGGGCCATTGCCAAGAAGTACTTGAAGCAGGTGCATGGCATCGAGATCGTCGGTTTCCTCTCCCAGCTCGGCCCCATCAAGGCCGAGGCGTTCGAGCAGGATCAGATAGAGCAGAACCCCTTCTTCTTCCCCGATGCGGGCAAGCTGGAGGCGCTGGACGAGTACATGCGCGCCCTCAAGAAAGAGGGCAACAGCATAGGCGCCAAGGTGGCTGTGATCGCCCGCAACGTGCCGGTGGGCCTAGGGGAGCCGGTGTTCGATCGCCTCGACGCCGACATCGCCCACGCCATGATGGGCATCAATGCGGTGAAAGGGGTGGAGATAGGGGACGGCTTCGCCGTGGTGGAGCAAAAAGGCTCCGAGCATCGCGACGAGATGACCCCGACCGGTTTTGCCAGCAACCATGCCGGCGGCATCCTGGGAGGCATCTCTTCGGGTCAGGATATCCTGGTGAGCATGGCGCTCAAGCCCACGTCCAGCATCACGGTACCGGGCAAGACCATCAATACCAGCGGCGAGGCCACCGAGATGATCACCAAGGGTCGCCACGATCCTTGTGTCGGCATCCGCGCCGTCCCCATCGCCGAGGCCATGCTGGCCCTGGTGCTGATGGATCACCTGCTGCGCCACCGCGCCCAGAATGCCGGGGTGCATACCGCTACGCCGCAGCTGCGCTGATCGCGCAAAGGCCAGGGTGAGTGATCACCAGAGACGACAAGGCGACCCCAGGGTCGCCTTTTTCGTGGGACTGTGCCGGCCTCAGGGCGCCGACGGTGCTGGGAGTCGGGTCGCGTCAAGGTGGCAGCGGGGCGGCGCAAAGGCGGGATCCGGTGGGGGCAGGGCGGCGATGGCGGCATCGATGCGGGCGAATGTCTCCTCGCTCACCGCCTCCCTGGCGAACATCAGGCTGACCGGCTGTCGGTGCAACAGCAGCTGGCAGCGGATGAAGTCGTTGGCCCCCAGCTGAGTCAGCCGGTGATGGGCGTATTGCCACTCCATGATGACCCCATCGAGGCGCCGTGCCAGCAGGAGGGCGATCAGCCTGTCGTCCGAGTTGTATTCGCGGGCGGTCCCCAGGGTGGGACAGGGGTCGCCGAGGGGCAGGGGGCGGGTGCCCCTGAGCTTGCCAAGGCGCAACCCTGATTGCCGGCACAGATCCGCGAGGCTTGTTATCCCTTGCCAGGGGTCGGCGGCCTCTGGCGCAGGCCGATGGCCGAGCAGCACGAAATGGGCGCGCCGGTAGGGGGCGGAGAAGCGGGCGAAGCCTCGGCGCTCCGGGGTGTCCAGGGCCCCCATGGCCACATCCAGCTGGCGACGCTCAATCAGATGCAGGGTGCGGGCCCAGGGGAGGTTGCGAAACATTGGCTCAAGACCGGCCTCGCCGAGGATCTGGCGGGTCAGGGTCACGTCCAGGCCGCCGAGCTCCCCGTCGGCATCGATCTGGCTAAGGGGTGGCCAGTGGCTCCAGGCCACCGACAGTGTGTCCTTGGCGCCAAGGGGCAGGCTCAAGGCGAGCAGCAGGCCGAGGCCAAGTGCGCGGCCAATGATGGTATGTATCCCGAACAAGCAGACCTCCCTGTTGCTGTGTGCCTGGGTTCATCATGGATCCAGACGAGTGACATCATGGTCATTCTGTCCCGCCAGGGGCGGCTTTTCCAACCATGCTGGGAGGCTCATCACATTTTTCTCGTGTAACTGCGCCAACTCCGTTAGACTGCGCCTCTATTCTTTCCCCTTTGCTCTGCTCCCCGGGGAAATCGTTGTTTTCTCCATAGGCCCAGATCTTGTGAGATGGCATCGGCTCGGCAGAGGAGCCCCACCACAAATCCCCGGCGCCCCAAATCCCTAGCAGGTAACTATGAGTTTTACTTCCCTCGGTCTGGCCGAGCCTTTGCTCCGTGCCGTCGCCGAACAAGGCTACGACACTCCGTCCCCCATCCAGCAACAAGCGATCCCGGCCGTCCTGGCTGGCCGTGACCTGATGGCGGCGGCCCAAACCGGGACCGGCAAGACCGCAGGCTTCACCCTGCCCATGCTGCAACGTCTGACCGACAGCAAGCGCAAGGTTTCTCCGAACCGCATCCGCGCCCTGGTGCTGACCCCGACCCGCGAGCTGGCCGCCCAGGTGGGCGAGAGCGTGCGCAACTACGGCAAGCACCTGCCGATCCGCAGCCACGTCGTGTTCGGTGGCGTCAGCATCAACCCGCAGATGATGGCGACCCGCCGTGGTCTGGATGTGCTGGTGGCCTGCCCGGGCCGCCTGATGGATCTCTACAACCAGAACGCCGTCAAGTTCGACGAAGTGGAGATCCTGGTGCTGGACGAAGCGGATCGCATGCTGGACATGGGCTTCATCCGCGATATTCGCAAGATCCTGGCCCTGATGCCGAAGAAGCGCCAGAACCTGCTCTTCTCCGCCACCTTCGCTGAAGAGATCCGCGAGCTGGCCACCGGCCTCTTGGACAACCCGGCGGTGATCGAAGTGGCGCCGCGCAACAGTACGGCCGAGCGCATCGAGCAGCTGGTGCACCCCTGCGACAAGGCCAACAAGATCGGCCTGCTGAGCCACCTGGTCACCAGCAACGACTGGCAGCAGGTACTGGTGTTCACCCGCACCAAGCACATGGCCAACCGGGTCGCCGAGACCCTGGACAAGAACGGCGTCAGCGCCGCCGCCATCCACGGCAACAAGAGCCAGGGTGCCCGTACCCGTGCCCTGGCCGGTTTCAAGGATGGCAGCGTCAAGGTGCTGGTGGCCACCGACATCGCCGCACGCGGCCTGGACATCGACAAGTTGCCGCAAGTGGTCAACTTCGAGCTGCCCAACGTGGCGGAAGACTATGTGCACCGCATCGGCCGTACCGGCCGTGCCGG